>CAWFRA010000020.1:0-183484 GCA_963818095.1 uncultured delta proteobacterium
GCGCAGTCAGCAGCGGCACAAGGCCCGTCTGCCCAATCTGGCACTTGGAGCCTTCCTTTATATATGCGGCAAGGCCCGCGATCCTCCAAGGTCGCCCGCTTGCCCTGCCCTTCGCATATGCCCGTCAATATGTCGAATATGATGGCGCGTGCCGACCCTGCACGGGGACGCACCTGCCGCACGACTCGGCCTGCACGGCCTCGACGTACCGGGTGCACATGCGGACGATATCGATGCCTGCATCGAGGAGCGCGAAGCCGTCCCAGCCCATGAAGGCCCTTATCGGCTCTCCTTCGGAAAACTCCGGGGGTATGGCGAGCCTCTGGGGGACGGCGTACTCCGCCTCGGGCTTGCCCCTGTTGTCTACCACTTCCCCCTGCCACGCGCTGAAAAGGACGCCTGCCATCGCTCCTACCTGTCTATCTCGCCGAGCACTATATCGACGCTCCCTATGGCCGCTATCACGTCGGCCACCATCTGTCCCTCGATCATCTTAGGGACCGACCCGAGGTTGATGAAGGATGGAGGCCGTATGCGGAACCTGCAGGGCTTGTTCGTGCCGTCGCTCACGAGGTAAAAGCCCAATTCGCCTTTGGGCGACTCCACCGCCCCATATGCCTCGCCTACGGGCGGCCGGAAGCCCTCTTCCATCAGCTTGAAGTGGCGGATGAGGGCGGCCATGTCGTGTTCAACGTCTTCCTTGGCGGGAGGCACAATGCCCGGGGCGACGGCGTTCACAGGGCCGTCCGGCAGCCGCTCTATCGCCTGCCCTATGATGCGGTTAGACTGGCGCATCTCCCGCACGCGCACGTCGTACCGGTCGAACACGTCGCCCGCCCGCCCATGGGGACCTCGAAGTCGAAATCTTCATACGATGAATAAGGATATGCCTTGCGCACGTCGTAATAGACGCCTGAGGCCCGGAGCACCGGACCCGTGACGCCATAGCTTAAGGCGTCCTCTTTCGACAGCGGGGCGATGTTCCTCGTCCGCTTGCGCCAGATGATATTCTCCGTCAAAAGCGTCTCGTATTCGTCCACCCTTCGCGGGAAGTCCTGGACAAAAGCCCTGACCCGGCCAGGGAATTCGGCGGCACGTCCTTCGCCAGGCCGCCTATCCTTATAAATGAAGGCGTCAGTCTTGCACCCGTCACGGTCTCCAGCATATCAAGGATCGTCTCGCGTTCCCGGAAGGCGTAAAAAAGCAGCGTCATCGCGCCTATGTCGAGGGCATGCGTGCCTATCCAGATGAGGTGGGCGGCGATGCGCTGCAACTCCGCAATGATAACACGCAGATAGCGGCCCCGCTTAGGCACTTCGATGCCGCAAAGGTTTTCGCAGGCAAGGCAGTAAGCCAGGTTGTTGGAGAGGCCGTTAGTGTAGTCGAGCCTGTCCGTCAGCGTGAGGGCCTGGTGGTATGTCCGCGCCTCGGCGAGCTTCTCTACGCCCCTGTGGAGGTAGCCGATATAGGGCGTTGACTTGACGATGATCTCGCCGTCGAGCTCCAGCAGGACCCGCAGGACGCCGTGCGTTGCGGGGTGCTGCGGCCCCATGTTGATGGTCATATATTTCTTTTCTTCCGCCATCGTCAAACGGCCCGCCCGGTGTACCCTCTTCCAGGTTTACCTTAAAAGGCTTGTCGAACCCGTAACCCTCCGTCGGGAAATCCTTGCGGAGGGGATATCCGTCGAAATCTTCCGTCATGAGTATCCTGCGAAGGTCAGGGTGGTTCTCGAAAGGGATGCCGAACATGTCGTAGGCCTCGCGCTCAAGCCACTCGGCCGCCCGCCAGATGTCGCTCACCGTAGGGACGGACTCGCCCTCGCCGACGCGCACCTTGACAAGGACGCGCTCCTTCACCGAAAGCGAGTTGAGGAGATATGCGACCTCGAACCGGGGGACTTCGCTTAAGCGGTCTACAGCGAAGAGGTCGGTCATCATCGAATAGAGGAGGCCGCCGTCATCCTCAGGAAAAGGAGTACTTCACGGAGCCTGTCCTTGCCGACGACCACGACCGCCTGACTGCCGGCCTGCTCTACCGTCAGGGCGGCGCCGAAGGCAGCCTGGAACTTCGCTATGGTCGTCCCCGCGCTGGTCATGCCTCGTGCCCCGGCACGGTCACGAGCCTTCTGTTCTTCTCGAACATGCTCTCTTTTCCGATCTTCTCCTGGAGCTTTATGAGGCCGGCGAGCAGCCCTTCCGGCCTGGGGGGACACCCTGGCACATAGACATCGACCGGTATTATCTGGTCAACGCCCTGGACCACGCTGTACGTCTTGAATATGCCCCCGCTCGAAGCGCACGCGCCGTACGCGATGACCCACTTGGGCTCCGGCATCTGCTCGTATATCCTCCGCACTACGGGCGCCATCTTCTTCGTCACGGTCCCCGCACACTATCATGAGGTCGGCCTGTCGCGGCGACGGCCTGAAGACCTCCGCCCCGAACCTTGCCATATCGTGGGTGGCGGAGGTTGCGATAATCATCTCCAGGGCGCAGCAGGCAAGGCCGAAAGTCACCGGCCACAGGGAGTTCTTCCGCGCCCAGTTGACTACGTCATCGACCGTAGTGATTACGACGTTATTCTCTATTCCCATTCGAGAGCGCCTTTCTTCCAAACGTAAACATAGCCCGATGAAGAGGATGGCCACGAAGACGATCATCTCGCAGAAGCCGAAGAGCCCCAACCGCCTGGTAACCACCGCCCAGGGATAAAGGAAGAGTATCTCCAGGTCGAAAACAAGGAAAAGCATGGCGATGATGTAGTACCGGATCGTCATCCGCCGCCGGGCCGGCCCTACGCTCACCATGCCGCACTCATAGGGAGACAGCTTGACTTTCGCCCGCGTCCTGTTGCCGAGCACATAGGATGCGCCGACGATAAAGACAGCGATAAACGCCGCCGAAGGCGATCATGATCAGGATGGCAACATATTCCATAAGTTAGTCTCTTTTTACCGCCTCACCCTGCCCAAAGAAGGGCAACGAAGCGCATTAAGTTTACCAATCCGCCGGGCTTACAGTCAAGTAAAAAAACGGCTTCCTGCATACAACTCCGCCTCAATGACGACGGGACCTTCGTCAGCTTCCCTGAAATCGTAGGGCGGCTGAGGTCGACGGGGCCCGGCCGGCGTCGGGTAAATCGGGCGGCGGGGCCTGCGGCGGCTCGAAATCGTCCGGCGGGAACCTGTGCATGGCGGTAGCCATGAACTTCATCCATATGGGCAGGGCCACCCTTCCGCCGCTTTCGGCCCGCCCAAGGGAGGTCCGCTGGTCGAAACCCGCCCACACGCCTGCGCAGATATGAGGGGTATATCCGACGAAAAGGGCGTCGTAAAAACTGTTTGTCGTCCCGGTTTTTCCCGCAACGGGGTAGCCGAGGGCGCTCGCGCCCTTTGCGGTCCCGTAAGTCGTCACGCCCCGCAGGAGCACATTCATCTTGTAGGCGATATCTTCGCTCATCGCCCTTTCGATCTCCGTCCCGTGCTCTTCCAGCACGGTCCCGTGGGTGTCCTCGATCCGTTTTATCATGAAGGGTTTCACTCTTTGCCGCCGTTCGCAAAGGCGGAAAAACCCTTCACGAGGCTCGAGGAGGGTGAGATTGGAGGTGCCGAGGGCTATCGAAAGGTCGTCCTCGACATCTTCTTCGATGCCGACGTCGTGGAGCACCTTCTTGACGGAGCCGACGCCTACCGACTCGAGGAGGCGTACCGTAGCCGCATTCTTGGAATAGGCAATCGCGTCGCGCATGGTGATCGAGCCGCTGTAGGTGCCGTCGTAGTTCTTCGGGACCCACGTTTTTCCGAAGCCTCCCCCGTATGTCTTCGGCTCGTCGAGGATCACGGAATCGACATCGTATCCCTTTTCGAGCGCAGCGAGGTAGATGAAAGGCTTGAAAGCGGATCCCGGCTGCACTTTTGCGGACAGCGCCCGGTTGTACGGGCTTTTTTCCACGTCCCTTCCGCCGACGACCGCATAAATATAACCGAGGGCCGTATCCATGCATACGAGGGCCCCCTCGATGCCGGAGTTCCTCACCGGCGTGAAGAGCATCATTTTTTTCTTGTCGGCGCCGTTGTAAATGCCCCGCACGACGTCCCCCGGCTTGAACGTGAAATCCGTCATCCGGAGAAGTCCCTTTCGCGTACCGGCGAAAACGGCGTAACCCCCCGCGACCCTTTCCGAAACAAGGAGGTTGCACGCCCCGCCGGGGATCAGGGGCACGAGGGCGAGGTCCCTGTCGGCAGTACTCTTAAAGCCTTCCCACCTTCCCTTGTCGAGATGGAACGCAACCGCGTATGCGCCGCGCCGCTCGTCGTACTGGGCGAGCCCCTTCTTTACGGCGTCCTCCGCGGCCCTTTGCAGCACCGGATCCACGGTGGCGTATATCTTAAGCGCCCTCCGCGAAAAAATGCCTTTGCCGTACTTGTCTTCCACGTACTTGCAGATCGCGCTCTTGAAATAGGTGTCCGCGAATATGCCGTCGTCCGGGGTAAGCCTCGTGCGCTCCTTCAGCATGGCGTCTTTCTTCTTCGCGTCGACGAAGCCCTTTTTCCACATCTGGTCGATCACGTAGAGCTGCCTCATCCTGGCGAGCCCCGGATGGCGCCTGGGCGTGTACCTGGCGGGCGCCTGGACAATGCCTGCCAGCAGGGCGGCCTCCGCCCTGTCGATCTCCCAGACGTGCTTGCCGAAATAGACCTGGGACGCCGCCTCTACGCCGTAGACCCCCTGCCCCATATAGATGTTGTTGAGGTAGACGTTCAGGATTTCCTGCTTCGTCAGGTACATCTCCAGCCTGTAGGCGAGGATGGCTTCGCGCACCTTCCGCATCATGCTCTTCTCGGGCCCCAGTATGAGCGCCTTGATTACCTGCTGCGTTATGGTGCTGCCCCCCTGGACGACCCGCCCGTGGACGATATTCATAAAGAACGCCCTGAAAATGCTCTTGATCTCCACCCCTTTGTGGCTGAAGAAATCGGCGTCCTCGGCCGCCAGGAATGCGTCCCGCACGTACTTGGGTATATTGGCGTAAGGCACCGATATCTTGTTGTCCGGCACCACTACGTAGACCACCTGGTCGCCTACGCCGTAGATCGTGCTGACGGGCTTGTTGGTCAGGTCCTTCAGGGCCTTTACGGAGGGTATCTCGGTTATGAGGAAAACATAGAAGCCGACAACCGTAAAGATCAGGGAGAGGGCAAGGAAAAGAAAAAGGTAGAGCTGAATCCGTTTTTTCAAAGATACCGCCTGCCGCCGGCCGGGAACTTGTTGCCTGTCACTTTAGCCTCCTCAATCTCGGAGCACCCGGTACGTCTTGCTTTCGGTCCGCCGCGCCCCTTCCGGCTTGTTCCGGAAAAGGAGCGCCCATCACTTTAGCCCAAAAAGGTCCGCACAATCAAGTACTTCCGCTTATCAATCGCCCCTGACCTCCACCTTAACGTCCAGGGCAAGGCAGCCGCTGCCTTCCCGGAACACACGGATGGGGTTGACGTCGAGGCTTTCGATCTCAGGGTGGCTGACCACCAGGTCCGATACGGCAACCAGCGCACGCGCCAGCGCCTCGATGTCCGCAGGGGGCGCCCCCCGGAAACCTGCAAGCAGGCGGCCGCCCTTTATCTCCCCGATCATCTCCCGCGCCTCTTGCGGGCCTATCGGGAGCACCCGGCTCGTCACGTCGCCGCATGACCTCGACGAAAATGCCGCCCAGTCCGAACAGCATAACCGGTCCGAATTCCGGGTCCTGCTTCGCCCCGATGATTACGTCGATGCCGGAAGGCGCCATTGCCTGCACAAGGTAAAGATCGGCGGCCATAGTGTCGAGCGCCTTCTCAAGCTCCTCGTCGCTGCCGATATCGAGACGGACGCGCGCCCGCCTCCGTCTTATGGAGAACAAAAGGCTCGGCCGCCTTTAACGCGACCGGGTAGCCTATCCTTCGGGCGGCTGACAGCGCCTCCTTCCGGCCTGCTGCAAGCTCGTAGCGCGCGACGGGCAGGCCGCCCTCTTTTGCCAGCGAGAGGGTGCGGGCGACGCTTTCAGTCCGCGCGGCCCCTTCGGGACGCCTGTTTTGCCCGCCAGTCGCCGAAGCGAATGAAGTTGCCCGCCGGACTGCACCTTTCCGGTAGTGGGCCAGCGAATGCGCAAGCGCGGCAAAGGCCTGGCCGGACGTCGAGAACCACGGGAACGTAGCGCCGAATTTCAGGCGGGCCCAGTCGGACTTCTCCGGCGTCATGCAAAGGACGACCGGTTTGCCCGCCTCGCGGCATACACGCTCCATGCCTTTGAGGACATCCAGGACCACCGGCTCGCCAAAGGCGTAATCGTAAAAGAAGACGGCCCCGTCCACGCCGGTTTCGGCAAGTGCCTTCCCTACCAGCTCTACGTAATAAAGCTCGCTGAAGACATCGCCCAGGTCGATCGGGTTCGTGCCCTTTATGACCCCTGCCCTTGCCTGACCGCCGATGTTCTCGAAGAAACCGGCAGGCAGGGGCGGCAGGGAGAAACCGTAACGGTACGCGTCGTCGGCCAGCATGACCGCCTGGCCGCCGGACCGCGACAGCGCCATTACGTTCGGCCCCCTCATGGGCGGCAGGGAGAATATCTTAAAACAATCGATCATTTCCTGAAGCGACGATACGCGGTGTATGCCAGCCTGTTTGAAGGCCGTGTCGGCTACGCTGTCATCGCCCAGAAGGGCGGCGGTATGAAACGAGGCGACCCGATGGCTTACCGAGCTTATGTTTCCTTTTACGGTTACGATCGGCTTATCCGTTTGCGAGGCCAGGTCCATAAGGCGCCTTCCGTTCCTCGCATCTTCCAGATAAACGCCGATTGTGCTCGTCCCGCTGTCTTCCAGCAGGAATTCGATGATATCGTTTCCATCGAGCATCAGCTTGTTCCCGATGCTGGCCATCCTGCTCAAACCCACATTCTCGGCCGTGCACCGCCGCATCAGCTCGTGGAGAAGGCCGCCGCTCTGGGAAACGAAGGCATTCGTGCCTTTTTCGATCTCTTCCTCTGCGAATGGGACGAACGGCAGGCAGACACCGTTTTCCGTATTGATAACACCGATACAGTTAGGGCCCATTAAAGTCATGCCCCACTGCTCGGCTATGCGCCTTATCTCGTCTTCCAGTCCTTTCCTTTCCGGGCCGAATTCCGAGAAACCACCCGTCTCGATTACGACCTGGCGCACGCCTTTGGCCCCGCACGAGTCGAGGAGGGCGGGTATGTTCCGGGCGGGGACGAGGAGCACCGCAAGGTCCGGTACTTCGGGCAGCTCCCGCACATCGCTGTAGATCTTTCTGCCGTCCAGCTCCGCGGGCCCGCGCCCGACGCCGTAGAGCCTGCCGCTATAGCCGAACCGGTTCAAATTGCCGATGATCTCCCTGCCCAAATTCCCGCTGTTATCCGACACCCCGCAGACGACCATGCTCTCGGGGAAAAATATTTTTCTGACGTTCAGCTCGTTCATAAGAGTTCCCACCTCCTCGATAATCGTAACCCAATCGCGCGTCTGTATGCAATCATCCTGAGGACCCGTTCGGGCCAGGGAAGGAAGAGGAGAATGGATAACCCGGGAAATTAAGCGGACGGGCTTACTGGCTTACTTGTGGCAGACGGCGCAGGCGTTGCAGGCCGACTCTTCTCCGTCGTCCATGTATGAGCCGCTCTCGCCGTAAAGGTTTTCCATGTGCACGCGCTGCCCTTCCCTCTCCATGACGTAGCCGGCCTCCAAAGGTATCTTGCCCAGACCCCCCGTTATATCGAGGGCATAACAGGGAAGGGCGAGGCCGGAGACGGACCTTCTCAGGGAGCGCATGATCCCTGTGCCCGTATCGAGGCGCACCTTGAAATGGGTCGCTCCGAGGACGTCGTCGAGTTGAAACAGGTAGTACGGCCGTACGCCGAGTTGCACAAGCGTCTCGAAGAGGCGCGCAAGGATATGGACGCAGTCATTGACCTTCCGAAGGAGCACGGTCTGGCTTATTACGATTGCGCCCGCCTCCTGCGCCTTCTTGACCGCGCGGGTGAATTCCGGCGTGACCTCTCTCGGATGGTTGATATGGACGATGAGCCATATGGGGCCGTACCGCTTGAAGGCGTTGAGGTGGCCGTCAACTACCTCCGGAAAGACGACGGGCGCCCTCGTGCTCAACCTTATCACCCGTATCCGGCCGATACCTCGCAGCCGCCCCAGCACGTATTCGAGCTCGGCGGCCCCGCACATGAGGGGGTCTCCGCCCGAAAGGATTACTTCTCTTATCTCGTCGGACTTCGCGAGGTAATCGAGGGTTTCTTCCCTGGAGTCCTCCGGCCTGAACCCCTTTCCCACGAGCCGCTTCCGGTTGCAAAAACGGCAGAACATGGCGCATTCCGATGTAACGAGGAAGACGCCTCGGCCCGGGTAGCGCTTGAAAAAGGATGGTGTGGCGGCGATCTGCCGCTCTCCGAGCGGGTCGGCAATGCCCGTTTTTCGCAGCTCCAGGGCTGAAGGCACCGCCTGCAGCCGTATGGGGCAATCAGGGTTCTCCTTTTCCATCAGGCCCGCGTAAAACAGGGGCACCCTGAAGGGATAGACAGACTTTACCGCATTTATTTCTTTTTTCGAATCATTGTCCAGTTTTATCAGACGGGCCAGGGCTTCGACTTCCGAAACGGATTTATCGATCATGGGGCTTCACTGCGGCTGTCGTGGCTGCGTTGAGACGTGGCGCCGGGCGACCGGCCGCACCTTTCTCTCGCCCGGCCGCCTTTTGCGTATATGCTAATGAGTGCCTATCTCCGGGGCAAAAAAGCAAAAGGAGGGTAAGGGGGTTACCCTCCGCGCTTTCGTCTCGGTCGTTCGTTACTTACTCTATGCGCTAATTACTGAAGCGAGGTGAAGTGGTCTCTTCTGTTCTTCGCCCACGCCTCTTCGTTGTGACCCGGGTCTACCGGTTTCTCTTTTCCGTAGCTGACCGTCTCCAGGCGTTTTCCATCGGCGCCCAGGTTTACGAGGTAGGCTTTCGCCGCGTCGGCCCTTTTCTGCCCGAGGGCCAGGTTATACTCGACGGTTCCTCTCTCGTCGCAATTGCCTTCGATCCTTACCTTGCCGGCGTTTAGACGCCAGCATGCCGTAGTTCTTCTTCAGTACTTCGGCGTCGCCCGGCCGGATGTTGTACTTGTCGTAATCGAAGTATACGTCGGCAAGCCCGGCAACCACGGGGGCTGCTACTGCAGCGCCGGCGCCTTCTTTCTTCACAACGACCTGTTCTTTCTGCTCCAGGTGCTACAACTGTCTTTTGCTCCGGTGCTGCGGGCGGTGCTGCTTCACCTCTCATCTTCTGTTGAAAGCAACCGCATGCCGCGAGGCTTAACCCCAGCATAGCAATCAAGAGCACAAGACCAAAAGATTTGATTTTCATGCTCATCCTCCTTCTTGAATCAGGGGTATATCCGTACACACGGACATACCCCCCTGAATAAAAGCCGAACTATTTTGCTGGTGCAGGTGCCGGTGCAGGCGCCGGTGCAGGCGCTTCGCCTGGCTTTGCCGGCTCACCCGGAGCAGGTGCTGCCTTTTCAGGCGCAGGGGCAGGAGCAGGCTTAGCCTCCTCTTTCGCCGCAGGCGGCTTCTGTTCGCCCGAAGGTCCACAAGCGACCAACGTAAAGCATGAGAAAAACGAAATAGCTATAAACAGCACTAACAGTTTCTTCATTCTGTTCACCTCCTTTCTATTGGCATTCCTTTCTTCGCCGTACTCGTTCACAGCGCTCTTTAATGCATATACTACAATATAGTACTCAAAACAAGAAAATTATACACTTTCGGCAACTATTTACTGCTGAAAACGCATGTCCGGCACGGCAAAGCCGTTTCCGGCCCCGGTGAGGGCGTTCACCCGCGTAACACGTTGAGAATCGGGGGTCCTGTCCGCAAAGGGCCTGGAGGTAGGAGTGTTCATCACGGCGGCACTGCCGCAACACGGCGTTCATTAGCTTTTCAGTATACCACGGAAGCAAGGCGGCATTCCATAATTTCGCGCGGCCGGCTGCCTTCCGGCGCGATTGCGAAAAACGAAAAGCGACCGTTGCCGGATGCGCGGGAAGTCCATCGGCTTCTTGCTTGTCACAAAGAGTTCGCTTATGGCATACTTTCGGTTGACAGTGTGCCGGACGGCCCTTTCAGGCATGTCTGCCCGCTCTGCTTCCGTAAGCAAACCAAAATCTCCGGGGGACAGGATGGATAAGACGACGCTCAAGAATCTTCTGCTCTGCGCAAAGGGCGAGATACCTGCGGATAAAGTAATCAGGAACGGGAAGGTAGTCAACGTCTTCACGAACAGCGTAGATGAGGGCGCCGTCGTGTCGATCAAAGACGGCTTCATCGTGGGAGTCGGCGAAGAGATACGCACGGGAGCCTCGACGGAAATAATCGACGCCGGAGGCCGGTATCTTTGCCCCGGCTTTATCGACGCGCACACGCACCTCGACAACATGTACACGTTCGGCGAGCTGGTCCCTTTTGCCCTGAAAGGCGGAACGACCTGCTGCGTCTCCGAAAGCGGCATGGTAGGGACGTCCTCCGGGATGGAGGCACTCGAATCCTTTTATGCAAGCACGAAGGGCCACCCCTTGCGCTGCTACTTCCTCGCTCCGCCCCTGACCCCGCCCTTCCCGGAGATGGAGACCGCCGTGGGCTTAAGCCCTGAAGAGTTCGAAAAGGTGCTGCGGCGGGACGATGTCCTCGGCATAGGTGAAGCCTACTGGACCAGGATCGTCGAAGGGGACGACCGCGTGCTGGAGCAGGCAAGTCTGGCGCTCTCAATGGGAAAGACGCTCGAAGGCCACGGTGCGGGCGCCAAAGGGCCGAAGCTCGTCCAGTACATCGTGACCGGTATAACGTCCGACCATGAATCGATCACCGCGGACGAGGCGGCAGAGAGGCTGAAGCACGGCATCTACGTCATGATAAGGGAGGGCTTCGTACGGAAGGAGCTGCCGGCCCTGTCGGCGCTCAAGGACATGAAGGTGGACACGAGGAGGCTCATCCTCGTATCCGATACGTTCGACGCGACGATGCTCGCAGGGCAGGGCTACATGGACGTAGTTGTGAGAACGGCGGTCAAATACGGGTTCAACCCGATAGACGCCATCAAAATGGCAACCATCAACCCGGCCGACTATTACCGCCTGCGCCACCTCGGGGCCATCGCCCCGATGCGCAAAGCGGACATACTTTTCCTCGACGGCCTGGCCGAAGTCTCCGTGCGCCATGTCATGTGCAATGGGGAGATGACAGTGATCGACCGCGATTTCAAGGGACGCGCGCCTGTCTATAGTTACCCGGAAGCGATGAAGCACACGGTAAAGACGGATAAGGTGGTTTCAGACGACTTCCGCATACCGGCAGAACCGGGCGCGAAGCGCGTGCGCGTGATCCACCTCGTCAACGCAACCATCACCCGCGAGACCGAGGCGGTCCTGCAGAGCGACGGCGGTTTCCTTCAGAAAGACCTGGCGAAAGATATCGTGCCGGCAGCCGTCATATCGAGGGGCAGCGGAAAACGGATGGGAAAAGGATTCATAACGGGCACGGGCGTACGCAGCGGCGCCTTCGCAACCACCTTCGTCTGGGACACGTGCAACATACTGGCGGTGGGGAGCGACGAGGCGGACATGGCAAATGCCGTCAACCGCCTGATCGACCTGCAGGGCGGCATCGTCGTCTCGAAAGAGGGCCGCATCGTCTATGAGCTGGCAATGCCGGTCTACAGCCTTCTTTCCGAAGCACCGATGGAAGAGATAGCCCGCAGGACAATGGAGCTCGACGGAGCGATGGCTGCCATAGGGGTCACGATGGAGAAACCGTTCCTGGCGCTCCAGACGATCCCGTTCACAGGGCTGCCGTTCCTCAGGATCACGGACAAAGGTCTTGCCGACATAAAGAACAAGCGCCTCGTTCCGCTCATGCTGCCATAGTTGGGGTTTGCAATTACTGGGGTTCAGCACCCCCTCCAGCGGCAAAGCCGCATGGAGCCTCCCCCCTCGGCGCGGCGCATTCGCTTGCTTTATTGCCGCTGAGGTGCAGCGGCAATCATTGGGGGCTAAGCACCCCCGCACTGCTTAAAGTACTGCTCATACGCTCGCTTTGACATTCGGCCGTGCCCGTCTGTGATGCACGTTGCTTCACCATACCTTTCCAGGCACATGATTGCTTTCGGCAGGACACACTAAAACAGACGATAATATTCGTCCCTCCCCTGCGTATCCCGTATTTCCCCGGTATTTACATAATGTTTTCAGACACCGGCGACATTCAGGTCACATGTCTTAGACTCGCGATTTTCACGAATGATATTATACACAAATCCGGCTGTTACCGGATCAAGGGTAAGGGAAATGGGACGCTATGAATGAGCCGACTGTACGAACAGAGTTACCGCTAAGGACAATGCTTAGGCCGAGTGAAGTCGCTTCTTTCTTACGCGTATCGGAACGGACTGTTTACCGTTGGTTCGATCTCGGTCTTATCGAGGGGATAAGGATAAACAAATCCCTGAGGATAAGCCGGGG
The DNA here is from genome assembly GCA_963818095.1 of uncultured delta proteobacterium. Classification (GTDB taxonomy): domain Bacteria; phylum Desulfobacterota; class Syntrophorhabdia; order Syntrophorhabdales; family WCHB1-27; genus CAWEPK01. Next base: position 12,559 of record CAWFRA010000020.1, read on the forward strand.
CTCGATTCTGACCTTATTGGACGGCGCCGGACCCGACAGATAGCACTCCTGGATCGATACTTCGTTCAGGGATACATGTGCTTTCTTCAAGGGCGGTAGCCCATCCATCCGCCGGTCCCGCGTTGGTTGTTCTTCGGCCGTCTTTTGAGGACCGCCTCTATACGGCGGCAACCCGACGGGCAAGCTTTTTGTCCGCAGCATGATGTTAAGCGCCGAGCAGCGAGACTTCGGCGGCTGATGCCGATGGAGGGGGCGCTGAGCCCCAATAACTGTATGAAACAGGGAAAAACACAAACAGGTCGTCTGTTCCGGGGTCGTGAGAACGAGCGCAAGGACCCGTCGATACTCCTCGTAGATGACGATGAGGCTATCCTCGGCCTGCTTTCCTCATGGCTTAGCGCCAATGGCCTGCGCTCGACATTGGCGTCGAGCGGCCGGGAAGCGATCGATAAGTTCGGTCAGGTTCCATTTAACATCGTAGTGCTCGATTTGTGTCTCGGGGACGACCTGGACGGTCTGGGTGTCCTGGAGGCCATCAAGAAGGAGAATCGCGACACGGCTATCATCATGATGAGTGGTACATCCAGCGAAGAGACGAGAGAGGACGCGATTCGTAAGGGCGCTTATGCCTTTCTGGCCAAGCCTTTCGACCCGGCAAACCTTCTGCTCCTGATCAAGTCTGCCGGGCGCGAGGCAGCCCCGCCCGTTCGATGATGGCCTCCAGCCTATCGTTCCTATTTGCAGGCGGATGTATAGCCTCAAGGAGGTACAATGGATACCGAGAAGTTCCAGGACCTGCCCGACAAGACGTTGCTGAGACCGCGCGATGTGGCAGTATTCCTGAGTGTTTCCCTGAAAACTGTGTACCGATGGTACCGGCAGGGATCGATCACCGGGATCAAAGTGAGAGGCTCCCTGCGAATTTACCGTGGGTCCATCACAAAGCTCATCAACGGTATGAAGCCTACCGGAGAGTAAAGTCAGCATGAGGTACCTATCGTCACCCTCCCCCATCATGTTACCGGGCCGGCCGGAGTTGACGGCGGCCGGCCCGGCCGCTTCGGACGATTGTTCGGCTTCACGGGAAACAATATACAATCTGCGAGATCGGCACCCACGTCAACCGCAACTTCTTCGCGGTACTGACGTTTCACTTCCCCCCTCAAACCGCCCCGCTATCCCCGCAGAAAAGCCGGACGTGAAAGGGCCGGGTTCGCCAGTTCCGTGCCCGCTCCTTTTCGCGTCCGGCGCCCCCTCTCACGCCGGCGGCTTTGCCGATGGAGGGGCGCTTAAACCCCAATGACTGACCTGGGCTGGATGCGGCGTATAGTCTGCGGACGCCAGGGGGTTTCCGGCGCATCCAGCCCCTCCATACCCCCGCCATTCAATTTTATTGTGGCCGGGCAGGGAACACAAAATCGTAACAACGAGAAAGGGACAGCGAATGATAATAACAAGAACGCCCGTGACCCTGACGTTTTTCGAAGGCGCGGCCCATTACGGTGAATGCCTCGAAAAAGAAGGCAGGGCGATGATGGGCGCGACGATAAACAAGTTCACTTACGTGAGCGTCAACAGGCTGAGCAAGTTCTTTGAATACCGTATCAGGCTGGGGTATTCGGAGGCCGAGCTGATCGGCAGCATCGAAGAGATCACCCACCCCGCCGTGAGAGAAACACTGAAATTCAAGGACGGCCACACCAACCTCGACATCCATATATTCGCCGACCCACCGGCGGGGATGGGCCTGGGCTCTTCGACATCCTTTACGGTGGGGCTCCTCAACGCACTCTATGGACTGGAGGGGAAAAACACCCCGAAACAGCAACTGGCCGAGGAAGCGGTCCACATAGAACAACGGCTTGCAAAGGAAAACACCGGATGCAGCGACCAGTTCCACTGCGCTTTCGGCGGATTGAATACTATCGAGTTTCAGCGGTCAGGCACCTCTATTCGTCCCGTGGCGATATCGAGAGAAAAGCATGAGTACCTCAACGATTGCCTCATAGGTTTTTATGCCGGCTCCGCCCGCCACGGCGGCGAGGCTGCGGGCGAGCGGTGCCGAAGCGTAAAAGAACGGCACGGCGACACAACCGCGCACCGTTCTTCCCGGATCGTTTCTGAGGCCGAAAGGATCATTTCCGACGAAAACCCGCAGGAAATGGCAAAAGCCCTCGGGAGCCTTCTTCACGAGACGTGGTCCCTGAAGAAATCTCTAAACCGGCCGACCGCCGGCTCGTATGCCGATGAGATATACGGTGCCGCAACCCGCGCAGGCGCGTACGGAGGAAAGCTGACCGGGACCGACACAAGCGCCTTCTTTTTCTTCCTGACGGCCCCCGAGAACAAACCAAGTATCAGAGAGGCGCTCAACGGACTTCCGGAAGTCGCATTCAGGCTCGAGAACGAAGGATCGAAGATAATATACAGGTCGGACGGCGCGGACAGAGCCGAGGAACACCGCCGCACGCCGCAGAAGCGTCGATTCCTTGCAATCGGCCAACAAGAATCGCCGCTGCGCGAGCTGCTGCGCAAAGACGTGCTGGAATAATCCCGAAGTCCGTTCCGTCAGCCGATATAAGTGGACAAAGCGCCTACGCCACAGACCGCATGGCTCACATCGTAAATTTTTGATGCCTCCCCGGCACGCCCCGCCCATACCCCGCAAGACGACCCGCCACCTCTTCATGACCTATATTCAAAAAAACTTAAACCTAATACTCAGAAAGCGACCGGGGAGGTTGTTCATCTCGCGGCAGCGGAAGCACCGGCGCGCACGCTTTTTCGGCTATGTCTCTTTCAGGGACATGCCTTCCAGGAAGCTTTTCTGGAATTCATCCGTGTAGGAAAGATTTATAACTTTCACCCGACGGGCCATCGCCTGCCGCCCGGTCCCGCACCTTCTTCGATAGAGGGCGTGCTTGGCGCCAACGCCCGCGGCGTTGCCTACGGGCTTGATCAAATCGAGAGAAACATTCGGCAGCAGGCCTATGGAGCGGGCGTTGGCCTTGTCGATGTAATTGCCGAACGCCCCGGCAAGGAGCACTTCCTTAAGGTCGGCCTCATTGACGCCCATCCTGGCAAGTATGATCCTGATCCCCGCCGTCATGGCGCCCTTGGCCAATTGCAGCTCCCTTATGTCTTTCTGGGTGACGGCGACATGCACGCCGTTCCGCCCGCCTTCGACAATCACGAACTCCGGACCGGACGGCCCGCGGACAACGCGCCGGCCGAGTCCCTCCACGGGCGATTTTTCATCATGACCGACCAGCCGGCCCGTCTCATCCAGCACGTTGGCGTTCCGCATCACCGCCAGCGCATCGACCAGTCCCGAGCCGCATATGCCTACCGGATCGGCTCCTCCTATAGTCCTGACCGAAAGCTCCGACCCCGATGCGCTCATACCCTCGATGGCGCCTTTCATGCCCCTGAGGCCGCCCGATATCCTGGAGCCCTCGAAGGCAGGCCCTGCGGCAGTCGAAAGGGCGAAGAGACGGCCGAATCTGTCCCTGCCGACCACTTCTCCGTTCGTGCCTATATCGATCGCAAGACCGGCTCCCCGGTCGTCTTCGAACCGCGTCGAAACAATCACTCCGGTCGTGTCGGCGCCGATAAAACCGCCGATGCCGGGCAGGACGTATACGCTGCCCCCCGGATGCGTGGGAAGCCCCAGCGTCCCGGCCTTCACTTCGACCGCCTCGCTGGTCACCGGCACGTACGGCGCAAGGCCGAGATAGTGCGGGTCGATCCCCAGGAAAAGGTGCGTCATCGTGGTATTGCCTGCAACGCAGATCTCGTACACGTCGCTGCTGCTTACGCCTGCGCGGGTGCATGCCTCACCTATAAGGCGGCCAATCATGTCCCTGATGAGCCTGCTCAGCGTCCCGACCCCGTCGGGTTCCTCGATGCCGTAAACTATGCGCGATATCACGTCGAAGCCGTGGCGGACCTGCGGGTTCAAGGCCGAAGCAACGGCCAGCTCGCGGCCTGACGCGAGGTCGATGAGGTAACCGACCACAGTGGTCGTCCCGATATCGAAGGCCATGCCGAGGAGGCCGCCGCCCGGCTGCGGCCGCACATCGACGACCTCGTCGCCTATAAGAGTGACTGCGCATTTGAACGAGCAATCCCTAAGCGTTTGGGCGAGGTCGCGCAGGACGGGCAGCCCGAACGCGGGCTTCACAACGCCGGCTTTCAATAGCGCGCGCTCCAGGCGCTCCCTGTCCGGCGCCTGGTCTTCCATGCCGGGAGGCGCAAGATCGAGGACAATGCGCCTCACGCAGGGATCGAGCTCGCAGGCAACGGCGCTGTAGCCCTCTTCCATGATCTGCGCGGATATCGAAAGGGCCGTCTCGGGGACGCGGACCGTCGCCTTGCCCAGCACCTTCGCCCGGCACATCAGGCGCCGGCCCGGCTTGAGCAAGCCGCGCCGTACAGCCGATTTCTCGACTGCCGACAGGGCGCTCAGCTCTCCTTCCGCTTCTGCGGCACATCTGAAGCACCTGCCCTTGCCTCCGCAGGGCAGCTCGTACCTCGAGACCGGCCAGTCCGGCGGCAGCAGCCAGTGTCGTGCCGCGCCGCACGCGGATTACCCTGCCTCCCGGCTCTACGGTCACCTCTGCGAGTCCGCTATCCTCGGTGGGAAGGTCTTTTTTCATCGCAGCCGCTTTCCCGTGCCTCCAACTCGTCCCTTTTCCGGGCGTCATAGCACCGAATTCCGTACAAGCACCTCATTGTATGCCGAATCCCCGCCTCTTTCAATAGAGTAAGCTTAAGAGACAGATTGTGGCTCCGGTCGTCACGTGGTACAATTAGGAAAAATAACGGGAGGCCGACTATGGAAGAGATACCCACAGGAAAGGTGGAAAAGTATTTCGGGAAAATCGGCGTTGCCGCAATACGGATAACGGCCGGTGAGCTGAAAACGGGAGACACGATCAAGATCAAGGGCCATACGACCGACTTCGAGCAGACCGTCGACTCGATGCAGGTGGAGCACGCGACGGTCGAAAAAGTCGTCGTCGGCGATGAGGTCGGGATCAAGGTGAAAGAAAAGGTCCATGAAAACGACACGGTATACCTTGTGAAGGGATGAGAAGAAGCGTTACGTCCCTGCCCTTGCACTACGGCAAGGCGCCGGGATGGCTGTTCGAGAGGATGCGGCAGTTATCGGCTGCCATAGCCTCGCTTATCGTTATAGAGTTCGGACCGGGTGAGTCTGATAAGGCGCATGGCCGACCCTGTCTGGTTCCAGGCCCTGGGCTGCGTGGTCGGGTTCGACTGGCATTCCAGCGGGTTGACGACGACGCTGTGCGGCGCATTGAAGGAAGGGCTGGCGGGGTCAGGGGAAGACCTGCCCATCGCCATATGCGGCGGAAAGGGCACGCACGGCGCTGCGGACGCCCCAGGAGCTGGAAGGCGTGGGGCTGAGATGGGACATGGACATGTCGGAGTTTGTAAAGATGAGCCGCCTTTGCGCCAAAGTCGATAACAGCCTCGTCCAGGACGGCTACGACCTGTACCACCACGTGCTCGTCTGCTCGCGGGAAGGCGACTGGGCGATCGTCCAGCAGGGGATGAACGGCGACGAGAAGACGGCCAGGCGGTACCAGTGGCTGTCACGGGAAGACCTCGACGTTACATGCGAGCCCCATACGGGCATAACCTGCGACAAGACGGAGATAAGCCTCAACCTCGTTGCGCGGCGAGAGCGCACCCGCGCGCATGGCGACGGTCGAGTTCACGCGGGAGGACCCCGACAAGATGGCGGAGATATGGAAAGACGTCTGCCTGGCCATGCCCGAGCGCCATTATATTACACCGGGAGACGTTGACGCCGGGCGGCTGCGCAAGGTCTTCCGGACGCTCCACGAGTCGAGGCCCGAAGCGTACATTGACTTGCTGGAGATACGCGGCGTGGGTCCGCGGACGGTCGCCGCCCTCAGCCTGGTATCCGAGATCGTCTACGACGCGCCGCCCAGCTTCACCGACCCCGCCCGGTTCAGCTTCGCCCACGGAGGGAAGGACGGCCATCCTTTCCCCGTCGACCGGAAGACGTACGACCGCTCGATCGGGTTCCTGAAGGAATGCCTCGACCGCGCGCGGGTCAAGGACAGGGAAAAGATCGACGCCTTCAGGCGGCTGGCCCGATACGAGGCACCGCATCTGACGCGGGGCGCCGAACGACTCATTGACACCGAGAGAAGAAACTATGGACGAGAAGACACAGGAAAAGACATACGCCAAATCGAAACTCGACATACTCGCCTGCGCTAGTGAAGGCCCTGGACGAGGCCAGGGCGTCTCTTTTTATTCGCGACGCAGCCCGGCTGCGGCAGGCACGGGAGGCGGCCGGGGCGCAGCTCGCATCCGCGCCTGGCGCTTTTGGAAGGGAACGCAGAAAAAGAGGTTGCGGCTCTCACGGCAACTCTCGGCAGCGGCCGAAGAGCTCATGCAGCGGATGCAGGACGGACTCAAGGCCGGCATCCGGACGGGCCAGGCCGAGGCGCACGTGAGCGAGATAATCACGCTGGCAGGCGACGCGGCGAGAGACGCAGGCGACATGGCGGCTGCCGGAGACGAGCCCCGACTTTCAGGCGCTACATCCTTTCGAACACGGCCCTCATTGCCGGGAAGGTCCGAAAGTGGACGGCCGGGAAGGGGGGCAGCGCCGGCGCGCAGCCTGCCTCTCAGGCCCGCCGCTTTGACATTCTACCTGGACATAATGGGCCTGCTCGAAGAGATGGCGGACAGATCGGCCGCCATCGTCAGAATGCCTAAGACCTTGCCCCTTTCTCCGTCCGCCCTGGCTAGAAAGGATCGCACGACTCGACATTGTCGGGAGGGTCCGGAACGGCCGGCTCGCCGGTCCTGTTTTTCTGGTCGGCGGGGCATTGCGGGAGCTTGCCCTCGGCCGCCTGCCGAACGACTACGACCTCGCCCTCTCCCGCCAAGAAGACATCGCCCGGATAGAGCGGATATTCGGCGCGCACGCCTTCCCCCTCGGCAAGAAGCCTATCCAGACGCACAGGATCGTGGCGCGGGGACGTCAACCTGGACATCACCATACTGGCGGGAAGCATCGATGACGACCTGCGGCGGCGGGATTTCACCATCAATGCCATGGCTTATGCAATCGGCGCCGGCAGGCTGCTCGATCCCCTCGGCGGCATCAAAGACATTAGGAACGCATCATCCGCTATCCCAGGAAGGAGTGCTTTAAGCGAGGACCCGCTGAGGATGGTGAAGGCGATGAGGCACCTCTGCTCGTTGCCCGGCTTCAGCCTTGACCCGGTGCTTGAAGAAGGCAATTGAGGCGGAAAAGGAGCTCATCCGCAATACCGCGGCGGAGAGGGTAAAATACGAGCTCGACCTGATAATGCTGTCGGACAACCCTTACCGTGGCATGAGGACGATGGAGGAGACGGGCCTTCTCTTCGAGATATTCCCGGAGCTGCTCGGGCTTGCGGAGATCGACACGGAGAGGCACCTGCGGCCGAGGGCCCTCCGCCACACGATAGGCGGCTTCAGGCACGTCGGGGAAGATAAAAAGATTCAATGCATTTCACCGAAATGGAGATGCGACTGGCAGGCTACGGCCTGCTTTTTCATGACCTCGGGAAGGCGGCTACATTTTCCTTCGACGAAGAGAAAGGGCGCGTCCATTTCTACTACCACGAGCGCCATTCAAGCGACATCGCAGCCGGGATCATGGAAAGACTGAGGTTCAGCACGTCCGAGGCAAGGGCGATACGGGCCGTCATCGAGAACCACATGCGCATCTTCCTCATAAGCACTGGGGAGGCCACGGAAAAGGCGGTGAGGAGGATCGTCTACAGGATGGAAGACCTATCGCCCGCCCTCGTTTTCCTTACCCTTCTCGACCTCTACGGGAATTCGGGCGGGAGGGAGAACCAATCGACCGTACAGGTAAGGAAACGCTGCCGGGAGGTGCTCGCGGGGTACGCGGAATGGAAAAGCACGCCCCTGCCCCGGATCGTGACGGGCGACGACCTCCTGGCGGCGGGCTTTGAGCGAGGGACCCGCCCTGGGGCAGGTGCTTCACGAGATACGGGAAAAACAGATCTCCGGCGAAATCACCGAAAAATCGCAGGCTATGGCATACGCCGCCTTAAAGAAGACAGACGGTTTCGAGGTCACTGACCGCGTTTCCGCCTCGCTGTGATCGTCTCGCCGGCAACGCCCCAATTGTCCGTCTCGACTTCGTCTATAACAACGAAGACCGTGGCCGGGTTCTTGCCGAGGACGTTGCGCAGCAGGTCGGTCGCCCCTTTTATCAGCTTCTCTTTCTGCTCCGCCGTGACGCCTTCCTTTGGTGACTTTGATATTGACATAAGGCATAAAAAACCTCCCTTTAAAAGAATAAACCCTATCCGTGCGAACGGCCGCCGCCAAAGCTTCAATCGGCCGAGACGTAAGCCGGTCCTCCGCCTCGACCCTCGTTCCGCCGCATTCCAGACTGAAGCGGCCGTCCTTGCTCATGGTCGGCACGGTCACTGTGAAAATTCCGTTGCCCTTGGACCGCGCAGGCAGCGGCCTGCCGTTGTAGTAGACAGTCACGTCATCTTTAGGCGGGATGACGCGAATGTCCACCTCCTGGCCCCAACGCGCCGATTTGGGCTCGAACGAAAAGCTCCAGCCGCCTGCGGACGGCGCTTCTGCGGAGCCCTGGCGGCAGTGGCCCCGATGCCGACCGTAACGCCGCGACCGGTCCCCAAGGCTGCGGGCGCCGCTGAAATGGAGCGCGAAAGCCGCGACGAGGAGGGTATGGTGCACACCATAAGCACCCGGGCCGTCTATTTTCCGACTAGCGGGGGCTTTCTTACGCGGTTGAAGACCAGTATCGAGATAAGCAGCAACAGGCCCAGCGCGATCAGAATAGACGATAAAGGCGGGACCACCACGACGTATTATAGCAGAATGGCTCGGTTTGCACCGGACCGGGGCGCGATCTTATGCATACCTTAAAATTGTTTCCAATTGAAGCTGTCCGCTACAAACCTGTATAATAAAACCATGAACAACGTGGCCATTGCTGTGGGACTTGGAGAATGTCAACCCCGGCGCAGATTCGCTTTTCCTCGAGGGCCTTATCGAGCACGCAGAGTCGAAAGGCCGCATCGTGACCGCCCGCGCTTACGGCAACTGGACGAACACGGTCTTCTCGAAGCTCGCGCCGTCGCTGACCAGCCGGTACTTTTACCTGGTCCATATCCCGAAGGGCCGCAAGAACAGCTCCGACATGGTGCTGGTCTCCGACACGCTGGAGATCCTGCGCATCCACGACCACATCGATACGTTCATCCTTGTGACGGGCGACAGCGATTTTCGTTTTCTCGTGCTCGCCCTGAGGCGGGCGGGCAAAATGGTCCACATCGTCTGCAATACGCAGAACGCCTCCGAAGACCTGCTCGCCCTTGCTGACAGTTATGTCGATTACCGGGAGTTGATGCCCGGAGGAAACGACGAGGAGACAACCGAAAAGCCGGCCCCTCTGCCCGATGACAAAGCAGCGCAGGCGAAAGGCGGGGCGCCGGCAGGTCGCCACGTCCCTCATGGCCATCGAGGACTGGTTCCAGGTCCTTGCAGAGGCGGCCGATACGATGCTGAAAAAGAAGATTAATCCGGGCATCGGGTCCGTTAAGATCAGAATGAAGATGCTGAACCCCAATTTCAACGAGAAGAAGCTTAACTTCTCCCACTGGAGCGACTTCGTGAGCGCGGCGGTCAAGGCAGGCTTCGTCAAGATCGAAGGCAGGGGCGCCGAATCATTCATCTATCCGGTCCCGAAGGTGCTGACAAGAGAAGGGCCGATGCAACATGCATTTCAGTTCCTCATCGACGTCCTCGCCGAGCTGGACAAGGGCGGCGAGCCCAGCTACCACTCATACAGGAACGTGAACTCCAAGCTGATCGAGAAAAAGATCTACTTCAATGGGTTTGGCTTCAACCAGTTCAAGGGATTTATACAGGCGGCCGAGACAAGGGGACTCGTCCAGTCGAAAGTTGAAGGGCTCAGGCACTCCGTAAAGCGCATGCCCCACGGCGAACCGGCCGGGTACGCCGTCAACTTAGCCGCGGCGCAAATACCCACGGCTTCCGAAAAACGTCTCATTGATTTCAATTCGACCACATAATCAGCGATTTATCCATGATATTCACCGGCAGTCGTCGTATAGCTATAAAGGTGGCGTGCAAGGCACCGCATGTCCGAAAGGAAGGCAGGTATGGGTATGAAAGATATAGATTTTTTTATAGATGCGGGGGATTAGCCTGTGCTACGATAAGAACTATGGATTTTCCCCCGAACAGGTAGGTGCATGGAAGAAGACGCGAAAACAATTAAGCGATTATATAGATGTCGTCCTGCGAAGGAAATGGTACCTTATCCTTCCTATCGTTATCATCTTCGCCATATCCCTGGTCGCCGCCGTAGTGTGGCCCCGGACGTACAGGTCGACCATCACCATACTGATCGAAGAGCAGGAGATACCCCGCGACTTCGTCATTACTACCGTAACGGGGTTCGTGGAGCAGCGCCTTCAATCGATCAACCAGCGCATCATGAGCACCACCAGGCTTCTCGAAATCATCAACCATTTCGGTCTCTATGCGGAGCTTAAGCGGAAGATGACCACCGAAGAGATCGTAGATTTGATGCGAAAAGACATCAAGCTGCAAATGATCAGCGCGGACGTGGCAGACAAGAGAAGCTCGACGCCCATGCAGGCGACTATTGCCTTCTCCCTTTCCTATGACGGGAAGAAGCCCCCAGATGGTCGCAGGAAGTCGCCAATATGCTCGCCTCGCTCTACCTCGAGGAGAACCTGAAGACACGCGAGCGGCAAACGGCCGGCGCGGCCAGGTTCCTGGAGGATGAGGCGAAAAATATACAGGAGCACCTGCTGAACCTGGACTCTAAAATAGCTATATTTCAAGGGAAAGAACATCAATGCCGTACCCGAGTTGCTGCAAGTCAACTTCCAGGGGCTCGACAGGACCGAATCCGACCTTAACAGGCTTAATGACGAGACTCAGGTCGCTGAAGGAGAAGGAAGAGATCTTCCAGACACAGCTTGCGAGCATCCCGACGGAGAGCAAGGACCAGGACAGGACACTCCTGAAAGAATTGAAGGCAAAGCTCCTCCAGCTCGAAAGCCGTTACTCCGACAAGTACCCGGACGTTAAGAAGACCAGGATGGACGTCGACGCCCTGGAAAAGCGCATTAGCCGAGCGGTCGGTTAAGAGGGAATCGGACCAAAAGCCCCTGATTTCCGTGACGGACCAGGCAAACAACCCATCTTACATAACGATCGCCTCCCAACTCGCAGGCGTGCAATCGGATATAGAATCGGTGAAAAGGCAAATAATCGAGATGCGCAGGAAGCGGGAAGAATATATCCAGAGGACTGAGGCGGCCCCGCGCGTCGAGGAGACGTACAAAGCGTTGATGGTGGAGCGCACCAACACCGAAACGAAGTACCAGGAGCTTATGAAGAGGGTGCTCGAGGCCAGGGTGGCCCAGGGGCTCGAGAAGGAGCAAATGGGTGAGAAGTTCACGATTATTGACCCGGCGAGGCTGCCCGAAAAACCGGTCAAGCCGAAGGTGCCGGCAGTAATCCTCATCGGCTTGTTCCTTGGCATAGGGGCCGGTGTTGGGAATGTGGCCCTGAAGGAGCAGGCGGACCAGTCGGTCAGGAGCGCGATCCAGTTGTCGAATGAGACAGGGTTCCCGGTGCTCGGCACCATTCCCAGGATAGTAACCGAAGAGGACAAGCTGAAGTTGCAAAAGTTCAGGAGAAAGCTGGCTGTCGGTGTTGCGGTCGGATTGGCCGCGGCTATAATCTTGTTCCATTTCTTCGTGATGGACCTAGAAGTCTTCTGGGCAAGGCTTGCTAGACGATTGATGATATAGGAGGAAGCCCGTGCCGGCGTTTTGGAAGCCCTCGAAAGCCGCCAAGCGGAAGAAGGTCCCGGTGAGTGAGCCAATGCCGATGCCCGATATGGGTGTCGTCGAACCGGCCCAGACAATGGAGAGAGAGCTGGCCGGCTGGGTCTCTCCCAGCTACAGCCAGTCCAGGACCGCCTGGCTCAACCCCCTGACCGCCGCAGCGAACCGCTGCGTGGGCGTGCTGCCGGCCTCGCCCTACCTGGCGCCGTATAAGGTGTTCCGGACCCAGATTTTGCAAAAGACCGAGGAGCGGGGCGGGCGGGCGATTATGGTCACGAGTCCTCTGTCCGGCGAAGGCAAGACGATCACCGCGATCAACCTCGCTTTCGCCTTTGCCCGAGAGTTCAGAAAAACGGTCCTTCTCGTCGATTGCGACTTCCGCAATCAGCGGATACATGAGTACCTGGGGATCAAGAGCGACATGGGTCTCTCGGATCATCTCCTGAACAACACACCCATATCCGACCTTATCATCTGGCCCGGTTCCGAGAAGCTCACGCTTATCTCGGGCGGCGGGACGCTTCAGGACAGCACCGAGCTTCTGGCTTCCCCGAGGATGAAGGAACTCGTTGCCGACATGAAGAGCCGCTATCCCGAGCGGTACGTGTTCTTCGACGTGCCCGGCGTACTGACAAGCCCCGACGCCCTGGCCTTCGCCCCGCAGGTAGACCATATCCTGATGGTGGTCGCTGCCGGCTCTACGCCGCTTCGCAGAGATCAGAAACGCCCTGCAGCTCCTTCCGACCGAGAAATTAATCGGCCTGGTCCTGAACAAATACCGGAAGAAATAAAAAAGGCAGGGGGCGTCCCTGCCTTTTCCGATACCGCTTTATCGATCCCGTCTCAGCCGGACTGTTGCCTGGTCCTCCCTCTCACAGCTTCGTCAACACCTTCTGTGCATCTTCTTTCCCCTGAAAGTTCTCGCCCGAACTTACGGCCCTTGTCAGGTACTCCTTTGCCTGGGCAGTCTTCCCCGTCTTATAGGCGACCATACCCATGTGGTAGTTGACTGCGGCATTGCTTGCCATCTTCACGTACGCTTTCCGGATAAGCTCGGAAGCGCGATCCGTATCGCCCTGCTTGTAGCAGACCCATCCGAGCGTGTCCTGAATCCGCGGCTCGTCCGGCCGGGCATTGAGCGCCTTCTGCGCCAGGACTCTTGCCTTTTCAAGGTCTTTCGGGGAATTGGACTGTTCGGACAGGAGGAACGCCAGGTCATTGGAGACAGCCCAGTTGCCCGGCTGCTTCTGCAGCGCTTTCTCGTAGATCCCGATCGCCTTTCCGTATTCCTTATTCCTGTAATAGAGCTGGGCCAGCAAAAGCTGAATGTTCCCATTCTCCGGCTCCGCCTTCAGCCGGTCTTCCAGCTTCTTTACGGCCGATGCGGTCTGCCCCTGGGTCACGTAGACCTGCGCGAGCCCGCCGAGCGGCACCGTCCACGACGGCTGCAATTCCATTGCCTTTGTAAAAGCGCTTTCCGCTTTTTTGAATTCTTTTTTCGTAGTGTAAATCTGGCCCAGAAGATTGTAAGCCATCGCGTCGTTGCCGTTCCGCTTTACTCGCTCTTCGCATAGAGAAACGGCCGCGTCATACTTGTTCTGTGCAATCACCACGTGGACAACCGCAGAGAACAGGTCCGGGGAATCGGGTGCGAGTTTCCATGCCTGCTCGAACTCGGTCCTGGCCTTATCCAGCTTGCCCTGGTTAAGAAAGAGAGCACCCATTTTTGCGTATCCCGCGGGATTCTTCGGTGCGCGTTTTTTGATGTCCGTATATTGGGCCTCGGCGCGGCCCATCTCCCCCTTCAGCAGGAACAGGTCGCCCAGCTCCGCCGTAATGCCCAGGTCATCGGCATTTGCAGCCGCCATTTTGCGAAGTTGGTCCTCAGCCCTTCCGTTTTGTTTCTGCAAGACCAGCAACCTTGCGTAAGCCATGCCTGCTTCCCTGGATTTCGGGTCAACTTTGAGGGCATTCAGGAGCACGTCGGAGGCGAGGTTCAATTCGTTATTCATTGCATGGGCTTCGGCCATACGAACATAGGCCGCGATGAGCTGAGGCCTGTCGGCCACCACCGTGCGAAACTCCGGAACGGCACTATTACCGTCCCCCCTCGCAAGATATACGCTGCCTTTGAAGAAATGGGCATCGAGGTTCTTCGGGGACTCTTTCAGCACCTGCTCCGTATACTTGGCGGCCTCGTCGATCTCGCCCCTCGAAAGGCAGATGCGGGCAAGCCCGTTTTTTGCCATGATAATATCGGGGTTGGCCGGGTCTTTTTCCAATCCGAGGCACTCCATAAGGGTCTTTTTGGCAGCGTCCCCCCTGCCCGTATTCAGGTACAGCTCGCTTAATGCAAGGCGAAGCCTGATGCTGCGGGAAAATTTTCCGATCCCGTCGCTCAGCGTCTTCTCTGCATCGCTCATCCGGTTCCGGGAAAGATAGAAACCGGAGACCCGCAGCCATCCGTCTTCATTTTTTCCGTCTCCGACGGCAATCTCCTTCAGCACCTCGCGTGCCTTGTCCTCACGTCCCGCGTCCCAGTTAAGACCTGCCAGGACAAGCTTGCGGTTGAAGTCTGCAGGGTCCAGCGCGACCACCTGCTGCATCACCGCGATGGCCTCGTCTATGCGCTTGCTCCTAGCCATGAGCTCGACGAGGGCAAGGTGGAGGTTGACAGAACGGGGGTTAAGCTCTATACCTTTACGGAGCGCTTCCTCAGCGTGCTTCAGGTCCTTCTGCTGCGAAAAACAGGCGGACAGGAGGATGTAGGCATCGGACGCCTTCGACCCCGTCGCCAGGATGGCCTCCACCAGCTCGCGCGCTTTTGCAGACTCCTGTTTGGCAAGGAGCGCGGCCGCCTTTATTATCATCACTTTTTCGTTCCCCGGCTCGTCCTTCAGGGCAACATCGGCGGTCTCGATGGCTTTGTCGAACAGCCTGCCCTGAAGCAGTACCCCTGCCATCTCCGCCCGCGCCTTCAAGTGACGCGGATTGAGCTCGAGCGCCTTCGACAGGTTGCCGAACGCCTCGTTGAGGTTCCCCGTTTTCAGCCCGGCTAACCCCAGCATGTAAAAAGCTTCTGCGAATTTCGGGTCGATCTGCACGGCGTTCTTGAACTCGAGCTTTGCTTTCACATAGTCGCCTTTTTCGAAGAGGTCCTTCCCCTTGTTCAGGAATTTCATCTTCTTCTGCTCGGGACCTCCGCAACCGGTAACCAGGGACACGGTTATCAGGATCGCCAGAAAGATTTTCACGAATGGTTTCAATCTTTTCTCCTCTTTATTAGGTTAGCGCGTCACCAGTGCATCAATCCCCTCGCTACCACTGTAAGCAGCGGCAGCATGCTTGCTGCGGCAAGCTTTGTGAGCTTTCCCCGCATCTCGCCGATCAGGACCTCGTAGCTGAAATAGAACATGACCGTCTTTGCAGCGATAACCGTTAGATTTTCGATGTGCAGGTACCGTGAAAGCGCGTGCGGGACAACAAGGGCTATGAAAAGGATAAGGAAGTCCATGGGCGTCGTCTTGAAACCTTGCTGTCTTCTGGTGAATTTAAGCGTGAGCACGACAAAAACAATGAGCACTATGTGGGCCATATTGTAGAGCCGTGAAAACGTGGCGCTTACGTGATTTACGTTTTCGACGTCGAGGGAGATAATGAAAGGCACGAACAAATAGACGACGGCCGTCAGAGACCCTTTCATCCATTCTTTCTTGAAGCACCATACGAGCAACAAGGCCGCCAGGAAGGCGGCGCAGAGGTAAGAAACAGCGGACGGTATCTTTGGCGGAAGCAGGCAGGCGATGAACAGGAGCAAAGGCACGCCAAATAATGCCGCGCCGAAACATACTTTGATCACGAGCCCATGGCCGCGCAAACCCCTCAGACGGCCCTTGACGGCCTGGTCGAAAAAGTGATACCTGTGCAGCTTCCAGTTGCGCTTTTGAGCAATATGAAAACCGGTGAGGACCAGTACCGAGAACAGAACGTACCCGGCAAGGAGGAACCACTCGGTGTTGAACCTGAAAACGAAGGCGGCGCTTACGAGCAGCGCCTGAACGGTATAGATCAGGAGCACGGACTCGTTGTGATAGAAACCCAGGCTCATGAGCTTATGGTGAAAATGGTTCCTGTCGGCAGCAAAAACAGGCTTTCCTTCCGAAATCCTCTGCGCCATGACGGCAAGGGTGTCGAGCACCGGGAACCCGAGCACGAGAAGCGGGAGAAGCGGGCTCAGGGGCGTTTGACCCTGCGTGAGGGCCAGCGATAGGCTTACCGCCGAAAAACCGAGGAACTGGCTGCCCGTGTCGCCCATGAAAAGCTCGGCAGGATACGTATTGTATCGCAGGAACCCGAATATTGCGCCTGCCAGGGCGAGGGCGAGGAGGCATAGCGTGATGTCCTCTTCCAGGTAGGCAAGATAGGCGAGGCAGCCAAAACTCAAAAGGCAGATGCCGCCGGCAAGGCCGTCCAGTCCGTCGGCCAGATTAATCGCGTTGGTTACGCCTACGATAGCAACAACCGTCAGCAGGACCGAGATAGTCTCCGGCAGCATCACGTCTTCAGGCAGCAGGCCGCCGAGGCTCTTGATCTTGACTCCCCCGTATATGACGATCACCAGCGCTGCAATTACCTGCGCAAGGAATTTAAGGCGGAAATCAATGCCGTTGAAATCATCGACTACCCCGAAACAAACGATGAACAGGCTCGATATAACGTAAGCCGTTATAAAATGCTCGTGCGGTGAGAGAAAAACGGCAGACACGTACACGCCCACGATCATTGCGACCCCGCCCACCCTGGGTATGGGACGCTCGTGCACCTTCCTTCCGCCAGGCATATCGAGTCCGATATTCAGCCTGAGCGCAGCTCTGCTGAATATCGGTATGAGGAGGATGGTCACAAAAGTCGATATAAGGAGGGTACTGACCATTCCGGCTCTCTATTTTCCGATAGGCTCTTTCGACATGCTTTGAGAACGGGCTACCGCCATGATGCGTGGGCTTTGGGGCTTCAGTAAAAACCGAAGCATCTTAAAGGTGCAGACTTCGCGCATACCCTTCGTATTCTATTACAAAACCTCTGCCACGGCAATCACTTTATTGTGTAAGTATTGTGTAAATAGACGCCGTTATCTGGCGCCGGAATCATGATAGAACGATTCTGACCCATCTTGTAGTATTATCGGCCCGAACCGCCGAAGTATAAGTCGCGCAGGAAGAATTGCGCCTTTAAAAGCGGGGAATGCGGAAAGGCAAACTACTATGGTCCCGGTGCAGCCTCACTCTTACGGCCGGCCACCGTCATTTCATATTGCGCTTCGAGAGCGCTGTTTCCCAGCTCCATGCAGTTCTTATTATGAAATCGAGGTCGTCGTGGCGCGGCTCCCAATTCGTCCTCTCTCTCAAGAGCCGGCTGTCTGCGACCAGGGCGGCCGGGTCCCCGGCGCGCCGGCCGGTCTCCTCGACCGGAAAATCAATCCCCGTCACCCTCTTCGCTGCATCGACCACTTCCCGCACCGAAGCACCGTGCCCGTAGCCGCAGTTCATAACACCGGTCCCGCCTGTCTTGTAAAGGTAGTCAAGGGCGCAAAGATGGGCGGCCGCGAGGTCTTCTACGTGTATGTAATCCCTTACGCACGTACCGTCGGGCGTCGGGTAGTCCGTCCCGTATATCAGCAGCTTTTGAAACTCGCCTTTTGCGGTCTTGAGCGCCCTGGTGATCAGGTGGGTCGCCTCCTTGTACACCTGGCCCAGCTTGCCGTCCGGGTCTGCGCCTGCGACGTTGAAATAACGCAGGGCGGCATACCGGAAGTCCTTCGCCGCTGCCAGGTCCGAAAGAGCCCTCTCTATCATGGCTTTCGAAGACCCGTAGGGGTTGATAGGGTTGAGCGGCGTCGTCTCATCGACAGGCATCTTGTCAGGCATGCCGTAAACGGCGGCCGTCGATGAATGTATGAGGTAGTTGACGCCGTTGTCCGTCATTGCCTGCAGGAGCCCCATCGTGTTTGCAAAGTTGTTCCTGTAGTAAAGAAGCGGCAGCCTCATTGATTCTTCGACCTGGATCGACGCGGCGAAATTGAAAACCGTGTCGGGTTTGACTTCTTTGATCGTCTTATCCAGGAGGGGCAGGTCTGCGAGGTCCCCCTTGACGAGCCTTCCATAAAGCACGGCCCATTCATGGCCGGTTGAGAGATTGTCGTAAACGGTCACGTCGTGCCCATTCTCGCCTAACATTTTGACTACATGGCTGCCTATATAGCCTGCCCCGCCGGTGACAAGAATCTTCATATACCCTCCTTGAACCTGCTGTACCTATCTTATTACAAAATCTCTCTTTGCGGCAAGACTGTGCGGTGGGGGGACCGGCGGCGAATCGCGGAAAAACTTGACCGCATCCCCGGTTCCATGATAGAAGAAAACCGCAGAAAACGGTTGTAGATTACCCTTTCAGTGAGTACAATTTTTACGTGCCCCCGTAGCTCAGGTGGATAGAGCACAGGATTCCTAATCCTGGTGCCGCGTGTTCGAGTCACGTCGGGGGCACTTTTAATTTCAAGGGGTTAGCCGATATAGGTTAGCCCTTTTTTCTTTGTCGGGTGATTTTATCCAACTCCTATCCATCATTTTGCAGAAAAGGGTCGTATCGCGCCGGTAAGGTCGCCGCCCGGCCTTCCTCCATGCCCTGCTTCAATCTGAAGGGGGCCTCAGACGTCGGTAAAGGCAAAACTCCCAGGATGTCCCGCCTACGCCGTAGGGCGCAGCGCAGACCGTCCCACAGGACTCGCCGGCGTCCTCTGGGAAGGGTAAACAGTGCACTCCCCCCCTGTGCTCGCCCGTCTCCTGGCGATTTCATCGGCCCGGCCTGCCTGCGTGAGTGTCTTGTCCTCCAGCTCTGTTAAGCAAGAGATAGTCACTGAGAAGGTGCGTAAGATCGAGGATCGGAAAACAGTAGTACCCCCATCGATAAGGGTGGTAGAATTGGGAAAAAGCAGAGAGGAGTGCTTACTGAGAAAGTCAGCCATCATAGTCGGGCTTTCAGCATTCTTGTCTTTGTTCTGTATCATTGAGCGCCGTTGTTACAGCTTATTTCAGTCCCCAACGCACGCTCAAAGGCATCCGGGAAGCAGCAAAGGCGCAGGATACGGAAAGGCTCCGCGATCTTGTTGACTTCGATTCAGTCAGGGCGGGTTTGAAGGATGACATCAGGGCGATGGTGAATACCTCTGCCGCTCAGGACCTGAGAGGCAATCCCTTTGCCGCGCTTGGCGTCGCTCTCGCCGGGGCCATAGTCGATCCCTTAGTGGACGCCCTCGTAAACCCTGCCACAGATCGTTCTTCTGCCGTCTCACAGGGCAAGTTAGACGTTGCCGCGCTGCAAGAGGGCGGAGAACGTCCCCAAGGGCCTTCGGCAGAAGCACCACCCGCAAAGGACGGCCCGGCTACGCCCGAGGCCCAGGCAGCCCGTCGTCGGAAACGGTCAAGGTCGAAGGGAAATATGACGGCTATTCTCGTTATCGCCTTACCGTGCGGTCGGCAGATGCGAAGCCCGAGGATGCGATCGGCCTAACCTTGAAGTGGTAGGGGCTTTTCACTTGGAAACTCTCACGCCTTGTTTTGCCGAAGAGTTTTATGGGCGGAAAAGGACGAAGCCAGGCCCCCGAGGCGCAGGCGCCCCGTCCGGCGGCCATAGTGGACTCCCTGATAGGAAAGCACCCCCAAGACGTTTTTAAGACCGATTACGGCCAGCAGACTCCGCCAGCTCGTCGGCGCCAAGTCGGAGGCCTTCGAAAACGCTATCACGGTGGCGAGTGGAGTTGCCGATGAGGGTGGTTTCATCATCGGGTCCGGCTGCCTGCCGCACTCCTGTACCATGACCGAAAGCGCGTTTGCTATTGAAAAGGCGACAGGGAAAATGTATGCGATCATGATGGACAAAGGAAAGTTCCAGATGCTTGGGGCGTGTCTTCGATGGATGAGCTCCCCCCGCCGTTGAAAGCCTGGGCACGGGAACGAAATATGGAATTCTGAGGTATGAAGGTGGATTAGCCGCGAGCAAAGAAGAAGGCCGCCCGAAGGCGGCCCATGTGCCTGAATCAGTTGTTCACAACTTTCTTTCTTGCTACTCCATCATTTCTCTACCCCAGGTGGGTAGGCTCAAGTGGCTGCACAGGGAAGCGACCGCTGCCTTCCTCGCGCCGGATTCTCTGCCTGGTGGTACTCGGCCCAGGACCAGGGCTTAAGAGGCGCGGCTCTTTTTTCGACCCGGCTGCCTGTGGAAGGTGCGGAAGCTGGTCCAGCCTCGCGGCCAGCTTACCGACAAGTTATTTCCACATCAGCGATACGCCTTTCAAGTTGTGCGAACCTTTCTTTCTCGGCTTGTGTCATCGGCGCTCCATGGGGATTATACCCTTATATTCCGGGGCTTGCCGCCTTCCCGCGCTTCCCGCATGGAGTGATCCATAAGAGCACGAAGAGGGTATAAGATCGAGCTCTCTGGTATGCTCCTTGATGAAGTTCATAAGCGCGCGTATCGCGTGACAGGTCTCTTCCTGACGGCGTGGATCGGTTTGCAGAGTCACGGCCATGCCGCCTATTGCCTCGGCAACCTGTTCTATCTTATACGCGCTTTCTCCTATGGTGCCCGCAAGATCATCCTCCTGGCTGGCTCACAGAGACAAACGGTTCGCTAGGTCCGGCCGCCCCGAATGCGGCCCCTCCGACCGCTGCGAAGGCGGGCTTTGACCTGTTCCATGTTCACCGGGAATACCGGAGCAATCCCGTTATTGTCGGCCAGTGCCAAAATCTGTTGACGTTCGGTCTCCTTTTTCATCGCGCCCTCCATTACAGGATTTTAAGCAGTTAGTCCATGGAGCTCTTGACCGCCTCGTAAGTGACAGCGACGGTATCCCGCAGGGCTATTACTGCGGAGAAATCCAGCTTTACCTCCGGGGTTTCGCGCTGTAGGAAGCCGTTCAGGATGGTCAGTCCCGGTAGGCAGTCGAGCAAGCGGCCATTGATCGTCTCCAATACGTCCCGGTATCCTTCCGCGCTCACACCCCCTGCAACCGTCCAGGTCCTTCCTGATTTCCGCCTTTTCTCCTACCTTCTTTGCCATGTTACTGCTCTCCTTTTGAACATAAAAAAAGTGCCAGAGAAGTGCTTCGGTCCGACATGGAACAGTCCCGTACCTCACGGTATCGGGCTTCTCTGGCATAGTCGTCGTGCAGATAAAAATATAGACCACTTTAGGAGGTAATCCGCATGTTGTATTTCAAGCACTCAAACTCTACCCCTGGTCATGCGGCGTTGTCAATCAAAAGATTCGCGCCGAATGCCCCAGGATGCGCGGAGAGGGATCGGGCGGGGTAATTCCCCCGCGGACGGCGATAAAGCGTCTCCTGCGAAGCTATAGCGGGCGGCCAATAGGTAATGAAGCAAAAGAAAGGGGGGCCGCCCCGAAGCAAACCCCCCTATAGTCAAATCCCTATGCGATGTTGTATTCCGTCGCCAGCTTCCCTGGATCCTCGGCGCTCTTTGCCGGATTCCGTATCGCTCATCCGCGATGCACTTCTGCATATTGCAGCTGTAGGAGAATAGAGCTAAGGCTGGAAGGCCGCAGGCGGCATTATCGTTAGATCGGCCGTCGTGCCGTTCTCGTCGAGCTTATAGCTGACGAAGCTGATAAGCCACATGGCTCGCTCCAGCTTGAGCGCGGGAAGGGACAGAGGGACGAGAGTGTTCGGGGTCCATAAGGTGCCGGCTGAGTCCGCCAACTATCGGTTGTGAGGTTAAGCATCATAGAGCGGCTCTGACGCCGGTTCATTTCCCATGTGGCGGTTTGAATACATACATTGTGGCCGCCTTCGCCTCCCGGAGCGATAATCACCATTTTGCGATTACGGAGCACAGATGCATCCGTGACTATAGCGAGCAGGTTTCCGCCTTCGCCTGGGTCGCTGAGAACGTCCATAGACTGCATGAAACACTGATATTCCGAGAACCGCTGATCCGCCGAATATTCGATGCTCGCGGCCTGTACGTTCTGTCCTTGCGTGAAACCGCTCGCGGCCTGTGTATCTCCTACCCGAGTAAGAAAAAAGCTGCCATCGGGCAACTCATAGGCCAGGAGGGCTCTGTAGCGGCAGACCCGCTCTATGATTTCGTAACCCGTTTCGCCGTGAATGAAACTGGGACTGAGGAATAGGGTTCGCCTACGTCTACCTGAGTGGCGCCACGTTGATATCGTAGGGCTGGGCGAGTTTGGCGGCCATCTCGAAAGCAGACGCCGCGATGATCTGGCAATTGGGCCACTCAGCGGCGCAGTCGACAAGGTCCTGACACTTCCCCCGGCCAGTAATGCGTACCGTGTGGCCTGTGGGCGTGATGCTCGGATGATAACGGTCTATGTAACCGGTAATGACAAGATCGTCGCCTATTTTGACCGTGCAGGGGTCACCGGGCTTCACGACAACCCCGTCAGCCTCCCCGGGGAATCGCTCCGTCATGGAGATTTCAAAGTCATTTGGGCATCTTTCGATTCCACGGGTGACCCTGATGGATTCCCAGCCGGAGATTGACAGGTTGTTTGCGATTAGAGTAAGATCGTCTTTTTTCATTTTTCCTTCTCCTTATTCGATAAAGTTTTTTCATAATTAAACCGGCCGGTTAACCTCGTAAACCAACTTTGTAAACCACAATTCAAAGTTTCAGAGGTACAGAAACACCACGGCGCGCAATGCCCGTTCGCTCCGGCCCCCCAGGAAGGACCCCGAATAATATAAATAGGTTACAATCATCTTGCGCCCCTCTCTTTGGCCGCCCACTTCATTGTCCCATAAAGAGAGGCGGCCTCAAGTGAGGACGAGGCACAAAAGGCCGCCTCGGGAAGAATACGGGCGATCTCACCCGGTGGAGGTGTCCAGAAGAGACCGTCCGTCGAGGAATAGCATTTTATTGCAAGTACTTTTCACGCAACTTTTCCTTAACCTCGTCGAGCTTTGGTATTGCCCCATGATTGCCGAGAATCAACATCAGGAGCGGGTCGCTGGAGAAGAGGGGTACCGACTGCCCGGACAGTTCGGCGGCGGCAAGGAGCTGCCAGAACAGGTCTCCCTCTATCCGTTGAAACTCGGCCCTAAGCTCGTCACACACGGCAACCCATACGGCCCGGCCTGTAAAGGACAACCGGGCTTGCGCGTCGGAAAGCTCGGTCTTCAGGCTGAATTCCAAAGAATCGTAAGTGGAGACGACAATTTCAAGGTCTTCGATTTCTCCAATCATGCCCCTTACCGCGGCCCTCGCCGCCTTGAGGTCCTCCGGCTGTGCTGCTTTTTCCGCGATATCAAAGATGATTTTCTCGACATTTTGTTTTGCCGCCTCCAGCCGGCTCCTTGCGGTGGCAAGCTCGTTCTTGGCTTCTTCTTTCGACTCGGTGGCAGTTATTAAGCTTTTCTGCGGCCGATTTCAGTTCTGCTTCCAGGGCCTTCAAAGCCTCTTTTGCCTCTCTCACGCTTTCCGATAATTTTTTCATTCGTTAGCGCCTCCCCTGCGCCCTACGAAACGCCCGGTCCCATGACGCCGAAACTGGCTGTCCCTGATTCTTTCCGCTGTCGCCCGCGGCTGCTGCCTTTGCAAAAGCCGCGTCCCATCCCGTTCCGAATACTCTCTTGGGTTTCAGGCTGCATTCCGTTTAAGTGCATAGAAGCTCAGTTTTTCGTTGACTGCCATTTTTCTTACCTCCATGTTTACTATTTGGGTGCCGGCCTGCAATCGATTTCCCCGGCGATATGTGCAACTTACTCTGTTGCCGGCGCACTCCGGCGCCTGTAACTGCCTCTCCCCTCTCCGGTTCTCTCGATCAACCCTTCGTCGCATAGCTTCGAGAAAACCACGTTCACAAGGTGCGCCTGCTTCGTTTTCAGTCAATCCCAAGGCCCTTTGACTATCTTTGACTGAGAATTGATTACCATTGACCGAAGATGCTACCCATGCCCGGACCTTCTCCGAAACGGTGCGGTTGTCGGACTTCCCCGCCTCTGTTATCGGGCTCGCCTTCTCTGCGCCTGGCCGTGGCTTCCTGTCCTCCGCTCTCGGGCTCAACTGCGCTTCCAGGGCGGCGCTGGCCTTCTGTAAGGCTTCGATCACCTCGTCGATGGTATCGGCGCTCAAAGCGATCCCTTTCCTGGTCGGTTTCAGTTCACCTTGCGCATCCGCAAAGTAGACACGGCAATCAATAAACTTGTGGCCGTTGTAGTCAGCGAGAATGACCTTGATGCGCTCTTTCGTGTTCTTTTGGATGACAGCGATTTCAGTGAATTCACTCCTCCTTTGAACGGCGGTTTAGTGGCACGACGGGTGCTCCTCGAAGGGGCGCTCGCGATCTTAGAGACCCTGGAGACCTTAGATACAGGGAAAAGACGGAAGACGGGAGACGCCGCCCAGCCATACAAGCGACGCCGCTTCACGGTGCCTACTGGCAATATTCTAGAAGGTGTCCAGTTTTTGCACTTGAGCATCGCCGTGGAACGTCCGCCTACAAGTTCGATTTTTGCACTTCTCATATCCTCACCCTCGGTTCTCAAGTCCAATTTTTGCACTTGTGGGCGACGAAAATTGGACTTGACGTTGAATCCGTTCCTGCTCTAATGCCTGCACGTCGACGTCTCTGAACATTGGCGTATCGTACTTCTTCCATCGATCAGACAATCTGAACCGCGATGCGCTGTGACGACATCCGCGCAGGCCTCCGAGAATCACAGGGTCGATAAATCCGAAATTGGTCAGTTCTCGAAGGACTATTTTAAACGTGCTCCTTGATACGCCGAGCCGTTCAGCTTCAGAGTAAGAGAATTCAAACTCTGTTCGATAATACCCGGGCTCTTGCGGAGCCAAATGAGGCTTTCCAAGAAAGACCGGTAAGAGTTTGCCCGCCGTTGGTGGAATCTTCTGAAACGCCTTGCTGTTCAAGACTTCCCAAGGCACTAAGGCAAATGGATGCCTTTTAGCATAGGTGCTGGTCTTCTTGCTCATCCCGCCCCCTGTCGCGGCCCGGTGAAGATGATCCAGGGAAGGACGGCCGGGGAGCCGTCCTTGTCGCCCTGCAGAGGCTATCCCTGAAAATTTTATGTGGAGTGTTCCCGGCGTTCATCGGCGTCGTCTTAGGCCATCCGAGAGACAAGCCACGCGATCAAGGCCGACTTTTCATAGCACACTCGACCTCCGATCTTTACGACTCCAGGACCGAGTTTCAAATAATCCAGATTAGCAAGGTAGGCGGACGTGTACGGGATTCCGTATTTCTCTTTGATTTTGGACCGTGGTACTATCGGCGGAAGAGCTTTTTCCAGTGACTTTCTCAGTGCGTCTTTTGACATTTGGCGGCCTCCTTTTGTGTCATGACAAAGCCTACCGCAGTCCCTTAAGTGACAGTCAAGGAAGGAAAAGAAACTGGGTTCCCCGGCTACATTCTGGCTATTCTCTTTGATTTTTAAGCTGTTATGGACTTGTCACGGCTTGTCGCGTCTACCGGGACACCGTGACAATTTCATTATGTGGAAGCTCTTTTGTGTTCCTGCAAACTTTTTTCCCCACGTTGGCATGCTCTTCGCCCTCGTTGCTTAAGCGCGTAAATTTGGTTTTTACGGAGTCCTTCGCCAAGCCCAAGCACGCGTGTAATTTCTAAGTGTGTTAATTTGAAATTACCCTTTTTGCTATATAGTTCAGCGGCAATTAGATCGGGGTGCACGCCCTCATCGCGCCGGGCCTTAATGTAATCTTCTACCGTTTGTGGGATCGCTTTCGGCGCCGTTTCCTTCTCCGCAATCGACGGGGTCATATTATCCTGGTAGGCTTCCACCTCGGCCATCACGATGTATAATTCGCTCAGCATTCTATCCTTCATCGCCTGAGTCGGTGCAGGCACGGCACTATATTGAAGGTTGAACTTCCGTCTAAACGCCACCCTCCCTATGGGTCCGCCGAAGTCTTCATTGTACCGATCGCTGGCCCACCCTGGCTCCGCATATGATCTCAATTCCAGCATCTTAGGGGAATCCCATAGCTGCTGTTTAAGCTTCGCGTGCCGCCTATTCTCCACAAACTCCCCGACGTTGACCGGGACGTATCGGTTATCCGGGTCGGTTTGGTCTCCGGTGTCTCGATGCGCCGGCAGTTTTCCATCCAGAAGCAGATTCCAGATTCTGTCCTTCCCCAGCATCTCCGCCGCCAC
Organism: uncultured delta proteobacterium; assembly: GCA_963818095.1. Lineage (GTDB taxonomy): Bacteria > Desulfobacterota > Syntrophorhabdia > Syntrophorhabdales > WCHB1-27 > CAWEPK01. The sequence goes on from CAWFRA010000020.1 coordinate 38,760, forward strand.
CGTTGCTTCTATCAATTCCTCTTCTGCCGGTAGCTTTTTTTCCATTCTCTCACTCCCTCAGTGGCCCTATTCAATCGGAGGGAAAGCCGGTAGGGTTCCGGCCTTATCGGGAGCGACCCTATCCCCCCTATTGGTCTTATATCCCCTTGAGGGCCTTCAAGATTTCCGCCGCTTTGGCTCGCCCTTCTTCTACAGATGCCTCGGCCGCTGCGGCTTCCATAGCCCCTGCGTTGTAGCTCTTCACCGTCCTGCGGAGATTCCCGAAGGCACTCTTTATCGCTTGGCCTATGTCGTCTGGAATGTCCCGCCCGCAGATCCGAACTGCGGCCCACCCCACAGTTGTGGAGAGAGATTACCGTCGCATAGGCAGATACCAAGAGGTCTAAACTTTCATGGGGTCGCCTGCCCTCAATAGTGGGGAGGCCCGGAAAATACCACCCTCCGTCCAAGAAACTTTTCCCTTCTGCACCTTCATCATCCATGAAGCATTTCACTATGTCCATCCTGCTTTTACCTCCCTCACTTGAACAGTTTCCGCAATGTGCGCCCTGTAAGGCACAAGGTTTTACGCATTTATTCTGCCTCGCGGTCTGCCTTCTCTCCTACCCTTGTCGCCTTCTTGATGCCCTTCTCGAAGGCCCTGACCGCATCCTTAAGGGTTTCGTCCGCTACATGCCCGTATCGCTCCGTCATGGCGATTGTACGGTGCCCCAGGAGCTTCGATACCGTGTAAAGGTCGGCGCCGCTCTGAAGTAGCCAAGAGGCGTATGTGTGCCGCAAGGAATGGAAGACTACTTGTTGTCGTGGGTCCGTTATCCCCTCGTTGAACTCGAGCGCATCGACGGCCCTTTCAAATGTCCTGCTTATTTGTTAGATTCCTCATCGATTTACCGACGGGCAGGGAAGACAAGCTCGTTCGCCTGGCCCTTCGGAAGAGAGAACAGCATCTCAAGAACACGGTCAGTCATGCGGGCAAACCGGGTATATCCGGATTTAGTATCCTTCAGGGTAAGCATACGTCTTCTAAGGTCCACGTCTCCCCAGGTAAGGCCGAAGATTTCCCCGGCGCGCATACCTGTATGAAGGCTGAGAAGGGCCATGTTGTAAACGTCGATGCTTTTCTCCCTGATCGTATCGAGCAATGCTTCCGCCTCCTCGTGAGTCAGAAACCGGACCCGCTTATTGTCGCCCGATGGTTTCTTGACCTTCGTAGCGGGATTCTCGCCCGCGTACATCCCATGATCGAGGGCAAAGTTAAAAACCTGTCTCACAACGGCGAGGGCATACCGGATCGTCGCCGGGGCCCTCTTCGCGTCGAGCATCCTGCTCTTGACGGTCTCAACGTGGTTTATCGAGATACCCTTAAGCGGCAGGTTTCCAATCACCGATTGAATGTAGAGGCGGTATAGCTCGCGTTCGCGCCGGCAGGAGACGCTATCCTTCGTCCTGTCGGCTTCCTCGATATAGGCGCCATCAAATACCTGGCAGAAAGTAAAGGCGTCCTTCTGCTCCTGCTCTTTGCGTCTCTGCTCCTGCCTGCGCCTCCCCTGCTCTGCTTCTCTCTTCTCATTAAGGGTCTGCCCCTCCTGGCCCAAGCGTTGCGCTTCCTTGAGCTTGGCAAGCTCGCCGGCCGCCTTCTGTGCGGTCCATCCGGCCGACGCCCAACCCATGCCCTCCTCTATGACCTTACCGCCCAACCTGTAGTAGATGCTGAAATAGCGGTCGAATCTTACGCCGTGCTTTCTGGTAGGATGCTGCCTGTACCGCACGCCCGGGTACTCAGTCGAGAAGCGTTTAACGGCCATTGGTGCCCCCTTTTGCGGATAATGATGGATAAATGTTGGATAAACATGATACGGGGCCTTTGTCTCCGTATCCAAACGTATCCAGTATCGAAGTCCGGAAGTTATCCATCATCTATCCATCATTTCTTTATGAAACCGCGTGGTGACAAGTGACGCTGCATGAATATAGAATACGCTGATTTTCGAATAGTGTCAAAGATAAAGTGATGAAATGTTGGATAGTGTGAAGGCTATGTGAGGGGATTCCTAATCCTGGTGCCAGGTGTTCGAGTCACCTCGGGGGCACTTTTTTTATAGTTTTTTCGATTTCCAGCAAACATCCCATTATCTATAAATTATCCAGACCCCAGGCAGGAGGCGAAGGGTTCGTCGCATCGACATAATTGTCGAGAATTTATGTGACGTCATGGGATGGTTTTGCGAAAGATGGCTTAAATAGGGCGTCTTTCTACGTGTCCGCTCCGCGGCATTGACTGTGCATGTGTGCCGGTGAGTCTCGGAAGGACGATGGATTCCCTGGAGAGGCGATCTCCGGTGATTCTCGAATGGAACTCTCTCCAGGGACCGCTCGAAATATGAAGGAGGCATGAATGAAAAAGTTGCTTGTATGGGCTATCTTTTTGGCGCTCGCGGTCGTCGCTCCACCTTTAGCGGGGGCGCAGGTAGGCGTCAGCGTGAACATCGGGATTCCCCTGCCGCCGCCCGTCGTCGTGCAGGCCCCTCCAGCAGTGGTGGTGCTTCCCGGCGCCCCGGACGTCTACGTTGCCCCCGAGGTCGCCGGCGTCGACCTGTTCTTCTACAACGGCTGGTGGTGGCGTCCATGGGAAGGCCGCTGGTATCGTTCCCGTTACTATGACCGCGGATGGGCTCACTTCAACCATGTTCCAGGCTTCTACGCCAAAGTGGACCCCGGATGGAGGGGATATTATGCGAGCCACAACTGGCACGGACAGCCCTGGAACTTCCAGAGGGTCCCCCACGGTCAGCTCCAGCAAAACTGGAAGGGGTGGCACGACAGCGGTTATTGGCATAAGCAGGGTATGGGCTCCCCGCCCCGGCCTCAGCAACAGGCTGTGCGCCAGCAAGGATACCAGGGGAAGGCCGACTTCCACGGACAGCCGCCCGGACAACCGCAGGCCGGGCATGGTCAACCCCGAGGCGAGGAACGACAGGGACGAGGCGAAAGACACGGAGAAGAACGGAGATAGAAGGGAAATGAGAATCGCGATGGGAGGGTAATGGTAGAGACCGCCTTTACCCTCTCGCGCGCCTTCCCCGCAGGAAGCCGATCATCACGACCAGGGCCCCGGCGCATAGCATCCCCAGGATGATCCAATGCTCGTACTTCTTCACATCGATCCCGATTGCTTGCGCTGCCATACCCAGGGCATACCCGAGTCACTGCCAGGACGGTGTGGGCCTGTCGCATGTGGGGATGAGAATATCGATGGTCGGCAACCCCCGCCTCCCGCTGCGGGGGCCCGTGCTATGGGCCGACCGTTAACGCAACGTCATCCCGGTCCTCGAAGGTTTCGGACCGGCCCATCATCACCTGCTCCTCGACGAGGCCGGATATAAGATGCAGTGCAAGAAGCTGTACCTCCTGGACCCTTTGCGTATCGGACGCAGGCACGAGAATCACTATATCGGCCATGGAGGCCAGCTCGCCGCCGTCGCTTCCTAGGAGTGCGAGGCAGGAGATCCCTATCCGGTGGGCCTGTTCACAGGCCTTTATGAGATTGGAAGATTGTCCGCTCGTGCTGATCAGGACGAGCAGGTCTTGCGGCTGACCGAGTGCCTCCACCTGTCTCGCAAAGACCTGCTCGTAGCCCATGTCGTTGGAGCATGCGGTAAGGATGGTGGAATCGGCCGTCAGTGCGAGGGCCGGCAAGCCCGGCCGGGTGCGGTTTTTGAAATGGCCGACCAGCTCTCCCACGAAATGCTGGGTGTCCGCGGCGCTCCCGCCGTTGCCGCAGACGAGGACCTTTCCGCCCCTCTGGAAGCAGGCGCCGATGGCGTCCGCGGCCGCTATGATGGGCGAATGAAGGAGGGCCTGCGATTTGCGCAGCACCTCCATGACCGAGGCGAAGCCGTCTCCGATCATCCGGTGCTGCCATCCGGCGGTTTGGGGCTTCTTTTTCCCCCGGCGAGGACTTCATCGACAAGCGCCTCGATGGAGACCGCCACTTTCTGCCAGGTAAAGTGCTGGTTCGCCCTCTTTACGCCCTCCTGCCCGAGGTCCTCCCTCAGCTCCGGGCGCGCGCGAAGGGTGGAGAGAATCTCGGCGATCTTTTCATGGTCGTTGGGCGGCGCCAGGAAACCCGTCTCGCCATCGACCACGCTGTACTTTATGCCGCCGACCTCGGCCCCGATCACGGGCACGCCGCACGCCATGGCCTCCACGGGGGTGATGCCGAAGGGCTCGTACCACGGCATGGTGACGAAGACGTCCGAGGCGTTATAGTAGTAACGAAGCCGGTCCCTGCCTCTTTTCCCGAGGAACGACACGTAGGGCTCGATACCTTTACCGGCCGCGATCTCCCTAAGCCGCTCCATCTCCGGTTGACCGCTGCCCTGAGGGCCATCCGATTCCCCTCCCACCACGAGGAGGCGGGCGGGCGCCCCGTCTCCCTGCAGGAACCGGGCAAATCCACGTATGACCGTGTCTATGCCTTTCCTGGGGACGATGCGGCCGAGCTGGAGGACGATGAAGTCGTCTGCGCGAAGCCCCAGCTCTTTTCTTGCCGAGAGCCTGTTCATCGGCCAGAATTCCCCGGGGTCGAAGCCGCACGGGATGATAGTCACCTTCGCGGGGTCCGCGTTGTAGAGTGACGTGAGGTCTTCATGGTCCTGGGGGCATTCGGCGATGATGCCGTCCGCCTCGGCAATGATGCGCTCCTCTATCAGGAAACGCTCGTCAGGGAAGTCGTCCGCCTCCTGCTGGTAGAGCCGCCGGACGCGGCCGAGGGCGTGAAAGGTGATGATGAAGGGGAGGCCCAGCCTCTGCTTCAGCTCCGCAGCCACAAGCCCCGACATCCAGAAGTTCGCATGGATGATATCGTAGTTATTTCCGGCCTTGATGAACCGAAGGCAATAGTCGGTGAACTCTCCCATGTAGGGGAGAAGCTCTTCTTTCCTCACGTATCGCCGGGGACCGGCCTTCACGTGGACTACCCTGACCCCGTCCTTCCACTCGACTACATCGTTGAGGTCCGTGTTCTCACGGCGCGTGAAGACGTCCACTTTGTGGCCGGCCCTGCCGAGGCTCCTCGCCACGTGGCCCACGTAGATGTTCTGGCCGCCGCTGTCGACGCCGCCGATTGCAGCAAGGGGCGAGGCGTGCTCACTGATGAGGCATATCCGTCTGCTCATGCTTTCGGTTTATTTCCCCTTGTTCTTTGTGGCGATCGGGAGGTTCCCCATGAAAAGCGGCTGCCTGTTTTCCCACTTTTAAAGCGCGTCCAATCGATAATCGCCTCCGGAAAGGTCCGAAGGTGCGAAAGAGATATACGATTAACCTGGGTTCGCTTCCCGGAATTGTCAAATAACGCCTGAGTTGTGGAATGGCGGGTCGGCGCGCCGGTTTGCGGAAGTTATTATGTTTCGGAAATGCCCTGCCGAAAAGCGCTCAGAGCCGGGGTGGTCACCAAAAGAGATAAGGGGGGGAAGTAAAGAAGGAGGAACCTACATTCGCAAGCAGGCCCTCCCCTGTCTCCTAAGTCTACTAAATTACGCCAGGACCAATCAGCAAGAATGTCACGCCTTCTATCCCGCCGGCTTCACGGTCAGCAAAATGGAAGGCAGCCTTTTGTCGACGACCTCAATCCTTCGCAGGCCAACGGCAAGGCTCCGCGCCGTCCCGTCGCTCTTAAAGCGGACCGTCGCATTGATAGTCCTGTCCTTCCGGCCGAACTTGCTCTGGAAAAGCTCCTTCAGCTCTTTTTCTTCGGTACGGCCCGCAGCCACGTCGAAGACGGTCCGGCCGGAGCAACCGTCCCCCGTCACCTTGAATAACTCGCAGAACGCGCCGTTTGCGGCAACAATCCTGAAATCGCTATCGAGGGCGGCAGTCGGGTTCGGCGAACCTTCCACCATGTCCGCTGCAAAGTCCTGCATTGAGGCAATCAGCTTCTCCACCAGCGTCCGCTGTCCGGCAACGCTGAAAGTTAGAACAACGCCCTGAATGACCTGCTCCTGGTTTTTGTAAGGCATGATACGCATGTGATACCATTCGCCGTTATCGAGTTGGACGTCGGTCTCTCTGTACTGGAGTGTCCGGAGGACGGACGCTGCATCCTCGATCATATTATCGTACTTCACTTTAGTGACTATGTCCGACAGCGGCCTGCCCACATCGGTTGAGATGAGGTTGATAAGCTTGATCGCCTCTTCAGTGAAACGGACAACGCGCAGGTTGCTGTCGACGAAGACGGTTGCGATCCTCATGCCTTCCAGGAGGTTCTTCATGTCGACCTCGGTCCTGGAAAGCTGCTCGATCTTCGATTGCAGCTCGGCGTTCACCGTGACGAGCTCTTCGTTGACGGATTGCAGTTCTTCACGCGACGTCTCAAGCTCTTCGTTCGTCGATTGCACTTCTTCGTTCGTCGATTGGAGCTCTTCGTTGGCCGACCTCAGCTCTTCGTTCGAGGATTGTAACTCCTCGACCGTTGCCTGTAGGTGCTCCTTGGTCAGGCGAAGCTCTTCCCGCAGGTGCTCGACGAGCTTTACCTCATGCTTGGAGCCTGCGCGCTTCTCCCTGGCTTCTTTCTCGCCGGAGGCTTTTGCTTCCTCGAAGATTATGAGATACATGCCCTCCGTGCCGGGGTCCGAAAGGGGAAGGACCCGCAGGGCCACAGGCTGTATCCCGCCATTGGTCCTGACCGGCAGGTCTTTGTAAACTACCTCTTTCTTCCGCTCGACGGCGCTCGCCAGAGCCAGGCGTATCTCCATGCGCATGCCCTCCCGCGCCATGTCGAAGACGTTCATGTGGGGAGAGCCCTCGGCGGGCTGAAGATATTTACCCGTCTCTCCCTGGATGAAAACAATATTCCCTCTTTCATCGACGACGACCGCGGGAGGGGTGAAATGGCGAAGCAGGCGCCTGCGGATCACGTCGGCAATGATCACTTCGCTCGGTCTCTGGTCCGCCTGCTCTTTGGGCCTGCCTTTAAGCGGTGTCCACGTCAGGGCTTCCGGCAGGGCCGGTCTGGCCGTACCGGAGCTGCGGGCGTCGAAAACCTTCCACTTCTTATCGACAACCTCAAAAAGGTCCGAGAAGGAGGCAATACCTTCGGAAGGTCCCAGCAAAAGTATGCCTCCCGGCTTCAAGCTGTAGCGAAAGAGCGGTATGACGCGGTTCTGAAGCTCGGAATCCAGATAGATGAGGACATTCCTGCACGAGAGCAGATCGAGGCGCGTGAAGGGCGGGTCCTTGATAATGTCCTGGACTGCGAAAACGATCTTCTCCCGCACATCCTTCTTCACACGATAGCCGTTGTCCTCTCTTACGAAAAAACGGCGAAGGCGCTCCTCGCTGACATCGCCCGCGATATTGGCGGGATAAGCGCCCGCGCGCGCCCTGTCCACTGCGGCCGTGTCTATATCCGTCCCGAATATCTGAATCTCGTTGCCTCTCTTGTGCTCGTCGAGATACTCGTGGAAAGCCATCGCAATCGAGTAGGCTTCCTCGCCGGTGGAGCAGCCGGGGACCCAGATACGGACCGTGTAGTCCTCAGGCTTGCCGTCCATGAGGCGCGGCAGGACGTCGCGCTTGAGCGTCTCGAAAGCGTCCGGGTCGCGGAAGAAGCTCGTGACGCGGATCAGGAACTCGTTAAAAAGGAGGACCACCTCTTCCCTGTGCTGCTCCAGGTAGCGTACGTATCCTTCCGGCTCCGATATGGCGTGGAGGAGCATGCGCCGCTCGATCCTTCTGACGATGGTGCTCTTCTTGTAGTGCGAAAAATCATGGTGCGTCTGTACGCGGACCAGGGTAAGGATGCGGCCGAGGACGCTCTCGAGCTTGGGCGGGGTCGGCCGCTTGCGGGCTGCAGCAGGCAAGAGCTGGTCGAGGACCTGTTTGAGCTGGTCGCCCATTTTTGCGGCAGGCAGCACGTAATCGACGTGGCCGGAGTTTATCGCGCTTTCAGGCATGCCTGAGAAGCGGGAATCGCTCGGCTCCTGCACCATGGTGACGCCGCCCGCGCCGTTTATGTCCCGGATGCCCAGCGTGCCGTCCGTCCCGGTCCCCGAAAGGAGGATCGCCACGGCCTTTTCCCCTCGCTCCCTTGCAAGGGAGCGAAAAAAGAAATCGATGGGCATAGGGATATGGGGGCGCACCCCGGTGCGCTCAGTGAGCTTGAGGATGCCGTCGTCCAGGGCCATATACACCTTTACCGGGATGACGTACACGTTGTTCGGCTGTATATGCATTCCCTCGGTAGCCTCGTGCACGGGCAGCTTGGTGAAGCGGTCCACCAGGTCGCGCAGAATGCTCGGCTGATCGGGGCCGAGATGCTGGATGAGCACGAAAGAGGCGTTTGTGTCCACAGGTAAATTCCGGAAAAAGAGCTCGAAGGCCTCAAGCCCCCCGGCTGAGGCGCCTATGCCGACGACAGGCAGCTTTTCCTCGGCGGCGCCTTTTTCGGCTCGCGCCTCCGCAACCGCCGCCGCCTTACTCCGCTTTTCGGGCTGCCTTGTCTCCCGGAGCGGCGCGCGCCCCTTTATTTCTTTCCGGTTTCTTCCTTCTTTCATGGCGTCTCCCTCAAAATACGGACCAATTACCTCGCGGACAACCGTCCGTGCGCCCGGTAGTCCGGGCAACTGCGCATTCCCCGTCCTGCCCTCGCCATAACACATTGAAACTTATGAGCATAAATGATATCAGAGTCATTGTTTAATGTAAACGACGGTAAGCCCGGCGCCGGGTGGGACCGTTAATGCTTCGACCCGGCAACGCCTTTATGCCCTCAGCCTGCCCATGAAGGCGTGGCCGATGGCAAGCCCTACCGCGAGGACGGCCCCGATGATAAGGACGGACTTCTGAACGGGCCACAGCTCGACCGATGAGAGCCCCCAACCCGAATTGAGCGCATCAAGGCAGTGAAGGACGCCGGGAAAGAGCACCAGGCCGGTTATAACGGTCACAAAAAGGACAAAACAAAGGTCCGTAAGAAACGTACCGCAGGCGCGTAATAGCTCGACCCGCTCCTTCCATCGTCTCGCCACTTCTTCGGCCCCGTCCAGCTCCCGCGATAGCTGCACACACTGCTCCAGGCAGCGGGCAAAAGGCTCGCGCCGGCTCAAGTCTCCCTCGACGCCCTTTAGGCGCTCCAGGATAGGACGGACCTGCAACCCCATCCTGGCGGCAGCCGAAACGCCCCTGACCATCGCTCCGGCGCGTTCTGAAAGCTCTTTAATGACTTTCCGGACGTCGCCTGTGCGCTCCATCTCGATTGCACGGCAGTCGCCCACGATGCGCTGCGCCGTGTACATTGCCTCGCGGCACAAAAGGAACGCCTCCGGCTTGGCCAGCAGCCCGTGAAGGTGCTCCTGTATCGATAATACCTCCGCCGCCCCCTCGTCGCCGGTGCCCAGAAACCGCGTAAGCCCGGCTACGGCGGCGTCCGCCTCTTTTGCCGCCTCCCGCGCCCCTATCAGGACCTCCACGCGGAGCTTGTCGAGCTCGGAGGCGATTGCCGGACGGAATTCGGCCAATTCGGGGGAGATGAGGGCCGGGAGATAGAATTCGTGTGAGAGCTTGAGCAGCTTGATAAGCCGGTTAAGGCCTTCCGTCTGCCGCCCCAATTGAAAATGGCGGGCCGCGTCCTCGAATTTTGCCTCCAGGCAGTAAGGCTCGATCCTGATTGCTTCTTTTAGCGCCTCCAGCGACTTGTCGCGCTTCTCCAGAAGCTCCCAGATGCGGGACATAAGGAGATGTAAATATGTCTTCTGGACGGGGCTCGCGGCCTGGTCGAGGGCCTCGCGGAAAAGGTCGTGAGCGTCCCTGTATTCCTCACGCTCCATCTTTATGAAGGCCAGCCCGCAGGCTGCCCTGTAGTCGTCCCGGTTCTGCCTGCCGTACCGCATAAGGAGTTTTTCCGCTTCGTTCAGGTCGGAGACGCGAATGCAGTCGCGGGCGATCCAGAGCACGCCGCCTTTGGCCGAAGTCTCCCTTCCGACTTCCCTGACCTTATACCACTCGTCTCTCGGCGAAGCGCTCCATATGACGTTCATGAAACGGATCTGAAAGGCCTTCCTCAGCTCGTAAAAGGCTAAAGGGACAAGATAGGCGGGGTCTACCCATATCCATATCCGCCTCCGCTTCCGCCGGCACGGAAAGCCTTTCCCCCTCCCGGCTGTCGAGGTATTGCGCAAAACGCTCGTTGATCTCGCCGACCGATAAACGGCCGAGCCCCGCCAGAGCACCGGTCCGGTAGGGCAGGTGCTTCGACGGGCAATCGCTCGCTGGATGTCTTCGCGCCCCGCAGTAAAAACACGGGCGGTAGTCTCCTTCGAGCAGGGCCCGGCTGTGGGCGAAGAACACGGGGCCGCCCTGTCCGCCGCCGGCCGCGTCGGCATCACCGCGCCAGACCAGGTCGTAGAAGGCCCTGTGACCGGAAAGCAACCGCTGCTTTACGTCCACGGGCGTCAGCTCGACCGCCTTCACATCCCTTACGGCGGTGGAAACGGCGGAAGAGACATAGATGCGGCCTGCCTTCGCAATGCGCCCGGCCTCCGCCGCGAAAACGGCGATGTCGCCGTGTATGGCCCCGTCGCTGAAGGACCCGCTGCCGTGATGAAGCACGATCCGCACCTCCGACGAGTGCTCACCGCCCCCATTTACCGGCGGGCCGCTTTGCATAAGGACTGCGGCCCTGACCGCCTCGACGGGGTTGGCAAAGCAGGCAAGAAGGGTGTAGTCGCCCTTCCTGGCTATGGTCCCGCCTTTCTCCGCCGCGATCCTCGAGAGCGTCTCCAGGCCTTTGTGGGCGGCAGGGCCGGTGGGTGCGCCATCCGGCCCCTGTCCTTCTGCGCCGGCCGGTATCGCCGCGTAAAGCACGGTTATCGCGCCCTGCGGGTGCTCCTTTTGTGGTCGGGTGTCGTACATCGAGCGCATCTCCCCAAAGATATTTATCGCCTATACGGCGACATGCTTAAAGGCAGAGGAAAAAACGCCTTGCCGGCCGGTCCGCAGCCCTCATTTGCAGCTATAAAAGTGCGCGGGATGGTGGTACACTTCATGTGCTGCATTACCATTTCCATAAAGCCGATCAGGGAGAGGAGCGGAATTGTGCAAAGCAGGCAGGAAGGCCCGGTCATGCGGAAGATGATGAAGACCTATCCGGAGAAGTTTATTCCGGAAGAGCAGATATTCAGCCAGATCCAGGCAGGCGACAGGATTTTCATCGGCACGGCGTGCGGAGAGCCGCAATACCTCGTGAACGCGCTGATACGTTACGTCGAGTCGCACCCGCTTACGTTTTCTTACGCAGAGGCGCTTCATATCTGGACGCTCGGCGTAGACCCGCAGGCTTCGAAAAGTTCGGGAGCAATTTCCGCCGCAGCTCCTTCTTTATCGGGAAGGATGCGCGGGAGGCCGTCAACAAGGGCGAGGCAAACTATATCCCCATATTCCTCTCTCAGGTGCCCGCCCTGCTCAGACGCCATACGATCCCCATCGACGTCGCCCTCATACAGACGTCTCCGCCGGACGAGCACGGGTACATGAGCCTGGGCATCAGCGTCGATATAGTGAAGGAGGCCGTGCAGCTTGCCTCGCTCGTGATCGCCCAGGTCAACTCGAACATGCCCCGCGTCCACGGCGACAGCTTCGTCCATATCGGCCAGGTGGACTTCCTGCTGCCCCACGACGAGCCGCTTCTGGAGTACGAGACGGACCTTCCCGACGAAACCGTCAGGCGCATGGGGAAATACGTGAGCAACATCGTGGAGGACGGCGACACGATACAGGTCGGCTACGGGAGCATACCTTCGGCCGTCATATCATACCTCAGCACGAAGCACGACTTCGGGCGTCCACACGGAGCTTTTGACGGACGGCATGGTGGACCTGATGCGAAAAGGGGTCGTCAACAACAGGCGTAAGAACATCGACACGGGCAAGACCGTCGCCGCGTTCTGCATGGGCAAGAAAGCGACCTATGCATACGTTAACGACAACCCTACCTTCGAGTTCAAGACAATAGACTATACGAACAGCCCTTCGGTCATCTCGCGGATAAACAACATGACCGCCATCAACACCGCCCTCGAGATCGACCTTACGGGCCAGGCTACATCCGAATCCCTCGGCAGCAGTTCTACAGCGGCATCGGGGGCCAGGCCGATTTCATGCGGGGCGCGGCCATGGCGCCGCAGGGAAAGAGCATCCTGGTCCTCCCGTCGACGGCCCGCAACGGGACGGTATCGAGGATCGTGCCTTCCCTGAAAGAAGGGGCCGGGCGTCACCCTGACGCGGGGCGACATACATTACGTCATCACCGAATACGGCATAGCCTATATCCATGGGAGGAACCTCCGGGAAAGGGCAATGTCCCTCATCGCCATAGCGCACCCGCCTTTCAGCCTGCGCTGCTCGAGCAGGCAAAAAGGCAAAACCTGGTCTACGAGAGCCGGGTTTACGCCCCCGGCAAGAAGGGCCTCTATCCCGGAGCACCTGGAGGCCCGGCGCAAGACCAAAACCGGCCTGGAGGTCTTCCTTAGACCGGTAAAGACGACCGATGAGGCGATGCTGAGGGAGTTCCTGTCCCCGCTCCCCGTCGGGACGGGCGGGGAGACCTGCCGCAAGTTCCTCCACGCCCTGCATGAGCCCGACGAATCCGGGACTCATCGATTATGCTCGGGAGATGGCCATACTTGCGCTCCTCAAAGGCGAGGACGAAGAGAAGCTCGTCGGCCTCGGCAAATACGTCGTCAGCGATGACCGGCACATCGCCGAGCTCGCCGTGCTCGTACAGGAGGACAGCCGCAATCTGGGCGTGGGCACGGAGATACTCTGGTACCTGAAGCGCATAGCGCGCAGGCGCGGCCTCCTCGGCTTCACTGCGAAGATAGCCAAAGGAAAACGAGCCGGCCCTCCACCTCTTCGAGAAGATGGAGTTCGACCTGAAGCGCAAGACCCTCCGGACAGAATATTTGCTGGACATGCGCTTCAAAGTGTAGCCCCGCGCACGCAGACCGGCCTATATAACAAGAACAGCCCGCTTCCACCGGGAGCGGGCTGTTTTGTATACTGAGTAAACTCCCTAATCCCTTTTTATCTGTCTCACCACCTCACCCGTCGGGTCGATCACGTTAATCACCAGAGGCATCCTGCCAGGCAGCGTATGGGTGGCGCAGCCGAAGCACGGGTCATAGAGGCGGAAGGCCATCTCGACACGGTTGAGTATGCCCTTCCGTCACCTCCACGCCCTTCTTGATAAGCCCCTGCGCCGCCTGCTTTACGGCGATCGAGATGGGCGCGTAGTTGTTGGTCGTGCCGACAATAAGGTTCGCCTTCGTTACGATGCCATTCTCGTCGGTGACGTAGTGGTGCGTAAGGGTCCCTCTGGGCGCCTCGACGATGCCTACGCCTTCCGTCGGCTTCTCCGTGGGTATGTTGCGGACCTTCGGGTCTGTGATGGCCGTGTCTTTGGCCAGCTCCTGGAGGCGCTCGGCCGCATAGAGCAGCTCGATCAGGCGCGCCCAGTGCGTAGCAAGGAGATTGTGCACGGGCTTATGGCCGAAGGTTTTGTACATCTCCTCATAGGCCTCCTGCGCCATGGGCGTAGCCATGCCGTCCGACGCATTGAGGCGCGAGAGCGGCGTCGCCTGGTATACGCCTGAGTCTTTGCCCAGGGTAAGGCCCTTCCAGCCCACCTTCTTCAGGTACGGGAACTTCAGGTACGTCCACGGCTCGACGCGCTCCGCCACGTTGTCCAGGTAATCCTTCGGGGCGTACTTAACGAACTCCTTGCCTTCCGGGTCGACTACCCTGATCTTCCCGTCGTAGAAGTTGACCTTGTTCTTGTCGTCCACCATGCCCATGTAGTACGTGGGCATCGTGAAGATGGGAGACATGATCAGGTCGAGATAGCCCTTGTTGGCGAGGACGATGTCCTTGAAGAGCTTCAGGCGTGAACAGGGCGAATTCTATCGAATCCCCGGCAGTCTGCTCCACCTGCTTCCTCTCCTCTTCGGTGAGGGCCTTCATGACGCCCCCGGCAATGCCGAAGGTGGGGTGGACCTTCCTGCCGCCCAGCATGCCGATGATGTCCATCGCCTTGCCCCTGGCCTCGATCACCTTCGATCCGATCTCGACCCCGACCTTGTGGATCACGCCGAGGATGTTCCTCTCAGCCACGGGTGCGTCGGGGCCCATTACGAAGTCGGGACCGCCGAGGATATAGAAATGGACCGTGTGGTCCGCTACGTAAAAGGCGGAGTAAAAAAGCTCCCTCAGCTTCTTCGCCGCCGGCGGCGGCTCGACGTGGAACACCTCGTCCGTCGCCTTGGTTGCGGCGAGATGGTGCGCCTCGGGCAGACGCCGCAGATGCGAGGCGTAATGTCCGTCAGCTCCTCTACGCGCCTCCCCTGGGAGAATTTCTCGAAACCCCTAAGCTCGGGGATGACCATATAGGCATTGGCCACCTCTCCCTCGTCGTCAAGGAAGAGGTCTATCCTTCCGTGTCCTTCGAGCCGGGTCACGGGATCAATGCTTATCTTCTTCATAGCGATCTCCTTATAGCAGTCTTCGGACCCTGCGTACGCATTACATCTTCCGCCGGTGCAAGAGCGACGCCGGGAGGCCGAAGCGGTAGAAGGTCCCGATGGGGTCGGCGATCTCACCCACGATACGGGCCGCCTCCTCTTCCGTATCCGCATCCACAACCGATGCCGCAGCGGACATCAGGGCAGCGCCCTGGTCTGTCACATGGGGCGGGGCGCCGTAGCAGCCCCGGCAGGGCACATCGACCTTGGTGCAGAGCGCGCCGCAGCCGCCCCTCGTAGCCGGTCCCGCGCAGATCAGGCCCTGGTCGAAGAGGCACTGCGTGGAGTCGGGGATGATCTCATAGGTGCGGTAAAACTTCTTGATCGCCTTCTCCTTGCGCTCGTGCTTGCACTCGTCGCAAACGGTCTTCTCGTTGGCGCCGACCACGCTCCCTTTCTGCGGGCAGCTTGCCCTGGACTATCGCCTCTATCACCGCCCATATCTGCGGGGCCTGGGGAGGACAGCCGGGTATGTGGTAGTCCACGTCGACGACCTGCGGAAGCGTCTTCACCGTCTGGTAAAACTTCGGTATCTCTATCTCCCCTTCGGGCATCTGGTTATGCGTCTGCGGGACGACCTTGTCGGGGTTGTCCACAGAGGGGGACTCCAGATAGGCATAGTCGAAAATCGACTGCCTGTCGTAGAGGTTCGCCAGGCCGGGCATGCAGCCTTCGTTCGCGCAGGAGCCGAACGCAACGAGGACCTTCGATTTCTTTCGCAGGAGGTGGGCCAGGTGCTCGTTCTCGCTCGTGCGGATCGCCCCGTTGAAAAGGCAGACATCGATATGGCCGTCGGGCATGGCCTCTACGTCCTTATACTTCGCATCTACGGCGACCGGCCAGAAGAGGATGTCGGCGACCTGGTCGACAACGAGTATCTTCTCGCGCAGCTCGACAATGGCGATATCGCAGCCGCCGCAAGATGCAGCCCAGTAAAGGGCGAGCTTCAGTTTATCAGCCATGCTAATCCTCCTTGCTCGCGAGCTGGGCCTTCCAGTCGAGTGGCCCCAGGCCGCGTACCTGTTCGGTGAAGTTCCGGGCGAGCTGCGCCCACTTGGGCGCCTCCGCGCCGGATATCCAGCCCCAGTGGAACCGCCCTTTCTCGATACCGAACTGGGAAAGGAGCGTCACCAAAAGAGGCATGCGGCGGAAGGTCTTGAAGTTGCCGTTCGTGTAATGGCAGTCTCCCGGCGGATGGCAGCCGGAAACTATGACCCCGTCCGCCCCTTCGGCAAAAGCCTTCATTACGAACATGGGCTCTATCCTGCCCGTGCACATAACTCTGATTACGTCTATGTTCGCGGGCTGCTCCATACGGGCGACGCCTGCCGCATCTGCCGCGGTGTAAGTGCACCAGTTGCAGAGGAAGGCGATTATTCTTGGTTCGAAGTATCATCATCGTGCTCCTTTAAGCAGTTTTGAGAAGCCCTTCTATCTGGGCCACGATCTGCTCGACCGAGAAATGGGGCGTCGTTGATAGCCGCCGCAGGACAGGTGGCGACACACGTGCCGCAGCCTTTGCAGAGGGCGCTCGTTAACCGTAGCCAGCTTCTTTTCACCGTCGTAGGTGATAGCCTGATAGGGGCAGACCGAGAGGCACGTCTTGCAGGCGGAGCATAGCTTCTCGTCGACCGATGCCACAGTCGGCGATATGGTCACCTCTCCCCTGTTGAGAAGGGCAATCGCCATGGAGGCCGCCGCCCCCGCATGGGCGACGGTGTCAGGCACGTCTCTCGGCCCCTGGGCGCAGCCCGCAAGGTAGACGCCCTCCGTGTTTGTCTCGACCGGCCGCAGCTTCGGGTGCGCCTCCGCGAAGAACCCGTCCGCGGAGCGGCTTATGCTGAACATGGACGCCACCTGCGCGCCGTCTTCCTGCGGCTGCAAGCCCGTGGAAAGGATGACCATATCGACGGGTATTCTTCTCACCACGCCGACCAGCGTATCCTCCACCCTGATAACGAGCTTGCCCATTTCTTCCCGGCTGATTGCCCAGTCGGTTACCTCGGCAACGCGGCCGCGGATGAAGTGAACGCCTTCGGAAAGCAGCTTGTCGTAGAACTCCTCGTAGCCCTTTCCCGGGGTACGCATATCGATATAGAAGTTGTAGACCTCTGCGCCCGCGTGGTCCTTCACCATATGGGCGAGCTTAAGGGAATACATGCAGCAGACCCTGGAGCACCAGCGGTTCGTCTTCTCATCGCGGGAGCCGACGCAGTGTATAATGCCGACGCTCTTCGGATGGGTGCCGTCCCGCAGGACCACCTCGCCGCCCGTAGGACCCGAGGCGCTCGTAAGCCTCTCGACTTCGAGGCCCGTGTAAACGTTCGGATAAATGCCGTAGCCGTACTGCGGCAGCCTCGCCGCGTCGAAGGTCTCGAAGCCCGTAGCGACGACGATGGCGCCCACGTCCACTTCTAAAATCTCTTCTTTTTGTTCGAAGTCGATGGCATTCCTGTCGCACGCCTCGGCGCACGTCTTCTTGCATTTACCCGTCTTCAACTGGATGCAGCGGCCAGGGTCGATGAGAACGACCTGCGGGGTCGCCTGGGGGAAGGGCAGGTAGATCGGCTTGCGCTTGCCCAGGCCCATCTGGAACTCGTCGGCGAACTTCGCCTCTTTGTAGGTGCACCCGTCTATGCACTGGAGGCAGCCGACGCAGAGCTCCTCTTTGATATAGCGCGGTTTCTTCTTCACGGTCACTTTGTAGTTGCCTACATAGCCCGATACGTTCGTAACTTCGCTATTCGTCAGCAGGGTGATGTTCGGATGCCGACCGGCATCCATCATTTTGGGGCCGAGAATTCAGGTACTACAGTCTAGCGTCGGGAACGTTTTATCGAGCTGGGCCATGTGACCCCCTATGGAAGGTTTCCGCTCGACAAGGTAGACATGGTAGCCGGCATCGGCAATGTTTAAGGCCGCCTGGATGCCTGCGATGCCCCCGCCTACGACGAGTGCCTTGGGCGTGACAGGTTCCTTCCGGGAGAACAGCTCCTGCTGGAGGAGCACCCTCGATACGGCAGCCCTGAGGAGTCTCTTCGCCTTCGCGGTCGCCATATCTTTGTCCTTGACGACCCACGAGACGTGCTCCCTGATGTTGACCATGGCGAAGTAGAACGGGTTAAGCCCCGCTTTCTCAAGGGCTGCCTGGAAGGTGGACTCATGCATCCTGGGCGAGCAGGAAGCGACGATAACCCTTTCTATGTTCTCATCCTTGATATCCTTCTGAATCAACTGCTGCCCCGGCTCCGAGCAGATGTACTTGTATCTTTTGGCAACCGCCACACCGGGAAGGGTGGAGGCAAATTCGGCCAGGGCTTCTCCGTCTACCGTGGCGGCGATGTTCGTGCCGCAGTCGCACACATAGACCCCAATTCTTGGAAATCCATTAGCTGCCATTAGCTAACCTCCTATTTGAGCCTTCTTGTATGGCACAAAAAGCCGCTGCATGCCCAGCTTGTTCGCGGGAATACCGAGGGCCATCCCCAGCAACTGGGTAAAATAGACCACCGGCATGTCCACGCCGCCCTTGTAATCCGCGTTCATATCGGGTTGGAAGCACTCCAGGCCGAACTGGCATAAGGGGCAGGTTGTGGCGACGGTATCGGCCCCTCTCCTCTCCGCCTCCTTGAGGATAAGGTAGTTGAGGCGGAAGCCGACTTCCCTTATCGTTCCAACGAGCGTCCCGCCGCAGCAGCGCGTCTTCATCGCCCACGGCATAGGCGCGGCCCCTATGGCCTTCATCAGCTCGTCGAGGCTGGTCGGGTTTGCCTGGTCGTCGAAAGTGGCATAGGGCCGGACTATCTGGCACCCGTAATAACAGGCTACCTTGTTTCCGATAGGCGACTTGACCGCCTCCTTGATCTTATCCACTCCGATGTCGTTCATCAGCACGTCGAGGGGGTGGCGGACATCGACCCTTCCTTCGTACGTGAGGCCGGCCTCTTGCAGGCCCCGCTCTACCTTCGTCCTGATGTCCCGGTTCTCCTCAAGGTAGTGCTGCGTCTTCAGGGAAAGGGCATAGCACGCGGAACACGGCGCTACGAGCTGCACGCGGCCGTTGTCTGCGGGCTCGCCCTGTTTTTCAGCAAGGGCCAGGTTGCGCGCGGAGAGGGCGAACGATTTGACCTCGTCTACGGCCATATAGGCCGTGGCGCCGCAGCAGTTCCAGTCGTCGAGCTCTTCGAGGGGGACGTCGAGCGCGGAGAAGACCGCCTTCAGCGATTCCTCGTAAGGTTTTCCGGTGCTCTTCAGAGAACAGCCTGGGTAGTAGAGATATTTCATCTCGCTTCCTCCTCAGCCTTTTCTACGCCGCGCAGAAGCGCGCGGAGCTGTTCCTTGTTCTTGACGCCCTCTTCGCGGAGCGCCATCCTGCCCGTCGTGAAGAGCTTCATCCCCAGGCGCGTATACTTGAGGAGATTGAAAATGCTCGTCCTCCGCGCCATGTTTATCATCAGGGTGCCTTCGGAGTTCCTGCCGTTCTTCGCAACGTTCTTGTAGAACTCCTCCGCCATGATGGGGACGGGGAATTTGGCCGGATAGAGATGGCGCGCAATCGCCTGTTGCTTGAGGGCATACATGATGTCCGTGATCCTGATCTGCTTCGGGCAGTCTACCGTGCACTGGTAGCAGGAGGCGCAAAGCCAGATGGTAGTGCTCGTCAGGACTTCTTCCTCGAACCCCGAGCGGACCATGGCGATGATCTTCCTCGGCGTGTAGTCCATGTAATGGCTTACCGGGCATGTGCCCGAGCACGTACCGCACTGGATACATGCCAGCAGGTTCTCCCCGTGGGCCTTACGGGCTACCTCCATGCCGAACTCTGGGTTCAGCTCCGACTGGTACTTCAGCACCTTCCTCACTTCATAAAGAAGCGAGGGGCGGGCGCCGGAGTCGGAAGGGCTATACGGTGCAGGTCTGGGACTCTTCATCTCACTGGTCTCCTTATGATGAATACTGATCCGCGAAGATGCGGTTTGACCGTACCTTTATCGCAGCTCCAGGTTGACCCTGGTCACTTCCTCGTCTGACCTCTCGATGGTAAATCCAAGCTTTCTGCATACCGCGATCATCTTTTCGTTTTCCGTCAATATCTCACCGTAGATACCGCCCAGCCCTTTATCTTCAGCAATGCCTATAAGCACGTCGACGAGCTTAAGGCCGAGTCCTTTGCCCTGGTAGTCATCGTGGACGAGAACGGCGAACTCCCCGGACTTGAACTGCCTGTCTACGATCAGCCTCGCTATGCCTATCATCTTCCTTTTCTCGTTCTCGCGCACCTCCGCTACTATGGCCATCTCTCTGTCGTAATCAATGTTGCAGTAGCGGATCAGCATCTCGTGGGAGATGTCCTTGATTATCGAGAAAAACCGCGCCCTCATCGTAGCTTCCGACAGGGAGCTGAGCAGGTCGTGCTCAAGCGGCTCGTCCTCCGGCTTTACGGGCCGCAGCAGCACCTGCCTGCCGTCCTCGAAGTGCCACTGGCTGACGTAACGGGTCGGGTAAGGCGTGATGACTACGTGGGGATACTGGCCGACCTCCCCGGTCTCCAGTATGATCTGGGCGTTAACCACAAGCGGCTTGCCGTTCGATATGACTATCGGGTTGATGTTTACTTGCGCTATCTCCGGGAAGTCGATCACGAGATCGGAGAAGCGGACGATAATCTGCTCGATCTCGCGCAAGTCAGCGGGCTTTTTGGGCCCAAGTCCCTTCAATACCCTGTAAACCTCAGTCTCCTCCATGAGGAGCCTGGCGAGGGTCTGGTTGAGGGGCGGTATCCCGAATGAGATATCCCGGTATACGTCAGAACCTATACCACCCGTGCCGAAGTATATTATGCACCCAAAATCATGATCCTTGTCGGCCCCTAAAGCGATCTGCGTTTCGATGTTCTCGACCATCTTTTCAACGGTCACACCCGCGATTTTGGCGTCCGGGCGGTTATCCGCGACCCTCTTCAGGAGCGCCTCGTATTCGGACCTCAGCATGCCCGGCGCATAGACCGCCACGGTGCCGCCCACCTCGCTCCTGCGAAGGATATCGGAGGAGACGACTTTCAGGACCACGGGGTAGCCCACCTTCTCCGCCCAGTTAGCGGCGATCCCGGCGCTGTCCGCCATAAACGGGGTGGTGCTCGGGATCCCGTAGCTGCTCAGGAAGTTCTTCGACTCCGCCTCGGTAAAGACGCTTTTCCCTTCTTTGAGGCTGCGCCGTATGAACGCCTTCAAGTTGTTCTTCGGCGGCCCCTGGTCTACCTTCAGGTCCGCCGGGGTTTCGTACAGGAGCTCCAGGTTCCGCTTGTACCGGTACATGTAAAGGTACGTCTTTATGGCTTCTTCCGGCGTTTCGTAGACAGGTATCCGTTTATCCTTGAATGCCTTTTTCCCTTCCCCGACACTGGGGCCGCCCATCCAGGTGACGATTACGGGCTTCGTCGCCTGCCTGGCGATCTCCGCCACAGCCACGGCCAGGCCCTCAGGGTCGGCGGCCGTGCTGGAGGCATAGATAATCAGAATGCCGTCCACGTTTTTGTCCGCGAGACAGACGTTGACCGCCTTCGTGTACCTTTCGATATCCGCGTCCCCGAAAAGGTCCACGGGGTTGTTCCTGCTCCAGTGCGGCGGCAGGAAGAGGTCCAGCTCGTCTATGCTTTTATCCGACAGCGGGGCCAGCTTGCCCCCGAAGCCGATGAGTATGTCCGTAGCCATAACGCCCAGGCCGCCGGCGTTCGTGACTATTGCCAGGGAGGGCCCTCCGGGCAGGTTCTTGGAATGGAGCACCTCAGCCGCGTTGAAGAGGTCCATGATCTCCCGGACCCGGACGACCCCGGCCCGCCTGAAGGCCACCTCGTACGCCTTATCGTAGCCCGCAAGGGACCCTGTGTGTGAATGGGAGGCCCGGGCGCTCTCTTTGAACTGGCCCGATCTCACTACTACGATCGGCTTGCTCCTCGCGAAGCTGCGCGCGGCGCTCATGAACTTGCGCGCGTTGCCGATCGACTCCATATAGATCATGATGCTGCGCGTCAGGGGGTCTTCGCCGAGGAAATCGATGAGGTCGCCGAAGTCTATGTCGGCCATCGAACCGAGGGAGATCACCATACTGAAGCCGACGTGGGCGTTTGCAGCCCAGTCAAGGACTACGCGGGCGACGGAGGCGCTCTGCGAGATGAACGCAATGTTCCCCTCGCCGGGCTGCACGTCGAAGATCGAGGTATTGAGGCCTATGCTCGGCCTTATGATGCTGCCCCTGTTCGGCCCCAGTATCGGCATACCGTAGCCCTTGGCTATGCGGCTGACGGCCTCCTCGAGCCTTGCCCCTTCCTCTCCCGCCTCCCTGAAGCCGCCCGAGAGGATAGCTATGCCCTCCACCCCGGCTTTTCCGCATTCCTCAACAATCTGAGGGACGCCCGGCGCGGGGGTTGCAATCACGGCCAGGTCTATCTTTTCCGGTATCGCCGCCACCTCGGGGTAGGAAACCAGATCGAAGATAGATTCGCCCATAGGGCTCACCACCAATGTTTTGGGTTTTGTCCCTTTTTTCGCCTTCTTTGCGGGTTCTCCGCCGCTTTCATCGGCGTGTACCCAAAAGGTCTTATGCCTGTCGGAAAGAAGCAGGTTAGCAAGCAGAATCTTTTCTACAGAGCCGTCCGCGTCCATATCGCCGAAAACCGCGATAGTTTTCGGCTCGAACATTTTTCTTATGTCCCCCATGCAGCCCCCCTATGTGCCGGCGATGGAGTCTTTGCTCACATCGGCTCTCTTTCCATCCATACCGAGTGCTCTACAAGCCCGTAGTTCTTGAGCGCCTCGCTGATGCTCAGGCCCGCCCGGCTCCCCTTTTGTTGCATCACATTGGTCTCCCACGTAAGGCTGAGCGCCAGATCGCTCTGATACTCAGCGCTATGGTACATACAGACACGGAGGAGCCCCCATTCTCCGGTCGCCTGCCTGATGTTATCGGAGATCAGGCGGGTAACTCCGTCCAGTTGAGACGGCGTGGTTCTTAGACGGATCATCTCCATCCACAGCATCAACTGATAAAATGCATAAAACGTGCCAACATAGACAAGTTACCGGCGCCTTTGGCTTGGAGCAAAGCAAACACGGGATACTATTAAATATTGCAGAATTATCTATCATAATTAGAAGATATGTTGTAGATTATTAGGCACGTGAGAAAACACAACTATAGTCTTAAAAAAGGTACAGTAGGCGGTTAGTCGGGAGGGGATTCTCGATTGACGGTGGTCGGGGAAGTTGATGAATAAGAACGATTTCTTTCGCGAATTCATTTTTCGTATCTGCGGAAGTCTTAACATAGGGGAGGCCCTGTGGCGGTGCCTGCTCTACATCCGGGAGGCAATGCCGGCCGACGAGCTGATCCTGACCGTATACAATCAGCCGTTGGGAGTGCTTGAGATTTTCGCGCGGGCTGACGAGAAAGGTTTTTCTACGGGCTCGGACGGCGTGCCCATGCCGGTTTTCGTCAGGAGCGAGCTGGAGAACGTTCAGCAGTTCAGAAGGGTGCGCATAAAGAGTGACTTCCTGCAGGACTCCATAATCAAAGAGGTCGGCCTACAGCTAAAATGGCCAGAATCTTCGATCATCGTCGCACGCCTCATTATCCAGAGCAAATTCATCGGCTCACTCATCGTACGGGCAGACGGAAAAGGCAGATATACAGAGGAGCACGGCGACCTGTGGTCGATCGTCAACGAGCCGGTAGGGATCGCCCTGGCCAACAGCCGCCAGTACCTCGAGCTCCTGAAACTGAAAGAAAAGCTGGCCGACGACAACAGGTACCTGCATAACGAGCTGCGGAGGAACGTCGGCGCCCAGATCGTAGGGACCAATTTCGGTCTTAAAGATGTGATGGAACAGGTTTACAGGGTAGCGCCCCTGTCCAGCCCGGTCTTGCTCGTAGGCGAGACGGGGACCGGCAAGGAGATCGTAGCCAACGCCATCCATAATCTTTCCCCAAGAAGCGCAGGGCCGATGATAACGGTGAATTGCGGGGCCATCCCCGAATCCCTCATCGACAGCGAGCTTTTCGGCCATGAAAAAGGGGCCTTCACGGGCGCCCTTACCGAAAGGAGGGGCCGCTTCGAGCGGGCCGACAAGGGGACGATCTTCCTGGACGAGGTGGGGGAGCTGCCGCCCCCGGCCCAGGTAAGGCTCCTGCGGGTGCTCCAGGAGAAGGAGATCGAGCGCGTGGGCGGGTCGCAGCCCATAAAGGTAGACATACGGGTCCTTTCCGCCACCCACAGGAGCCTCGAAAAGCTGGTTGCGGAAGGCTCCTTCAGGGACGACCTCTATTACAGGCTGAGGGTCTATCCTATCCGCATCCCGCCTCTGCGCGAGCGCAGAGGGGACATCCCGGCCCTGGTCGAGCATTTCATCGAGAGGAAGGCGCGGGAGCTCGGCTTCCACTCCATACCCGCCCTTGCCCCGGGTTCGATCGACCGTCTCATAAAATACGAGTGGCCGGGCAACGTCCGTGAGGTGGCCAATGTGGTCGAGCGGGCACTCATACAGTGCGACAACAAACAACTGACATTCGATGATATAGCAGGCCTCGGCGATAAAGAAACGTCGTCTGCCTTTTCGGAAGGCGCACCCCGCCATGCCGACGTCGCGAGCAACGGCGCCGAGGCGCCGGGCAGGCTCAGGCTGGACGACGTGGAGGCGCGCCACATCAGGTACGTGATGGAGACCACCGGGGGGAAAATCGAAGGGAAGAACGGGGCCGCCTCGGTGCTCGGCATGAACCCGGCCACTCTTAGATACCGCATGCAGAAGCTCGGCATTCCTTTCGGCCGCGCCCACAAACGGGGCTAAGGGCGCACATAGAGCTACTGCCCAACCTTAAAATAAAATAAGGCCCGTGAAGACTCTTGCCATCACGGGCCTCAACTATTCACAGTTTGTCTATGTCACGACGGGCGCGGGTAAAGCTTGGCCGCCTGCACGATCTCCGCGACCTTTTCTTCCCATTCGATGGCCATTATGTGGACGCCTGCAACCCCTTTGATCGCCCGCATCTGCTCGATCGTCTCTAAGCAATCTTAATCCCTTCCTCGACTACCTTCTCCTTGGGCACGCCCTTGAGGCGGGTTATTAATTCCTCGGGCACGTCCATGCCGGGCACCGACTTCTGCATGTAGCGGGCCATGCCTATCGACTTGCACGGCGTGATCCCGGCAAGGATATATATTTTTTCATGGACGCCCAGGTCGCGCACCATCTCCATCCATTTCTCGAACTTGGGCACGTTGAAGATGCATTGGGTCTGGACGAATTGGGCGCCGCAGGCAGCCTTCTTCGCAAGGCGCATCGCCCTGATCTCGAACGGGTCTGCAAAGGGGTTCTCCGCGCAGCCTATGAACATGTCCGGCTTGCCCCCCTTCACCTCTTCGCCGCCGAGGAACCGTCCGTCGTCCCTCAATCCCTTTATGGTCCCGATGAGCTGCATCGAGTCGATGTCGAAGACATTCTTGGCCGTAGGATGGTCCCCGAACTTCTGATGGTCGCCGGACAGGCAGAGGACATTGTTGAGACCCAGGGCCGAGGCGCCGAGGATGTCGCTTTGCAGCGCGATCCTGTTGCGGTCGCGGCAGACCATCTGCATAATAGGGTCGAAACCCATCTGTTTCAGGAGGACTGCGGCGCCGATGCTGGACATCCTGACAACGCTCGTCTGGTTATCCGTGACGTTGACGGCATCCACGTACCCTTTCAGGTAGCCACCCTTCTTGCGAACGGGTTCGGGGTCCGCTCCCCTCGGTGGACCGCACTCCGAGGTGACCGCAAAATTGCCGCCTTTCAGCACTTTTTCGAGGTTGCTTGCGCTCATAGCTTCAGATCCTCCCTAACCCTTTTCCTCGGACCGCCGTCCCTGGCCGTCGACCAGTCTTTCAGCGGCTGTATCTCCATGTATTTATCGAGCATGTTAAGCTCTTTATAACGGTCAACGACGAGCTGCCAGCCGCAGGGTATCTCGTCGCTCACTTCGCATTTTCCTCCGTGGGAGCCACCGCAGGGACCGTTGAAGAGGCTCTTCGCGCACCGGGCGATGGGGCAAACGCCGAGTGTCTTGTCGAGGATGCAGTTGCCGCAGCCCTGGCAGCGCTCCGTCCAGACGCCCTGCTCCTCCGCGACGCCGTAGAAGCTCGTATTGACGGCGGGCAGGACGCGCTTGTCGCGGTACTTCTCGCCCACGAACTGAATGCCGCAGCCGCACGCCATGGAGAGAGCGGCCTGGGCCTCGCCGATCATCGGCCCAAGGCTGTCCACGTATTCGGGATCGCAGTTCCGCTCCGGCGTGTGCTCCACGATCTCGATGGGATTGCCTTCCTTTTCGCGGTGCATGCGCAGCTCGGAAGCGAGCACGGCCACCTCTTTGGCCCCGCCTGCAGCGCAGACCGTAACACATTCGTTGCAGCCGAGGAGAAGGATCTTGTTGTACGGTTTCAACATCTCCACGATCTCCTCAAAGGGTTTCCTGTTCGCTACAATCATGATATCTCCCTCTTTACTGCTTTTCTTGCCTTCCCGTTCTTTGCCGGATTGGGCCGAGCTGCCGCACCTTCTCGGTCATTTCCCGCGCTATCTCGGCAAACCGCTGTCCCTGGGCGGAGGAAAGGTTGTACATCACTACGCGGTCTCCCCCGACGCCGCACTCGTTCAGAAGCTCCTGCGCGCGCGCCACGCGCTTCTTGGCGCGGAGGTTCCCTTTCAGGAAATGGCATTCCCCCTCGAGGCAGCCCGCTACAAAGACGCCGTCAGCGCCGTTCTCTAACGCCTTCAGTATGTGTATGATATCGACTCTTCCCGTGCATGGCACCTTGACGATCTTCACGTTCGTCGGATAGGTCAATCGCATCGAACCTGCCAGGTCCGCAGCCGTATACGCTCAGTACTCGCAGCAAAACGCAATGATATTCGGCTCGAACGACATTATGCTCCTCCTTTACGAGACTAAGGCGCCCGACTTTTCGATTATCTGGACGTCACGGTAGTGCATCAGGTCTATCGCCTTGGCGGGGCATTCGGCCACGCAGCTCCCGCACCCTTTGCACTTGCTGATATCGATCTCCGCCTCGCCCTTGGCGTTTATGACCGGCACGCCGTAAGGACATGCCCTGACGCACGTGAGACAGGCGGCGCACTTGTCTCCCTGAACTTCGGCTACCACGCCGCCGACGAGGATCTGCTCCTTGGACAGGAGCGTGCACGCCTTGGCGACGGCCGCCTCCGCCTGCGTGATGGTCTCCCGTATGTTCTTGGGCGAATGGGCAAGGCCGCACAGGTAGATGCCGTCGGAGGCAAAATCGACCGGGCGGAGCTTCATGTGCGCCTCGAGGAAGAACCCTTCGGCAGTCCTCGGGACCTTGAGGAGGTTGGCCAGCGCTTCGTTCTCTATGGGTATAGTGGCCGAGGAAAGGACCAGCCGGTCCGTATCGAACGTAACGTCTTCCATGATCGCCGGGTCGTAGCAGGTGAGCGTCAGCTTGCCGTTGCTCTTCGCGAGCACCGGCGGCCTCTCCTTCTCATAGCGGACGAACCTCACCCCCGCCCTGCGCGCGGCCAGGTAATACTTCTCCAGGAACCCGTATGTCATTATGTCTCTAAACAGGATAACCACGTCGAGGTCCGGCGAGGCGTGCTTGAGCTGCAAGGCGTTCTTTACCGCGTTGGAGCAGCAGACACGGCTACAGTAAGGCCGCTCGTCGTTCCTCGACCCTACGCACTGGATCATGGTAACGCGGCCGGCCTTCGGCGCCTTGCTGCCGGCAATGAGCGCCTCCATCTCCATCTGCGTCATGACCCGCTCGTCCTCTCCGTAGGCGTACTGGCCTTTGGGCTTCCATTCCTCGCCGCCCGTGGCCACCACGACGATGCCGTGCTTGAGCGCGGTCACCTTGTTCGCCTTGATGTCCCGCAGGCCGGATTCGAAATTCCCCTTGAAGCCGGCATGCTCGACCACTTCCGTTTCAGTCAGTACGTGAATCAGGGGGTGGCTTACCACCTGCTCCGTAAGGTTCGCCATAAACTCCCTGACGTCCACGCCGTCGAGCGTCGTGAATATGTGGCGCAGGTTGCCGCCGAGCTCCGCCGTCTTTTCGGCGAGATAGACTTCGAAATTCTGCCGCGCGAACTTGAGGGCCGCCGTCATGCCGGCAAGGCCGCCGCCGACGACCAGCGCAGTCTTGTTGACGCCTATCGAGACCTCTTTGAGGGGCTTGATGTAGTTGGCGTTCGCTACCGCCATCCTGACGAGCGTTTTCGCCTTTTCGGTGGCGTTCTCCTTGTCTTTCATGTGGACCCAGGAGCATTGGTCGCGGATATTGGCCATCTCGAAGAGGTACTTGTTGAGGCCAGCCTCGCGTATGGTCGTCCGGAACAGGAACTCGTGCGTCCTCGGCGAGCAGGACGCCACAATCACCCTGTTAAGCTTTTGCTCCTCGATAAACTGCTTCATCTTTTCCTGCGTATCCTGCGAGCACGTGAAGAGGTTCTCGTCCGCGACCACGACATTGGGCAGCGTCTTCGCATACTCTCTTACGGCCGGCACGTTGACCACACTGCCTATGTTGACGCCGCAGTGGCAGATAAAGACGCCGATCCTCGGCTCGTCGCTCTCGGCGACCTCCCGCTCTTCCGGCAGGGGCTTGATGACCAAGTCCTTGCCGCGCGCCTCCGCTATGATGGAGGCGGCCTCGCAGGCAGCGCCCGATGCCTGCGTCACGGTCTCGGGTATATCCTTGGGCGATTCCGACGCGCCGCTCACGTAGATGCCTTCCCGCGTCGTGACCAGGGGGTTGCTCGGGGCCGACTTGACGAAACCATATTCGTTGAGGCCGATGCCGAGGGCCCGGGCCAGGGCCGGCAGGTTCCGCGCGGGCCGCATGCCGACCGACAGGACTGCCATGTCGAACATCTCCGATTTAAGCTGTCCGTCCTCATCGGTGTAGACGACTTCGAGGTCCGCAGTGTCGGGGTCTTCGAGTATGCGCGATATGGACGATTTCACGTAGCGTACCCCGTGCTCGTGCTTCGCCCTCTCGTAGTACTGCTCGAACCCCTTGCCGAAGGCCCGGATGTCCATGTAAAAAATGGTGGGCTCTATGTCGTTCTGGTGCTCCCTGGCTATGATCGCCTCTTTCGTCGCGTACATGCAGCAGACGGACGAGCAGTACTCGTTGGTCTTGTCCCTGCTGCCGACGCACTGGAGCCACGCCACCTTTACGGGAAGCTTCCCGTCAGAGGGGCGCATTACCATGCTGGAGGTAGGCCCGGTGGCCGATAGTATCCTCTCGAACTCCGTACTCGTGACTACGTTCGGGTACATCCCGTAGCCAAGCTCCGGCCGAAGGCTCGCATCGTATTCTTCAAGGCCCGTGGCGAGCACCACGCTGCCTACATTGATCTTAACCTCTTCAGGCTCCTGCAAATAGTCGATGGCGCCCGGCTTACAGGCCTCCTCGCAGAGCTTGCAGCCGAGGCAGCGCCTGCACGAGAGGCAGCGCTCGGCTTCCAGCTTCGCAACGGCCTCGTCGAAAGCGAGGTCTACTTCCTCGAAGCCCTTCCTGGCCTCGACGGGTATCGAAGGGACAACCGCGCGCGGCCGCCGCCGGATATCTTCCGGGACGTCCACGACCAGCGCCGTCTCCTTCGCCATGCGCCCTTCTTTCAGGTCTCTGCCTTCAAGATAGCGCTTGATCGACTCCGCGGCTTCGCGTCCCTGGCTGACTGCATCGATAGCCATCTTCGGGACCCGTCACGATGTCGCCGCCCGCGAAATATCCCTGTGCATCCCGGTCTCCAGGGAGAGGGGGTCCGCCTTTATCCAGCCGCCGCGCATAAGCTCAACTTCCGGCAGCTCTTTCAGGAATTCGGTCTCGGTCGACTGGCCGATGGCGAGGATCACCATGTCCGCGCCGTAGGTCTTCCTGATGTTGTCGTCATACGACGGGTTGAACCGGCCAAGCTCATCGAAGACGCTGGTGCACCGCTTGAACTCCATCGCCTTGACGCGCCCGTTCTCTGATCTTTATCGTGCGAGGCCCCCACGAAGGGTGGATCTTTATGCCCTCTTCGATGGTCTGCTCGATCTCCCATTTGCTGGCGGGCATCTCCTCCGATTTTTCAAGGCAGACCATGTGGACTTCGGCCGCGCCCATCCGCCGCACGGTGAGGGCAACATCTACCGCGACGTTTCCGCCGCCTACCACGACGACTTTGCCATGCACGTCGATGGGCTGCTTCTTGTTCGACAGGCGGAGGAACTCGACGCCGGTCATGACGCCTTCAGCGTCTTCGTTCTCAAGGCCGATTTTCCGGCCGCCCTGAGCGCCGCATCCGACATATACCGCGTCAAAGGAAGCCTTGATGTCCTTAAGGGAAATGTCCTTGCCGACGCGGGTATTGTACTTACCTCTATGCCCATGCGCCCGACGATTGCCGTCTCGCGGTCGAGCACGTCCTTGGGCAGGCGGTACGCGGGGATGCCCCAATAGAGCATGCCGCCCAGCTTTTCGTGGGCTTCGAAAATCGTGACGCCGTAACCCGCCTTCCGTAGCTCGATGGCGCACTGCCATGCCCGACGGCCCGCCGCCGACAATCGCGACTTTCTTCCCTTTGTCTTCTCCGACTTCCGGCAGGGGCATCTCGCGCCGCCCTACTTCGTAGTCCGCCACGAAGCGCTTCAGCGCACAAATGGCAAGCGGCTGATCGACCTTCTCGCCCCTCAGGCAAACGTCCTCGCAGGGGTGGTTGCAGATACGGCCTATCGTAGCCGGGAACGGCAGCCTTTCCCGTATGACGTCGAGGGCTTCGAGGAAACGCCCCTCCGCTATAAGGCCGACGTAGTCACGTGCGTTAAGGTTGATCGGGCACCTGTTGACGCAGGGCGGTGTCTCCCGGTCTATCGAATAAGTGGAGGGGATGGCCTGGGGGAAGTTGATGAAAGCGCCGCTTCTCCGCGAAAGCCCTTCGTTGTAGTCCGCAGGTACTTCCAGCGGGCAGTAAGGCGCGCAGAGTCCGCACGAGGTACACTTCTCCTTCACGATCCTTCGCGGACGCCTCTTGATCGTGGCCGTGAAATTACCCGGCTCGCCATCGAGGGCCACCACCTCGCTGCTCATGAGCAGCTCGACGTTTACGTTACGGCCCACCTCGACCAACTTCGGGGCCATAATGCACATGGAGCAGTCGTTCGTCGGGAACGTCTTGTCGAGCTGCGCCATCTTCCCGCCGATGTTCGCCTTCTCGTCCACCAGGTAGACCTTGAAGCCGGCCTCTACGAGGTTGAGGGAAGCTTCCATACCCCCGATGCCGCCGCCGATGACCAGTACCTTTCCGACCTTATCCATAATCCTCATTACCTCTTTTTGAAAACGGGGTGCCTGTCTTCGAAACCGGCGATCTCAACCATGTTCTTCTTGATCAGGTCCTTCAGGTGGTTGAAGACGCGTTCCTTGCCCATCGACAGGTCTTGCGCCAGCGATGCAACCGTGCGGTCCCCGCCGCTCAAGAAGCTCGAGTATCCGTGCCTTCTCGTAGGCAGAGCGCAAAAGCGGGTCGAAGACCATGTCGAACTGGCGCTCCGTGAAGCGCTCGCCGTAGATGTTCTTGTCAAGGAGCAGGGACTTCCGTTCTACCAAGCGCTTCAGGCGCTCGCCGCTTTCCGGGTCCTGGGCCTTGATGTAATCGAGGGCCTCTTGCCTCTCCATGGCCTCATGCCTCCTTGATTTTCTTCAGTACCCCGTCTGCGGCCACGAGGTGAGAGGCCATGCCCACCATACTGCCGTATAGGGCAAGCTCGAAAACCTCAGACAGGAACAGGATAGGTATGGCAGGTTTTGTGCTCCCGAGGGAAGGCAGCAGGTCGAGGTTCATCTGGCACAGGGGGCATGGCGTTACTATCGCGTCCGCGCCGGATTTGATCGCCCTTTCCATTATGCGCTCCGAAAGGCGGACCGTCATACCCTTGTCGGTCAGCGTCTTCGACGCGCCGCAGCATTCCATCTTGAAAGGCCAGCGCAGGACGGCCGCGCCGCATGCCTCTATCAGGTCGTCCATGCTCGTCGGGTTTTCCCTGTCATCGTACGGCTTCACCCGCATGAGCCGCGTAAGCACGCAGCCGTAATAGGGTACCACCCTCAGCTCCGACAGGTCGAAGCGGCGCTTTGCGGCGATGGCCGAGACGCCCACGTGATCGTCGAGCACCTCGACGATGTTCTTCACCTCTAACGAGCCGGTGCATTGAAGGGGCGCGATGGCGCCGTTCACCTCGTTCTGCAAGGCGGCGTCGTTCCGTATGGTATCGTTGGTGATTTTAGAGCGGCTGTAGCAGGCCGAGCAGGGAGCGAAGAAGTTCAGCTCTTCCTTCTCGGCGATTGCGAGGTTGCGCGCGACGAGGACATGGGCGACCTCCTCATCGATGGTATGGGCGGCCGACGCCCCGCAGCACGACCAGTCATTAAGCTCCCTGAGCTCGATGCCGTAGTTGCCGAACACCTTCCGGATCGAGGTCTCGTAAAACTTGCTCCCCGTCTTGAGGGAGCAACCGGGATAGTACGTAAGCGTCACCATGTAGAACCACCTTGTTTTGGCGGCCGGTCGCGCTGCCCTTCGACCGAATCCGGCCGCGATAGGTCTTTTGTCTTAAGCTATATATTCTAACACATCCTTTAGACCTTGCGGCCTATGCGTTCCAGTGCTTTTTTCAAGCCGGCCCTGTCTTTTATGTTGTGCGGGAAAAGGCCCATCCTCCCCTTTTTCATCATGTCCATGCCCATTTTGGTGTCGGAGAAGAAATCCTTCTTTTTAATCTTGTAGGACATGACGGACCCCAGCTCGTACAGCCTGCCGTGCTTCTTGACGCTGTCGAGGAAAAGCTGGTCGAACGTCCAGACGTCGGACGTCGCCTTCCTTTCCCGGACCGCGATCTTCCGCGCTGTATCGAACACATGGCCCACGTGGATATCGTTGGGACAGCGCACGCTGCACGTGTAGCACTGGAGGCAGGACCAGATGGTCTTGCAGGAGAGCACCTTCTCCTTCTCGCCGAGCATTATGTAGCGGATAACCCGGTGAGGCAGGATGTCCATCTCCGGCACGACCGGGCAGCCGTTCGTGCACCGGTAGCACTGGTAGCAGGACGATACCTGCTCCTTGCTCTCCCGCTCTATCTCTTTCAGAAAGCTTCGCGTCATCCATGTCGCACCGTTAAAGCTCAAGCCACGAGTCGGAGTAAAGCGTCTGCCCCAGGAGGACCCTGGCGGTCTTCACGTAGACCGTCTCCTCCTTCGACAGGCTCGAAGGAAGCGCCTCGCCGTCCATGACCTTGTACACCAGGGCTTCCATATCTGCCATCTTGCCTTTGGCTATTGCCTGGAGCTCCATGTCGAATGCATCCGCGATGGCCGAGTACATGCCGTAGCGCTTCAGGAAAATGGCGTAGCACCTGTTCAGGACCGGGCGCAGGTGCTCCGGCGCGCCGTTCGAGATGTTGGAAAGGCCGCACGTCGACTTGCAGGTCGGGGCGATGTCGCCGAGCATCATCATGAACTCGGTGCAGCCCTGCACCTGTATCTGCTGCGTATTGATCGGAAGGACTATCGGATCGATCCACATGTCTTCTTCCGACACGCCGTACTCTGCCGCCTTGGCAAGGTGCTCCGCTACCAAAAGGCCCCTCTCGTTCGCGTCGCGCGGTATGCCGTCTACGCCGAGGCAGAGGGCAATAAACGGGGCGTTGTACTTCCTGGCGATGGGGATCAGCGCCTCCATCCTCTCCGGCCTCGCCGAGATGGAGTTTATGAGCGGCCGGTTCTTACAGGCCGCGAGTCCCGCCTCTATCGCTTCGATGTTCGTCGTATCGAGGCAAAGCGTGGTGTCCGTTACTTCCTGCACGGTCTTGACTACGAACGCCATCAGCTCGGCGCCTGCCTTCCGCGCGGGACCGAGGTTGAGGTCGATGATATCGACGCCGGCCTTCGTCTCCGCCTCGGCCATCTCCTGGATGGGCTTCGGGTCCCTGTCCTTGAATGCCTGGCCGATCTTCTTGTTTATGACGTTCAGGTTCTCACCAATGATCAGCATGTTTCCTCCCGTTCGGTTCGGTATTGTCACCTGTTCTTCAAAAATGCCGGTAAGTGCGCCGCTTCCCTCGGGCCGACCGTTATCTCCCACCCGGGCAGCTCTTCTTCGAGGTCGCCCAGGATACCGGCCGCGTAACCGGGGATTATCAGCTTCTTATGGTTGACCTTGTCCGCGATGCCGGACTTCTTGATGAAGGGACCGACCGTGTCGGCGACGAATTTGCCGGCGGCCCAGGCAGTCATGACCGAGAGGCCTTCCGTGTCCATAACGCAGAGCCACGTGGGCACCCGCGAGTTCTCTATCTCACCGGTGACTATGAAGTACGTCAGCGAGAAGTTGCAGGTCACAAGGACCGGCGAGGACGCGTCCGGGTTGTTGATGGGGTAGATGCCCTGCTCCGTCGTCATCGGGCGCTGCGGGTCCGTGTAGATGTTGAGCCTTTCCAGAAGGAGCGGGAAAACGTTCTCGCCAGCGAAGTCGGACAGCACGATGATCGCGCCGTATTTTGCGATGAACAGGGAGGCGATCAGCGTCTCTTTCATTACATCGTCCGTCATCTCGCAGGGCAGAGCGATAGTCGGGAAGCCCAGGGGCTTGAAGCGCGACTGGAGCGCGGCCCTCCTCATCACGATCTGGTCGGAGAAGGCTTCCTTCACGGTCCTGGCGCCGGAGTCGAGGATCAGGTCCTTGACGCCCATGCCGATGAGCTTCTCGGACAGGGCGGCCAGGGCCTCCAGGCCCTCACCCTTGACCGTAAGGGGGCAGGCGTACTCTTTCGCCAGGGCGCCCATCGCGTCTGCGTTGTCCTTGGTGGCTGCGTAAATGAGCGGCTTTTTGTCCTTGGCGATATCGAGCGCCTCTTTCATGGCAGCCGGGTCGAAAGACATAAGAATAATGCTGTATGGCGTCGCCGCCACTTTTTTCACGATTTCCAGGAAGCGGGCCTTGTTGCCTGTTTCTTTAACGGCAACCAGCTCCGGCCTTAAGTTGAGGCCGACGCGCTCGTACTGCAGCTCGGCCATTTTGCCGAGCCGGCGGGCCACTTCCGCGTCGTCCATCCCGTCGGTAATAAGGACGGCGAGACCGGGCTTATTAAAGAAGGTCTTCTCATGGCGGAACATGACCGTCTCTCCGCCGATCTTCACTGCGTATTCGCCCGTCCCTATCGTGAGTTGCCTGATGGGGGGCGCGCTCGCCTCTCCCAACTGCTCTTTAGCCGCATCCGGGAGGGTCGGGCATTTTTCCAGCTCGGCCTTGCCGGCAGCGAGCGCCATGGCAAAGGCAAGGCAGGTGGGGTAACCGCATTCCCCGCAGTTGGTCTTGGGAAGAAGCTTGAATATCTGGATACCTGTGAGTCCCATAGCAGTCTCCTTTTTTTAAGCTTCCTCTCCCAGGCCTCGAGGAGGGTGTCTGTAAGAACTGCCAGGCGGGTCTTCTGACTCGGGGATCGTCCTCCGGCGCACCTTCCCGGGATTACCCAGTGGATCTTGCGCCATCGTCCCCCCTTACAGCGGCGGGTCCGTGATGGAATTACACCATCTTCCCTATTAAAGCGCGTACGCGCTGCCTGGCAGCCTTGCCCTTTCTACATAATCGATTCCATTGTCAGCGCCGGATGCCCCTTCTCCGTGCAGTATGCGATGACTTCTTCTTCCGTCGTCGCCACCGTCTCGTCAGCGATCCTGTCGAGCAGATCGGGCACGCCCAGCTCTTCCGCGCGCTTCTGCAGCCGCTCGCGCAGGTCTTCTTTCAGCTTCTTGGGCATCCAGACGAGCCGCAGGAGGCCGCCGTCGCCTTTGAGGAACTTCCTCTGCGTGACGTTGTACTTGCTGTGTCCCAGAAAGCCAGGCGCCTGCGCGCCGCCGCCCGCGGAGCCCGCAAGCGTCGTGAACTTCATGCCGCAGGGGGTCATCCCGGTATAGTCGCGGTCGACAGTCATAATGCCGTTCGCCATGGGGAGAACGGCTGCGATGCACTCGCAGCAGCCGCAGGTCGTCATAGGATCGACCATGAGGCTGTAAAAGCTCACGTTCTCGACCTTCTGCCTCGATGCCTTGTACACGAAATCGTTCGCGCCCTTGAATTGGCCGTACCTGGCGTCGAGCACCTCGCCCTTGGCTATAGGCTGGTTCGGCCCCTCAGGGTTGATCTCGTAGGAGGCTTTGCAGTCAAGCCAGTTGTAAGCTCCGCACAGACCCGTCCTCTCCGGCGCGACCACGCAGACGTGGTTCGGCGCGAAGGACTGGCAGAGCGTGCAGGAGTAGAAGGTGTCCGTCGTCTCGTCGGTCATGTTCTCGACGCGGTCATCCCTGTGCTTGTACGAGGCGCGCGCCTTCGCCAACACTTCCTGGACCTTCGCCTCTTCCGTGTAGATCTTCACCTGGACCTTGTCGAATATCGCGCCGAAGTCCTGATGGTACTTGGCGTGGATGATCTTTCCGATGTCGGCCAGCTTAAAGCCCTTCTCGACCGCCTGCTTGGATATACGGATCCAGGCGATGTCGCGCTGACCTATGTGCATGATGCCCTGGGCCTGGTTGATGAGGTGATGGTTCTGCCTCTCCAGGATCGGCTCGAAATCCTCCTGGAAGTTCCTGCCCGCCACCTCCGCGACCATGGCGAAGTGGAGGCGCGTGCCGGGGGTGATGTCTTTAAG
Source organism: uncultured delta proteobacterium (assembly GCA_963818095.1). Taxonomy (GTDB): domain Bacteria; phylum Desulfobacterota; class Syntrophorhabdia; order Syntrophorhabdales; family WCHB1-27; genus CAWEPK01. Next base: position 75,101 of record CAWFRA010000020.1, read on the forward strand.
CTCCGGCCCGAAGACCTCTACACGGCCGTCTTCCACGCTCTCCATGCTGGCCGAAGTGGTCCACTCGACGGCGACCGTCTTGCCGCCGCCCACTTCCAGATAGATGTCCTCGCCGCGCACGCGCTCGCCCTCGAAGGCGGGGCCGTAGGAGACGGAGATGGGGACCTTCGTAACCTGGACCTTAAGGCCCCTGACCTCGACCGCCTTTTCCACGATGTTCGCGTGCGAGATATTAGAGACGACGTGCTCGTACGTGCAGATGCCCGTCGGCAGCGCCTCGGGGATGGGCGTGTCCGCGATGGTCGGGAAGCCCCAGTTGATGCAGCCGGCCGCGTTTGCGTACCATTCGTCCGTCACGTCACCAAGGGCCATGACGAAGGCGTATGTCCTGTCTTTATTGTATATGAGGACCTTTCTGAAGTCTCCCGGCTTTATGCCGCCGAAGGCCATTGCAACGCGGCACGCAAAGCCGATTGCGAATACGGCCTGGTGGATGTCCGGGCCGAAGGAGACCAGCCGCGTCGGCCAGCCGATCTGCACGCCCGCCTCAACGAGCTGCTCCGCGAACCTCTTGCCGTTATTTTCCCCTGCCATGAAGACATACAGGTTCTTCTCCTGTAGCTCCAGTGCGATCTTCGCGGCTGTCTGGGGATCGGGCGCAGCGCCCACGATGGCTGCGAAACCGGGCGCGGTGCCGTCGACGAACTCGACGCCCCTCTTCCTGAAGATAAGGTCCGAGGCCGCTCCCAGCCAGATGTTCCCATCCGCCGGGTCTTCCCCGTTGACGTAAAGGTTCGGGGTCTCCAGGTACTTGATCGCCTCTACCATCTCTTCTACGAAGAACGTTGCCATGCCGGCGTCGAGGGTGGGGGCCAGGTAGGGCAGAGGGTTCGTTTCCCTGACAGGGGCCGGTATGAGCCTCTTGCAGAGATCGAAGACCTTCTTCATGTCGCCCAGCTTGGCTACCGGCATCCCGGTCATGGAATAAATGATGGGGAGATAGTAAGCGGTGTTGGGAAATCCTATCTCCTGGTCCGGCCCATATTTATCGAGGGTGGCCTTGTAAGTGGCCTCGCCCCTATCGAATATCTTCTGCGCCCCTCTTATGGCCGCAGAACAAATGATCTTTGACATTTGGTCGCCTCCTTTATCCTATTGCCCGTCTCACTACCCGCTTCCCTCTACTCGATGGCCCTGCGCATGGCCATATCGAACAGCACCCTTTCTTTGCCCTTGTCGAGGCCGAGCGCCTTCCTCTTCTTATCGATATGGGCGATCATCATCTGAGCGGCCTTTACCGGGTCTACCTCGAAAGCCCAATTAGCTTTGTACAGATCCTCGTGCTCCTCGAAGAGGTGCTTAGTGAATATCTCGCTGCCGAAGCTGGGGAAAGTGGCGCCGAAGACCGTGTAGACACCGGAGGCGACGAAGTACTGGCCGATCGATATGGCCTTCTCGCTCATCCACTCGGGCGCCGCGCCCGCCGCGGGCAGGTCGGAAATGTCGTCGCCGAGGCCCCCTTCCTTGACCAGCGCAGTCGCCGCGATCAGGATGCGTGAGTTGTCCACGCAAGAGCCCATATGGAGGACCGGCGGTATGCCTACCGTCTCGCAGACTTCAGCGAGGCCCGGGCCGCAGTATTTCTTTGAGGCTTCGTGCGTCAGCAGGCCCGCCTTTCCGCAGGCCATTGCGGAGCAGCCCGTCGTCAGGACGACAACGTCGTTCTTCAGCAGCTCCTTAACCATCTCTATATGGCCCTGGTCGTGAGGGGTCCTCGGGTTGTTGCAGCCGACGACGCCCGCCACTCCCCTGATGCGGCCGTTGATTATGTTGTCGTTGAGCGGCTTGTAGCTCGCGCGGAAGAGGCCGCCCAGCAGGTAGTTGATCGTCTCGTGGGAGAAGCCGACGACACCGTCCGCCGAATACTGCGGTATCGTAACGTTGTGACGCCGGTTCGGGTAATTCGCAATGGCGAGCTTCAGCAGCTTCTTTGCCGTATCTAGGCCCGTCTCGGGGGTGAACTCATAGTGCTCGGCGCCTTCCATCTTCGCCCTGTCGGACGTCGTAATCAGCTTTGTGTGGAAGCACTGGGCGACGTCGGCCAGACCCTGCATCTCGCACTGGACATCGACCGACATCAACTCGACTGCGCCCGTTACGAGCGCCAGCTCCTGCTGAAGGAAGTTGCCTGCGACAGGCACGCCGTGACGCATCAGCACCTCGTTGGCCGAGCAGCACATGCCGGCAAGGTTGATGCCCTTCGCGCCGACCTTTTCGACTTCCTTCTTGATCTCCGGGTCGCGGGACGCGACAACCATAAGCTCCGGAAGGAGCGGCTCGTGGCCGTGGATGATGACGTTGACCTGGTCTTCCTTCAGGACGCCCAGGTTGAAGCTGCCGACTACCGGCACAGGCGTGCCGAACATGATGTCCTGGAGGTCGGTCGAGATCATGGAGCCCGACCAGCCGTCCGCCAGCGCGCAGCGCGTGGCCTGCTGCATGATGTGCCTGTAGTCCTGGTCCACGCCCATGTGCGTGCGGTGCATCATCTCGACTACTTCCCGGTCGATGCCCCTCGGGACTACGCCTTGCTTCCGCCATATCTCCTGTCTCTTGAGGGGGGCCTTCTTGACGTATACGGCCTCGCCGTGCTGCCTGCCGAATTCCGAAAGGGCCTTCTCGCCTATTTCCAGGGCGATATCGTTCGGCTCCCTGCCCTCGGTCGGCACGCCGAAATCGAGGGCGACTTCCTGGAGCTTCATTTCGTCCTTGATCTGGAAGCCCTGGGCCTCGCCCTTGGCCGCCTTGATGAAGGTCTCCACGACCTCGCGGGCGTGGTCGGAGTGGGCTGCACAGCCGCCGGCCACTTTACGCGCGAAGTTCCTGGCGACTACCGTCTCGATGGTGGCGCCGCAGACGCCCATCCTCTTCTTTCCGTCGTCTTTCTTCGGCTTGGGCATCCTGCACGGCCCCATCGCGCATATCTTGCAGCAGCTTTCTTCCACGCCTATGGGGCAGGGCTTCAAATCTTCCGCCCGGAAGAAGGCGGTTGAGATCTTCTCCCTTTCCGCCTTGTCCAGAAGCTCGATTGTCGCTTTATCTATACTCCGTATCTTTTCTTCCGACATGGTTTCCCCCTTACGTTAATTCCTTGAACATCTCTCTCGCATAGGCGATGGATTCAGGGTGTCTCATGATAAGCAGGTCCGCGCCCGCCATGGCGAGCGTCATCGCAGCGACCGACTCCATAAGGACGGCCCTTTTCTTCGCGTCACCCAGCTTGGGATTATCTTCTGTTTTGGTTTTGGCCTCTTTCGTCTTCCATACCTCGTTCCCGAGGTTGCAGATGATGGGCGTCTGGAGCTTCACGTCTTCCTGCGTGAGGGCGGCCATACGGTCGCGCTCCATCACCGAGTAGGAATATTCGAGGCCGTAGCCCAGGCCGCCTGTCGTCGGGTCGATCAGGAGCCGGTTGTCCTGCACTCCGAGGTTGCCGAGGAGGATGTTGAGCTGCTTCGCCAGATTGACGTCGATAGGCGTGGAGGCGATAACCACATGGTTGTACCCGATGGCCATTGCCCCTATCTGTTTGTAGTTCTTATCGGTCACGGGCCCGATGGCGAGGTTCTTGCCTTCGCAGACCTCCGCTACGCGCCGGAGCATGATTGCGTCCTTCTCGTCGTTCGCGCAGCCCCAGACGATGAGCGGAACGGAAATTGCGTCCGCGACCGCCTTGACCGTTGCAACAACGGCCTCGGCGTCCCGGTTCGCTCCGTTCGGGTCTGCGCTCTTGAGGAGCAGGGCGACCATCTCCGCCTTATAGACATCGACTGCCTTCTTCGCCCAGGCAACCGGGTCGGAGATCACGTCTTTATAGGGCTCTACGGCCCACTCCGGCCAGTCTTCCGGCTTGGCGTCCCATACTTCAAAGGCTATCTGGGGCGCACGGGGCATGGCCCCCTCGAAGGTATAGAAGGGATAACATGCCTCTCCTCCGACGGTAACGGAAGAGGAGCCGCTGCCTAATGTCACTTCCTTGATCTTACCTGTGTAGCTGATCGTAGGTATCGTGAAAGCCATGGGTTATTACCTCCATTGGGTTCTTTACCGCTTCATCGCAGGCGGACGCCAGGCGATCCGTCAAGCCGCCTGCCCGGGTATCGTTCGCAGGTCGCGTCTCCTTAGAAAGGCGCAGTCCACGCAAGCCGGCGCAGGCGACAGGCGGGCTTTAGGCCTCCTGCTTCCTCTTCTCGCTGCCGAACCAGTCGTTGCTGTACCAGTAGCGAAGGGCGGTTTTCAAGTAGCCGAGCCTTTCGTCTACGCTGCCGAGCTTTTCCGTCCAGTCGTCTTTTCCCTGGCCTGAGCCCGGCTCGTAGGTGGCGCCCAGCACTTTCACCTTCTTGCCCTCGAAGTTTTCTTTCTCTTCGTAATTGTAGTCCGCCATCGTCTCCTCCTTACTTTATTCCACCAAAAAGCTTTGCAGCCTTGACTGTGTTAAGCATGAGCATGGTGATGGTCATAGGGCCCACGCCTCCGGGGACCGGTGTGATGAAGGAAGCCTTCTCTTTAACCGACTCGAAATCCACGTCTCCGGCCAGCTTCGCCTTGCCTTCCGGCGTCATGCCGATGCGGTTGACGCCTACGTCTATAACCACTACTCCTTCCTTCACCATGTCGCCCGTGATCGCCTTCGGCCTGCCCGCGGCGACTATCAGTATGTCCGCCCGTTTCGTATGGAAGGCCATGTCCTTCGTCGCCGTGTGGCAAATGGTGACCGTTGCATTGGCCCCTTTTGCCTTCTGGAGAAGCATGTTGGCGATTGGCTTGCCGACGATGTTACTCCTGCCCACGACAACAACCTCCGCGCCGTCCGTCTTGACCCCGCTCCTCACCAGGAGCTGCTGGATACCGTACGGAGTGCACGGATAATAATTGGCCTCCCCTATAACAAGCTTGCCGACATTGACGGGATGAAACGCATCGACGTCCTTATCCGGGTCGATGGCGTACAGCACTTTCGTCTCATTCACGTGCTTCGGCAGGGGAAGCTGAACAAGTATACCATGAATTTTGGGGTCCTTGTTGTACCTGTCGATAAGGGCCAGAAGCGCCTCTTCGGTGATGTCCCCAGGCTGGTTGTCCTGTATCGAATAGAAGCCGAGGTCGTGCGATGTCTTCTGCTTCGCAGTGACGTAGCTCACCGAGGCAGCATTCTCCCCGACAAGGATGGTGACAAGCCCCGGAGTCAGGTTATGCTTCGCCTTAAGCTCGTCCACGTCTTTCTTGATCTCTTCCCTTATCTGAGCCGCTACGGCGGTTCCGCTTATAATAGTTGCAGCCATGTTTACTCCTTTCTCTTCAGGATTTTTTCAAAAACATCGTAAGCGTCGGGAAGGGCCACGCCGTTCTCTATCGAGAACACGTTCCCGCCCTCCGCATCCATGGCAAAAAGCGAAGGGTCGTCGCGGATGATGCCGTTCACCTCAACGCCCCGCTCCTCGGCCAACCGGGCCAGACCCTCGTGCCCCGGACCCACTCGATTGACTATTGCGTGCTTACTGCCGATCCGCAGATCGAGCTCCCCCGCAAGTTCCAGTATCCTACGGGCGGTCAAAAGGCCCCTTGAAGTCGCATCGGAGATTACGAACAGGTGGTCGACGTCCTGGGTAACGAGCCTGCTCATGTGCTCCATGCCCGCCTCGTTGTCCACCACTATGTAAGAATAGTTGTCTTTGAGGATATCGATGTGCTTTTTGACCAGCGTGTTGGCCGCGCAGTAGCAACCCTGTCCTTCGGGCCTTCCCATCACCAGGAGGTCGAACCCCCGGCTTTCGACCAGGGACTCATGCACCTTCAACTCCATCCAGGTTTCTTTGGTCATGCCGGAAGGCACAGCCTCTTTCATCATCTCCCGCGCTTCACCTATCGTAGCGTATGAGCCTATGCCAAGGACTTCGTTCAGGTTAGCGTTGGGGTCGGCGTCCACGGCGAGCACGGGGCCGTCCTTGCGCCTTTCCACCAGGTAGCGAATGAGCATGCCGCTGACGGTAGTCTTGCCCACCCCCCCTTTGCCGGCAAAGGCGAAAATCTCAGGCGCCGCCACTCTTGCCATCCCTTAAGATCCCCCTCCATCTAGTATTTCGCGCCAATGCTTTTTATGTGTTGAAAGGTGCACCCGGCGGCTTTCCTTCCACCGGATGCACCTTTGCATCTATGCCGTTAGAACATACCCGTTACTTTGCCCGTCTTGACGTCCACGTCGATCCTTCTGAACGCGGGGTCGGAGCTCGTGCCGGGCATTAGGCTGATCGCGCCGGTCACGGGGCAGAGGAACTTGGCGCCGGAGAAGATAAGGACGTCCCTCACCGGCAGCACCCAGCCCTTCGGCACGCCCTTCAGGTTCGGGTCGTGGGAGAGGCTCAGGTGCGTCTTGACCATCATCGTGTAGTAGTCTCTCTTTTCGGGGTCCGCCTCGAAGGCCTTGGCTTTGGCCTCCGCCTCGGGCGACCAGGAGACGCCGTCCGCGCCGTAAACGTTCTTCGCCACCATCTCGACCCTCTGGCGGAGAGGCATTTCGAGGGGATAGAGGAACTTGAAATCCGACTTTTCTTCGCACGCGTCATGGACTGCGTCGGCAAGCTCCAGCGCGCCGTCGCCGCCGTTCAGCCAGTGCGGTCGATACGGCCACGCGGGCGCCTTCGGCTTCAGCGATCTTACGCAGCATGGCGATCTCGTCCTTCGTGTCCGTGTGGAACCAGTTGATGCAGACGACGGGCTTCATTCCCGACTGCTTGATGGTCTTTATGTGGTGGACCATATTGGCCGCGCCTTTTTCGAGGAGGCCCAGGTTTTCCTTCTTGTACTCTTCGGGCAGCGGGAGGCCCGGCGCAACCCTCGGTCCGCCGCCGTGCATCTTGAGGGCGCGGATCGTGGTCGTGAGGACCGATACGTTGGGTTTCAGGCCGCTGATCCTGCGACTTGACGTTCCAGAACTTCTCGAAGCCGATGTCTGCGGCGAACCCGCTCTCCGTAACGTTGTAATCGAAGAGCTTGAGGGCCACGCGGTCGGCTATGATGGAGGACTGGCCGACTGCGATGTTCGCGAACGGGCCGGCATGGACGAGGACAGGCTGTCCCTCGACGGTCTGGAGGAGCGTCGGGTTGACGCTCTCCCTCATGAAGGCGGTCATAGCGCCGGCCACTTCGAGGTCGTTCACAGGTTACGGGCTTGCCGATCTTGTCATATGCCACGGTGATCTTGCCGAGTCTTTCGCGGAGGTCCGCAAGGTCCCTGATGATGGCGAGGATTGCCATAACTTCGGAGCTGACCGCGATGTCGAAGCGGGACTGCATGAGGAAGCCGTCCATCTTGCCGCCGAGGCCGATCACGATGTTCCTGAGCGACTGGGCGCAGAAGTCCATGATCCAGCCCATCTGGACGTTCTTCGGATCGATGTCGAGTCTCTTCAGCTTCCTCTTCGCGAGCTCCGCGTCCGAGTAGTTCCTCTCGTGCTGCATGCGCGACGTCAGCGCGACCATGGCGAGGTTGTGGGCGTTCATAATGTTGTTTATGTCGCCCGTGAGGCCGAGGGAGAACTCCGTCAACGGGATTGCCTGCGCGTTGCCGCCGCCGGCCGCGCTTCCCTTGACGTTCATCGTTGGGCCGCCCGAAGGCTGACGGATGGCGCCGCCGACGTTCCAGCCCCTCTTGCCCATACCCTCGACAAGGCCCATGGAGACGGTCGTCTTCCCTTCACCCAGGGGGGTCGGAGTAATGGCCGTGACTTCTATGTACTTGCCGTCCGGCTTGTCCTTCAGCCGTTCGATGACTTTCATGAAATCGACCTTGCCTATCCGGCCGTAAGGCTGGATCTCTTCCTTCTTGAGGCCCATCTCGTCGCCCAACTGCCAGATCGACTTCATTTTCTCTTCAGCAGCCTCGGAAATCTGCCAATCTGCCATTTTTGTCGCATCGTACGCCATACAAGACCTCCTTAAATAATGGTTTCTGGGGTTATTGCACTGTTCGCGCTTTCACGACGGCCTCGACGCATGAATACCGGTTCTCCAAGTCAGCATGAAGCATAAAACATGCCGCAGTTCGCACGCCCCGCAAACCTGCTGTATACATTATATATTCTTAGGGGAAACTGCAAGATATGACAGCGACAGCCTTATACAGTTACAAGATAACTGCATCAAACTATTAAATATAACGGGTGGCGACCGGAACTCAAAGGCGCCCGGCCCGGCCCTTCGGAAGTCCATTTTCATCCGTCCTCTTAATAGCCTTCGCCCCGATGCTGACCTTGCCTTATTCCCACCTCCCGGGAGCTTGCGCAAAGGAACCGGGCTGCTCCCGATCTTGCGGCAGGCACCGGCTGCCCGAACCGGCCCGGCTGCATGTCCGGAAGCACGGACACGACATTATGAGTTATAGCGTACGGCGGAGCCGCTTATTCGTCAAGAGGGCGATTCGTTTGTGCATACAAAGGTGCCCTTTGTCTTCTAAGTCTGAATTGCCTGAATTGGCTCAGTATGCTATAAATATCCATGCTTGTAGATTCACATTGTCACCTCGAACTCGAGGATTACGACGGGGACCGTCCGGAGGTTATCGGTAGGGCTGCCCAGGCCGGCGTATCCTGCATGATAACCGTGGGGACGGAAGCCGCCTATTTCGGGAAGGTGGTGTCCATTATCGAGAAGCACGACTCGATTTACGGCGCCATCGGCATCCACCCTCATAATGCAAAGGATTATTCTCCGGAAACCGAAAAAACGATAAAAGAATACCTCACACATCCAAAGATAATCGCTTACGGGGAGATCGGCCTCGATTTTTACCGGAACTATTCACCGGCCCAGCTTCAGGTCGAATCCTTCAGGAAGCAGATAGAACTTGCCCGTGAGGCCGGGCTGCCGGTGGTCATACATTCACGGAACGCCAAACGTGAGACGCTCGAGATACTGAGAACGGCCCTGGCCGGCCATGCTACCGTTATACATTGTTACTCATATGATGTGGAAACTGCCGGCAAGATCCTCGACATGGGCATGTACCTCTCCGTCCCCGGCACCGTGACCTATCAGAACGCGGGGCTTGCCAAGGTCGTCCGCTACGCGCCGCTCGACCGGCTGCTTTCGGAAACGGACGCCCCGTTTCTTACGCCGGCCTCCGAAAAGGGGAAGAGGAACGAGCCTGCCTTCGTGGAGCGCGTCGTCCGGGAGATAGCCGCCCTGAAATCGAAGACGATAGAAGAGACGGCGGCAGTTATCATGGAGACGTTCAGGTCCGTCTTCCTCACGAATCGAAAAACGGCGCCTTCGGCTGGTGCACAATGAAACCAGCGGTAATCATTATCGATATGTTGAACGATACGTACGAAAAAGAGAAGATCCCGACGCCGATTTCCGCCATAGTGCCGTCCGTCCGGGACTTCCTCAAGCGCTGCAGGGCCTCCTCGATCCCCGTGATTTTTGCCTGCGACAGCTTCCTCGAGGGAGACTTCATATTCAAGGGCAGGATGAAGCCGCAGGCGCTAAGGGGGACGAGCGGGTCGCAGGTCACGCCCCTGCTCGAGCCGGAACAGTCGGACATCATGCTGCCGAAAAGGAGGTTCAGCGCCTTCTTCAAGACCGACCTCGACCAGACGCTGCGGACGATGGGGGTGGATACGGTGGCGGTAGGCGGGATCAACACGCATTTTTGCGTCATAGCCAGCGCCATGGACGCAATCTGCCACGATTTCCGCACTATCATACTCGAAGACATGAGCGCCGCGTTCAGTCTTGAAATACATACGCATTTCATGGACGCCTACAGGAAATCGGTCCTATACCCCCTGTTCGCCGTAGCGACGGGGGAACAATTCCTCGGCATGCTGAACGATGGGCAAGCTTAAGCTCACGTTACCCGTTTACGTTGCTCTTGGCCTGGTTGTGATAATTATCGTCTGCCTCCTTTACGGCCGGCCTGTTAAAATCGCATCAGGCCCCGAAAGCAAGGCAGGCGCCACTGCCGTTATCTTCGTCCCCGGCAGCCAGGGAAAGCTGGCAAAAAGGGTAGTGGAGGTACAAAAGCAGCTAACTGACAAAGCAAGGGCGGAGATGCTCTTCAAGGAGCTGAAAGAGGGGCGCTCCATACCCGACAGGCTCAGGTTTTACGAGATGGCCGTGGGCGAGGACGGTATACTATACTTAAATATGTCGAAGGATTTCATCGACCCCGGGACGCCGGCACGGGAGGTCACGATGGTATACAGCGTAGTAAACTCATTCCTGGCGAGCTTCCCGCGGGCAAAGCGCGTCCAGTTGCTTGTGGACGGGGCGCCCGTATATACGAGAAACGGCCTTTTGTATCTGCTTGAGCCGCTGGAATTTAACAAGGAACTGCTGGAGGATTAGATGCTCGACCCGAAACTGATAAGGGAAAAACCTGAGATAGTAAAGGAAAGCCTCAAGAAACGGGGGGCCTCCTTCGACCTGGACAGGCTGATCGGCCTGGACGAAAAAAGAAGGACCCTCATAAAAGAAGTCGAGGCGATGCGAAGTGACCGGAACGCCACTTCCGACGAGATAGCGCGCCTGCGCAAAAGCGGGGCCGACGGGAAAGACAAAATCGAGCGGCTGCGCGAGCTGGGCAAACAGATGGAGGTCCGCGAGCAGGAGCTTAAATCCGTCGAGGCGGACTGGGAGGCGCTGAGCCTGGAAATACCGAACATCCCGGATGAATCGGTGCCGGTAGGGGCGGGCGAGGAAGACAACAAAGTAGTCAAGGTCTGGGGCGAAAAGCCAGCCCTGGACTTCCAGCCTGCGGCCCATTGGGACTTGGGCGAGGCGCTCGGGATACTCGATTTCAAGAGGGCGGCCAAGATAACGGGGTCGAGGTTCACGCTTTACAAATCCGGAGGCGCGCTTTTGGAGCGGGCCCTCATCAACTTCATGCTCGACCTCCATGTGCGCGAGCACGGCTACGTGGAAGTCCTTCCGCCGTTCATGGTCAACAGGGAGAGCATGACCGCGACCGGGCAGCTTCCCAAGTTCGAGGAGGAGCTCTTCAAGCTCACCGATCCGGACTATTTCCTGATCCCCACCGCCGAAGTACCTGTGACGAATATCTTCAGGGACGAGATCCTCAAGGAGGCGGACCTGCCGGTCAAGTATGTGGCCTATACGCCCTGCTTCAGGAAAGAGGCCGGGGCGCACGGCAAAGACACGAGAGGCCTGACCAGGCAGCACCAGTTCAACAAGGTGGAGCTTGTCAAGTTCAGCCTGCCCAGGGACTCCTTTGCGGACCTGGAGGCCCTGCTCTCAGACGCTGAAGACGTCCTCAAAAGGTTGAATATCCATTACCGCGTCTCCCTTCTTTCCACGGGCGACCTCGGCTTTTCATCGGCGAAGACATACGACATCGAGGTATGGCTGCCGGGCCAGGACATTTACAGGGAGATATCGTCGTGCAGTAATTTCGTCGATTTCCAGGCGAGAAGGGCAAAAATCAGGTACAAGACGGAGACGGGGAAAACGGAGATGGTCCACACCCTGAACGGCTCCGGACTCGCCATCGGCCGCACGGTCATGGCGGTGATGGAAAACTACCAGCTTCCCGACGGCAGGATAGCCGTCCCCGAAGTCCTGCGGCCGTATATGCACGGTATGGAGGTTATTCCTCGAGCCTAGAGAGGCGGTCGTCTATCGCGTCGATCGTCTCCGGGTCCTTCTCTGCGTCGGCGATCTCTATGAGCAGGTCCCTGGCAGTCCTCGGCGGAAGTCCGCAGATATAATCGACGGTGTAAGCTTTGGCGTCCCGGTCGTCCACCTCGGAGAGCGCGGCCATGAGCGCCACGATGCTTCTCCTCTTGCCCGTCTCGACGAAACCCCTGACAAGGAGCCTGCGCAGCTCGGCCGATCTCTCCTTCCTGAGGTGGGCGAGCAGCGGGTTAATGAGGGCATCGTCCTTCGCCTTTGCGAGCAGCCTGAGGGCCGCCTCGCGCACACGGTCCGAGTCGTGGTTGAGAAGCAACAGGGCAAACTGGCCGTCGAACCCGTGACCGCCCTTCCCGGCCCTTTCTATGCCTTGCGCCCAGTCCCTCCCGTGGTAGACCATGCTCGCAAGTATCAGCCCCATCTCCCTCTTGGTAAAATTCATGCCGTCCATAAGGTCTTCGACCGTGTCGAGGACTCCCGGATCGAGGAAGCGCGACTCCCCGGCGGCCACGCGCAGCGCGTCCCGAAGGCGTCTTTTGCGGTCGAAGGCATCGAGACCCAGGCGGCGATAAAGGGGCTCTTTCAAATGGCGGCTTGAAAGCGTCCAGAAAACGGTCTTCAGGACTTCCTGCCTGCGGACAATCCCTTTCTCCTGAAGCAGCTCAAGGCAGTTAAGGACTCGTTTGCGCGGCACCCGCGTCTCGAAGCATATTTCTTCCTCCGGGTAACGCTTCAGCGTCTTCTCGCCGTTGCCCACGAGGATTGAGACGATTTCCGGCAGGTCCCCGACGTCGCCGAGCCGCTCGATCACCTCGGCCACCTTGTCGTCTACGATCTCCAGCGGGACGGCGTCTGCGGCAGGTATGGCGGCCAGCTCGGCCTCCGGGCGGACGATAGGGCTCATCTCGAAGATAGCCGACATGCTCATTTCCGCAAACGGCCGGTGCCAGTCGAGGAAGTCGTCTTTGTCGCCAATTGCTATGAGATACGCGTTCTCGTTGTCCAGGCAGAACCTGACGAACCTTTCGAGCTTCTCCGCTTCATCCGCCTCAACGTCTTTCAGCCGCTCGCATCCGTCGAGAATAAAGAAGCACGGCCCCCCGCCTTCCACGATAAGCTTTCTGCACGTCGATATTATATCTACGGCGTCGCCGGCGACCGTGCCATGGATGTTCCCTATGGCTTCTCTTATATCGTGGACCGGGTGGTCCCAGACCTCCGCGTAAAATACGTTGGGGGAGATGAGGCGGAGCTGCGGCACCACGAAGGAGTTGAGCATCGTCGTCTTCCCTGTGGTCGCATCGCCTACAACGATCGCGCAGCCGTGGCTGAAAAGCACGTCGAGCAGCCTCGACGCCTCCCCCCAGCGGACATACGGAAGACCCTCCAGCTCCGTGAAAGGGAAACGGCCAGGGGAATCGGGGTGGTCCTCCTCCTGCCGCTGCCCGGTGTCCCACAGGATTTGCCTGTACTGGAACCCGAGCCTGCCGTTCACCGCTTCCTTGAAGCGCGCAAAATGTGTATCGATATGCTCCCTGATGCGCTCGAACATGTGCGCCTGGTAGGGAAATGCGGGAGCACACGATACTGAGATCGCCCCTTCTTTGCTGTCAACGGCAAGCAGCGCCTTCCCGCATCCCGGGCGCAAGCCGGAGTTGCGCGCCCTTTTCAGGACCGCGTGGCCTGCATCCTCGGAAAAGACGTCCCACATCAGGTGGGCGAAATCGAAAATACCGCCGAGCATAGGTACGTTGCGAATAATCGCCTTTTTCGGCCCTTCCGCTATCTCCCATTCTATTGGGATCTTCTTTATCGAGAAGATCAGCCTATTTATCAGCTCGATGGACCCCTCGGGCATTTCAAGTCGGGCGGCTATCTCGTTGTTGAGGAAAAACGTCCTCTGGAGAGGGTCGAGCGTATTGACGATCTCCGGGCTACGGCTGAAGGCGTATCCCGAGGCCGCCCCAGTGTCGTGCAGGTAAAGCATGCATAGGAGGATGAAAACTTCCCCGGAAAACATCTCCTCCCGCCGGTCTTTCGGCTCGGGGATGAGCTTTTCAATGAAACCCTTCAGCGCCTCGACGTGAGTCGCAAGTGGGACCTGCGCCGACGGGAAGACCTCTTCCTCGCAAAAGCGGGCAAGGGCAAGGAACTTCTCGTAGAGCCTCAGCTCCCTCTCTTTTTCCTTCAATACGTCTTCAAGCTTAGATTGCATTCAGGCAAAGTCTCATGCCGGCGCGTCCGGCTTGGCCGGGCGGGGCCGCACGGTAAGGTTGAAGGGAGGCACGAACCTGCGCGAAGTAAGCGAAGGGTACGTCAGCTTCTGGTCCTCCACAAATAGATCAACGGGCTCGCCACAAAAATGGACGAATACGTTCCCACCATCACGCCGATAAACAAGGCAAACGAGAAATCGAACAGCACATGGCCACCCAGAAAGAGAAGCGCCGCTATGACCAGCAGAACAGTAAGGGAGGTGATCAACGTCCTGCTCAATACCTCGTTGATGCTATCGTTGATGACGCGACCGAAATCCGATTTCGACTTCATTTTTGCCATGTTTTCCCTGATCCTGTCGAAGACGACGACCGTGTCGGTCAGGGAGTAGCCCGCTATTGTGAGGAGGGCCGTGATAAAGAGGATGTTCATCTCGAAATGGAGCAGGTAGAAAATGCCGAGGAGGGCCAGCACGTCATGGAAGGTGGCTATCGTCGCGGCAACGCCGAAAACGAAATTGAACCTCCATGCTATATAGATGACTATTCCTAGGAGGGAGAGGGCTATGGCAATGATGGCGTGCTGCTTCAGGGTCTTGCCCACGCTGGAGCCGACCATATTGCTGCCGAGCACCTGGAAACCCTTGCCGGGGAGGGCCTTCGATATAATGGCCGATATCCGGTCCTGGACCTTCTCGGCGCCGGTGTTCATCAGCTTCGTTTTCAGGAAGAAGTCGTTCTTGCCCGCCACTTCCTGTATCTGGACATCCTCGCCGCCGCTCGCAAGGGCGTTCCGCAATGTCGCGATCGAGGTAGGCTGGTCGAACCGTATCTGAAGCTCCGTCCCGCCCGTAAAATCGACGCTCAAGTTCGCCTTGCCGACTGCTGTCATGACGAAAGCGAACAGGCCCAGCCCGACGAGGACAGCCGAAAGTATGAACATCTTGTTTCTGAAGCCTATGAAATCTATATGCGTCTTCTTCGTAATCTCTCGAAATTTCATCAGATGCTCAGGCTCCTCGGTTTATACCTCGCCAGTATCCAGTCGAAAATGGTTTTCGAGCCGAATACGGCCGTGAAAAGATTGATGATGATGCCGATGGCGAGGGTAACTGCAAAGCCCTTTATGGGGCCCGTGCCGAATATGAAAAGAATGAACGTGGTGATCAGGGTGGTGATATGCGCGTCGAAGATGGTCACCCATGCCTTCGAGTAGCCACCGTCTACGGCGGCGCGCACCGTCTTGCCGAGGCGCAGCTCCTCCCTTATGCGCTCGAAGATCAGCACGTTCGTATCGACGCCCATGCCTATCGTGAGGATGATGCCCGCTATGCCCGGCAGGGTCATTGTGGCCCGCATGGCCGTAAACGCGCCGAGAAGGTATATCAGGTTCAGAAAGAGCGCTATGTCGGCCACTATGCCTGAGGCCCGGTAGTAATAGACCATGAAGATGATGACGAGGAGGCCGCCCAGTAAGGCTGCCTGCACGCCTTTCCTGATCGAATCCTGCCCGAGCGTCGGCCCGATGGTGATGTTCTGTATTACGCTGACAGGGGCCGGCAGCGCACCCGCCCGGAGGACTATTGCCAGGTCCTTTGCCTCGTCGGGAGTGAAGCCGCCGGTGACCGACGCCTTGCCGCCCGATATCCTCTCCCTGACGACCGGTGCGGAATAGACCGTGTTGTCGAGGATGATCGCTATGCGCTTGCCCACGTTCTCGCCGGTGACCCTCTCGAATATTCTGGAACCTTCGCTGTTGAACTCTAGGGAGACGTACGGCTCGTTGCGGAACTCGCCCCCTATCTTCACCCGTGCATCGGTCAGCATATCGCCGGTAAGCAGGGTCTGCTTCTTGAGGAGTATAGGGGTGGTAGTGGTCACGCCCGTTTCCTTGTTCCTCGATTTCATCATCAGGCGGTCGTCGCCTTCGGGGACGGGACCCGACTCGGCCCTCGACGTGTTCTCCTCGTCAACGAGCTTGAACTCGAGCTGGGCGGTCTTGCCTATCAGCTCCAGCGCCCTTTCGGGGTCTTTGATGCCGGGGAGCTGAACGAGTATGTTGGTCTCCCCCTGCTGTACTATGACCGGCTCGGAGACGCCGAACTGGTCGATCCTGTTCCTGATCGTCTCCAGCGCCTGGTGCACGGCGTTGTCCTTCAAATTGGCCACTTCTTTTTCCGAATAGGCAAGGTCGATCGACAGGTTGTCGCCTTCCGTCTTGCTGCCGGTCACCTTTATGTCGGGCATCTCTTTCCCAAGCAGGTTATAGAGCTTCTCGCGCTGCTCGGTCTTTATGACGACGTCGATCCTGTCCGCCCGTTTGTCCAGGGCGATGAACCTTATGCCGTCGCGGATCATCCCCTCTTTCAGCTGGTTGAACTTCCTGTCGAGCATATTGTCCATCAGCCGGTTCGTGTCGAGCGAAAGGAGCAGGTGCATGCCTCCCTTGAGGTCGAGACCCAGGTGTATCTTTTCCGACGGGAAATATTTCTTCCACGCGCCTTCGCAGCTCGACCACGTTCGGCACGAGGTAGACGACCGATATAAAGAGGAACACGAGTATGAGAACGGCCCTGAGCTTCAATGACTTAAGCACTTAGAGACCTCATTTGCTTTAGTGACTCCGGTATTGCGAAAACCCCGAAAAATGATAACGTGGGGAACACTTTTTGTCAAGGCTCCATTGCATTCGGACGCATCGGAGCGCAACGCCCGGACTTTCGGGACACGGGCTCAGGGCGGGAGCGAAGGCCCCGGGCCGCCCTATTCCGCCTTCAAGTCCGTGTTTTGCGCGAGCTTCGCCGCTTTCCTCTTCAACCAGAGCTTCCCGATTACTATAACGCCGACGGTGAATATGGCCTGCACGCCATAGCTGGTCCAGATGCTCGGGTGAAAAGTGTTTTCTATGAAGGCGTCCCCCATTATCATATCGCCCGCCACCCTGCCCAGGACGGCAGCGCCGATCGTGACGATGATGGGGTACTTGTCCATGAGGCGCGATAGTATGTCGCTCGCGAATACGACGAGCGGGATGCTGGTCCCGAGACCGATAAGCAGCAACGCCATATTGCCCTTGCAGGCGCCGGCTACGGCCAAAACGTTGTCGGTGCTCATGACGAGGTCCGCGATCAGTATAGTCACGACCGCTTTGCCCAGAGTATGGACTTCTTTGTGGTTCCCGTCGTCGCCTGTGCCTTCCATAAAAAGCTTCACCGCGATCCAGGCAATCAGCCACCCGCCCAGGAACTTGAGGAAGTTTATCTCAAGGAGTTTTGCGCAGAAGAACGTCAGAACGATGCGGAGCACCACGGCAAAGCCGGTGCCCAGTATGATGCCCTGGAGCCTCTGTTTGCCCTTGAGAGAGCGCACGGCCAGAGCGATCACTACTGCGTTGTCGCCGGACAGAATGATGTTGATGACGATTATGCTGGCCAGGGCCAGCCAGAAGTCCGTAGTAAAGGATATGTTGCATATCGAGCCCCAGTCCATGACGACCATACTCCTTGGAGAAATTAACTTAAAGAAATATAGCATAAGTGGGTCGTATTGCGCCATACGAATTTTTCCGTTGCGGCTAAGGAGAATCCGGCCCCTGCCGGCACCGGCAAAGAAAACTTTTACCGTGCGCGGCCGGTCTTATGGTATATTGGTCGTCTGTATGGACCCAGAAAAGAAAACCGGCTTACTCTGTATTGCCATCGGCATCTGCATACCCCTTTTGGTCCTGCCCTTCGTTTCGGGTTATTCGAAGGATAAGAGCATCTTCGCCAACCTGTACGGCGGCGTCGCAATAGACCTGCAAAGAGGCGCCCATGTCCGCACGGACGCCCCGGAGCCCATCGACCCCAACCGTAAGGCCCCCTCCATGTATGCGAAGCTCGTGCCGAAAAGGATACCCTTCAGGTTCTTCCTGGTTTTCACGCTGGTCTTCTTTTATATGGGCGTCGTAAGGATAGACAGGGCCAGGCGTCGGCAGTACGACCTGGACCACGGCTTCGGCAGGGAATCAAACCCCTAGATTATGATCGGATAAGCTGACGGAAGCGCGGGGCCTGTCCGGCCTCTTTCTAGTTCCCTTTGCGCTCCAGATCGCTGTACACGACCCTGCCGCCCACTATAGTCATAAGGTTTCTGCCCTTAAGCTTCCAATCGTGGAACGGCGTATTCCTGCCTTTCGAGAGGAATGCCGACCTGTCTACCGTCCATTCCGCTGAATCGGAGAAGACGATAAGATCGGCCGGCTTGCCCGCATCCAGCGTGCCGTAGGGCAGGCCGAGCAGCCGGGCCGGATTAGAGGTCATCTTGGAAAGGAGCGCCTTCAGGTCCAGCACGCCCTCGTGAACGAGGGAGAGGCTCAGACCCAATGCTGTCTCAAGTCCCGAAATCCCCGAGGAGGCAATAGCGAACTCGACATCCTTCGAGACCGAATCGTGGGGCGCGTGGTCGGTTGCGATGATATCGATGGACCCGTCCCTGAGTCCCTCCTTGATTGCCTCTACATCGGCTTGTGAGCGCAGGGGCGGGTTTACCCGCGTGTTCGTGTCATAACCCAAAGTGGCCGCGTCCGTGAGCGTAAAATAATGGGGACACGTATCGCACGGTCGCAGGCTTTGCCTTCCGTTTCTCCTCCCGCATGATCTCTACCGTCCCGGCGGTCGAGATGTGCGTGATGTGGACGTGCGCTCCGACGTACCGCGCCACGGCGATGTCTCTTCGCGCGGCGATCTCCTCGGCTACGGGCGGGACCGCTTCCAGGCCGGAAAGGAGCGAGGCATGCCCCTCGTGGACTACCCCGCTGAAGCTTGTGTCCTCACAGTGGCAGATAGCGGGCAGGTCAAAAAGGCGCGCGTATTCAAGAGCTTTCAGGAAGAGCTGGGAATTGCCCACCCATTTCCCGTCGTCCGAAACTGCGACTATGCCGGCCTCGCGCATCTCCCCCATCTCGGCCAGGTCCTCGCCTTTGAGCCCTTTCGTCATGGCCCCGCAAGGGAAGACGCGGACTGCGCCCTCCGAGCCGGCCTTTTTCATTATGTACTCGGTCACGCTCTTATTGTCGTTCACGGGGTCCGTGTTCGCCATGCAGACGACCGAGGTAAAACCGCCCCGCGCAGCCGCGGCTGTCCCGGTGGCTATCGTCTCTTTCCACTCGTAGCCCGGCTCCCGCAAATGCGTATGCACGTCGATCAGGCCCGGCGCTACGATAAGGCCGGTCGCATCTATCACGCGCTCGGCCTTCACACTGGAGATATTCCTGCCGATCCGCTTTATCGTTTCGCCTTCGATCAGGACATCGGCGATTTCGTCCCGGCCGCTCGATGGGTCTATGAGTCTGCCGTTCTTGATGAGGATCAACCCTCACCTCCGCTGAGCAGGTAGAGGACCGCCATCCTGACGGCCACGCCGTTCTCCACCTGGTTGAGGATTACCGAATAAGGGCCGTCCGCCACGCTGTCGCTGATCTCCACCCCTCTGTTGATCGGTCCCGGGTGCATGACGATGACGTTGTCCTTCGCCTTTTTCAGGTGGGACTCCTTGAGGCAGTAGAGCGATGAATATTCCTTGATGGAGGGTATAAAAGAGGTGCCCCCCCTTTCCTTCTGTATGCGGAGCATCATGACCACGTCCTTGCCGGCCACCGCCTCTTCGATGCGGTATTCCACCCGGACCCCCAGATCTTCTATCTCGGGGGGGATCATGGTCGGGGGAGCGCAGCACGTAATTTCCGTGTCGAACTTGCTAAGGGCGAATATATTCGAGCGGGCCACCCGGCTGTGGGCGACGTCGCCGATGATCGCTATCCGCAGGCCGTCCAGGGTCCCTTTCTTTTCTCTCATAGTGAACAGGTCGAGGAGCGCCTGGGTGGGGTGCTCGTGGGCGCCGTCGCCTGCGTTGACGACCGAGGAGTCGAGGACGCCGGAGAGCATGTGCGGAGCGCCGGCCATGCTGTGCCGGATGATGACCGCGTCAGGGCGCATCGACTCCAGGTTCCTTGCCGTGTCCTTGAGCGTCTCGCCCTTGGCCGCGCTGCTCGTGCTCGCCGATATGCTGATCGTATCTGCGGAGAGGCGCTTGGCCGCGATCTCGAAAGAGACCCGCGTCCTGGTGCTCGGCTCGTAGAAAAGCATAATGACCGTCTTGCCCCGGAGCGTCGGGACTTTTTTGATGTCCCGGCGCGAGACCTCACGGAAGGAATCGGCCGTATCGAGAAGCAGCAGTATCTCTTCCCGCGACAGCTCCCTTATGCCAAGAAGGTCTTTACGTGACCAGTTCATGGTGTTTTCGACAGCAGGACCTCATCCATTCCGTCCATTTCTCGAAGCCTCACCGAGACCTCTTCTTCCGTGGCCGCCCCGCACGAGAACCCCGTATAATCCGGCTGTATGGGCAGCTCCCTGGAGCCCCGGTCGATAAGAACGGCCAGTTGTATCTTTTTCGGCCTTCCCAGGTCCATAATGGCGTCGATCGCCGCCCGCGTGGTCCGTCCCGTGTAGAGGACGTCGTCGACGAGGACAAGGGTCTTATTGTTAACATCGAAGGGGATATCCGTCTTCTTGACGGCGAGCGTTGCCTTCTGTCTGGTGATATCGTCCCTGTACATGGTTATATCGAGAACGCCGACAGGCAGGTCCCTTCCCTCGATCTCTTTGATCTTCTGCCTGATCCTGTGGGCAAGGTAGATGCCTCTCGTCCGGATGCCGACGAGGCTCAGGTCTTTCGAGCCATGGTTCTTTTCAAGGATTTCATGGGTGATCCTGGTGACGCTCCGTTCTATCGCCTTATCGTCAAGAAGGACTCGCCTCATTCAATCACCCATAGAGATGGCGTGCTCGGGGCAGGATTCCACACATGCCGTGCATTCGATGCAGTCCTCGGGGTTCTTGACCGTTACCTTGCCGTCAGCGTCCGCAAAGACCTCGTAGGGGCACGAATCTATGCATTCCGCGCATCTCTTGCAAAGCTCCTCCGAAATATACGGCCGCATCTTCGGTTATGATAAATAGTTTGGCGGAAAAAAGCAAACCTTAAAAACGGCGTGTTGCGGCGGGGACGGCTTGAGACGCCCGGCAACTCCGGTCCTGCACATCGCTTTTATGCCCGGCAGTCTGCCTACAAATCGCCATTCAACAAAAAAATCGATTGACATACCTTTGCGGAATATTATATATGCTTGTCACAGTTTGTGATAATTTTCATTAGTAGGGGCGCTACCGGGGGCTTTTCGTACATTCGTACAGACATAACCGTTCTTGGGGATTTTTCATGGGTTTAAAGAGCCAATCAAAAAATTTTGAGAGGGAGCTAGTTATGAGTTTCAACGAGATTTGGGACCTACTCGTCGGCACATTGCAGACGACCGGCCTCCCGTCACTTTTCTCAGCAATCGGCTGGAAATACGTTTTTATGTGGGCGGTCGGCTGTTTCTTCCTGTATATGGCCATAGTCAAAGACTTTGAGCCTCTACTTCTCCTGCCGATCGGGTTCGGCATATTTCTCGTGAACTTCCCGAACACCCCGCTGTTCGGGTTTCAGGAGGGCCACCCGCAGTTGCTCCAGTTCTTCTACAAGTACGGCATCATCTGGGAGGTGATCCCCTGTCTCATATTCCTGGGACTCGGGGCGATGACGGACTTCGAGCCGCTCATCTCGAACCCCAAGATGCTCCTCATCGGCGCGGGCGCGCAGTTGGGCGTCTTTGTGACCTTCACCGGGACGATCCTGGCCGGCTTCACCATTAAAGAGGCGGCTTCGGTCGGCATCATCGGCGGCGCGGACGGCCCTACCACGATTTACCTGACGGCGAAGCTGGCGCCACACCTTCTCTCGGCCAACGCACTGGCCGCATACTCCTACATGTCCATGGTGCCTATCATACAGGCCCCGATCATGCGGGCGATGACGAGCAATAAGGAAAGGCTCATCAAGATGAAGATCGTGAGAAAGTGCTCCAGGACGGAGCTCGTTCTCTTCCCCCTCATCTGCGGCGGCATAATCGCCCTGATGGTGCCTGCCGTCATGCCCCTTATGGGCATGCTCATGTTCGGCAACCTTATGAGAGTCAGCGGCGTGGTGAAGAGGCTGACCGACACGGCTTCCAACTCCCTCATGGACATCGTTACGATCTTCCTGGGCCTCAGCATCGGCGCTTCGATGCAGGCGCACGTCTTCCTGACTTACAAGCCCATTATGGTCTTTCTCCTCGGTCTCATCGACTTCGTCGTCTGCACGGCCGGCGGCATCCTGACCGTAAAAGTCATCAACCTGGTAGCGAAAGAGAAGATCAATCCGCTTATCGGAAACAGCGGCGTCTCGGCCCTCCCCATGTCGCCGAGGCTGTCCCAGGTCATAGGCCAGCAGTATGACAAGAAAAATTACCTGCTTATGCACGCCATGGCAGCCTGCCTTGCCGGTTCCATCGGCTCTCCTGCGGCGGCGGGCATGCTGATATCCATGTTCGAGTAGGAGGCGCTAATGAAAACCATACTATCAATAATAGCAGTCGTCGTGCTCGCAGCGGCGCTCCTGCCCGCTTCTTCTTACGGCTTCGCCTCCGGCACGGCGCCATGGGGGGCGCCTGTGATGGCCGGCGGCAAAATCGTCAAAACGGAGAGCACGGCGGTCTATATCGAATACAACGAGCCGTACGACAAGGTGCTGGCCTGGTACAAGAATGCACTGAAGGATTACAGAGACCAGAAGATGAATATCGAATTTACCAAGTACCGCGACTGGAAGGACCAGATGTATATCGAGGACCAGGGCGCGGCCAACTGGCATTCCATCGGCATCTCCAAGACCGGCGGCCCGGTCACCACGGTCAAGATCGTGCGCGATAACTTCACCTGGATAATGAGCACGCTCCTTATCCGGTTCGCCGGCGTCTTCCTGGTACTGTGCATCCTCTGGGTGCTGCTCAACATCAACAGCGCTATAATGAAGAGAGCATTCTCGAAGAAACCGGCCGTAGGCAAGGCCTAAAGACGCGCCATTTCGGTCGCCTTTTAACGAGGGACCCCCCGCAAAGCGGAGGGTCCCTTTATTTTGCGCATTTACGCGCCCGCTGCAATTGGCCGTCGTGGAGGGGGCGACGCTAGCCCCGGAACCAGGAAGGGATAAAATGTTTCTTCCTTTTCATGAGGGGGACGACCCGCTAAAGCGGGTACCCCGGCGAGCTTTGCTCGTGGAGAAGGCGACGCTAGCCCCTGAACCAGAGGGGTAAAATGTTTCTTCCTTTTATGAGGGGGTGGCTCCACCGGCTTTGCCGGTGGAGGGGGCGACGCTAGCCCCAATAATTGCGCGGCGTGAACTGGGCGAGGTCGTAGATGCCGAGCACCTTTTCTATTGAGGCAACCCGGCCGACCACGCGCTCGAACCCCTTTTCCCCGAAAAGACTGTCCTCTTTCTTCTCGAACAGGTCGCCGAGCTTTTCATACTCGCTCTCTTCGACCGCCCCCCGGAAGGCGGGAAAGAGCACGGTGTCTTCGCGTGCGGCGTGAGGGCGGTACAGGCGGATGAACTCGAGCAGGCTGTTCGAGAGGCTGCGCCGGCCGCCTATGTCCTTGACGGAGCTTTTTCCGGCGATCCGGAGGACGTTTTCCGTAAGGCGCCGCCCCGCCTGGTGCTGTGCGAGCAGGACATCCACCAGGCTCGCCATATTCCCCGCCTTCTTCATGACGGGGAAAACATAGTCCTCCTCGAGCTTCTCATGGTATTCCTCGACGAAGGACCGGACAAGATTGGCCGCCTCGAAGAGGGTGCCCATTTTGTCTTCCCCCGTCCGGGCCAGCCTGTAGACCCAGTTCTCGTAGACAAACAGGAGCCGCCTCAATACCCCGTGCTCGCGCATCAGGTCTTCCACAGGCGATATATCTGCTTGTTTTTCCTCCCCGGCCGCCTCCCTCTGGAAAAGCAGCCCGGTCGCCCCGGCGGCGGTAAAGACTGCGGCGAGCGTGCCTGAGGTCGCCAGGAAATGCCTTCGTGTTACTTGTCCGGACGCCATCGCCCCGTTCCGCTCCTTCATTTTTCTCTCCATTAATGGGGGCCGCTCCACTCTCTATCTAATGCCCGGCCGCTTCCTTGTCAATATTTGTTAAAAAACCGTTAACTGTCTTAATAGAATCTGCCAATGAGACGATAAACTTTCAGACCGCGCCATTGTGTACAATGTGACCGCCAAAAAGCGACACAGGCGGCGGAATCCAATATTAGGATTACTTGAAGGGGGCTCCACGGATGAGACTCTTTACGGACGCCAAAATAGGGCAGAGACTGGGAATCGCGTTCGGCATAACACTTGCGCTGACGGCCGGCATGGTCGTCATGGGCATGCTCTGTGTCTCCGGTATCAACGGGGACATCAAACAACTTGATAAGGTGGGAAACCCCGGCCTCCGTAACGCGACGGAGATGAGGACCGCACTCTCCGATATTACTTTCCAGTTAGGGCGGATCGTCACGAGCCCGGACTTCACCGCCAGGGAAGAGGCGAAGAAACGGATAGAGGCGCTCAGGGCCGGCTACGTGGCCAACATGGCATACCTCGAGAAATCGATGGCCGACGAGACCGGCAGGCAGCTAATAACGAAATTCAGGGAAGATGTTCAAAAAGGCAAAGAAGCGAACAACGCCCTGATCGAGCTCGCCATGTCCGGCCAGACTGCCGAAGCAACGGCCAAATACGGCGATACGATAAAGACAATCGAAGGTTACATGGGTACGGCCGACCGGATCGTGGAGAACCGTACCGGGGTAATCTCCCGGGAGCTTTCGGGCATAACGAGAAGCGTCTCGTCCGCCCACGTGATCTTCCTGGTCCTCGGCCTCCTGACTATCCTCGTAGGTGCGTGGCTTTCCAAGGCCATCACCCACAGCATCACCATGCCCATCCTCCGCTCGTCCAAGCATATAGACCTGATGGCAAAGGGCGATTTCTCGATACACGTTTCGGAGCACGCGATTAAACGGAAGGATGAGATGGGCATCTTCGCGCGGTCCATGCAGGAAATGAACGCCAATCTAGGCCGGACGCTCAAAGAGGTGACGCTCTCGGCGACCAACGTCGCATCGGCAAGCACCCAGCTCAGCGTTTCGGCGGATAAGCTATCAAAGAACGCCATGGAGCAGGTGGAAAGGGCGTCCCAGGTCGCGGCCGGCTCGACGCAGATGAACCAGACGTCCGACGACATAGCCAAGAACTCCAGCAAGGTGGAGCAATCGGCAGGCGAGGCCGTCAAGATCGCAAAAGGCGGCCGCGAGGTCGTTGACAAGGCGATCAGTGAGGTGAAGGTGATTGCCCAGACTGTAGAGACGGCCCTGGGCTTCGTGAAAGACCTCGGCATACAGTCCGAGCGGATCGGAAACATCGTGACGACGATCAACGAGATAGCCGACCAGACAAACCTCCTCGCCCTCAACGCAGCCATAGAGGCGGCCCGCGCCGGAGAGCACGGCCGTGGGTTTGCGGTAGTGGCGGACGAAGTGAAAAAGCTGGCAGAGAGGACCTCGGCTTCTACGAAAGAGATAGGCGATATGATAACCACCATCAGGGTGGGCGTCGAAAAAACCGTCGGCTCCATGGACATGGCAAAGGAAAACGTGGTGACCGGAGTCGAATACTCATCACACGCGCAGTCCGCATTGGAGCATATCATTACGAGCATCGACAACCTGTATAGTGACGTGCACCAGATTGCGACGGCCATTGAAGAAATGTACGCGACCACCGAAGAGATAACCAGGGACATGAACCAGATCTCGGGCATTACGAAAGATAACTTTGCTTCCGCCGAGGATATCTCGGGGGCGGCCAAAGGGCTTTCCGTGCTCGCCGCGAACCTGCAAAAGGCAGTCGAAAGCTTCAAAACGGAGTAATATCGAGCAACGGGCCGGGCGCGGGTGGCGCGAGCTATCCGGCGTCCGGCCTTCTTCCTATCATCATAAAGACCGCAGCAGCTTCGCGCCCCGGCCCTTGTCCACCCCTCAAAAACGTTTTAAAATGTAGCAAAAAGGAGGTTGAGAGGCATGGAGACGGAAACAATGCGGGCCATGGTGCTCGAAGAGGCGGGCAAGCCGCTCGCCGCAAAATACGTCCCTATCCCGGAACCGGGGCCCGGCCAGGTGCTCGTGCAGGTCCGTGCGTGCGGCGTCTGCCGGACCGACCTCCACGTTGTGGACGGCGAGCTTGCCCACCCCAGGCTTCCTCTCATACCGGGGCATGAGATCGTAGGCACGGTGGTCAAAACGGGCGACAAGGCCTCCGGCTTCCGGGCGGGCGACCGGATCGGCATTCCGTGGCTCGGGTTCACGTGCGGCCATTGCCCTCCCTGCCGGGCCGGCCATGAAAATCTATGCGACAATGCCCTTTTCACGGGCTATACCATCGACGGCGGCTATGCCGAGTACACCGTCGCCGACCACCGGTACTGCTTCCGTCTGCCCGCCTCTTACGGCGACACCGAAGCAGCGCCGCTTTTGTGCGCCGGACTCATAGGCTACAGATCGTACCGGATGATGGGCGCCGACGTCGCAAAGCTCGGCATTTACGGGTTCGGCGCGGCCGCTCACATCATAGCCCAGGTCGCCGCCCACCAGGGCAAAGAAGTCTACGCCTTCACGAAGCCAGGCGATGCGCAGGCCCGGTCATTCGCGGAGAGCCTGGGCGCGGTCTGGACCGGCGATTCGACGTCGAGGCCGCCCGTGCCCCTCGATGCAGCCATAATCTTCGCACCCGTAGGCCCGCTCGTAGTCGAGGCGCTTAAAAGCACGGCAAAGGGCGGCACGGTGGTCTGCGCGGGCATCCATATGTCCGATATCCCATCATTTCCCTACCATCTGCTCTGGGAGGAGAGGGTGATACGCTCGGTGGCGAATTTGACCAGGCAGGACGGCGAGGAGTTCCTGGCGATAGCGCCGGAGGTGCCTGTGAGGACGGAGGTGCACCCATTCCCGCTGGAGGCGGCTAACGAGGCGCTGAGCGCGCTGCGCGAGGGCAACATACAGGGCGCGGCAGTCCTGGTTCCGTAAAGCAGAATACTTAATTACGGAAATAGCGTTAGCTGGGCGGGTTTCGTGTCGAGGATATCGCGGATCTGCCTCAGGAGTTTCTCGATGACCACGGGCTTCGAGATAACCGGGACCCCTTCCCTTCCGATCCCCTTTCTCGACAGGATATCGCCCGTGTATCCGCTCATAAAGATAGCCCTTATGTCGGGCCTCATCTCTTTCAATTCCAGATAAGCGTCTTTGCCGTTCTTCCTCGGCATGATGATGTCGAAGAGCAGCAGGTCCACTGCCTCTTTCTGCTCTTTGAATTTTTCGACCGCCTCGACGCCGTCGGCGGCTTCTATCACCATATAGCCGAAGTCGCGCAGCACGGTGGTTACGATCTGCCTCACGTCCTTATTATCCTCGGCAACCAGTATGACCTCGTTGCCGCCCCGCAGCTCCTCCTTCCCCTCGGGGGTTACAGACGAAGAGGCAGGCTCGGTCAGGGGAAGGTATATGGTGAATGTCGTGCCGCTGCCCGGCCGGCTTTCGACATCGACCCGGCCCTTGTTCTGGCTGACGATCCCGTAGACTATGGACAGGCCGAGCCCGGTACCTTTCCCCACCTCTTTTGTCGTGAAGAAGGGATCGAATATCTGGTCCTTGACGCTCTCGTTCATGCCGCTCCCGGTATCGGAGACCTCAATGCAGGCGCAGGCGCCTTCGATACCGTCGTACGCCTTCACGACGTTGCCGCCCAGGTGCACTTTCTCGGTCTTTATACTGAGGATGCCGCCTGCCGGCATGGCGTCCCTGGCGTTCGTCGCGAGGTTCATCAATATCTGCCCTATCTGACCTTCGCCGATCAGGACGGTCAGCTTCTCCTTCGAGAGGGAGGTCCTCAGCTCTATGTCTTCGCCGATGATCCTTCTGAGCAGCTTTCCGACAAGCTTCATCGATTCGTTGACGTCGACCGCCTTCGTCTCTATGGGCTGCCTGCGGCTGAAGGCGAGGAGGTTCTGTGTGAGGGCGCTCGCCCTTTCCGCCGCCTCCATGATCTGGTTGACGTAACCGGCAAGCTGGTTATCGGGACCCGCCTTCATCAAAATGAGGCTGCAATAGCCCATGACGGTCGTCAGTATGTTGTTGAAGTCGTGCGCCACCCCGCCGGCGAGGTTGCCGACGCTCTGCATCCTCTCGGCGTGCAGGAGCTGTGCCTCCAGCTTCTTACGCTCGGTGATGCTTTCCATCGTGCCTTCGTAGTAAAGTACGCTGCCCTCTGCATTGCGCACGGCCCTGGCGTTCAGCGAGACCCACTGGACGCTCCCGTCCCTGCAGCAGACTTCCGCCTCGAAGTTGCGGGCAAGCCCTTCGGCCTCCATGAGGCGCACGTACTCCTGCCTCTGCCCCTCTCTGACGTAGACCTGCTTCGCTACGTCTCTTACACTTTCTATCAGCTCTTCCGGGGAATCGTAGCCCAGTATGCGGGCCAGGGCGGGGTTCGCGCTTATAAAACGTCCTTCCGGCGACGTCTGGAAGATGCCTTCGATGGCGTTTTCGTATATATTACGATACTTCTCCTCCGCCTGCCTGAGCGCCTCTTCGACCGTCTTTTTGTTCCCCATAGATTGCCGGCCTTACCTGTATCCCTCGCTGAAAACCTCCACACGTTACCATTTTTTTGTAGCCCTCTCAACTGCTTTGTGATAGATTCCATTGGATACCCTGCTGCTTGCAGCAGGGTATCCAATCCAAAGCAAGCGAAGCGCCGCGCCGAGCGGGGAGGCTCCGGTGGCTTTGCCGACGGAGGGGGTGCTGAACCCCAATAATTGCTAAAGCAAGCGAAGCGCCGCGCCGAGCGGGGAGGCTCGCTGGGCTTTGCCCGGCGAGGGGGTGCTGAACCCCAATAATTGCATGTCGTAAAGTGTGCGGATTCCCAGGGAACGACTCGGACACGCGATAGAAGCGTCGCTACGAAACAAAGCGCAAAAGCGCTTTTCTATTACGAAGGAAACAAGAGGAGAGAATATATCCCTGCTGCTTGCAGCAGGGTATCGCCAAGTTGAAAGGAATGGCAACCGGCAAAGCGGGAAAAACTCTTTTCGATTTTTGCGACCTCACCTGTGACTACGCCGAAATGCCGAAGATGTCGGGCATAGACGGGGCGGGGAGCTGCAGGACCTTCGCCGCCCTTTTCTGCAAACGCAAAAAGGTGCTCGTTCACAAGAACCACCCGTGCAGCAAGAAAATACCCAGACAGCAGGAAAAAGCGGGAAAACAGGCGCGCTGACCTTCTGTTAAACTACAGGGATATAACGGATAAATGACCCTGCTGCTACCAGCAGGGTCATAAAGCGAGCGTATGCGAAGCGCCGAGGGAGGAGGCTCCACGAGCGCTGCTCGTGGAGGGGGCGCTGAGCCCCAATAATTGCACGTCGTAAAGCGTGCAGATCCGAAAGAACGATCGCACAAGCACGAGAAGCATTACGGCAAGAAGGCGCTTAAGCCTTTTTTGAAAGGTTTGAAGAGGGCTGTATTTAATGATATACTAGCCTCTCGGGGACCATCCGGGCCGGCAAAAAACTTGTTCGGCACGGAGACTCGCCTGTATGTAAGCATCACAAGGAGGGGACACATGTTCGGACTCGGTTTCCCTGAGTTGATCGTGATCATGGTCATTGTCCTGATCATTTTCGGCGCCGGTAAGCTCCCTGAGATCGGCGGCGCAATCGGTAAGGGGATAAATAGCTTCAAGAAGTCGATCAAGGAGCCCGGCGAAATAGACGTGACGCCAAAGAACGACCAGGAGAAGCCTAAGACATCCTGAAGACATGGCGGGGGTCGCGTTCATAGGTGCAGGCTCTAATATCGACCCCTTGGAGAACCTTCTTTCGGGGCTGAAACGGATAATCCGGAATGAGAGGGCGGCGCTTCTCGCCCTCTCATCTTTTTATCGCACCGCGCCCGTCTCGCCCGTAAGCCAGGACGATTATCTCAACTGCGCGCTCAAGGTTGCATGGCAGGGCTCGCCCCGTGAGCTTCTCGCCTTTCTCCAGGCGGTCGAGGATCAAAGGGACAGAAGAAGGACGGTGCGGCTCGGACCGCGCACCCTCGATCTCGACATACTTTTTTTCGGAAATCTGATAATGGACGAGCCGGGGCTGACGATACCCCATCCAAGGGTGCACGAGAGAAGGTTCACCATCGTCCCGTGCCTGGAGATAGAGCCGGGCCTTATCCACCCCGTTTTCGGCCGGCCCCTCTCCGAATGGCTCGACCGCATCGGCCCGGAACAGACCATCGAGCTTTTCCGTAAAGTCTCACCCGAAGAGATAGCATCCTTCGAGGAACACCGGCAGGAAGAACGGAAAACTTCCGATCAATACAACTGAAGGCAGGAGGATAGAGATGAAATTCTTCATAGACACGGCCAATGCGGGAGAGATAAGGAAAGGCCTTGAAATGGGACTGGTGGACGGCGTCACGACGAACCCGACCCTCCTGGCCAAAGAGAAGAAGGACCCCGACGCGACGATAAAGGAGGTCCTCTCCCTCGTATCCGGGCCGGTGAGCCTGGAAGTACTGGCGACCAAGGCAGACGGGATGATCGCCGAGGCAAGGACGCTCGCCTCTCTCGGGAGCCAGGTGGTAGTGAAAATCCCCATGACGGAAGAGGGGATAAAGGCTGTCAGGGTATTGTCCCAGGAGAAGATAAGGACCAACGTTACGCTTATATTCCAGCCGTTGCAGGCGCTCATAGCGGCAAAAGCCGGGGCGTCCTATGTCAGCCCATTCGTCGGCAGGCTCGACGACATCTCTGCCTCCGGCATGGAAGTTATCGAGCAGATCATAGCCATATACGGGAATTACGGCATCGATACCGAGATAATCGTAGCAAGCATCCGCAACCCTTTGCACGTCCTCCACGCGGCAATGATGGGCGCCGACGTCGCAACGATACCGTTCAACGTTCTCAAGCAGTTAATGCAGCATCCTCTGACCGATATAGGCTTGGAGCGTTTTCTCAAGGACTACGAATCACTAAAAAAATAGGTGGAATGAGAGGAAAAGGCTGCGGGCTTAGCTCGCGGCCCTTTCCTCAAACCGCCGGACGTCGTGCATGCCCGGGTCGGTTTCAATCCCACATTTCCGCAGCATCCCAAAACAGGCGTAATTAAACGTGTTCACAAGAGGTACAAGAAGGGCATAACAAACAGTGTCGCAACGTCAACAAAATAACAAAAAATCCTTGACATATCTATAGATTCTTTGTAATACATTGGGCATACGGACAAGTGGGAACGGGCAACTAAAATGAGACCCACCAGGGACGCCGGTCTTACTCATTTTACGGCCCGGTTTTATTGATTCATTACAGTTTTTTGCTGCGGTGGTAGAGGTGCATTTTATCGACTTGAAGTTTATTCTTCACGCACATCGGACAGATGCATTCGAAAGGCCCGGGACTGTAGAAAGTGGGCTGAGTGCAGAAAGGGGCAGGCCCGTATATGAGACAAGCAATCATTTCACGTTTTCCTCTCTGGATTTGTTTCCCCATTCTTGCGGCCGTTCTCACCATTTCGTTCGGGACGGCTTATGGCGACGACCTGATAGATATATACAGGCAGGCCGTTGACAAGGACCCGCAGCTAAAGGGTGCGTCCTTCGAAAGCCTTGCGCTGAAGGAAAGCATAAAGCAGGCTCGCGGGCGCGTCATGCCCGGGGTAAGCCTGGAGGGCGTCGGCACCAGGACTTATCAGAACATCGTGAAGACGTCGAACCCCGTCTTCGCCCAGGGCGTCGCCAATTACGACACCAAGCTGTATACGGCCAAGCTGGTACAGCCCATCTTCAGATACTCCCTCTTCGTCGAGATATCACAAGCGAAAAAACTCTCGAAACGGGCCGACGTAGACCTGGAGCTGGCCAAACAGGACCTCATGATACGCGTGGCCCAAACCTACCTGACGACCCTTGCCGCTAAAGAAAACATCGCATTTGCGCAAGCGGAAAAGAGGGACGTGGAGGTATTCTTTGAAAGAGCAAAAGCGCGCTACAACTCGGGTCTCGCGCCGAACACGGACTTGTACGATGCAGAGGCGCGCCTTGCGTCGGTCAACTCTCAGCTCGTAAAGGCCGAGAACGATTACCGTGACGCCCTTCAAGCCGTGATGGAGATCACGGGCAACCGCGTCGTCGCAGTGAGCGCCTTGAAAGATGCCCTGCCCCTCGTCTCTCCCGACCCCGATGACCCGGAGGCCTGGGTGGGCGCCGGTTTGCAAAACAACCTGAAGATAAAGAGCGTCGGGTTCGATGTCGATGTGGCCAAGGACGAAATCTCCCGTCAGAAATCGGCCTACTACCCGAGCCTTGACCTGGTGGGCCGGTACTACCGTAACGATATGGGCGGATCTCTCTTCGGCGGCGGGGCAACGGTCGATACGAAGGACGTAACGCTCACGCTCAGCGTTCCTGTCTTCGAAGGTCTCGTAATACTGTCGAAAACAAGGGAAGCCACGAACCGGTACGAGAAGGGACGCCAGACCCTGGAACAGCAGAAACGGCTCGCCATCCGCCAGATCAACACGTTTTACAACGGCGTGAAGACGGCCCTGAGCAGGGCGAACGCCATCAAGAAATCGGTGGAGGCCCAGACGATCCTCCTGCGCGCCAAGGAACAGGGTTACAGGTCCGGGATGTACGCAAGCCTTGCCGTGCTCGACGCGGCCAGAGACCTGTATCTGTACAGAAGGGATTACGCCCAGAGCAGATACGAATATATCATAAACAACCTGAGGTTGAAGCAGGCGGTCGGTACGCTTTCCGACCAGGACCTGTCTGCCGTTAACGAGTGGCTGCAGTAGGATAACGAACGGGGGGCAAAGGCCCAGAATCATCGAATGAGAGTGGAGGAAGCTTAATGTTAGCCGGGTTAAAAGAAAGGCTCTCCCCGAAACGAGTTGTAAAACGCCAGGAGAAACGCCAGCGGCGGGCCATGCAATTCGAAGTGCTCGAACGCAGGATACTTCCTTCTGCCGGCGGTATCATCGCCTCCCAGATGGCGAAGCATACGGCCGACGCGCACGCCGCTCCGGCGCATGTACAGTGGGCTTCCGATGCCTCCCGGCACTTGCAGGGACCTGCCGGATGGGGACCCGGAAGATCCGGCGAATCGGGAGCAATGGCGGCTGCCTCCAACTACCACCTCAACATCGCCCAATCCCAGGCCGTGCGTGCGGCCAAACAATCCTTCGCAGACACGCAGAAATCGAGCCCGATACAAGAAATCATCTTCGTCGATCCTTCCGTCACGGACTATACGCAGCTTATCAAGGACATGTTCCCGACAACGCAGGCCGGGCAGACATCGGACAGCAATGCAGCTTTTCACCCTTCCGCGTTCAGGACATTCTCTTCTGACAACGGGCAGCAGATGGAGTTCGACGGCAACGGCAGGCTGGTCGTCGTGCTCAACCCGTACAAAGACGGCGTAGACCAGATAACACAGGTACTTTCGAAATACCAGGGCGCAAGCTCCGTCTATGTACTCTCCCACGGCAGTGAGGGGCTTATCACCCTCGGCACTACGGTGCTGGATGACCCTACCCTTCAGAGCAGGCTGGCGCAGATATCAAAATGGCAATCGTCGCTCGCGCCCGGCGCCGATATCCTCCTTTACGCGTGCGACGTAGCGGCCGGACAATCGGGTGCAAAATTCGTAAACGACCTTGCCGCCGCAACAGGCACGGTAGTCGCCGCATCGACCAAAGATATGGGCAACGGCCCGGACGCGAACTGGACCCTCAATTATTCCACGGGCGCCGTTACGGCAGCGCCCCTCTTCTCGGTCACCTCCGTCGCGGGCTACAAATACTTCCTCACCGACCACACGGCCGGCACGCCCAATATGAACCTGACCGGCGGAAACGGGGACGATAACTACATATTCCTTAATGGTTGGGGCAACGCAACGGTCACCGACACAGGCACGAGCGGCACAAACGTCCTCAACTTCTCGAGCGTGACCTCCAACCTCACCTTCACCTTCCATGCCAACGGTACGGTCTCGGTAACCGACGCGAACAACGATACCCTCAACAATGTAGCCAACATTCAGGAAGTCGTCGGCGGATCGGGCACGAACCGCTTCGTCTTCGACAACGGCGGAACTTTCGCCGGCACGATCGTCGGCGGAACGGGCGCGAACACCATCGATTACTCGGCTTATACGACGGCCGTCACAGTCAACCTGCCGGCTGCGTCCGGTACAGGCAGCGCCACAGGCACGCTGGGTATAAGCAACATCAACAACGTGGTGGGCTCGGCTACGGCAAATACAACCCTCGCCTTCTCAAACGGCTGGGGCGCGGTCTCCGTAGCTACGACCGGCACCAAGACCCTCGACTTTTCCGCAGTCACGTCCGGCCTCACCTTCAATATCAATGCGGACGGCAGCGTATCCGTCGCAGGCGGCAGCAGCACGGTAGCCGATACCCCGGACTCTACCGGTGTTGCGGGCGTAGAGTCCATCATCGGCGGCCACGGCACGAATAACTTCATTTTCGCCGCGGGCGCGGCCCTGGCAGGCACCATAAACGGCGGATCGGGCACGAGCAGCCTCAATTACGCGGCGTACACGACAGACGTAACGGTCGACCTGCAGGCGGGGACGGCAACGGGCACGCTGGGTATAAGCAACATACGGAACGTCACCGGCGGATCGGGCAACGATACCCTGACCGCCAGCGCTACTGGCTCGAACAGGATTACAGCGGGCAGCGGGAATGACACCCTCATAGCCGGCAGCGGCAACGATACCCTTATCGGCGGCATCGGTAATGACACTTACAAGTTCTCGACCGGCTGGTGGAACAGCACTGTAACCGACTCGGGCGGGACGGACGCACTTGATTTCTCGGCCGTTTCGTCCAGTCTCACCTTTACCATCGGCACGGGAGGGACAGTCAGCGTTTCGGACGGCTCGGGCCATACGCTGAGCAGCATCTCCGGCACGGAGCAATTAATCGGCGGCTCGGGCAATAACACTTTCGTCTTCAATAACAGCGCGACCTTCGCAGGCACGATAAAGGGCAGCTCGGGCGGCCTGAACACGCTCGATTTTTCGCATTATACAACTGCGGTTGCGGTCAATTTCACAACGGACACTGCAACTGTATCCTCCGTCCAGACTACGTTCAGCGACATAAGCAACGTGATAGGCGGCTCGGCCACCAACACCTTTGCCTTCGGGTCCACGTCCGCACAGGACGACACCTGGGGCAACGTTACGGCAAGCGGCGCGGGCTCGAATGTCCTCGATTTTTCCCAGATCAGCTCCAACACCCCCCTCAATTTCTACATCCACGCGGGCACCGTCTCAGCAAACGACAGCGGCCAGTTGAATACGCTGGGCAACGTCGCCAACGTTTCGCAGATCATCGGCGGCGCGGGCGGCAATACCTTTGCCTTTGACGATCAAGGCTACTTCAACGGCGCGATAAACGGCGGATCGGGACGGGCAACACCCTCGACTATTCGGCTTATACCACGGGCGTAACGGTCAACCTGCAGACAGGCGCAGCCAGCGGGCACGCATGGCGTGAGCAACGTCCAGACCGTCTACGGCGGCTCCGGCAATGATAACCTGACCGCCAGCGCCACGGGTGCGAATGTGATCGCAGGCGGAGGCGGGAGACGACATGATCATCGCCGGTGCCGTGGGGCCGATACCCTCTCCGACGGCGACGGGAACGACACATTCAAATTCCTGAACAGCTGGGGCACAGGCACCACGGTGACGAACACGGGGGCCACAGGCACGGCCACGCTCGATTTCTCGGCCGTCACGACAGGCCTCACTGTAACGCATCAATGCCGACGGCACCGTTACAGTCACGGACGGCACGAACACGCTGAAGACGCGTCCCTCGGCGCAAGCGGCGTAGAAACATTCAGGCGGTCATCGGCGGCTCCGGCAACAAGACCTTCACATTCCAGGACCAGGCGGCCTTCGACGGAACGCTGGACGGCGGCACAGGCCTCTCGAACACCCTTGATTACTCTCAATATACAAGCGCAGTCGCGGTCAATCTTTCCGCCGGCCGTCGATATCGCCACAGGCACGGACGGGATAACCGACTTCCGGAATGTAAGGCGGCTCTGGCCGGCAACACCCTCATCGGCAGCGGCCTTGGAGGATTCCCTCTCAGTCCCGCGGCACCAATACGGGCGCCAACACGCTTCACCGGCGGCGGCGGTGCGGTAACGATTACCGGCAGTTCGGCAGCAGGCGCAACGAACACGCTCGTCGAGACGTTCGACGCGAGCAGCATGACCCTCACCAACAGCACCTTTACCGCTGCAAACGGCAGCACCGTCCTCGCAACGGATACCTTTACGAATATCGGCGCGGCCGACATCACGGGCGGGCTCCACTCAACGACGATAAACGCCAGCACATTTACGGGCGCCTTGACTCTCGACGCAGGCTCGCAGGTGCTTCTCTCGGCCCTGAACGGCGGCTCGGGCGTGCGCACAACGGACGAGACGATGCCCGGCCTGACGGGGTCAACTCTCCTTTCTACCCTCAACGACGGCGCCGGGGTCCCATCTCGGGGACCAACGATTTCACGATAACTCTGACCGACGGCAAGACCTTCAACGTCAGCCTGGCCGGCGCGCAGACCTTGCAGAACGTCTTCGACGACATAACATCGGCGGCTGCACACGCTGGCTACGCGGGATGGAACGAGGTCCAGGGCGTTGCGATCGATTCGAGTGTAACTGGCGGGAGCTTTACTCTTACATATAACGGACAGACGACAGGCGCCATCGCGTACAACGCCTCGGCAGCCGCGGTGCGGGCGGCCCTCGCCGGCCTCTCGAACATCAGCAGCGGGGACGTGACGGTCTCGCCGCTCACCGGCACCCAGGGCGGTCTCACCGCAGGCCAGACCGGCTGGCAGGTCACGTTCACGGGTACCCTCGGCTACCTTCCGCAAACAATAACGGCAGACGGGTCCTCCCTGACGGGCGGCGGCGTCACGGTGACGGAGATCACCCCGGGCGGCCCCAGAGTCAGCGTAGGGGTGGACACGCAGGAAGGCGACACGATCGTCATCACGGACAACGCTGACGCCGGGGTAAACAGCATCAGCGTTACCCCCGTTAACGGCTACGCCGCATCCGACCTGGGCATTGCCGGCACGGGCAACGGAGCGACGCTAATAGGCACGTCGATAGCGGAGGTCACCTCCGATATACGTATCACCCTGACCGACGGCACACTGGTTTACCTGGACCTTTCGAGCCTCGACACGCTCCAGGACGCGCTTGCCCTCTTCAACGAGGCAGACTCCAGGCTTTCGGCAACGATAAACACGAGCGGTTTGGGCATAAAACTGAGCGACACGGCGAACGGCCTGGGGAACATCTCGGTGGCGGACATGAACGGGTCGCATGCCGCAGAAGACCTGGGGATACTCGGCACGGGGACGGGCAACGTGATCCACGGGACGAGCCTCGTCTCCGGCAACGTCTCTTCGGGAGGCGGCGCGATCACCCTCGACGGCCGCAACAAGGTCGATACCCTCGAGGGGGGCACCGGCGCCAACACGTTCACGGGCGGCGGCGGCACAACCACTATCATCGGGCAGGGCACGAACAATACGGTCGTCGAAACGAGGGGCGACGATAGCTATGACTTCGAGCTGACGAACGGTCAGTTGACGATCAACGATCTCACTCATACGGGAGCGAGCAGCATCGACTATTTGAGCAACGTCCAGCATGCAGCGCTGACCGCCGGCAACGGCACCGACATCATGAACGCGGGCGCCTTCACGCTGGGGAGCGTCACCCTCGTCGCCGGCGACGGCATCAACGACGTGCTGACTGGCGGCTCCGGCGCCGATACCCTCATCGTGGGAGACGGCAACAACGATGCCCTCCACGGCGGGGCAGGCAACGACACCCTTTCCATCGGGCTCGGCGCGGGCGACACTATCGACGGCGGGAGCGGTACGAACGAGCTTTACGAGATCGGCGACCACCCTTACACGCTTACAGATTCTTCCTTAAGCATGGGCCAACCCAACGCTGCGGTAAATGAGGTGGAGAACGTTGTGCTGAACGGCACGGTAACGGGCGGGACCTTCACCCTTACCTATGGAAGCCAGACAACCGGCGCCATTGCGTACAACGCCTCGGCAGCCGCCGTCCAGACGGCCCTCGCCGCCCTTTCGAACATCGGCAGTGGGAACGTGGCGGTTTCGGAGCTTACCGGCGGGCAGACCGGGTGGGCGGTCACGTTCACGGGGGACCTCGGCGGTTCTGCGCAGGCGATAACGGCAAGCGGGTCGCTTACCGGCGGCAGCGTGAGCATAACCCAGGCGGTCCTGGGCGCACCTGCATCCAACGAGATCGAGAACGTGATAATGGGCGGCTCGGTAACGGGCGGCACCTTCACGCTTACATATAACGGCCAGACGACCATCGCCATCCCTTACAACGCAACAGCCGACATAGTCCAGTCGGATCTCTTAAGCCTTTCGAACATAGGCAGCGCGGACGTGATGGTGACGGCCCTCACGGGCAGCCAGACCGGATGGGCAGTTACGTTCGTAGGCAACCTCGCCGGGTCCGCGCAAACGATAACGGCCGACCCCTCAGGTCTGACGGGTGGCAGCGTGTCAGTGACCGAGGCGGTCCATGGAGCTGCGCAGACGGCTGACACGATAAGCAACATCCAGACCGCGTACCTCCAGGCGGTCATGGCAGGCGTAAAGATGGACGCCTCCGGCTTCTCGGGCACCCTGACTCTCACCGGCGGGTACGGCTACAACACGCTAATCGCGGGCAGCGGGCCGGCAACAATGATCGGCGGCCCGGAGGACAATACCTTCATCGCAGGCAATGGCAACGACACCATCACGGGAAGCGCAACGGGCACCAATACGCTCATCGAGACACAAAACGATGACATGACGCTGACGAATACCTCCCTCACGGTTTCGTCGGGCGGCGCCACCATCAAGACCGACACGTTGACGGATATCCAAAAAGTCCAGATCACCGGCGGCGGGACAGCTCACACGATGGACGCCTCTGCCTTCGACGGCGTCTACCTCGATACCACTCTCCAGTCCTTGAACAACGGCAACGGCGTAGGCACGAGCGGCGGGGCCAGACCTCAACATAACCCTCAAAGACGGCACGCACGACACGGTCAGCCTCACCAACGTCCTTACGATTCAGGGCGTCATCAGCGCCATTAATGCAGCCGACACCAACAGCTATCTCACGGCCTCGCTTCTTTCGACGGGCGCGATCAGGATCATCGATTCCAGCACGGGATCCGGCAACCTGACGGTCGGCAATTGCACGGGCTCGACCGCAGCCACGGACCTCGGCATCAATACGA
The DNA here is from genome assembly GCA_963818095.1 of uncultured delta proteobacterium. Lineage (GTDB taxonomy): Bacteria > Desulfobacterota > Syntrophorhabdia > Syntrophorhabdales > WCHB1-27 > CAWEPK01. Next base: position 114,428 of record CAWFRA010000020.1, read on the forward strand.
CAGGTACAGGGGGGACCCTGACCGGCACCCCGATCTCCTGCGGGAGCGTCACATTTTATGGCACGTCCGGCGCCAACACATTCGTTGGCAGCTCTCACGCGGCGAGCACCGTTGTCGAAACGGCCGATGCGAACATGACCCTTAGCAATCTCAGCCTTGCCGTAACGGGCGGCCCGACCGATACGCTCACTAACATCGGGTACGCAGTCCTTACGGACAGCGGCACCAGCCAGTCCGTCAGCCGCACACTCAACGCGTCGGGTTTTTCCGGCTCCGTGACGCTCGCGACGTCTCGCGGCGACACACTCGATGGAGGCTCGGGCACAACGGAGTTCGACGTCAACGTCTCCGCCGTCACGTCGGCTCATAAAGTCACGCTGGTGCCCGGCACCGGGACAAGCAGCGTGGTGATAACAGGCGCTCACGAGATCGACTCCTCGAGCCTGGGCACGTGGTTCAACGGCAGCCTCACGGGCATCGGCGTCACCTTCGACGGCTCCGACCGGGCCGTTATAGACAGCGACCTTTACCTGCCCGGCGAAGATATTACCATCAAGGGCGACACGGTCACCATCTCCGGGCATACGATCGATACGGGGAGAAGCGCGCCCGGCGGTGCCCTGGTGACTACTGCCGGGGACATCACTATCGAGGGCCACTCTATCACGATAGACAACGGCGCCCAGATACTCGCCCAGGGATCGTCAACGAACGGGGACATAACGATTACCGCCCTGGACGACAGGGCGAAATTCACGACCGGCTTCGCCAATATCAACAACGTAAGCGCCACCGTCACTATAGGCGACACGGGCAGTTCTAGCAACTACACCGTAATCAAAGGCGGCAACATAACAATAGACGCCAACGCATACAGCCAGCACTTCTTCCAGTTGAGCGACTATGCTTCAACCGACATTACGGGCACGATCAAGCACGCTGCCGGCAAAGTGGCGGACGGTATCGTGGGCTTCCTGGACAGCCTCTCCGTCGTCGCGGCAGTGACCGTAGCGACATCGACAGCCACGGTAGATATAGGCCAGTACGCGCAGATATCCGGCGAGCACTTTCACTGCCCACAGCACGGCCAAGGCCATAGCGGACGCCTCGCCCATCGCATTCGGCGTGGGCGTGGCCTACGGCCAGGTCAATACGACCTCGCACGTGACGGTCAACGGCAGCATCACTACCACGGGGAACGCCACCATAGAGGCGACCACCGATAATACCGTCCAGGTCACTTCGAACGTGACGGCCATCAAGGGCGTTAACGCGGCGGCGGCGGTGAGCCTCATCATCTCGAACGCCACGGCCCAGATCGGCAACACTGCCCAGCTTAATATAGGCGGGAACCTGATCGTACAGGGCGACAGGGTAGACCGCAACGCCACGAGCGCCATATCGAGCAGCGATGAGACGGGCAAGCTGGGCCTGGCGGTTGCCGTCTCGGTTACGGACGAGTCATGCGAACGCCTACCTCGACGGCACTGCGAACGTGGCCGGCAATATAACGGTGAGGTCGGAGACGCAAAGCGCCCCGGTTCCGGAGAAGGTCGCCATCTTCCTGTCGACGTCGACCAGCGGGGTATGGTCCGGCGCGGGCGTCGGGTCGGGCGTCTCGTCGGGCAACATTATCCAGGACTATTACTGGGCCGCAAGGGGTAAGCTCCAATCGTCAGGGGGAACCGCCGGCAAATGGGTCGGAGGGAAGCTCCTTTCCGGGGCTCAATGATCGGCGAGAAGACGGGCCTCACCAAAGCGATCAGCAATTCTAAAGCCTATCAAATGGGCCAAGAACAAATGGGCATCGAAGTCGAAAGAGACTTCCCGGACGAGGGGGACAAATTCGATTTCGCCGCCGCGGTCACCGTATACGAGGACTACAATCAGGCGAACGCGCGCATCGGCGACGGGACACAATTTAGCGACCGTGAACGCGGGCGGCGCATCACCGTCCAGTCGACCATCGAGGATAACCCGAGCATCCAGGCCCAGAGCATGGCGAAGGACGACACAAAAGCGACCAAGAGGCCCCAGACGAAGGCCGGCGCCGCTTTTGCCGTAGACTGTCGGTGTCATTCACGACGACGCATACGCCTTCATTTCCGGAAACACCGTGGTGAACGCGGGCGGCGCCCTTACGGTGGACGCCGAATCGCTCGAACAAGATAAGCGCTTCCGAAGCGCCCTTCTGGAACGTCGTAAATCCCCTGATCACGGGCAACCCTGCGACATACACAGAGCACACAGCACATCGGCCAACCTGCGACTACGGCGACACGGTCGATGTCGGCAGGGGTTCACCGGGCCAGGGCGACGTGGGAAGCCGCTACGAATACATAGGCACCACTCAGGACAGGCGGTAGACCTCTCGATAAGGCAGCCAACTACAGCGACAGCACGAACATGGACCGAGCTGGGCAGCAAGCGAAGCAGGTGGCCACGAGAATTTCGCAACGGACTTCGTCGAGCCTCCTCAACGACAACCTCGGCAAATCGAAAGCCTGATAAACTCCTGGACAACGGCCACGTCGAGCGGGCAGCAGAAACAGATCGCCGGCTCGGTGGGCGTGCTTATCTGGAGCACACGGCGGACGCCCGCATCGAGAGCGGCGCGAGCATCAACCAGAACACGTCTCCTTCAGCGTAGCTACCCCGCAGGGCACCAATACGACGGTCACCTTGCAAACGGGCAACCGCAAGGTCGCGGTTACGGCATACGCCGAAGACGAAATGATAGACATCACCGGGAACTTCCAGACGCCCGGCGTCGGCCTCAATGCGAACAAATCCTGGAAGCCCTCCATCCAGGGGCCGGGCCTGGGCACGAGCGGCGGAGCGCAGGGCATCGGCGGCGCGGTGATGGTGCAGCTCGATTTCGACAACGTGACGGCGAAGATAGAGAACGGCGTCACCCTTTACGGCGACACTCTCGACGTAGAGGGCTACACGAAGAACATCACCATCAACCTGACGGCATCGGGCGGCAAGGCAAAAAGTTTCGGCCTGAACGACGCTATGGACTTCAGCGCCGCCATAGACACGACCCTTGCCCAGATCGACAGCGGCGCAAACATCATCGTCGGCGCCGGACACGTAAGCGCAAGCTATCTCACCCTGCCCTCAAACACCCCTTCCTCGTTTGTCGGCGCGGATGACATGACCACCATGGTCACGATCGCCGGCAGCATCGCCATGTCCGACAAGACGGCGGTCGGCTTGTCCGCCGGCGGCAACCTCGTGGGCCGCAGCACCCAGGCGGTGATAGGCGCTATCGAAGGGGAATCGGCCGCGACGACCCTCGGCTCGTTCACCTCCGGCGGCGCAGTCGATATAAACGCGACGAACGAAGGCTTCGTGGGCGCCTTCGCGATAGCGGGGACCAAGTCCACGAACAATCCCGCCCAGGCGAACGGCGGGTCCGGCGCGACAAATAACCCGGGCACGGGCGGCACGCGGGCTCCAACGGCACGTCCCAGAGCAACCAGGACCTCGGCACGTGGCAAAGCAAGATGGGCTCCGTCCTGCAGGAGATGGCGGGAAAGGGCATCGTGACGGGCAAAATCGCGTCAACTGCCGGCAGTTCGTCGGGCCAGACGGGGAGCGGGGGCAAGGCGGTCGGCGTATCCGGCTCCGCGGCCCTCAACCTCGTTTATGACAATACGGGCGCATACATCCGGGACACGGGCGCCTTCACGGTCAGCAACGGCAAGTCCCTTAACCTCGACGCCGAAAACAAGACTACGGTCGTGACCGTTGCCGGCTCCGTCGCTTACGCGTCCTCCTCCAGCGGCACCAGCTCAACCGGCATCTCGGGCGCAGTAGGCCTCAACATCATGTCGGGCACGACTGAGGCGTACATCGACACCGTAGCGAGCCTCCTGGTAGGCGGGGCACTGACCATAAACTCGAAGCGGAGCGAATGGGTAGTCTCCGTCGCAGCCGGCCTTTCCGGGGCAACGGGCAAGGACGGCACGGCGGTCGCCGGTTCCGCTACGGCCAATATCCTTTATTCCTACAACACCTATGCGGACCTCAGGAACATCTCAGGCGGGGTAAGCGTCGGCGGGGCGGCTTCGCTCGACGCCGACGACGAGACAAACCTCATCGGAATCGCCGGCTCTGCGGGGTTCGGCGGCAAGGGCGGCTTCGGCGTTTCCTTCGATGTATCGTATACGGGAAGGACCACCGAGGCCGAGGTATCGAACATTGTGACGCACAGCGGTATCGTCCCCTCTTTCGGCAGTCTCGACGTCGAGGCGACGATAGGAGGGATCATCATAGGGGCCACCGGCTCGGTCGGCGTCTCGACGGGCTCCGGAGGTAAAGGCTACGCGGCTGCCGGCACGGTCGGCGTTAATGTGACGATCGATACCGTCCAGGCGGACATAACCGACAGCAACATAGCGTCTACGGGCGCGTGACCGTCGGCGCCACGGACTCGACCTCGCTTTATTCTTTCGAGGGGTCCATAGCGGCGGGCAAGACGCTGGGGTTCGGCGCGGCCATCGGCGTCAACCTCCTCTGGGACAACGTCTACGCCGAGGTCGCAGGCTCGACCATCGGCTCCTCATCAAGCCCGATAGGCGGCGCGTTCACGGAGACCGCCACGAGGACCGGTACGGTAGTATCGGTGGCAGCAGGAGGGGCAGGCTCTCAGAAGGTCGCCATAGGCGGCGCCATAGCCGTCAACCTGCTGGAAAACAAGGTCGAAGCCGAGGTTGTCGGCGACTCGCATAGCGGCAAGCTCCATATACACGACCGGGACTGCCGCCGTTTCACGCGAACGACACGGAGACGGCCGTCATGATAGCCGGCGGCATAGCCATCTCAACGGGCCAGGCGGGCGTGGGCGCCGCTATAGGCGTCAACCTGAGCTACAACACCGTGACCGCACTGGTCGACGGATCGACGATAAGCACATCGGTTTCCCAATCGTCGCTTCCCTCCGGGACATCCGCCCTGACCGTCAGCGCAAACGCGAACGAGCTCCTCGTGAGCGTCGGCGTCGCAGGCGCAGGGGGCGACAAATTCGCGCTGGGCGGCTCCGTGACCGTCAACGAGGTTATGAGACACCGTCAAGTCGCAAGGTCCAGGACGGCGCCACACTGGCCGCATCCGGCAACATCGCCATAAGCGCGGGCGACTCGACGACGATGGTAGCCATCTCCGGCGGTTTTGCCGGCTCCAATAAGGTCGCCATCGGCGCGTCCGTCTCCGTCACCAACGTGGCGGACACGATAGAGGCGTATATCGACGGGTCGACCGTGACGTCAAGCGCGGGACAGGTGAGCGTCGGCGCAGGGTTCGCACCTCCGGGTACGGCGGCCAGCCTATCGGCGCTCAGCACGGGGTTAAGCGGGATTACCCTGCCTTCGGCGAGCAACGTCCCTCAGCTCGGCTCTCAGATCGTCAACATTACGGTCGCAGGCTCCGGGTCGGGCAAGTTCGCGGCCGGCGCCGCAATCTCCCTCAACTGGCTGGACAACACGGTTATCGCATACATCAGCAACAGTGCCCACGTAACGGGCCACGGCGACGTTAACGTGGCGGCCAGTGGACAACGCCCAGCTCGACACGGGCACGCTCGGCGCAGCCGGTGCAGGGCAGGTGGCGATCGGCGCGGCCCTTGCCTATGACTATATAGGCGGCGACCCGACCAACCCCGTGCTCAACATGCCGGAAAACCCGCTCGGAGCAGCCAGGCCCAGGTGACCGCCTATATCGACGGCTCGACCGTCGAATCGACGAACGGCAACGTGAACGTTACGGCGTCCTCGAGTCCAAGCCTCATCGACGTCACGGCGGGCGGGGCAGGCGCAGGCAAGGTGGCCATAGCCGGCTCTATCGCCATAAACTTCATCCGCAGCGTAGTCGATGCTTCCATAGTGGACAACGCCCACGTAACGGCTGACGTAGGTACTATCAATGTCAGCGCTTCCACCGCTCCGGCGGCTACGATCATCGCGGGCGCAGCAGCCGGCGCAGGCACGGCGGCAGTCGGCCTCGCCTCCGGCGACAGCGACTTCCTATCGAGCGTTACGGCCAATATCGACAACTCCCACGCTACCGCCCACGACGTCTCGCTCACCGCGACGGACAAGCAGCATAGTGAACAACGTGACCTTCGCAGGGGCGGGGGCCGGCAGTTATGCGGCGGGCATCGCGGTTGCCGTAAACGTGATCGACAACACCGTAGAGGCGGCTATCGCGAACGGCGCTATCGTCGATACGACGAGCGGCTCCGGCTCGCACGGGACCGTCGCTCTGACCGCGACAGGATGCCTCCACGATCGACGCCCTGGCCTTAGGCGTCGCGGGCGCGGGCACCGCGGCGGGCGGGGCGGCCGTGGCCGCCAATGTAGTGACGAACACCATAGAGACAGAGATCAATGCCTCCACGATCAAGGCCGGCACCACCGTCAGCCTTCTTTCCGAGGCGCAGTCTCTGGATACGTGCGCTGGCCCTCGGAGTCTCAGGCTCAGGCACCGTGGCAGTCAGCGGTCAGCGCCCTGGGCAACTACGTCGGCGATACCGTCGACCGCCGAGATCGACGACGGCTCCGTCCGTCACGGCCGCAAGGCAACGTGAGCATCACGGCTGAGGAGATCGCCCCGAGCCTGCTTTCGCCTTTCACCCTGACCGGGACAACGGGGACGACCTCGTCCAGCAGAACGCGCTGACTACCGCGCTCGCGGGCTCGCCCATCTGCCTCACAGGGAACATACTCGGCGATCATGGTCAGCGTTTCCGGCTCCGGCTCGGTTGCTGTAAGCGCGGCCATTTCCGGCAACATCGTCCACAACGTAGTCCACGCCTATATAGTAGACTCTACAGTCTCAGGCGCGCAGCGTCGATCCTGTCAGCGGCTTCGTCCGCCAGCATCACGGCCGTTACAGTAGGTGTGGGCGGCTCGGGCAGCGTCGCCGTTCAGGCGACCGGCTTCGGCAACGTGATCACGGACGACACGGAGGCGGCGATCTCGGCCGGCTCGCACGTCACCTCCACCGGCCTCACGAGCATTACCGCCAACCGACCAATCCAGATAACCGCCCTCGGCCCTTAGTATCGCGGCCTCCGGCAGCGCCGCGATCTCCGCCATCCTCGGCGCGAACGTTGTCACGAACACCGTGGAGGCCCTTATTTCGGGCTCCACCGTCGATCGGGCGGAACATCTGAGCCTCGACGCCGAATCGATTCGATCATTTACAGCTTCGTCGCCGGCGTTACCGGGTCGGGCGCAGCAGCCGTCCGACGGTGCTGCTCGCGGCGAACGTCGTACACGACACGACGAAGGCGGCAGATCGTGAACGCGAGCGGCTGTATGGACATTGCGAGCGGCCCAATCTCGGTAACGGCGAAAGATTCGTCCGAGATCGACGGCCATTGCCTTCGGCATTCAGGATCGGGCGCGCGGTGACCGTGGGCCTTCGGCCAACGAGTGACGAACGTCGATACAGGCAAAGTATAAAGGCCGACGTTACTGTAGGCCCCGCCGAAGACCACAGATTCGAGTTTTACCGAGCGCCGAATCCTCGGAGATCATCAGGGCCCTCGACTCGGCGTCGCCGGCTCCGGCGCTTTGCCGTCCAGGTGCGGCCATGGGCAACGCCATCGCGAACCAGGTCTTCGCCGAGGTGATACGAATTCCACTGTCGACGCGCAGAGGCGGCAGTCTCCGATCAGAGGCCCAGGACGCGCGCCGAGTTCCGTCATCCCCGGGTTGCCAGACGTCGGGCGATGTCCGAGCTCGTTTGACAGCGCAACTTCGAACTCGCCCATTTCCCATCCGGACAACATATCCTGGCCGTCATGGTGAGCGTCGCCGGCCGGCGAGGCGTGGCGGTCAACGCGGTACTTTCGGGCAACGTGATAATCAACACCGTCGAGGCCAACATCATCGGCTCGACGGTCCTGGCCGGCTACAGCACCTCCGGCGTCGAAATCTGAGTTCCTCTGCGGGCGTCAGCATGTCCGCTCTGTCGCAAGACTCCATCATCGCCCTCACCGTCGGCGTCGCCGGCTCCGGCACGGTCGCAGTCAACGCGACGGGCTTCGGGGATGTGATCACCAATACGACTGCGGCGACGATACCGGAGGATCGATCGTTGATCCGGCGGCGCCATGGGCCTTACCGCCCACGACAAGTCGAATATCACCTCCTTCGGCGTGAGCGTCGCCGGCACGGGCGCAGTCGCCGTAAGCGCTCTCCTCGCCGCAAACGTGGTGACGAACACGGTAGAGACGGAGATATCGGGCTCCACGGTACATGCGGACGGCGCGCTCACGCTCGAATCCGAGTCGCTCGCGAAAATCCTGGGGATTTCGGTCGATATCTCCGGCTCCGGCGCGGTCGCGGTAAGCCCTGCAATCTCGGCCAACGTCATCGCCGACACGACAGAGGCCCTCATCGTCAATAACGGGGGTATCCAGTCGAACGTGAGCGCGGGCGGGACCGTCACCATGACAGCCCTCGACTCGTCAGAGATAGACGCGATTTCGCTGAACGTGGCAGGCACGGGCGCAGTGGCGGTGGGAGTCTCCCTCTCGGGCAACGTCATCGCCAACACCGTAGAGGCGGAGATTACCGACTCCAACGTGACGGCCGGCGGCCTCAGTATGACCGCCGAAGCGTCGGAGATTATCAGGAGCCTCGCAGTCGGCGTCGCCGGCTCGGGCGCCGTTGCCGTCCAGGTAACGGCAATAGGCAACGTTATAGCCGACCAGGTCCTCGCGCAGGTCGCCGGCGGTTCGAGTGTTATTACGACCGGCGGCGGCAGCGTAACTATCCAGGCCATGGACCAGGCGCCGACCCTTGTCCCCGACTGGACGACCAGAGCCTTCCCTTCCATAGCTCGACCTACAACACTAGCGATACCGGTTCGACTACCGTAAACCACGGCGACACCGTCGACGTCTTGCAGGGCTTTACAGGCTCGGGTACGGCGGGGACCGCTACCAGTCGAAAGGCACCACTGCCTCTTCGATCTGACAACGGCAAATTATAACGATACGTCGAAGTGGACGGACCTGGGCAACAGTGCTTCTCTCGATACGGGCACCCTCAGCGGCTCCTTCAGCGGCTCGACGGTACAGCCTACGGGCAATATACTCGCCATCGTGGCAAGCATCGCGGGAACGGGCGGGGTGGCCGTAAACGGCGTCCTCGCGGGCAACATCATAACGGACACGGTAAGGGCGGACATCATCGGCTCAACGGTGACGGCCGGCGGAAGCGTCAGCCTTTCAGCCACTTCGAACGATGCCATCATGGCGGCAACGGCGGGTGTGGCTGGCTCCGGCGCGGTGGCAGTGAACGCAACGGGGTTCGGCAACGTCATCACGGAAACCGTGGCGGCAACTATCTCCGGCAATTCCACGGTTACATCGACCAGCGGCTCGACGGGCCTGACAGCCCAGAATGAGTCGCACATCACTTCGCTGGCCGTCAGCGTCGCAGGAAGCAGTGTGGGTGTGGCGGCCCTGATAGGGGCGAACGTGATAACGAACACGGTGGAGGCAGAGATCTCGGGCAGCCGGGTCACGGCGGGCACCACCCTGACCCTGGACGCCGAAACGACAGCTTCCATCCTCGGCCTGACTGCATCGATAGCCGGGGGCATCGGCGCGGGGGCGCTCACCCTTGCGGTGAACGTAATCTCCGATACCACAGAGGCCCTCATAGTCGATAGCGGGACAAGCCTTGCGCCGGTGAGCGCAGGCGGCGCGATCACCCTCACCGCCAACGACGGCTCCCAGATCAACGCTCTATCCTTCGACGTTGCGGTAGGCGGCGGCGCAGCCGGACTGGCCGTCGCAGTAAACACCATTACCAATGTAATCAGGCGAACATACAGAACTCGACCGTCCAGGGGGGTTCCCTGAGCCAGACGGCCGAATCGCAGGCCATCATCCGCACCCTGCGTCATAGGCGCATCCGGCGGCGGCGTCTCTTTCGGCCTGACCGCAGTCGGCAACGTCATTCATAATACGGTCGAGGCGGAGATAACCGGCAACTCCACGGTAACGACTTCCGGGGCAGTAAATCTCAAGGCCTGGGACATAGCGCCATCCACCATCCCGTCCTGGACAGTGCCGACAAACGATCAATCGACCTACAACTCGGGGACGAGCAGCTACCCGGGCGGCCTGTCGTCCGTTCTATCGTCCGCGAACATCGTCGCCCTCGTCATCAATGCCGGCGGGGCGGGCGGTGTGGCGGCTACGGTAACGGTCCTGGGCAACGTAATCGCGAACACCGTCGAGACAGGCATCATCTCATCGACGGTAAGGGCGGGCGTATCACCGGTCAGCGGCGGCGCCAACATCAACCTGACAAGCTTTGACTGATGACTCGATCATCGCCGCGATGGCGGGCTTCGCCGTCTCCAGCACCGTATCGCTCGGCGCAAGCGTCATGGGGAATGCGATAGCGAACACCGTCACTGCAACGGTCCAGGATTCGATAATCCGGGCGGGCGGACAGCTCGCGATTTCCGCTGAAGACGGCTCGAGCATAACGGGCGTAGACCTGGGCTTCGCCGCTTCCTTCAGCCTCATCAGCATCGCCGCCAACGTATTGATGGAATATAACGATATAGGCAATACGATAGAGGCGGAGATCTTAGGCTCGGATGTACAGACCGGGTCGAGCGTATCTGCGTCCGCAGTTTCGAACGCCCGTGTGCTCGCCTTCGTAGCCGGGGCCGCCATTTCGGGAGGCGCAGCGGGGAACCTCTCCGCCACGATAAACGACATCCATAATACCGTGGAAGCAGCCATCGAGAATGACGGAGCCACGGCGTGCTCGGTCAACGCAGGCGTGCTCTCCAGCTCGACGTCGGCCTCAGTCACGGTCAGCGCCTCCGACACATCGACAATCGACTCTATAGCCATCGGGCTTTCGGCCGCGGGTCTCGTCGGCGCAGGCGCGGCCACCGCGGACAACTACATCGGCTCGCTGTCCGGTCAACCGAACACGGTAGAAGCTACTATATCAAACGCTACGGTGACCTCGGGCGGGGCGACGGATGTTACCGCAACGTCCACGGAGATCATCAGAAGCGTGGCAGCCGGTATCTCAGGGGCAGGCGGCGTCGCAGGACAGGCGTCCATTACGGACAACGAGATCGAGAGCATTGTCCAGGCCTCCGTCACGAGCGCCACTATCAATGCAGGCGGCGAGGTGCTCGTCAAGGCATCCGATACGGCGCCGGCGAGCGGCCTGAATTACCTTTCGGGAATGGCCATCCCGGCCGATACCCTGACCAAGGTCGAAAACGCCCTCGGCACCAACAGCAATGCCTCATACTCGACATCGGCAAACATAGTCTCCCTCGCCGGGAGCATCGGAGGGGCGGGCATCGCGGCTGGCAGCGTAGCGGTTTCGACGAACAGCATCACGAACACGATAAGCGCGACCATAACAAGCTCTTCTGTGATCTCGACGGGGTCCGACGTTACGGTAGAGGCCATATCGGGCCAGCAGATAGCCAGCATCGCGGCGGGCATCGCGCAGCGGGCGGTCTGGCGATCAATGCGTCCGCGGCGACGAATACGATAGGCAATAACGTCAGCGCCTATATCGACGGCGCATCCACCATAGAGGCGGGCGCCTCAGCCCGATAAACGTCATCGCCACTGACGCGGGCTCGATAAATTCCCTTGCCATCTCCCTTGCGGGCGCCCTCGGTTTTGCCGGCGGGGCCGCGGTTGTCACCAACACCATAAATGATAATACCCTTGCCTACGTGTCAGGGACGTCCCATTCGTCGAGGACGCGCATCAACAGAGGCGGCCTCGTGACGATAGAAGCGCAAGCCACCGAAAACGCTACAGGCATCGCCCTGGGCGCAAGCGTGGGGGCCGTTGCAGCAGGGGCGAGCGTAGTTACGTCGAGCCTGGAGGCTCTACCGAGGCCTATTTCGGAAATTATGCCGATGCCGGGACTGCGGCCGGCATGACCGTCGGCGGCCTCACCGTCGAGGCGATAACCTCAGATACGACCCTCTCAAAAGTATGGGGGTTGTCGGGCGGCATCGGCGCCTTAACGGCCAACGTGGCTACATCGACTGCCACGCCTACCCTCCTTGCCTACGCGGGCAGCGACCGAGTTATTCGGGAGCAATCCGAACGATACGAACATCCAGCTCACGGGCGCCATGACGATAAGCGCAGCGGCCACGCCGCAGCTTGAGTCCGACGCCTACGGCATAGCCCTGGGCGCGCTGGCGGCTGGAGCATCGGTCGCCACGTCGACGGCATCGCCTATCGTAACGGCACGGGCGGCGGGCCACATCCAGGCGGGCAGCCTGATCGTCCAGGCCTCCGACTCGAACGCTGCGGGCCAGTATGCGGCGAAGTCGAACGCTACGGGGTCGACGGGCGGCCTTGTGGCGGTCAACGGCACGCAAAGCACGGCTGAAAATACGGGCGCCGTGACAAGCTATGTTGCCAACGGAACGATCCTGTCCATCGGAAGCACCATAAATATCACTGCAACAAACAACACCAACCAGAACGCGATCGCGAACGGCCACGCTTACGGCCTTATAGCCGCCGGAGGCAACGTCGCCGACGCCGAGAGCAACGTCACGACGCAGGCTTACATGGGCACCGGCGTAACCGTGACGGCGGGCTCGGCAGTCGGCGGCCTTACCGACGGCGGTGAGTACTATGTCGTCCTTGACAATATCGTTAATGTCATCCCGTCGAGCGCCATAGGGTTCACGAACGAGATAAACCTGGGGACGAGCACGGGCCTTCAGACGGGCGACAAGGTCGTCTACCACGCAGGGGCTGACTCGAGCGGGAATCCTTATAACGCCATCGGCGGCCTCACGGACGGCGGCGTCTATACGGTGACTCTCGATGCGGCTCACACAGGATACGTGACCCTGACGGACAGCAGCAGTCACGTGGTCGCCTCGCTCAACGCAGCCACTGCAACGGGCAGCGCCCAGTATTTCCAGCTTGTCAATCCGAGAAGAGTCAAACTGGCGACCAGCTTCCAGAACGCTACGGACACGACTCCCGTTACCATAGACCTGAGCCAACCCACCGTGGAAGGACCCGGCCATTCCCTTACGCCCACCAACGGCAACGCCGTAGTAACGTTCGACCCCGGCACGGCACTGAACGCAACCGACAACACGATCTACGTCGGGCCGACCAGCGGCCTCTTCCAGGGCGAAGCGGTGATATACGCGAAGGCGACGGCCCCGTCGCTTACAATCTCCGCGACCGGCTACGATACGAACCTGGCCCAGGCGACTTCGGGCTCGGGCGGCCTGCTCGCGGGCGCCGGCGCCGCATCGACGGTCTATGATACGAGCACCACCCAGGCATATATAGCTAATGCGACATCGTCCTCGAATGCGTCGAACCTGGATGTCACGGCGCTTATCGTCACTGCGAACCATACGGCGCGGTTCGATGCCCAGGCCAACTCGCTTGCCGCCGGGCTGGTCGGCGGAAGCGGCGCTTCAGGGTACAACGGCATCAATTCGACCGTCCAGGCCTATATCGGCGACCACGCCAGTATTACCACCAAGTCCCTGGACGTGACGGCGCAGAGCACAACCCTCAAGAACTTTGTGGCCGTCGGGTCGGGCAATTGGGACGTCCAGGCCGGGTCGGGCGGCGTCCTCGCCGGAAGCGCGGGCGACAGTGAGACGGACATCACCAACAACACGTCCGCCACCATCGGCAACTACGTCAGCATTACCGTTACCGGAAGCACCACCAACCCCGGCGACTTCATCATCAGCGCTTACAATGACGTCGAGGCGTACGACTCGGTGGACCTCGACGCCGGCGGGGCCATCGCATGCGCAGGAGTTGTGAGCGAGATACGGGCAGACACGAACAACGCCACCGCCGCTCTGGGCAACAACGATGTGATCAACACTGTCGGGGACCTCGACCTGGAGAGCTACACCAGGGGGATAATCGACTCCGAGCCGAAGGCGCACACGTACGGCCTGGCCGCAGCAGCATCGGTTGACGCCCTCGCCCGCATCCACGAGAACGACGCAGTCAACGTCGGGACCGGCACCCTCGTGACCGCCATGGGAGACCTGAACTTCCTTGCCGGCCAGGACCATCTGGGAACGGAGAACTACTTCGCCGTGACCTCCCACGGTGACGAGTTGAACGCAGCCGTGATCCCCATCAGCTCGCTGAACTCCCACGGCGAGGTCGTACAGAACAATACCGTCAACGTCGGAGGGCAGGACCCGACCACGCATACAGTCACCGACCTCAAGGCAGCCAAGGACGCCAATCTCGTAGCCCAGACCCTGGGCACCGATCTGCTGGAGGCTTACGGCACCGGGAAGGACTGGCTCACGGCCGTCGCCGGCGCCATCAACAGCGCCCTGGGCGGCACCCCTATACCCGACACCATGAAGGGCGGCACGGGGACCGAGACGGCCGTCGGGACAGTAACGGTGAACGGCAATATAGAGGTGGGCATACAGGACACGCAGACGCTTATCATCAACATCGACGGCTCCGTTGATCCTTCCTCCACCGGCAACATCACCTTCACTACGGATACCGAGTCCGAGGCCAACAACCTGGTGATGGCGTTCAATTACTATACCGAGCTTGCGCAGGCATACGGCGGCTCGACAGCCGGTCAGGCGTACGCCACTCAGGCCCAGTACATAGCGACCGAGATGCAGGCGCTCGGCCTCACCACCACGATCGGCGGCCAAACAGGGTATATCACCTCCTATGTAGTGCCTTATATCACCGTCAGCCCCATATGGGCGCAGCAGGGCAGCATCAATATCCTCGCATCCAACCCATCGGGCGACGCCCTCGTGGTCAACGGGACGCTCAATGCAGCGGGCAACGTAGCAGTCACTATCGACAATCAGAGCCCGGCTTACCTCCGCATAGAAGGGATCACGATACCTAACAACAGCGGAGCGGGCGAGGTGCTGTTCAACTATGATCCGATCACGAGCGTGCACGGGGGTGCGCTGGGTGTGTCGGGCACGGGCACCCTGAACGTGGCCGGCTGGTCAGGCGCTGCGGAACCGAGCATTACCATCAGGAGCGAGTTCGACTCCGGTGATTCCTCGAACCCGGCAGACTACGCCTCATGCCAGACGCCGAACATAGTGATCTCAGGCAACATCAGCAACCTTAACGGCACCGTGACGATCACGAGCGCGGGGGGGGTTACGGAAAACGCCAACCTTGACGCAAAGACAGTCACGATAACGGCGGGCGGAGGATACGTGCAGAACTACACCAACGCCCTCAGCAACGTGGGCGGAGACCCCGCCAGCCAGTACTGGTGGCAGCAGGCGATCGCCCAAGCCGTAATCGACGCAGGTCTATCTTCAAGGAATACCAGCTATACCTATACGGGAACGGATTCGACCATCGCCACAGACATCGCGAACGCCCTTGCAGCGACGCCTACGAGCAGCATCGTCTCGGGCGCCAATGTCTTCATTGCAGCGGAATACCTCAACATCGACGGCATAGTCCAGAGCGGCCAGCCGAACCAGCAGGTGACCATCGGGACCAATGCGGCAACGCAGATCAGCGAGGCGAATACTGTCTATGGATACGAGCAGTCAGGCCAAACGTGGACTGCGCAGTACTATGAGAGCCTGTACGGGCTCCATACGAACGATGGGAAGGTCTTCAAGCTGACGACCGACGGCGCCAACGACACTATAAGCGCATCTTACAACGCCCAGACGCAGCAGATCCAATTAGGGTCGATAAACGTGCAGGGCGGCTACATGCAGCTTTACGGTGACATCGTCAGCACGGGCGGCGGCCAGATCAACGTCCTCGACGGTTACGGCACGGTCAACATAACGAACAACACCTCTTACGCAATCGTCGCTAACAACGTAGATGCAGGCAGCGGAGTCGCAGGCGAGCTTCTGATTACCGATACGACTCAAAACACATAATTATTCGGTTAACGGCCAGAGGTCGCAGTGCCTTTGACCACGCAGTATACGCGGCTAAACGGAGAGGTGACAACCGAGACTTATTACCTCGATACTACGGGCGTCAAACACAACGACACGACCGTCTCTTCAGGGAGCGTAGGCAGGAGCGCAGTCTATACCCCGACCTCGGGCCAGCGCTACTACTGGACCGAGGGACAACAATTCATGGAGACGACGACCAACACATACAGTACGTCCTCCTGGCTCGGCATCAGCGCCTTCTACTCGCCGTCGGACCTCACCAACACGAGCACGCAGTCCACGAGCGGCCTGGAGATACAGCCGGGGGCGTACGTGGCAGGCCAGAATGTCTCGGTCAATGTCTCCAACTGGTACGGGGGAAGCTCGACCCAGACGATAACCTCCACAGGCGACTTCTGCTTCAGCGGCCAATATAATGCCGTAGGCACGGGAACAACGCAGACGTTGCCGGTCCAGGAAAGCTCCACGTGGTACGGCAAAACGACTTACACCGGGGTAACGATAACCGAGCAAGGGTACGAGGCCGTCTACACGGCGAGCATTCAGGCCGACAAGGCTATAAACATCAATTTCATCGGCAGCGACACCGGGGGCATCACCGTAACGTCCCAGGGAAGCGTAGTACTTAAGGGCTCGATCCAGGACATTGCAGGCACGACCAACATCATTTCCTCCGGCGGCGATATCGAGATGGGCGGAGCGACAGCCTCCGTCGGCGGCCACAACATCCTCCTGGCGGCCGCTTCCGGCATAGGCGCAAACGGCGCCCTTACCGTCAATCCGACGACCCCGAACAATGGCACACCCGGCGTTATCAACGCAACGAGCACGACCGGCGACATAGACCTGACGGACCCCCACGGCGACATGATCGTCAGCCAGGTCACCACGTCCCAGACGGCGGGCGACATCACACTTACCGCCTCAGGGAGCATAAAAGCCGCAACTTCAGCGCAGATCTCGGCAGCCGGTCTCTCGGCCACGCAATCGCTCATCGAAGGCGGCGCCATAACACTCACCGCGACCAACGGCGCCATAGGCTCCTTCGGCACGGGCGGCACGTATGCAAGCCCGGGAACCGGCGCCCTTGCCATCAATGTGGACACGGGGAGCGATGCGAGCCATGACTCGTTCACGGCTACTGCGGAAGGGAACGTCTATATCAGGGAGCTGACCGGCGACCTGCGCGTAAAGAATGTTGCGACACCGGCGGACGTAAGGATAGAGGTGCCCACCGGGAACCTGACGAACGCCAATATGACCGTGGTGACCGATTCGAGGACATGGAACCAGCTCCTCAGCATGTACCAGGATATGGAGGCGACCGGGAGCAGCGCCCAGACCAGCGTTGACGAGACGATCACTGCCTACCAGGCGGCCGAGACACAGGACTACCAGACGTACTGGAGCTACCGGAACAGCCAGTCCGACGACTATGTGGGCGGGCTCACCCAGGGGCAGACTTACTACGTAGTGGTCGACCCGTCCGATTCTTCGAAGATATTGCTCGCCACAACGCCTGGAGGCTCCACGTACGCCGCAGTCACGGCTTCCGGCGACCCGGGCGGCGACAACGGTGCAGCAGCGCCTCTATACGAGTCGGGTTATGTGACTTTCAACGATTCTTCATCTTATATCGACAGTGTCGCGGGCACGCTCAAGCTGTCTGGCGTCTCCAATACGGGCGGCGGCGGCACGCTCCATGACGGCCAGGCGGTCACTTTCGACCGGTACGTGTCCTATAGCAGCAGCCAGACGGTGACCCTGTCCACTGCACAGACCACCGCTTACACGGCGTACTACACGCAGCAGGGACAGGCGCTGGGGTACAGCGGAAGCACCCTCACGAATTACGTGAATACAGCCCTCGCCACCCTGCAGAATCAGGAAACCCAGCAGTACCGCACCCTCAACCAGACATGGGGCCAGGTAGGCAATATCGAGCACGCCGGCGGCCACTACGACGCAGGCAACTACGACCCCAACTTCTCTTATACGTCGGGCTTCTCCCTCACCACCCATGTGGCAACCACCGACGCTCTGCACAATACGTTCGGCACTATCTCGGGGACCACTGTTAACGTCGGCGTCAACGCCTTCACCAACGGCGAGGCCGTTGTCTTCGAGGGCGGAACGGCGGGCGCCACCAACGGCAACCTGATGTACGGCAGCACGTACTACGTCATCACGACCACCAACCAGCAGGTAATCAGCCTCGCATCGACGGCCGGAGGGAGCGCGATCGACCTCAGCACCGTCACCGGGACGGGCAACTACCTGTCGGACGGCGCAGTCATGAGCCAGCGGGCGTCTTGGAGCCAGAGCCAGTTACAGAATTCTTTCAGCGCGAGCATCCTGCAGCCGCACACTACCACATCGACCCTGTACGGCACGGCTACGGACATCAGCGGACACAATATATACCTGAGCGCCGGCAATGGATCGACCACGGGCAGCCTCGGGGTGAGCAACGGGATAGTCAGCGTTCCCCTGCCCCTTTCCGACTCCCTGGCTACCGACACAAAAGTGGCCCTGGCCGCGGCGCAGCCCGAGGACATCACCTTCTACGACGTCCACGGGAACGTCATAGACTTGAGTAGCGGCGGGAACCTCGCCGATGCCGTCAGCCTCACGGTCAACGAGATCAAATCCATAGACATCGCTTCCACTACGGGCACCGTTATCCTCAGTGCAACCGGAAATGTGAACGTGGGCACCCTGGGCGGGTTCAACCTGCAAAGCGTGACCGCGGGAGGCGAGGCCAGGATACAGGCGCAGTCAGGCCTCGTCGATGTCAGGGGCGATACCAACGCCGTGATCGTAGCAGGCGGCAATGCGATCCTCGAAGGGGGCAACGCAGGGATAGGCAGCGCTTCGGTACCTATCTATCTGGCGCTCTCCACAGGTTCAGTTGCGGCAAGCGCGGCAAACGATATCTACATAACGTCGACGGCGTACGACTTGCGGCTTGCCTCCGACATCTACACCACTTCCGGTGCGTACCTGACTGCGGAGGGCAGTGGCTCGATCCTCGACGGCTACCCGGATGCCGACCCCCTCGCAAGCGTCTGGAAGATAGGCGCGCACTCGGTAGTCCTTAATGCGGGCGGGAGCATCGGCACAAGCACCAACTACGTCGAAACTAATATAGTTTCGGGCGGTACGGTAACGGCGAACGCGCACAACAATATCTACCTGCACCAGATATCGGGCAACATGAACGTGGCAGCCGCCGATTCGTCAAGCGGCGGGAATATCGGCTTGTGGGCGGCGGTCAACCTCTATGACGCAAACGGAACCGTGGGACCGGTCGCAATAGGAAACAATATTAACTTAAAGGCCGATAACGGGACAATCAACGTGGCCTCCGGCGGCGTGGCGGTCGGCTTCGCCATCCAGGCCTCGGGAAACCTCACTTCTTCGAGCTACCTCAATACCTACGTGACCGAGACAACGGGCAACCTTTCCCTCGACACCGTCCAGACACAGGCGGGCACGGCCTTCGTCTCAGCACCCGGCGGCAAGATACTGAACGGCACCGGGAATAACAACATCACTTCGGGTATGACCTACCTGTTCGCGGCCAGCGACATAGGCACGCTGGCAAACCCGATAAAAGCGCAGACGCCGTCAGGTTCCCTTGCGGCCGTTGTCCAGGCCCAATCGACCACCGGAAGCATCTACCTGGACAACAACGGCGCCCTGACCGTGCGGGACATCACCGGCTCGGGCTACGGCATGGAGGCAGGCGGTGGAGTCAACATCACGGCCCACAGCCCGATCGACATATCCAGCGACCAGATAGGGACGGTTATAAACATCATAGCGGCCGACACCCCTTCCGAGACGAACACCATTACGGTAGAGGACGGCGTCACGCTGGAAGCGACGGGAAGCAGTCTCATCAACATCGGCCCCAACAGCCTGACTACGGGCCAGGCAGTGGTTTATTCGGAGACCGGTGCGCCGAACGGGACCGCGAACGGCAACCTTATAGTCGGCAACACCTATTACGTAATCAGTCACGCCTCCAGCCAGATCGGTCTCGCGCAATCGGCAGCCGACGCTGCTTCAGGTAACGCGATGTACCTGGGCGCTCTGACGGGAAGCGCTAACCAGATCAAGAATACAGGCGGGACAACCGTAGCCACGTTCGGACCTTCCAATATTACGGGGGCGGCCGGCACCGGCGCGGCCCTGATACAGGCGGGAGACGACCTGCTTATCCACGGCGCGCTTATAAAGAGCGACAACAGCTCCGTGACGCTTTACGCAGGCGGCAACTTCACGTCCGATACGGACGCTACGATCAACGCGCAGGCCGGTGTGACGATCGAGGGAGACTACATCAACCCGACCGACGCCGTAAACGGGCCTTTCGATCCGCATGCAGGGGCAAATATACAGGTGGCGGGCGCCATCACTGGCACCTCCCTGACAATCATCGGCGGCCTCTCGTACGGCAATACCATCAGCCTGACTGCGGTTGCGGCGAACATGCCCACCGTCATCAACGCGGGAGGCGGCAACGATACTGTCAACATCGGAAGCCTTGCAACTGTCAGCTCCAACACGGGCGGCGTCCTGACCACGATCAGGTCTTCCCTGACGATAAACGGCCAGGGCGGCACGGACACGATAAACATCGACGATTCGGGCGATACGACGGGCCGGGCCGGCACCCTCACATCCACCGCGCTGACAGGCCTCGGCATGTCGGGCAGCATAACTTACGCAACTGACGAGAACCTGAATATCCACCTCGGCTCGGGTGCGGATACGTTCACGATTTCTTCCACTGGCGCAGTGACGAACCTTTACACGGGCGCAGGCGCTAACGTAGTCTACGTAACCGAGATAGACAACAACACAACGATCAACGACCAGAGCACGACCGATACGGTGGACGTGGGCTTTGGCCCTGGCCAGACTTACGCCAACGGCAACACGAGCCATATTAACGCCCTCCTCACCGTCTCGGGAGACAACGGCGCCGATGTGCTCAACGTCAGCAATAAGACCGATGCGACGGCAGATACCAACGATGTCCTGACGTCCACGACCCTTACCGGCCTTGATATGCCGGGCAGCATAAGCTACTCGCACGTGCCGGCCATGAACATCTGGGTCGGCTCCGGAGCGGACAACTTCACCATCTCCTCCACGAGCGCCGTCACGAACCTTTACACGGGCGCAGGGGCGAACGTCGTCTACGTGACCGGGATAAACAGCGCTACAACGATCAACGACCAGAGCACGACCGATACGGTAGACGTCGGCTGGGGCCTGGGCCAGACTTACGTGAGCGGCAACACGAGCCACATCGGGGCCCTCCTCACAGTCTCGGGAGACGGCGGCACAGAAGTGCTCAACGTCAGCAACGCGGCAGCCACGGCAGCCGATACAAACGATATCCTCACGTCCACGACCCTCAGCGGCCTCGGCATGGCAGGGAGCATCACGTACACCAACGTGGCGACCCTCAACATACGTCTGGGCCTGGGGCAGAACACCTTCACCGATCCAATACGGACATGACTACAACAAACCTTTACGGCGGCCCGGCCGGGGACACGATCACTATCGCGACCGTGAGCGGGCTGACTAACGTTTACGGCGGCGCAGGGAACGATACGATAACCAAGCAGGCCTACGCCGACACCGCCGTTCTTAACATAGACGGCGGGCTGGGCAGCAACACGATCAACGTCAGCTACGCGGGCACGGGCAACTATCTCGTAAATGTGACCGATACTGGCGTCGCACCGACCCCCATCGATATGACAGGCACGCCTGCGGGGACCAACCTGCAGCTCACCTCGCCCGCCGCCGATGCGACCTTCAACCCGTCCTCGTCGTCGGTCGTCGATCTCGCGCACGATACGATCTCCCTCCCGGGCAACACTTACACGCTGGGTGAGATGGTGCGTTACGAAAACAACGGCAGCTACCTGAACAACGTCGGCGGCCTGAACAACGGACAGGTCTACTACGTAATAACGACAGCCGACCCGAATAAGATACAACTGGCAGCCACACTCGAAGACGCAGTCAAAGGGGTTGCGGTCAACCTCACGGGCCTCGGCGCGTCCGGCTCGACTAACAGCCTCGTCTATCCGTTCACGACGCGCTCGTTCACGGCTGCGGAGGTAAATGCCGCCAACGATACCATTACATACGACGCTCACGGCTACACGAACGGAGAGGCAGTCAAATTCCTGGCCAACACCGGGAGCATCGGCGGCCTTACAGACGGCTCGATCTACTACGTGATCGTCGTCGATACAAACACGATCAAGCTTTCCACTACGCCGCTCACGGCTGCCACCACCCTTAACATTTACGGCACGAGTGCGGCGGACAACATGCTCCTGCGGGCGAGCACGACCGCGTCCGGCTACGCGTTCATGGCCAATCTCAACACCAACGGCACCGACGTGGAAAGGATCAACTACACCGCGTCCATCAACAACCTCGTAGTCAGAACGGGGACAGGCAACGACACGGTGACCATAGACGACAACAGGACGGAGACGACGATCTACGGCGGCGGCGGAGACAACACGTACCAGATCGGCCAGATATTCCAATCCCTGCGCGACGCGCTGAATGCGAATATCGCGGCGGGGGACAGCTTCACGACGACGCTGACGACGAGGGGATACCTGAGCAACGGCGTGAGCTTCGATACGGCGATCGTCGGGGGCGACGGCAACAATAATTTCACCGTCTACCGCAACGTGGCCACCCTCGACCTTCTCGGAGGCGCGGGGGACGACATGTTTACGATCAGGTCCTTCGTCCAGGAGAACTCGGCCCTGTCCCGCGTAAATACCGGCTCGAGCACGAACACCATTACCTACGTGGCGAACGCACCGATAGAGATAGACGGCGGTGGCGGCAGCAACACCATGCGGATCATCGCCACCGAGTTCAACGATGTCTTTGCAGTGACCGACAACGGCATTTACGGCGCGGGCAGGACAATAACTTATGAAGACATCCAGACGGTCATCATCGACGGCGCGGAAGGCAACGATACGTTCTATATACTGAGCACGCCCGCAATCGCGCACGTCACGCTCTACGCGGGCCTGGGCGGCGATCATTTCATCGTGGACGGGGCCGTGCCGACCGGCACGCAGATAGACGCGGGCCAGCGAGACGCGCATGGAAATACCATATACAAGGACCTTTCGACGCTGCCTGCCGCAACGCACAACCTGAGCTCGATTGCGGGGAGACCTCACCATCGACGGCGGTATTGCGCCGGAAGACCCGATCAAGGTCCCGGTCATGCTGCCCGGAGAGACAAACGTGCCTGCCACGGACGGCGTAGTCCAGTCTTTCACGGGCACGGGGGCCTCCGCTGCGACCGATACGATGAACGTTCTGACTGCGGACATTCAGGCAAAGCTCGACGGTATGTACGAGCAGGCGGGAACGCCGCTATCGCGATTTGATAGGTCTGACGATACAGATTACCTCCTCCACCAGCAGCGGCGCGGTAGGCCGCTTCTGGCAGATTACGGGCGAGACGGCCGGTCCTGCCGGCCAGACGACCCTTACCCTCCTCGACCCGACGGAGATACCGGCATACTGGACGGCGCTTCCCACGAGCGGCAGCGGCTGGACCCTCGGTAATCTATCCGCGAATTTTTTCGTCGACGAAGCGAAGATGGTAGACGCCGTAACGGTATGGGACGATGCGGCGACTGCCAACCTTACGCTCAACGGCACGAGCGCAGGGATGTACCTAACCGGCTTCAACACGGGAGGCACCTTCGACTACCATAACATCGAATCAATCGAGTTCTTCCTCGGAAATAACGGCAACCACCTGAACGTGACGGGCAACCTGGAGCCGGATACGTTCTCGGGCACCGTCCTCCAGACCACCACGGTTTTCAATATGGGGGACGGCAATAATAACGTCGCCATAAGCCTCAATAACTCAGTGGGCGGCATCTTCGCCGTCAACCTCGGGAACGGCACCAATACCCTGAACGCCAGCGCCTCGAATGTGAACGGCACAGCCGCGACCGCGCCCCTTGTCATCTTCGGCGGCACCGGGACCAACACCATTCTGGGCGGCCAGGGCGGCGATACGATCATAGCTCATCAAGGCGAGGTTGACTATCGCAACGCATCAGGCAGCCTGATCACCAGCCTCGGCCTTACCTACGCGGAAAGGCTTGCCCTGGACCCGACCCTGACCGATCTTACGGTCAACCAGACCGACAACCTCGTCCATCCCGCCACGCTGATCACGACGAGGCTCGACACGGCAATAACAGGCACCGACACCATAACCCCGGGCGGCGGGAACAATATCATCCTGGCCAAGGCAGGCGACAGCGTCATAAACGCGGGTGCCAACGGCAACAACATCGTCATAGCGGGCTACGGCCAGGTGACCGCCACGGCGGCAGGCATCATAACGAACATCCAGAGCACAAGCCCCAACGAGAGCACGGGCGACACGATAACCCTCGGAAACGGCAATAACATAGTGATCGGCGCAGGCGGCGGCAACACGGTCAGCCTGGGCAACGGCAATAACATCGTGCTGGGCGACGACGGGACGGTATCGTACAACAGCTCCTCGGGCATCATCACCGGCATACAAACGACGAACCCGACCGTGGGAAGCAACGAAACGATCACGGCCGGAAACGGCAACAACATCATCTTCGGCGGCGTGGGGAACGACACGATAACGACGGGCGGCGGAAACAGCACGATCATAGGCCACGACGGCTCCATTCAGTACTTCACATCGGGCGCCCCCAGCCTGATCCAGACGGCGGACCCGCAGCTCGCAGGCAGCGTGACCATCAACGCCGGAAGCGGCAACAATATCGTATTCGGCGGCTCCGGGGCGGACACGATCACAACCGGGAACGGCAGCAGCATCATCCTCGGCGACAGCGGCTCCGTGACCTACCAGTCGCCCGGCGTGCTGGGCACTGTCCAGACGACCAATACGGGCGTAGGGGCAGCCGACGTTATTACAGCGGGCACGGGCAGCAACACGATCTTCGGCGGCGCAGGCAACGACAACATCACCGCAGGTCTCGGAGGCACGGGCAGCAACATCATCATAGGCCATGACGGATTGATCCAGTACTTCACGACAGGCACGGCCAGCCTGATCGAAACAACTGATCCGCAGCTTGCGCAGAACGAGCAGATAAGGGCCGGCAACGGCAACAATATCATCTTCGGCGGGTCCGGGGCGGACACGATCGCAACCGGCAACGGCGGTAGCATCATCTTCGGCGACAACGGCCAGGTGACTTACCAGTCGCCCGGTGTGCTAGGCACGGTCCAGACGACCAACGCGGGAGTCGGCGCGAACGACACTATCACGGCCGGCACGGGCAGCAACTATATCTTCGGCGGCACGGGCTCGGACAACATTACCGCCGGTCTCGGAGGCACAGGCAATAACACCATATTCGGCGAAGACGGATCGATCCAGTTCTTCCCTGCCGGCTCGCCCAGTCTCGCCCAGAGCATTGATGTGCAGCTTGCATCGAACAATATCATTAACGCAGGCGACGGCAACAATATCATCTTCGGCGGCTCCGGGTCGGACACGATCACGGCGGGTAACGGCAGCAACATTATTTTCGGCGACAACGGCCAGGTGAGCTACCAATCGCCCGGCGTGCTCGAGCACGGCCCAGACGACCAATTCGTCGATAGGCAGCAACGACGTCATCACCGGGGGCAACGGCAGCAACTACGTCCTTGGAGGATACGGGAGCAACACGATCACACTGGGCGGCACGGCAACGGCCGACCCCGAACATATTCGCGAGCATAGTCATAGGCGACGACGGGGCAATCAAATTCGACGCGGCCGGCCGGCTTAACTCTGCCTACTCCGTAGATAACACAATTGGCGGGAATGACGTGATACGCGTCGCGGCCGGCAATAATGTGCTGATAGGAGGGGCGGGCGCCGACACACTCTACGGCGGCACGGGCAACGACATCATCTTCGGAGACGGCGGCAAGGTCACCTGGTCCGGCAACACCGTCATTATAGAGAGCATCGATCTCCAGGACGGAGGGGATGATTATCTGGTCGGCGGCGGCGGAAGGAACATCATGATCGGCGGTTACGGCAGCGACTCGTTTATCGGCAATTTCAACTCCGACATCATGATCGGCGAGTTCGCTTATATCACGGTCGTGAATGGGGTGACTACAGAGGTCTCTTGCTTCTGGTTCGGCGACGACCCCCTCGCGAACCCGCTCTCCAGCCTTTACAGCGCACAAGGCAACGAATCGGGCGAATCGGGCACGCAGTCGTCCACATCGCCGATCAGGCTGATCGCGGGAGTAACGGGAACCGGCGCCGGCACGTTCACGGGAACCGGGTCTTCGACAAATACGTTCTCTACGCCTTTGAATGGAGGCACAAGCAATCAGGACCTCCAGGGTCAGCAGCAACAGCAATCGAGCCATCCGGGCTCTACCGGCTTCACGCCCAGTCCGGGCAGCAGACTCGACCGGCCAGGGGCAGCAATCAACCCAGCAGGGAGGACAATCGACCTCGCCGGCGGGCCAGGGGACCGATCAGGGCCAGCCGCGCTGCCGGAGACGGCAACCAGCAAGGCGATCAACCGCCCCAGGGAGACAGCCAGGGGACGCAGGAAACAGATGTGCAGGTGACGGTCGCAGTCAACGAGACGGATAGGCAGCGCCTCGACGGCGGCATTGTCGCCCTTGGCGCAGCGGTCGGATCCGCTGTGCGCAAGGATGTGTTCCTCGACCGTGACGGGTTCAAGAGACTTAAAGAACAGCGTAAGAGGAGCCGCTTCCTGCCCTGGTTCGGCGGTAAGGTAATCGATAAAGGCAACGAGCGGACGGGCATACGTCAAATGAATTAAATTGATGTTTTAAACCCTTATCGGTTAGAATAGGGCGGCTTACGTCCCGGCCAGAATAAGTATCAGGAGGTAGTGCAAATGGCAAAGGAAGAAGACACGGCAACGAAACAGGAGGCCCCTAAGCAGGACGGGACGCTCAGGATAAAATGGGACGACTCGAACCTTAAGACGTCCTATGCGAACGTTTGCAACGTGTCGAGCACGCGAGAAGAGGTAACCATCCTGTTCGGTACGAACCAGACTTGGCAGACGGGCCAGAACGAGCTCATCGTGCAGTTAACGGACCGCGTCATTCTTAACGCTTATGCGGCGAAACGCCTCTCCCTGCTTCTCAATCGGATCGTTTCCGACTACGAAGCGCGGTTTGGCACGCTTGACCTTGACCTGGCAGGTCCCAAGTAGAGGTACGGCAGTCCCCCTCACCTGCAGTAACGCAGAACGGACGCATGAAGGCGCGTACTCCATCGTGGGACCTTCCTTCCCGGAGAGACGACCGTGATTGAAGAAGCGTGTCGGAGAGGAAGGCGCAAGGGAGCAGTCTACCCACTGGACGGGAATCGCCTCCGCAGGCAATCTCGAAGAGTACTCCCAAAGCTGGCTTGCCCTCCAGTCTTCCCTGATCGGCTCCACCATCCAGGCCGTCCTGGTCATGAGACAGGACGGTGGGGACGGCTTTGTGCCTATCGCCTTCTGGTCGGCATCTCCCGAGGCAGACGGCGAGCGGCTCGCGGAGGTTGCCGAAAACAGCCTCGCGCAACAGCGCTCTCTTCTGACCGAGCTGCCCGCACCCCCCGGCGACGGGCAAGCCTTGCGCACATTCGGGGTCGCCTGCCCCCTTCTCTTCGACGACCGGCTTCATGGGGTGGCGGCGGTCGAGGTAGCGGTCGGGTCGGAAGAAGAACTAAAACCGGTCATGGAACAGCTCCAGTGGGGTATGCCCCTGTTGGAGCTTTTCTTCAGAAGGCAGCAGACGCGGGAAGACGGGGCAGTCATGTCGCGGCTGCGCTCGGCAATCGACCTTCTGGCCGACGTTCTCTCCCAGGAGAAATTCGACGGCGCGTGCATGACCTTCGCAACGGGCGTCGCCGCCCGTCTTGCGTGCGACCGGGTCAGCCTCGGCTTCCTGAAAAAGCATAAAGTCCGCATACAGGCGATTTCCCACAGCGCCCTCTTCGACAAGCGTACGGGTTTTGTGCGCTCCCTCGGCACTGTGATGGACGAAGCCATCCAGCAGGGCACGGAGGTCATCTATCCTTCGCCCCCCGGCTCTCCCGCCCTCGTGACGCGGAACCACGAAGCATTTGCCGGCCAGGTACGGCGTAAACGCGATGCTCACCGTCCCCCTTTACGCGGGCGGCCGTTATTACGGGGCGCTTACGCTCGAGAGGAACGGGGAAGACCCCTTCGACGCAGACGACGTCAATATCTGCAAAAGCATCTTCGCCCTGGCCGCCCCTGCACTGGAAGGAAAAAGGGTACAGGCCCTTCCCTTCCCGAGATACGCATACGACGCGGCGTTGGGCGCGCTCAAGCGCGTGATGGGCCCCGGCCACCTCGGAATGAAGCTTATTCTGTTCCTTCTGGCCTGTGCAGTCGCCTTTTTCAGCTTTGCCGAAGGTCAGTACCGGATCACCTCAACCGCGACGCTCGAAGGATCGGTTCGCCGTACGGTCGCCGCCCCGTTCAAAGGGTACATACGGGAGGCATACGTCCGCCATGGCGACACGGTGCACGAGGGGGGCGTCATGTGCACCCTCGACGAGCGCGATTTGCGACTGGAGAAGACGAACCTCGCGGGCCAGGAAAGCCAGCTCCTCAGACAGCACCAGGAGGCCGTTGCCCTGCACGATCGGGCCAAGGCGAACGTTATCAAGGCCCAGCTCGATCAGGTCATAGCCCAGCTCGACCTCGCCGACATAAAGCTCCAGCGTACCAGCATGAAGGCCCCCTTCGACGGTCTCGTCCTCGCCGGCGACCTGAGCCAGAAGCTCGGGTCGGCGGTTGAAGAAGGGGAGGTCTTGTTCGAGATCGCGCCTCTGGCGGGCTATCGCCTCATCCTTCAGGTGAACGAAGCCGAGATCGCGCGCGTGCGGGAGGGCCAGAGGGGCGTTCTCGTGCTTTCGGCGCTGCCCGATACCTTCGGCTTCGTCGTCCGCAAAATCACCCCGCTGGCAACCGCCCAGGAGGGAAAGAACTGCTTCCGGGTGGAGGCGGCCCTCGACAAGGCGACAAACACGCTGAGGCCGGGGATGGAGGGCATAGGGAAGATATCGGTAGACCGGCAAAAGCTTATATACATCTGGACGCTGAAGCTCCGTAACTGGCTCAGGCTCTGGTTCTGGTCATGGCGTCCTTAAAAAAAACTCCGGGAGAGCAAAAGACCCTTTTCAGCGAGTCGTGGTACCGGGTCTCCGGCCTGTACCCCCGTCTGCGCAGCCACACGCAATTCCACCATCACGTCTACAGGGAGACCGACTGGTATATTCTTCAGGACAACTCTACCGGGCGCTTTCACAGGTTCTCGAAAGAAGCCTATGCAATCGTGGGCCTGATGGACGGCAAGCGCACTATGCAGGAGATATGGGAGGCGGCCTGCGAGCGTCTGGGCGACGACATGCCGACGCAGAGCGAGGTAATCAACCTTCTCTCCTACCTGCACCAGAACGACGTGCTGCAATCGGACAGGCCGCCCGACATCGCCGATCTGGCCAAGCGGAGCAGGAAGGATAAGAGCAGCCGTTGGATGGCTATCGTCCGGTCTCCGGCGGCTATGAGCTTCCCGGTCTGGGACCCGAACTCGTTTCTCGATAAAAGCCTCTTCCTCGTCCGGCCCTTCCTCGGCAAAACGGGCACAGTCCTCGGGGGCCTGCTCCTTGTAATCGCCCTTCTGCTTCTGGGCGTGCACTGGCAGGAGCTTTCAAGCAACGTCACGGACCGCGTCTTAAGCGCGGAGAACCTTATCCTCATAGCCCTCATCTACCCTCTCTCGAGAATACTCCATGAGTTCGGCCATGCTTATGCAGTCAAAAGATTAGGCGGGGAAGTCCACGAGATGGGCGTGATGCTCATTGTCTTCATGCCCCTCCCGTACGTGGACGCCTCATGGGCTTCGGCTTTCCCGGAGAAGAGCAGGCGCATATTCGTCGGGGCCGCCGGGATCATAGTCGATATCCTCCTGGCGTCCGTTGCCCTTGTCGTCTGGTCGCTTGCGGAACCCGGCACGGTGCGCACTGTAGCTTATAACGTCATATTCGTCGCCGGGCTCTCTACACTGCTGCTCAACGGCAACCCCCTGCTCCGCTTCGATTCCTATTACATCCTCGCCGACTATCTGGAGATCCCTAACCTGGCCGACAGGGCCAACAAATACGTCGGCTACCTGGTCAAGCATTACCTGCTCAGAATAAAAGGCGCCGCTTCGACCGTGCTCGCGCAGGGCGAAAAACCCTGGCTTGTGGTCTATGCAATCGCCGCCTTTGCATACCGTATCTTCATCTCCGTGAGCATCTTTCTTTTCGTCGCCGCGAAATTTTTCGCTATAGGCGTTCTCCTGGCCCTCTGGGCCGCCTTCAGCATGCTGGTCTGGCCGACGGTGAAACTCGTACGGCGCGTGGCGAGCGAGATGCGGGAACACGCCTTACGGGTGACCGCTATTGCGGCAGCCGTCATTTGCCCGCTTGCCGCTTTCGTAGCCTGGTATCCCCTGCCCTCATCGACCGTTACCGAAGGCGTCGTATGGGTGCCGGAGGAATCCCAGGTCTTCGCCGGTGCGGACGGCTTTGTCGTCAAAGTCCTGGCCGTCTCGGGCGCCCGTGTCTCAAAGGGCGAGCCGCTCTTTTTCTGCGATGCCCCCGGCCTCCGCGCCGAGATGAAGGTGCTACAGGCAAATT
Organism: uncultured delta proteobacterium; assembly: GCA_963818095.1. GTDB lineage: Bacteria > Desulfobacterota > Syntrophorhabdia > Syntrophorhabdales > WCHB1-27 > CAWEPK01. The sequence goes on from CAWFRA010000020.1 coordinate 145,191, forward strand.
TGAACGAAGTGGATGTCCGCATGAGGGTCAGCCTTATGACGGACCGCACGCAGACGCAAATATTGAAGGACGAGATGGGCAGGGTCCGGGCAAAGCTGACCCGGGCCGAAGAGAGGATGTCGGAGATGGTCGTACGCAGCCCCGCCTCCGGGACTTTTTTACTGCCCCAGCAGGCGGAGGACTGGCCGGGCAGGTTCGTTCACAGGGGCACGCCCGTGGGCTACGTGGTCGATTTCTCGAAGACGGTGGTGAGGGTGATCGTCAACCAGGCAGACGTAGAGCATATCAGGCACCGGACGCGCAGGGTTGAGGCGCGCCTCGCCGAATCGCTGCCCATCGTCACTGCCGCCTCTATACAACGGGAAGTCCCGGCTGCGTCGAAGGACCTGCCTAGCATGGCCCTGAGCGTGCAGGGCGGAGGCTCAGTGGCCCTCGACCCGAAAGAGACCCGCAACCCCAAGGCCTTCGAGAAGCTTTTCCATTTTGATATCTTCCTGCCGGGCGTGCAGGCCAGAGGGGTGGGCGAGCGCGTATTTGTGCGGTTCGTGCACACCCCGGAGCCCCTGTCGTCCAGGTGGCATCGTGCGATCCGCCGTCTCCTTTTGCGCCGGTTGAACGTCTGATTTTCGGTATAAACGATGGGACGCCATATATTTCATCCCCCCGCAACCCGCAGCCTCAGGCCCGAAAAGAAGGACCCTACGCTCTCTGCCGTCGAGCGCACAGCGAAGGTCTTATGCGCGCCCGTTGCGCTCTCCCTGCACCTGTTCCACCGGAGCAGAAAAATCGTGACCGCTGCCGGCAGGCATGCCGCCGCCGCGTCCAGGATGAGTGACGCGGAATTACGGGCGGAGGCAAGGCGCCTGGGCATGGAAGCGAGGATAAAAGGTTTCGATGTCGATCTGGCCGCCGGCTTGTTCGCCGTCATCCGTGAGGTCTCGGAGAGGACCGTCGGACTTCGCCATTTCGACAGCCAGTTGATGGGCGGTTTTCTGCTCCTCAAAGGGACTATCGCCGAGATGGAGACGGGGGAAGGAAAAACACTGACCGCCACGCTGGCAGCGGGCGCGGCCGCGCTTGCGGGCATCCCCGTCCACGTGATCTGCGTTAACGACTACCTTACCGCCCGCGACGCAGAGGCCATGGGCCCCGTCTACACTGCCCTCGGCCTGTCCGTCGGCTGCGTCGTCCACGACAAAGACCCCAGGGAGCGGCAGGCGGCCTACGGGTGCGATATCACTTACTGCACCAACAAAGAAGTGGTCTTCGACTACCTGCGCGACAGGCTGACCCTAGGCCCTATAACGGACAGCCTGCGCTTGCAGGCTGAATACCTTCACTCGCATGATGCAAGGGACGGCCGTCTTCTTTTGCGGGGCCTCCATTTCGGCATCTGCGACGAGGCGGACAGCATCCTGGTCGACGAGTCCCGTACCCCGCTCATCATATCTGGAGGAGGGGACACAGGCGATGAAGAGACTTTCCTGCGCCAGGGCATGTCGCTCGCCCTTACCATGAGGGAAGGCACCGATTACATCCTGGACCTGGATAAAAATAAGATAGACCTGACGGACAGCGGCCTCAAGCACGTCAGACAAGCCTCGGCCGCCTCAGGCCCTCTGTGGGCCGGGACCATAAGGCGCGAGGAGACCATACGGAAGGCCCTCGCTGCCCTCTATCTCTTCCGGCCGGATATCCATTACCTTGTGAGAGAGAGTAAGGTGCAGATAGTCGATGAGTATACGGGAAGGCTCATGCCGGACCGCTCGTGGGAGCGCGGCATCCACCAGCTTATCGAGATAAAAGAGGGTTGCGAGCTGACGCGGCAGGTCGAATCGATGGCGCGCATCACGTACCAGCGCTTCTTTCGCCGCTACCTGCACCTTTGCGGCATGACGGGTACTGCCTGGGAGGTGAGGAAGGAGCTGTGGTCGGTCTACGGCCTTGCCGTTGCGCGCGTGCCGACCGAAAAGCCGCTCAAGCGCAAAACATTGCCCGGCCTCGTGGCCCCAACCCTGCCTGAGAAGAAGACGGCCGTCGTGGAGCGGGTCGGAGAGTTCTTGAACAGGGGCCGTCCGGTCCTCATCGGGACGCGCTCAGTCGCTGCCTCCGAAAGCCTCAGCAAGTCTTTCACGGAGGCGGGCATGACCCATTGCGTGCTCAATGCAAAGAACGACAGCAACGAAGCGGCGATAGTGGCACAGGCGGGCCGGCCGGGGGCCGTTACGATAGCGACGAACATGGCCGGAAGGGGCACGGACATAAAGCTGGGACCGGGTGTGGCGGAGCTTGGCGGCCTTCACGTGATCCTGACGGAGCGCCATGACGCGGGAAGGATCGACCGGCAGCTCGGAGGCCGGTGCGGCCGCCAGGGAGACCCGGGCAGCTTCGAAGCGATCCTATCCATGGAGGACTCGCTCCTGGAAGGCGGAAGGGCCGGCATATTCGGATGGGCAGCCAGGCGCGTGCCGCGCCGCCTCCCGTACCTATGGACACTGGTTTCGAAAATCGCTATATTACATGCTCAACGCAAGATGGAGCGCATTCACGCCAGGGCGAGACGGGAGCTTCTCAAGCAGGACGAGCGGATGGGCACGCTTCTTTCGTTTTCCGGGCTGGGCGAGTAAAGAGGAAGGTTCGATGAGCAGGATTCTCCGTGCGACTATTTTTCTGGCGGCCGTCCTTCCGGTCCTTTTTTGCGCATCTGCGCGAGCGACCGGCCCCTCGGAGTACCTGGACGGCATGATAGAGCCGTACCGCGATGTCAAAATCAGCAGCCAGGTGCCGGGCATCATCGACGAGGTATTGGTCGAGCGCGGCGACGTCGTGCAAAAAGGTCAGATACTGGCTACCCTGCGAGCGTCAGTGGAAAGGGCCAACGTTCATCTCGCGGAGGCCCAGCTCGGCTTCAGTAAGCGCAAGCTCGACCGCAACGCTGAGCTGTTTGCTAAAGAGCATATCTCCGCCAATGAGAAGGACGAGATCGAGACGGAGATGAAGAAAGGCGAAGCCGTGCTCGAAGAGGCGAAAGCGAAGCTCGAGATGCGAAACATCCGCAGCACGGTCGACGGCGTCGTCGTGAAGCGGGAGCTGACGGCCGGCGATTATGTCGGCGACAAACCTATCCTGATGGTGGCCCAGATCAACCCTCTCAACGTTGAAGTGGTCGTTCCGGTGAGACGCTATGGGACGATAACGAAAGGTATGCTCGCAGAGGTGAGACCGGAGGCCCCGGTCGGCGGCAGTCACACGGGACGGGTAATCATAGTGGACAAGGTCATTGACGCTGCGAGCGGCACCTTCGGCATCAGGGTGGAGCTGCCCAACCCCGGTCATAGCCTGCCGGCGGGCCTGAAATGCAGGGTGCGTTTTTACAGGAAATAACCGGGCCTGCTGATTAGCCGGGCCTGCACCTCTCTTCTCTCTTTCATTTCTTTTTCGTCCCCGTAATAAGGTAAAAGGGCGAGTCGAGCATTATCTCCGTCACCCGGACGTCCTGAAGTCCGAGGGCCGACAGGCTCTCTTCGTAAAACGCCGGTTCACGGAAATACCTGAAGAAAAGCAGGATAGGGATTGAGGCATAGGGCAGCGTTTGGCCTGAAGGCAGGCGGCCCCTCTCGAATATCAGGAGGGAGCCCCCCGGCTCGAGCGCTGCGACTGCCTTTTCGAGCAGAAGAAGCGCGTCCTTGTCCGGCCAGTCGTGCAGCATCGATTTGAAGGAAATGAGATCGAAGGAAGGCGGCAGCGGATCGGCAAAGGCGTTTCCTTCGATGAAGCTTATCCGCCCGGCCTCCGGCTCCTGTGCTGCGTGCTGTCTGCCTATATCGCATACGAGCGGCAGATCGAAAACGCTCGACATTCAGGCCCGCGTGTCTCTTGCAGACCTGAAGGCCGAACTCACCGCTGTTGCCGCCTACATCGAGCATACTGCGATGTCGGCCGAAATCGTACCGGGCGATGCAGGATGCGGCCTCGCAGCGCGTAAGGGCCGTAGTGAAGCGCACCCATCGCCGCGTAGCCTCGTAATTCCCGGGAGTATATTCCAATGCGCGGCCGTAAGAGAAAAGCTCGAAGGTACGGGAGCAGCGGACAAACCGGCCGGGGTCGGTCATAAGCGCGCCGAAAAGGTCCGCAAAATCGGAGAGGACAAGACGCGCAAATTCCAGCTTGGTCTCCATAAGATCGCGATATCGGAGGGCGTCGGCGAACCCGGCCGTCAGGCCTATTCTGCCGTCCTTCTCGCTCACCACTCCGTTCGCTTTCAAAAGACCGAGCAGCATGTTCGCGCCCAGCACATCGATAGACAGGCGTTTTTCGATCTCTGCCTGCGTGGCAGGCCCGTGGTCGAGGAGATGGTCTATCAGGCCCGTCTCAAGAGCGCACGCCACGGCCCCCGCCTCGACGACGCCGGCCATAAAAGAATCGACGCGCAGGTAGTCCCTTTCCTCAGAATATTCCATAGTAGCCGCTTTTGAGGACCTTAAGGCCATCCTCCTCCATCCTGTAGTCGAACCCCACGTCGTATTCCAGGTGGTCGAGCATCGGCCTGTTGTTTTCGACGAATGAAACGGTCTCTTCGGGGTAGCCGAACTCTTTCAGGAAAGAGATGAAGGCATCGATGTTCACTCCGGCGAAATAGATGCAATCGCTGCCCTGCTTGTTGGCAATGCAGATCGTCCTGCAATCCCTGTACTCCGGACGGACGATGGCATCGATTCCGATCTTCGTCATATCGACCTGGGCCGAGCAGGCTGCCTTCGCATAGACTTCATCGAGCTGCCTTCGGGCATCGAAAAAGTAATAAAGATTCTCGAGCCTGCTCCCGCGTTCGGTGAGCGAATAACAGATGCCCGACGAAATCACGCTGCCCGGATTTCCGATATACATGTGCAGCTCTTCGAGGTCTCTTTTTCCTGTGGCGAGCGCGTTGTCAATGTCCATGGAGAACATGAAATAGAGGAGACTTTCGTTGGGGACAAGGCGGCTCGCCGACTAGGGGCTTTATGGCGTCGAGCACCAGGGACATCGACCTCTGTCTCCTGCTCCTTTCGTAGTCGTAAAAGTAAAGCTCCCACTTCAGGCCGCCTCCCGCCCGCTTGACCCCGTATACCGTTTTGCCGATGCCCGCAGCCTCCCTTATGAGCCGGACAAGCCGGAACATCGAGTCATCCGCGCCTGCGACCTCGAACGACTGAAAGAGCAGGTTTATCGACCTTAGCTTCCCCTCGAAGGCAAGGGCCGGCTCATACGGCCAGAGGGCGTAATTGGTGAACTTATCTTCGTTCGTTGCATATTCCGGCGTGAAACGCGATGTCTCTTTCATGGTTCATTCACCCCAGCGAAAGCCAGGCCGTCCGGTGCGCTTTTCGTGTCATCGTGCGACCGGGGACAGGATGCTTCTCTCATCGCCGAACTTTGCGATGTACGGCCGCGACAGGCCCCAGCACGTCTTCACCATGCATGAGTCCCTGTAAATACAGGAGCCGAACCCGCTTTTCTCCAGGCAGCCCCAGAAAGCATCGGGTATAAGAACTGCGGGAAAGTTGTTGTCGATAAAAACCGGGTCATGGACGGGAAGACATTCAGGGAAAGCCTTCAGCACCAACGGTTTGCGGCTGGACGCAAGAAGCGGGACCACTTTGTCGATCAGCCGCATAAGGTCGCTTAAGGGTACAACCAGGTCCTTTTCATCCCTTTCGTCCATGGGGAAAAAGTTCCAGAGGTGCATCTCGCTAACACCGCCGGCCGCTATCGCGGAAAAAAAACCCGGCAGGTGCGGGTAATTCAGGCGCGTCAGGACCGTGTTCGTAAGCACCTTCACCGGGTAGTCCGCCAAATTATGAATGCCTTCCATCGTCTCTTCATGGGAGCCTGGAACGCGGGAAATGGCGTCGTGCACGTCTTTCGGGCCATGCAGGCTTATGAAGAACTCGTTGACGCCCGCTTCTATGAGCCTGCGGAGATAAGCGGGGTCGGCAAGCCTCCTCCCGTTCGTCTGTATCTGTATCGTCTCGAACCAGCCCATGCCCGCGGCAAACCTGACGTAGTCCTCCAGGTCATCGAAGGTCGTTACCTCCGCACCCGAAAGGATCAGCCGCTTGCACGTGTCTCCGCCCGCGATGCCTATGACCAGCCGTTTGAACAGGTCCCGGTCTACCGTGCGCAGCTTCCCTTTGACGGGCCCGAGCATACATATGACGCAGTCGTTGTTGCACCCGTACCAGAGAGGGATGACCGTGTATGTCGTGAGCTTAATCGCACGTCCGCTCGCCGGGCCGGTCGATCCCCTGCCCTGCCCTGCGTGCCCTTCCAGACCTCGCTCCCCTGCGGTCAACGCTCCTCCACCCCGAAATGGACGGTAAAGAAATCACGCCCTTCCCTGTCGATGCCTCCGGTCAGGTGGCCCAGCCTCTTGGCCCTGACGCCGTCGATAAAAGCAGCAAACTGTTCCCGGGGGAGCCCGTAATGGTCGCCCATTCGCATAAGCAAAGGCTCAATCGACCCGAGCGTGAGGGCTGCGTCGTACAGGTTCATGTCGAAGGACTTTCTCGGGTTTCCATCCTCGGTCGTCTCGACGTAAAAGATTTCCGGCGCGACCTTCACGGCTGCCCCTACGATACCCTGCGCAATTGCGGCGGCTTCTTCCGCGTCCGGTCCCGCGAAGGCAAGGGACAATTTTTCCATGATGTCTTTCGTAATGAACGAGGGATAGCAGGTATATCGCGCAAGGGCGTGCCTGGCCGTGTCAGCGGTATCCCATTTAAAACCCATATATATAAGGAAGGGGTAATGGCGGCTCTTGAAATGAAGCTCCAGGTAGACCTTATAGACCGACGATTTCTCGTTATCCTCGAACCCGAAATGGACGAACTTCGCGTCCGGAAGGTTTTGCAGGAGGGGCGCCCAAAAAGGATCGGGCAGGCCGAGCCTCCGGCAGACATCGAGAATCTTTTCCCTGGGTACCGCTCCGGCGGGTGCGGACAGGAGGAAACGGTCGGTAAGGATAATGCCCTTGAAAACCTTAAAGGAACGTTCCGAGCCGAGTTCGACCCGGAGCTCGTTGGCGAGGCTCAAAAGCAAGCCCTTTTCCCGCATCGCTTTTTCCGGCGCCCGGTGATTCACGCCCCTTGCGTCAGGCCAGATAGGGCCGTGGAGCGACTCATGCCGTTGCAGGGTAGCATCCAGGGCGAAGGCGAGCCGTTTTGTCATGAAAGGCGTCATCACTATGCGTGCGAGGAGCTCCCCGGTCAGTTCTCCGGCATCTTCGGGCGACGGCCGCCCTACGCCGAAAGTCAGGCTTATCTCTTCCCGGCCCGTCGAGGCTTCCGTTAAATCGGCCCGTAAGGTCCGCGCCCCGGCGTCCCGCCAGATGATGCCTCCGGACTTCTCCGCGCCTGTTGCGGTCGATGGCGTCTTTTTCTCGTCTCTTTCCATACTCTTGCCGACCGCATATTATTGCACACGTGGTGTTTTTTTATCACGCAAAATCTTTACGTTGCCCTCCCGCCCTCCAATCCTGCCCGGTGCCTTATCAGACCTGAATTGACATAATGCAACGGGTGTTTATCTAGAGAATTAGGGCGAAGATTTCGTCAACGGACGATTGCGACGAGGAGGTGCGGGATGAGAAGGTTTTTTGCGGCCGGTCTTCTGGGACTATTTATTTGCTTACCCTTCGCCGTCTTTGATATTGCGATGGCCCAGGGCGTCGCCGGAAGCGCAGGCGGTGCCGGCGCAGCATTGCCGTCCGCGCCGCCCGGAAGCTCGATGGGCGGCGGCAGCTCGTACACAGGGCCGGGCCAGCCCGGACAACCGGGCGCCCCCGGCAACTATGGCGGGACAAGCGCGCCCGGTCAGCCGGGCGGCTATGGCGGCCCCGGCACTCCGATGGGAACCGGAGGCCAGCCGGGCGGCATGGGCGGCAGTGCAGGTGGTTACGGAGGTACGGGTACAGGCGGCGCAGGCAGCGGCTACGGAAGCGGGGCAGGCGCAGGCGGTGCGGGCGGAAGGTAGGAACGCAGCGTATACAGAAATATTGGTGGAGCCGAACGACGGGGAATCGCAGGCGCCTGCATGTCCGCTACTGGTTGACACATCCATATTTATACCTATCTTAACGCTAAGGACTGAAAAGCAAGGAGGTACTCATGCTTTACTGGGCTATCGTTTTTCTGGTTGTAGCTATAATAGCTGCCTTTTTAGGGTTCGGCGTCATCGCAGGTACTGCGGCATGGATAGCGAAGGTGCTGTTCATCGTCTTCCTCATTCTCTTTGTGGTCTCTCTGATCTTCGGAAGGCGCGGAACGCCACCGGTAGCCTGAAGGTTGCTTAAGCCGCCCGGAGCGGCCCGAAATCAATGAACGCAATCGCTGCCCCAGGCTTATAACTACCGAGGTGAAATATCGTGGCAAGAGGAACAAGCTGTCGATGAACGAAGCCATAACGGTATTTAAGACACGGCCGGCATGCCGGTACTTAATGTCTGAGCTTAGATAACCGCCACAGAGGTCGGACGGATATATCTTATAAACAAAGGAGGTACGTGGTCATGCGTCGCTTACTGTTTCTTATTGCCGTGTTAGCTTTTGCATCAACCATCGTTGCAGGCTGCAGTCACATGTCGGGCGAGACGGCCGGTCAGAACCTCGATGACTCGGTTATCACGAGTGACATAAAAGCCAAGATAGTTAAGGACCCCGATCTCAAGACCCTGGCCATCAACGTCGCCACGTATCAGGGGAACGTAACGCTCTCCGGGCAGGTGCCCGACAGGTGGCCGCACAACAGCGCCTGATCCAGCTGGCACGGGATACGAAGGGCGTCAAATCGGTAAGGACTAACCTCCGCGTGGCAGGGATGGCGCCGGACACGGCCGGTAGCACCGGCGAGAAGATGTCCGCTCCCGGCGCTGCTTCCGGGACCGAGTAAAAACACCACCACGCAGAGGTCCGAATAGAGACAACGGCTATCGATACGATACCGAACGGGTAGAGAACAGGGTGAGTCAGCCGGCTGCACGCATGAGAAGAAGAGCCGTCGACTCACCCTGTTGATTATTCTGATAGTACCGCTATCATTACGGCTCCGTGAGGATAATCTTTTTGATCTTAGCTTTCCTGGCAGTAAAGCTTGCAATATGTGCTTAAAGAACCTAAGACACAGCAGCAGAATCGGCGATACAGCTCTTGTATACAGCAGGTTGTGGAGTCGATAAACCGGTATCATGTTTATATGTCAAGGCCCTTCTCTCTATACTTCTCATAGCTATCGCACTCTCCGTTCACGCACCGTGTTTTGCGAAAGGCAGTATTCGGGAAGACATCTTTATAATCAAAGCCGGCGATCGTTACTATAGCGCCAGGCATGGAAAGAACTGTGTTGCTTACGCAAGGTGGCTCACCAGGGGAAGACTACCGTTCGGGCTCCACACACTGGCGGATAAAAAGAAAATCTACACGCGCGCCTGCCCGGAAGGGACAAGTCGGTGATCCACCTCCGCAACGGTAGGGGCCACCTGGCTTACGTGCTCGACCTGGACATTTCGAAAACGCACGTAAGGATAACCCTCCTCGAATCGAACAATCCCCGCGGAATAATCAGAAAAAGGACCATTACCGCCAGGGACAGCGATATAGGCCGCCTGCAATCGTATGTCCGCATAGTGGGATATTGGGAGCCGCCGCTTCCGCATTGAGCCGCCTGCGTCACGGTCCTGAAGGCCGCGCGGCCGAACCTTTTTCGCCGCAAATTCACGGGAAGCCACACGGCCTGTTAACATTGGGGTGGTTAACTTATCCATCTCGCGCCAAGGAGGCGAAAGTGGCGGAAAAAGGGGGACTGCACGGAATAACTCTCATCAGGCGGCCGGTCCGGCTCCATGTCGGGAAGGGACACGCCCTGTCCCTGCCGGCGCCGGAAAGCCTTTACGGCGGGGTTTTTTCGCCGGAAGATACGACGGCGGGGGCCGAGACGGAATTGCAGGCCGTCGTCGCCGGCAGGAAAAGCGACGTTGACCTGCCGCTCATGATAGAGCAGTCTAACTACCTGGCCAACGTAATGCGGCGGGCCGCCTCGGGGGACGCGCCGCGCAAGCTGGGGGGCGAGCTTGTCCGGTTCCTGAACGAAGGCGGCCGGAACGTGTGGGAGAATAGCTGGGTGCGGTTCCCCAGGGCGCTCCTGAATCGTTTCGCCCTCGACGTTCTAAGAGGCGACCTTTCGGCCGATAAGGCGGACCCGCAGGCAGGCCCACGTTCGGACATCGGGAAATTCTCATTTGTCAAAGAGGGCATTGAATACCTTCGGTACCCGTCAGCTATCTCGTAAAGCTTGCCCTCGCCGACGCAGTGGGCGGCGACAATGTCCACCCCATCGTCCGCAGCACCGGCGTGCAGCTCCTCGACCATTTCGTGAGCGATAACACGTCTCCCGAGACCCATTCCTTCTATATCGTCCGGGGTGCTCCCGGCAGGGGGCCGGGCAAGGAGCTTGCGCGCGAGACGGCCAAGCGTTTCCTTCTTACCCAGCTCCTCGTGATGTACGCAAACGAGAAACTGGAGCTTGCATCGAGCGGCCAGAAGGCCATGATCTATTTTTCTCCCCATCCCCCCGTGCGCCAGAAGAGGCTATCCGCCTGCATATCCGATTCGTTCTATCGCGAGCTTTTCATGAGTCCCTGCCTTTCGGGATGGGACAGGGGCGAGGCGAAACAGGAATACATGAGCCTGTGTCACGAGGTCCTGAGCCGGAGCCGGCTGAACGCTGTGGCCAAGCTCCACGACGCGGGCATCAACACTAGCAACCTTGTGGTCCTCCCTAGCACTTCCGACATCAGCCTCGCCAATAACGGCACTCACGTGAGCCTGGGAAGCGACGCCCTCACGCGCATGCGCAACGACCCGTCGTCAGGCTTCGGGCTGCGCGAAGAGAAGCAGGCGGGCGATTTCGCCGTAAAGATCATGGAGCATTTCCTCCCCCTCTTCGTGAAGACGTACAGTGCAGCGCCGTACCGCTTCGATTTCGCCGACTTCCATCCCGAGCGCGTCCTCGGCTTCCTGCCCCATGAGCTCGACTACACGCACCTGCGCATGCTCTGGCGTCGATGGAAGGCGAAGGCCGACATCAGGTTCTGCGGCAGGCCGGTAACGCCCCTCGGCCCGCCCCTGCTCGACAGGGCGATCAGCCGGATAGCAGGCTTAAGCGGCGATTTCGTGCCCGATTTCCGCCTTATCGATTACCTCGTCGGCCTGCTGAGCACGGAGAGAAGCGCGGCGCTTAACGGCGACGCCGGGCAACAGCGAACACCTCAAGAAGGACCTCGCCGACCTGGGCGTATTCGACACGCGCATGTCCCTTTACCTGCCGCTCAAGCTCAGGGAATTCGACAGGGTAGGCTTTTGCGGCTTCGAGGGGCGTTATTACAGCCTCTTCCCGAGCATCAAAAACGATATGGCCGCGGCCGTGGACCTTCAGAACCTTTTGATCGCTTATGCCTTCAAATCGATTACGACTGGGACCATGGCGAGCGGAGGATATTCCCGACAGCCCCTTCGTGGAGAGCGAGCGCAGGCAGATCTTCTTCGGCGCCGCCATCGGCATCCCTACATTTTTTGTGAGGAAAGACACGGAGAACCGCTTCATGAAAGGCGTCCTTGAGCGGTGCGACCAGGTGCGGGCAAGCCACAGGTATCCCGGATATCTCCGCGTTTACAATACGGAATATTGCCGGGCCCTCGTGCGCCGCCTGGAAAGCGAGGCGGCCGATTTGATAGACCTCTTCGGCATGGGCGAGACGATGGAAGAGCTGAAAGAGAGGCTCGAAGGCGCGACCGGACGGCAGGCGGCAGCCGCACTCACAAAGGAGGTCCTCGGAACGCTCGGGGCCCGCTCGCCCCTCGATGTGAGCAGCGAGGTATTCAACGGCGCGGCGGAGGAGTTCTACCGCAACCCCCTGCGCTTGCGCCACCTGGCCGAGGCGCTCGATATCATGGAAGAGGACTTGTCGCTCCTTACCTCGCCTTCGTCTCCCGCCATAACGCCACGGTGGGGAGGCTCCTTTACGGGCTTGTGTCCGGTGAGGCCCTTGCCTACTCCGAGGCGTCCGCGAGGCAGTAATGACGGAGACGATCCCGGTGGACGACCTGAGGAAGCTTATCTGCACCGTCCTTCTCGCGATAAGCGCGGACCTTTACCGCTGTGCCCGAGCCTGAGGTATTCTTCAAGGAAACGGGGACATGACAAGCCACCAATATATCGACCGCGACACGTTCATCCTCCGCACGGAGAAGCTGTATCTAGACCGTGTGATTACCTATCTGTACTCAAAGGTCAGGGAGGACGCCCCGTCTCTCTTCCGGCTCCTAACGTCCCGAAGAGCGTCTTCCCTGATCGCTTTTCTTAATTACGACCTTTTTCTTTCGCGGCGGATCGGAGGCATCGGCAGGTTCCTCGACCACTGCGGCATAGACCTGGCGGAGTGCCTGGACCCTATCGGCGCGCTCTCCTCGCCCAAGAGGCTTTTCGAGCGAAAGATACGCTACTGGCAGTGCCGCCCCATGCCTGACCGGCAGGACGCCGTAGTCTCGCCGGCCGATTCCCGCATGCTTATCGGCTCCTTGAGCGAGGCGTCCGGGCTTTTCCTGAAAGGCAAGTTTTTCGACACGGACGAGCTGCTGGGGAAGCCTGCTTGGGTGGAGGCGTTCCAGGGGGCCGATTTCGCGATCTTCCGCCTGACACCGGACAGGTACCACTACAACCATGTGCCCGTCTCCGGGAAGGTCGTCGATATTCTACGAGCTGCCCGGCGCTTACCACTCGTGCAACCCCGAGGCGATCGTGACCGTCGTCACGCCCTACTCGAAGAACACCCGCGTTGTAACGGTCATAGATACGGATGTGCCCGACGGTACCCGGGTAGGGCTTGTAGCGATGGTCGAAGTGACGGCGCTGATGATAGGCAAAGTGGAGCAGAGGTACAGCGAGAACCGCTACGACGACGCCCGGCGCATCGAGCCGGGCATGGACCTGAAAAAAGGCTGCCCAAAGAGCGTCTACGCGCCGGGGAGCAGCACGGACGTGCTTCTCTTCCAGCCCGGAAGGATGGCCTTCGATGCTCAGCTCGTCCGCAACATGCGCCATGCGCCGGGATCAAGCCGCTTTACCGCGGCCTTCGGCAAACCCCTTCTGGAAACGGACGTCAAAGTCAGATCGGCGGTCATGCGGACTATGCGCCTTCGGACACGGGGCGAGGTCCGTATAAGTTTTTGGCAGCTTGAATAGGAGAGATATAGTGCAGAACGAGATGTTCATACTTGCCCTTGGCGCTTTTTGCTTTCTCGTGATAGGCTGGGGGTTCCGCAGGCTTCCGGAGGAAGAGTGGCAGATCGCCTTCGCCGCGCCTGCCGCCAAGCTCGACTCGGGCGCGTGGAGAAGCACGAACTACACGTACTACGGGGCCTTCCAGGCGTTTGCGATGCTGGTGAGCGGCTCGCTGGCGTACGTGCTGATCGGCGCACTCGATATCTCGGTGCCTGCCCTGGTCGCAGGCTGCCTCGTTGCAGCGGGCGGCCTCATCTGTTTCGGGTCTTCGCGGATAATCGCGCGGGTGGTTGAGAAGAAGGCGCACACCTCCACGATAGGCGGCGCGTTTTTCGCCGGTTTCCTGATCGACGCCGTGGCTCATTTCGGCCGCAAACAGCATTGCCGGGACGGGTGCAGGCCTTCCTATACCTGTCATGCCGGTCCTTGCAGCCACGGCCGCGGCCTATATGCTGGCTGAGGGCCTGGGGAGGCTCTCGTGCATCAGCTTCGGCTGCTGTTACGGCAAGCCCGTCTCGCAGCTCCATCCCACGCTCAGGAAATTATTCGACAGGCACAGCTTCATATTCAGCGGCCGGACAAAGAAGATATCGTATGAGGCGGGTCTGGACGGGACGCGGGTCGTGCCCATCCAGGCGATCACCTCGGTCTTCCTCGTCATTTGCGGCCTTGCTGCAGCTTACCTGTTCCTTAATGCCCTTTACGGGGCTGCCTTTCTCCTTGCAACCATCCTCAGCCAGGTATGGCGCTATGTTTCCGAGACGCTGCGGGCGGATTACAGGGGGGCAGGGCGCGTCACGGCCTACCAGGTTATGGCCGCCTTCACTGTTCCCTATGCCCTCTTGATATGGGCGGTCTTCCCCGTGGAGGCAGGAGCGAGGCCCGATATCGCTGCCGGGATCGGGCGGCTCTGGGACCCGGCGCCCATCCTCGCGCTACAGGTCCTGGCTGCCGCCCTGTTCATCGCTTCAGGGCGCAGCAAGGTCACCGAGTCATTTCTCACCCCCTACGTAAGGCAAGACAGGATATAGGTGCGATACGTCCGGCCCGGACCTCGTCTCCGGCTTCGGTTACGCGGCTGTCTTCGCGGGCACGGTCCTCGAAGGGGAGACCATCCTCATATCCGCCGGGATAGCATCAAAGCACGGCTGGCTCAGCCTGCCCCTGGTCATCCTCGTTGCCTGGATGGGGGGGATCGCGGGCGACCAGTTTTTCTATCTCCTCGGCCGCTTCAAGGGCAGGTCGATTATACGCGTGTGGCCCGCCCTCGAAAGGAAGTCGCTCCGCTTTCTGGCGCTCGTCGATAGATACAGGGTCCCTGCGATCATCGGATTCCGTTTCCTTTACGGACTGCGGATGGCCGCGCCTTTCGCCATCGGCATGTCGGGCGTGCCGGTCTGCACATTTGTTGCGTTGAACGCGGTCTCGGGTTTTATCTGGGCCACAATATTCGGCATGGGGGGTTATTTTCTGGGGGCGGCCTAGGCGCGATCATCTCGAACACCGGGGCGCGTCTTGTGGCCGGCGCCCTTGTGACCGCCCTCGGCGTGGCAATCGCAGCCTTACGCATAAGGGTCCGCGCCAGGGCCGAAAAACCGTGAAACGGCTTAAACGCCCCGGTCCCTTTAAGCTTCCAGCTTGTATCCGATTCCCCGAAGGTTCTTAATCATAGGAGCGGCCTTACCCATCTTTTCTCTAAGGTGCTTGATGTGCACGTCGATAGTCCTGTCGAGCACCATCTTATCCGTTCCCCAGAGATGGGTAAGTATCTTGTCGCGGGAGAAAACCCAGCCCCGGTTGGAAGCGAGGAGCTGGAGGATGCGGAACTCCGTGACGGTCAGGTCCACCTTCTCGCCGTCGACCGTCACCTCGTATTTCTGCGGGTCGATACTGATGAGGCTATCGATTTCGATGGTCTTCGCTTCGGGCTCCCGCCTGGACGTGCGCCTCAGGACCGCCTTGACCCGCGCTGTCAGCTCCCTGGGGGAAAAGGGCTTGATAACGTAATCGTCCGCGCCGAGCTCGAGGCCGAGAACGCGGTCCGTCTCGGACGTGCGGGCAGTCAGTATTATGATGGGGATGGAGGAGTACGCAGGCTTCGTCCTGAGGTGCCTGCAAATCTCGAAGCCGTCCACGTCGGGCAGCATCAGGTCGAGCACCACGAGCACGGGAAGCGCCCCCTCCAGAGACCTTAGGAAGCCCGTCCCATTGAGGAAGCCCGTTACGCTGAAGCGCTCCTTCTTGAGGTGAAGGGTGACGAGCTCCATGATATCAACGTCGTCCTCCACTACAGCGATATGTTTGCCTATCTGCAAAAACAGCCCCTTTACCCGGAAAGCTTCTTATCGAGTTTAAGATAATCCTGTTAAGGCGTCATGAAGGCCATGTGAAAATTGTGTTAATTTTTGCTTATTTTATGAATGCCGCCGGACAAAGACGGCACAATGCCCCGGTGAAAACGTAGAAGAGAAGATGGATCGACGAGGTGTAAACGAGGCCCTTTTGAAGACGGAGCATCAGGTAGGGGAAGAGCAGGCCCGCGCAGGCAGCCGAGATAGTGAAGTAGCCGCCCATCATCAACCCGTTGTGGGCTATGAGGTAAAGGTGGGAGGCGCCGAACACGAGACAGGATATAAGGCACGTCGCAGGCAGGGAGAGGCCGCGCCGCACAAGATGCACTGCGAGGAGGAAGATGAGCACCTGCTGAAAAACTATCTCGAAAGGCTTGGAAAAGAGGTATGCCATATCGAGGCGCAGAAAAAACATGTCAGGATTGAGGACGATGAGCGTCTCCGGGGCCGGGATGAAAAGAGGGAGCAGTAAATAAACGGCCAGTGCCGCTGCCATGGAGAGGGCGGCCATCAGCCACGATACAGGGCTGACGAGCCTTGGCGTGGAAAAGAAGACGTTTCTGAACAGAACAATAATCGTCAGCGACGCCGCGGAGAAATAAAGCGCGCAGACTAGAGGCGAGGTAAGGTAGTTTACGTCGTGGGAGAGCAAAAGATAATAGACGCCCCATCCGCAGAACCACAGCAGCATCCAAACGGCTATGTCCTTCAGCGTGCTCTTCACGGACGGCCTGTCTAAAGGGGTCTTCATACCGACATATATCAAATGATAGCCGGGCAACGATGGGCCGTCAAGGACGGTCCCCTATTATTAACATAAAGATAATCCTGGTTTCACATTCAAATAGTATTTTCTAATGGTATGGTACAACCGTGACCGTAAGCTTCCCGCCGGCCGAACGTCCGCGAGTCTCGCGTGCATTTCTTCAGGAGATGAAAATATGCCCAGGAAGACGTACATCCTCGACACCAATGTTCTCATTCACGATCCTGAAAGTATGTTCCGGTTTGAAGAAAATGAAGTCGTGATACCGTTCGAAGCGCTGGAGGAGCTCGACCGCCTCAAGAAACGGTTCGACCATACGGGGCAAAACGCAAGGCAGGCGATCCGCTTCCTCGGCAACGCAGTGGAGGGCACAGGCAAGCCCACCGTCCCCGGGGAGAAAAGGCTCAAGCTCGACTCCGCCTCGCTGCAGGGGCCGGAAAAAGGGTGCTTCCCCCTGGTCCTGGAGAACGGCGCGCAGCACACGGATAATAAGATCATCGCCCTCGCCTGGCTTTACAAACAGCGATGCAACGGCAACACGGTTTTCGTCTCGAAAGATATAAACGCGAGGGTCAAGGCGCTTGCCCTTGGCATAAGGGCGGAGGATTACAAGACGGACCGGGTGGACGCATCGGCCATCTACTCCGGCCAGGCGTCGTTCACGGTAGCCCCTGCCGACCTCGACCGCCTGCACCAGACAGGCGAGCTGGGCCTCGATTCGCTCGGGGGGCGCGGCGGTGAGATGCTCGAAAACCAGTGCGCCCTCCTGACCGCGCCAAACGGCGCCTCCGGCCTCGCCATAACCAGGAACAAAAGGATGCGCCGGGTCGATCACACGGGGGCCGCGTTCTGGGGCGTGAAGGCGCGCAATAAAGAGCAGCAATTCGCCGTAGAGCTTCTGACGGAGAACGCTATCCAGGCGGTCTCGCTCGTCGGTCAGGCAGGGACCGGCAAGACGCTCCTTGCCCTTGCGGTCGGTCTCCACAAAACGCTCGAAGAGAACCTCTTCAGCAGGATCATCGTCACCAAGCCCGTCGTGCCCGTGGGGAAACAGGATATCGGCTTTTTGCCCGGCAGCAAGGAAGACAAGATGCTGCCGTGGGTGCAGTCCGTCTTCGACAATTTCGCTCCCCTGTCCAGGAACAACCAGAAAATGACGATAGAGTACCTGATGACGGCCGATGTCCTTTGCATCGAGTCGATCGGCCACATAAGGGGAAGGAGCCTCGCCAGGTCCTGGATCATCGTCGAAGAGTCGCAAAACCTGAGCCCCCATGAGATAAAGACCGTGCTGAGCCGAGTGGGAGAGGGGAGCAAGATCGTCCTCACGGGCGACATCCACCAGATCGACTCACCCTACCTGGACGCAGGCTCCAACGGCTTGAGCTACACGGTGGAGCGGCTTAAGGGCCAGCCCCTTTACGGACATATCACACTCATGAAAACGATCAGGAGCCCGCTGGCTTCACTAGCTGCGGAGCTCCTGTAGAAGGACCTGTCGCTCAAGGCTTTCAGGAGGCGAGGTCTTCCCTCTGCGACTCCTCGTGGTAAGCGAAGAAACCGGCCGCCCCATCTTTGCCCATATAGCGTTCGAGGACCCTGCGGTCGCACTTGACGAGGTCAACGAGGATTAGGCCATCCAGCCCGTTGCCGAACGAGCGGTCTGTATTGAAGCCCATCAGCCTGCCCCCAAGCTTTACGTACTGCTTGAGCAACACGGGCACGCCTTTCCCGTCCTTCTCCAGGTCTGCGACGAGAGATGAAAGGTCGTCGATATCTGCAGGAAGGCGGGCGCAGTCCTCGAGGCCCAGCCGTTTCAGGGACTTGCCCCTGGGGGACGTCCTCGGCACTATGAACCGCGCCAGCTCGGGCGCATAATAATTGATCGTCATGTAAGAGACCATGAGCTGCCTGGAAAGGTCGGAATAGGCGCTGCTTATGGTAACCGGGCCGAAAAGCATGCTGTACCGGGGATTGGCCGCGACGAAAAGGGCGATGCCCTTCCATAGCAAAAGCAGTGGGGAGTAAAGCCTCTGGTACTCCTCACGCACGAACGACCGGCCCAGCTCTATGCCTTGGGAGACGTGCTCCAGGAAGCCGTCTTTCAGGTCGAAGAGGGTATTCGTGTATAGGCCTTTTTTGCCGAACCGGTCGAGGATGAGGTCTACCTGTCCCAGCCGGTAGGCCCCGACCACTTCCTTCTTTCGCCTGTTCCAGACGAAAAGGTGCGTGTAATAGAGGTCGAAGCGGCTCAGGTCAATTTCTCTGCCCGTGCCTTCCCCGGCCTTCCGGAAAGTGACTTCCCGGAGACGCCCGATCTCGAAAAGCAGGTTGGGTATCTGGTTTGCCTTTGCATAACAAACCGCGAACCCGTCCGCCTCTGTGAGCAGTTGCCTGGACGGAAGGTTTTCCACTTCCCGGTAAATGCTTCCCGCGTCAGTGCCCCGGGGTACGCCCTGCGGGCTGATCAGAGTCAGATTCTCACCTGCCATGCCTTCCCCCCTGTTCGCCGCCTCCCGGCAGCGGTGTTTGAGGACGTATGTCCTCATGCGAAGATAGCCGATCAGCTTCTTATCGCTGTCGAATGCCTCGATCTTCCTGCATGGAATGACGTTGCCTATACGGACGCTTATGACCCTTTTCCCCTTGTTCAGCAGCTCGCGGGGAAGCAGGGCCGTGCGGAGCTTCGGGTGGATCATGCCCGCTATCTGGAAGAACAGGCTGTTCGCGCCGCCGAAGAACACGGGCACCACCCGGGCGTGCGATCTCCGGGCGATCCTCGCGATCCCCGCGTTCCACTCCGGGTCAACGATCCTTCTCTGCCTTAAGTTGATATGGGATACGGAGCCGGCCGGAAAGACCGCAAGGAGATGGCCTTCCTTGAGCCACCTGAACGCCTCCCGGAGCGCGCCCGTGTTTTTCATCACTGCGTCGCGCGACCCGAAGGGGTCGACGGGAAGCAGCACATCCCGCAGCTCGGGTATCCTGCCGAGCAGATAATTTGCCATGATCTTTACGTCCGGGCGCACGCGCGACAGAAGGGAGATGAGTATCAACCCCTCTATACCGCCGAAAGGGTGGTTCGCGACAACGACGAGGGGGCCCGTATCGGGCACGGAGGCCAGATCGGCCTCGCTCACGTCGTACCTTATTTTCAGTCTCTCCAGTGTTTCGTCGATGAAGCTTTTGACCTCACCCTTGCTGCCGATCTGGCCGTAGATCCTGTCCAGCCGGCGGAGGAGCAATATGTTCTCGACGGCGCCGGTCGCGGCAACCGACAATCTCTTTGGCAACAAGTCGTTCGGCGGCAGCGGTAATTTAAATATTTTGGGCGGTCCGGATTCGTTCAATCTTTCCTCCTGGTCTGGTCCATTCAATGCGTCTTTTGCGTAGAGACTACAATGGGCCGGTTAATAGAGGATTAGACTGCGATGAATAATGGGTTAATGCGGCGGAAACGAACGGTCTTCGTCAGTAATTAGCGCACAGGCCTCCCGTCTTCTTCGATAACGGCAGAAGAGCGGTCACGCTCTCCACGTCCTGCGGCCTGGAGAAGAGGAACCCCTGGCCGAGCCTGCACTTCATCTCTTTCAGCCGCGCGAGCTGTCCGTGCGTCTCTATGCCCTCCGCCACCACTTCCATCTTGAGTGTGCCTGCGAGGTCCAGGATCGCCCGGATGATGCCCGAATGCTCGGGGCTCGACTCCATCTTCTGCAGGAAAGAGCGGTCTATCTTCAGCTTGTTTACCGGAAGGCGGTGGAGATAGCTTAAGGAAGAGTAGCCGGTGCCGAAGTCGTCCAGGCAAAGATGCACCCCGAGGTCCTGCAAAGTCCCGAGCGTCGTCACAACGGAATCCCAGTCATTGATGACAGCGCTTTCGGTTATTTCCAAATCGAGGTTGGCCGGGTCCGCCTTTGTCTCGTCGAGTATCCGCTGAAGGAGGGCCGGGAAGTTCCTGTCTCTCAACTGGCGGGTCGAGAGGTTGACCGCCACCCTCATGTCTGCCCCCTGCTCGTGCCACCTGCGCATCTGGCGGCAGACGTCGTAGAGCGCCCATTCCCCGATGGGGACGATGAGGCCCGTTTCTTCGGCAAGGGGGATGAAGGTGCCCGGGCTTACCAGCCCGCGCGTGGGATGCTGCCAGCGGATAAGCGCCTCCAGTGAGACGAGCCGGTCCGTCTCGAGGTCGATAATCGGCTGGTAATACATGAGGAACTCGTTGTGCTCCAGGGCGTGCCGGAGGTCGTTCTCCAGCCTCATCAGCTCGGCCGTGGCCTTCTGCATGGACGGGTCGAACATGACGAAGCCGCCCCGCTCATCCGCCTTTGCCCTGTACATGGCGATATCTGCGTCGCGCAGCATCTCCTCGGGCCTCTCGTATTCGCCCGAGCTTACCGCTATCCCGATGCTGGCGGTCGTGAAGACCTCCCGCCCGTCCAGAAGGAACGGCTCGGCGAAGAGCCTTTTGACTCTTTCTGCGACAAACGTAGTGCAGCCGACCTCCCTTATGTCTTCGAGGAGGATGACGAACTCGTCGCCCCCCAGCCTGGCTACCGTATCGGACGGGCGGATGAATCGGACGATCCTCTCGGCTGTCTGGATAAGAAGCTGGTCCCCCATCGAATGGCCGAGGCTGTCGTTAATCAGCTTGAACCGGTCGAGGTCCAGAAAAAGCACGGCAAAGTTGTAGTTCTTAAGCCGCTTGCCCCGCGTGACCGCGTGCCCCAGCCGGTCCATAAAAAGGGCGCGGTTCGGGAGCTTCGTAAGCGGGTCGTAAAAGGCGTCGTGCTGAAGCTGCTCCGCGATCCTTTTGCTTTCCGTTATGTCGGTTTGCGAACCGGCCATCCTGTAGGCGGCATTGCCTGCGTCCCGGACAGCGATGCCCCGGCTCAGCATCCACCGGTAGGTCCCGTCCTTATGCAGGAACCTGTACTCGCTCTCGAAGTGGCGGCTGGCGCCTTTGACATGCGCGTCCAGGTCGAGCCTGACGCGGCTCGCGTCGTCGGCATGGATTCTCGTCAGCCATTCGTCCGGAGAAACCCCTATCTCGTCATCGGCATAACCCGACATGCCTTTCCACCGCTCGGAAAAATGGCAGGTGTTCTCTTTCAGATCCCAGTCCCAGAGGCCGTCGTTCGCGCCCATGGAGGCAAGGGCATAGCGCTCCTCGCTGTCGCGCAGGGCCGCAATCGACCCGCTTGCCCGCAGCATGTACCTGACGCGGTGGCCGAGGATCGGCCAGTTGATGGGCTTCGTCATGAAGTCCGTAGCGCCCGCTTCGTAGGCGCGGTTTATCGAGTCGACGTCATCGAGGCCCGTAACCATGAGGATGGGCGTGAGCTGCCCTTCCGGGTTTTTGCGTATCTCGGCGCAGGCCGCAAAGCCGTCCATGACGGGCATCATTACGTCGAGCATCACTATGTCGGGCTTCAGCGTGTCGAAGGCAGTCACGACCTGCTCCCCGTTCTCCGCCTCCACGACCGTAAACCCCGCCTTTTCGAGGGTCTTTGACGGAAAGAAGCCGCAGCATCGGGTCGTCGTCTGCTACCAGCACGCAGGCTTTCCGGCTGCCATCCCTGTCGTTCATGATCGTTGTCTCCTTTAGAGCAGTAGGGTCATTCATAGCTGCGCTTGCAGGGCGGCCCTGGCGCGCGCGAATTCGTTCTCGATCGAAAGCAGCAGCGCCGGGCTCTGGTCGAGGAGGTTTGACTTGCCGGTCTTTTCCATCTCTTTACAGTACTCCGCAAGGTTCGAAGCGCCCACGTTCGCGCTCGAAGACTTGAAACCGTGGGCCAGCTTCCGGATCTCGACGCCGTCGCCTGTCTCCACCGCCTCCCGCAAGCTTTCTATCGTCTTCGGCGAATCAGTCAGGTAGCACGTTATGACCGTGCGGACCAGCCCGTCACTTCCGTCGGGATCGACTTGCCTTATTCTGTCGAGTGCAGCGGGGTCGATAACCTGGCTGCCCGGGTCCGCGCTTTGCTCCGCTGCCGTTGTCCCGTTTTGTGGGCCGCTGCCTCCTTCTGCCGGCGCGGCTTCCGCGACGGCAAGCGCTGCGTCCATGCCGGCAGGGACATGGGCTGCCAGCATGGTCTTTAGCTGGTCGAGCGTGAAGGGCTTGCTGAGGTGGTCATCCATGCCTGCCGCAATCGACCTTTCCCTGTCGCCCTCCATCGCGTGGGCGGTCAGCGCCACGATCGGCGTGTGCCTTCCGCCGTCACCCGCGCCCGCCTCGATCCCCCTGATAACCCGCGTGGCCTCGTATCCGTCCATCTCAGGCATCTGGCAATCCATCAAGATCAGGTCGTAGTGCTTCCGGCCGTAGAAATCGACGGCAATCCTGCCGTTGTCGGCAACGTCCACGGAACAGCCGAGGTATTCCAGCATGGCGCTCCCTACCTTCTGGTTCACCGGATAGTCTTCGACGAGCAGGACGAGAGGCCGCCCGGCAGCACGGGTCCGCCGGGTGCGGCCGGGCGGACGTCCTGCTCGTGCCTTCACGCCCATGATCGATTCGATGCCGTTGAGGAGCTGGGACTGGCGGACAGGCTTTACGAGGCGCAGGGCGAAGCCGGCCTCCCGGCAGGAGTCCGATTCCCCTTTTCCGTCCATAGAGGTGAGCATGACGAGGGGGAAGCCGGGGAATCTCTTCCGCGGCCTTTATGGCGTGCGCCAGCTCGATCCCGTCCATACCGGGCATCATCATATCGAGCACCGCGAGCTGAAAGGCGGCGCCTGCGGCAGCCGCAGCCTTCAGCGCAGCGAGCGCTTCGGCCCCGCCCGCTACGCTGGTGGGGCAAAACTCCCAGGCGTCAAGCATCTCTTCCAGGATTTTGCGGTTGGTCGCATTATCGTCTACGACGAGCACCCTGAGGCCTTTCAGGCTCTGGCACGATCCCATCATTGCCCTCTCCCCGTCGCCCGTGTATTCGGAGACTTTATCGACGCGCACGGTAAAATGGAAGGTCGATCCAACCCCCACCTCGCTCTCTACGCCTATCTCCCCACCCATCATCTGGACGAGCTGTTTTGCGATGCTGAGGCCCAGGCCCGTCCCCCCGAACCGCCTCGTAGTCGATGCATCGGCCTGCGAAAAGGAATCGAAAATCCTCGACCTCGCCTCCGGTGATATCCCGATGCCCGTATCGCGCACCTCGAAGCGGAGCGCCGGCCAATCGCCTTCTTCACGGGCGGGCGCGCACTCGACTGCAATCTCACCGGAGTGCGTAAACTTCACCGCGTTACCTATGAGGTTGATCAGGATCTGCCTGATGCGCACCATGTCGCCCTTCACCCTTTTGGGGGTCCCGGGCAGGATATGGCAGAGGATTTCGATCTTCTTGGCCTGCGCAGCTTCCGCGAAAAAGCCGACTGCCTCTTCCACGGATTCATGGACGTCGAATTCTTCCGGGTTCAGCTCCAGTCCGGCCGGCCTCTATCTTCGAGAAATCGAGCACGTCGTTGATAACGTTGAGCAGCGCGACGCCGGAAGAGAAGGCCATATTGACGTAATTCCTTTGCTTCTCCGTCAGGCTTCCGGCCTTCAAAAGCTCGAGGAGGCCGATAACGCCGTTCATCGGGGTCCTGATCTCATGGCTCATGTTCGCAAGGAACTGGGATTTCGTGCGGCTGGCGCTCTCGGCCTGCTCCTTTGCCGCTTCCAGGTCTTTGACGAGGACCATGATCGACCTGGCGATAGGGCTGACGAGACCGATGGCCAGGGCAAGGACGAGTGCGATAGCGGCGAGGAGCAGGACGGTGGCCGCTTTAACGACGAAATTGACCGCAGCCACTGAGCGCTGCTGCTCGCCCTGGGCATCCGACAGGCTCCTTGCGCTCATCGCTTTGTGGTCGGCGACCATGCGGGAAAGCCGTTCGCCGAGCTCCGCCGAGCGTGTCCTCGTTGCCGCCGCAGCCTTGAGCGCCTCCACCATGCCGCCCCGCTTCATGACGAGCTTTTCGACGCGGTCGAGCTCCGCAGCCGTCTCCCCTATGAGCGCCAGCTCTGCCCGACGGCCTTCAGCCTTCAGGATCGCCTCGATGCGGCCCTTCGTGTTTTTCGCGGAATCGAAGAGCTTTGCCATCGCGGCCTGCATTTCCTCTATCCTGCTTTCACGCGCTTCAGTGAAGAGGCCCTGGACTGCATACCCGATCGCATCCATCAGGGTCGCCATGCGGGTGTTGAGGAGCATCACGGTATTGACGCTGTCCGAGTTCTTGAGCTGCTCTTCAAGGCTGCTGTTCTCCGCATAGAAGGCGAACGTAGCATCCTCGCCGCTTTCAACGATCAGGCGGGCGGTCCGGTCCATGAGGGCGCTGCAATCCTTGCGCGCCTCGGCAAGGGCGCGGGCCGTTTGCGCGTCTGCACGGCCGGAAATCAGGTCGGCCTTGATGGAAAGGAGACCGCGTTTCCCCAAAAGCCGCTCTTTCATCAATCCTATCGATCCTGCAATGGGTTTGAAGTCCTCTGACGCGCTCCCGATCTCTTGGAGCAGGAAGGTGAACCGCCCACGCGACTACGAGGAGCTCCTCGCCGCTCGATGCTTTGTCGAAGTCCGCAAAGACAAGGCGCAGCTCTTCGAATACGTCTTTGATGCGCTGAAGGGACCTGAAGGCCCCGGTCATCAGCTTGGTCTTCGAGCTGGACCGCATAAGGCTGGAGACGGCCGTGTCCTGGAGGGCCTTGAGAGACTCCTGGAGCGCGGCGCGGTTCTCCGCAAGCATGCGCAGCCTTGCCTTTGCCTCCTTCACCACCACCTCCGCCCGCTCTTCGGCCCGGACCCGCTCGTTTGCGGAAGAGACGATCTCCCTGGTCAGCCCATCCACATCATTGACGGTACGGTCCATCTCCCGGATGCCCGCCGTCCTGTTGAGTTCCCCTATCTCGGACGTGAGGCCCCGCAGCCCGCCCAGGGTCCGTCCAAGCTCCCGCTCTTTTCCCGCAAGCTCTTCCTGCCCGTGGGCGTTGCCGGCTGCAAGCAACGCTGCCGCGTGCTCCTGAAGGACCTTGGTGAATTCGAGGGTCTTGAGCTGGTAGGGCGTTGAGCTGTCGGTGACGTCCCGGACTTTGCCCTTGACGTGATAGAAGCCGACAAGGCTGGCAATGCCGACGACAAGAACAGCGGCCACGGTAACGACTGCATTTACGGTGAGCTTTCCCCGCAGTGTCATTGCCTGCCTCCCATAACGGATTTGTGAGACCGTCCGGCTTTCATGATTGCAACAAGAAGGTTGTCGGAGCGGGTCCTTCAGCCCTTAATAGAAAACAGGGCGGCTAATGCGTTATTAACGGATTATTAACAAAAGGGCGTTGGAGAACCGACGCGTGGATGTTCGGATATCTGATGATCGCAAATGCCCTTTCATCCAAGTGCTGAAACCGTGCAATAATTTGCGGTTAGGTGTCCTGGGTTCCTGTTGACAGAATGGGCAGCGAGTAGCAAAATATAAATACGGTAAAACCGACCGAACTCCATGA
The DNA here is from genome assembly GCA_963818095.1 of uncultured delta proteobacterium. Lineage (GTDB taxonomy): Bacteria > Desulfobacterota > Syntrophorhabdia > Syntrophorhabdales > WCHB1-27 > CAWEPK01. The sequence goes on from CAWFRA010000020.1 coordinate 171,100, forward strand.
AAGTACGAGCAAGTCGCTTTCAGGCGAGCACGACCCCACAGACTTACTAACCATAGAAGACCAGTAGAGCAAGGCAACCAAACGGAACTACAGAAGTGCCCCGAGACTTGAATTATCCAAGCCGTACAAATACTTGTCTGGAGGCGACTTTGAAAAGACCTAAAGGTTTCAGTAATGTGAGTGTCTTAGCGGTGCTGGCAATATCCTTATCTCTCCCGTGCGCCATTCCTTGTCTGGCGAATAGTTTCGATACCGATTTTCAGAAACCTGGCGACGCAGTCAGCTTGGAAAGCAGCCTGCCCTTATATGCTCAGATAAGTAGCACGCCTCCTCCTTCAAGACCGGCGGCCCCCCGGCAGGCGCCAGGCGACAAGTGGGAATTCACGATAATTCCCTATGCCTGGCTGGCGGGTATCTCAGGCGATATCTCTGTTAGAGACCGTACCGCCCACGTCTCGGTGCCCTTCAACGATATCCTGCAGAACCTCGATTTCGGGGGCGAAGTGCAGATCGAGGCCAGAAAAGGCCCGTGGGGCGTCTTCTTTCAAGAGAACTACCTGAAGGTCACGCCGACCGCCAGCATAAGCAGGCCGCTCCCGGGAGACATACTCCAAGGCGGGCCGTCCGTCCTCGCAGCGGCTGTCCGTGACAATACCCAGCTCTTCATAACGGAATTCGGCGGGTTTTACCGGGTGGCGGAACTGGGGCCTGCCGGAACACCAGGGTCTGCCTACGTCGATGTGTTGGTAGGCGGCAGGTACTGGTATCTGCAGAACCATATCTTCCTGAGCCTTCCGCAATTTGGTGTCGGCATAAGGGACACTTCTTACGGTAACATCATCGATCCGATGGTGGGGCTCCGCGTGAAAGCGTATCTCGCCCGGAACTTATTCGTCAACCTGAGAGGTGACGCGGCGGGCTTCGGCGTCTCGAGCAACTCATCGCACATTAGTTGGAACGGCGTGGGTGGACTTGGCTACGATATATCCCCGCGCTCGACAATACTGGCGGGCTATCGCTATCTGTACATCGACTATAGTCCCACCGGAGGCATCGGCAACGCAAAACTTACCATGCAGGGTCCTGTAATAGGTTTCGGGTATACGTTTTAGGATATCAGGGTTACCCCCGGGAGGGTCGTTCATCCACTAATTGCCTGAACTTGGCGCCGATTGCCGCTGATACATCTCCTGGACCTCCTCGTGGGTGTACGGCACTTTATACTTCTTCAGGTCCTTAGACGACATATTGGACGCCCGTTTCAGCCACTCCGACTGGAGGTCCATGTTATGCTGGTTCTCAGGTTGTTGCTTCAACTGGTACAACTGGTCGGTCGACATCTTGCTGTAATCCGTCGACTGGGCGATTAAAGGCGCAGCCAGCGCCAGGCCCATTACCACTGTCATGATCACGATAAATCTTTTCATGCTTCCCACATCTCCTTGTTTTGTGAAATAAAACATTGGGCAAAAACCAATGCCTACTAAGATATGTAAACACATGCCGATAGGTTGTAAAGCCCCCGGCTGACGCTTCCCCTTTCCGTTCCCCGGGTTTGTTCCGGCGTGACCGGCCCTTTCCTCTCCAATCCCATGCGAGAAATACAGGTGCGACGCGACACTACGGGCCCTATATCAGTTGTATCCTGAGTGCAATAGCGACAGTGAGGGTCAACCCGAGCAAGAACGTCGCAGCGGCGGCCAGGAAACTCGGTCTCAGCATGATCTTGCTGCCCCCCTCTCCGGTCAATCTCTTGACAGTCGCGGAGTATTCGAGCATGGCCATAAACAAGGAGATCGTCCCGATCAGGAGCAGGAAGAGCCCGATGTTTCTCGGAGAGTGAGAGTGCATCAGGGCGGGGACCTGTTCCAGTCCCCCTATGTACTGGAGGAACTTGAACATGGTGAACCCGAAGCTGATCAGGGAAACCGCCGTCCGCACCCAGGCGAGGAGCGAACGGTCGGCGGCGAAAAGCGTCCGCTCTATGGCAAGTCTGTCGCCGAGCTTGCGCTCCTCTTTTTCCATCCTCTATATGCCTCCGATCCCGACCTGAGTCTTGTTAGCCGTGCCGCGCTATCCTGTTCACGGGACCCCGAATCACTATGTACGGCACAATAGCCAGGATCATGGCCACAATAAGCGCTTCAACCGGATAGACCCATCGAAAAACGAGCAACTGAAAAACGATATCGATAATAACCGCCAGGATGAAGACCCTCCCCACCGATTTCCAGCCATCCCGTAACATTTCCCGCCGCTTATCCGGCTCGGTAAAAAGTCCCCAAAAATAGGCGGGCTTGCCTTCCCTTGCGTCTCTCAGGCCGGAACGCACGGCTAAGATGACGGCCATGAGCGGCTGGAGGATCAGCCTGAATTTCATGGGCCCGGTTACCCGGTCTACCATGTTCTCAAAAATTCTCGCAATTATATCCTCCATGCTGACCTCAATTTATCTCCTCTCTCTGCCCCGATCGGGTTGCAGCGGCTTCTATCCGTGACACCGTTTGAATTTCTTTCCGCTCCCGCATGGACAAGGATCGTTGCGGCCTGCCCTGGTCCCTCCCGCCGCCGGCATCATCCCCGGCGCACCGCGCGACTGCATGATCTCCCCGGCAGGGCGGCCCTCACGGATGAGGTTCGCCATAATCGTCATGGGACGGTCAACGTGCTTGAAAAAGGCCTTGTACCCCGCGCAGAGGTAATTGAGCCCGCGCTCGCCATCGGGAGTCTCGATAAAGCGGTTCCTGGGGCACTCACCGTTGCAGGCGAAGAGAACGTCGCATTCCCGGCAATGGCGGGGTAACTTATCTCTCTTGTCCTGACCGAATCTCCGTTGGTTTTCCGAAGCCGCGAGCTCGATCATGGGGGTCACGAGGATGTTTCCCAGGAGATGCGCCGGCTCCACGAAATGATCGCAGCAGTAGAGGTCGCCGTTGTGCTCCAGCGCCATCCCCAGGCCGCAGGCCGGGCCGAAGATGCAGACGGTCCCCGCCATACCGAGCCAGCCCGCCAGCGCCCCATCGATATTCAATACAAACGTCCGGCCGACGTCCTTTGTGATCCATTCATCGAAGATCTCTATCAGGAACTTGCCGAATTGGTCCGGCTGAACGGATCGGTCCGTGACCTCGCCCCTTCCCGGCGGCTATTTTCATCGACCCTCTCCACGATAGGGATAAACTGGATGTAATGCGCGTTGACATCATCCCGGAAAAACCGATAGACCGAAAGCGGGTGGCCGGCGTTCCTGGCATTGACCGTACAGAGGATGTTGAAGTCGACCTTGTGTTTCTGCAGCAGCCTCACGGCCTTCATGACCCGGTCGAAGGTCCCGTGGCCTCCCTTATCCTTACGGTAGGCGTCGTGAAGCTCCTTCGGACCATCCATGCTCAGGCCGATAAGGAACCTGTTTTCACGAAAGAAGCTGCACCACTCATCATCGAGCAGTATGCCGTTCGTCTGGAAAGTGTTCTCGATCCTCGTGCCCGGTCTCCGATACCTTCTTTGAAGCTCGACCGACCGGCGGAAGAAATTGAGGCCCATCAAGGTCGGCTCGCCTCCCTGCCAGGCGACCGTTACTTCCGGGACCTGATGGGCCTCAAAAAGCTGCCTGATATATGCCTCATGGACATCATCGGCCATCCGGAAATTGCTGCCGGGATAAAGCCGCTCCTTCTTAAGGAAGAAGCAGTAGCTACAGTCCAGGTTGCAGGCCGAGCCCGTCGGCTTGGCCATGATGTGAAATGCCTTCGGAGTATTAACCGAGGTCATTGGTTTCCACCGCGCCGGTCGCCCCGCGACGCGGCCGCTTAACCGTGGGGCGTCTCTAACTGCGCCATCACCGCGTCCAGGTTAAACGATGCAGGTTTCTGCCGGGGCGGGAACTTTTTGAAGTCCTCGATCTGCCCTGCCACCACCGCCTGCATCATGTACACATGAGGACATGATCGACCATCCAGTCCCAGTAGGTGTTCGAGTTGAAATGGCCCGCTCGAACGGGTCGCGGCGGAGGCTTAAGATATGCGGCACCCGGAGCTTGACGAACGGCTCCGCCCACGGTCCATCGTGTTGGCCCGTTGCTCCATCAAATTGAACTTCCAGTCGCCGACCCGCACGGCGATAAGGTCGCCGTCGTCGCTGAAGTAGACGACGAAGTTTTCTCGGGCTGTCCTTCGCCTCGCCGGTCAGGTAAGGCAGCAGGTTGAACCCGTCGATATGCACTTTGAAAGTCTTGCCTCCGGCCTTGTAGCCCTTCAGGAGCTTTTGATTCACGTCCGGATCGCCGGCGGCGGCCAGCAAGCGTCGGACAGCATGTCCTGGTGCGAGCAGATGCCGTTCAGGACCGATCCCGCCTTGATCTTCCCGGCCATCGGATGAAACACGGGACGCGCCAGCCGCCTTCCCAGTTGGTGTCCTTCTGGCCGCGGAACGGGGTGTTGGCGCCGTCAGGCCAGGTGTCGTTCTCCGGGCCGTTGTCGGTGGAGTACATGACGATAGTGTTGTCGGCGATGCCCAGCTCGTCGAGCTTGTCGAGCATCTGGCCGATCTGCTCGTCGTGGACGACCATGCGGTCGCTGTAGTCGTCCTGCCCGCTCTTGCCCGGTTCTTGTCTGCGACGTGGGTCCTGAAGTGCATGGCCGTCGAGTTGTACCAGAGGAAGAACGGTTTCCGCCTTGGCCTGCTTTTCCATCCAGTCGAGGGCGCCGACGTGATCTCCTCGTCGATCGTCTCCATACGCTTCTTCGTGAGAGGGCCGGTGTCCACGACCGTCTGCCCGCCCTTACCGTCGGCACTTGGCAGTGGAGCACGCCCCGGGGCCCGAACATCTTCTTGAACTCCGGGATCCTTGGGATAGTCGGGCAGTCTCGGGTTCTTCCTCGGCGTTCAGGTGATAGAGGTTGCCGAAGAATTCGTCGAAGCCGTGAACGGTAGGCAGGAATTCATCCCTGTCGCCCAAGATGGTTCTTGCCGAACTGGCCGGTGACGTATCCAAGCGGCTTGAGCATTTCGGCGATGGTAGGATCTTCCGGCTGAAGTCCGACCGTGGCGCCCGGCATGCCGACCTTCGTCAGACCCGTGCGGATCGGGTTCTGACCGGTGATGAAGGCGGCCCGTCCGGCGGTGCAGCTCTGCTGCCCGTACCAGTCGGTGAAGGCCGCCCCTTCATTGGCGACGCGGTCTATGTTGGGCGTCCGGTAGCCCATCATGCCCACGGCTGTTGTAACTGATGTTCCACCAGCCTATGTCGTCGCCCCACAGAATGAGAATGTTCGGTTGTTTCGCGGCCATGATCATTTTCCTCCTTTCCTACTATATACGTTTGATGCTGAAGCTTGCTTGCCTTGCACGTGACAAAGTGTCGCCGGCCTTCTTCATAGCGGCCTCGCTGCAAGGGACAAGGCCATATTGACAGCCGCGTACCCGGTGAAAAACACGGCGAAGGAGACGCGGTCGAGGATACGGGACAGCCGCTCGCGGTGCATGGCGTCGAAGATGTAGAGGGAGATCACCGACTCGGCAAGGACGAAGAATATGGTGAGCAGGCTCGCCCTGTTGACCATGTCCGTCAGTGTGAAGCTTGTCCGCATGGGGCAGGAGCGTGCCGACGAAGATGTTGTTGGACACGCTGGCGAAAAAGCCGCCTACAGGAAGCCCGAAGCGGCTGTCGACATAAGTGGGTTTGATAAAAAAGGGCGGATCAAGGCGACGGCCGACGGACGCGAAGAGCGCCTGGAACATCGCCTGGTAGATGCCCCAGCCTTCAGGCACAACCAGCATAGCTAATATGAACTGGGAGCGGACCTCTCTTTTGCCGCCCGCAGGGTCGGGTTCGCCCCGTCCGGACCTGTGGCTGCCGATCTTGGTCAGTGCGAGAAACTTGGCAAGCCTGATGCCGGGAGGCATTGCTTCAGAAGCGACCCCGCTGTCCTGCTTGTCGGTCACATACCGGAGCGTGTCTGCCCCATGGCTGGCATCCTCTACCTCGCACGACAAAGTCCCTCCTCGCCGAAAGGGAATCGCAAAGCCTCGAAAGGTATCGTCATGCGTGCCAGCACGTGATACTCGGCGTAGTGCTCCCTGCCGCTGCTGGTAGCTCTCCCCTTCCTCCCGCCGCAGGGTCCGGCCGTTCACGATGCGGAAGCTCTTGCCCGGATCGATCTCATTATCATGCCAGGTAAACCAGAGGTTGAAGTCTGCCGTCCAGTAGGCACCCTTCAGGTCGAAGTCTCTTACGCGGTTAACGCTTCCTCCCACAAGTACGTCGACCGGCTTCGCCCTGGACGGGGCCCGAGACCGGCTCCTTCAGCGTTCGAATCGACGGACGGAGATTCAATTTTCGATTGCCGCATCCTGGCCGATTCCGCCGCATAGTGTTTGAGCAGCTCGGCCGCGAAGAACCCTCCTGCGGCATAGAGAAACACCAGGCAGACCACCCAGGCTATGAGGAACGCGTACTCCCCGTGGGTAATCCCATCCGGGTTTTCTACCGGGCCGCCGCGCTCGTCTTTCATCATGCTTCCTTACGTTATCTACTGCCTCGCCATCGCGACACGGATGGCGTCCTCGGGCAAGACCAGGTGGTCCGCATTCTCGGCGGCATCGGCAATTGCGATCTCCACCCCCCTGACACGACCCTTGAAGGCGTTGCCCCGCGGGCCGTAGTCTTCGGAGACAGGCGCACCTGAGTCCTCGCCAACGTCGCAGCCGTCGTCGGCCGAGAAAATCATGGCAAGCGTCACGGGTATGTCCCCTTCACCGACCTTCTTGCCGTCGATATAGAGGGTCACCTTGCCGCCCTTGCCCAGCCCGCCGCCGGCGTAGACAAACTCCATGCGCACCTGGTGCTCTCCCGCCGGGATAGGGTTCGCGGCCTCTACGTAGAAGCGTTGGACGCCTCCCAGGTTGTAGCAGTACTTCAGCTTGCCGCCCTTGGCGTAAAGGCTCCAGCCGCCGATGTTCGCGCCCTGGGCGACGATCACGCCCTCGGCGCCGGAGGCCGGCACGTCGATCTGGGCCGTGACGGCATGGGATTTATTCTTGATGTTGACGACGCAGTTTTCCGACAGGCGCCCCATGCCGCCAAAGAGAACCTGGGTCTTCCCTTTGATCAGCGTCGGCCGGCCGGCCGTGTCCGGGTTCATGCGCTTCCCGAGATCATCGTCGAGCGGCAACACGTTATACTTGACCGCCTCGATGAGCCAGAGGCGCTGTAGCTCGTGAAGCTTCTCCGGCATTTGCCTGGATAGGTCGTTGGCCTGACTCCAGTCCTTTTCCGTGTCGTAGAGCTCCCAGACGTCGTCGTCGAAGGCTGGGGTCTTCTCACCGAGAAGGAGCCAGGGCGTCTTGTGCCGCGTCACAGCGGTCCAGCCCTTGTGGTAGATGCCGCGGTTGCCGAACATCTCGAAGTACTGTGTCTCGTGCCGGTCGGCGGCCTTGGCGTCGTCGAAGGAATAAAGCATGCTCACGCCCTCGATGGGCCGTTGCTGTACGCCATTTACCGAGATCGGCTCGGGAAGTCCTGCCGCCTCGAGGATCGTCGGCGCCACATCGATAACATGGTGGAACTGCCGCCGCATCTCGCCCTTCGCCTTGATGCCCTTCGGCCAGTGGACGATGGTGCCGTTGCGCGTTCCGCCCCAATGGGAGGCGACTTGTTTAGTCCACTGGTAGGGTGTGTCCATAGCGTGCGCCCAGCCGACAGCGTAGTGATTATAGGACTCCGGCCCGCCTAACTTGTCGATCCGGGCGTTGAGGAACTCCGGTGTCTCGACCGAGGACATGCCGTTGAAGTTGAGCATCTCGTTGAACGTTCCATTGATTGTGCCTTCGGCGGAAGCGCCATTGTCGCCGATGATGTAATAGATAAGCGTGTCATCGAGGATGCCCAGCTTGTCCAGGCCGTCTATGAGGCGGCCGATATGGTGATCGGCATATTCGAGAAAGCCTGCATATACTTCCATCTGCCTGCGCAGTGCGGGCTTGAGCTCCTCCGGCATGTCATCCCACGCGGGGATCTCATTGTGACGCGCGGTCAGCCGGCAGTCCGCCGGGATGACGCCGAGCTTCTTCTGCCGCCCAAAGGTCTCTTCGCGCAGCTTGTCCCACCCTTGGTCGAACTTACCTTTATACTTGTCGGCCCATTCCCTGGGCACGTGGTGAGGCGCATGGGTTGCGCCGGGCACAAAGTACGCGAAAAATGGTTTGTCGGGCGCAAGGGCCTTCTGCTGCGCAATCCAGGTCATAGCCTTGTCGGTCATGTCCTCCATGAAGTGATAGCCTTCTTCGGGCGTCTTCTTCAGCTCAACCGGCGTCGTACCCTCATACAGCGTCGGGTACCACTGGTTCGCCTCGCCGCCGATGAACCCGTAGAAGTATTCGAAGCCGCCTCCGCCCGTGGGCCAGGCGTCGAACGGCCCAACCGGGCTCGTCTCCCACACCGGTACCTCGTGGCACTTGCCGAACTGCGCCGTGGAGTAGCCGTTGAGCTTCAGCGTCCGCGCAAGCGGGGCGCACGTGTTCGGCAGCACCGAGCTGTAACCCGGCGCGCCGCCTGCGATCTCGGTTATGCCGCCCATGCCGACAGTGTGATGATTGCGCCCGGTCAGGAGCGCCTGGCGCGTAGGGGAGCAGAGTGCCGTAGTGTGGAAGCGGTTGTACTTCAGGCCGCCTGCCGCCAGCTTCTCCGCGCTCGGCGTTTGGCAGGGGCCGCCGAAAGCGCTGGAAGCACCAAACCCCACATCATCCAACATGATGATCAGGACATTGGGTGCGCCTTCCGGCGGCCGCAGTTGCTCGATAGGCGGAAACTTGATGTCGGGGTCCTTGGCGTCGTAGGTCGTCAGCCCCACGCGCGGCTGATCCGGGATGGGAAGAACTGTGCGTTGAGTTTTGCGATTGGTACTCATAATACTCTCTCTCCTCAATAATGTTGGAACCGGCCGTCATGCCGCCTCTTTTAGCTACCCTTATTCATATCCGCGTAAAGATCGTAGAGACTCTCCTGGCTCGCCCTGATCAGTCCCCGCAGGGGCTGGTCAAGGTCCATGATAAGCCACATAACCGACGCTATCAGGAGGGCGAGCACGATGGCAAGCATTCCCGGCCGGCCGCCCCGCACCCTGAAATAGTATCCGATAAGCCACATGGCCATCAGCGAGATCAGAAAGAGCACCACATAAATGGAAAATGGGACCCGGTTCTTGAACGCGGCCAGCCTGGCAGTGCTGATATCTATCATCTGGTTGAGCGTCTGAAGCAAAAGACCGCGAACAGCGTTCTGGTCCTGCCTTGCCAGGGCCGACGCCCGGACCCAGAGCGCGTCCTGGAGTATTTTTCGACCGGTCGATAATCTGACTCAGGTCTGAAATAATAGTCGGGGACGTGGCCGCTTCGACCCGAAGCGCTACGTACTTGCGGAGCAATTCCCGCATTTCGGCGCCTGCGGGCTCCGGCGCCGTTCGCGTCCTGAGGTACGTGGTGCCTATGGCATTTGCTTCATCTACAATCAGTTGCCTCCGCATTTCGAAACGGCTCTCGGACAGGCTGAAGGTGAAACCGAGCATAAGGGCAAGCAGAGTCATAACGCCCCCTAGTATCAGGGAGATGTCCGCATTCTCGATGCCGTTCCTCTCGCGGGTTTTTCCTCTCCTTGCCCGAAAACCCATCTCCTCTGCAAAAATGAGCAGGGCGCAGAGGGCCACACACAAAAGAAACGGGTTTGCCCTATAAAAAACGTCTATTATCGAACACCTTCTTTATATCAACTATCGGTCCGTTTCCGCTGACCGTCAACGCCGGCACGCGCTTTTAGCCTCGCATGCCTTGACACGCCTCACGCCCGGCACCAGTATTGAAACGGGCGATAATGTACGGAAGCGAACCATGATTATCCTCTTTTTCGTGATCCTGGTGATCGCTGCACTGGTGATCTTCTCGGTTCAGAACGCCAACCCCGTGATCATCTCCTTCGTCCTGTGGCGGTTCAATGCCTCTCTGGCCATAGTGGTCTTCCTTGCCCTTGTGGCCGGGATGATAATCATGGCTATTGTTTCCCTGGGGATGCGCTGTAGGAAACGGGAAAAAGTATGTGCGGTAACCGGGGAACGCGTCCCTCCAGGGGATGGAACCGCAGCAACGAGAACATAAGAAAACGAGCGAGGAGACTGAAACGATAACGGAAGGTGAACGGTGAGTCCGATCGCAATTTCTGTGATCGCTTTTGCGTGTATCTTCGCCGGCACGCTTCTCGGCTTCTTCCTTCGCTTTTCCCTGCCCGAACATCATCTGGGTAATGAGTCAAAAGATGCAGTGAAGCTGGGTACCGGCATGATCGCGACGCTGGCTGCCCTTGTCCTTGGGCTGCTGATCAGCTCCGCAAAGGGCAGTTTTGATGTGATGAATACAGAGCTTACGCAAGCCGGGGCCAAAATCGCCGTACTCGACCGTATTCTTGCCCGATACGGGACGGAGACGACGGAAGCCCGCGAGTTGCTGCGCCGCGCGGTAGCCACCGGCGTCAACCGGGTGTGGCCGGAGGACAAAATGGTACCCCGAACCCAACCGGCCGGCGTCGAAGATGTTCGCAACAAACTCCTGGAACTATCCCCCGGCAGCGATGCCCAACGCTCGCTCCAGTCAAGCGCCTTACAGATCACCGGCGACATGGAGGAAGCGCGGTGGCTGCTCCTCGAACAGCGGGGAGAGACGTCGGTCCCCACACCGTTCCTCGTGATCCTGGTCTTCTGGGTCACCGTTATCTTTGTCAGCTTCGGCTTGTTCTCTCCCCCCAACGGGACAGTGGTTGCCGTCTTGCTTCTGTGCGCCATGTCGGTCGGGGGCGCAATCTTTCTGATCCTGGAACTGGACCGCCCCGCCGAGGGTCTGATCAAACTCTCCGACGCTCCATTGCGCAATACTCTTTTGCATCTCGGCCAATAGACCCTCTGAATGATGCCCTTGCAGGCGCTTCCGCTTAAAACGCATCGGTATTATATTGCCGGCATGTAAGCCAAGCATAGGCCCGAATAAGGCTGTGAGTCGGTTCTTGAGATTCGTTGCGATGCAGCCGTGGGCAGATAGAATGGCAGCGAAAGGAGGGTTCATATGGGCCGATACTTAACGTTGAGCGGAATTGTTCTCATTTTGGTATTCACGACGAGTGCTCTTTGCCAGGAGCCGATCATATATCCTGCTAAAGGTCAGAGTCAGAACCAAACGGAGCAGGACAAGTTTCAATGTTATACCTGGGCTAAACAGCAGACGGGCTTTGATCCCATGCAGGCCCAAGGGCCGGCCGCGACCACTTCGGCGCCCAAATCTGGCGCGTTGCGTGGTGCAGCCGGAGGCGCCGCCGCCGGTGCGGCGGGGGGCGCCATAGCCGGTAACGCGGGCAAGGGTGCGGCAATAGGTGCGGCGGGCGGCGGGCTCGTGGGCGGGATAAGGATGCGCCGTGAGAAGCAGCAGGAGACATCCGCCCAGCAGGCGCAGGCCGCGGCGTACAGTCAGGAGCGGGGAGGTTACGACCGTGCCTTTGGTGCGTGCATGGAAGGGCGCGGCTATACCGTTAAATGATGCGCGAGAGAATCCAGGGCGAGAGACGAGGAGGTAAGAGATGGCTTCTTTTCAAAGGTTGTGTCTGCTATTCGGGGTCAGTACGCTGATCTTCCTGTTCGTTCCGGCGACGCAGGCAGCCCCTGCCCTCGATACGTCGGCCCCGATCATCTGCGCCTTTACGAAGGCCTTTGACTGCGACAGCGCCCAGGGCTGCGAAACGACCAGCCCCGACGATATCGGCCTTCCGGTCTTCTTCAAGCTCGACCTTGCCAACAATAAGGTCACTGCTGCAGGGGCCCGGCAAGCCGGAGACAAGAATGAAACAACCATCGGCACTGCCCGCGAGGCGGATGGGAAGCTGTTTTTTCAGGGTGTCGAGCGAAGGGGCTGGAGCCTGATTATCGAGAAAGAAACAGGTAAAATGGCGCTATCGGCTTCGTCGGACGACGAGGCCATAGTGCTCTTCGGGCGGTGCACTGCACCATAGAAGGAAGCTGCGAATAAGGTGATGAGGAGCACGGCGAAATCGACACAACGTCTCCTTGCGACCATAGTACTCATCACCGCCCTGTGCCTTACAGGATGTTCATTGTGTCAAAAGGACCGGAATTGACTGTTCGGACAGCTTTTTCCAAGAGTGCGACTACGAAGCCCTAGCCGCCATTCTCTCCGCCACCTTGCTCTTCAGCATGTGCCTGATGGCACGCCGTGCCCGTTCGACCATCACAAGATGGTCGGCAAGGCAGCTTTCGAGCAGCAGGCCCACCTCGTAGTTGCCCGTCATGTCGGCCGCCGCTATAAGGGCCGTATATTCACCGATACGGAGGTGGAT
>CAWFRA010000021.1:0-154664 GCA_963818095.1 uncultured delta proteobacterium
CCGTTCCTTGTCTTTTGTTCCCCTCCGGCCTACAATTAAAAGAAAAGCCGGAGGTCTCTCATGCGATATCGGACTGGAGCGGTCGTCGTTGTGGCAGCGGCGTTCCTGGCGGGGACGGCGCCTGGGGCGAGCGGCCAGATGCTCGGGACGGACCAGGAGAAGACGAGCTACGCGGTGGGCGTGCAGATGGGCCGGGACATGAAGAGGTTCAAGGTGAGCCTCAATCCCGACGACGTTGCGAAGGGTTTTAAAGACGCATACCAGGGGAACAAGCTCCTTTTGAGCGAGCAGGAGATAGCGCAGATGTCGGCCAATGCGCAAAAGCAGATGGCCGCGAAAAGCGCCGAGGTGATGAAGGAGGATGCCCGGAAGAACCTTGAGGACGGGCAGGCATTCCTTGCCAAAAACAGGACGGCCCCCGGCGTCAGGACGCTCTCCGACGGCCTGCAATACAAGGTGCTCACGGCGGGCACGGGGCGGATGCCCCGGCCTACGGACAGGGTGGTCGTCAATTACAAGGGCACCTTCATCGACGGGACCGAGTTCGACAGCTCGTACCGCAGGGGGCAGCCCCTCACGGTACCCGTCAACGGCGTGATAAGGGGATGGTCCGAAGCGCTACAGCTTATGCCCGTCGGCTCCAAGTGGCAAATATTCGTGCCGCCGCAGCTAGCGTACGGGCCGCAGGGCGCCCCGCCCGCCATAGGCCCCAACGAAACGTTGATTTTCGAGATAAACCTGATGGGGATACAATAAATGCCTCTTCCTTTTTATGAAGGGGTGGCTCCGCGAGCTTCGCTCGTGGAGGGGGCGACGCGAGCCCCAATGATTGTGATAAACCTGATGGGGATACAATAAATGCCTCTTCCTTTTTATGAAGGGGTGGCTCCGCGAGCTTCGCTCGGTGGAGGGGGCGACGCGAGCCCCAGCAATGATGTGATAAACCTGATGGGGATACAATAAATGCCTCTTCCTTATGAAGGGTGGCTCCGCGAGCTTCGCTCGTGGAGGCGACGCGAGCCCAATGATTGTGATAAACCTGATGGGGATACAGGAGAGAAGGGGACGGACGGACAAGGAGGTGATTTGCGGCCCCGGCGCTTCGGGCTTAAATTGTGTAGGTAAGGAGGGCGAAAGATGAAGAAGGCGGTCCTCATCCTTGTCATAGGCATTCTGCTTTGTACGGGCCTCCCATCGGTCGCCCTATCCCAACACGGTGGCGGAGGCGGCGGAGGCGGCGGCCATGGCGGCGGCGGTGGTGGCGGCGGTTATCACGGCGGCGGCGGTGGTTATCACGGTGGAGGCGGCTACCACGGAGGCGGCTGGCATGGCGGCTACCACGGTTATTATGGCGGCTGGCACGGGGGTTTCTATTACCGCCCGTGGGGCTGGTGGGGTTGGGGCGGCTGGCCGGGGTGGGGCTATCCAGTACGGCTATCCGTATGCCTATCCTTACTCCAATCCCTATACCTATCCGTACCCATACTCATATCCCGATTATTCGGCTTCTGCCGCTATGCCCGCTCCCAGCGCGCCGCAGCCGTCGTACTGGTATTACTGCAGGGAGGCAAACGCCTATTACCCGTACGTTTCTACGTGCCCCGGCGGGTGGGTGCCCGTAAGTCCGTCGCCGCCCCAGGGCGCGGGCGGGCAGCCGCAGCCAGGCCCGTATGCGCAGCCGGCACAGCCTACGCCGGTTCCTCCCGGGACAGATCGGGCCGGCCCAATAAGGCAGCCTACTGGAGCATGCTCACTGACAATACTATGAGGACGAAAAGCGTCACGATGAGGTACGTGACGTTTTTGCGGGAGGCGAAGAAGACGACCGACAGCACGGCCCGCACGTAAGGCGTGAGGATAAGTATCGCCATGCCCAGGGCCATCAATTTTACGGCGCTTTCGCTGCGCCCTGAGGGTCCGCGAAAGAGGCGCGCCAGGAAGTCGAAAAAGTCGTGCGCGTAAAGGACGAGCCGCCCGTCGTAAGAGATAGCGACAGTGCCGAAGGTTCGGTAATAGAGGAGAAGGCCGACCGCCTCCAGAAGCAGGCTCGCGATGACGCCGATGATGAGGACGTAGCTTATCATCACTTTGAGGTGCGCGAGGCCCGCCTTCTCGTCGTTTGTCCCGCGTCTTTGTTTGCGGCTCGTAATCAGAGCGAACCCCTTGTAGAGCATCTGCGCAATCAGCATGACGACCACCGCGACAAAAAGCCACCGGAGCAGGCGGTCGGGCAGCCTGTTGAGCGCCACGCCCTCCCACGATTGCGCCGAGCGTCGTGCCTATAGCCATGGGCGCGGCCAGCGTCAGGTTGAGCAGCCCGCTCTTGAGGTAGACGCTCGTGCCCGCCAGGGCGGTCATCCCGATAATGAAGTTGCTCGTCGCGCTCGCCACCTTCGACGGCAGCCTCAGCACGTTCTCCTGCACAGTCACTTTGAATGCCCCGGCGCCGATGCCGAGCATGCCTGCCGCAAGCCCCGCGATGCCCATGCCGAGGCCGCCGAGGAGCGGATGGACGGCCCGGTAATGGACCCTCCTGTGCCTTACAGCGTCGTAGTAGCCGCCTTTGAGGTCGAGCTTGCGGGAAAGCCAGGAAAGCTGCGCGGCCGGGCGGGAAGCAGCACTTGCGGCTGCGTGCGTCCGAATCTGAGGAACGACGTCATGAGGAAGAGGGCGAAAAAAAGAAATAAAGGAGGACGGGGGCGATCAGGGTGGTGATCGTAGCGCCGATGATTGCGCCCACGCTCGTATACATCTCGAGGTACATGGCGATCTTGACGTTGGCTATCTCTTCTTTGACATAGGCGGAGGCTGAGCCGCTGGATGTGGCGATGATGCTGACCATGCCGGAGGCGATGGCCTCTTTGACGGGGACGCCGAAGAAGACCATGACGGGGACGAGGATGCTCGCTCCGCCCAGGCCGGTGAGGCTGCCGAGAAGGCCGACGGGCAGCAGATGAGCAGCAGCGACAGCATGTCGAATGTCATATCGACAATATAATGCGCCATGGTTCGCACGCCTCAACTTGTGGTTTCCTGCAGCTTGCTGCAGGGAGACCTTTTTCCGCTTCGCTCCGTGGCAATTATTGGGGTTCAGCACCCCCTAAACGGGCAAAGCTCGACCCTTCCCTCCTTACGTCGGGCGGGTGCCCCGGCCTCCCCGCTCGGCGCGGCGCTACGCTTGCTTTAATACCCTGCTGCTTGCAGCAGGGTATTTATTCGTAAAACGCTTGAATACGCTTGACAGGGAGTGGGCGGGCGTTTAGGATAGCGGTGTGTTGGAGAGGCCGGAATCGCCCGGGGTGGGCGACATATTTCTTTCATTCCTGCGCCTGGGCCTTACTGCCTTCGGCGGGCCTGCGATGGTCGCCTATATAGGCGAGCTGGCGGTCAAGCGGAAAGGATGGCTCGACGAGGAGACATTCGAAGAGGGCGTGGCCCTCGCCCAGGCGGTCCCCGGCGCGACTGCCATGCAGACTGCTGCATACACGGGCCTGCGGGCGGCCGGCATACCGGGCGCGCTTGCGTCCTATACAGGTTTCGGCCTGCCCGCCTTCTGCCTCATGCTTGTCCTGTCCGTGGCTTACGGCGCTATGAGCGGCCTGCCGCAGGCTGCGTCCCTCTTTTCGGGATTGCAGGTGGTCGTCGTCGCCCTCGTCGCCAACGCAACGTACACATTCGGCAGAACATCGCTGAAAAGCCGGGCGCAAGTACTCCTTGCCGCTGCCTCGGCGGTTGCCTTCCGGCTGGCGTGGCCCATTTTTGGTCATTGCGGGCGCGGCGCTCGCGGGCATTCTGATTGTGCGCGCGGGAGGCCGGTCGCATCCCGCAGCCGGCCGTGACATTCATATTTCACCGGCAGCCCTTATTGCCTGCCCGGCCGCTGCCGCACTCGCCCTCCTTGCCTGTTATCTTTTCCTTCCGCGCCTTTTCGATCTGGCCCTGCTGATGATCAAGGTGGACCTCTTCGCCTTCGGCGGGGGCTTCGCGGCCCTGCCGCTCATGCTGCAGCAGGTCGTTCATGTGAAGGGATGGATGGACGCCGCCACATTTATGGACGGCATAGCCCTCGGTCAGGTCACGCCGGGGCCGATAGTGATCACTGCCGCGTTCGTCGGGTACGTCGTGCACGGCATTGCCGGCGCCGCAGTCGCGGCAGTCGCGATATTCACGCCGTCTTTCCTGATGGTAGTAGTCTGCGCCCCGTTCTTCGACAGGCTGAGCCGATCGCCCATTTTCGCAAAGGCGACGCAAGGCATCCTCACCTCCTCGTCGGCCTGCTGCTATTCGTAACAATCACATTCGCAATCGCGGTAGCCTGGACCCCGATCCGTGTACTGATGGCACTGGCCGCCCTGGCAGCCCACCCTTCTCCTCAAGGCAGACGTCCTATACATCGTACTACCCGCAGCAGGACTATCGTTACTGCTGTTTTAGATGCTACCCCTCACCCCCAAAGGGGAGAGGGAGAAAAAAGGGCAGCCCGCTCTTACCGCCCAAGGCACCCCTCACCCTTCCCTCTCCCCCAAGCAACCGTGTTCGATGTCAAGTAATTTCATCGGGCGCACCAGGGGGTATTGGTTCGCATCATGGCATTGAGGATGGTAAGTATCTTATGCATGCAGGCAGTAATGGCAACCTTCGGGAGTTTACCGGCATGAATGAGACGCTCGTAGAAGGTCTTGATGACATGATTGTAACGGATGGCAGAGAGGGCCGCCATGTATAGAGCTGCCCTCACATCCGCCCTCCCGCCGAAGGTAGTGCGCCTGCCCCTGTACTTGCCGCTGTCGCGGTTGATGGGTGCGAGTCCTGCCAGGGCGGCGATTTTCTTTCTGTTAAGCTTGCCCAGTTCAGGCAGCCTCGCCAGAAGAGTACAGGTATTGACGGGACCTATGCCCTTAAAGCTCTTCAGAAGGTCTTCCTTCTCCCTCCACAGAGGGGTTTTCCTGATGAAGGAGGCAATATCCTTGCTCACTTTATCAATGCACCCCGTCAGCCACTCTATATGGGCCTCGATGTCATGTCTTGTCCAGAGAGTCGCCGTTCCTAAGCGGTTCTCCTCCGTGGTGCGCATCTCGACAAGCTGCCTTCTTCTGGCAACGAGGGCCTGCAACCTTTGGGCATCCCCGTCTTTCAAGGGTCTCACCTCCGGTCTTATCCCCTCGGCAAAGCGGGCGATCATCTCCGCATCAATGGCATCTGTCTTAGCCAGCCTTCCCGTTGCCTTCGCGAAGTCCCTTATCTGCCTGGGGTTGACCACCACACCGGAAGGTTCCGAAGAGCCATAGCCTCCACCACGGGGATCTGGTATCCACCTGTAGCTTCCAGCACCACTAAGACAGGATGCATGTCCGTGAGGAAACGGGCAAGCTCTCTTTGTCCCTCATCATTGTTGAGGAAGCTCTTTCGCGTATCGGGCGTCACAAAGACTTCCAGGGTGTCCTTTGCCACATCGATGCCCGGCAAACATATCCATCATTGCTCCTCCTTGCGTGATGCGGGCTCTTTTAGGCCCAGGCAACCGTTCGAGCTTTTATGGAATAGGGTGTGACGGCCCGCGCTTGGGGGCGGGATCATTAGTGTCCCAAGGGGCGATGGGTCTGTCACACCCCGGTGCTTCCATTGATAATTATAGCCGGATACTGATGGAGAGGGATACATGCATATAAGATACAAGGGGCGAGGGAAGCAAAAACGCAGGGGCCACAAAACTATCTCCCTCCCCCTTGAGGGGGGAGGGCGGGGTGAGGGTGATGCTTTTCCGCTCCTTTTTGTTTGCAGACTAAGTTTCTCTCGTCGCGCTTGCGGACCGGTCCTGTCCCGTCATTTTTGTACACAGGCTCAGTCCCCTTCGGCCCGTTTTTCAGGACCTTGACGTAGTACTTGCCGAAGTCCGCGTAATGCATCCCCTCGAAAAGCCGGTAGACGCCGTTGTGCATCCCGCCGTGGGTCATCATAAACTGCGCCCCGGCCTTCTGCCGCCCTCTTCGCAGAGCCGCACAAGGCGCATGCCCTCCATACCCTTCCTGAAATCGGGATGGAGAAAGAGCAGCGGCACCGTGCCGTAGACGCATGCGTAATGGGGATGCGGGCCGACGATTATCGCCGAACGCCTTGAACCTGCCGGCCCGTCGTTCCGGCCTGCGACGATCCGCAGCCGCCCCGCACTTTCCAGCCCTCCGTATAAGCGCCCAATCCACGTCCGGCGGGAACTCGTGGAAGGGCGCCGCAACGTCCTGCCAGTAAAGGTCCGCCATCAGGTGCATCTCTCCCCTAAGCCGCCCATCGAGCTTCTCTATCCTGTAGTCGAGCATCGCCTTACCCCACAAATTTCCATGCCTTCCCGTCCACCTGTAGTGGCCCTCCCCGCTGCCGGGGTCCCAGTCCGTCCCGTTCGCGTATGCAAGCAGGCCCCCGCTTGTGGGAAGGCTCGGCTTGCCGAAATTCGGGTTCGTCGGGTCGATCACGGCAGTGCCGCGCCTGTCGCCGAAACCTCGGCAAGCCACTGCTGCCAGCTCGGGTCGGAAGGGGGAGTGAAGCCGAAGGGAATTGCTTTATCATTCTGCTGTAAGCCTCCTATGACGATACCTCTTCACGGGATCCGATATTGCGATCCTGAATATCCTGTCGCGGAACGACCCCAGCCTCCGCCATACCACCCGCGTCTTGTACGGCCTGCCGCGCCCATCGACGTCAGCGTAGTCGGACGACCACGTATGGCCGCCGTCGTCAGACCAGGAAAGGGCGCACGACGGCACAAGGCCGTGGATGCCGTCCCCGTGCCCGTCTCCATGTCCAGCGTGAGGCGGCGGATGAATAGCCTGCCCAGGTCGCGATGCATCGTAAAGGCGCTGCGCAGTCCTTACCGATACGAGAGGCAGGCCGTTGTCCGTGTAGACGTCGGAGCGCATCTCGTAGATGTCGCCGCTCTGCCAGTCGCCTACCAGGTGCATCCCCGCGAAGTTCGCGTAGCAGTTGCCGACGTGGCGGCCTATCTGATAGGATTGCGGCGCCATTCCTGCGCCGTTTGCAGGTGTGGCTCCGCTAAGGCTTGCCCGCCCGTCCAGGTGGAGCGCTCGTGCCACATGGCGGTCGTGGCGTCGTAGACCCACGTGGCGTTGCCCGTAGGGAAGGTCAGCACGTAGAACGTGTGGCCGCCCTCCGAGTAGCAGTAGCCGAAGGCGTCCGAGAGCAGTCGGGTAGAGTCCCATCCTGTACGTGATCTGCGGCGGGCTTATGATTTGCGGCGCGTATCCGTAAAGGGCGACCACGCCCACGAACTCGCCCCCGTCGTTGTTCCTCTGGTTCGCCAGGAAGAAAAGCGTGCCGTTGCCGCGCGCGACCGAATGGGGCGCGGGCGTGCCGTAGTCGATGACTGTCGCCGGAACGCGCAAAAACGGGAAGCCCTGGCTCGTCGGCACGGCCCTGCGTCGTACCAGACCTCCGACGTATACTCCTTGATGATCCAGAGCTGCTGGTGGAGGTTCGCAAGGGCCTGCACAGCGTCGGGCGCTGCCGAGACCGGCGATGCGGCAAGGGCGTTCCAGGTAGTGCCGTCGTAAAGGTTGGACGCGCAGACGGTCATGCTGCCTTCGGCGGATGCGATGAAATAGCCGTCGATGTATGTAAGGGCTGCCGCCCCGCCTGCGGGAAAGCCCCCGCCCGATATTTCATGAAGACGCCCGTCGACGTGTTGTAGACGTAGCCTGCCGCGCCGTCCGCTATCATCAGTTGGTTGCCGCCTGCGCCCGACGACCCGGCGCCGTTGTCCGCCATCAGCACCCTTCCGCCGGACGTGGCGAGCAGCCCCAGCGCGGACGACGGCGCGCCTGCCGCGTTCACGGAATAGAGCTTGCCTCCCGCAACGACGTAGAGCACGCCGTCCATCACGTGCATGCCCCGCACGGGCAGCGCCCCCAGGGAGGCCCACAGGACCGTGCCCGGCGTGCCGATGAGGGCCATCGGCTGCTTGGCCCCCGCCCCGTTCGCCTCCGGGTAGAGGTTGATGGAGCGCGATGCGTCGATATTGCCCGAGCGGCCCGCGTATGTCGGGCCGACGAATGGTATGTTCATAGCGTCCTCCGCCTCATACCGCGCCGCCCGTCAGCATGCCGTAGCGCCCGCGCCTGCCCGGCACTTCGATCCCGAGGCCGGCGTGCGGCTGCTCATCGTCTCGATGACTTTCATGGCGTCGCGCGCCAGAGTCACGAGGTCCGCAGGGACGGCGCGGCTTCCTCGTGGTACTGCCGCCAGAGGCGCAGGGCCAGGTTGTATTCGAGGGCCTCGTAGTAGGCAGGCTGGAACGTGACGGCGTCGGTCGGCCGCGCAGAACTCCGAAAGCGGCTTCTGCTCCCCCAGATACAGGGTGTATTGCGTAGATGCGTCGGGCGCGGGATACAGGTTAACGACGCCCGAAGGCACGGCGGCCTGCGCCGGGCCCGGGGTCGAAGAAAAGGGCCATCGGCCTGCCCGTAGAGATGGTCTTGTCCGGCAGGCGGTCGTATTCGCCTTGTGTGATGATGTCAAGCGGCGTGTCCGTCCCCGCGCCGTCCCGGACGAAGGCGTCCGTAACGCGGGAGGGCTTGGCAGTGGCAAAATCGCCCCCCACCCCTATAGTGTAGGCGCGTTTCCCGCCGGTGAGGGCGAACCCCTCAAGGCGGTCCCCAGCACGATCAGCGACCGGACCGACCAGGCGTCGATAATGACGTTGAGCTTCAGGAGCCCGTCGGCAATCTCATCTGCCGCCGGCGACTCTTGCTTGGCGATCACTCCTATGTCCTGTATCGCACCTTGAATAAGTTGCTGTGCCGTAATAATCATGGCTGTCTCCTTTAGAGGGGCCACAGAAAATGTCAAAGAAACACCCGTCACCCCTGCCCTCTCCCCCAAGGGGCGAGGGAACTGCATATTTCGGCTTTGGGCACCGGGGCCGGAGGAAATTTCGATGGAATTCGCGTTGCTTTTCGAGGGCGGTCGGCGAGACTGGACTTTTTCGGTCCGTCGAGCCGGAAGCCCGAAGAAAACGACGCGAAGGCCGCGAAATTAACCCGGCCCCCACCCATTAGCCCGGTAATCCTGCAGGCCAGCTCCGGGCGTAGACAGGCCCAGCCTGCCAAGGACGTCTATCCGGCACGGGAACTGCTGCGTAGTTGATGTCATACGCCCGCACGATCAGCATCGAGACGCCGTCGTAGGTTTCGCGCGCGGCGAAATCGACGCCCTTCGGCATCTCCAGGTCGGCCGTCGCCAGGGTGAAGGCGTCCTGGTGGTAGGCCACGTTCATGGGGTACGACGTGCTCGCGGCGCCGCTCATCAGCGTGATCGGCGCGTTCGCGGCCGGGCTCGCAGTCACCGTGCCGTTAGCCACGCCTGCCCCCGCCACGACGATCGACGGATAGATGGGGATCGCAACGTTGCCCGAAGAGTCGGAAGAGCAGTTCGCCGTTACGACGAAATTCTGAAGGTAGCCCGTCGTCGTCTGGTTCTCCGGGTTGACCCCGTTGACCCCGGCCACGGAGATGATCTCCCCTGCCGTGAGGATGTTCGTCACGGAGGCGTCCAGCCCGACGTGTTGAGGGTTGACGCCCGTCTGGCCGCCGGTCGCCACTACCGGCGTGCCGCCGTGCGCCCGGTGGTGAGCATGTTGACGTTCTGGTCCATGGCGAACTCGAAGCCCAGGGCGCTGCCTATGACGCCCTTCCTGTACTGCTCGCCTATGGCCTTGGCGTCCTGGAAGAGGCCCGACAATCCGCCGACGGATGCAGCCATCGCCGCCGGGTTGAGGACACACCAGCGGTTCTCGTCCCTCGGCGTGGCCGTGGTTGTCCATCTTCATGCCCGCGTTCAGGTAGACCTGGGGCGCGTTGTAGTTGAGGAGCGGGTTGGCGAAGGAGCCGCCCGACGTGCCGGGCGTCGTGCCCGGCGTGCCCACCTGGTTGAAGACGTTCGAGACGAGCGCAAGGCCGTCCTGGTCGATCTGGCTGGCCAGCCGCGCCATCGAGGGCACGAGCACGCGCTTGGAGAAATCGTCCAGGGAGAGGGTCAGCTCCGCCTGCGTGAAGTTGAGGCCCACCTGGTAGTTCGTCGAGAGGGTGAGCGGCACGGTGGACTCGTTCGTCGTCTGCGGCGCGAGGGTCGTGCTTTTCGTGACGTAGTAGCGGTTCGGCAGGCGCACGTTGATCGTCGCGCCCACCTTTGCGCCCGATACCGCGAATTCCTGGCTGTACTGCTTGTTGACGTTCTTTACGAAGACCAGGTTATTGTGGAGGACGCTAGGGCCTCGCGCAAAACCTGCGTCGGGGTTAACAGCGTGTTCGACATGATTTATCTCCTTTTCCTTGAATGGCTGTACTGCGCCTCGTTCCGCCGCCTGACGAACTCCTCGATGGGGACCCGCTCGTCATCCGCCTCGATGGCGCCGGACCCGCCGCCTACCGGAACGACAGGCTCGGGTGCGGAAGAGACGCGCCTCGTATGTGGTTGTCCCTTTCCTGCGGACAGGCGCGATGCGATCCTGCCGAGCTCCACTGCGGCCGCCAGCGGGTTGCCCCCCTGGACCTGCCTGCCGTCCGGCAGTATCATCGTCGGGGCAAGGTCGTAAATGCGCCTCGCCTCGTCTCTGTGCGCAGCTAAGTATCGCAGGAGCGCGGGCGCCTCCTCGGACGCCTTGATGACTGCCGCCATCGGGCCGCTCACGTGGAGCGTTACGTCATTGACGATATCGCCTATTTCCGGGAATTCCCCTGCCGCAGCCTCGGCGATGCGCGCGGAGAAAGCGCGGTCCGTCTCCGGCGCGCCGGGCGGCGGCAGTAATAGCGCATCAACGGGCGCAGCGGACGGCTGCGGGTATGCATCGGGCAGCGCCGTCGCGGCGCGGTCGAGCAGAGTGCTTCCGGCCGGCTCGCCTTCCGCCCCGTCGTCCGGGTATCCGGAGAGCGCGTCCTCGTAGTCGTCCAGGCTCTCGAATGCCGTCGGGTCGGGGAGCACGCGTACGGACGTGCGCCGGGCGGCGCAACTGTCTGCGCGCCCATCCGGCCGTCGGCTACGCCCTTCCAGTACGCTGCGGCAGCCTGCGCCTCGCGCTTCTTTCGCCTCTGGTCTTTCAGCTCCCGCACGATCTTGCTCTCCTGCTCGGCCCGGACCCCGCCCTGTCAGGCGCTTCCTGCGCTCCGGCCCCGGCTGCAGTCTTCCCCGGCTTGCCGAATCCGCCTGCCCCATTGCGGGCGCGCTGCGGCCTGTCCGTCCGTTCCTGCTCCTTCATCCATCGAGGGCGCCGACCCCTCACTTCCGGCCCGGCCGGGCAAGTATCCGCCCTGCCCTCGCGTGGTCTCATCCACGGTATTTGTCATATTTAGTTTCCTTTGTCTCCTCCCCCGCGGACCTCACGCTCGTGCGCTTTGCGCACTGCGCTTATGTGACCCGGGCCAAACAAAAAGGACGACAGTGCAAGTGGTGTAGGCACCTACACTGCCGTCCTCTTTGTTCGCTTTCGTCTCACCCCGGCCTGGCCGGGCCAGGGCAAGAACCCGAAATGTTAGTTATTCGTTATCTCATACACCTACCCTATGACCCTGAAATTAAGCTCGTACTTGTCCTTCGTGCAGATGAGCAGATTCGCGTCGCACAACTCTTTCAGGTCTCTTCGCGCAGTCCGCTCGCTCACGTCCCCATAGAGCGCCTGAAACTTCGGCTCGTGGGAAAGATCGCCCAAGGTAAAGGCGGACGGGCTATCCAGAAGGATCGCCAGAAGATCATGCTCCCGTTTCTTCAATTTCCCTTCGGTCTTGAGCGTTGCGTAATGTTCCCGTAGGGCGAGCTTTCTTATCAAGTGGATAATTCTCTCCTTGATCTCCTGGAGTGTTTCAATGACAGCCTTCAAAGTGAACTCAAGGAAGGGCGTGACCGAATGGTCTTTCTGCTTCCTTGTCGCTGAGAAGGCGCGGAAATAATCATCTATGTGCCTGTAATAGTAATTGGACAGGGCAACTGGTACGTAATCTATACCCGAAGCCTTGAGAAGGTGTGCCTCCACCAGCCTGGCGACCCTGCCGTTGCCATCAGCAAAAGGATGGATCAGCGCCAGGTAATAGTGCGCAAGGGCGGCGCGGATGTAAGCCGTGTACTTCACTGCTTTGATCGAGTTGATCCACTCGATGTACGCACGCATCAACGTCGATACGTCCTCAAATATCTTCGGCGGTGTATAGATTCCTCCATGTTCGGTATCTCCCACCTCCACCCAGTGATGGCGGTATTGCCCCGGTACATTGCGAGGGTGTTCTACTCCCTGTGTTATCACGCGATGGAGTTCTTTTACCCGGTCCTCGGAGAGCAGAAACGTATCCGGGTCTGCCGCGCAAAGATTCGAGACTGTCATAAGCTTCCTTCAGGTTCCGTATTTCCCGCTCGGCGCTGCCCGGCGCAGGCCCGCCTGCGACCCCGCGGTGATTATCTCGGCCACCTTGGCCTCGCTCAACGGGTTGCCTTCTATTGCGGCTGTTCCGAAAATCGACCGGCGGATAAGGTCTTCTTGAACGTCGACGCCAACCTGGGCAGTATAGGCAGATCTCCTACGGTTTATCGAGTATGAAAAGCCTCCAGTCAAGACGGTTTATTTCTCTGCGATCATATAGTCGGCTGAAGACAAAATGACCCGACTTGAAGGTCCTGACCTTCTTTATTGCCCCGTTTTCGTCAAGTCTTTTGTCACTCATTTTGTCACACCTTTTACTATGTAATATCAACCTATTATATATATCTGACCCAGTAATTTTGTCAATCATTTTGTCACAACCCCTGTCACTCCTCCCGCCTCACTTGGGCCGGAGAGATTTTCGATGGATTTCGCGTTGCTTTTCGACCAAGCGAGCCGCAGCGTACGTAGTTGGTACGTGAGGACTCGCGCCCGAGAAAACGACGCGAAAGGCGCGAAAAGATCCCGGCCCCTGCCCACCACTCTCATCCGAACACCTCGCTCAAAAGGTCGAGCAGCATGTTCCTCACTTCTCCCTTCTCACCCTGCGCCTCCTTCAGCGCCTTCAACTTCTCCACCTGTAGCTTCTGCTGCTCGACCTGTAGTTCCTGTCTCTTACTTCCATCTCCATCATCTTGACCTGCAGTTGTGGGGGCGGGGGCTGCGGGGGTCTTTGGGGCGCGCCCTCCTTGGGAGGCACAAGGTTGGGCGGCATAGTCCTCTCGATCCGCTCCGCTATCTCCTCCGCCCCTAGAAAATCCTGGAATTTATAGATCAGGTCGCCCGCGATCGCCATCACCTGCGGGAACGCGGCGACAAGCCGCTCCAGGGACTGCGCCGCTTCCTGCCTCTGCGTCGCGTAGCTCGGCCCCGTGCGTGACCACCACGTCGTATTTCCCGCCGTCAGATCGTTGTATCGTGCGTCCGCGCCCTTCTTCGCCGCGAGGCGCGCAAGGCCCTCCCTGTCTACGCCGGAATAGCGGCCCGGCTGCGCAGCCAGCGCCTCCATGGCGCGCGCCCGGCCGTCGTGTTGACCGGCGCGAAATCCTCCGTCTCGTCCGCGTTCCTGATCCGCACGTCGCGCTCCGTGTCGTAGACCTCGGGGATCATCTCGTTGATGACCCTGCCCGAATGCGCGATGGAGCGCGTCAGGTTGTCGATGAAGGCGAAGGTCGCCACGTCGCCGGGCTTCTGCCGCTGCAAAATAGCCTTGCCGGAAAGCTCTGGCCCCCTGTCCCCGAGATCGGACGCCGAACATGCCTATCGTATCCTTGATGGCCTGCTTCGCCTGGCCGATCTGCTCGAAGACTGCGGCGGGATGCCGCCGATACCCACCCGCTGCGGCGGCGGCGCGCCCTGGTCGGCGTTGTACTTGAGGAAAGGGAAGTTCTCCGTGTTGGCGGCGGCGTAGTCGCTGCTCGTAGCCCTCGAACTGCCGGGCCGTGCCGATCCACGGCGCCTTCGGGATCATATCGACGATCTCCGCTGAATCGGTGACCCAGAAATTGAGCAGGCGCTGCGGGTCTTTTGCGTCCCTGATCAGGCTCCGCACGTGGGTCTTGCCCTCGATGTTGCGCTCGGGCCCCTTGACTACGATGATCGGGATGTACCGGCCGGGTATGTCCTTCGGGCCGTCGAGCACCTGGTTCGCGGTGATCGCGTACCACCTGACGCGCGGCGCCTCCACGGTGCGCTCGTCCTCTATCGTAAGAGAAGGGGGCAGAGGCGGAAAAGGCACAGGGGCCACGGCCCCTTGCGTTACGGCGTCGCCGGCAGCCCCATCGGGGGTTTCGAGGGGGCTGGGCGCCCCTGGGGCGATTGCCGCCTCCAAGGCCGCTTGGGCCTCACGATCTGCTGCGGCTGCCTGGCTGCGCCATTCGTCTGCGAGCCTTTCCGCCTCCGCCTTATCCATAAATTTGCCGTCGCCCATCAGGCAGATGGTCTTTTTTTCGTGCTCGATCACATAATAGTCGGCGATGAAAAACGCGTCCTTGCGCGTACCACGCTTCCTGCCCCACGCCCTTGCCCGTCTTCACGGGGTCGCCGGGCGCTTCCTTGCCGGGGAACCGCTCCTCGAACTCTTCCTTCGTCACCTTTTCCAGGACGAAGCCATATTGGCGTCCGCGTAGACTTCCGATTTCGCGGACGAGTCCATGTAGACGAGGAAGGGGTTCGTGATGCGC
The DNA here is from genome assembly GCA_963818095.1 of uncultured delta proteobacterium. Lineage (GTDB taxonomy): Bacteria > Desulfobacterota > Syntrophorhabdia > Syntrophorhabdales > WCHB1-27 > CAWEPK01. Next base: position 14,656 of record CAWFRA010000021.1, read on the forward strand.
TCGGGTAGACTTCCTGGAGGAACGGGTTGTCTTCGGTATAGCGCGTAGCACGCGCCATGCGCCGTAGCCGCACGAGACCGCCATCTCGCCCGCGTAGTCGTAAATCGCCTCCGCGTTGGAGCAGTACTCGATATTGGCGATGATGCCGGAGCGGATCTTCGCTATGTGCACGTCGCCCGCGGAATCGACGGGCCGCACCTTGACGCGCGCGCGGTTCTGGCGCATGTCGCCCACGACCTGGTTGACGTACTTGGGAAGCTCGTTCGTCCGCAGGCACGGCCTGCCGCGCAGGCGCCGGCGCTGCTCCTCGGCGCGGTCCCACTGGTCGCCGTTCAGGAATTTCAGGTCTTCTATCGCGGCCTGCCTGTTGTGGTCGTCCGCGTCGATTTCGCGTGTCAGCCGCTGCGTCGCAATGTCCAGGAACTCACGCTCGTTCATTTCGTCTATTTTCACGTCCTGCACGTGACCTTTCTTTTTCACAACCTTCGCCACTCCCAGCACCTAAGTTGGGCCGGAGAATTTTCGTCGATGACGCGAAGTCGTGGAGGCGCGAGCCGGAGCGTACGGTTTGTGTACGTGAGGACTCGCAACGACACGACGACAAAGTAAGCGGCGAAAAGATCCGGCCCCGCCATTCACCATCTCCCTCCGAAGTCCATGCTATTCATCACGGACGTGACAGACCTCTGCGAGCGCGCGGAGTAAAGCCCGCGGCAAACGTCCGAAAGGCGTCCGCGCCGTGGGAGCACCAATCGTGAATCGGCCGGTCGGCCAGCTTCTTTTTGTCGTCGTCGTACTCGGCCCTGTATCCTTCGAGGGCGGCAAGGCCCCGCGCGCATGCGCCTGCGTCGAACCAGCAGCGGGACATGGCGTTGCGGCCTGCCTCGATGCCGGACAGCACCGCCTGGGTGTCGCGCGGCCTGGGCACGACGATGACGGGCCGGATGCCGAGCGCCTCGGCCGTTGCCCTGCGGCTCGTGCCTGTGCCCAGCTCCCGCACGTCCGCGTCGTGCGGCATGTAGTGGTCGCCATAGACGTAGGGCTTGCCTTTCAGTACGGCAGCGTAGTGCGCAAGCCCCTCGCCCGCTGCCTCGTAATAGTCGATGAATCGCAGCTCCGCGCCCTATCGCCTGCATGAACCAGATGGACGTCGAATCGTCCATGCCCAAGTCCCAGAACGTGTAGACCTCGTGGCCGGCCGCGTGGGGCACCGGGCCGATGCGCCCTTCGGAGCGGGCCGCGGCAAGCTGCTTCGCGTAATAGGCGCCGTGCACCATCCCCTCGAAGGAGCACTCGTATTCCTGAAGGAAGAGCAGCTCGCCTTCGGCTTCGCCGAACTCCGCGCACAGCTCGCGCCGCTCCCGCTCGAGCACGCCTGGGGCGAAGACCGGCGTGTCGGCTGCGGGCAGGACGCTGGCTGAACCATCCCTCCTCGCTGCGCGCGAAGTCGTAGAGGGTCTTGCCGTGGTTGCGCCCGCGCGGCGTATAGATGAAGAGCGCCCACCCGCCGTTCTCCGCAAGGATCGGCCGGAAATAGGCCCACGCCATCGGGTCGGCCAGGGCGTACTCGGAGAAGACGATGCCGACAGGCGGCGAGCCGACGAGTGAATCGAAATTGTCGGAGCCGACGAGCTGCCACGTCGAGCCGTTCGCAAGCTCGATCAGCATCTCGCCGTCGATGGTCCTGCGCCTGATCTCCTGGGGGAACGCCTCGTCGATGCGGCGTCTGCCCGTGCGCGGGTTGACGGCCTCCCAGATGACGCGCCGCGCCTGGCCGTACTGCGGCAGCATGTGCCAGTAGTTGCCCGGCCGCTGCAAGGCCGCGACTGCCGCGAAGTGAAGACCCACCTCGTCCTTGCCCCACCGCCTGTGCGCCACCATCACGGCCCGCTTCCCGCCTGACTCAAGATAGTCCCACAGAGCGCGCTGGTCGGGGCGGGGGGCCCAGTCGAGGGGCAGCGTGATGACAGGTGCGTCTGCGGGAACGCGGACGGGGGCATTGCGGCCCTTGGTTTTCGCGGCCGGAGCGCGACGCATTGACGGGCTTTTTGTTGATGCGCTGCCTGCGGCCCGTGCGGTTTTCGTCTGCGCCTTATTTGCCGCCATTTTTCACCTCGGAGAACCGGACGATCCTGACGATGAGCGTGTTTCCGCCTTTGCGGTCTGAGTCCTGCCCGCCCGCGCGCTTGTAGCCCTTGTGCGCCTCGACGTCCTGGCGCGCCTTCTGCCTGATCGACATCTCCTTCAGGTCCGGCGTCTCGCCGCCGAGGCGCAGCTCCCGCTCCAACTGGTCCACAAGGAGGTCGTCGGGGATGCGCTCTTCTAGCCGCGCAATGAAGCCCTCGTAAGCCCCCGGCAGGCACGCGCCCGCCGCCTGCCTTTGCTTTCCCACGATGGGTTTTTGTCTTCTTCGCCGTACTCATGGAGACAGCTTATTGCAGGCGACAAAACCTGTCAAAGTGACAACCAGGGGTGACATGGAGGGGTGACAAGGAGAGGTGACAACCAGGGGTGACAATTTGTAGGATTAAAAGTTTTTTTGTCGGAGGGTACGAGCCCGCGTCAGCGGCGCCGAATTGGTACGGTCTGCCAAAGCAGCCGGGTTCCTGCAAGAGAAAGTGTTACTGTTCCTGAACTGATGCTATCGCTGCTTTCACCTACCTATACGTAACAAAAATGATTGACCGCTAAACGCCCGAGAGTCATCATCTATCCTGCTTTTTCTCACGAACAGGAGGAGAAGATGACCCAGGGAAGACTATTCACCAATCGACTTCAAGTACGGCGATATCCACAGACGGCACTCGATAGCGTTCTGGAGCGGCTCCGTGTTCAGGACGTTCCCGGCAAGGAGTACCTGGAGAACTACATGCGCCATAAATGGCGCCTGAACCACAAAAGGAAAACCCTCGAAGGCTCTCTCACCTCGCTTATTTTCTTCCTCAGCTTTTATGGCCGATCGGGAAAACCCTTTGAGAAGATCGAACGGTCGGACATAGAGGCCTTCTGCGAACATGAACAGGACAGGGGCATGTACATCTCAACGGTAAGGCTGCGCCTCGCCTGCATCATTGCCTTCCTCCACTACCTCATGGAGCAAGATGTTATCCCCGCATCGCTGCTTAAGAAGACCATCAAGCTCAAGCTCCCCGAGACACTGCCCAAGGCGATCAATCCGAAGGATGTGAAGAAGCTCATCTCCGTCATCGATAAGATCAGGGACCGCGCGCTCATCCTTCTTCTCCTGAGAACGGGCATCAGGATAGGGGAAGCGCTCTTGCTCACCCTCAACGATATCGACATGAGGGACAAAAAGGTATTTCTCCACCAGGGAGAGAAGAACAGCATGGGGAGGGTGGTCTATCTCAGCCATGACGCCCACTTCGCATTGAAGCGCTGGCTGGTCGAGAGGGATAAAAGGAAGGAGGCAATCTTCTACGGGCAGGACCGGCTTGGTATGTGCTATAGTTCTGCCCGGTCGCTCTTCGTCAAATACCTCAAGAAGGCGCACCTCGACTACAAGGGTTATACGGTTCATTGCCTGCGCCATACCTTTGCCTCGGAGCTCCTCAATGCCGGAATGCGCCTTGAAGTCCTTCAACAGCTTATGGGTCACCAGGACATCGAGGTGACCCGGAGATACGCGAGACTCACGGACAGGACCAGGGAAGAAGAATACTTTCGCGCCATGGCCCTGATCGAGAAGGGAGGGATCAATGGAGACTACTGAGCTCGTAAAGTACCGCCGATCCCTGAAGAGAAAGAACTACTCGGCCCATACGGTGAAGAGCTATATGAACATCCTGGATAACTTCACCCGATGGCTCATGACGCCCCTCATCGAGGGACCGGGAGAAAAGAGATAGGCGGGTATGTGGACTACCTGCTCAAGAAGCACCGCTCGCCGAAGACGATTACCTGTCATCTCCAGACCATACGTCTCTTCTTCGATTACCTCATCAACGACGAGGGCATGCCTCTTACCAATCCGGTCACCAAGGTGTCGATCCGCCTCCCCAGGCCTCTCCCCCGCCATTTGAAGGATGCCGACGTGGAGAGGCTCCTTGCCGTCATCAGAGACCCGAGGGACAGGGCCATGTTTATCCTCATGCTCAGGTGCGGCCTGCGGGTAGAGGAGGTCTCTCATCTCGCCGTCGATGCCATAGAGCTCCCTCGCCGGCGCATATTTGTTGCAAACGGGAAAGGAGGCAAGGACCGGGTTGTCTATCTCAGCGATGATGCCCGATCCGCCCTTGAAGCTTATCTAAGTATAAGGGCGTCAAAAGCGAGGGGATTGTTCCTGGTCCGGAAAGGCCCTATGAAGGGACAACCCATATCCGTGAGAGGGATCCAGAAAAGGATTGAGTATTATGCGAAAAGGAGTAAAGTGAAAGTATCGTGTCACCAGTTGAGACATACGATGGCTACCCAGCTTCTCAATGCGGATGCCGACCTGGCCACCATACAGGACCTCTTAGGGCACGGCCAGATCACGACGACCCAACGATACTGCTGGGTATCGAACCTCAAGGTACAGAGGGACTATTACAAGGCCATCGAGGTGGTGTTGCAGAGGACCCAGTCTAACGGTGAGATATGAGAATGACTGAAAAACACAAAAAGGAAAATAGGGTGTAACTAAACAATATAACAAGATAAAGCAGGATATGTTACGTATAGCACCTACGAAGGCGGTATGTAGTCTTCAGTCAAAGATTGCGGATTACGCCGTGTAGGCCATGCATAGATTTATCCGGGTTTTATTGTGAGTTTAATCGCCTGGCGATTAACTCGGATACCCGTATCCGCAATTTCTGACGGCGTTTCATGGGCTCGTATTACTGCACATACTACGAATCGAGATCGGTCTCTTCGAGCACGGAGATGTAATCCTGCAGTTGGGCATTCAAAGTTTCCTCTTTTTCGAAGCCAATGCCTATTTTGGTCCTTTCCTTCTCCTGCTCTATTCTCTTCACCTCCCCTTGAATGGCAACATCCCCTGCCATTCCGGGCAATGGAAAATTGAGAATTACCGTTTCACCCATCCGTATGTCCATAAGGGCTTTGCCCTGTGGTCCCCCTATGGCAGTTAGACCACATCCAATTCTGCTTATATCAACAATGACGCCCTCGCCGACCGGCTCACTCTCGCTGGTATCCGAACCACGACAGAGGATTTTGGCGGGAAGATGGCAACCAAGCCTTCTGCTTCTTCTGAGGACTTTTCGAGCAATGTCTCGAGGATAAGAAAGAAAGAGTGCGTTTACGTTTTCATGCACAACAGCCAGCAGTTCTGATTCAAACCCAAACACGGTGCCCCCGCTTAAGTATCGGACAACAATTCTGTTTCTCTTGCTTAACCTGCCCGAAATGGACATTGAAGCTGGGGGGTATTGTATGACGAGATACTTGTCGGCTAAATAGCCGACGGAGGTGCTCGCCATCCTAAGAGCTACACCTTCGATTTCGATCTGGAGAGGAATGCCGACGGGGAAAGAAAAGGGTGTGCGGAGGTCACCGAGCTCGTATGAAGCCACGTCATCCCTATATCCGCTTCCCATATGAGCAACTCCTTTCGAGTTTTATTACGCTCTGTACATGGTAAGACCGATCTATAGATGTATACGGAACACGCATACGTACGAATCCTATCATCTTCGCAATTCCGATGTCAAGGCCGTATATTTGATTCGCCAAGATGAAGTATTCGTCGATGTTAATAGCCTCATAAGGTATACAATGGGTGGCGTCCGGTATCGATTACCGTTAGGAAGTTTATAGCGCAGCCGGACAGCACGGCCTGAGGGCTCCAGGAAGCAAGCCTCGCCCCGCCGTCTTTATGTAGCTGTGCAGACACGCCCGGTGGCTCCGGTCACCGCTGCCTTCAGGACTATTCCGGTAAATACTTGCGAAGCCGCTCGCGCTGTTTACAGCAACCAGTCGAGGGCCAGATCGACTAGTTTGCCTCGGGTCGGCTTTCCGTCGCTGTCCCAGCCCATCGTGTCGTAGTAAAGCTCCAGGGCCTTGCGGAATTCCGTCCTGTCGATGCGCTTGCCCTTGGAGGTGCCGCTTGGCAGGGGGTCGAAGAATATGGCCGGGATCGTGTCCGCCTCTCCCGTTATGCCCTCTCTGATATTGAACATGCGCGCCATTACGTTCGCCCTTTCCCCGGCCCGGAGCAGCTCCCAGAGACTCGTCTCCCAGCCGGTTATGGCGCTGATTACCTCGACTAGTTTCGGGAAAGTCAAAGCGTATGTCGGGGCCGCGACGAAATTGCAGATGCCTATCGAGTTGTAGAGGCTCCAGACACGCTGCAAAATGGTAAAGTTCCGCACCTTTTCCGCAGCAAGCGAGAAAGGGTCCATGGGTTCGTGGATGCCGAGCGGGGCAAGCTGCTCGAACACCGGCGTCCTTGCCTGAAAGGCAGTCTCGTGCTGCGCCTCGATATGGTCTGCGCCCGTGGGGGAGAGGGCATAGCTCAGGGCTACGGACGTCTTCCCCCTGGGGTCGTGCATGGCGACCTCCTGACCCTTGGCGTGAAACGCAAGCCTCTCCGCGCCGCCGCCTATCCGTTCGGCGGCGATGCGAACGCCTTCTGCGAGCAGGTCTCCCAGGCCGTTCCGAAAGGCGATGTCGTTCAGCAGGCGCAGCATCGCGTCCGCGTCGCCGAAGCGGTAGTCGGCTCCACCTGCGTCGGAGGCGTGAAGGATGCCCTTTTCAAAGCAATCCATCGTGAAGCCGACCAGGGCGCCGGCGGAGATGGTGTCCATGCCCATGTCGTTGCAGAGTTGATGTCCCTTCGCTATGGCGGGCAGGCTGTCGATGCCGCAGAGAGAGCCGAGGGAGGCCAGCGTCTCATACTCGGGCCCTCCGAATTTGCGGTCCACCTTGTACGGCTCTTCGCAGGAGACCACCCGCTTGCAGCGCACCGAACAGGCGTAGCAGGTTTCCCGTCCCTCGAGGATCGTATCGATCATCGCCTGCCCGTCGATCTTGCCTGCGCCTTCGAATGACCCGTCAGAGAAGTTCCTCGTAGGAAAAATGCCGGCTGCGTTGAGGCCGGGCACGAGGCCCGGCGTGCCGAACTGGTGCCAGCCTATGTTGGGCAGGTGGACCTTTATCCTCTCATTGTGCCACTTGGCGATGCTTGCCACCTCGGCGGGCCTTGCGAAGGTCATTTTCTTTTTGCCTCGGACGGCTATGGCTTTCAGGTTTTTCGAGCCCATGAGGGCACCCATTCCGGTTCGCCCGTTCGCGTGGCGCAGCTCGTTGATAATGCACGCGAACCGCACCATGTGCTCGCCTGCCGGGCCTATGGACGCTATCCTGATGCGCTCGTCGCCCAGGTCCTTAAGGATGCGGTCGCGCGTGTCCCCGTTGCCGAGCCCCCACAGGTGTGCGGCATCGCGGATTTCGGCCTCATCGTTGTGCAGCCACAGGTAGACGGGGCTTGCGGCGCGGCCTCGGATAACCACAGCGTCAAAGCCTGCCAGCTTCAACTCGGGGCCCCACCACCCGCCTGCCTCCGATTCACCGAAAGCATTCGTAAGGGGCGATTTGCCCCCGACCGTGAAGCGGGAGAACCCGGATACGGGGGCGCCGGATATGACGTTGGACGCGAAGATCAGGAGGTTGTCTTCGTGGAGAGGGTCTGTTCCGGGCGCAAGCTCCTTAAGCAGGTAGTAGCCGACGATTCCGCTGCCCCCAAGGTACGTCCGGTACCATTGTTCCGGCGGCTCCTCTATCCAGGTCTTACCCGCGCTCAGATCAACGCGCAGAATGCGTCCGTTATAGCCGTTAGGCATGGCCGGCCTCCCACATCTATTTCTAGGAGAATTATACGGCATAGGCAAGGCATTAGTGGAGAGCGGGGGTGATTTTTTGCTTGCAAAATCTGCCGCTCCGTGCAAAAACAAGGCAGCGGAAGATGTCCGGGGCTGCGCCGATTTGTCGGACAGCCGGCACGGACGGCCAAAGGAGGCCTTTGAGATGGATCACGATTATGCATTCGAGATGGTTGGTTCCAACCTTCGCTTCGGATCGGGGACAACGCGCGAGGTCGGCATGGACCTTGCCGAGCTGGGGATCCGCCGGGTGCTTGTGCTGACGGACCGGAACCTGGCCGCGTCGCAGCCCGTTCAAATAGTGCGCGAATCTCTCGAAAAAGAGGGGATAAGCTATGCAGTCTTCGACGAGGTCCGCATCGAGCCTACGGACGAATCGATAAAAAAGGCGATCGCTTACGCGCGCAAGGAGCCGTTTGAGGCCTTCGTCGCGGTGGGCGGGGGGTCGGTCATAGACACGGCCAAGTTCGTGGACCTTTACGCGACCTATCCGCCTTCCGATTTCCTCGATTACCTGAACGCGCCCGTCGGGAAAGGCATGCCGGTGCCGGGGCCGTTGAAACCGCTTTTCGCCATTCCCACTACGGCCGGTACTGGAAGCGAGACGACGGGGGTCGCGGTCCTGGGGCTCGAGGGGCTTCATGCAAAGACAGGCGTCTCGCACAGGCGGCTGAAGCCGACGCTCGGCATAGTCGATCCGGAAAATACCCGGACGCTCCCGCCGATGGTCGTCGCCTCTACCGGGCTCGACGTTCTGACGCACGCCATCGAGTCTTACACGGCTGCCCCGTACGACTCGCGGCCCCGCCCCGAAAGGCCGAGTCTCCGCCCGGCATTCCAGGGCGCCAACCCGGCCAGCGACATCTGGACTCTCCAGGCGATGCGCATGCTCGCTTCCTATCTCGTCAGGGCCGTGGAAGATGCGGATGACATCGAGGCGCGCACTGCTATGGCCTTCGCCGCCTCGTTCGCGGGCGTCGGTTTCAGCAACGCCGGGACGACAATCCCGCACGCGATGTCGTATGGGGTCTCAGGGATGGTGAGGGAATACCGGGCGCCCGGATACCCGCAGGACCGGCCGCTCGTACCGCACGGCATCGCCGTTGTGCTGAACGCCCCCGCGGCGCTGCGCTTTACCGCTCCCGCCTGCCCCGGCAGGCACCTGCTGGCTGCGGAGGCCCTCGGGGCCGACATCTCGCGTGCAAAACCGGAGGACGCAGGCCGCGTAGTCGCGGACGTAGTGATCGGCTTCATGAAGCGCCTGCGCATGCCCAACGGGCTGGCCGCCATCGGGTACACGTTGGCCGACATCCCGGCCCTGGTGGAAGGTACGCTTCCCCAGCAGCGCCTGCTCAAGCTCTCCCCCCGACCCGTAGGGGCGGAAGAGCTGGCCGCCATATTCGAAGACGCAATGAAATATTGGTAAAGGTAGGGTCCTATTGTTTTACTGATAACCAGACGCGATAGTCGTTCCAGCTCTTCGGCAGGCTGACGATCGAATTCTGGTCGCCGATCCTGTCGTCCCTGCTCCTTTGCCAGGGCTGCCGCCTGGAGCGGGCCGCAAGGCCGAAGAGGGCGGTCGTGATCACGCCGATCAGAAACGCCAGGAAGACTATGATAGGCAGGGGCGCGCTGAACTTCCATGAAAGAAGATGTACGCTTACAGGCGCGCCGCTGTGGATGGAGCAAATGGCGGCCGCAACGATAACTAGGATCGCAGTGCAAAGAACAAACATTAAGCCCTCCAGATAGAGTTCCGCAGTCGATTCTTGTGTTTTACAGTCAGTTGTATGATTGCCGTATATTATTAGACGGTGTTATACGTAATGTCAAGGAATATTTGTCAGTTTTATGGAAATGCCTGTTTTCGTTTGCAGTATTGACATCAGCGGTCGCTTCAATTCATTATATAGTACTGTAAATAACGAAGTGACGACCTGTCCGGAAGATGCCCTTGATGAGGGAGTTTGGCGCGACCACCTCAGTTGCAGGTTCAATGGCGATGAAGACGGAGACCCTTCCGGTTGCCATATTCATGCGGCTTTCCGGTGCGGATATCGAGGGTACAGCAGTGCTCGTGTTGATCCTGATCACCATCGGTCTATCAGTGCTGTACGGCGTCAGGCTCTTTGCAGGCAAGAAATCGTATGCATTAGAATAGGAGGGCCGCAGGGCTTTGCGAAAGACGGAATGATGGCCTTACATCAGGACCAATCCACAAACGACAATAGGACTCCCCGCCACAATTCCCTTGCGGTATTTAGCGGCGGGACCATTATAGGGGTTCTCGGCGGCCTCATAGGTTTAGGAGGCGCCGAGTTCCGCCTCCCGCTGCTGATAGGAGTCTTTGGCTTCGGAGCACTCGAAGCGGTGATGCTAAACAAGGCCATGAGCCTTGTTGTTGTGGCCTCTGCCCTTCCTTTCCGCGCCGCCGCCGTTCCTTTCTCAAGCGTCCTACAACGCTATGATGTGCTTGTTACCCTCTTGTCAGGCAGTATCGTGGGGGCATGGCTGGGGGCGAGTTGGGCTATACGGCTCAGGTCTCAAAGACTCTACCGGGTAATTGCCGTTCTCCTGGTCGGTATAGCGGCGGTTCTCCTGTGGGGACACGGCATGAGCGCCGGGAGTGCGCCATTATTTCATGGCTGGTTATTGACCTCGGTCGGCGTAGCCGCCGGGGTAGGCATCGGCATTGTGGCCGCATTATTGGGCGTAGCCGGTGGAGAACTGCTTATCCCAACAGTCATGCTCTTATTTGGTGCAGACTTGAAACTTGCCGGAAGCATTTCGCTGGCTGTAAGCTTGCCCACCATGATTACCAGTTTTACGCGCTACAGCCGCGACCGGAGTTTTGCGGTAATCCGCACTGAGCGGCGGTTCATCATGATCATGGCTGCGGGTTCCGTCGGCGGGGCATACGTCGGAGGGCGTTTGCTCGGTATTGTTCCAACCCCTGTCCTGCTGCCACTTCTCGCGGTGATACTCGTAATCTCCGCAGTAAAGGTATGGCGGCATAAGTGAGGAGTGGAGGCATTTGGGTAAACTCAGGCGCCTAGCCGCCACCGAGCCACAATCGGCTACCTTTTGTTTACCATTGGGTTTCCGCACCTTTAGAGCGGCATTCTTAGATCGGTTTGAACGCAATTCCCGGAACTTCCGTTTCGCACTCCTCCTCCATGTCAGAACTTTCTTCCTCCCGGCATGGCGTCGCACTTCGGCCATACGCCGTTCAGCAGGCCCTGCTGCCAGACGCCGGAGACGGTCAGCCCGGACGGGCAGGTTAGTATCCCGTTGCCTTCCATTTTCTCGTCCTTCCATTCGCCCTCGTAGGTCTGCCCGTTAGGCCAGGTCTGAACACCGGAGCCGTTGCGCTTGTCGTCCTTCCATTCACCCGCGTACTGGTTCCCGTCCGCCCAGGTGAAGACGCCCTGGCCGTTGCGCATGCCGTTCGCGAACTGGCCTTCGTATCTTCTGCCGTCCGGCCACCTGAACGTCCCCAGACCGGCTATGAGATTGTCCTTCCATTCCCCCAGATACTGCATCCCGTCGGGCCATGTGTACATGCCCTGGCCTGTGCGGATGCCGTTTTTGAACTGGCCTTCGTACTTCTTTCCGTCCCCCAGGATAAGCGTGCCGCGGCCGTCGGCCGAGCCGTCTTTCCACTCGCCCGTGTATTGGCGCCCGTCGGGCCACGCATATACCCCCTGGCCGTTCGGCTTGCCGTCTTTCGTCTCGCCCCGGTATCCTTTCGTGTCCTGTATCGTTAGCGGGGTCTGGCAGTACGTGCGGCCCGCGAAAATTACGCACAGGCACGCCAGGGCGATTGCCGTCACGACGATCTTCCTTGTCATGCAAAACCTCCTTTTGATTACGGGCTTACTTGCCTGCTGTCCCCTTGTCCCCGTTTTGACGGATGAAGTGGCGGATGTAGGCGGCGACGGAGCGGGCCGGCTGGTAGATGCCGGAATGGCCGTCGCAGAGGACGTCCGCGTTGAGGGCGAGGAGTTTTTCCATGGACGCGCGCCAGGCGGCCGTGTCGCAGTCGAAATCCGGTAGGAGGGGCGCGGCGATGTCCTGGCCGAAGAGCACCTTCTTCCCTCCGTCCTCGATAAAAAGCGCGATGGAGCCGGGCGTGTGGCCGGGGATATGGATGAAAGAGACGTCGCCCCCGCCGAAGGGGATTTTGCCCTCCTCGCCGCATACGCGCTCGTCGATATGGAGGGGCTGGAAGACCACGTCGAAGCAGAAGGCGGCGGTGAGACGGTTGTCTCCAGCCTCCACGATGTCCGCGTCGAGCTCGTGCATGACGAGGCGGCAGCCGAGCCGCTCGCGCAAGGCGGCGGCGGCGTTGATGTGGTCGAGATGGCAGTGGGTGAGGATGATGCGCGAGATGGAGGCGGGGGATACGCCCGCTTCCCGGATGTTGGCGATCGTGCGGTCGAGGGCTGCCCCGAAGCCTGCGTCGATTAAGATGGCGTCGGAGCCTGCGTCGATAAGGTAGACGTTGCAGTCCCGTTGGTCGGTTATATCTGCGCCTGCGACGCGGTAGATGCCTTTGATCATGGCCTGGTCCCCGATGAATCTTAGCATGATACCCCGTGTGACATCCATCGTTTGGAATCCGGGCCCGTTTATGCAATAGTATGGGCGGCAATCGGCGTTCAATCGGGCTTTCGGATCGTGATGGCATGGGCATATTCTTGACTCCCCTCATTTTCTTTTTCAAAGGACTCTTCATCGGCTTTTCAATCGCCGCGCCCGTGGGGCCGATAGGTGTCTTATGCATGCGCCGCACGCTGGCCGAGGGGCGCATATCCGGGCTTGTCGCAGGGCTGGGGGCCGCTACCGCCGACGGTGTTTACGGATGCGCCGCCGCCTTCGGCCTGACTTTCATCTCCGGCCTCCTTGTCAGCCTGGATGTCTGGCTGCGGCTCATCGGCGGCGCTTTCCTGCTCTGCCTGGGCGTCAGGATCCTGCTCCGCAAAACCACGCAGGAAGCCGCGCCCATCAGGGGAAGGGGCCTCCTGGCCGCGTATGCCTCGACCTTCCTGCTGACACTAACAAATCCGATGACGATCATCGCCTTCGCCGCCATATTCGCAGGCCTTGGGCTGGCGGGCGCAGGCAGGGATTTCGCGTCGGCGTGGGCCCTGTTGTCAGGGGTCTTCATCGGCTCGGCCCTCTGGTGGGTCATCCTGAGCGTCGGCGTCGGCCTCTTTCGCGGGAAGCTCGATCGTAACGGACTCCGGTGGGTCAACAACATCTCCGGCGCCATCATAATCGCCTTCGGCTTATTCGCCCTCGCCAGCGCCGTGTTCTGAGCGACCCGTAACGCAAAAACCCTTACAAAGATTTCTCTTGACACCGCCGTCCGCTGCATAGGAGAATGAGCCGGATTTGGAGTATTAGCTGTGTGGGGATACACGCCATACCCGAAGCAGGTTCGTGATTTTATGTTTCTCGCGTGGGCTGTCGCTGCTGCCTGCCTGCTCGCCGCCCCTGCGTCGGCGTGGACGTCCGGCAAGGTCGGCGGGGCCTGCGCATACGAAAGCTACCCCGGCTTCGCAGAGATCGTATCCGTGAAAGAGCTGCCTGCCGATGAGGCAGCGCACCGGCGTTTCGACGTGCGCTTTGTTTTCCACCCCGAGCGCGAGGTGACCCAATCATTCGCCGCTCCCGCCGACCGGCAATTCCTTTTTCTTCTTGACCTCACCAGGCAGCCCGACGAAAAAGACGTGCAGGCATACGGCCTGAAGCCGGGCGCGCGGGTGAAAGGCGTCATGCAGGTCATCGTCAAGGGCACGTGCACCCCTGTTTTATTCGATTTCACAGCCCCGGAAGGTAAAACGTGCGCAACGCGCTCAAATTAGCGGCAGTCTGCCTTGTCCTTCTCTTTGCGCTGCCCGTTTTCGCGCAGAACCCGCCTTACCGGCACGGAGTCATGCAGCCCGACAGCAACACGCTGATTGCGCGGATGAACGCCTACGCCACTGCGCCCCGCGTCCCGACCATCGATCAGATTGCAAATGTTTCCGCGACAATCGAGTCCTTCGGATCGGGCACCTCTTTCGACCTCCTCGGCTATACGCCCTGGAACGCGTCGAACATGACCGATCGCAACCAGGGCTCGTGCGGCAACTGCTGGGTTTGGGCGGGCACGGGCGTGATGGAGATAGCACTGGCCTGGCAGACGGGCGTTACCGACCGGCTCTCGGTCCAGTACTACGATTCATGCAGCACGAGCCAGGGCGCGCACGGGTGCTCGGCCTGCAACGGAGGCGACTTAACGGATTTGCGCAACTGGTACGCCGGGTCGCAGCACCAGTTCGCGGTCCCCTGGTCGAACACGGGCGCTTCTTACGCGAACGGCGGCGCATGCCGGGCGTGCAGCGCCATCGCCACCACCCCGCGCTATACCTTCCTGAACCCGCCCGGACAGGTGCAGACGGTATCGACGTATCACATCACTACGGACCAGGCGGTATCGAACATAAAGACCGTATTGAACGGGGGGCAGGCGATAGAATTCGACTTTTACCTGCCCAACAACACTGCCTGGAACACCTTCATGGATTTCTGGGACAACCAGCCGGAGAGCACGGTCTGGGACCCGGATACTTACTGCGGCGTTGCATACAGCGATTCGGCGGGCGGCGCGGGCCACGGGGTCGTCGTCGTCGGCTACAACGACACCGACGCGAACCCGGACAACCACTACTGGGTGCTGATGAATAGCTGGGGCGCCACGACCGGGCGTCCCGACGGCCTTTTCTACATGAAGATGAACATGAACTATGCATGCGACAACGGGTCCGTCACTTATTCCAGGGAATTCAGGACAGTCGATTTCACTTATGTAGCCAACAGGGTCGGATTCAACACAGTCACCGGCACCGGGCCGGCCACGCTTTCAACGCCGACGTCGGGCGCCTATTTCACGAGCTTCAGTAGCCTGTCCGATACGGACGGGAGCCTCAACCAGACGGGTAAGCCGTCGGGGCTGGTCTTTTCGCAAGGCCTGGTATCGTATTCGCTCTCAGTCCCCACGGCGGGCCAGACGGCCGCCGTTTCTCTCACGTTCCCCAACGCGCTCGCCGCCGGCACCAAGGTCTACAAAGTCAATTCCGGCGGCTTCTATGAATATACGAACGCAACGATAAGCGGCAACACCGTCACCCTCAACCTCCAGGACGGCGGCTCGGGCGATTCCGACGGCGCTCCGAACAGTGTAATCGTCGACCCGGTGGGCCCTGCGTCCCCGCCGTCTGTTGCTACCGCCGGTGAAGGAGGAGCCGGTGGCGGCGGCGGCGGCGGAGGCGGCGGCTGCTTCATAGCAACGGCGGCCTACGGCTCGTACCTCGACCCGCACGTCGTTGTCCTGCGTGTTTTCAGGGACAGGCGCCTCGCGGGCAATGCCGCAGGGAGGAAGATGATCGCGTTGTACTACGCCTGGTCTCCCCCGGCCGCGCGGTTTATCGCCCGCCATGAGACGGCACGGGCGGTGACGCGGTGCATCCTCACCCCGATTGTACTGTTCGCCGAATATCCGATTTCCTCATCGACAGCGCTTTTCGTAATCGTCCTGATGGGGGCCGGGATCTTTTCGCGGCCTTCGCGTCGTACGCCCCGCTGAAAGACTCATGCAGGGTAGTGGGTCAGTTTGAAGAATCCTTAAGTTTACGTCTGTTCGCCCGAAAAACCATGGGGGCCGCAGGGGCATCTAATGTTACAAATGTGTTTTTTGCTTGACTGAAGGGAAGCAAAGCTATAGATTGAACTCATACATTTCAAATAAAGGAGGGTAGGACAATGGCAAGGGCAATTAAAGAAACTCCCATCCTTTATGGTAAGGACGCCCAGAGGTTCTCAGAAAAAATAGCTAATAGCAAGGGAATCAAGGCTTCGAGGGAAGAATACGACAGAGTTATGGCTAACTATAGTAAGATGAAGGACAAGATCAGATAAGACGTGCTCGAAAACTTCACCATCTGCCGTCTTAGGCCATCTTCTACATTTACGTGTTTTGACTGTACAAACCCAGACCTCAATGAATTCTTAGCTGTCGACGCAAAACACTATATGGACGAGTTGCTTGCCGTTACTTACTATATTGATAATGGCGGTGAGACAGTTGCATAACAACGAATCATCTTGACTCTGCCTCTGCCCTTCCTGATATGCAATAAGGGTGAGTCAGCACGCCTCACCGGTTTCGGGGGAAACCGAAAGCAAAGAAAGGGGGATCGTAATGGACAACGGTTTCTGCGACGGGATCAGCCATGTCGTCAGCATAAACAGCGACGAAAACAGGGGCTGCGAGTATTGCGGTGATTTTCGCATCGGAGGGAACGGGTTTGCCGCATCGGTAAACCATTATATCGAGGACCACGGTTACAAGCTCCTCCACCTGGGGCAGCAAACGGACACGGACTATCAGGGACGTCCGTTTCAAATGACGGTCGCCATCCTTGGAAAATGATCCGGTAGATTGTAACGGTTTGGCTACAGCGCGAAAATCCGCTTTGCGGTAGGTACTTTTCTAAAAAGTCGCTATAAGTTGAACCTTAATAAATCTTCGGCGGCTATCTTCTCTACGATTCTCGACATGATCGAATCGCGGGGGGCCGCCTTTTCCGCGCGTGCGCCTTTCATGCGCCGGTTTTTCCGGGGGAACAGCCCCTTTAGGCCTTTCCTCCAAGTCCGCCGGCAGTAAAGGTCTGCGTAAGTCCCAAACAGCCGTGGGCCTGTTTTTTATCGATACGTCCCCTTCAGGGTAGACATACGCCGTTTCCCCTTGCGACGACTCCATTACCGCCATCGTGACAGGGATATCCGCCCAGTACAGGAACGTCCATCCGTCCCTGCTCAGGCAAAAGACCTGTTCTTTTTGTGAAATTGTAGCCCTGGCGTTCGCTTCTATGCGCACGTCAATGGGTACTCCCCCGTTCCCCAACACATTCTTGCAATATCCGGTCTATAAAAGCAAGAAAAAAATGTGCCTGCGGGACGCCATGTGGAGAAGCAGGGCCGGTCTGTTGTAAACTATTACCCATCGACAACCACAACCATTGAGGAGCTATAGATGAAGCAAGACGTTAGCGGCGAGATGCTTGAAGAGATCACGGTAAGGGCCGCCGAGGAGTCCATCCCCCGGCTCGTGGAGTTCGTCTCGGAGTACGCGCTGGCCATGATGTTCACGGACGAGAGGATCGGCCGGATCGGCCTTGCCCTCAAAGAGGCGCTCGGGGAATATCGTCCGGTTCGCCTGCGCTTCAGGCACGGAGGAGATCACGATAACGTGCCGGGCACACGAGATGGGCTCGATCGTGCTCAACATAATAGACACGTGCGGGCCTTTCAATATGCTGCTTTTGAGCACGTTCCCGGAAGTGCACGGATTGGAAGGCGAGGCGCCTTCGACGAAGGTGATGAAGAGGTATATCAGGGACGTCGAGTACAGGCGGGACGGGGACAAAAAGAGGAACATCCTCGCCTGGGTCGTCCAGAGATAAGGCGGCTGCAGGGAGTCCGCAAAACTTTCTTTCACGCAACCCGCGTCCGCAGGATTCGTTATAAATCACAAGGGCATATCTTTCCGCCCTGAGGGCGGGGTCCATTTTGTGCTTGCAAGTTAGAACCGGAAGCTCCAAGTTATAGACAGGGGGTGCGAGCCATGAAGGGGCGATGGGCTGCGGGCATCGACGTAGGCGGCACGAAGATCGAGGCGGCCTCGGTCGATGGTCAGGGCATCGTTGGGGAGACGATAAGGACGGCCACGGACGTGGTCTCCGGGCCGAAGTGCGTCATGTCCGCCATAGCGGAGGCGGTGCGCGTGCTCGCAGAACGGGCAGGGTCGTCCCCTGCGGGTGTCGGCATAGGCATGGCCGGGCAGATCGACGCTGCGACCGGCGGTGTTATTTTCGCGCCGAACCTGCAATGGAAGAACGTGCCGCTCGCAGCAAGTTTGAAGGCGGCCCTCGGCGTCGACGTTACAGTGACCAACGACGTGCGGGCTGCCGCGTTCGGCGAGTGGCGGCACGGCGCGGGGCGCGGGTTTAACGACCTTGTCTGTGTCTTCGTCGGCACAGGCATAGGCGGCGGCATTGTAAGCGGAGGACGGATGCTCGAAGGCTGCACTAACACGGCGGGCGAGATAGGCCACATCGTGGTCGAGATCGACGGGCCGCCATGTACGTGCGGAGGCAAGGGCTGCATGGAGGCCCTCGCGGGCGGCTGGGCTATCGGCCGGGCTGCGCGGGCGGCGATAGAAGAGGGCGTGGAAGGGTCGGATGCGCTGTTGGATGCTGCCGGGGGCGCAATAGAGGCCGTGACTGCGGAGACGGTGGCAACTGTGGCGGCCCACTGCGAGGCCCTTGCCCTGCGCATCCTCGATGCAGCCGGTAAGGCGTTCAGTGCGGGCTGCGTGAGCCTGATAAACGCGTTCAACCCGTGCAGGCTGATACTCGGCGGAGGCGTCATCGAGGGCGTGCCGGGCCTGGTCCGGAGGGTGCGCGAAGATATCGACCTTTACGCCCTGCCTGCTGCTGCGGCAGGCGTCGAGGTGGTGCCCGCGGCACTCGGCAGGCTGGCGGGCGTAATCGGCGCGGGCACTCTTGCCCTTGAGAGGACCGGGACGTGAGGCTTTCGGCAATAGCCGGAAAGCCGATGATATAAAGGGTGACAAGTATGCGCGTAGGCCTTTCGGGAGACCACGGCGGATTCGGATTGAAGGGAGAGCTTGCAGCGCTGGTTATGGCGGCGGGCCACGAGGTGGAGGACTTCGGCCCTCTTGCCTTTATGCCGGGTGACGACTATCCCGATTACGTCGTCCCCATGGCGCGCGCCGTTGCGGACGGGCGCGTAGAGCGCGGCATAGCGGTCTGCGGCAGCGGGGTCGGCGCCTGCATCGCGGCGAACAAAGTGACGGGTGTCAGGGCGGCCCTCGTGCACGACACGTTCTCCGCGCACCAGGGCGTAGAGGACGACGACATGAACGTCATCTGCCTGGGCGGCCGGGTGGTCGCGGCGCAGTTCGCGTGGGAGTTGGTAGCGGCCTTCCTGTCGGCCCGCTTCAAGGGGGCGGAGCGCTTCTCGCGCCGCCTCGACAAGATCAGGCAGTTAGAGAAAAAGGAGTAAGGCGATGGGTAAAAAGGATAAGTCGGCAGCGGCAGCCGGGCTTTTAGAGAACGCGCCCGGCGTCCCCATCAACCGCCAGACCCTGTACCTGGGGACGGAAGGGGTGATCGGCCTCGAAGAAGGGCGGACTATGGTGGAAAGCAGTGTAAGCGCCGCCTCCTTCCAGATGAAGCACCTGGCGCCCGCGATCGAGAAGCTCAAGGCTGACCGCTTCCTGGAGCGCTTCTGGAAGAAGGACGGCACCCTATGGTCGAAAGATAAGGCGGTTGCTGACTCCATACCGTCTGCGCTGGGGTGGCTCGACGCGCCCGCAAGGATGAAGGAGCATGCGGCCGACCTTATGGCGTTCGCCCGCGAGGTCAAGGCAGCGGGGTTTGTGCGCGTCGTCCACATGGGCATGGGAGGCTCCAGCCTCGCGCCGCTCGTATTCAGGCAGATGTTCCATCCGAACACGCACGGCCTGCCTCTGACCGTGCTCGACACGACGGACCCCGCGATAATAGCGACCCTCGACCGGAAGCTCGACATGGAGAAGACGCTTTTCATCGTCGCGAGCAAGTCCGGCACGACCGCCGAGCCGATGGCGTTCGAGGATTACTTCTTCGACAGGGTAAAATCGGTGAACGCCCATCCGGGCCGTAATTTCGTCGCGATCACAGACCCAGGCTCGGCCCTTGAAGAATCGGCGCGCAATAAGAACTTCCGCCGCATCTTCCCCGGCTTTGCGGACGTAGGCGGGCGGTACTCCGCTCTCTCCAATTTCGGGCTCGTGCCTGCCGCGCTCCTGGGCGTAGATATCGAGCGCCTTCTTGAAGAAGCGATGCATATGGTCGATGCATGCGGGCCGTCCGTGCCTGCCGAGGAGAACCCGGCCCTGGTCCTGGGCGCCGTTATGGGCGCCATGGCGGCAGCGGGGCGCGACAAGGTCACCTTCCTTCTGCCCGACGACCTCTCGACCCTCGGCATGTGGCTCGAGCAGTTGATCGCGGAGAGCACGGGCAAGGACGGCACAGGCATCGTGCCTGTCGCGGGAGAGCCGGAAGGCGCGCCCCTCGTCTACGGCGAGGACCGCTTTTTCGTGCACGCGTACGTCAGGGGGCACGGCCATGACCGGATGGAGACGGCTATCTCGGCGATACAGGCGGCCAACCTGCCCATCGTTTACATCGAGCTTGCCGACAACCGCTCCATCGGCCAGGAGTTTTTCCGGTGGGAGATGGCGACGGCGGTCGCGGGCGCGATGATCGGCATTAACGCGTTCGACCAGCCCAACGTGCAGGAGAGCAAGGACGCGACGAACCGCATACTCAAGAGCGTGGCGCAAAAGGGCTCGCTCACGGAGCCCGCGCCGGTCATGATGCACGGGCCTTTGGGCTTCTTCATGCGGGACGGCAAGGACAGCCCGGAGGAATTGCTCTGGTCGTTTTTGTCGAAGGGGAAGCCCGGCGACTATATCGCCTTCCAGGCATACCTGCCGGAGGAGACGGCCACGAACAACACGTTCCAGGCCATACGCCGCAGGCTTAGGGACGACCTGGGGCTGGCGGCTACCCTGGGCTACGGGCCGCGCTTCCTCCACTCGACGGGCCAACTCCATAAGGGCGGCCCGAACACGGGGCTTTTCATCCAGGTCACGTGCCGCGACCCGATAGACATCTCGATACCGGGCAAGCCGTACTCGTTCGGCGTCTTCAAAAAGGCGCAGGCCCTGGGCGACCTGGAGGCGCTGATGCACCACGGCCGCAGGGTCATGCGCGTTGACCTCGGCGACAGCGTAAGAAAGGGCCTCGCGCACCTCATACGCCTTTTCGACAGGGCGCTGGCCTACGAGGCATAGGGAGGCTGAGGGAAACAAAGAGATTTCACGAAAGAAGGACCGCTATAAGGCGAGGGCAACGTGCCATTCACTCATATCTTCATCGATATCGGCGGCGTCCTTCTCACGAACGGGTGGGACCGGTCCATGCGCAAGGAGGCCTGCCGCGTCTTCAAGATCGACTACGACGAGATGAACGAGCGACACAGGCTCAAGGTTGCGGCGGTCAGCAACGAGGGTCGCGAGCTCGACCGTCCACCGGGTGCGTACGTTCGGGCTCGGACGGATATGGATTCCGGCTCCCGGATTGAAACGTTCCGGGACAAGCTTCGCCGGAATGACGAATGTTGAGTTGTAAAAGGGTCGTCATGCCGGACTCGATCCGGCATCCACGGAGATGGCTGAAACCATTGACACATAGACTGTAGGTGAAATCATGACAGGCAACTTCGACATCGGTATGATCGGGCTCGGCGTCATGGGGCGCAACCTGGCGCTCAACATGGCGGAAAAGGGTTTCTCGGTTGTCGGCTACGACACGGACGCAGCGAAGGTCGCGGCGCTTGGCGCCGAGGCAGGCAGCCTGCCGGCGCGGGGCGTAGCTTCAATGGGCGAGCTTGCGGCGGCCTTGCGCCTTCCGCGCGCAGTGATGATGCTCGTGCCTGCCGGGCCTCCGGTGGACGCGGTAATCGACGCAATCCTGCCGCACCTTTCTGCAGGTGACATTCTGATAGACGGCGGCAATTCGTACTTTAAACAGACGGATGCGCGCGCCCGCCGCCTCGAAGCCAAGGGCATCCTCTACATGGGCGTCGGTGTGTCGGGCGGCGAGGCAGGCGCGCGAAAAGGCCCGAGCATCATGCCGGGCGGCCCGCAGGCAGCATGGGAGCGCGTCCGGCCCATCCTGGAGGCGGCGGCAGCGAAGGCGGACGGAGAGCCGTGCGTCGCCTGGCTCGGGCCGCACTCTGCGGGCGACTACGTCAAGATGGTGCACAACGGCATCGAGTACGGCGTGATGCAGGCCATCGCCGAAGCCTACGACCTGATGCGGCGCAGGCTCGGCCTTACGGAAACCCGCATCGGGGAGGTCTTCGATAAATGGAACGCGGGCCCGCTGCCCGCCTACCTTATCGAGATCACGGGCCGCGTCCTCGCAAAGATCGATGATGCGACGGGACGCCCTCTCGTCGAGGCGATAGTCGATGAGGCAGCCCAGAAGGGCACCGGCATGTGGACTGCGCAGGACGCGATGGAGCTGCGCGTGCCCGTACCTGCCATCGACGCCGCGGTCGCCATGCGCGACCTCTCAGACCTCAGAGCAGAGCGGCAGGAGGCATCGGGCCTGCTGACCGGCCCTGCATACGATATCGGCGACGTGAAGGACGAGCATGCCTTTATCAGCGAACTTGAAGGGGCCCTGCGCGCCTCGATGCTCATCATCTATAGCCAGGGTATGGCGCAGCTCCGGGCTGCGTCGGCCGCATACGGCTACGGGCTTAAGCTTGAGACCGTGGCGCGCATCTGGCGGGGCGGCTGCATCATCCGCTCGTGGCTCCTGGAGCCTATCCGCGCAGCCTTCAAAGCGCGGCCCGACCTGCCGAACCTGCTCCTCGATTCCACGTTTGCGAAAATGGCAGCGGAGGACCAGGCGGCCCTGCGCACAATCATTATCGCTGCGGCCCAAAGCGGCATACCCGCGCCCGCCATGGCGTCCTGCCTCGCCTACCTCGACGGCTACCGCAGCGCCCGCCTGCCCGCCAACGTCACCCAGGCCCAGCGGGATTACTTCGGCGCTCATACGTACAGGCGGCTCGATAAACAAGGCAGCTTCCATACGGAATGGGATTGACGATCTTTTTTCCTTTTTATGAGGGGGCGGCCGCAACTTTTCTTCTTGAGGGGGACGCGAGCCCCAGGAATTGTAGCGCATACGTATCGGAGATTGGATAAGGAAGGCAGCTTTCATACGGAGTGGGATTGAGCGCGCAGCGCAGGCCGATCAGGATTATCCCGGCGGTCCTCGCCGAGACGTGGGAAGACTTCGCAGTCCGCATCAGGCAGGCGGAAGGTTTTGCCGACTACGTCCAGGTGGACATGATGGACGGCGCGTTCGTGCCGTCGCGCAGCTTCGGGCCGGAGATGCTTGCGAGGCTTGAGACGCGCCTTTCCTTCGAGGCGCACCTGATGGTGGCCGACCCCCTCGACTGGCTCGGCAGGATGCGCAACCCCGGCCTGAAAAAAGTGATATTCCACATCGAATCTGCGGCCGACCCGCTCGACGCAATCGCCCACATCACGCAAGGCGGCATGGAGGCGGGCATTGCCTTCAGGCCGGAGACGCAGCTTGGGGATTACGCGGGGATCGCCGCCGAGGCAGGGAGCCTGCTTTTTCTGACCGTTGACCCCGGCAGCTACGGCAGCCCCTTCCATCCGGAGGTGCTCGATAAAGTGCGCGATGCGCGCCGCATGTTCCCGGCAAAAGAGATATCCGTGGACGGAGGCGTCTCTCCCGAAAACCTTGCGGACATACGGCGCGCAGGCGCAGACGCGGCCGCAGTCGGCAGCAGGATATTCTTAAAAGGAGACCCTGCCGCCAACTACATGCTCTTCACCGAAGCCGCGCGAAAAATTGCTTAGTAGGTATACCAGCCTGCGCCTGTTTTCCGTCCGAGCCTGCCGGCCTTCACCAGGTTTTTGAGCTCAAGCGACGACTGCCACTTAAGCTCCTGGGGCAGCTCCTTGCGCAGGTACTCGTTCACCATCAGGTTGATGTCCAGCCCGGTGAAGTCCATCAGCTCGAAGGGGCCCATCGGGTAGTTGAGGCCCATCTTGGCGGCCTTGTCGATGTCCTCTTTCGTCGCGATCCCCTGTTCCAGGAGCTTCATGGCCTCGATGAAGTGGGGCACCATGAGGCGGTTGACGACGAACGCGGGCACGTCCACCTTTACCTCTATCGATTCCTTACCCAGCTTCTTTACGATTGCGGCAGTCTCGGCAACGGCTGCGTCGCCGGTAAGCTGGCCCCTGACGATCTCGACCAGCCTCATGAGCGGCACGGGGTTGAAGAAGTGGACGCCCACGACCTTGTCCGGCCTCTTGGTGGCGGTAGCGATTTCCGTGATCGACATGGACGACGTGTTGGTCCCGAGGACGACGTCTTTCCCCATCAGCTCGTCGAGCTCCGCGAAGATCTTCTTCTTGACGTCCATCGACTCGAAGGCCGCCTCGATGATGAAGTCTGCGGCTTTCAGGTCTTCGATTTTGGTTGTAGTCTTGATCTGCCCGAGGACGGCCGCTTTCTGCTCCGCCGTCATCTTGCCCTTCTCGACGCTCTTGGACAGGAACTTATCGATGCTGCCGATGCCTTTGGCAAGTATCTTCTCATCCATGTCGCGGACTATCACGCTGAATCCCGACTGCGCGGCGACCTGTGCGATGCCGTTGCCCATGCTGCCGATCCCCACAATGCCGATTGTATTGACGCTCATGAAAACCCCTCCTCGTTATTTTGTCCCCCATACGACAGGTATGCAATAAGCGATTTTAACATTTGCGGCGGGTCCGGGTCGAGCAAATATTATTGGCACTGTTGCCAGATCGGGGTGGAGCTAAGAATGAATGGCAACCGTGCTTCCCAGACCGCGTTGGAGCTAATAGATTAACAGTATAAGTCAAAGTGCTATAGTTTATAGTGTTATGGTATGGGACTATGAAGAAGGGGTTCCATGCTCGACCCGAGTATGGTAGATGGTGAGTATCCAGGGACCGGCAACGGTCCTGCCTCCGGCCGTCCCGGCCTTGCGTCCCAGCCCTTCTTCACATGGATGTTTGAGCATACCTCATACCCGACAGCGGCTTAAGCGTTGTTTTTATTCAATATAAGACTTGCGCTATCATCGACGAACGGGTTAAACCCGGTTGTAAATATTTTTGTTGACTTGATTGCTCCTAAAGGTGGTAGAATGTCTCAAACGTCACTTTAGTAGTCGAAAACTAAAGCTTTCTGCACTGGTAGGACGGGGCGCGCTGCCCCGGTAGGAATGAGGAGGTAGACAGAGTCATGAACGAGGCGCAGGTACTCGTTTTTGGTATGGCTTCCGTGTTCCTGGTTGTCGCGTTTATAGCAGGCAAGCTGTTCGACCGCTTTAAGGCGGGCAGCAAGCGCGAAAAACAGACCGACCGCCGCCGCCGCTCCACGCGCCTGGCGCGCCCGTAAGCAATTCATTTTCTCAGTTATAGCCCTCCTTCTTAGTCTTGCTCCTGCTCCCTGATCGCCGCAGCCAGCCTGTCCCTGTTTTCCTGCGCCTTCACATAAAACGTCGGGCTTGCGTCCATCGCCTCCTGAAAGGCCCTGGCCGCCTCCCTGTATCTCCCCTGCGCCATGAAGAGGCAGCCGATGTTGTTCTGGGCGGTCGCCGCGCTGCCGGCCTTCCTGAACGCCTCCAGGGCGTCGTCGAACTTCCCCAGGCAGGCATAAGCTAGGCCCAGGTTGTTGTACAACTTCGTGTTCGCCGGGTCGATGCGCAGTGCGGCGATGAACGAGCGGGCCGATTTCGCGCAGTCGTCGTTCAGGTAGCAGGAGACGCCCCGGTTATTGAGGACCGCGGCGGAAGCTGGGTTGATTGCAAGCGCCCTGTCATACTCGGTGATGGCCGTCGAATAGAGCTTGCGCCGGTCATAGATGATGCCGAGGCAGACGTAGGCCTGCCAGAGCGACGGGTCGAGCTTCGCGGCGCTGCGCAGGCTCTCTTCGGCTTTTTCCTGTTTACCGGAAAGGAGGAGGGCGAGACCCAGCCAGAAATGCGCTTGGGGGCTGGCAGGGTCTCGCCTGAGGGCCTCCTCGAACTGCTTTATTCCGTCAGTCGCCATGCCGCGCTGCACGAGGATGCGGCCCGCCTTGCAGCGAACCCCGTTCCTGTCAGGCTCCAGGGCGAGGGCGTTCGTGTACTCGACTATGGCCATGACGCTGTTGCCTTGCCTGGCGTAGCTGTCCCCGGCCCTCTCGTGGCCTTCGGCGTCGAGGGGCGGCTGCTTCTTCGATGCTTCTTCGGGAGCGGCCATCGCCGCCGCCCGCTGCTTTTGCTGGTCAAGGAGCCTTTTGTACTCGCCTGCCGTCGAGGCCGCCGCCTGCTGCTGCCCTGTCTGCGACGCGCACCCGCAGAGGGCGAGGCACGCGGCGAGCAGCGTGGTTGCTAAGATCGTCGGAACTTTCATGAATGGTCTCCTTTTTTGCTTTTTAATGCACGGTCCACATCCGGTACGCCTGGATGAGCGCCGGTCCCATCAGCACGAGGAAGAGGGACGGGAAGATGAAGCAGACCGTCGGGAAAAGCAGCTTGATGGGGAGCTTCGCCGCCAGCTCTTCCGCCCGCTGCGAGCGCTTCGACCGCATCGAGTCCGCATGGACGCGCAACGCCTGACCGACGTTCGCGCCGAACTTCTGCGACTGGACGAGCAGCGTCGCAAGGGCGTTCAGCTCATCGAGGCCGGTCCTGGAGGCGAGGTCCTTCAGTGCGTCGCGCCGCGATTTGCCCGCCCGCAGCTCCAGGTTGAGCTGCGCCGAATTCCTCGCTGATGTCCCTGCTGGAAAGGCGCATCTCCTCGCCGACGCGCTTGATCGCCGCGTCAAGGCCCATGCCCGCCTCGACGCAGACAACGAGCAGGTCAAGCGCGTCGGGAAGGCCGAGGGCGAGGTGTTCCTTCCTTTTGGAGACCTTAACGAAAGCCAGAGGTTCGGCAGATAAAAGCCTGCCGCGACAGGAGCGAGAAAAGTGAGCATGAGGGCCGTTGCGCTCATCTGTCTTGTGAGAGCAACTGGAAGGAGAGCGCAGCCGCAGCCATCAGGCCGGCGCAGAGTGCCTTGGCGCCGAAGAAGACGACTACTGTGTTTTTGCTTTTGAAGCCCGCCTGCGAGAAGCGCCTGTTGAATTGGCCCAGCTCTTCTGCGTTTTTCGGCTTTGCCGCATCCCCATTGAGGCGCGGCGACGCAGCTGCCCAATTGCACGATGATTCTGGCTTTGCGGCAAGCGCATCATGCGCGTTCGGAACCCGGTGCGGCCGCCGGCGGCCTTCTATCCTTAAGGAAAGCCTGCGCCGCTCGCCCGCGCGCGAGTAGAAAGCGACCCCCGCGGCCAGAGCGCCGGCAAGGGCACAGAAGATTATGGCTGCCTACATGAAAGGAGGAAGGTCCGATCTCCTACACTTTTATCGCGCTCATTTTTTTCATGACGGCGATCCCGGCGCCCATCATCATGACGCGGCGAGGGCCATCATCCTGCCTGACGGGTCTTCCCAGAGCGCCCTCGGATAGGAAGGGTTGACCACAGCGAGCAGAGGGTTATGACGAAGGGCAGGGCGGTAAGGATAATCGCGGACAGTTTTCCCTCGGCTGAGAGTGCTCTGACTTTCCCGTGCAGCTTGAACCTCTCGCGTATAAGCGTGGCGATGCTCTCCAGGATCTCCGTCAGGTTCCCGCCGCTCTCGCGCTGGATGATAATGGCGACCGCGAGGAACTTAAGGTCCTGGCAATCGACGCGGCTCGTGAGGTTCTTCAGGGCCTGCTCGACGCTGACTCCGAGGTTGATCTGGGCGACGGTCTTCTGCATCTCGGTCGCCCATCGGGTCGTCGAATTCCTGCGCCGCCATCTGGAGGCCGCCCAAAAAGGCATGGCCTGCCCGCAAAGAGCGGGACATAAGCTCCAGCGCTTCCGGCAACTGGGCCTCGAATTTCTTCATGCGCCGCTTTTTTTGCATGAGCAAATTAATGAAAGGCGCAAACCCGCCTGCTGCCGCCGCCGGGACTGCCGCAAGCGCGGTATGCGTGAAGAGGGCCGCCGCATACGCCGCGCAGACGGCGATGATGAGGCCCAGGAGGACGAAGAAACCCAGGGGTTGCGTCGCCCTGGCCTGGAGCAGCAGCCTGTCGAGCCTTTGCATGATGGGGATGCCGCTTAAGAGGCGGTTGAGCCCCGGCACGGAGCTGAAGACCCTCACGTGGACGACGCTAAGCCCTCGCCTGCGCATCCGAGCCGCTCCGCGGCAGCGGCTTGGAGCTGGCTGCGCACTTTCTTTGCCGTGGGGTCTACCTCGATTGCGCGGCAAGGAAAAGGCCCTCGATTGCGCACAATCACGCAGATAAAGACGAAGCCGGCGGCGATAAGGCTCATCGTGCCCCCCGCTTGCGCGCGTGGCCGCCTCTCCTCCGTCGAAGACCCCTTGAGGCACGGTGACGCCGACCGCCTTGAACTTCTCGACGAACTGCGGCATGACGCCCGTGCTCCGGAAAGGCCCCTTCACCTTGCCCTGGTCATCGACGCCTGCCTGATCGAAGCGGAAAAGCTCCTGCATCGTGATGATGTTGCCCTTCGATGCCCGTGATTTCCTGAAGCGACACGAGTCTTCCTGCTGCCGTCCAGGAGGCGGGCGACCTGGACGATGACGTCCAGGGCGGAAGCTGATATAGCGTGCGGACCGCGTCGTTCGGTATGTTGAGGCCCGACATGGCGACAAGGGTCTCCAGCCGAAGGAGCGCGTCGCGCGGGGAGTTGGCGTGTATCGTGGTCAGCGACCCGTCGTGGCCCGTGTTCATCGCCTGGAGCATGTCGAGCACCTCCGCGCCGCGCACCTCGCCGACTATGATGCGGTCCGGCCGCATACGCAGGCTGTTGCGGACCAGGTCTCCCTGGCTGACCTCGCCCTTGCCCTCGATGTTGGCGGGCTTCGTCTCCAGGCGGACGACGTGTTCCTGCTTCAACTGAAGCTCGGCCGAGTCCTCTATGGTGACGACTCGCTCGTTGGCGGGGATGAAGCGGGAGAGCACGTTGAGCATGGTGCTTTTGCCCGTGCCGGTGCCGCCGGAGATGAGCACGTTGAGCCGCGCCTTGACGATGCCCTGAAGCACCGCCGCTATGTCGGGCGTCATCGTGCCCAGGGCGATCAGGTCTTCGGCTTCCAGCGGGTCTGCGGCGAGAAGCGCCTGATCGAGAGCACCGAGCCCGTCGATGGCAAGGGGCGGTATGATCGCGTTCACCCTCGACCCGTCGGCGAGCCTCGCGTCCACCATAGGCGACGATTCGTCCACCCTGCGGCCCACGGCCGAGACGATCCTGTCGATGATTTTCTTCAGGTGCGCCTCGTCCTTGAACCGCGCGCCCTGTAAGGTGGAGCTTGCCGCTGCGCTCGACATAGACCTGCCTGTGCGAGTTGACCAGGACGTCGGTTACCGTCGGGTCGCACATGAAAGGCTCGATCGGCCCGAGGCCGAGCACCTCGTCCTGGACCTCCCTCAAAAACTGTTCCCTCTCCTGCGAGTTGAGGGGGATCGCGAAGCCGTCTTCCGCGAGTATCCCCTGGATCACTTTCTTGATCTCCCGGCGCGATTGCTCCCTGTCGAGCGAGTCGATGACCGAGAGGTCGAGGATGTCGATGAGCCTTTCGTGGACGCGGCTCTTCAGCTCGTTGTACCCGTGGTTTCCGTGAAGTCCTGCCTGTTGCTTTTGCCTTATCAATTCCATATCTCCCTACCTTCTCGCCTGGCTGTGACCGTCTGAGAGGAGCCCGAAGAAGAAGCCTTTCCTGCCCTTTTGCGCCGACCTGCCGGCAAGGCTTGCGGCCATGCGGGCTATGCGCTCGTTCATCTCGCTCCCTCGCGCGCATGCGCACAGGGGCTCTCCGTTGTTTATGGCGTTAATCGATGTCTTGTAATCGTTCGGGATGAGCCAGGAGATTTTCTTCCGCAGGGTCTGCTCCGCCTGGCTGAGCGTTATCCCCGCGTCCTGGTTCGCCCGGTTGAAGACTATGCTGATTGCGTCGTCGGCCGGGTAGCCGAGCGCCTGAAAGCCGTCCACGATCCTGCCCAGGTTGACGACGCAGGGCAGGGTGGGGTTCGCGACGACAAGGAGCGTATCGGCCGCCTTGAGCACTGTTTTGGCGACGCCGTCAAAAGAGGCGCGCCCTGCGTCGATGACGATGAAGTCGAACATCGTGCGCAGGTGCGAAAGGACCGCGTCGACCGTCGCGGGGAGGGGGCCGCTGCCGCTGTCGCGTTCGGCGGAGCGCAAAGCATGTGCAGGCCCGATGAATGGCGCAAAAGGATGCTCATCAGGTAAGTGGCGTCGAGCCTCGAAATATCGGAGCCGACCTCCGTCCAGTCGAAGACAGGTTTTGCGCCAAGAAAAAGCGGCGCCTCGCCCAGGGGCAGGTCGAGGTCGACGAGCACCGTGGAGACGCCGCCGTCGAGGCCGGAGAGGCTTGCCGCGAGGTTGACGGCAACTGTCGTCGTGCCTACGCCGCCTTTTGCGCCGATGAGCGCAATGACCTTGCCGTCCTTTTCGGGCATCGCGCCGGGGCGCATCCGGCCTGCGCGGCCTTTGAATTTCAGGAGCGCAGCCTGCACCTCCCGCTCGTCGATGGGCTGGCAGAAAAACTCTCTTGCCCCGGCCCTCATCGCGCCGATCAGCAGCTCCGGCGCGCGCGACTCGGAGGTGAGGAAGACCTCGCCCGCGAGACCCTGCGGCATGCAATCCGCCTGCGGCGCGCAGCGCTTCTTCCGCGTCGTCGCCGACCTCGACGATGGAAAGGTCCGCCTCGGCCTGCCGCCCCGTCCGCTAACACGTTGAAGCCGCCCGCGAGCCCTATCGCCCGCGCGATCGCGGCCCTCGTCTTGCCTGATGCAGTTATGCTTACAGTGTAGTCGCCTTCCGCCATTCAAAGCCTCTCTATTGTACGAGCCGCAGGGTGATGTCCTTGGCGATCAGGCTGAAGATCGCCTCAAGCTGGGAAGCCGACGGCGCGACGTATGCGAAGTTGGTCCCGCTTGACAGGTTGAGCAGAAAATTTGCGTCGATGCCCCCGTCGCCCTGGAGGCCGATAGTGTAGATCATCACCCCGCGCGCCTTCAGTGCGGCCGCGTTGTTCAGGGCCATCTGCTGCGCGGTCGTGTGCACGTAGCCCGCCAGCGCGGTGCGCGGCGTGCCAATGTTCATGTCGCAGTAGCCGGTGGTAGTGTAAGGGGTCGGCGGCGCGATTAGCGGCGAACGGCGTGGCCCAGCTCGTCGAGTAGACGTACGACGGGTTGTGCGACGTGCCCTGGTTCACGCGGCAGGTCGTTTCGTTCTGTCCTTTCCCCGTCTGGACCGCGTTTTGCGACAGGTTGTTGCCCGTCGCGGGGCTTGCCAGGCTCGCGCCGACGTCGTACCACTGGTTGCTGCTGTTGTGCGGGTCAGTCGTCGTATAAACGACCGCGTCGTAAGAGGTGTTCGAATGGACGAAGGTGCTCCTGAACGCGGTCGGCTCGCCGTCCGTGAAGAAGACCATGTACTGCTGCTTCCAGCTCGCGTTCGGCGTGCCTGTCTGAACGGGGAGCTGCGCGCCCGCCTGCGCGATGGCGTCCTCGTGCGTTCGTCGCCCCGCCGGCCGAAAGCCGTTGATCACGTTTTGCATGGCAGTGGCGAAGTTCGTCTCAAGCGGCACCTTGACGGTCGCCGCAGTCGAGAAGGTGACTACGCCCATCATGTCGTCTGCCTGGTTCGGCGTGAAGAAAGTCGAGAAAGACGTTGCCGCAGTCTTCAGGGACGAGACGGGCGAGCCCGACATGGAGCCCGAGCAGTCGAGGACCATCATGATCTCGACCTTGTTCTTCTGGGCCGTGCCGGTGGCGAGACCGGGACTGTGGTCACGCCGAACATTTTCGTGATAACTCCCGGGACGCTGGCGTTGCCCGTAACCGTCATCCTGGACGTGGTCGCGCTGACTGTGTAGGCGACCTCGCCCGTGCCGGAGGTGGGCGTGCCCAGAGAGCCCGGCGGCGAAATTCTCGTTTCCGAAGTCCTGCGCCAGGACGCTGAGGTTGACGTTGGGAGAGGCGATGTTGGCCGCGCCTGCGAGGGCGGCGGCGTCGACAGCCTTTGACAGCTCCGCCCGCAGCAGGTACCACGAGCCTACCTCGATGGAAAGGGCGATAAGGCCCATAAGCGCAGTGAGCATAATCGCCAGGCTGACGAGGATGCTTCCTTCCCGGCCAGCTTGAACGTGCAGGCGCCTGGGCGTCATGAGGCCCCCGATATGCAGAAGACCGCCTTGCTGCCTATGGTCGCGCCGCCGCCGGACAGAAGGCCCGGCACGAAGCTCGAAAGGGGCGTCATCGGCGTATACCGGTAGAAGACCTCGATGACGCTCACGCCGAGGACGTCGGCCACCTTGTTCGTGGCGTTGTAGACCAAATGGCTGTACATGGCTGCGGAGAGGCCCAGGTTCTGCGTGCCCGCGCCGATGCTGCTCGCTGCATTGAGGTTGCCCGTATTGATCTGCGAAGAAATGGAAGGGTTGGGCGACGCGGCGACTTGTGCCCGCCATGATCGTGGTCACGTAGATCTTCCCCGACGCGTGCGAGGTCTATCGGCGAAGACGAAGAGATAAGGTAATTAAGCAGGTCCGTCCCCGACTTGAGGTCGCGGGAGGCGAGGTTGGCCCCTTCGCGGCTCACGTTCGTAACCACGAGGCGCGCCTCGAGCAGCCAGCCGATGTCCATTATGGCGAAGACCATAGCCGCGATGAGGGGCAGGACAAGCGCCAGCTCCACGGTTGCCGCGCCTCTCGGATGCTTTGCTGCCGGTCGAATGCGCATCTGGCCTGCCTCGCCCTCTTTTGGCCTTAACTTGAGAACAGCTCGTTCCTGTATGTCGCCTGCGCCTTGATCGTCGAAGCTCCGCCGGGGAAAAGGTTGCCGATAAAGGGAGTGAAGAACGTGTAACTGTAGACCGTCACGACGCGCATGTAGTCCCCGGGGTTGCCCGCGTTCTGCTCGCCCGACCATCCGGACGGGTCGCCGTAGGCGGCGGTGATAGGGAAGATGCTGATCTGCATCGCGGAGCCGGAGATGCCGCCGATGGCAGCCTCCGTCTGGATCTCCGCCACTATCGATGCGGCCCTGCTGAGCGGCGTGCCGCCCTGGCCGTTGAGCGTGCCGCCGACTGTGGCGAGCCTTGTGCCTTCCCTCGTCGCGAACTGGAGCGTCTGCTGGATAAACATGTAGTAGCCCATGTCCGCCATGCCGGAGATGAGGAAGGCGAGGACGGGCAGCATAAGGGCGAGCTCGAGCGTTGTCGCGCCCCGCCTGCCGCTTGCGTTACCCCGCCTGCAAACGCATCCGCTATTCATGAAACGCGTCCTCATTGCCCCTGGCTGAATGAGCCGCCCTGGCTGGTCAGCGGTATCATATAACCGGACTGCGCCTTTGCCGGCCTTTCGAAGCCTTTGAGGAATTGCGCGTAGACCTCGTTTGCCTCCGGCGCGTTCATGGCCGCTACCGGCCGCTGCGTGCGTCCGGCCTGCGGGTCCAGGGTCTGGCTCGTTATGGCCTGCCTGTACGACCGGCCGTGATCCTTTTGCAGCCATGCCTCTTTCGGCGAGCACCCGATGACGTTCGCAGCGAGCGCAGCGGCAAGTAAGGCGAAAAACCGCATCCATCTCATTTCTTCTCCTCCTCCGCGTCAGGCACAATGTATCCGAAGCTGCCTTCGAGGCCGCCCTTTCCGGGAGTGCGCGGGAGCGGGCCGCCGGGCGCTGCCCTGCCTTCGAGCCTGCCTTCCAGGTAAAACTCGTAATCGTCGGGCATGACGTAGCCGTCCGTCGGCAGGGTCTGCTTCGACATATCGAGGGGTTTTACCAGATGGGGCGTGACGATGATTACCAGCTCCGTCTCATTTCTCTGGAAAGAGGAGCTGCGGAAGAGCGCGCCGAGGATGGGGATGTCGCCGAGGAAAGGGTACTTGGCTATGTTGTGCTTGACCTCATCCTTGAGCAACCCTGCGATGGCGAAGCTCTGGCCGTCTGCCAGCTCTACGGTCGTCGAAAGTCTCCGCGTAGTGATGCTCGGAACGATGTACCCTTGCAGGGAGACGGCCTGCGAGAAGTCGAGCTCCGAGACCTCGGGCGCTACGACCATGTTGATCCGATCTTTGCTGAGCACCGTGGGCGTAAAGCTTAAGGCTACGCCGAAGGGCTTATACTGGATCGTTATAACGGGCACGGACGCGCCGGCCTGCGGCACGGGAATGGGGAACTCGCCGCCTGCCAGGAAGTTTGCCGATTTGCCGCTTAAGGTAATCAGCGTCGGCTCGGCAAGCACCCTTAGCAGGTTGTTCTGCTGGAGCGCGTCTATAAAGGTTGTCCATGCCTGGCCGTTCGCCATGAACCTGACCGCCGCGGTCACGTTGGTGGAGACGCCGATGCCTGCGCCGGGGAACCCGTTATTGAAGGGCAGGGTGCCGGGGATGCCTGTTGCCGTGCCCTGTCCGGAGACCCCGCCGCCGTTGAGCGAGGTGAGGGCATTGAGGAGGGAGACGCCGAACTGGTTGCCGGTCCTGGCGACCCCTGCGAAATTGATGCCCAGGTTCCTCGCCAGCGTCTTACTCATTTCGGAGACCCTTACCTCGAGCATCACCTGCTGCACCCCGCCGACTTCCAGAAGGTTGACGACCTTCGGCCTGCCGTCCTTGTCGAGCGGCGCGTACGTCGCGGCTACGGCTGCCACCTGCATGAGCTTCGCTGCCCCGGAGACGGAGCCTGTCAGAGATATGCCGTCGTTCATCGCAGTCACGCCTATGGACGCGTCGTCGGGGAACATCTCATGGAGCTTCGCCTTGAGCCTGCCCACGTCGGGCGATACGTCGATATCAAAGACCGTCGATACCTCGTCGCGGCTGTCCCAGACGGTCAGGTTCGTCACGCCGGGCGTCCTGCCGGTGACGTATATCTGGCGCGGCGTCAGGATAAGGGCGTCCGCGATGTTAGGGGCCGCCACGGAGACCCTCTTCATGGCCCTGGGCATCTCGATGACAAGCGATTTGCCTGCCGAGATCGCAATCTTCCGGGACTGCACGCCGTTGACGCGGGCGTCGGATGGCTGGGCTTGCGCAAAGCCCGTGCAGGCAAGGAAGATTATCGCGGCCCCGAGAACGGCCGCCGTCGCGCATAATGCGATAGTCCTGTTCCTTCGCTTCACGGGTCTCACTCCCCCTCGTTGAATTTAACAGAGCTGAGGACCGTGCCCTTCACCATCTCGACTGCAAAGGGCGCCCGCCCGCCGACGCCCTGGGGCGCGCGGCGCACTGCGCGCGGCTTTTGCGCCTTCTGCGCTGCCTGCCGGCTGGGCTGGTCGGTTGCTATCGCGCCTGTGCCGTAAGAGGCGAGGAGGGCAGGGAACGTGCTGCCCCTGGTGATGACGTCCTCGTTGTCCGCGGCATTGCGCAGGGCGAGCTGCAGCTTACCTTCGGTAGACGCAAGGGCAAGCTTCTCACCTTCCTCGGGCGTCACCTCTAATGTGATGACGTCCACCTGGGAGGGCTTCTCCTGTTTCCCGCCTTTCTCCAGGTCCGTGCCTGCTGCGAGGACCAGCACGTTCTCAAGGACGATCTTTGTAACCGGCTTCCTGTAGTCGCCCGCCTGGGAGAGCGTTACCAGGACATCGACCCTGTGGCCGGGGCGGACAAAGCCCGATACGCCGACCACCTTGTCCACGTGGACGGCCATTGCGCGCTTCTTCGGGGTGATGATGGCTGCGACGCCGCCGCCCAGCAAGGTCGTGGGGGCAAGGCGCGATTCCAGCACAAGCTCGCCCGCCTTCACCGCGTTGATAAGCGTCCGGCCCTCGACTGCGGCCGCGTCAGTGAAGGCGCCGGCGGACAGGCTCTTTTTCAGAAACGGCGAGACTTTCACCATCTCTTTGG
Source organism: uncultured delta proteobacterium (assembly GCA_963818095.1). Taxonomy (GTDB): domain Bacteria; phylum Desulfobacterota; class Syntrophorhabdia; order Syntrophorhabdales; family WCHB1-27; genus CAWEPK01. The sequence continues at coordinate 50,178 of CAWFRA010000021.1, forward strand.
TTATGACCGCGCCCCACGGCAGGTCGGCCGCAGCGACCACCGCTTGCTGCGTCTGGCCCGCCTGCACGCGGACGTGCGACCTTCTTTCGAGCCGGCTGTATGCGAAGAGGCTGGCCAGGAGCGCGATCATCACTGCCGCGCCGAGCATTATTGCCCTTTTGCCCGTTCCCATCGTTTTATCCTCTCCCTACGAGCATACATGTGGGGCTTTTGCAGAGCAGAGAAAGCAGTGTACCGAGGGCGATGGCCGCCCCGTAATAGAGCAGGGGGCCTTTCTTTACGGAGCTGCCGCGCAGGACTGCGAGATCGAAGGTGTGTAGAAACGCGACTGCCTTTTTCCTGTATTCGGCTGCAACCTCCCTTCCGGGCCGGCTCGCAGCAAGGACCAGCGCAGCATAGATCCCGCCCACGATGGCAGTGCAGAGGGCGGAGCGGAAAAGGCCCGCAGGCCCGAGGATCGCCCCGACCGCGGCCATAAGCTTTACGTCTCCCGCGCCGATGCCGCCCATAACGTAGAAGGGGGCCCAGATAGCGAGGGCGAGCGCAACGCCGCCTGCGCTGAAGAGGAGCCCGGTGAGGCCGCTTCCCCACAAATAGTACAGAAGCCCGACCGCAATGGCGGGCAGGGTGAGCCAGTTAGGAATGCGCCGCCACAGGACGTCGAATAATGCCCCGACCACCAGGATGGCGACGAGAAGGAGAAAAATCGCGTTCATAAAAACGGACACCCCCATATGTCCAGCAATTACTGGGGCTCGCGTCGCCCCCTCCACCGGCAAAGCCGGCGGAGCCACCCCCTCATAAAAAGGAAGAGGCATTCAATTACTGGGGCTCGCGTCGCCCCCTCCAGCGGCTTTTCGCTTACCTTTATGGAGGGCATTGTCCCCGGCTTACGAAAGTTGCGCCGTTGCGTGCAGTCCGGGCGGGCGCAGGACGATGCCCTCCATTTTTGCGTTTTCTTAGCCGGCCTGCGTCAGCTTGCCGGCGACGTTGTTGAAGACGCCCGTCAGGTTCGTGCCTACGAGCCCGACCGCAGTCACTATGGCTACCGCGATGAGCGCTGCGATAAGGCCATACTCGATTGCCGATACGCCCTCTTCGTCCTTCAGAAACCTTTTGATCGTTTCCATGCTTTTCCTCCTCATAGGATTTTGAAATAGTCCCGCTGTTCGCGCCGCCTTATGATCCTGCTTCGTATGATTGCCTTTATCAGGGCGGCGATGAGAACGGTCATGGAGTCTATATGAGCAAGACGGATGCCACGGCGAAAAGCGTGTGCAAAAGGGAGCGCGGCAAGCGATGCCGGACCGCCTGCTAAGGCTTGGGGCTGTTGGGTTTGCGTGAAAGGAGGGAAGGGGATGTCAGGCGGCGGGGCAAGGCGTATCCGCCTTTTGCTTTATGGCCTTTTCAGGACGATATCGGTATAAAGGAGTGCGCGTTAATGACATCTTATTGGGGCTCAGCGCCCCCTCCAGCGGCGAAGCCGCATGGAGCCTCCCCCCTCGGCGCGGCGCTACGCTTGCTTTATGACCCCGCTGCAAGCAGCAGGGTCATTTGTTCGGCGGGCCGGGACTTGCGGCCGGGCGCGGCTTTGGAATATTTCTCGATCCAGCGCAGGAGCGCGCGCCGCGTGAGGCCGAGGCGCCTTGCCGCTTCGCTCTTGTTCCCCTTGCAGGCGGAAAGCGTTGCTTCGAGGTGGCTCGCGATAACGTCCTCCATGCGGCCCGCGCCGGAAACGGGGCGGCTGAGCAGCGGCCCCTGTAGGTAATGCGGGAGGTGCTCCAGTTTTATGAACGGCTCGGTTGCGAGGATCGCCGCCTGCTCGATCACGTTTTCCAGCTCGCGGACGTTTCCGGGCCAGTCGTGCGCGATCATGGCGGCCTGGGCGGAGCGCGCAATCCCGAGGATGTTCTTGCCGGTCGATGCGTTCGATTTGTTGAGGAGATATCTCGACAAAAGCGGTATGTCGTCTTTGCGCTCGCGCAGGGGCGGGACGTTTATCACCAGGCGGGTGATCCTGTAAAAGAGGTCTTCCCTGAACGTGCCGTTTTTCACCTCTGCGGCGAGGTCTTTGCTCGTCGCCGTGATGACCCGGCACCGCGAGGTGAGGGGCCTGTTTGCGCCGATCGGCCTGAACTCGCCGTTCTGCAGCACCCTCAGCATGTGCGGCTGGAAGGAGAGGGGCATCTCGCCGATCTCGTCGAGGAAGAGCGTGCCTTCGCCCGCAGCCTCGAAAAGGCCCACCTTGTCCTTGAGCGCGCCGGTGAACGACCCTTGCTTGTGGCCGAACAGCTCCGACCCGATAAGCGTCTCAACGAAGCCGCCGCAGTTGCAGACGAGCATCGGCTCGCCGGGCTTCGGGCTCAACGCGTGGATGGCCTTTGCCACCACTTCCTTGCCTGTGCCCGTATCGCCCGTGATCGTGATGATCGTGAAGTAGGGTGCAACGCGCCTGATGAACGAGAAGACTTCCAGCATCTTCGGGTTCCGCGCTACGATACCCGCAAAGACGTACTGCGAATCGAGCTGCCTTTCGAGGCGCGCAGTCTCTACGCGCATATCGAACAGGGCCGCGATGTCGCTTATGGTGCCTTCGAGGCGGACAAGGTCGAGGGGCAGGGGGAAGTGCGCCCAGGCGCCCATCCGTATCGCCTCGACGCTGTCGCCGGCGTCGCCGCCGACCAGCAGCACCTCGGCCCTCGGGTCCGCAGCCTTGACGGCCCCCACGTCGGACGGCGCTCCATCGAGGATCACCGCGTGGTAGCTGCCCGATGCAATCTTGCGGGGCAGGGGCGTTGCGCCGTCGTCAACGTCTACACTGTGGCCTTTCAAAAGGTCGATGATATCGTCGCGGGATTTCTTGATAGAGAGCAGGACTTTAAGCATCAGAATTCATCCGTTGCCGCCCCTGTGATGTAGTTACCTGGTTGCTGCTTCATTATACCATCTCTCCGCTGCGCGTCAATTATTTACGATGCCTGACGCAGCCTTATTTTAATTTCGCGGGAAAGACGGGGACTACCTTGACCTTGATGGGAACGCTTGCTGCGGGGGCGGCGGGCTGCGTGGCTTTTGCGTCGCCGATGTCGTCCAGCTTTTCCACGAAGGCCGCAACCTCTTCACGCTGGATCTCTCCGGTGACCGACTCGGAGCCTTCCTCAGACTTCCTCCGGACGTTCTGCGCGCCTGTCTCGTGCAGGAGGCTTTCCACCTCTCCGGCCGCAGACTTCAAATCGTCCGCGTGCAGCGTGACGTCAACCGAGGCAGGAGCGGCTTGCCCGGCTGCCTTCTTGGCCGCCAGGGACCTGTGCGTCCCCTCGTCCGCTCTCAGCCTTGCGGCGGACTCCGGAGCGGTAGCCTCAAAAGCCCGCGCTGCCATCGGCGCGGCAGCCGGGGCCGGGGGCAAAGCCGCCGGGGCCGGGGCCGCCTGGGGTGCGGGCGCAAACGATGGCGCAGGGGGAGCAGCCGGGAGAGACTTCCCGGAGGCCGCAGCGTCAGGGACAGGTGCCCGCATCTTCGCAGCCTTGGGCGATTGCTTTGCTTTTTCGTACATGGTCTGGCCGGGCGGCGGGACGGGGGCCGCCTCATAAGGGGGGGCGGCGCCTTTCTGTAGATAGAAGACAAGACAGACGATGAATACCGTCGCTACGGCCGGAATGGGTATCTTGATATGAAGGGGATAGAAAATCCGCCTGAGAAGCCCCGGCTCTTTGCCTGCCTCGTCCCTTACGTGGGCCATGATTTTATCGGCAAGCCACGGAGGCGGCTCGACTTCATCGAGGCCGGCCAGCAGGGCGTGCGTCTTCCGATAAGCGGCCAGCTCCGCGCGGCAGGCCGCGCATCCGGCTGCGTGGTCCGCGACGAGCTTCGCGTCGTTCGCGGATAGCTCCCCGTCCGCATACGCAGGCAAGAGCGGCTTTATCTCTTTGCACAAACTCATAAGTCTCCGACCCTGTCTTTAAGAGCGACCCGCAGGGCGTCGCGCGCCCTGAAGAGTCTCGATTTCACCGTCCCGTCGGGTATGTTAAGGATATCACTTATTTCTTCGTAAGAAAATTCGTGTATATCGCGCAGTACGAGCACCTCCCTTTGCTCCGTTTCGAGGCGGCCGATGCACTCCTGCAGCGCGGCCCGGAGGTCCCTGGTGCGGACCTGCTCGTCGGCGGGCGGGTCGTCGCCCGCAGGCTCCACGATGGAAAGGCCATCCGCAACCCTCACAGGCTCGTCCAAAGACGGCCCCTCGTGACGCGACCTGCTGCGCGCCTGGGTCATGCGGTTCCTCGCCTGGTTGACGCAGATGCTGTAAAGCCAAGTCGAGAACCTGGCGTCTCCCCGAATTTCTTTATCGACCTGAATGCCGACAAGAACGCCTCCTGCACCACGTCCGCAGCGTCTTCATAGTCTCCCAGCATCCGGAAAACGATATTGAAGGCCTTCTTCTGGTACCTGGCGACAAGCACCCCGAACGCCTCAACGTCACCTTTCCGGCAGGCCGCGACAAGCTCCAAGTCCTCGTCAGCAGGCCCGGCTTCATTTATCTTATTAGACACTTTAAACAAGCAGTTTGTTCCCCTTTCAGCATACTACCACTGCTTGTCGGTGCCGTGTCAAGGATTTTGGGGGCGGGGGGTTCGGGATACATTATGTTGCCTTGCCGCAAGTTAAGCACAACATGTGGTAGCCAGAAACGCTCTATTATGAGCGGCAATCGCGATAGACGCTTCCTGTTCTCCTTGATAGCCGTTCCAGACACACCTATCTCACGGATTCGGAGCAGTCGGCTGTCGTTGGGTCTTTTATATGTCTTACGAGATTTTATCCCAATCTATGGTTATATCATCCGAGGGCAGCGGGATGATAAAAACCGGTTTTCGGGTTCGCTCAAGCACCGAGCCGGCCACCTTTCCGAGGAAGGTGTGCCTTAAAACTCCCTTTCCATGAGTACCAAGGACGATCACATCGCACCTTTCATCATCTGCCGCCTTCAATATCTCCTCTACTGGATGACCGATGGGAACGAGGATATCAGATACTAATTGGACACAGGCGTTGCCGTAACTATTTTCCACTTTTTCACAGAACCCGCTCACCCTCTTTTTGATTTCCTCTACATATCCCTCCTGTTTCTCCTTTTCGACTTCCGCCATCTTGTCCAGCGTATCCGATTCTACCACGGTAATGTGGCGAGTGGGTTCAACGGAATGGAGAATAACGATTTGGGCGTTATGCGCCTTCGCCATATCAACTGCATAGAAAAAAGCATAAGCCGAGTTTTTACTCAGATCAGTCGCGTACAGGATTTTCGTGATGCCTGGAATCATGTCTCACCCCCCACTTTAAAGACCCATCGAAGGTTTTGGTCGCAGCGGTGCGGATATTCGCTTCAACCCTCCATTTTATCTGCCGCTTTAGGTGCAATGTCAAGAAAAAAGGACCCGCGTGTTGGGATAATAGAGTCGCCGTTGAGTCAACCCGGCGTCCGCCGGACCCAGGCAAGCACTCCTCGCGACTTTAGATTTCCCTATCAGTGACACGGGACAGCCAGGGCATTATACTTCTTTTGAAAACCACGTTTCGTTGAGGGAGAGGTTACAAAAGCGAGGGATTAGGCGAACCGCGAGGACCCTAATAACCGTGAGGAGGTGGTAAACAGATGGCGAGGACATCAAAAGGAACTGCGGTAAAGGCAACCCCTAAGAAAGCAAGGAAGCCGACAGCGCCAAAGACTGCGAAGACGGCGGCCAAGCCGGCAAAACGGGCTGGTACGGGCAAGGAGAAGGTGAAGGCTGGAGAACAGTATTCCTGTGAGGTCTGCGGGCTCGTCGTGTCGGTTGATGAGGCGTGTGGCTGCGTTGAAACATGTGACATCGTCTGCTGCGGAGAGCAGATGAAGGCCGAACAATAGGCCTGCGGACGGTTCGCCTAAATCCCGTTCTGCGTTAATAGTACATACTTGAATGGCGACGGCTTGAAAGGTATCCTGAGAGATATGAGCGAAGAGAAGCTATGGGCAAACAAGGCACGCACCAGGCGCTTAGGTGATATCCTCGCCCGGAGGGACCGTTTCGTTTACACGGTGGAGCTTGTCCCCGGCAGGGGCTCCCGTGGAAAGAGGCAGGACGAGGTCCTGCGCCTTGCCCAGGACGCTGCCCGGGGAGGGCTCATCGACGCCCTCTCTATCACCGACAATCCCGGCGGCCATCCGACCCTGGCCCCGGACGTAATTGGCGCCGAAGTCCGCCGCCTCGGGATCGACCCCATTATCCATTTTACCTGCAAGGATAAGAACAGAAACCAGATTGAATCGATCCTCTATGCCCTTGACAGGCTCGGCATCCATAACCTGCTTGCCATGACCGGCGACTACCCCTTGTACGGGTTCCAGGGCAAGGCCAAGCCTGTCTACGACGTCGATTCTGTCCAGCTCATCCATCTCATCGATCGGCTGAACCAGGGGCTTTCTATCGACGAAAGGGCGCCCGGCGGCGGTACCTCCGCCCCGCCTATTCATATGGTCAAGGGGTGCGCGATTTCGCCCTTCAAGCAGCTCGAATCGGAGACCATGGCCCAATATTTCAAGCTGTGGAAGAAGGTCCAGGCCGGGGCCGATTTCGTCGTGACACAGGTCGGCTTCGACGCGAGGAAGTTCGATGAGCTCCTCGTCACCATGCACGCCTATGGCATTGACATCCCGGTCATAGGTAACGTCTACGTCCTCACCCTTCCGGTGGCCAGGGCGATGAACAAGAACAGCGTGCCTGGCTGCGTCGTCACAAACAAGCTGTTCTCGACGGTCGAGGGGGAATCCGGAGCGAAAGACCGAGGGAGGTCGGCCAGTCTCGAGAGGGCCGCCCGGCTCGTGGCCGTGCTTCGCGGCATGGGTTACAATGGCGCCCACATCGGCGGTCCCGGGTTGTCCTACGGCGAGATAGAGCAGATCATAGGGAGGTCGGAGGAGATCAAAGAGGAATGGCGATCTTTCGTCCCTGAGTTCGACTTCCCTCAGGAGGGCGGTTTTTACATCTACGAGAAAGACCCGGCTACGGGGCTCAGCAGAGAAACGCCTATGCCGCTTCCGGCCCGTCCCCGCGCGACGGTGGGGTACACCGTCATGCGTGCTTTCCACCGGACAGCTTTGCCGAGGGCGCACCCCTCTATCGGACCTTATGCTCATTCTTCCGCCTCGTCGACCGTACGCCGCTGGAAGAGGCGTTAACCGAGGTGGAGTATTGGCTCAAGTTCATCACGTCCCGCTGCCGCCGATGCGGAGACTGCACCCTGGCGGAAGTTGCCTTCCTCTGCCCACAATCGCAGTGTCCTAAATTCTTGTTCAACGGCCAGTGCGGCGGCTCCCTCGAAGGCTGGTGCGAGGTATTCCCGGGAAAACGGAAGTGTATCTTCGTCCGCGCCTATGGGCGGCTCGCCTCCCGCGGGGAAGAAGTCTCCCTCAAGGGGAATTATATCCGTCCTCGCGATTGGGCGCTGGATCAGACATCTTCGTGGGCGAACTACTTCCTGGGCCGCGACCACCGGAGGCAAACGTGCGAGCGGATGACCTGATCCCTGTGGTACTTTAGCGCTCTACACACATCCCCCCCAAAAACAGGCAGTGCGGCGGCCCTATCGCCCGCCCCTCACATGCTCAAGGACGAAGGCTTAACCTCATTTCGCCGGTGCAGGGGGAGGCGGTTCCTTGATCTTTAGCGTCTGAGGACCTGGCTTCTGCGGTCCGGAGGCCTTGTATTGGTCGATTGCCTGCTGCGGCGTACGAGCGGTTCCCGTTGAAGTGTTTACTGCAGGCGCTGTAGTGGGACCACGACTGCCATCGAATACCTGCCCGGGCGTCTTGGCGCCTGACGACAGGTCCTTGGCCGCCTGTCCGGACGGTGTTGCTAAGCCCCGTGCGGTCCCCGTGCTCGGTTGTACGCTCGGATTGCTGGGGGCAGGGCTCGGCTGTGTAATTTTCTGCGGAGGTGGACTGCTTGCCTTCTGCGGCTGGCTCTTTTGATCCGCCATTGCTAATACAGTAAAAGTCAGGAAAGCGACAACGGTCATCACGCATACGATTGCCTTTTTCATCTTTACTCCCCCTCTTGGTTCAAATATACATTACATCATCGCAGTTTGATGAATAGATCACAGCCACCCCAAACGCCTCAACGTCCCCTTTCCGGCAAGCCGCGACAAGCTCCAAGTCCTCATCGGCAGGCCCGGCTTCATCTATCCTATTAGACACTTTAAACAAGCAGTTTGTTCCCTTATTCAGCATACTACCACTGCATGTCGGTGGCGTGTCAAGGATTTTGGGGGCGGGGGGTTGGAGGTACATTATGTGTGCCTTGCCGTTGGACTTACTGCTTTGGAGGGGTAACAGATGCGCGAATATTCGTGATCCTTATGGCGGGAGGGCTGGTTCCTGAGAGGATAGATTTTGCTCGACCGAGCCGATAGCAAGTGTTACAATCGGTGTCTACGATTGCACGGACGGAGAGCACGAGGTACTGGAGAAAGGGTAAGGGACATGAAGTAACATTGTTTGGTCTGGACTATGACTGATGAGGAATTGAGAAAACAGGCTTGGGACTTCTTTCAAATGCAAGCAGGTCAAAGGCTAACAACGATCAATTCTATATTGCTATCTCATCCCTACTTTCGACGGGACTGGCAGCGAGCTTGAAGACAGACATAAATCTTCCGCACCTTGGTATTGCTTTCGGACTACTGCTAATCTTGTTTTCGTTTATCTTCTGGAAGCTTGATCAAAGAAATCACGACCTAATACAAGGGGCAGAAGCATCACTAAAGTTCTTTGAGTCCAAGGCGGCTGTAAAGGACGAAGCAGGTATCCCACATATCGCCAAGCGGTTTACTCGGGAAGAGTTCGACACAAACCAGAAGAAGGCCACGGTTTCATGGCGCCTTTGGCGGAATCACTATAGCTATTCTCAGTGTTTTAGATTCATATTCATGGTTTTCGGTTGCGCTGGCCTGGCGGGCCTCTGTCTTTCGTTGGCAAGGCTTCTTTGATACACGTAAGCACCACATAACCCTTTGTCGTTCCTCGGAAAAGGTGAGCTTGAATGAGGGGGTGAATTGGGGACGTTGTTGCCTAATGTGATTTGTTTTGTGGGAAGGCAGCCGAAGGAAAAAAGAAGGCAACAAGCAATGAACGTTAGGAAACAACGTCCCCAAAATCCCCCCTATTTCCTGCTACTGTGCAAGAAGCATCGCCAGAGTTAGAGGGGTTTAGAAGGGAGAGGGGAAGCAGAGATGAGACGGCAACCGACAGTTTTCATCCTGGGTGCAGGAGCGAGTAGTGCGTATGGGTATCCGCTCGGCTTCGAACTTCGGGCCAGAATCTGCCGTAATTTTGCATTGGAAATCGAGAGTATGCTAAGGGGACCAAACGCCATCTTGCTGGCCCGGGATCGCCCGCTTATTGATACTGCCCAAAGGTTTTGTGATGTTTTTAAGGACTCCAATACGCCCTCTATCGACCTGTTTTTGTCAAGGAATGTCGGGTTCGAGAACGTGGGGAAATATTCCATTGTCTTGAATATCCTTGCCGCAGAGGCAAGGAGTAAGTTTGGAATCGATTTAGATAATAGTGCTGATGACTGGGTATCTTATCTCTACGAAAGAATGACAGATGATTTAATTGACTTGTCCAGCTTCGGGAGGTTTAGCGAAAACAAGACCCGATTCATCACGTTCAATTATGACCGATCACTTGAGCATTTTTTGTTTACCAGCTTGCGTCATTCATTCAATGACGCAAGCGATGAGGACATAGAAGAACAAGTCAAGAAAATTCGAATTGACCATGTTTACGGCTCGGTCGGCCCTTTACCCTGGCAGGGCGACGGCAGACAATATTCCAGTGGGTATGGTTGGAATGATATTAAAAACCTTGCAAAGAGCATTAAACTGATGCATCAGGAGCGGGAAAGCGCTTGAATTAATAGAAGTGTTACGCGAGGCTTCCAAAATATTCTTTCTCGGCTTTGGCTATCACAAAGAAAATCTGCAAGTTATGGGGATAGGTAAAGGGGATTACGGCAACAAAAGGATATTCGGCACCGGAATCGGTCTGTCAGACAACAAACTATCCGAAGTAACATCTGTTCTGTCAGGGGCGTTTATGTTGAAACCGCCAGGTAGTGGAGTTACTATAAATTCCGTAGTATCGATCGAAAGACGAGGATGCCGTGAACTGCTGAGTGAACACCTATAAAAACCGTGGCAACGTTATTCCCCATAAACCTGAAGGAACAGGAGAGAGCGAAAAGGGGAGAACATAATGGACGGATTTTAGCCGGCTGCCACTATATCCATGGTATTCCTTAATAATTCAAATAAGCCGAAACCCTTTGTTTGCACGTGAACGCAACGTTCTACGATGCCCTTCCTTGATGTAGATTCCGAAACACATTAACCCCTCTTGCGCAGTTGGCAGTAAAGTTAGCAAACGACGAGCGCCTAGCGGAAGTAAAACATGCGGCCGGTTTTACGCCTCGATCAGCGTACGCCCGCGCTTCGCCGGGCGAACGGTTTTTTGGGCTGCACCAAAAATCTTCATCCCCTTCCGGAACGTTTTTGCTTGATGTGCGTGGCGTGGCACGAGCAAAAGGAAGATCGAGCACGCACATCATCCTTTCAGGACCGCTTTCGCTTTCGGCAACCTGTCTTTGCGGGGTGCCCGGGATGCGGGAGGGAGAGTTATAATGGCATGGATGTTCCTCTGGCCGGCCGGTACCGACATTCATGCAGACGCACGGCGACCAAGCCCCGGAGTAGTTGACAAAACTCTTTAGTTATTGGAGAATTAGCAACGATTGCAATGACATGGACGACGCCACCCGCACGATACTGAACGAGCCCCTTCGGTTCGAGAGACTCCTGACCGATCTGTCATCCCTATTTGTCGGTTTTCCACAAACGGTTGGTGAGAGCCAAACGGAAAATGCGCTTCGTCTTATTGTTGAATTTCTTAACATGGACAGGGGCATGTTTGCTTTTTTTGACGATTCAAGCTCGGTCGGGTCTACGTCGATTTATACTGTTCCGGGGGTTGAATTCCCTGACAGAAACCCGACCGGTTGTTTCAGGTGGTATGCGCAGGTAGCGGGTGCGGGGACGCCCATTATTGTGCGGCGGATACCCGATGATCTGCCGGAAGGAGCGGCCGGGGAGCGGGAATATTACCTGTCTGCCGGCATAAGGGCGGGCGTGATCATACCCATAAAGCTGCACGGCGCCGTCCTCGGGTCCGGTATTTTCCTCTCAAAGCACGATATCCATCCGTGGCCCGACCATACGGTCACAAAGTTAACGCTGCTGGGCGAGATGCTTGCCAACGTGTTCGGACGTATGAGGGCAGAGGAGCAGAACATCAAGCTCCTCGGCTTCGAGAAGCTCCTCTCCACAATATCGACAAAACTTATCAATCCGCCCCTTTCGGACGTCGACGCTGAAATAACGAGAGGACTTCAGGATGTCGTTAAGTTTTTGGGTGTAGACAGAGGCACGGTCTTTCAATTTTCACCTGATATGTCCCGGATGAACCGTACCCATTCCTGGACGGAGGAAGGCATACTCTCTGCCCCTGACAACTTCGATACCGAGACGCTGCCGTGGACAGCCAAAAGACTCCAGGAGAGAGGATCGGTGGTCTTTGAAAAAATCGAAGATCTGCCCCCGGAAGCCGGTATCGACAGGGCGGTGCTCCAGAATTTCGGCATTGAATCGTCCGTGATGGTCCCGATGATAGCAGGGGGCGCAATCGTCGGCTCCGTTGCGGTGAGCACCATGAGAAGGGAGATAGTCTTGCCCCGTCAATTGGCGGATCGAATGAAGGTGATAGGTGATATCTTTGCCAGCGCATTGGCGAGAAAACGGGCGGAGGGGCTTTGCAGGAGGCCCTCGATGAGCTGACGGGCCTGAAAGAGCAACTCGAGGCAGAGAACATCTATCTTCGCAAAGAGATCAAGGTGGAACACTACGCGGAGAGGATCGTCGGGCACGACACGGGGCTTAAACAGGCCTTTTTCAGGGCGAGCCAGGCTGCCCAGACGGATGCGACCGTTCTTGTGCTCGGAGAAACGGGGACCGGCAAGGAACTTCTGGCCATTGCCATTCATAACATGAGCCCCCGGAAACCCAGGCCGCTTATTACGGTCAATTGCGCCGCGCTTCCCGCCGACCTTATGGAAAGCGAGCTTTTCGGCCACGAAAAAGGCGCATTTACGGGAGCGCACGCCAGGCAGTTGGGCCGCTTCGAGATCGCCCATAACTCTACCCTTTGCCTCGACGAGATCGGGAGCTTCCCCTCAACCTCCAGGCCAAGCTGCTCCGGGTGATACAGGACGGCGAGTTCCAGCGACTGGGCTCTTCCCGCACCCACAGGGCCGATGTGAGGATTATTGCGACAACGAACAGAAACCTCGAGGAGGAAGTCCGCAAAGGACGATTCCGGGAGGACCTCTTTTATCGTCTCAACGTTTTTCCGATCGTGATCCCCCCTCTCAGGGAACGCAGGGAAGATATTCCGCTCCTGGTCGAGGCTTTCATTATGAAGTACGGTAGAAAATTAGGGAAAAAGATCACCTCCGTGACGAGGGACACCATGAAAGCGCTTCTGGAGTACCCGTGGCCGGGGAACATCAGGGAATTGGAGAGCGTTATCGAGCGGAGCATCATTTTATGCCCCGGCACGGCGCTTCGGCTCGCGGACAAGCTGACCGTCCCGCCATCCAAAGAGGTGGGCAGGAAGGCGACACTGGAGGATGTTGAGCGGGAGCATATTCTGGCAGTCTTGTCCGAGTCCCGATGGCGCGTGGAAGGGGCAGAAGGCGCCGCGGCCATACTCGGGCTCCACCCGAGCACGCTGCGGTCTCGCATGCGTAAGCTCGGCATACGTTGAACGCAGCCACGAAATATAACAGATTCCGCGAAATATAGAGCGACAACATAAGGTATCGCAGGCCCGTTCTGCTCGGAACTCCGCCGTTTTTGAGGCTGATTCGGGCTCGGCATTCTCAGGCATACGCCTTGCACTGATTGCTGTATGTTCTTTCCGTGAAGGTCTCCAGGCGACAAGCCCTGTAGGATGGAGACTTTCAAACGAGAGAGAATATCTCGGCGGGAATGATTCCAAAGGAGGCGATGCGAATGGCAAGCGCAGGGGAGACTTCGGCAGAGAAGACGGTGAGGGAACCGGCCAGGCAGACTAACGTAGCCGGCGAGGCCGATGTGGTGGTGGTAGGCGGCGGCCCGGCAGGAGTGGCGGCGGCCCTCGCGGCGGCCAGAAGCGGGGCAAAGACAGTCCTCCTCGAGAGATACGGGCACCTGGGAGGCATGGCCACCGGGGGGTTGGTCATACTTATTCCGCACTTGAGCGACGGCACCAGGGAGCAGCAGGTAACAGGTATTTGCCAGGAAATGATCGGGAGGCTGGATGCTGTGGGAGGAGTCGTACATCCCCGCTACGAGGACCTGGGCTCAACCGATCCGAAGCTGGTCAGCAAATGGAAGGAGTATCTTTTCTTCGTGGTCGGCGGGAAAGTCAGGCTGAGCGTGATGGTGGACCCGGAGATCCTGAAATGCGTCCTCAACGATATGATGGAAGAGGCCGGGGTCAAGCTCTTTCTGCATTCCTGGGGCACGCAGGCCCTGGTCGAGGAGAAGCGGGTTCGCGGCGCCTTCTTCGAGAGCAAATCCGGCAGGCGGGCGATACTGTCGAAGGTCGTCATCGACGCGACAGGCGACGGCGACATATTTGCGACGGCCGGAGCGCCCTATGACGGCCAGATGGACCCGAAGGCCAGAATTTCCCGGCTCGCTTTGATCTTTCAGATGGCCAATGTCGACACCGAGAGGTTCAGCAGGTTCATGTCGGAGGAGCAGCCGACGTACGCGGAGCTGATGTACAAGCTCGAAGGTCTCGGCGGCTTTTCCATGGTATTGAGAGGCTTCCGCGACGACGTCGTCTGGGTCAACAACTATTTCCCGAAGTGGGTGCCCAACTATATGGACAGCTTTGTTACGGAGACCTCCAATGAAGTCACTGAAAGACGTTTTCTGAGCGCTCTCAGCTTCGAAGACCTTACCTGGGTGGAGGTCAACGGTCGAAAAGGCATGTTGATAACGCATGATTTTCTCAAGAAGAACGTGCCGGGCTTCGAGAAAAGCTTCATCATGAACGTGGCGCCGCAGATAGGGACGCGGGGGAGCAGAAGGCTGCTCGGAGAGTATTTCGTCACCGAAAAGGACATCCGCACGGGCGCAGTCTTTGACGACACCATAGCGGTATGCCCTCCCATCGATGCGAATGCCTCACCCGACCATCCGCACATGTGCATCCCTTACCGTTCCATGCTGCCCAGGGAGATCGAGAACCTGCTCGTCGCGGGACGCTGCTTCTCCTCGGACCTGGTTGCCAATGACGTGCTTAACATTATCCCATTCTGCCTGCAAATGGGCGAGGCCGCAGGCGCAGCGGCGGCGATAGCGGCAAAGGCGAATGTAACCCCGGGGGAGATAGACGTGAAAACCTTGCAGCGAAGGCTGATCGATCAGAACGTCGTGCTCCCCGCGGCCATCAGGAACAATGCAGGCGCCGGAAAATGATCGGAAGGCCCTGAAGGTGAAAACCGAGCTGTGCCTGGGCTGCGGAGCGTGCGCCCAGGCGTGTGCGCACCACGCAATCTGGTTTCTCTGGGGACGGGCTGTAATAAACCGGGTGCGGTGCAAAGGATGCGGCACGTGCAGGAAGGCATGCCCTCAATCGGCAATCGAAGATGAGGCGTCGCCCGGAGGGTGATCGGCCAGGCTCCCGGCCGGAAGACCCCCCGTGGCAAAGGCAGACGGCGGCGGTTCGTGCCAGGAAAGATAATCGAAGTCTTACGGAGGAGGTATATATGAAAAGAAGTCTGGCAATATGGGTTGTCATCTGCATGACTCTTGCGTTCTTTGTCGGCTCCACGTCTCTCCATGCACAGGAAAAGGTCATAAAGCTGAGGTATTCCAATTTCTTTCCGCCCGTCCACGAGATCAGCAAGCTCGCCGAGGAATGGTGCAAGGAGGTCGACAAGAGGACGAACGGGCGCGTGAAAGTCCTCTACTTCCCGGGAGGGACGCTGACCCCGCCCATGCAGACCTATGACAGCACGGTGAAAGGAATAAGCGACATCGGACAGGCGCTGCTGGCGTACGCGCCCGGCAGGCTGCCCTTGAGCGAGGTACTGGCGCTCCCGCTTGGCTATAAGAACGGCTACCAGGCGACAAAGCTGGCAAATGCATACTACAGGAAGTTCCATCCGAAGGAATTCGACGACGTCAAGGTGATGTACCTCCACGGTGCCGCCCCGGCTTTGTTCTATACGAAAAAGGTGATCTCCTCTTTGGAGGAGCTGAAGGGCATGAGGATCAAGGCGAGCGCGGAAAGCGCCTCGATTGTCACCGCGGTGGGCGGAGCCCCCGTCACCCAGCCTATCACGGAGACGTATGATTCCCTGCAGAAGGGCCTCGTGGACGGCGTCGTCGGCCCCATAGAAACCCTGAAGGGCTGGCGGTTCGCGGAGGTCGTGAAAGGCTCCCTCGAAGACTATGCCATCTCCTACATGACGTCCATGTTTGTCGTCATGAATAAATCGAAGTGGAACTCGATTCCGAAGGGCGACCAGGACATCATAGAAAAGATCAACGAGGAGTGGATCGAGAAGCAGGGCAAGCTGTGGATCAAGCTGGACGATGAAGCGAAGGCATACTCCATCACCAAAGGGGTGAAGTGGGTGAAAGTGTCGCAGGGCGAAGAAGCAAAGACGGCCGCTAAGATGAAGCCCGTGCGCGACGCCTACGTCCAGAAGATGAAGGCAAAGAACCTGCCCGGCGAAGAGGCATTGAACTTCTGCCAGGAGTATATAAAAACCCATCCGTAAAGCCATGTGCCGCACGGCCCGGCTGTCGACGACGGGCCGTGCGGCTTTAAGCTGCTTTCAGATACGGGTATGAGGACGAGGACCAGATGAAACAATTTCTGACGATCGTGTATAAGCTGGATGTCACTTTCCAGGTGGTTGCGGGCGTGGGCCTTGCGTTCATGATGGCGGTGACGGTTGCCGACATTGCGATGAGGATGCTCGGGCGGCCCATCGTGGGAGCCGTCGAGCTCATCTCGTTTTCCGGCGCCGTCATTATCGGTTTCGCCGTACCGTACAGCTCCTGGATGCGGGCGCACGTGATCGTGGACTTTCTCGTCCAGAGACTGTCGCCGGGGGGAAGAAGGGCCATGGAATTTGCGACGCAGTTCGTGGGTCTTATCCTCTTCCTCTTCATCGGGGTCAATTTCATTCTCTACGGGCTCACCTTGATGCAGACAGGAGAGGTGAGCGCCGGCCTGAAAATTCCCTACTACCCAATTACCTTCGGTCTCGCACTCAGTTGCTTTCTCGAGTCCCTCACATTGTTCGCCGGCATCCTAAGGTCGGCAGGGGGGTGGCAACATGAGTGAAGTGATAACGGGAATCACCGCCCTCATCATACTGATACTCGTCTTCCTCACCGGCATAGAGCTTGCCTTCGCTATGGCGGTCATCGGTTTCATCGGTTTTGCCTACCTGGTAGGCTTCGCCCCGGCGTGCAACCTGCTGGTTAAAGATTTTTTCGACACCTTCACTTCCTACGGTTTTACCGTCATACCGCTTTTTGTCCTCATGGGGCAGATCGCGTCGAATGCGGACATCGCGAAAAGGCTGTACCACAGCGCTCATAAGTGGGTCGGCCATATACCGGGCGGTCTCGCCATGACGACGGTCGTGGGAGCCACGCTCTTCAAGGCCATGTGTGGATCGACCCTCGCCACGACCGCGACCTTCGCGGGCATCGCCATTCCCGAGATGGACCGCTACGGCTACGACAAGAAGCTCTCCACGGGAATAGTCGCGTCGGTCGGTACCCTCGGCATGCTCATCCCTCCCAGCATCGTCCTCATTATCTACGGCATCGTGGTGGAACAGTCCATCGGCAGGCTGTTTCTCGCCGGTATCGTTCCCGGCCTGCTGATCTCCCTCTTTTTTATTTTCGTCATTTATGGGTGGGTGAAGATAAACCCGGCCATCGCACCGGCCAGTAAAAAGGCATCGCTTCACGAGAGGTTGCGCGCCCTGCCGGAATTCATATGGGTGGCCCTCATTTTTGTCGTCGTCATAGGCGGCCTCATGACAGGGATATTCAGCCCGACGGAAGCCGGGACCATAGGAACGCTCGGGGTATTGGTGCTCGCCGCGGCAAGAAGAGAGCTTGGCTGGAAAAGGCTCGTCAAATCCTTCGACGAATCGCTCAGGACCGCCTGCATGGTGCTCTTTCTCATCTGGGGCTCCGTGGTGCTCGGGCACTTCCTCGCCATCACGCAGATACCCTTTATCGCGGCGGACTGGGTCGTAGGTCTTCCCTTTGCCCGATGGCTCGTCATGATACTCATTATCCTCATTTATCTGCTTGGCGGGTCCTTTATCGACGACCTCGCGTTCATGATCCTTGCAACACCGATCTTTTACCCCGCAGTCGTCAAGCTCGGCTACGACCCCATCTGGTTCGGGATCCAGATAGGCATCACGATCATGATCGGCGTCATCATCCCGCCCGTCGCCATCTGCGTCTTCGTCGTGAAGAACATTACCGGAGTACCTTTCGGGTCATCTACCGGGGGGTATTGCCTTTCCTGCTCAGTCTCATCGGTTGCGCCGCGCTCCTCTTCCTGTTCCCTGACATTGCGACCTTTCTGCCTAACTTCTTTATGGGAAAACCGTGATGAAACGCTTAGCGCGATACGTCAAGCAGAGATATAAAGGCGACGACCCATGTATGCGCTTCCTTGATGTAGATTCCAAAATAGATTACCCCCTCTTGCGCACCTAGAAGTAAAGAATGACGAGTGCCTAGCCGGACGTTAAACATGCGGCCGGTTTTAGGCCTCGATCGGCGTACGGCTGCACTTCGCCGGGCGAACGAGTTTTTTGGGCTGCACCAAAAATCCGCATCCCTTCCGGAACTTTTTTCGCTGCTCCTTTGTCTCATCACGTTAGAACGAAACGGACGCCAAAGGAGGCCATCGTGAAAAGTTCTCGTCTATCGGCAGTGGTTATAGGGTTGGCGCTGATCGTGTTTATGGCGTTTGTCTTCCCTGCACCTATTTTCGGCAAGCCCCCCCGGCCGCAGGCAAATGAAGCCGGGGACAAGACACTCTCGCCGTATTTCTTCGTAAAAAGCAAAGACCCATCCGTGGACCGCATGCCGCTCAAAGAGATATCGGCCGGCGTCTCCATCTCCGGGACCATTGCCGACGTGACTGTTACCCAGGTCTACAAGAACGAGGGCAAGCACCCGCTGGAGGCGCTTTACGTCTTCCCCGCCTCGACGAGGGCGGCAGTCCACGGTATGAAGATGACTATCGGCTCGCGCGTCATCGAGGCGCGGGTCGCGAAGCGCGAGGAGGCGCGGCGTGAATACGAGCAGGCCAGGGACGCAGGCAAAGCGCCTCTCTCCTGGAGCAGCAAAGGCCCAACGTCTTCCAGATGAGCGTTGCGAACATCATGCCGGGAGACGAGATAAAAGTGGAGCTTAGATATACGGAGCTGCTCGTCCCTACGGACGGCGTTTACGAGTTCGTCTATCCTACCGTGGTCGGCCCCCGCTACTCGAACAGGCCGGATACGCCCGGCGCTTCCGACGACTGGGTGAAGAACCCGTACTTACACCAGAAGGAGGCCCCGCCCTATACCTTCGGCATAAAGGCGTCCGTTGCAGCCGGCACCCCCATCAGCGAGCTTGCCTGCGCGTCGCACAAGGTAAGCGTGCATTACGAGGGGCCGTCGCTTGCGCGGATCGACCTCGACAAATCGGAGAAAAACGGCGGCAACAGGGACTACATACTCCGCTACAGGCTCGCGGGCGGCCGGATAGAGTCGGGGCTGCTCCTCTACGAAGGGGAAAAAGAGAACTTCTTCCTCCTTAATGTGCAGCCGCCGAAAAAGGTCGCGCTTGCGCAGGTGCTCCCCAGGGAATATATCTTCGTCGTGGACGTGTCGGGCTCCATGTGGGGCTACCCGCTCGATATATCGAAGCAGCTCGTCAAAGACCTGCTCGGAGGGCTTCGCAGCACCGACCTGTTCAACGTGGTGCTCTTCTCGGGGGGCTCGTCGGTCATGGCCGAGCAGTCGGTGTCCGCGACCGCTGGAAAACATCCGCAAGGCCGCAGACCTCATCGACAGGCAGCGGGGAGGCGGCGGCACCGAGCTTCTGCCTGCCATGAAGCAGGCCCTCGGGTTCAAGAGGCATGAAGGCTATTCGCGGACGATAGTGGTCGCCACGGACGGCTTCGTCGAGGTGGAGGAAGAAGTCTTCGACCTCGTGCGGAAGAACCTGGGCAAGGCCAACGTATTTGCCTTCGGCATAGGGACGAGCGTAAACCGCCACATCATCGAGGGCATGGCCGCCGCAGGCATGGGCGAGCCTTTCGTCATCACCAAGCCGGAGGACGCGCCTGCACAAGCGGCCCGCTTCCGGTCAATGATCGAATCGCCCGTGCTAACGGGCATAAAGGTCGATTTCAAAGGCTTCGACGCATATGATGTAGAGCCGCCGCGCGTGCCGGACGTGCTCGCCGAGAGGCCCGTGGTCGTGTTCGGCAAGTATCGCGGCAAGCCGGCCGGGACTATCACGCTCAGCGGCGTCGCAGGCGACGGCGCATACAAGCAGGTGATAGACGTGTCGAAGGCAAAGCCGGCGGCGGAGAGATCCGGCCTTCGCTACCTCTGGGCGCGCCACCGGATAACGCTCCTTTCCGATTACAACAAGCTACGCGCAGACGCCGACAGGACAGCGGCGGTGACGGACCTCGGCCTGCGGTACAACCTGCTTACGGCCTACACATCCTTCGTCGCCGTGGACACGGAAGTGCGCTCGAAGGACGGCAAGCCGGTGTCCGTGAAACAGCCGCTTCCCCTGCCCGAAGGCGTATCCGACTATGCTGTCGGCGCAGGCGGCCCGGCCTATCCGGCGCTTGCCTACGCGCCCGCCCCCGGCGTGGCCATGGATCAAAGCCTCAATATGAATGGGATGGGGGGGGCATGGTCAGGCTCGCACCATAAAGCCCTGAAGGCGAAGACAGGCCCCATGCACGCCAGGGCGGACGTAGGCGCGGGCGGCGGCGGGGCGGCGAACGCAGGAGCGAGGCTCGCCGTAAGCGATGTAGCGGTATCAGGGGCACTCACGAAAGAGGCGGTATCGAAGGTATTGAACGAGCAGGCGGCAGGCCTTGAAAAGTATCTCCTGGATGCGGCAAATGCCTCGAAACTGACGGTAAGGCTCACTATCGGGCCGGACGGTGCAGTGACGGCTGTGAAGGCCCTGATGGGTGCATCCGCCTGGCAGAAGGACGTCTTCGAGGCGATGAAGAAATGGACGTTCCCTCCGACAGGCGACGGAAAAGCGGCAGTCGTCACGTTCACCATAACAGCGGGCGGATGAGCCGATCGAGCGACAATATTGCGGCCGGCGGGAGGCGCGCGCTTCCCGCCGGCCGTTTTCCATGACGGGCGGCGAGACCCGCTTAATAGCCCCTGAGCGTCCAAAGCATTATACTTCTTTTGAGAACCACTTTTCCCCAAGGAGATCTTATATGGCAAAGGTGCTGATCGTCTACCTGAGCGCATCAGGCACTACGGAGCAGATGGCCGGATACGTAGCGGAAGGGGTGCGCATATCGGGGCTTGCAGTGGATGTCCGGAAGGCTTCCGACATAACAGCCGAACGTGACCTGGCCGGGTACGACGCCTATGTCTTCGGATGCCCTACATACCACCTCGACATGCCGCAGGCCTTTGCATCTCTCCTCGACGTGGCAGGAAGGGCCGGGTTAGGGGGCAAGGCGGGGGGAGCATTCAGCCCACGGTCCCATCCGAGCAGCGGCGAGGGCGGGGCGGCCGAGCGCGTATTTCAGATAATGGAATCGAAGCTCGGGATGAAGATGACGGACCTGGGTCCGTTCGACGTCATGGCCGATGTAATCAAGACGCCCGACGGCATGCGGGCCTGCCAGGAGTATGGCAAGGCCGTAGCGAAGATGTTGGGGTAGCCTGCGCTACCGGGCGAACGATAAAGGGAGTCACGACTCCCTAGCAGGAGCTTCAGCTATGGCCCGGCGCGGAATGGCCGCCTGCGGCAGCGCCGGTTGAGCCTTTCGAGCCCCCCGAACAAAAAACGGACAGGATGCGCTCCGGTGCGCCGCTCCCGCATTTCGGGCACTGCAAGTCTTTGCAGTCGTCGTCCGCCTTATGGATCACTTCGAATGTCTCCGCGCATTTGCCGCAACGGTATTCATAAATAGGCATATTTCAGGTCTCCTTAAAGGGTCTATTATAAGATAGCAGTCGGGCGGCAAGAAAGAAAGAGGAAACGGGCGCGCGAAAGCTCGCGTCCGGCCGCTTTGTCGGCCTTTGCCTTTCCGCTGGACTACGGGAGGCATATAATCAATATATACACCACCCCGGAGGTAATAATAGCCGGGCAACGGTTTGACGGATGAGAAGCGTTGGGTTAGGATACGGTTGGCTCGACGGCCGTCTTTGCGAAGCGGTCGGGAAGAGGAGAGCAAAAAGGACGAATGAAACGGACACGCACATAAATGACAACTATGATGAAAGCTATCCGTTGTGCTCTGTTGCTGGCCGGTGTATGCCTGTCTCTACAGTCATGCGTCTACCTTGCCGCCCCGGCAACCACGGCCGTTATCGGCGGGGCCGGACTGGTCCTCAAGGGGGCGGAGCTGCAAGGCCAGATCAATAAGGCGGATGCCCAGGAGGCCATCGACGTACCTTTTAGAAGACATGGAACGCGTCCATAGCGGCCCTGATCAACATAGATATCGATGTTACGCTGAGCAAGCGGACGGAGCATGGGAACGGGGGCGTGGTCGAAGCGAAGAGCAAAGATACGGACGTAAAAGTCGCTATCGTCAGGATAACTGAAAAGATAACCGAGTTCGGTATTACGGCGACCCACCCCGGCTGCCTATGGTCAAGCCACGATAAAGCCCTTGCAAAGCTCATCGCAGACAAGGTTATTCAGGAAGCCCGAAAGCAAGCGGATAACTAATACGCTCGGGACCGGTGAAATCGTATTAACAAGGTTTGCGTGGAAAAAGTTGCCGGCTTCACTTAATAGTCTGCCTATCCGGCGCCTCGATCTTTCGTATATCGGGATTATCAGCCTGGAATATGTTGGTGGTTTCCGTCTCGTCATCATAAACGAGAACTGCCGATCCCTTTTCAAGTTTATGTTTTACCTGTCTGAAGCTTGTTTCCGGTGAGGCCGCTGTTTCGCCGTAATCGGTGCCGCCCCTTGAAATAAATTCCTCGATAACGCCGCGAAGGGCTTCGGGGCTCAGTTTTTCGATTGGAATTATGTGGACAGACATCTAGATTTGCCTAACGTGCTATCGCACAACCCGAACGGGACCACTCATTCCCTGGTTTCACCATGGGCGCTTTCACCGGCGGGTGAACCCGGCAGCGCCATGGTTTCCGTCAGGCTTTCTTGGGCTGTTTATCGCTTTTAGCTTTCGCTTTCTGCTGTTGTTTAACGGCGCTTTGTTTTGCGCCCTTATCCTTGTCCTTCTTGCTCTTATCTCCCATCACTTTCCCCCTTTGTTTTGAGTGCCCACAAACATCGGTCCATGTCCACACTCTACAACTTTGCTGTTTTTTCGTCAACGGAAGCCCCCGGCATTCTCGCGAATAGTCCTGCGGCTGAGTGATGCGAGTGCACTTGTACCCTACTGTGCTATAATTATCCAAGAGGAGGGCTTTGCATGGACGCGCAGTATACCGCAATAGTCAAACGGGAAGGCGATTGGTGGGTAGGATGGATCGAAGAAGTCCCCGGCGTCAATTGCCAGGAGCGCACGCGCAAGGAATTGTTAGAGACCCTCCGGGTGACTCTGCGGGAAGCCATCGAATTTAACCACTAAGACGACCTCGCACGAAAAATTTGCAAAGACCTTGGGATCGAGCCTGTAAGGTAGACAGTCCACGGCATTTTCTATCAAGGGCTCGCAGTGGATTATCCGCCGGCAGCTCTATCGGCGCGAGCAGAAGCTTGACGCCGTCGATGATCCGGTTGATCCCGGCGGGGCGCAGGGAGCCTATTTTCTCGACAAGGTCCGATTTATCGACGGTTAATATCTGAGTGACGTTGGCGACGCTCTCTTTCGGCAGACCGCCTTCGCCTTTTTTGAGCAGGACGTTTCCCGGCGCCTTTGCCCTCCCGACATTCGACGTAAGGGCGCAGACCACCACCGTATTCAGCCGGCTTGTGTTAAAGACGTTGTTCTGTATAACGACGCAAGGATGCCTGAACCCCGGCCCGGACCCTTCCGGCGCGCCGAGATCGACCCAGAATATGTCGCCCTGCCGGATGCTCAAGGGGCTTCCGTCCGGGCCTTCCTCGCGCGATAGGCTTTTGCCTGCCGCCGTAAGGCCCTCTCTTCGGATGTCTCAGCCTCCCCATACGCCTTGTTAAGGGCCTCAAGAAGCTTCTTCGATTTCCTCCGGTCAAGGAACTCCCTCACGGCCATAACAAACACCTGACTCCGGGAGCACCGGCACTCCTTACCGTACGCCTCAACCTCCCTGAACCTGTACAGGCGCGCGGGTTGGACACGGCTCGACCCCCGGCACCTATGGGGCTTACATCCTCCAACCTGCACAGGCGCGCGGGTCTACGACCACCGGCTTTTTCAGTGGATGTACGACCAAAAAGACCTCCAACCTGTACAGGCGCGCGGGTTGCGACGGCGGGCTAACCTCACTGTCCTTATCCGACGTATCCTCCAACCTGTACAGGCGCGCGGGTTGCGACCCCGTCTGCTCGACGGGAAGGTGATGAGGAGGGTCCTCCGGGCTGAAGGCGCGCGGGTTGCGACGGCAGATGACGGACAAGGAAAAGGCCGAGATGGGCCTCCAACCTGTACAGGCGCGCGGGTTGCAACAACCCCTGCTCTGCGTTACCGGGTTTTTCATGGCCTCCAACCTGTACAGGCGCGCGGGTTGCGACACGGAGTCCGATTAGCATAGACAGGATTGGATTGACCTCCAACCTGTACAGGCGCGCGGGTTGCGACGGGAAGATGTGGACGTTGCCAACCGTACCCTGACCTCCAACCTGTACAGGCGCGCGGGTTGCGACGCATAAGGGCGCTTTGTAAACGATTGGGGGTGTCCTCCAACCTGTACAGGCGCGCGGGTTGCGACTGATCGCGGCTGAAAACCAGCTCGACCACAGGCACCTCCAACCTGTACAGGCGCGCGGGTTGCGACGGCCCTCGATGCGTATCAGACGGAACGCAACCTCCTCAACCTGTACAGGCGCGCGGGTTGCGACGGCATCGCGGGCATAGGCATCCCTGCCTTTCACCCTCCAACCTGTACAGGCGCGCGGGTTGCGACGCACGAGTCGAACATTTCCAGAGCATCGTATGACCCTCCAACCTGTACAGGCGCGCGGGTTGCCGCGGTGGCGCCTGCACCATCACAGGCGGACTTATCCCGAACCTGCAGGCGCGCGGGTTGCGACATTCTTGCCGACTGGCTCACGGCGCACAGTTTTCCTCCAACCTGTACAGGCGCGCGGTTGACAACAGCGTTTCTTTAATTCTTTGTCGAGGTCGTCCTCCAACCTGTACAGGCGCGCGGGTTGCGACATCAGCCGAGCAATTCTTAATTTCGTTTCCGGGCCCTCAAACCTGTACAGGCGCGCGGGTTGCGACGCCGTCACAGGAAGGCGTAGGGCTGTACGGGTGGCCCTCCAACCTGTACAGGCGCGCGGGTTGCGACCCAAGAAGGCGACAATGGAGCGAGATCGCCTATAACGACCTCCAACCTGTACAGGCGCGCGGGTTGCGACACAAACGTGTTGTATCCGATCGTCGGCGAGGGCGTCGGGCCTCCAACCTGTACAGGCGCGCGGGTTGCGAGAACATTTTTGCCGACTGGCTCACGGCGCACAGTTTTCCTCCAACCTGTACAGGCGCGCGGGTTGCCGACATGGAAGAATACCGGACCATCGGAGACATTAAAACCTCCAACCTGTACAGGCGCGCGGGTTGCGACTGAGTCAGACTACGGCAAGGGCATCTTCCAACGCCCTCCAACCTGTACAGGCGCGCGGGTTGCCAACGCGTCTGCTAACGGCGCAGTCACGTACAACGTCCTCCAACCTGTACAGGCGCGCGGGTTGCGACCAGCGGGCAATGACGGATAGCATCGGTGTGGAAGCCTCCAACCTGTACAGGCGCGCGGGTTTCGACCTTATCGCACGCTCGGCATAAAATACAGGTTGAGCCCTCCAACCTGTACAGGCGCGCGGGTTGCGACGGGCGACGTTCGACGGCTTTGTGATTCACGGCCCTCCAACCTGTACAGGCGCGCGGGTTGCGACACGCTACCGGCACCAAAGGCCACCTTGCCGAAGCGCCTCCAACTGTACAGGCGCGCGGGTTGGACGCCCAGGCAACGGACTACCAGACCATATTCCCCTCCAACCTGTACAGGCGCGCGGGTTGCGACGGAGTATTTACGGTACTTCCTTGCATAAGGCAATCCCTCCAACCTGTACAGGCGCGCGGGTTGCGACCATTAAGGCGGCCGGCGAGGCGGAGATAACGATACCTCCAACCTGTACAGGCGCGCGGGTTTCAACGTGATAGATGCAGCAGTCGTTACGCGGATTGGCTGCCTCCAACCTGTACAGGCGCGCGGGTTGCGACGCGATATTCACCATGCGCATAGCTATAAATTAGGCCTCCAACCTGTACAGGCGCGCGGGTTGCGACTATCACCATCGACGGCGGGTCGTCTACTACTACCTTTCCAACCTGTACAGGCGCGCGGGTTGCGACCCAATCACGGCAACGGCGGCTTACTGCCTTACGAACCTCCAACCTGTACAGGCGCGCGGGTTGCGACACCAATCAAAATAATTTCAAGGGTAACTTATTCCTCCAACCTGTACAGGCGCGCGGGTTGCGACCCTATAGCACAAATGCAAATTACCTGACTTTCCACCTCCAACCTGTACAGGCGCGCGGGTTGCGACACAGGCCTATCCTTTTTTGAGGTGAACAGCAGCGCCTCCAACCTGTACAGGCGCGCGGGTTGCGACGCCGCTATCTCCTCTTTGGGGCGCATCGCTTCAACCTCCAACCTGTACAGGCGCGCGGGTTGCGACGAGATGGGGGAGGAGAAGGTCAACGAAGACGTGGTCCTCCAACCTGTACAGGCGCGCGGGTTGCGACACCCCGGACATGATCCGGGGTCCAGGAGGTTCCATGACCTCCAACCTGTACAGGCGCGCGGGTTGCGACCACGTAGAAGGGTCCGAAGTTTATATCGGCGGCTCCCTCCAACCTGTACAGGCGCGCGGGTTGCGACGCCGGCGCTGAAGGATGCGCACACGAATGGGGACCTCCAACCTGTACAGGCGCGCGGGTTGCGACACACGGATAATCACCCGAAGGGTATTGGTGGAATCCTCCAACCTGTACAGGCGCGCGGGTTGCGACCCAGTCCCCCCGTTGGCCTGTGCTACTACGCCAGTCCTCCAACCTGTACAGGCGCGCGGGTTGCGACAGCCAGCCCCGATCCCATCGTCACAGCAAGCCTTTTTACCATCGTTTCCGCGAGCATCTCTGCCCCACCTGTCGCGAACTTCCCGGCCGTGTAACAGATCGGCGCATCATCGCACCCCGATCGTTCGCGAACCCCCCAGCACTTCCGTGGGCGATTCAGGTTCGCGATGTACAGGTTGTACCCCGAACATGGCGGGGTAGCTGTTCCCGGAAGGGAACTTGCAGGTGTCCATCCCTGTAGGTCTTCAAGAACCCCGTGCGGGCATCCAGCCCAGTTGGCCTTGCCGGGCACACGGCTGTCCTATCCATCAAATGGACGGCCAACCGCCTATGCCATACGGCATTAACCGCTATTTTATCGATTGCGCTATGATCTTGTCAATATCGATTATCGAAAGGTTGCGGGCGGCATTCTCTCGGCGTGGTCCTCATACCCGCATTCCACGCACTTGAAATAGGATTGTCCCTTGTCCTTCTTCGGTCGGTTCTCGGCGGCTATGTGTCCACACTTGCTGCACCGCTGGGAGGTCAAACGAGGATCGACTGTCTTGATCTCCGCGCCCAGTTGCTTCGCCTGCCACTTGATGGCGTCGGTTAGCATACCGGCGGCCCAGTTGCGCGCCAGCCAGGGTTGCCCCTCTTTCAGATCAACCAGCGCGAGGTCTTCCATCTGCCAGGTGCCTGCGCCGTTCCGGCGCGCTGCTCGGCGATCAGCGCGGCCAGCTTCTGGCTGGCCGTCTTCATGATGGTTTTCTCCTCTTCCTCAAGGTGCGCAGCTTCCCATGGCCGCTTCACGAGATGAGCCGTGCAGCGGGCTGTCCTTGCGTTTGAGGGTCTAAGCAGCCGAACATATCTCCCCGCACGATACCCCTGGCGTTCAGCATGGTTCTGCCGTTCCCGATGAGCATGGCCCATTTCTGCGCGGCCCCGTCTACGCGCACATGGATGCACGCGGGTGTGGAGAGGCCCAAGTCGATGCCCATGATGTTACCGGGGACGAGCGTCTTGAACGGGTCGGGCTCATACTGAACGGTCATGCGCATGAGATACTTCGAGCCACCGCTCCGCTTGCTCTTGACCAGTTGGGCCGTCCCGTACCCCCACTCGCCCGCCAGCACGCGCTCCAACTGGGACACGCCCGTCTGGTCGCGCTTCTTTATCTTTATCTCGAACGCAATCCACGAGGGCATGCCCTCGTGCTTCGCCCGGGCGGCGGCAAAGAGGTCATATGCGATGGAGAACCCGCCTCCCTCCTCTATGAGCTTCACGGCGTTGTGGTGGACGTAGAGCGGATGGGTTCCGTCTGACTTATGGGTAGGGAGCACCCTGTCTCCTCTGCCCATAAGGCCCTTGCCGTGTTCCCCAGTGAAGTGGCCCCGCGCATCTGGAATGCCTGAATTCAGGACATTCCCGTTCAGGTTGGTGCTAGCTGAAGCTTGTCGAGCACCGGCCTGTAGCCGGTGTTGAACCCCATGTCGTCGAGCTTAACTTTAAGAATTTTCGCGGCGCTGTACAGCAGCGTCGTCGTGAAGTTGCAGAGGCTGGCAAAGTCCTAAAACCCTTGCGCATCTCCGTGTAAACACGCTTCCTCGTCTCGTCGTCCAGGAGATTGAGTGTTTTCGTCTTAACGCTGTAACCCATCATCTTCCCAAGGCCGAAGGTCAACGTCTTGTTCAACATCGCGTCCTCCAACGTTAACAGCCTGAATGCACGGGCTGCGATGTGATGCCCAGTGTACCGAGACCCTCCTGGTAATAACAAGAATGATATTTTGTGTTGCGCGGGAGGCTCCTGTTATAATACGCGCAGCTTTAGGAACAGCCCTGACGGGTTGCGGCAACCGAGCCGGAGCTACGTTGCCTTCCGGGCCGCAAAATCGCCCGATGCGCGGGGATAACCCGAAAAACTCTGCCATATCTGCCGAATCATAGCCCCCTGATGTGGGGCACTTTTTTATGGCTACGTCTGGTGACTATAAACAACGGGGGGCAGGGCATGGACAACCAGAAAGAAGCTGGCGTAAGCAGGGCCGGGCAGGGTAAGGGCGCTTTGAGGGACGCGGCTCACTAATTTGACAAAAATAGCATGTTGGCTTTGATGCTCAACGCAAAACGAAAAATAGACATCCGCCCACTCGGCCTTTCAGGCCGGGGCGATTTTTTCTGCAAGGCGAGGCATCGAGCGGTCGCAATACCGTAGCATACGTTCGGGTATGTGAGGCTTTGCGGTCGGGAAGATTACGAAGCATGGCGCAAAAAGCGCCCGGACTGAAATGCCGGGGGTAAAAATGGTAGGCACGAGGGGTGTTGAACCCCTGACCTCTACCGTGTCAAGGTAGCGCTCTCCCGTTGAGCTACGCGCCTACTCTGTATCGAATAAATATTTAAGCAGGATGGCCGGGGTATGTCAAGAGAGCCGGAATGAAAATATCCGGCTGCCCTGTGTCTTCCGCCGGCGCCGCCGGCGTTGACTTTTCCAGCAAATACAGGTATAAACGCTGATGAAGGGAGAGTTTTTGGAAAACGTCGTATCGGCGGTAACTACCCTGCATGAAGGCGAGGAAGGGGTCGTCAGCTCCATAGGCGGCGGGGAGCGGCTGACAAGCCGGCTGGCGTCTATGGGCATCGTCCCCGGCGCAACGGTCAAGGTGCTCACCAATACGGGCGGCTCCGTGATCGTTTTAACCTCCGGCACGCGCCTGGCCTTAGGCAGGGTCGAGGCCTCCCGCGTCTTCGTATCCGGGTCGGCAGGCCGGAAGAGCGGCCGCAGCTTCTCGTTGCGCTTGCGGGCCAGCCGAACGTCGGCAAATCGACCGTCTTCAACATCCTTACGGGCCTGTCGCAGCACGTCGGCAACTGGCCGGGCAAGACCGTCGAAAAGAAGGAAGGCATCCACACGAGCGAAGACGCCCAGATGCGCATCGTGGACCTGCCCGGCACATACAGCCTTACCGCTTTTTCCGAAGAGGAGAGGGCGGCGCGGGAGTTCCTCATCAACGAGCGGCCGGACGTGATCGTCCTCGTCGCCAACGCCGCGGTGCTGGAGCGGAGCCTCTATCTGCTCTCCGAGCTTCTCCTCATAGACGCGCCCATCGTCGTTGCGGTCAATATGATGGACGTCGCGGAGGCCCAGGGCATCCACATCGATATCGCGGCCCTCCAGCGCTCGCTGGGCATGCCCGTAATCCCCATCATAGCCACGAAGAACAGGGGGATAAAAGAGCTTATCCCGCTCGTAACGGACACGTCGCAGCACATCGTCGATTTCAGCCCCAGGCTGCCCGACGTATCGGCGGACCACAGGGCGATCTATTTGCGGCTCATAGAGATCCTGAAAGGCCACGTGCCCGAGCCGTACACGGACCGGTGGGTGGCAACGAAGCTGATGGAGGGCGACCCGGAGGTATCGAGGGAGGTGCAGGTACTGCTGCCCGAGAGCGCATGGGGCGAGATACAGGTGCTCTTGAGCGAGCACGAGGACGCGCTGCGCGCAGTCGTGGGCGGCCGGTATGACTGGATAGAGGCAGTGACGCGCATCGCCGTCTCGCAGTTCCGCAGGGGTCAGGTGCTCATGACGGACCGCATCGACCACGTGCTGACGCACCCCGTCTTCGGCGTGCCGGCGCTCCTTGCGATACTCGGCCTGGTCTTCTTCCTGACGTATAAGGTGGGCTTTCCCGTGCAGCGCAAGCTCGAATGGTGCCTGGGCGCTTTCGCGCACATAGTCGAGGGGGCGCTTGCAGGCGCGCCGCACTGGCTCATCGGGCTGGCCGTCAACGGCGTGATCGCCGGGGCGGGCTCTGTGCTCACGTTCTTCCCGATACTGTTCATATTCTTCATCTGCCTGACGTTCCTCGAAGACGTGGGGTACA
This sequence comes from uncultured delta proteobacterium, assembly GCA_963818095.1. Lineage (GTDB taxonomy): Bacteria > Desulfobacterota > Syntrophorhabdia > Syntrophorhabdales > WCHB1-27 > CAWEPK01. The sequence goes on from CAWFRA010000021.1 coordinate 80,732, forward strand.
TGGCGCGCGGCGCGTTCGTGATGGACCGCTTCATGCACGTGATCGGCCTGCACGGCAAGAGCTTCCTGCCTTTATGCCTGGGCTTCGGCTGCAACGTGCCGGCCGTCATCGGGGCGCGCATCATCGAATCGAAAAAGGCGCGCATACTTACCACGTTCCTCGCTCCGTTCGTGCCGTGCACGGCAAGGCTCGCGGTGCTCACCTTTATCTGCGCGGCAGTCTTTCGCGGGCAGGCGTCGCTCGTCTCCTGGCTGCTCGTCGCGCTCAACATCATCGTTCTCGGGCTGACCGGCATGACCCTTGCCAAGGTGCTGATGAAGGGAGAGCCTATGCCTTTCATCATGGAGCTTCCCCTGTACCATAAGCCGGACCCGCGCACGATCGCCGTGGTCGTCTGGTCGCGGATCATCTCTTTCGTTAAGCGCGCGGGCAGCGTGATCCTCATCGCGTCGGTCGTGATCTGGTGCCTGGCGAATATCCCCGGAGGCAGCCTTGAGACGAGCGTGCTGGCGTCGATGGGCAGGCTGCTCGAGCCGGTAGGGAAGCTGATGGGCCTGGGATGGAAGGAGATGGTGGCCTTGATGTCGAGCCTCGTGGCGAAGGAGAACTCGATAGCCACGCTGGCGGTGCTTTACAACGTGGGCGAGGAGGGCTTGAGGGAGGTCCTGCCGAGGTTTATGGGGACTGCGTCGGCGCTCGCGTTCCTCGTGGTGATGATGCTGTTTGTGCCGTGCGCTGCGACGGTGGCGGTGATGAAGCAGGAGATGGGGAGCTGGAAGTGGTTTATCGCGTCGTTTGTGGTGATGCTGGTGATGTCGTTCCTGGGCGGCGTGGCGGCGTACCACCTGGGCCTGGCGCTGGGGCTCTCGTAACCCGGCGCTCTGCTGGGAATCCCCGTGCACAAAACACCTTATCTACTTATTACCTGTGGTTCGTCGCGTAGATGCCCGCGCAGACGAGGCAGAGTCCGATTACGAGGCCTGCCGTCATTTGCTCGCCCAGAAAGACGCCGCTCGCCGCAGTGCCGAAGACGGGCATCAGGAACGTGAAGACCGAGAGCTTCGTTATCGGATATGCATGTATCAGCTCGAACCAGAGCAGATACGACGCGAAGGCGACGATGACGGACGAATAGAAGACGCCCGCCATGATGGCAGGCGTGAGCCCGATGATCCATTTGGGCTCCATGACTATGGCGGCCGCAAAGATGATCGGCACGGAGAAGACGAGCTGGTAGAGGAACGTATGGATCGGGTGCACGCGGTCTGCCAGGTATTTCTTGATATAGACCGTTGTCGCGCCCCAGAAGAAGGCCCCTGCTATGGCGAGCAGGTCGCCCTTCAGCATCGCGGGGGTCCACGAGCGCGGCTTGCCTTGCAGCACTAAATATGCCCCGGAAAATGCGAGCACCAGCCCCGCTATCTGCCACGTGCCCAGCCTCTCCCTCACCACAAAATAGGCCCCGATGGCGACCACGAAGGGCGACAGGTTGACGAATATGACGCTGCGGGCCGCGTCCGTATAAATGAGGCTGACGTAGACGCAGATGAACTCCAGGCCGAAAAGGAGGCCGACGATGAAGCCGTGGAAGAGCCTGATGTCCCTGTGAAAGAGCGGCTGCTTGATATAGATGCAGTAGCCGACGCCGCAGATAGATGCGATGACGGACCGCATCAGGGAGTTGAAGACAGGCGACAGGCCCGTGTTCGTCAGCTTCACCACCGGGTAGTTGAGCCCCCACAGCAGCGTGCAGCCGACGAGTATCAGAAAACCTATCAGGTCGATACGGTCTCTTCTTTTCATCCCGGTGCTCCCCATTCATTTTGATATGATCGCAAGCGATTATGCAAGAGAAATGAGCAAGGCCTGATCTATTGAGAATGGCGGGCTTATGGGCTTATACTCATATATGCCGAGACCTGTTACCCCTCTCATTGCTGTCGATGTTATTATTGAGTATCAAGGCGGCATCGTGCTCATCGAGCGGCGCAACCCCCCCTTCGGTTACGCACTGCCCGGCGGCTTCGTCGACGAGGGTGAGGCCCTTGAAACCGCCGCAGTCCGCGAGGCGCGCGAGGAGACGTCGCTGGATGTGACGCTCACGGAGCTGCTCTACATCTACGGCAAGCCGTCGCGGGACCCGAGGGGCCAGACGGTAAGCATCGTCTACACCGGCACCGGCGCGGGCACGCTCGAGGCCGCGGACGACGCCAAAGGCGCAGCCGTTTACTCCCCTGATTCCCTGCCCGAAGACCTCGCCTTCGACCACCGCGAGATCATCGCCGACTACCGCGAATTCATAAAAACCGGCCGCCGCCCCTCTCCACGCATCGACTGCCCGAAATAGCCGCGCATCGCACGCCCGTTCCCCGTCCGGAACATTTTTTGCCCGATGTTGACAGGTAGTGCAGAAGACTTATATTGAACGTGGAGCGTTCGCGAAAAGACCGGCCCTTTAGTTAACAGCCCTTCAATATCATCATCCTGCGGCTTGCCTTTTCAAAAGCGCGTTTGGGAAGACGAGACGGCGATCTTCGCTGAAAGAGCGCCGGGCGCGAAAGTACCCGGGGCCTGGCGGAGAGAGCGGCACGATTGAATGACCCTGCTGCTTGCAGCGGGGTAAAGCGAGCGTATGCGGAGGGGGCGCTGAACCCAATGATTGTGGGGCGGTAAGGGGCGGCCGTCGGAGGCCGTGAACGGGGAAAGGAGCGGTGCCTATGCGAACGATCTTTGTCCTGTTCGGTGATTACCACCAAGCGGCCGCAGCCGTGGAAGAGCTTGTCGATAGGGAATTTGACCGGGAAGAGATGAACGCAATAATCCAGGCGGCGGCGGTGCGCACAGGCGCCCGCAGGCCCCATCTCGCTGCAAACGGCCGCATCGGCGGCATGGACGCCCTTATGTCGGAATGCAAAGTTGTGGACCTGCCGGGTGTGGGCGAGATCTGCGCCGCCGGCCGGGAAGCGCAGGATGCAGCCGCTTCTATGCAGGAAGCGGAAGGGGCGAGCGTGGCCGGCGCGCTGACTCAGGCTGGCGTGCCTGAAGAGCTTGCCGAGCTTTACGAGAGCGGCATAGGGGAGGGCGGGCTGCTGTTCTGGGTGCGCGTTGCGGAAGAGCGCTTCGACGAGGCGTCCGATGTCCTCGCGGGCGCGATGGACAGGAGAGTCGCTAACTATAACTGAAGCGCCCGCTGCGAGGGGGCGCTGAGCCCCAATGATTGTCAAAGCGAGCGTATGCGAAGCGCCGAGCAGGGAGGCTCGCCGGGCTTTGCCTGGCGAGGGGGCGCTGAGCCCCAATTATTGTGAGGGCGCCCATGCCTTGTGCTCAGGCACCCACTTCCCGCCTATTTCCTGCGCCGGGACCGTGACCCATTCACCGCGCTGCGGCGCCCGCCTGCGGCGGCGGTGGGACGGCAGCGGAAGGCATCGGCTGCGATATATATGACTGGACGGGCGCGGGCGCCGCGTATGGCGGCGGCGGATAGACATAGGCCGGCGGCGGGTATGCGTAAACGGGCTGCGGCGGGTAGACATAGACGGGCGCAGGCGGGTAGTAATCGTAGTAATACGGCCTGCCGGCTGCGTACCCCAGGGCAGCGCCGGCGGCCAGCCCGCCTACGAACCATCCTGCGGCCCATCCACCGTGCCCGAAGGAGCGGGACGGCGTGGTCATGACGGCAGAGACGCCGACCGTCAATATTAATGCAACCAGCAGAAACCGTCTCATTGTCCCACCTCCGTAATGTGCACGACGATATAATCAATTATACAACTGAAAGAGATGAAAAGCACCCGCCTCATCGACAATGATGTACTGCTGTATAATTGAGCAGATACGCTGCACAGGTGAGACAGTAGAGCATTGTTGTCTGCTAAGTAGTTGTCATTGCTGATATATTATATCGGCCGCAGGACGATGATGCCGGGTTTGGCGGCGAGGTAGGAGATGAAGTGCGCGTCGATCACCTTGCCCTCGACCTGTGAGGCGTGCCTCAGGACCGGCTCTCCCTCTTTGATGACCGCAATGCCGGTGTGCGTGACGTCGAGGCCGGGGTCTTCCGCGTATATGCCTATGTAATCGCCCGTCCGCAGCCCGGCGGCCGCCTCCGCCCGGACGGCGGGCGAGGGGATGTAGGCGACCCGCCTTCGCTTTTCGGGTATGCCCGGCACAAACAAGCCGCCGTCCGCCTTGCGGTTAAGCACCTTGAGGGCCGCCCTGGCATGCTTGCCGCCGATTGCGGCCGTGACGTCTGCCACGTGCGACGTAGAGGCCCAGTCCGTGAAGAAATGGCGCCTCGCAGCGTAGGCGATTTTGCCCCTTTTGTACCTGACGCGCGCCAGGTTAGCCGCAAATGCGTCGTATGAGCGCGGAAAGGCGCATGGCCTCAACGTAGTCGAGGTAGGTGAAACAATCGACTTGCGATAAGTCGATAACGAGCTGCTCCGGCCCGTCCTGCGGGCCTGGCAGCGTGCCCGTTCGATAAGGCACGCCGAGGAATGCGGCGGAGATGAAATCGACCCTGGCCGCCACGTCGGCTATGGCGGAGGCATCACGCAGCAGTTCATCAAACCCTTTCCGGCCCCACTTACCGAGCCGCACTATCTCGCCGTCCATAAGATGGAGAATATAACGAACCAGGCCCCAAGTCAAAAGAAGGCTGCACGGGCCGGCCCAGTCCGTGTTAATTTGGCGGCTTTCTCCTGTCTCTCGGGGTCGCTCGTGCTCACGTACAGAAGAAGTACGCTCCGCGCGGCGACCCTCTCGATCACGGACAAATCCATCCAAATTTCCTACGGCCTGACCCGGCCTTTGAACTAGCTTCCGTGCGGCGCTGATATCATCGCCGCACGGACCTTAATGATTTGCTTCAACGCGTTATGCGATTGTGTTATCTTTGCAGAAGGGGGCAGTTGTGAAGATCATCGACCTGCATACGCACGGACTGGCCGGCTTCGACACGCAGGACGCCGACCCGGCCGCCATGCTCGCCATCGCCCAGGCGCACGGGATGGCGGGCGCGGGCGCTATCGTCCTGTCCCTCTATGCCGCGCCCATAGCGATGATGCGTGAGCGGATGGCCGCTGTCGCGTCCGCGATGGAACGGCCGCCCCTGCCCGGGGCCGCGGCGCATCCTGGGCGTCCACCTGGAAGGGCCTTTCCTCAACCCGGCCGCATGCGGCGCCCTCGACCCCGCCTCGTTCGCCGTGCCGGACACCGCGGCCTGGCAGAAGCTCGTCGAGGGTTACGAGCGCATCGTGCGGACGGTCACGGTCGCCCCGGAGCTGCCCGGCGCGCAGGGGCTTATCAGGCTCGCGGCGGATAGCGGCGTCAGGGTCAACATGGGCCATTCCTTGGCGACTTACGCAGAGGCCGAAGCAGGTTTCCGCGCCGGTGCGTCGGGCGTGACCCACGTGTTCAACGCGATGCGCCCCTTCCACCACAGGGAGCCGGGGCTTGCCGGCTTCGCGGTCGTCAACCCGCACGTCTTCGTCGAGTTTATCGGCGACCTCGCGCACGTGCATCCGAAGGTGCTGGAGATACTCTTTCGGATGAAGAGACCCCGGACGCCTCATGCTCGTCTCCGATTCGGTGCGCGTGACTACGCCGGGCGGAGAGGGGGCTGCGCCGATGAAAGGGGGACGGCTCATCGGCGGGTCGATGACCGTGGCCGACGCTGCGGCGCGCCTGATCGCGGCAGGGTTCGATGCAAAGGCGGTGATGCGGACGGCGACGGAGACGCCGGCGGCGTACCTGGGCCTGTAGCGACGGGTGGGGTGGGTAGGTAGGTATACCCCCAACGCGTGCTGGATAAAAGGATAGAAAGCAAAAAAGCCAAACCAATGCTCGGGCGGCTGGACTCGCGCCGTCCGCGGGTTCGCGCTATGCGGCGCCCTGCTCAGCGCGTGCCCTCCGACGTACCTGCGTACGCCTCCGGCCGACGCACTTCACATTGCATCCGCCTATCGCGACCCCTTGAGGCGCTCCTCCGGCCGCGACCGCCGCTAATCGGAGCAGCTAACGAGCGTATTATTGGGCGGCGGTAAAAGCGGGTTGTACTACGGCGATAGTTGGGATACTGAAACGTCAATACGGCAGGACGTTAGACCGGGCTTTTTCTTATTCCCTCGCCCCCTGGGGGAGAGGGCAGGGTGAGGGGTGTCGTGCTTTCGTTCAGCCGTTCAGCTTTTTGACGATATCTACAAGCTGTTCTATGCGGTCGATCGTGTAGTCGGCTTCTTCGGAAAAGCCCTTCGGACCGAAGCCGTAGAGGACCGCTACGCTGCGTACATGTGCCGCCTTCGCCGCCGTCATGTCGAAGATGCTGTCGCCGACGAAAAGGGCGTCGTGCGGTTCGCGCGCCGAGGCGGGAGAGGGCTTCCAGTACGGGCACTGGCGACGGCTTTCTCTCGGAGGCCGTATCGCCGCCGGAGATGTAATCAAAATATTTGAGGAGGCCGAGGGCGTCGAGGAGGCGGGTCGAGAACGACTCCTGCTTATTCGAGACAACGGCCTTCTTTATTGCGCCAGCGCCGCAAGCGTCGCCGCGACGCCGGGGTAGGGCGCTGCGTGGTCGGCCACGTGGTCGCTGTAATATGCGAGGAAGTTCTTGAGGACTGCGGAAAAGTCCATGCCGGGCGCCTTGGCGCGGAGCACTTTTTCAATGAGCGCCCTCGAGCCTTCGCCCACGAGGGTGAGAGTCTCGGAGACAGAGACGGGTGGTAAACCGAAGGGGGCGACGGCATAATTCAGGGCAGCGGTGATGTCGAGGGAGGTATCGACAAGCGTCCCGTCGAGATCAAATATAACAGCGTTGATCGGCATTGATTATTCTAAGCGATGCATCGCCCAATCTCAAGTCTTGGATTGCCACCCTTTCATGCAACATCCGTCACAAACAAAAGGTGCGTCTTCATCGGGGTCTCCCTTTTCTAATTTTCCTTGATTAACTCAAGCCAGGGTCGTAAACTGGGAACGAAATTGCGGAGTCCGGGAAATGAAGCTGCCGGGTTAGGAACTGAGCGCGAAACGCATGAATTATCGGGAAGCAAAGATGCGTGCCGAAACGGACGTGAGAATCTGGCCAAAAGTGTTTCGAAGGAGGTAAGCGTGAAGAAAGCCGCGTGTTCGTTTTTTCTGATGGCCCTTTTTTGCATGGCGCCGATGATCGCAATGTCGAGAGATATCACCCCCGTGGTCCCTACGGACTGGCTTCTGCAGAACCTGAGCGATGCAAGGCTGAGGGTGATCGATATGAGAAAGGCTGAGGCCTACAAGGAGGGACACATTCCGGGAGCGGTAAACGTCTTCATGGGCGCGTGGCTCTCACCTAAACCGGGTCTCCTCCTCGAACTGCCCGAAAATGACGACCTTATCCGCATCATCAGATCGGCCGGCATCAATAATGACTCCCTCGTGGTAGTCATAGGCGCGACCGACAATGATTTCTTGCGGGCGGATACCTTCCGGGTAGCATGGACCCTCATGATGGGGGGCATTGGCAACGTTGCCGTACTCGATGGAGGATTCAATAAATGGGTCCAAGAGAAAAAACCCGTTTCCACCGATCAGGCAAGACCTGTGCAGGGTAATTATACAGGAAAGCCGGATAGGTCGGTAGTCGTCTCCAGGGACTACGTAAAGGCGAAGACCGGCAAAGCGATAATCCTCGATGCCCGAAGCGCCGAAGATTTCTTCGGGCTTGCGAAAACGCCATACAACGACAGGCCGGGCCATATTAAAGGAGCAACCAATCTGCCCAGTCCCTTTCTATTCACGAAGGAAGGCCTGTTGAAAGGCAGGGCGGAACTTAACGATATGGTCCAGGGATATTGGGTAAAGACCCTTCGAAGGAAATTATCGTTTATTGCGGGGTCGGCGGGTTTGCGTCACCCATGTGGTACGTGCTGACGGAGATGCTCGGCTATAAGAACGTAAAGTTCTATGACGGGTCCATTCAGGACTGGTCCAGAGACCCAACGGCGCCCATAACGCGGTACAGTTGGCAATAATGCCCCAATCCGCCGGGCCGTCCGTTATCGGTAGGGCGGCCTCCGGCATCAAGGCGGTGAAGCCGGACCACATCGCACCCACTCATTGCGGTTATTCCCTTGTTATGCTGCGCATCCGTGCTATAATGCTGCCATGTTAATACGGAACATAGACGACCCGGTAGTGCGGGACACGACCTACAGGGCCCACTGGGGCGGCGTTGCGCGCATGGTGCTTACGAGAGAGCACCTGCGGTCGATGGAGTTCTTTGCCTGGGCTGCGCTGCCCGCGGGCAACACCATCGAGGAGCACGTCGATGAGGTGGAGGAGATTTATTTCATCCTGTCCGGCGGAGGGCTGATGAAGGTGGGCGATGAGGAGAAAGAGGTGAAGGCCGGGGACGCGATCTGGCTCCCTGCGGGCGAGCCCCACCGGCTGATCAACAACACCTCTGAGACCACCTACTGGGTCTGCATAGCCGCGTACCCGGTAAGGTAAGGGCCGCGATCCTTTCGCGTCCTTCGCGTCGTTTTCTCGGTCGCGAGTCCTCACGTACAAAAACGTACGCTCCGGCTCGCTTCCTCGAAAAGCAACGCGAAATCCGTCGAAAACCTCGCGGCCCTAGTTCGAGCTAAGCTTCCAGCTCCATATGCGGGTCTGCCTCGCGGATGGCGCCGAGCACCTCGTTCTTCCTGGCGTCCATCTCATCCGCGGTCGCCGCTTCCAGGTTCAGCCGTATGAGCGGCTCCGTGTTGGACGCCCGCAGGTTAAACCACCACGAATCGTAATCGACCGAGAGCCCGTCCAGGTGGTCCTGCCTGCCGTCCGCATACTTCTTCTCCAACGCCTTGTAAATCTTATCCTTGTGGGCGACTTCCATGTTGATCTCGCCCGTCGCGCAATATTTCCGCAGGGGCGCGATCAGGGTGGAGACGGGCACGCGCTTCAGCGCCAGAAGGTTGAGCATCTGCACCATGGCCATCAGGGCGTTGTCGGTAAAGCCTGCGTCGCGGAAGTAGAAATGGCCCGAAAGCTCGCCCGCGAAGATCGCGTCTTTCTCTCTCATCCCGGCCTTGATGAATGCGTGGCCGACCCGTGTCCTGACTGCGTGCCCGCCGAGCGATCCTATGATCTCCGGCACTGCGCGGCTCGACCGCAGGTCATAAAGGATGGTCGCGCCCGGCGATTTGGCGAGATAAAACTGGCTTATCAGGGCAGTCACGAGGTCTTCGGGTATCTTTTCGCCCTTCTCGTCTACAAAGCCGCACCTGTCCGCGTCCCCGTCGAAGGCGATGCCGATGTCCGCCTTCTGCCGCACTACCTCCGCCCGCAGGTCTTCCGTATTCTTGAGGAGGAGCGGGTTGGCCACGTGGTGCGGGAAGCGGCCGTCCGGCTCCATATACATGGAGGTCACGTCCCACATGGGGAATAGCTGGGTCAGGGGCAGCACCTCCGGCCCGACGGCGCCGTTGCCCGCGTCGATCACCATCTTCAGGGGGGCGGGTTCGTGGACAAAGCTCTTGATGCGGTCGATGTACGCGGGCAGCACGGACTTGTGTATGCACTGGCCCGTCTTGACCGGCCCGGCCGTGACGCCGCCCATCCCGGCGACCATCTTTTCGAGCGTAGGCAGGCCGGCGTCGCCGGAGAGAGGTATGGCCTTCTCCCTGCACAGCTTGAAGCCGTTAGACTCCTGCGGCAGGTGCGACGCGGTGACTGCGACCCCGCCGTCATATCCGCCGTCTATGATGGCGAAATAGAGCTGAGGCGTCGTCACCATGCCGATGTCCGTCACGGACGCGCCCGTAGAGGCGACGCCCTCGACGAAGGCCTCGGCCAGCGTAGGTGACGAAAGGCGCATGTCGTAGCCGATCACTATCGTTTTCGCCTCAAGCAGCCTGGCGTAGGCGGCCCCGATCCTGAAGGCGATCTCCTCGTTGACTTCGTCCGGGTAATGCCCTCTTATGTCGTATGCCTTGAATATGGAAGCCATGCAGTGTTCTATCCCCCTTTAGCCGCGCCCGAGTTTTCCGGGCCGTGCGCGAATTACGTTGACAACCGGGCGGCGGACGATAATATTTAAGATAAACCAGCCGGACCTTTTTGTCATTATGAAATGATGGAGGCGTGCAATGGAAGCTGCAAAGAAAGTTCTCGTTTATTCGGTCCCTACCTGACCGCACTGCAAGAGGCTTAAGCAGTTCCTCGGGGAGCGGGGCGTCTCCTTTCAAGAAATCGACGTTACAGCGGACAAGGCGGCAAGGGATGAGATGGTGAAAAAGACGGGGCAGATGAGCGTGCCCGTCATAATCATCGACGGGGAGATCAATAATCGGCTTCGAGGAGGACCGCCTGAAGAAAGCGCTCGGCCTGCCGGCCTGAACGAAGGCGCCCGGCGGCTTAAGGTAAGGGGGAGGGGTGATGTACGACATGATAATCATAGGCGCGGGCCCGGCCGGCATGACGGCGGCCGTCTACGCAGCGCGCCAGAAAGAGCAAACGCTCCTTATCGCCAAAGAAGTAGGCGGGCAGGTGAGCTGGACGCTCGGCATAGAGAACTACATGGGTTACCAGTTCATCGAGGGGATCGAGCTGATCGCCAAGTTCGAAGAGCAGGTGCGCAAGTTCCCCATAGACATCAAGACGGGTAAGACGGTCAAATTGCTGACCAAGGTGCACGGGGGCGGCTTCGAGGCGACCGACCAGGACGGCGAGCGCTACCAGGGCCGGACGGTCATCATCGCGTCCGGCAAGCGGCCCCGGATGTTGGGCGTGCCCGGCGAGGAGTTGCTGCGGGGAAAGGGCGTCACCTATTGCTCGGTCTGCGACGGGCCGCTTTTTGCGGGCATGGAGGTGGCCGTTATCGGCGGGGGCAACTCCGCGATGGAGGCGGCCATCGACATGTCGAAGATCGCGAGCAGCGTCCACCTCATATCGCTGACCGGACTTACGGGCGACCACGTCCTGCGCGAAAAGGTGACCGAGGCGGCCAACATCGACGTGACCCTGGAGCACCAGACGCTGGAGGTGACGGGGAACGGCCTCGTCTCCGGCATCCGCATCAAGGACTTGAAAAGCGGGACGGAGAAGACGGTCCTGCAGTGGCGGGCATTTTCATCGAGATCGGGCTGATCCCCAACAGTGATTTCGTGCGCGACCTCCTGACGCTGAACGAGCTGGGCGAGATCATGATAAACTGCTCGTGCGAGACGGGCGTGTCGGGCCTGTATGCAGCCGGCGACGTGACGAGCGTGCCGGCGAAACAGATAGTAGTAGCAGCAGGCGAAGGCGCCAAAGCAGCGCTACAGGCGCACCTGTTCTTGCAGAAGTGCCCCGGCTAAAGGCGGGTCAACCGGTCAAATAGGGCGTCGGGCCGGACCAATAAATAGAGTTGCCGTATAAGGTCGATCCCGTCCATTTTCCTCATCCATCCGATTGTCGCTACAAAGGCCTGCACGACGCAAAAATTACCCTTGAGCTATCTCTAAGGTGTGCTATTCTTCTGTCAGTTACTATTAGCCCATTCGGGTGGAACGGGGGAGGCTGTATGTATCGGACGAAGAAGGTGGTTGTCGTGATGCCGGCCTACAATGCCGAAGGGACGCTCCTTCAGACCCATGCTGAAGTGCTTCAACAGGATTGCGTAGACCTGATCATCGTGGTGGATGACGGCAGTAAGGACGGTACGGCAGATCTTGCCCGCGGATTACCCAAAACCAAGGTTTTTGTGCATGAGTCCAATTTAGGCTATGGCGGTAATCAAAAGACCTGCTACCGTGAAGCGATCCTTGAGGGCGCCGACATTGTCATTATGGTACACCCTGACTACCAGTATACGCCGCTGCTTATTCCCGCCATGGTTTCCATGATCGGCAGCGGACTCTATGACGTTGTGCTCGGGTCGAGAATTTTGGGCGGTTATGCCCTCAAGGGGGGGATGCCCCTGTATAAGTTCATCTTCAATCGCTTGCTCACCCTTGCCGAAAACGTGTTGATGGGCGCGAAACTTTCCGAGTATCATACGGGCTACCGCGCCTTTTCGCGCGAGCTTTTGGAGAGAATACCGTTTGGCCGCAACTCCAACGATTTCATCTTCGACAACCAGATCATTGCCCAGATACTGTGGCTTGGCTACGTCGTGGCGGAGGTAAGCTGCCCGACAAAATATTTCCCGGACGCCTCATCTATCAACTTCTCCCGCAGCGTCAAATACGGTCTGGGCTGTCTGGCAACAGCCTTCACCTACCGGTTGGCGAGGATGGGCCTGATCCGGTCCAAGCTGTTCCGGGAGGCAGGCGTAGAGAACGCCCCGGACTGATGAGAATCCTGAACAAGAAATTCATTCTGGTCCTTTTTGTGCTGGCGATGGCCGTGATGGTGCATCTTTCCGGTCTCAGCCGTTATGTGACGCTTGGAAAGTTAAACGAGCATCGCGACCTTCTTGAACAGTTAATTGGAAGACACTATCTGTTATCCGTTCTGATTTACATGATTGTCTATGGTGTGGCGGCCCTGATTCTTCCGGCCGCCCTGATCCTCACCGTCGCCGGGGGCGTTTTCTTTCATACCTTCCCCGGTGCAATTTACTCGAGCATCGGCGCCACAACCAGCGCGGTCCTGGCATTCGTCCTGTCCCGCTATGTAATAGGCGGTTGGCTTCAGGTCAGGTATGCATCACAGCTCAACCTGTTCAACGCCGAACTTGAGCGGTATGGCCACCTGTACGTGATAGCGTCCAGGATTATCCCTGTTTTTCCTTTCCTTATCGTTAACTATCTATGCGGTCTTACCAGGCTGCCCCTCAGCACTTTTACCTGGGCCACGGCTGTAGGCGTGCTTCCGATATGTCTCATCTACACCTTCACGGGAAGCCAAATGGGCAGCATTTCATCGCTAAGAGACGTGCTCGAATCCCGAACGCTCGTTTCTTTGATGTGTCTTGCCCTTCTGGTATTGATTCCGATTATATGGAAGAAGATCAGAAAAGCAGGATAACAGACATCCAATCGCATGCAATGGTTCGATGTCCATGTCCTGAGGTTCGAAAGAGGCTGCATCTGGAGGTCCCTCAAGATGGTGTTCATGGTGTCGATCGCCTCTTGGCGCTTGGCATCCATCCACTCACCGAGATCCCTATCGTTCGTAGCCGAGGGGCCGGGGGATGATGATGCGCAGCCCCTGAAAATGGAACGGGGCCGGGGCGGGTCGGAGAGATTTCCGATGGATTTCGCGTTGCTTTTCGAAGGCGCGCGGCGGAGCGTACTCTTTGTACGTGAGCACGCCGCGTCGAGAAAACGACGCGAAAGGCGCGGAAAGATCCCGACCTGCCCCGGCCCTTAAAACATATACCGTCGCATATTGATGTTGAGCAAGAGCGCCACGCCGATGAGGGTTGATATCAGCGAGGAGCCGCCGTAGCTGATGAACGGGAGAGGGATGCCTACTACCGGGGCGAGGTTTATCGCCATCAGGATATTGATCGTAAACTGTATGAAGATCATCGACGCCACGCCGAAGCAGATGGCCGAGCCTAGCGGCTCGTTCGTGTTCTGGGATATCTTCACGCACCTGTAAATGAACGAGATGAAGAGCATGAAAAGTATGATCGACCCGATGAAACCCCATTCCTCCCCGAAGACGGTGAAAATGAAGTCCGTGTGGTGCTCCGGGATGAAATGAAGCTTATGCTGCGTCCCGTTAAGGTATCCCTTGCCTATGAGGCCGCCTGAGCCGACCGCTATTTTCGCCTGTATCGAATGATACCCGTACCCCGACGGGTCCATGTCCGGGTTGACGAGGCTGAGTATCCGCATCTTCTGGTACGGCTTCATCAGGAATTTCCAGAGGATGGGTATCGAGGAGAGCCCGAGGCTCCCCAAAAAGACGTACGTTATCCTGGTCAGGCCGACGTACCAGAGCATGCAGACGCAGCAAAGGAGTATGACGACTGCGGTGCCCAGGTCCGGCTGCTTCAGGATGAGGATGCATGGGACCAGGATATATAGCAGCGGCAGGAGGATGTCTTTCATGTTCAGCGGCTCGCCCTCCTTCTTTCGCTGGAAGAGCATATTGGCGAGCATGAGCACCATGACGGGCTTCATCAGCTCCGACGGCTGGAAGGCGATCCCGGCTATGCTGAGCCATCTTTTCGCTCCGCCCGCTATTGTACCCAGGACGAGGACGAAGACAATGAAAAAGAGGGTTGCGCCGTAGAAGTGCCTGGCGTAGCTTGCGATCAGGCGATAATCGTACGTAAGGATCAGGAAAAGGACGGCCACGCCTATGCAGAGGGCTACGGCCTGCTTCAGAAGCAGGTTGTACGGCCCCGTATCGATCGACCTCGTCGCGCTCGCCAGATTGATGAAACCGATGGCGAGAAGGACCAGGCCGTTGAGTATCAGGTACCAGTCGAGGTGGTAAAGCCTTCTACGGTCAATGTACATTTAGGGCCGCCGATTTTATGTCTTGTTGCTGCTTGAACATAGTCTCCGCTACCGCCTTCGCGATCGGGGCGGCGGCGGACGCGCCGTGCATGCCGTGCTCCACCAGTATGCTCATGGCTACCGACGGGGCGTCGCTGGGCGCAAAGGCAATGAACCACGCGTGGTCGGCGCCGCCCGTGCCCGACTGCGCGGACCCTGTCTTTCCGCTCATGCTCACATTCTGCAGGCGGGCGTTGCTGTAAGCCGTGCCGCCCTGCTCGTTCACTACGCCCTTCATGCCTTCCTTGACGAGCGTTATGTGCTGTTTGTCGAGCTTCACGTTGGCGCTCATCTCAGGCTCGAAGACCGTTATGACCTTTCCCTCCGGCGAGACTATCCTGTTCACCAGCCGCGGCTTGAAGGTGACGCCCTCGTTGCCCATGAAAGACGTGAGCTGCAAAGCTCTACGGGCGTTAGCCAGACGGCGCCCTGGCCTATCGCCACGGAGACCGTCTCACCCTCGTACCATTTCTCCCCTTTCTTTTTCCTCTTCCACTCTGTCGATGGGACGAGGCCGACGTTCTCTCCCGGCAGGTCTATCCCCGACAGCTTCGTGATGCCGATCTTCTCAGCCATCTCATGGATGGTGTCCACGCCGGTCCTCAGGCCCGTATTATAGAAAAAGACGTCGCAGGAGGCGACTATGCCCTTATGGATGGCCACCGAGCCGTGCCCCTTTTTCTGCCAGCACTTAAAGACGTGGCCTGCGAACGTGAAGTGGCCGCCGCAGTTAAAGCTCGTAGTCTCGTTGATGACCCCTTTCTCGAGGGCGGCGAGCGCCACCAGCGGCTTGAACGTCGAGCCGGGAGGGAATCGCCCCTGGATGACCCTGTTATTGAGCGGGTTAGACTGGTCGGAGAGAATGGTCTTCCAGTATCCGCGGGAGCCGGACGTAAGCTGGTTGGGGTCGAAAGCGGGATGGCTGACAAGGGCCAGCACGCCCCCCGTGCGGGGGTCGGAGACTATCGCGCCCCCCTTCTTGCCTTCGAGGGCCTTATCTATCGTTGCCTGGATGTTCAGGTCGACGTTCAAATAAATGCTGTTGCCGGAGACCGGCTCCTTCGTGTCGAGGGTCCTGATCTCCTTGCCTGACGCGTCTACCTCTACCCTTTTTTCGCCGTCCACGCCCCTGAGGTACTTTTCGTATTTCCTCTCCAGCCCGAACTTGCCGATTGTGTCCCCGATGGCGTACTTCTTGTAGTCTTCGGCTTTCAGCTCGTCGGGACTCACCTCGGAGACGTACCCGAGGACGTGCGCGAACATCGGGCCATACGTATAGTTGCGCTTCGGCTCGATCTGGATCATGACGCCCGGCAGGTAGAACTTGCTGGCCTCGACCTTCGCCACCTGGTCCATCGACATGTCGGAGAGCACCTTGACGGGGAAAGACGGCGGGAAATCGCGCGCGTCCTTCAGCTTCTCGATGATCTCGTCCCTGTCGAGGGTCAGGAGGTTGACGCAGCCGTCGACGGTCTGGTTGAAGTCCTTTATGTCTTCGGGGATCAGGTAAAGGTTGTACGACGGGCGCGTGTCGGCCAGTATCTTGCCCGTCCTGTCGAAGATGGTGCCCCTGGGGGCCAGTATCTTCTTGACGCGCACCCGGTTTTGCTCCGAAAGCCTCCTCATCTCGTCGCCCTTCAATATCTGCAAATCGAAGAGGCGCATAAAGAGGATGATCATGGTGAGGGCCAGTATGCGCTCGCACCACTTGTATTTCCTGTCGCGGGCTGCCGATTCGTTGTGTTCCTTCACGTTACACCCTGCTCATATAGCGTATCTTGGCCCGCTCGAACAGAACGAACATGAGAAGCCCCAGGAAACCCGTCTCTATGGCGTCGGGGATCGAGAAGATAAGGACATTGTAAAAGTCTTTGGTCTCGCCTTTGGCGAGCATGGAAAGGGCGAGGAAGATGAAAGATTCCGTGAGCACGGCGGCCGCGCAGACGAGAGCGAAGGTATAGCGCGACTCGATGAGCAGCCTGCTCTTCAGAAAGATGCACGACAGGACGACGCCGATGCCGGCGAAGAGGGCGGAGCCCGCCGGCGCGCTGGAAAGGACCTCCTTGCAGAAGCCGAACAGGACGGCGGCAAGCAGCCCTTCGGCCGGAGAGAGGAAGAATACGCCGTATATGATGAAGGGTATGCCCATGTCGGGCTTGGCTATCTCCAGCGGCAGGGACGAAAAAATCGCGGAGGCGCAAAGCGTAAGGAAGACGCCGAATACGAGGAAAGCGAGCTTTCTGATCATTTGCTCACTATCATGACTTCGTCGAGCTTGCGGAAGTTGTTGAACGGCATGATGTCGACGTCGGAAAAGAGGCCCGGCTTGTTCTTGTCTACGGAGATGACGATCCCCACAGGGTAACCCCTGGGGAATATAGCGTCCTTGCCCGATGTTATCAGCTTGTCGCCAGGCTCTATGTCATCGTTTTTCAGGACGTACTTGAGCTTTAGCGTGGTATGGCCCGCGCCTTCGGCTATCCCCCTGGTGTTCTTGCCCGATATATAAACGTCCACGGCGGAATTCGTGTCGTTGACGACCATTACCTTTGCGTGCCACTTGTTTACTTCGATAACCTGTCCCACGAGGCCGGCAGCCGTAATGACCGGCATCCTTTCCTTTATCCCTGCTTCCCGCCCTTTATCTATGAGGACGCACTTGAACCAGTTCATGACGTCCTCGCCGACGATACGGGCCGCGATCAGCCTGGCGGGCTGCTGCTCGGCCAGATGCAGGAGCTTCCTGAGCCGCTCGTTTTCCTTTTCCAGCTCCGGGATCTTCTGGTTTTCCAGCTCCAGCTTGCCTAGCGTCTTTACAAGCTCGCGGTTCGTTCTCTTTACTCCGATGATGTCCACGTACCCGCTTACGACTGCGTGCACGCCGCGCATGGGGAACCGCAGCGCCTGAAGCACCGGCCCCATGCCGTCCGCCATGTTCGATTTTACCCTGACGTAGCCCCTGTGGAAAACGGGTATGTTAGTGAACAGAAGGAAGGTGAGGACGAGTAATAAGACAGCCGTTATAATTACGAAGGTGCCTTTCACCGGTTGCCTTTAACTGCTTAGAACTTCGCTGCTATTTCTCTGAGAAGGTTCATCTCGTCCAGGACGCGGCCTGCGCCCTCGACGACTGCCGTAAGCGGGTTTTCCGCAACTATGACGGGCAGCCTCGTCACCTCTTTGATAATGAGGTCGAGGTTCTTCAGCATGGCGCCGCCGCCCGAGAGGACGATGCCTTTTTCGACGATGTCGGCCGCCAGCTCCGGGGGCGTCCTTTCGAGGGCGAGCCGCACTGAATCGACTATCGCGTTGACAGGCTCGGCGATAGCTTCCCGTATGTCCTTGGAGGAGATTTCGAGCGTTTTGGGGATACCCCCCACGAGGTCCCGCCCCTTTATCTCCAGGTCGATCTCCTGCTCGTTCTGGAGCGGGTAGGCGGACCCGATGGCTATCTTGACGTATTCCGCCGTGCGCTCCCCGATGAGCAGGTTATACTTCCTCTTTACGTACTGGATAATGGCCTCGTCTATCTTATCGCCTGCTATCCTTACCGAATTGCAGTAAACGATGCCCGACAGGCTGATAACCGCCACCTCGGTGGTGCCGCCGCCTATATCGACGATCATATTGCCCGAGGGCTCCGTTATGGGAAGACCGACCCCGATTGCGGCCGCCATAGGCTCCTCTATGAGGTAAACCTCCCTGGCGCCTGCGGATTCGGCCGACTCCTTGACAGCCCTTTTCTCGACGGGGGTGATGCCCGACGGGATGGAGATGACGATGCGCGGGCGGGCGTAAGACTTCTTGTTGTGTATCTTCTGGATGAAATACTTGAGCATCGCCTCGGTCACCTCGAAGTCCGCGATGACCCCGTCTTTCAGCGGCCGGATGGCGACTATGCTCCCCGGCGTCTTGCCGAGCATCCTTTTGGCTTCTTCCCCCACTGCAATGACCCTTTTGACCCCCCTCTGGTCCTGATGGACGGCCACTACGGAGGGCTCGTTGGTTACGATGCCCTTGCCCTTCAGGTATACGAGGGTATTTGCCGTACCCAGGTCTATTGCCAGGTCCTTTGATATGAATCCGAATAAAGCGTCAAACATTATGTTGCTGCTCCCCGATAATTTAAGGTATTGAAAAGCAAGTGCTAATATACTATTTTAAAGTATCAAAATCAAGCAAGGGAAAGCATCGAAAAAAGCGCAGTAAAGACTAAAAGGGAGCCGGCCGGGGGCAGGCCGGGCAATACCCGCCTTTGTTTGATAAGAGGACCGGCCCGTTTTGGCTCAGCGGCCGGGGCGGTCCCGATAACTGCATGCCTCTTCCTTTTCATGAAGGGGAGGCTACACGAGCTTTGCTCGTGGAGGGGGCGACGCTAGCCCCAATATAAAGGAGAAGCGATGTTAAGGTTCATGCGAAAGCACGCAAGCAGGTGGCTGCTCGGGATTATCTGCGCCATCATCATAGTCGTCTTCGTGTTCACGTTCGGGTTCAATAAAGGCGGTCCGGACAAGACGATAGCGCAGGTGGGAGCGTATAAGATAAGCGCCGCCGAGTTCTATCAGGCGCAGACCAGGCTGGAGAATTTCTACCGGAACCTTTACAGGGACAAGTTCGACGACGAGACGAGGAGCCAGCTCAAGCTCAAGGAAGCGACGATGGGCCAGCTCGTGGACAAGTACCTGATGCTGACCAAGGCGGACGACATGGGCATCCGGATATCCGACAAGGAATTCCAGGCCTACCTCGCCGGGATCGAGCCGTTCAAGAAGAACGGCGTGTTCAATGAGGAGGCGTACATGTACTTCCTCAAGAGGAACAACCTCGACCCGAAGACGTTCGAGGACAGCGAGAAACAGGCAATGACCATCGACAGAGTGATGAGGATCATCGGGGACAACGGCGTCCGCCAGGACGACAACGCCGCCCGTGACGCGTACCTGCGGGAGAAGGGCCAGATAAAGCTCGCCGCGGCGGTCTTCGACCCCGATAGCTACAAGGACAAGGTAGACATAGACGAGAAGCAGCTTTCCGCCATTTACGACAGGGAGAAAGAAGCGCACCGGTCGGAGAACATGTACCACCTGCGTTACATGCTCGTCACCGAAAAGAGCGGGGTCAGGGACGACCAGGCGTATATGGAGTTGCTGAAAACGAAGGACATGCTCGCCTACGGCAAGTCGAAGGGCCTGGAGGTCACCGACCTGGGCATGCTCAAGGAGAGCGACCTGATGGCCAAGTTCGCCAACCTCAAGGTCAAGGACTGGCTGAAGGGGCTGGGGAAGGGCGAGATATCACTGCCCGTAAGGAGCGGCGACAGGTCTTTTATCTTCCAGATTGTGGACCGGCAGGACGGCAAACCGCTCGAGAAGGCCGAGGCGTTGAAGGAAATCAGGGCGAGCCTGGCGGCTGAGAAGGCAAAGGTCGCAGCGCGGGTGAAGGCCGAGGACGCCATCAAGGCGAAGGACGCCAGGTTCGGCAAAGATACGCCCCTTATGTCCAGGAACATGATGATGGTCCAGGGGATCGGCCAGATACCGAAGGAAGACTCCGGCGTGCTTGCCCTGTCGAAAGGCGGCATCTACGGAAAACCCGTCTCCATAGGCGGCAAGTACTACGTCTTCAAGTGCACCGACGAGAAGCAGCCGGACAGCGCCCAGTGGGACAAGGACAAGGCGACGTACCTGCGTATCCACGAGGCGATGGCGAAAGAGGCGTACCTGTCGGCGTTCAGAGAAGGACTCAAGAAGTCGACCAAAGTGAAAATCGACTGGAACGAAATCTAAAGCGGGGGGCGGCAGCAATTACTGGGGCTTGCGTCGCCCCCTCGCCGGGCTAAGCCCGGCGAGCCTCCCCTTCATAAAAAGGAAGGGGCATTTAAGGCGATGTCGCGCCGCCCTTTGTTCACTGTATGATAATCCTTGGAATAGATACTTCTTGTGATGATACGTCCGTTGCAGTTGCGGACGGGACGCGGATACTGTCTAATGTCGTGTCGAGCCAGGTGCCTGTGCACAGGCTTTTCGGCGGGGTGGTGCCGGAGATCGCGTCCAGGAAGCACGTTGAGCTGATCGACGTCATTTACGGGCAGGCCCTCAGCGAAGCGGGCGTTGCCCTGGGGGATATCGACGTCCTCGCAGTGACGCAGGGGCCGGGCCTGATCGGCTCGGTGCTCGCGGGCCTCTGCTTCGTCAAGGGGCTTGCGCTCGCGACGGGGAAACCGATGGTCGGCGTGAACCACGTCGAGGCGCACGCCATGAGCATCTTCAGCGAGACGGAGGTCGAGTTCCCCTTTATCGCGCTCATCGTCTCCGGCGGCCATACGGTCATCCTTTATTTCGAGGAGCCGTGCAGCTTCCGCCTGATCGGGACGACGCGGGACGACGCAGCAGGCGAGGCGTTCGACAAGGTGGCAAAATATCTCTCCCTCGGTTACCCCGGCGGGAGCATCGTCGAAGGGCTCGCGGCGGGCGGCGCACGCGGCGCAGTCGCATTCCCGAGGCCGATGTCTGACGAGCGCAATTACGATTTCTCTTACAGCGGCTTGAAGACGGCGTTTATCAATTACGTCAAGAAGAATGGAGTGACGGACGAAAACCGCAACGACGTTCTGGCGTCGTTTCAGGAAGCGGCATTCGACGTGCTCGTTTCCAAAACGGTGAGGGCCGCCCGCGACCTGGGTGTCAAAAGGATAGTTGTGGGCGGCGGGGTTGCGGCTAACGGCCGGTTGAGGGAGATGTTGAAAAAAGGGTGCGAGGCAGAGGGTACATCCGTTTTCTTTCCAACGCCTGCCCTGTGCGCCGACAACGGGGCGATGGTGGCGGTCACCGCCTGTTTCTATGCCCGGAAAGGCGTTTTTTCCGGGCCGGACGCAAAGGCCTACTCGCGCATGCTCCTGAAGGTGGCCGGGTGCTGAAGAAAAGCCTGGGTCAGCACCTTCTGAAGGACAAAAACCTTCTGGAGAAGATGGTCAGGCTGGCAGGCGTGGGCGCCGACGATACGGTCATCGAGATCGGGCCCGGCCAGGGCGACCTGACGCGCTGCATCGCGGCCAGGGCGCGGCGTGTATGCTCGGTTGAGATCGACCGGAGCTTTGAAGAGGTGCTCGTCTCGCTCGGCCGGGAGCTTCCCAACCTGCGGGTCGTCTTTTCGGACATCATGCAGGTCGGCCTGCCTGCGCTTTCGGAAGGGGCCAGAGTGACCGTGATGGGCAACATACCCTATTACCTCACGGGTGAGATACTCTTCAAACTGCTCGACGAAAAGGCGCACGTAAAGGGTGCTTACCTGACCATGCAAAAGGAAGTGGCCCAGAGGATAGTGAGCCCGAGCCACAACCGCGCTTACGGCGCGATCTCCGTAATATTCAGGCTGTATGCGGCGGCGAAGGTCCTCTTTTTCATCAAGCCCGGCCTTTTTATCCCGCCTCCGAAGGTGGAGAGCGCCTTTATCTCCATCATATTCAAGGACATGGAGCAGGCCGACCTGGGGCTTATCGATTTCGTGAAAAGCGCCTTCCGCTACAAAAGGAAGTACCTGCGCCACTGTCTTGAGGGGAAGTACGCGCCGGACGAGCTCGACGCCCTTTACAGCCACATGGGGTTCCTTGCGTCCGTGCGGGCGGAGGAGATAGAGCCGGAGGGCTTTGCCGATATGTACCGGTTCCTTTCCGGAAGGCGGGCGGCTTGAGCGGCGTTGTAGGATTCACCACGACTATCCCTGTAGAAGTGATATTCGCATCCGGCCTGCGGCCGTGCGACCTTAACAATATCTTCGTCACCCACCCGGACCCGCAGCATTACGTGGCCCTCGCCGAAAGGGAGGGCTTCCCGAGGAACATGTGCAGTTGGATAAAGGGCATCTACGGGGTGGTGGTGGAGTCGAAGATCGATACGGTAATCACCGTCCTCGAAGGCGATTGCAGCAATACGAGGGCGCTTGCCGAAGTGCTTGCATACAAGGGGGTCCGGATCGTCCCGTTCTCGTTCCCGTATGACAGGCGCAGGGAAAGCCTTTCGGCGGAGATAGGCAGGCTCGCCGGCGCCTTCGGCGTCGATGAAAAAGCCGTGGCGGAGGCGGGCGAGCACCTTACGGAAGTGCGGAAAGACCTTGCGGCGATCGACCGCATGACCTGGGAGGACAGGCTTGTCACAGGCAGCGAGAACCACCTGTGGCAGCTCTGCGCGTCGGACATGGAGGGCGATTACGCTGCATACGGCGAATCAGCGCGCGCCTTCATTGCCGAGGCAAAGAAAAGGCGCCCTTACGGCGGCATACCCGTCGGGTACATCGGCGTGCCGCCCATTAACCCGGACCTGCACGCCTACCTGGAGTCGCGCGGCTGCCGCATCGCCTACAACGAGGTGCAGCGCCAGTTCGCACTGCCTTACTTCGAAGGCGACATAACGGACCGCTATCTCCGCTACACTTATCCTTACGGCATCTTTGCCCGCATCGAGGACATAAAGGAAGAGATCGCCCGGCGGGGCCTCGCGGGCGTCGTCCATTACGTACAGGCGTTCTGCTACCGCATGGTCGAGGACATCATACTGAGGGACGCCCTCGGCGTGCCCGTCCTCACCATAGAGGGAGACGCCCCGCAGCCCATCGACACAAGGACCAAGACGCGCCTGGATGCGTTCTCCGAGATGCTCAAAGGGCAGGTGGATGGAGAGAATTAGAAGGCTTGTAATGAACAGGGAAGAGATCGGCTTTTTCAAGGCCGTCCTCGACTCGTATGAAGAGGTGTCGCTCCTTTCGGTGCTCGACGGGAAAAGCGGAGTCATCGAGCTTATCTACCCGGAGGCCGCGCACGAGACGGTCTCTTCCATCATAGCCGATATGGAGAAAAACGGCGTCATATTCAGGGAGGCTTGAAGATGTTCGACGAGACGAAGGTGCTTGCTGCGCTGACCGCCGGTGGCGCGCTCTACGGGGAGACGTTCGAGGAGGAGACCGCATCGACGCTCATTCAGGTCGAGTCGGAGAAGATAGAGAAGCTCGAAAAGGGCGTCGATTCCGGCGTCGGCCTGCGCGTCATCATCCCCTGGCAGACCTTTTTTGCATCCACTAATTCGCGCGAAGAGGGCCACTTGCTCCAGCTTAGCCATGAGCTTTCGAAGGGCGCGCAAGGATCGGGCGGCGCTGCCGCCTCCGAGCGCAAAGGCCCCCGCTACCCGTTCATGATAACGGCGCCGCCGGATGATGTCGATATGCGCCTGAAGATAGACCTCGTCCGCTCGGTAGAGGCTGCAGCGCGCAAGATGGAGAAGAGGATCAGGCAGGTAAAGGTGATGTACCGCGACGCGAGGCAGCGCGTCAGAATAGCCGGGAGCGACGGCATGCGCGTCGATGACGACAGGACGCAGATCGTGCTGACGCTCCTCATCGTCGGCGAGGAATCCGGCGAGCTGCAAACCGCCTACGAGGCAATCGGCGGCTTCTGCGGCTTCGAGCTTTTCTCCGACGAGCGCGTGGAGGCCTTCGTAAAAAGTACGGTGGAGCGGCTTTCCGGGCTTCTCGACGCGCAGGAAGCGCCTATGGGCACGCGGACGGTCGTCCTTGCGTCGGAGGCCGGCGGCACCATGATACACGAGGCGATAGGCCACGGGCTTGAGGCGGACCTCGCAATGGAGGGCCTCTCCTGCTACAAGGGGATGCTGGGCGAGGCGATAGCCGGGCCGCTCGTCGGCGTGGTGGACGACAAGACGCTGCCTTTCAGGCGCGGCACGTATGCTTACGACGACGAAGGGACGCAGTCGCAGAGGACCGTGCTCGTCGAAAAAGGCATCCTCAAGAATTACCTGTTCGACAAGTTCCACGCCATGAAGTACGAGATGGCGTCAACCGGGAACGGCAGGCGGGAATCCTACAGGTACAAGCCCATCCCCCGTATGAGCAACACGCTGATACTGCCGGGCGAGACCGACCCGGCCGCCATCATCAAGTCGGTCGACAAGGGGCTGCTCGTCAAGAAGATGGGGGGTGGACAGGTCGATACGGTCCGGGGCGATTTCGTCTTTGAGATACAGGAAGGCTACCTCATCGAGAACGGCCGGGTAGGGCCGATGGTGCGCAACGCCACAATGATGGGCAACGGCCCCAAGGTGCTGAAAGAGATCGACATGGTGGGCAACGATCTGGGCTTCGGAATAGGCACATGCGGCAAGGACGGCCAGGGCGTGCCCGTAGCCGATGCACAGCCGACCATCAGAATGCCGGAAATAATAGTAGGCGGGCGAGGGTAGGAGGCAATGCCTTCACCGAGTGAGCGTAAAGTGCTGCTTGTTATGCTGCGTTATATGGCCTGGAGAGACTCCGGCGTGGCGTCGGGTTTGCTTTTCTTCATTAAAAATCATGAATACGAGACAGCAGAAAAAAAGAACGGTAGGAATTACGAATAAAAGGATCATTTTGCATCCTGTGGCGGCGTCCTGCGCCATATTAATAAGTAAGGGCCGGGGCCTGTCAAAGCCCCGGCCCTCGTTCAAGACTTACTTCGTTATTCGATAAAGTTCCCAACCACCCAGCGGCGCCAGGTTTATGGGGTTAGCCGTACCCACATACAGGCCGGTATCGTCGGAGACGAGGGTGCGGATACCGTAGTTGAGGTTATTACCCATCCCGTTGATAGTGTAGGGCATACCCGGTGTACTTCCGCTGCGCAGCATCCAGAGGTCGGCGCCCCATTCCATAGAGGTAGTCACTGTAAAGAGACTGTGAAGGGCCTGGGCTATCTGCGCGGTTGTGAGACCTGTATTGCCCAGGGCGCCGGCAAAGACCGAAGCGAGGAGCTGGTCGCCGCCGTTAGCGAGGACATAGCTCCAATCGAAGGTGCCGATGAAAAGCGTGTTATTATACTCCCTCATCGACCATGTGTATGTATTCATGGGCCATCCGAAGCCGGACGCACCGAAGAGCGGCGGCTTTCCCATGGCGTTCGGGGCCGGGACGTATTCCTTCCTGGCCGGGTCGTACTTATAGAGATACGCGTCGCCGTAAGCCAGGTCGATCTGCTGGGCTTGCGTGCCGAAGTTCTTTCCCCTGAATATCGAGATCGCTCTCGAAGTGCCCGTCATGACGTTCAAAATCTCTCCGATGTCCGTTTTCCCGTTGCCGTTGGCGTCCAGGTTCAGCTTCGCCTCGACTGCGGCCAGTGCTCCGGTCATGGGGACCATCATCGTGCCCCAGAAAAGATAGCCATCGAAAGAGCGCAGGGCGCCCCCCGCCTGGACCGACGCGACTATCGGGTCCGGCTCATACTGCGAGATGTCCCATACCTTCTGCCAGCTAGTCGCTGAGGTCAGTCCGCCCGGTCCCAACACCGGGCTCATGTAGAGGCCGAAGTTGCCGGGCACGTTGGGCCAGGTCGACGCGAAAAGCCGGTTCTCGTGAAACGTGAGGTTTGCCGCTTCCTGCGGCAGATTGCCGACCACCTGGAAAGACCAGAGGTTGGTCTTGCTCCCTGTCCATCTCAGCACCAACCCGCCCGTCTTGGTTCCGACACCTACGTACAGGCCGCTGCCTGCCACTGCCCATTCCCTCACGTCGTTGTAGTCGGTGAAGGCATGAGAGTCGAGGAGGGCCCCCGTCATGGCGTCGAAGGCGAACATGTTGACGCTGGAAGCCAGGCCCGGTCCTGCCAGGAAGACGACGCCGTTCATGTTGCCGGCCGAGCGCAGTCCGGTGGTCAAATTGAGCAGCCCGTAAGCGGATGCCTGCGTTACCGGATTGGGCGTCTTGTCCACGAGATGCTTGGCGGACGTATCGTAAGAGTAGATGCGAGGCATCCTCCAGTCGCCCACCGACGCCGGGCAGGTACGGGGGTTTTGTAGAGCACGACCCGAACTCGCACACGTAGGTCGGCTCGGTAAACGGGGTGGTGCTGAAGGCCGTTCCCATCACGAGGCAGAGCACGTTGGCGGAAGTGCCGAACCAGACCGTGTTGCCGACTTTCGTTTGCCCCCAGACGTAGGCCTGATTGGCCTTGGGCTTGCTGCCGCTCGGGCATGTCCCGTTCGTCATCGGCGGGTACGGCTGGCCGATGCCCGCAAAGCACTCGTCATGGGGGGCTTTCGCGAGAAGCTGCTGCGAAAAGCCGTAGGAAGCCTGAGTGTAAAAAATGAACGACAAGCAAATCAAGATAGCTAAAAGGGTTTTCGTTTTCATGACGGGCTCCTTGTAGTCGTCGTCTTCGTTACAGAAGTTTTCGTGACCGGTTCTTCTCCCTATCCGCCTGTTATTCCCTTATCGCAGAGACAAAAACAGCACCTGGACAGCCGGCCGCTCCTTCATCACCCGTGAGGAGGCGCGATAAAGAACAGGGGCAAGAAGCGTGCCAACCGGCCCTTCCTTGATATTGCTAGAAATTCAGCAGTCCGTGGTCACCAAGGGTGTAAAAGAGAACGACAGCAGCACGTGATTGCGGTTAACTCCTCTTCGAATAAGAGAGGCATTTCACGCTGTAAATGCCTGAGACAAGGGGTGTAAAAGTTCCCGTCGCTTATGTCGAAAGAAACGCAATCCTGCAAGCTAAGTTGTTGGCAATGCGATTTGTGTTGTGGGAAGGCATCGATTTGTACGGCTATTTGCCGTATAGTGTTGTTCGGAGGTGCACCATGCGTTCGGCAACCACGTCAAGCGCGCGCCTTGAGGCGCGTATCAGCAAAGAGCTGCACTATACACTCAAGCGGGCCGCCGCGTTACAGAGCCGCAGCATAACCGATTTCGTCGTCACCGCCGTTCAGGAGGAGGCCGAGAACGTGATCGAGCAGTCTGAGATACTGAGGCTGTCGATGGCCGATCGGGAGCACTTTGCGGCTGCTCTCCTCTCGCCGCCGAAGCCTGCGCCGGCCCTGAAGCGGGCCTTTGCCCGTCATCGCGCGCTGGTAACTTCTGAATGAGCGATGCGCCTTTTAGGGTAGTTCCCCTTGAGACAGCGGCCGACCCGCCTGCTTTGTTTCTCCCGATGTCTACGGCGGGCAAGCTGTTGAAGCGATAGACCATGCGGGACATCTGCGCCGCTTGACAGCGAGCGGATGTATTGGGTATAGTAAATAATCAAATCCTCCTGGATGGTTCTCATGAGCTTGGATAAATTATGGATAATGGGCGGCCCCGATAGAGGGGCGATCTAAGACCTGTTACCACCATAATCTATTTCAAGGGGGAAACAATTGAAGACAATTGAAGAGATAAACGAGAAAATAAAGCGCGGCGACGTCGTGGTCGTCAACGCCGAGGAGATGGCCGATATTGTAGACAGGAAGGGCGCAAAGGCGGCGGCTGCGGAAGTGGATGTAGTCACCACCGGCACCTTCGGGCCGATGTGCTCGAGCGGCATGTTCATCAACCTCGGCCATTCGAAGCCGAGGATCAAGATCGGCGGCGGCACCTGCACGCTGAACGATATCCCCTGTTACACTGGCCTTGCCGCAGTCGATGTCTACCTCGGCGCGACAGCGATGGCGGACGACGACCCGCGGAACCAGGTCTATCCGGGGAGCTTCAACTACGGCGGCGGCCATGTTATCGAGGAGTTCGTCGCGGGCAAGGACATCAAGCTGTCCGCGACCGCCTACGGGACGGACTGCTACCCCAGGAAGAAGATCGAGACATATATAAACAAGGAAACGGTAAACGAGGCGCAGATCTTCAACCCGCGCAACTCGTACCAGAACTACAACATTGCGGTGAACCTCACCCAGAAAATGATTTACACGTACATGGGCATGCTGAAGCCGAACCTCGGGAACGCGAACTATTGCAGTGCCGGGCAGCTTTCCCCGCTGTTGAAAGACCCGAAATACCGCACCATCGGCATGGGGACGCGCATCTTCTTAGGCGGCGGCGTGGGCTATGTCGCGGGGCACGGCACGCAGCACAACCCCGGCGGCCTGCGCAGCCCCGACGGCCTCGTGAGGGCGCCTGCCGGGCACGCTCGCAGTTACGGGCGACGCCAAGCAGATGAGCCCCCGGTTCCTTGCAGGAGCGAGCTTCATGGGCTACGGGGCGACGCTCATGGTCGGCCTGGGCGTACCCATCCCGATTATCGACGAGGAGATGGCCTATTTCACGTCGAGGCGGGACAAGGACCTTTACACGCAGATCGTCGATTACGGGGGCGATTACCCGGAGAGGATAGCTAAAAGCCTCGGCGAGGCGAACTACGCGGAGCTGAAAAGCGGCATGATAAAGGTGAACGGGAAAGAGGTCCGCACCTTTCCGATGTCGAGCTATCCCAAGGCAAAGGAGATAGCCGACCTGTTGAAGGAATGGATAAAGGCGGGCAAATTTTTCCTGACGAGCGCAGTCGAGCTTCTGCCCGGCCCGGAGACCCAGAAAAAGGGCCATTTCCTGGAGGAGCGTAAACCGAAGCGGCAGGCGCGGTAGCATTCGGCAGCTATGCGTCCCCGGCGAACATAGCGTCCGCCGGGGGCTTTTTCTATCAAACGACCCTTGCGCGAGCGGCTGGTTTGGACGTATAATTTGGTTATGGCTTATCCATTACCGGAAGGGGAGGACCTCAGGAGGGCGATCAGGTGGATATCAGCCGCCCGCCAGGAGACCGACCGGCCCCTTTTCCGGATCATTGAAGAAGCGGTCTTCAAGTTCGACCTTTCCCCCAAAGACGGCGAATTTCTCACCAATTTCTTCAGAGAACACGGCGTAGGCTAGGTAAGCGAGAACTGCGCGGCCGCTATCCTTTGAGGGCGTCTTCGATAGAGGCGACGGGTGCGTTGATGCAGACCGCGAAGGCGGCCATAAGCCTGCCCATCTCTTCCGCCTCATGCGCCGACAGCCTGCCTGCGCCCAGCGCCCTGCCGTAATAGGCGTTCGCCACTACCGTGGACGCGGGCGCCATAAGGCGCAGCAGGTCGTCCGCCCGACCTGCCTGTAGATAGATGCTCGCATCGTTGATAAAAAGGATATCCCGCCCGCACGTGCGGTACGCCTCGAACAGCGCCTCGGCCTTCGCTCTGTTCTCTTCTGCGACGATCAGCGCCTCTTCTTCGGTTTTGGATGTAAGCCTGGGCGCGCGGATGCCTGCGGCAAGGTAGGAGACGCCTTCCGGGACGGGGGCGAGCTTGCCGCCGACGCCCTTCAGGCCTCGGGCCGCCGCCACCTCAGCCGGGATGTCGGGCGCCATGTCGATGACTGCGATGCGTCCGGCCAGCCCGCCCGCGCAGAGGACGTCGAGCAGTTTTCTTGTGAGGGTGGTCTTGCCGGTATTCACGTCTCCGGCAATGATGATCTTCTTGCCTATGATATCGGATGGAGCGATCAAGGTATCAAACTCTCGGGTTTTCACCCTCACCCCGCCCCTCTCCCCCAAGGGGGAGAGGGGCGGGGTGAGGGGTAAATCTTTCCAATTTCGAGCCAAGCTATATTTTTAACCGCAGTCTCCCGGCCTTTACAGGCTCAGCTTGCGGAGGCGCTCGATGGCCTCTTTGATGCGCTCTTCCGGCGCTGTTATGGAGACCCTGAAATATCCCTCGCCCTCGTCGCCGAAGCCGCTTCCGGGGGTGACGACTACGCCGGTCTTCTCGATCAGCATCTCGGCGAACTCGGCCGACGTATAGCCTTTCGGCACATGGGCCCATATGTAGAACGTCGCGCGCGGCTTGCGTACCTTGATCCCCAGGGAGGCAAGGCCGTCCACCGCGATGTCGCGCCTCCTCTGAAAAACCTTCTTTACATCGGCCACGCAGTCCTGGCTGCCGGACAGCGCCGTTATCGCGGCCTCCTGTATCGCCAGGAAAACGCCTGAATCGATGTTCGTCTTGAGCTTCCCGAGGTTCTGTATGGCTTCCGCGTTGCCTACCGCAAAGGCGACCCTCCAGCCCGTCATGCAGTACGTCTTGGAGAGGGAGAGGAACTCGATGGAGTAGCGTTTTTCCTTGTCGAATTGCAGGATGCTCTTTGCCGTGTAGCCGTCGTAAGTCAGCTCGCTGTAAGCTGCGTCATGGCAGATGAGGATGTCGTATTTCGCGGCGAGGTCTACGCGCCTTCTCGTAGAGCGCGTCGTCTCCGTACGCGCCCGTCGGGTTGTTCGGGTAGTTGAGGAAGCAGAGCTTCGCCTTTTTCTTCACCTCTTCCGGGATGTCGTCGAAAACGGGCCGGAACTCGTTCTCCTCCCGGAGCGGCATGAAGTAGGGCGTGCCTCCCGCAAGGAGCGTCATTACTTTATAGACCGGGTAACCGGGCGAGGGGACGAGTGCTACGTCGCCTTCTTCGAGGTATGCCCAGGGGATGTGCGCTATCCCTTCTTTCGAGCCGATGAGGATGAGCACTTCCCTGTCCGGGTCGAGCTTCACGCCGTATCTTTTAAAAAACCATTCGGCAGCGGCCCGCCGCAGCGCGGGTGTGCCCTCATAGTCGGGATACCTGTGGTTTTTCGGGTTCGTCAGCGCCTTCTGCATTGCCTCGACGATGTGAGAAGGCGTCGGAAGGTCGGGGTCGCCTACGCCCAGGTCTACCAGGTCGATCCCCCTGCTGCGCGCCTCCGCCTTTTTCTTATCGATGCGGGCAAAAAGGTAGGGCGGGATTTTCTCTATTCTATAAGCAGGCTTCGGCATGGCGGTCCTTTCCGGCTTTATTTGGGTTTTTTTTGCGATAATATGAATAGGATGTTTTCCATTGAAAGTAAAGGAAAATCTGCGAAAAACATCTTGACAAATTAAATAAAATTTAATTTAATTAAACACTATTAATCGAGGATTTCGGATAGCATACTCAAACCACCCGCCTGGAGGACATATATGAAAAAACTGATTGCCGTAGTTGTCATTGGAATAGCCCTTCTTGCCGGTATGAATATGGTCGCCTACGGGCAGGCGAAGAAGAAACCGATCAAGATAGGCATGGTTGCGGATAAAACGGGCGGCCTTGCCGCATACGGGTATTCGCACGAAAAGACCGTGCGGGCCGCCATAGCGCGGATCAACAAGGAAGGCGGCATCGCGGGCCGTCAGGTCGAGCTTTACGTGGAAGACACGGAGAGCAAGCCTTCGGTCGGGGCCCTCAAGTTCAGGAAGCTGATCGAGACGACGGGCGTCGATTTCGTGCTGGACTCGAACAGCTCGGGCGTCGCCATCGCCTGCGCCCCCATCGCGAAGGAGCTGAAGGTGCCTTACTTCCCGTGCGTCTCTGCGACGGAAGTAGCCGCGGAGAAGGGCAACAGGTATGTCTTCCAGGCGAGCACGAACGTCCGGGAAGAGGTGACGGCTGTAGCCAAGTACGCGACGAGCAAGATCGGAAAGAAGTGGGTCACCGTCGTAGCGAACTACGCGTGGGGCTGGTCGAACGAGCAGGATTTCGCCAAGGCCGTCAAGGAGAACGGCGGCACGGTCCTCGAATCGATCCGCGTGCCCCTCGGCACCAGCGACTGGCTGCCGTACCTGAAGGGCAAGATACCCAAGGACGCGGAAGCCGTTTTCTTCGCTAACTTCGGGTCCGACTTCCTGTCATTCATAAGGGACCTCCACGCAGTCAGGCCTGACATAAAGAAGCTGGGCGCAGTCTACGCGCTTTCGGCCCAGGACATCAAGGCAATCGGCGCGCCCGCGGAAGGCGCGTACTGCATCACCCCCTTCCCGGCGAAGCTCAACGGCCTTCCGACCAAGGCGAACAAGACCTTCCGCCAGTTGCTGGGCGTCGATGACGACGGAAAAGAGACGGGCACGGGCACCAGGTTCGTCCTCGCTTACAACTGGGCAATGTGGGAGACGATGTTTGTCCTGAAGAACGGCATAGAAAAAGCGGGCTGGCAGGGGAAGGAAGACACGCCCAAGCTGATTAAGGCGATCGAGGGGATGCGCTGGAAGGAGAGCGCCGATTTCCCGCAGGGCGACGGCTACTTCAGGGCGGCTGACCACCTCGCAATCGTGAGCCTCTATATCGAGCGCGTAGTGAAAGGCGACCTGCAGGTCGTAGACCGGATACCGTCGGGCGAAGGGGCATACGCGCCGCTCGCGGATTTCACGAAGGAACAGTTCTGAAGAAGCCATGCCGGATTGGCTGCTTAATATACTTTTTCTTCTTATGAACGGGCTGATATGGGGGCTTATCGTAGCCCTCATATCGCTCGGTCTTTCGCTCATCTTCGGTGTGATGGGCATAGTCAACATGGCCCACGGCGACTTCTACATGGTGGGCGCGGTCCTGGGGTTTGCGCTTTTCCCGGTGCTCGGCAATTTCTGGCTGGCGCTTCTGGTAGTCCCGCTTATCATCGCCCTCATCGCCTGGCCGATAGAGCGTTATATCCTGCGGCCCTACGAGGGCTATCATTCGGTAACGATGATAGCCACGGTGGGCATTTCCTTCATCCTCCAGCAGCTCGCGCTTGCCTGGTACGGCGGCATCCCCAAGAAGATGGTCGATCCTTTTCCCATCTCCTTCCATTTCCTGGGCGTCGATTATTCGGGCTACCGGCTGCTTATAGCCGCCATCTCAATCGCGATTATCGCGGCCATCTGGCTCTTCCTCTACCGGACGCCCTACGGCATCCTTATAAGGGCGTCGATCCAGGACAGGGACATGGCCGCGGCAATGGGCATCGATACGAATAAGATCCTCATAACGACGTTCGTGCTGGGCAGCGTGCTTGCCGCCGTAGGCGGCGTGCTGGCCGCCCCCGTGACGCAGGTGTCGTATCTCATGGGCAATGACGTTGCCCTTCTCGCTTTCATTGTCGTCATCGTCGGGGGGCTGGGCAGCCTCGAAGGCACGCTCATCGCCGCCCTGGGCTTATGCTCCCTGGAAGGCGTCATGACCAGCTTTCTCAGCCCCACCCTGTCGAAGGCGGCAATCTTTGTCGTCATGGTCGCAGTCCTCATGGTGAGGCCGAGGGGGCTCTTCGGAGGCGCCGAGCGGTAATGGTCGACCGGCGGACCTTCGCACTCATCGCGCTTGGGGTTTTTACGGTCCTCGGGGTACTGTTGCCTGCCGGGGCGCGCTCGCTCGTCATACAGATGATGATCTTCTCCATCTTTGCGATGGGCTACGACGTCTGCCTGGGCCTGACGCAGCAGTGCAGCCTGGGCCATTCCATCTTTTTCGGCGTCGGCGCGTACGGGGCGGTCCTGGCGATAATGCACCTCAAGGTGGGCCTCATAGCATCGCTGGCCTGCGGCGTGGGAGCGGGGCTTTGCTTCGCGGTGCTGGTCGGCGTGATTTGCGTCAGGCTGTCGGAGGCATACTTCGTCATAGTGACAGCCATCATATCGGCCGTCTTTCACCTTCTCGCAATGGACCTGACGTGGCTGACCGGCGGCGACGACGGCCTGACCGTGAGCGTGCCGCCGCTCGCGCTAGGCGGCATCAAGCTTTCCCTCTATAACCCATTCGCCAATTACTACTTCGTGCTGCTGTTTCTGGTGTTCGCCTATCTTTTCCTGGAGCGCATCGCGGGTGCGCCCCTCGGCAAAATATTCGTGTCGATACGGGAGAACGAGAAGCGGGTGCGCTTCCTCGGGTACGACGTGCTTCCTGTACAAGCTGATCGCTTTTGTCATATCGGCGGGGATGGTCTCGCTGGCAGGCGCCCTCTATGCCCTTACGCTCCGGTACGCGTCGGCCGATTACTTCTCTTTCTATTGGTCCATCCTGCCCGTCGTCTGGTGTCTCGTGGGCGGGCTCGGCACGCTTGCAGGGCCGTGGCTGGGCGCGGTGCTCATGTCGCTCTTCCAATACTACGTGAGCGCGTGGTTCACTTATTACCTTCTGCTTTTCGGCATCCTCGTGCTTGTCATCCTGAAAGTGTCGAGAAAAGGCATCCTCGGCTACATCCTTGAAAGGGGCGCGAAATGACGGCTGAAAGCGAAACGCTTTTAGAGATCGTCAACGTGTCGCGCCACTTCGGCGGCATGGTGGCCGTAGACGGCGTAACGACATCGATAAAGAAAGGCGAGATAAGGGGCGTCATCGGCCCGAATGGAGCGGGCAAGACGACGCTCTTCAACCTTATCACCGGGGAGCTTAAGGCCGGCTCCGGGCGCATACTCCTCAAAGGGGAGGAGATAACCGGCCTGCCGCCCCACGTCATCTGCCGCAAGGGGCTCGGCCGGACATTCCAGCTTACCTTCGTATTCCCCGACATGAGCGTATTCGATTCCGTGTGGGTCGGCGTCTATTCGCAGATGAAGGGAGGCAGCCTGTTCTTCTCGAAAGCGGACAAGCTGAAGAAAACGAAGGAAAGGACGGAGGAGATATGCAGCCTTCGTCGGCCTACAGGACAAGATGAAAGACCTCGCCTCCAACCTTTCCTACGGCGACCAGAAGGTCCTGGAGATCGCAATGGCGCTGAGCACGCAACCGTCGCTGCTCCTCCTCGACGAGCCTACCCAGGGGGTCGGGCCTAACGAGGCCGATGCCATCGTGGAGCTGATCGAGCGCCTGTCGCAGAGCATGTCGATACTTCTCATAGAGCACGATATGGACCTTATCCTGCGGCTATGCCACAACCTTACCGTGCTGAGCTTCGGGCGCGTCATCGCTGAAGGTACCTGCGACATCATCGGCAGCAACGAAGAGGTGCAGCGGCTCTACATCGGGGATTCGGAATGAGCCTGTTGCGCGTCCGGGATATCCACACCTATTACGGCAAAAGCCATATCCTGCAGGGCGTCTCGCTCGATCTGGAGAAGGGAGAGATCGTGTCGCTCCTCGGCCGGAACGGGGCGGGGAAGACGACGACCCTCAGCACCATAATGGGCCTCGTCAAGCCGAAGTCCGGGAGCATACTTCTGGGCAATGATGAGATCGCGGGCCGCGAGACGTACAGGATCGCGCGGAAGGGCATAGCCTACGTGCCGCAGGGAAGGCACCTTTTCCCGAAGATGACCGTCCTCGAAAACCTGAAAACAGGCATGGTCGGCAGGCGCCCCGGCGACGGGCTGGACAAGGTCTTCGACCTCTTCCCCAATCTGAAAGGCAGGCTGGGCCAAAAGGCAGGGTCGTTAAGCGGAGGGGAGCAGCAGGCCCTCGCCATCTCGCGGGCCATCGTGAAAGACCCGCAAGTGCTGCTTCTGGACGAGCCGACTACCGGCCTGATGCCGCTTTTCGTCTCCAGTCTCAAGGGGATCATAAAGAAGCTCAACGAGCTGGGCATGACCATCCTGCTGATCGAAGAGAAAGTTCCCTTTACCCTGGCGCTCTCGGACCGCGTCTACTTCATGGTAAAGGGCAGGATAGAGCACAGCGCGACGCGCGAGGAATTGCAGGGGCGCAAGGAGATGCTCGTCCGCTACCTCGGCATCGGGATATAGTTACTTATTCGCGGAGGTGCTCGCATGAAGTCTATTATAACTACCTGCGCCGATGACTGCCCGGACAACTGCGGCATGATCGCCGAAGTTGAGGACGGCCGCCTCGTCTCCGTGAAGGGCAACCCGGACCACGGCTTCACGCGCGGCTACCTCTGCAAGCGCGGCTACAAATACCCCCAGCGCATTTACAGCCCCTACAGGATGCTCCACCCGATGAAGAGGACGCCGGACGGATGGGCGCGCATCTCGTGGGATGAGGCGCTCGATACGATAGCGGAGAAGATCGCCTTCTTCAGCAAGGAATACGGCTACCCGTCGATAATGCACTTCCAGCGCTCCGCCTCGTGGGGCGCGTCGAAGCACCTCGTCAGGAGGTTCTTCAACCTCCTGGGCGACGTGACGATGCAGACAGGCTCGCTCTGCGCCGGGGCCGTAATGGCCGCGCAGAAGGCCGACATGGGCGAGCGGCTCGGGAACGACCCGTCCGACGTAGTCAACAGCAAGGTCGTTATCATCTGGGGCAAGGACCCGGTCAAGTCGAGCCGCCACATCGTTCCCATTTCTGAAGGAGGCGCAGAAGAACGGGACGAAGGTCGATCCTTGTCGATCCCATAAAGACGAAAACTGCGGCCCTGGCGGATATGTACATCGCCCCGAAAGCGGGCAGCGACGGGTTTCTGGCCCTCGGCATAGCGAAAGAGCTTATCAGGACCGGGCTTACCGACCGCGCCTTCATAGAAGAGCATGCAGCGGGCTACGGTAAGTTCGAGGCAATGGCCGCGTCCGTCGAGCATGGATGAGATATGCGAGCGCTGCGGGGTAGATGCCGGACTATAGAGACACTGGCCGCACTTTACGGCAACGCGCGGCCTGCGTCCATCATCCTCGGCTACGGCATAAACAAGTGGGTCCACGGCCCTGATATGATCCGCCTGATCGATGCCCTAGGCTGCCTGACGGGCAACATCGGGAAGGCCGGAGGCGGCGTCAACCACGGTTTTGCGACAAGGCGCCATTTCGACCCGAAAGTGATGGCCCCCATCGCCCGCAACCATCGGCTCATCTCCGAGCCGCGCCTTGGGCCCGGCATACTGGAGTCGAAAGACCCGCCTGTCCGCATGATCTGGATCAACGGCACGAACCCCGCAGCCTCGTGCCCCGATTCCCGCAGCGTCATCAAGGCGCTCAAGGGCCTTGATTTCGTGGTAGTCGTCGATCACTTCATGACCGACACCGCAGACCTTGCGGACATCTTCCTTCCCGCCGCGACGTTTCTTGGAGGAAGACGACGTCGTCGTCTCGTGGGGCCACAACTGGATCGGCCCGGTCAACGCCGCGATAGAGCCGCCGGGTGAGGCGAAATCGGACCTGCGCATCGTGCAGGAGCTGGCTGTCAGGTGCGGGCTTGGAGACGAGATGGCGGGCACGACCCGGGAATGGCTCAAACGGCTGATGTCGCCGATGGAGCGGCTGGGGCTGACTGTGGAAAAGCTCATGGAAGCGCCCGTCCGCTGCCCGATCGCGCCCCAGGTAGCTTTCGAGGGAGGGACGTTCAAGACGCCTTCCGGCAGGTTCGAGCTTGTCGATAAGCTTGCCGCCCGCGCAGGAAAGCGGCCGGCCTTTCCATCTACTCTCCGTCCTCAGCAACACGTGGCTCAACTCGCTCATCCTTGAGAACGAGCACCCGGAGATGCCCGTGGCCCTTCTCCATACGAAAGCTGCTGGTCCTCTCGGCCTGAAAAGCGGGTCGCGCGCGACGGTAAGGACAGACGCCGGCGAGTCTCGGCGTTGAAGTGCGCCTTTCGGACGACGTGGGCGAGGACATCATCGCCATAGATTACGGCACGTGGATGAAGCACAACGGCGGGGTCAACCAGCTTACTGAATGCCGCGTCTCCACGTCCGGCGAAATGGCGGCCTATTACAGCACCACAGCCGAGATAGAAGCAGTGACGTAAGTGTCCGCTGCCTTGCCTCCCATCGGGCCGGACCCATCCAATTTCACGCTTTTGGACCGGACGCTCCGCCGCAGGTGGCTGGTATGGGGCGCGGCAATGACGGTCTTCATCGTCGGCTATTTCCACCGCATCGCACCCGGCGCGATAGCCCTCGACCTCATGTCCACCTTCCACACGACGGGCGCCGTGCTCGGCGTCCTCTCCTCGATCTATTTCTACGTTTACGCAGTGATGCAGATTCCTTCCGGCATACTCTCGGATACGCTGGGGCCCAGGCGGACGATGGCTGCGGGCGCGCTCGTCATGGGCGGCGGCTCCGTACTGTTCGGCCTCTCCAACAGCTTCATTGCGTGCTGCCTGGGCAGGTTCCTTGTCGGCCTGGGCGTCTCCGTTTTCATGGTCAATATCATGAGGGTCTGCGTGGAGTGGTACAGGGCGGACGAGATGGGCGTGATGAACGGCTGGACGACCGCCCTCGGCGGGCTCGGCGGCCTGCTGGCGACCGCCCCCCTGGCGGCGCTCTCCGCAGCCATCGGATGGCGGACTGCGTTTGTCTCCATCGGCTTCTTTTCGGTCTTCCTCGGCGTAGTCTGCTGGGGCATGGTGCGCGACCGGCCTGCGGACTGCGGGCTGCCCCCGCCCGGCCGGGAGGGTGCGCCGGACGCCCCCAGGGTTTGCGCAGACGGCCGGGCGGCAGGCCGGCGGTCCTTAAAGGCATTGTTACCGTGCTGAGCAATAGGCGCACCTGGCCGCCTTTCATGGGATTTTTGGCCTTCTATTCGACCCTTATGGGCTTTGCCGGCCTGTGGGGTATGCCGTATCTGATGCAGGTCTACTCCTTATCGACGCAGGAGGCGGCCCGCTACGTGATGGCGGTTTCCGTGGGCCTGGTCATCGGGTGCCCGGTCATGGGTTTCGTATCGGACAAGCTCCTGAAGAGGAGGCGCGCGCCTTACATCGTCTGCGCCTCTTGCTACGCGGCCGCCTGGGCGGTCATCTGTTTCGCGGGAGGGGGCCGGCCGAGCCTCTCCTGGATGTACCCCCTCTGTTTCGGCATGGGGTTCTTCTGCGCGGGCTTTATCCTGAGCATCGTCGTCGCCAAGGAAGTCAACCCGTTAAGGCTTTCCGGGATTGCGATGGGGAACAACAACACGAGCGGTTTTCTCGGGAGCGCAGTGCTCCAGGTCGTGATGGGCAAGGTGCTCGACACGCGTTGGGACGGCGTGCTTCTCGGCGGCGCCAGGGTCTACCCCCTGCACGCATACCGGACCGCCTTTCTCGTCTGCTTCGGGTTGAGCCTCCTGGGCGTCCTCGGAAGCATTCTCCTGACGGAGACGCGATGCAGGGACATAGGGACGTGAGGCAATAAATGACCCTGCTGCAAGCCCTCCGTCATGCCGGACTCGATCCGGCATCCAGGCGGTTGGTAAGGGCTTGAAACAAAATGGATTCCGGGTCAAGCCCGGAATGACGGAAGAAGAGGAACGCTCAGCCGTCAAACGGAAATGAATTTTGCGGAATGCGTTAAAAGTCTTCCCCTTGAGAGGTTAGCGTGCCTGTGCTATCATCGAATCAGGCGACTTTCTTTTCCGCTGCATAAATCTCATCTGTAAAGGGGGCCGTAATGAAGACAATAAGCCGAAGAGATTTCCTTAAATGCTCGGCAGCAGCCGGCGTTCTGATCCCCGCGAGCCAGGTGTTGTCCGGGGTCGCTTACGCCAAGACGCTGGCGCCCGTTGAGCTTGCCAGGCCCGCAACGGCCGGAGCGAACCCGGCGCTAGGCCTGCTGGAAAAGAGGTCGTCGTCGCGGGACTTCTCCCCGCAGCCTTTGCCCGTAGCGGTGCTTTCCCGCCTGCTCTGGGCGGCTTGCGGCATCAACCGCGGCGACGGCAAGCGCACTGCGCCTTCCGCGCGCAACAAGCAGGAGATGGATATTTACGTGGCTGCGCCTGAAGGGGCCTACCTTTACGAGCCGAAAGGGAACATGCTGAAACCCATCGTAGAGGGCGACATCCGGGGCCTCACGGGTACTCAGCCCTACGTGAAGAATGCGGCGGTCAACCTCGTCTACGTCGCTGATACGGCAAAGATGGACAAGGCGCCCGCCGATCAGTTGGCGCTATGGATGGGGGCCGACTCGGGCGTCATAGCGGAGAACGTCTACCTGTTCTGCGCAGGAGAAGGGCTCGTAACAGTGCTGCGCGCGCTGATAGACAAGCCTGCGCTGGCTGCGGCGTTGAAGCTGCGTCCCGAGCAGACGATCACGTTCTCGCAGTCGGTCGGGTATCCCAAAAAGGCTTAACGCAGGCAAAAAGGCGCCCGGGGCTTAATCGCTTCCGGGCGCCGCAATTATTCCTTTCCCCGGTTGCAGCCGCTTCTTTCAAAATGATAGCATCATGGGCGAAAAGGCAGTCGATGAAGCCGTGCAGTGCGCGCGCATCGGCGATAAGGAGTTTATATGCAAAGGTCGTTTCGGGCGGCCTCGCTTTTTTTAGCGGGCCTGCTCGTCATTTTATGGGTCCATTCCGCTTTGGCCTGCTCGCGGGTAGTGGGCGACTGCGGGGACGCGGGCGTAGTGGTGGGCCGCAATATGGATTGGCCCGATCCGATGCCGGTCGATCTGTGGGCGCTTCCGCGAGGCATCAAGCGCGACGGCATGACCGGACGAAACACGCTGCGATGGACTGCCAGTTACGGCTCCGTGGTGGCCGCAGGTCCGGGCGCGTCCGACGGGATGAACGAGAAGGGGCTGGCCGCTGAGATGCTCTGGCTCTCGGAGGCCGACTACGGCGCGCGGGACGAGACGGTCCCCGGCTTTAGCGCCGCGCTCTGGGCGCAGTATTACCTGGACAACTTCCGGACGGTCGGCGAGGCGGTCGCTTTTACGCGCGGCACGGCGTTTCAGATCGTAACCGGGACGATGCCGGGCGGGGTGAGGGCGACCCTCCACCTGTCCCTCGCCGACGCGACCGGCGATTCCGCCATAATCGAATACATCGGCGGGAAAGCCATGATTTACCACGACAGGAAATATACGGTGATGACGAATTCCCCGCCTTTCGACGTGCAGCTCGCAGAGCTAACGCATTACAAAGGCTTCGGCGGCGAAAAGCTGCTCCCCGGCAGCACGGAGGCGGCAGACCGCTTCGTCAGGGCGGCCTTCTACGTGAGCCAACTCCCGAAACCCAAAGACACCAGGGAATGCATCGCCGGCATGTTGAGCGTGATGCGCAACGTCGCCCAGCCCGCAGGCCAGGCAAGCCCCGGCCGCCCATACGCAAGCGCCACCCGCTGGCGGACGGTAGCGGACCTGACGAAACTAGTCTACTTTTTCGAATCGAGCACAAGCCCGAATATTGTGTGGGTACGGCTAGGTGAGCTGAACTTCAAAAAAGGCGCCCCCGTAAAGAAGCTCGACCTCATAAAAAACCCGACCGCGTAGGCGACTGCTCGGGCCAGTTCAGGGTTGCAAAACCCTTCGTCCCGTTAAGACCGGATGGTTACTGAGTAAATCGTCATTTCTTGTTCATCGCCTCGATCTTCCCCAGGCACTTCTCCATGTCTATCCCCGGCCCCAGCACGCCTTTCCAGAGATCGCCTTTCTTCGCGAGGCGCGCCATGGTCGTTTTGATTGTGAATTGCATCGGGTCGAGGGTGGGGACTACCTCCTTCCATTCGAGCGGCGTCGATACAGGCGCGCCTTTGCCGGGCCGTATGCAGTATGCCGCCGCTAATGTCTGGCCCCGGCCGTTCTGTAGGTAATCGAGGTATACCTTTCCGCGCCGCTTCGCAGGCATCCGCTCGATGCTCGTCGTCTCGGGCAGGCGGCGCTGTACCAGGAGGTTGACCAGGCGCGCGAACTCGACGGCTTGCCTGTGCGTGTAGCGCGCGCCGAGGGGCACGTATACGTGCAGGCCCGTCGCCCCGGAGGTCTTGCAGTAACCACGCGCGCCGATCGTGGCAAGCACGTCTTCCGTCTCCCGCGCGGTCTTTACGACCTCGGCGAAATCGATTTCCAGCGGGTCGAGGTCGAGGACCATGTAATCGGGTTGCTCCAGGCTGCCCGTGCGCGAGTGCCAGGGGTTTATCTCGATGCAGCCGAGGTTCGCCATGTAAACCAGACTCGCCTCGTCGCTGCACACCATGTAGGTCGTTTCTTCGCTGCCGTTATCGGCGTGGACCTTGACCGTCTCCACCCAGTCGGGCACTTTGCCTTCCACGTTTTTCTGGAAGAAGCTATCCCCGCGATGCCGTCCGGGTTGCGCCGCAGCGATTCGGGACGGCCTGAAAGGTACGGCAGGATAAACGGCGCGACGCTGCGGTAATAGTCGATCATGTCGCCTTTCGTATATCCGTCTTCCGGCCAGAAGACCTTGTCGAGGTGCGTAAGATCGACTTTGACGTCGTTGATGACTGCGAGCGCGCCCCGTTTTTTCCGCCCGACGTTGACGGTGCCGGCGGCCTTAGCCGGCGTCCGCACCGGATGCGGCCCGTCGGGCGCTGGGGCGGGCCTCTCCCTTTGTACCTCTGCCGGCTCCACGTCCTCCCGCAGGCCCAGGAATACGGGCTGCCGCATCAGCCCCTCGTCCGTCCAGCCCGCGAATTTTATCTCGCAGACGAGGCGCGGCTCGACCCACGTCACAGGCATGTCGGACGCAGGCTGCGGCCCGGCAAAGGGCGAGGCGGGCGCGGCCAGGTCCGCAAGGCGCGCGTGCAGCTCCTGCAACTGCGCCTCCGTGAAGCCCCCTCCGGAGTGGCCGATATATACGAGCCTGCCGTCATCGTATGCGCCGAGGACGAGGGAGCCGAAGCCCGCCCGGCTGCCCCTGGGGCGCGTAAACCCGCCTATGACCGCCTCCTGCTGCATGAGCGCCTTCACTTTGAGCCATTCCCTGCCTCGGCGGCCGGGCCTGTACGGGCTTTTCGCGTCTTTGGCCACGATCCCCTCGACGCCGTTCTCCTTCGCTGCGGCGAACAGGTCCATCCCGATCGTCTCAACGTAATCGGAGAGCTTGATGTGCGGAAGGCTGGGAAGCACCGTGCGCAGTATCTCCTTGCGGCGGGTGAGCGGCAGGCCCGTCAGGTCGTGCCCCGCGTAATAGAGGATGTCGAAGACGTAATAGACGAGGCTGCCCCTGCCCGAGCGGAGGTAGTTCTGGAGGAGCTGGAAGTCGGCCCTGCCCGATTTGTCGAGGACAACGATCTCCCCGTCAAGCACGCCGTCGAAAGGCAGGCGGCCGAGGGAATCGACGACCGGCTTGAACTGCTCGTTCATCGTCTTGTCGTTGCGCGAATAGAGGCGGACGCCGTCCTTGCCTTTGTCGGCTATCGCTCTATATCCGTCCCATTTCAACTCGAAGAGCCAGCCCTTGCGGTCGAACGGCGCATCCACAAGGGTCGCTTTCATCGGTTCTATGAAGGCGGGCGCGGGGGCACTTGGGCGCGCCCGTCAGATTGACTGCCTCTTCCATGCCTGCCTGCGCGATCTGTTCGACCGTCCTGCCGGAGACGACGGAGGTGTCTTCATCGATTTCCCACTGGATGGCGCGCAAACTGTCCTGCTTCTTGATGAGGAGCCACGCTTTTTCGTCGGCTTTCCGCAGGCGCACCAGGGCGAACTCGCCAGCCAGGCGGCTGCCGTCGAGGATAAAGCTTATGTGCCCCTTGGCGAGCCCGGCTCGCAGCGCCTCCTCGCTCGATGCGCGGTCCTCACGGCCTGCCGCGTGCATGGCCCCCCTGTCCCATATCATTACCGGCCCCGCGCCGTAATTGCCTTCGGGTATGACGCCCTCGAAGGCCCCGTAATCGAGCGGGTGGTCTTCCACCATCACTGCGAGCTTCCTGTCCGCAGGGTCGAGGGACGGAC
Source organism: uncultured delta proteobacterium (assembly GCA_963818095.1). Taxonomy (GTDB): domain Bacteria; phylum Desulfobacterota; class Syntrophorhabdia; order Syntrophorhabdales; family WCHB1-27; genus CAWEPK01. The sequence continues at coordinate 124,293 of CAWFRA010000021.1, forward strand.
CCTTTGGCACGGCCCAGCTCTTCAGCACGCCGTCAACTTCAAGGCGCAAATCGTAATGGAGGCGGGAGGCGAGGTGCTTGTGGACGACGAACGAGAGCGGCGCCGCGCCGTCCTTTGTCTCACGGCCGGGCGGTTCCGGTGTCGCGGTGAAATCGCGTTTCTTCCGGTAGTCCTTAAGGGTCATGCAATCATTGGGGTCAGCGCCCCCTCCACCGGGCTAAAGCCCGGCGGGCCTCCCCGCTCGGCGCGGCGCATTCGCTTGCTTTATTGCCGCTGGGGCGGCCAGCGGCAATTGTCATTGGGGCCCGCGTTGCCCTTTTTGTCAGGCGGTTTTTCGATTTTTCGCCTGTTCCAGGCTTTCGCGCAGCTTCGCCATGAGGTCGGGCACAGCGGCCGGTATGGGCGCTTCCTCTGCTGCTTCCGGTTTTTTGCCCTGTGCCTTCTGGTCGATCACGTTCTTTAGCTGCTCGCTGTACGTATCGTGGATGCGCTCCGGGTCGAAGGCCTCCGTGAGCTGGTCGACCAGCTTTATCGCGATCTCCAATTCCTTCTTGCTCACGTCGCCCGCTGCCGGCAGGTCGAGGCCCGCGGGTTCCCTGATCTCGCTTAAAAAACGCATCTGCTCCAGGACGAGCAGGTCGCCCTCCGGCCTCACCGCTACGGGGCGCTCCCTGTTCCGCAGGACGAAGCGGCCCACGCCGACCTTGCCTGTTTTTCTAAGCGCCTCCCGCAGCAGGCCGTAGGCGTTCCTCGCCTGCTTCGACGGCTCAAGGTAGTACGGTTTCTCGAAGAGCTTCGGGTCGATCTCGCTCGCGTTGACGAACTCGTTTATGTCGATGGTCTGGCTTTTCCCGGCTGCGGCCGCCTTGAAGTCAGCGTCCTCCAGGACGACGTAATCCCCTTTCCTGTATTCATATCCCTTGACGATGTCGTCGTAAGGGACTTCTTCACCCGTGTCGCGGCAGACGCGCGCGTAGCGGATGGGGCAGAGGTCCTGGCGGCGGAGCATGTCGAAGTCCAGGGCATGCTCCTCGACTGCCGGATAGAGCTTGACCGGGATGTTGATAAGACCGAAGCTGATGGCGCCTGACCATATGGGACGCATGATCTTTATGCGCAATATAATGTTCCGGACGGCCGTTCACAAGATCAATCAGCCATAAGGCGACGGAACAATGCCTGCTGCAAGCCTCATATAAAGCGAGCGAAGCGCCGCGCCAAGGGTGGAGGCTCCATGCGGCTGATGCCGTTGTAGGTGAGTGTTGAACCCGATTACTGCCGGAGCGAGCGCCGAGCGCGGCAGTAATAAAGCGAGCGAATGCGAAGCGCCGAGCGGGGAGGCTCCGCGAGCTTTGCTCGGGGGGGGGGCGCTGAGCCCCAATAATGATTCAGCCGTAATAGAAATCGGAGCAGACTAGCCTGTCGTCCTCGCGGGCGATCTGAACGAAGAAGGGGTACGTGCCGCTCCCTGTGCGCAAGGAGTAACGGAACGTGAAGCCCGCCTCCGGTGCGCCGCTGCCTATCGCCTCGCCGCGCTCCGGGGGCTGGGCGGCCGCTCCGCCGTAAGTTGCGTTCATCTGCTCGATCATCGCCCCGAGGATATCCTCAGTAACTGCGTCGCGGTAAGTCCTGCCCATCCTGCCGTATACCTCTCCGGCCTCGCCCTTCGTTATGGCGGTGACCACGAGTCCGGCCAGGTTGAGGGCCTCTCGCCTGTCTATATAAACGCCCTGGACCTTTACGGCTTCCTTAACGGGCGCGGCGGGCTTGACCGGCTGGAGCGCGGGCCTTGCGGGCGCAGCGGCCTTAACGGGCGGGGCGACCTTTGGAGGCGGGGCGACCTTTGCCGAAGGTGCGGGCTTGACCGGCTGCGGAGCCGATTTAACAGGCTGGGGAGCAGGCTTGACCGCAGGCGCGGACTTTGCGGGCCGGGGCGCCGGTTTCGCTGACTGCGGTGCGGCTTTCTTTTGCGGTGCTGCGGCTGCGACAGGGGGCTTTACAGCCGGTTTCTTCTGAGGCGGCGCGTTTTTCTTCAGGGCAGGTGCAGCCTTTACCGGCTGTGCGGCAGGCTTGGCAGGCTGCGCCGCAGGTTTTGCCTGTTGAGCAGCGGGTTTGGCGGGCTGGGGCGTTCCATTGACGGGCTGTGCCGCAGGCTTCGGGACTGCTAATCTCTCCTTCAATTGCTGCGGCGATAAACCGGCAAGCAGGCCCTTTTGCCCGGCTGCCCTCGCAGGGAAGGTTTTCGCAGGTGCGACAGGCTTCGCAGAAGCCGGGCAGCCTTGACAACCGGGGCAGCCTTCGCAACGGGGGCAGTGGCTTTCGCAGGCGCCGGGGTAGGTTTTGCCGCAGCTACGGCGGCCGGTTTTGGCTTTGCCTCTGCCTGGGCTTGTGGCTTTGGTTGCGCCGGAGCTTCCGGTTTCGCCTGCGGCTTCGGCTGGGCAGGAGGCCGTCTTTCAGGGGCTGCCGGCCGCGTCACCCTCTTTTCAGGCTCGTCCGGAGGCTCATTGTCCTCCTCCGGCCGTTCGCGGAAAGCTTGAGCGGGCGCGGAAGACCGGGCAAACCCGTAAGAGGGCATGCTCATCCCAACGTGGGGATACGAGGCGGCGTGTCCCGCTACAGCCGTCGTGAGGTTCCCGTAGGCAGGGCTGTATTGGGGCCTGGCCCCCTGGCGCCGCCACTTTATGGGAAAAGGTACCACCTCATCAGCGCCACGTAAATAGACAGGAGCACTATAATGGCGATGTCGAGATTCAATTTTTAAACCCCTATGAGGAAATCATACATCAGACGGGGGGTATGAACGCAAGGAAATAATCATTATTGGGGCTCAGGCAGTGATTGGGGTTCAGCACCCCCTCCACGAGCAAAGCTCGTGGAGCCACCCCGCTCGGCGCGGCGCTGCGCTTGCTTTATGGCCGCTGGACCGCAGCGGCCATTGCTGTGGCCGAGCGTCCCCCTCCGGCAATTATTGGGGCTCAGTGCCCCCTCGACGGTATCAGCCGCTAGAGCCACCCCCCCTGCGCGGCGCTTCCCCTTCAACGCTACGCGTCGGGCGCTCCGGCCAGGGCTGCGGACTGCGCGATCCCTCCGTTGCCCTTTGCCGCAGGCATCAGGAAGACAAAGGGTATCGCGGCAGCGAGTATGACTGTGCAGGCTATGAAGCTGATTCTGAAACCGGTCAGCGGGTCGGGCGACGAATGGAGGATAAAGGTGATAAGGGAGACCCCGAGCGCCGCGCCTATCATCCTGCACATGCCGCGCAGGCCGACGATCGTTGAGACTCTTTCCGGCATAAGCTCGATGCAGGCGTTGTTGGCGGCGGGGAACGACATACCGGCCCCGATGCCCGCGAAGAGCGTCAATACAGACAGCATCATCATGGGTGCGGGCCGGATGAGCCCGGTCGCGTCGAGGAGCACCGTGCTTACTGTGGCAACGCTGAAGCCGAGGACCATCGGCTTGCGGTACCCGCTGCGCCGGAGCATAAAGGACGTGATGGTAGAGAGGACGATCATGCCGACCGACCGGGGCGTCAGTATCATGCCGCTCGCCAGCGTGGAGAGATTGAATACGGACGTGGCGTAGAGGGGTATGAAGGAGAAGACGCCGAGGAGTCCCGCCCCTATGAGCAGGTTGACCACGTTTGCCGCCACAAAAGGCTTCGACTGAAGCAGCGCCAGATCGAGGATGGGGTTCTGCTGCCCCTTTTCATGCGAGAAGAAAGCGATGCCGAGGGAGACGCTCAGCTGCCAGGCAAAGCGCGCCCAGGACGTGGTACGCCGCCTGGTTGCTTTCCGCGAAGAGGTTGAGCCCGAACATGAGCAAGAGGACTGCGCCGCTGAACATGAAGGCCCCGCTCGAAATCGACCTTGCTCCGTGAGGAAGTGGGCGCGTCCTTCAGCATAATCAGGGACGCGGCGACCAGGACTACGCCTATGGGGATGTTGATGAAGAAGATGTCTCTCCAGCCGAAGCGGGTTACCACCCACCCGCCGAGGTTCGGCCCGATAATGCCGCCGATAGGGAAGATGCTGGTGAAAAGGCCGATGGCCCTGTCCCGGTTATCGGGGAAATAGTCGCTAACTATGCCCGATGCGGTCGGCAGGAGGCCCGCGCCGCCCAGGCCCTGGAAAAGCGGCAGATTATCAGCACGTAGATGTTCGGCGCAAGGCCGCACGCGAGCGAGCTTGCGGTAAAGAGGACCAGACAAGAGACGTAGATTTTCTTCCGGCCGAAAGTATCGCTCATGTTGCCCATGAGCGGCATTGCCATGGTCATTGCGATGAAATAGAGGGAGATGGTCCACGCGGCCCAGAGGATGTTCGTGTGGAGGTCTTTTATGAAGGTGGGCAGGGCGACGGAGACCACTGTGGAATCGATGGAGGACATGAGAAGACCGAGCCCCACCATGCCGAATATCAGGTTCATGCGTTTAGCGGATGTATACAATTCGGGAGCGGGGATACTTAGTCCGTTGCAGCTGCATTAGTCAATCATAGCAAGAGCTAGGCGGCACGGCCGCCGGAATGACAACGCGACGTCCACTCTTTTCTGTTATTTTTCCCCGGCGTTTGTGGTAGCATCTGAGAAATGCCGGACGGTTGGAAGAGTGCCGGACGGTGGAAACTATGAAGGGGGAACATCGCATGTAGCTTTGACCCGAAAGAGACCATGACCACGGGTGCATCCAACGTAGAGCTTAGGAGGCGCTGGAAGGCCGTCCGGAAGGCCATGGAGGCGCAGGGCATCGACGCCCTGGTTATGCAGAATCGTGACCAGTTCCTGGGCGGGTACGTCCAGTGGTTCACCGATTTGCCGGCGCGCAACTCGTATCCCCAGACGGTGGTCTTCCCCCTTGCCGCGGAGATGACGAGCGTCACGTCCGGGGGCACGCCGCCGACCGACCCCGGTCCTCCGGCGTGGGCGGTGAGGGGCACGAAGCAAAGGCTCAGCATCGGATATTTTCCGAGCCTTTACTATACGGGCGTCTATGACGCGCACCTCGCGGCAACCGCTCTGAAACCCTGGGAGAAAGGCGTGATCGGCGTAGTCAATGCAGTCCAGACGAGCGCGGCTTTCGTCTATTACCTGAGGAAGGACCTGCCGGGCGCGCGCTTTGTCGAGGCGGCAGAGCTTGTTCGACAACATCAAGGCGGTCAAGAGCGCGGAAGAGATCGGCTTTATAATGAAGACCGTGGAGCTTCAGGATAAAGTCATCGCGTACGCGAGGACAATCATCAAGCCGGGCAGGCGGGACTTCGAGATCGTCGCCGACGTGATAAGGAAGGCGACGGAACTGGGGAGCGAGGAACAGGTTGTGCTCGGCGCGTCCGCGCCGTTAGGGGTGCCGGCGGCAGTGCGCACGCGCCACTTTCAGAACCGGGTAGTCCGGAAAGGCGACCAGTTCAGTTTGCTTGTCGACGTGAACGGCCCGGGCGGCATGTACGGAGAGATAGGCCGCTGCTTTTTCGTAGGCCGCAAAGTGCCTTCCGAGCTGTATGACGCCAACGAGCTTGCAATGGAGGCCCAGGAGCAGACTGCGGAGCGCCTGATACCCGGCGCAGACACGAAAGCGATCTGGGACGCCAATAGCGCGCTGCTCGTAAAGAGGGGAAGCCTTCCGGAGACGAGGCTATATGCCCACGGCCAGGGCTACGACCTCGTCGAGCGGCCCGCCATCAGGGACGACGAACCGATGAAGCTGCGGGCTAACATGCAATATATCGGTCCACCCACTGTGGCTACAGCGAGCCTCTGGGTCTGCAACTCGGATAATTACCTTATCGGCAAAAAAGGGGCGGCAAAGCCGCTCCACAAGACCCCAAGGGAGATATTCACGGTTTAAGGGGCCGGTCGCTGAAAGAAGACCCGAGCTGAAACAAGAAAGCAGAGAGAGGGAGGGGAGGCGTACTCCCTCTCTCTATAGCTCGCTCACATACCGGCCGGGCGGCCGCTACATGGCATAGTCGATGCTGGTGAGATAGTGGATATGGCTCACCGTTTTGTAAGTGCTCGTTACCTTGGCGCCTACCTTCAGCCCCTTCGCCTGATTATAGTCCTGCATGAACTTTACGTAGTCGTCCTGAAGGGTGACCTCTCCCTTTCCCGTCTTCACGACGACGCAGTGGCACACCGGGTCGTGGCTGACGACCGTCCCGGCCAGCTTCATCTCTTTGGCGGCGGAGAGCTTGTTCATGAACTCCTGCTTGCTCCATTCTGCGCCGCTGGTCTCCTGCGCGAATACCTGTCCCACGAACCCCAATGCGAAAAAGAACAACGTGGCTGCCAACACTACTCGTTTCATCAGGAACCTCCATAGGTTTGGATTTGATTGGTCTTGCTTCAATATCACAGCCTCCACAGTTATGCCGTCGTTCAGGATGTCCTGTCAGGACCTCGTTTAATGGTGCTCATCTCCTGGTTTTGCTCGGTCGGTTGGCTATATCGCAAGAAGCGTGCCAAAATGGTAAGTGGCGAGATCGGCCAGCATTTTCAAGTAATTACGGCCGGTCTACTGATTCTCATGGAAGTGAACCGGTGCTGGAAACAGGACTATGTCCTGGAAACAGGACACGATTGTCCGCTCGAATCAGCGACTTTATTCAGGTTTGAGTCAGCGCAAAGGGGGATGTAAAAGGAAGGACCGGGCGTAACTCCAAGGGCGCCCGCCGGCCGCGCCTGCAATTCCATACTATACTGATAGAAAGGCCTTTGAGCCGGCAGGGCATGTTTTGAGAACAAAAGCTGCATCCCCTGTATCGGAACAACTTTATGACGTCTATGAGCCGTAAAGGAGTCGAGAGGTAAATGAAGCACGCAGCATCCCTTCTTATTCTTGTGCTCGCCGCCCTTGTCTCCGTCAGCGTGAGCGCGCATGACGCCCACATGATGACCAAGGAGCAACTGCTCCCCTCATCGGCGACCCCAATGTAATCATCATCGACGTAAGGGCGGGGCATGATTGGGACAGCAGCAAGGTGAAGATCAAAGGGGCAGTGCGGGAAGAGGGCATGAAGTTCGGCTCCTGGATTAATAAGTACCCGAAAGACAAGACAATCGTCCTCTATTGTGCCTGAGTGAACGACTCGACGAGCGTCAGTTTGGCGCAAGGGTTGCAAAAAGCTGACTACGGCAAGGCCTACTACCTGAAGGGCGGCATCACGGGCGCGTGGGATGACTGGGTAAAGGCCGGATACCCGACGGAGCCGAAATGACCCGTCAAGCCTTTACTTCCAGCCCGTTTTGAGGGAATATAGGGTAAGGTACACCGGTGCATCCAGATCCCTTTGACGAGAGTAAAGATTACGCGCCGACCCCTTTCGACAGGCGCCACTGCGAGATGGCGCTGCGGCTGAAGGAAGCGGGGCTTCGCTGGTTCGTCCACGTCGGCTGCTTCGCCTGGGACGCCGCCGGCGTTCTTATCGACTTTACCCCTCTGCCCAACAGTGTCTATTTCATCCTTAACCTTAGCATCTTCGCGCGGGCGCTGGGAGGGGTGGACCAGATACATCGCAAGCTGGTCTGGCTCCCCACATGGCACCAGGCGCGCCTGCTGTGCCGCGAGCACGGCGTCCCCGACGAAGCCGTAGCCGCCATCTGGTCTTCGCCCATGGGCCCCGGCGACGAGCTGCCCGCCCTCTACGCAGCTGCTGCTCGAAAAGCTGAACGAGCACTCAAAGACAAGCCCCCATCGTTAAAGATGCGTAAAACGAGAAAACTCAGGACACCGTCCCCACCCCAAGCAGCGCCGTATTGTACCGGAAGTGAACGCCCGGCGAGGGGGGCTGAGAGTGATCGCCCGCGCCGAGCAGGGGGCTCGCCGGGCTTTGCCTGAGCCGAGCGGGGAGGCTCCGGCGGAGTGGCCGTCGGAGAAAGCAAGCGCAGCGCCGCGCCGAGGCTCGCCGGGCTTTGCCCGGCAGGGGCAGCCCCACGATAGTTGAATGGGTTGATATTGGATGATATAGTTATATCGCTATGGAACTGTTCAACACCGAAGACATTGCGCGCTAGGGCCAAAAAGCCCCTGGCGGACAGGGTGCGCCCTAAGAAGCTCGAAGACTTCGTAGGGCAGGAGCACCTCCTCGGCGAAGGCAAGTTCCTGCGGATCATGCTCGAAAGCAAGGACGTCCCTTCGATGATCTTCTGGGGGCCGTCGGGTGTAGGCAAGACGAGCCTCGGCTGGCTCATCGGCAGGCACCTCGGCCTGCCTTTCGTCTCCCTTAGCGCAGTCACGATCGGCATCAAGGAAGTCAAAGAAATCATTCAGAAGTCGAAGGCGCGCAGGACGCTCCTTTTCATCGACGAGTTCCACAGGTTCAACAAGCTCCAGCAGGACACCTTCCTGCCTTATGTCGAGAACGGGGAGATAGTGCTTATCGGCGCGACGACGGAGAACCCGTCGTTCGAGATCATATCGCCGCTTTTGTCGCGGATGAAGGTGCTCACCCTTTCGCCGCTGACCGAAGGGGAGATCGCGACTATACTGACGAGCGCCCTGGAGCGCGACGAGGTGCTTGCAGCGTCCCGCGCGCGCGTAGAGGGCAAGGCGCTGCAGGAGATCGCCTCCCTCGTCACGGGCGACGCGCGGAAGGCCCTCAACCTGCTCGAGGCCGCCCATGCGATAGCGACGAGGCGCAACGCCGCCGCGACCCGTCATCGACCACGCAGCCGTGCAGGAGGCCTACCAGAAACGCGTGCTCGTCTACGACAAGAAAGGCGAGATGCATTACGACCTGATAAGCGCGCTCCATAAGAGCCTGAGGGGTTCCGACCCGGACGCGGCGCTCTACTGGCTCGCGCGCATGATCGAGGGCGGCGAAGAGCCGCTTTATATCGCGCGGCGCATGGTGCGCTTCGCGTCGGAGGACATAGGCAACGCGGACCCGCAGGCCCTCACCATCTCCATGGCGGCCATGCAGTCGTTCAATTTCCTGGGGCCGCCGGAAGGCTACCTGGCGCTGGCGCAGGCGGCCGTCTACCTCGCGTGCGCGGAAAAGAGCAACGCGATCTACACGGCTTATACCCAGGCTGCGTCCGACGTGCATAAGCTCCCCGAGTACCCCGTTCCCCATGCATATAAGGAACGCCCCGACGAAACTCATGGAGGACCTGGGCTACGGCCGCGATTACATCTACCCGCACGACCACGAGGGCGGCCTCGTCGGCCAGACCTACCTGCCCGAGCCGCCCTGAAAGAGAAGCAATACTACCACCCGAAAGACAGGGGATACGAAAGAACGATAAAGTCATTCCTGGAAAAAGCGCGAGAAGCACGAAAGGAAAACAAATCATGAAAATGCCTTTTCCTTTTTATGAGGGGGAGGCTCCATCGCGGCTTCGCCGCTGGAGGGGGCGACGCTAGCCCCATTGATAGGGGGCAGTCCTCTTGAAGCGCACATTCATTAGCGACATCGGCAACAACGCGGATGTAAAAGATTATTTCCTGGTGGTCAAGAAGGCGATCTACTCCGCCAAAAACGGCGCGAAGTACGGGAGCATACGCCTCCGGGACAGGACCGGGTCGATAGAAGCGCGGATATGGGACAGGGTCGATGAGCTTTGCGCCTGCTTCGAAAAAAGCGATATCGTTTACGTCGAGTCGAAGGCCAAAAGCTACCAGGGCACGCTCCAGCTCAGCGTGACGGGCATCAGGAAAGAAGCGCGCAGCCTCGCGCCCGCGGACATTATGGATTTTTATCCGGAGACGCCGTCCGGCATCGCTCCCCTCAAGGAGCGCTTCCATGCAATCACGGCGGGCATCCGCAATCCGTATCTCGCCCGCTTTTTCGAAGAGCTTAAAAAGAAGCAGGACGTCCTCGACCGCTTTTTTCTCTTCCCCGCATCGTTGGGCGTCCACCACATGGCAGTCGGCGGGCTGCTCGAGCATTCCGTTGCCGTTGCGGAGCTGGGCAGGCAGGCGGCCGCGTTTACCGGGGGCGACGCGGACATCATAGCAGCGGGCGGCCTCCTCCACGACATAGGCAAGACGAAGGAGATCGAGCTGTCCGAAGGCTCTTTCCGCTATTCCGACCAGGGAAGGCTCCTCGGCCACATCACCCTCGGGGTCGTGATGCTCGATGACCTCGCCTCGGCCGTTGACGGCTTTCCCGCGCACCTGTCCGACGTTATGAAGCACATCATCCTTTCCCACCATGGCGTGGCCGAATGGGGCTCTCCCAAGAAGCCTATGTGCGTGGAGGCATTGGTGGTACACTATATCGACAATCTGGACGCAAAGGCGATGGGGGTGAAGGAGCATATGGAGGCTGCCATGGAAGACGAGAAATGGAGCCAATTCCACAGGCTCTACGAGTCCCGCTTCTACAAAATTCCGGAAAGGTGATTCATGGAAGTAAGAAGGGTCTTCGTTGACAAGCTGAAGATGAAGAACGGCATGGTCCTGGTGACCGGGCCGAATTGCAAGTACATCCTCACCGTCCTCAGGAAGACGCCCGGAGAACGCCTCGACGTCATGGACGGCAAGGGGTATCTCTACCGCTGCACGATGCACAGCGTGAAGGGTAAGGAGATCTACCTGCACGTGGTGGACGTCGTTCACCATCCCGACGAAAAGAAGACGAAGGTGACGCTCCTCGTGAGCCCCATCAAGGGCCCGAGGATGGACTGGCTGATCGAGAAGGCGACGGAGCTGGGCGCGGACCGCATCCTGCCTACGATCTTCAGGAGGACCGTAGTCAAGTTCCAGGACGAGGAGTCACAGCGGTGCGAGCGTTGGAAGCGCATCATGATCGAGGCTTCCCGCCAGTCGGGCAGGTTCTCGGTGCCGGAGCTTGGGCCTCCCACGCCGCTGCGCGGCATCCTGCCTTACGTGAACGGGTCGGAAAGCCGCTGGCTGCTCTACGAGCGCGAGAAGAGCACGACCCTGAAGGACGTAGTCGGCAGCCAGAAGAACGGCGAGGTCTGCGTTGCCATCGGCCCCGAAGGCGGCATAGAAGAAGAAGAGGTGCAGTGGTTCACGGAGAACGGTTTTACCCCGTGCACGCTGGGTGAGAATATCCTGCGGAGCGAGACCACGCCGCTCGTGGTCCTCTCGATAATCTTTTACGAGTTCAACATGCGATGAAGAAGGCATCCGTCGTAACCAGGCTCCTCGCGCTTATTGTCGATCTCATTTTCCTCGGATGCGTCTCCGCCCTTTTATTTACGGCGGGCGCTATCGGGGCATTCATCGGCACGGGCAGAGCAGGCCGTGGGGAGAGACGGTTGCCTCCATGCATTTCCTGGTGCCGCTGGTTGGCCTGTTCAAGCTCTTCCTCTTCTTTTTCTATTTCACCTACCTTACAGCAGGTGATGAAAGGACCGTAGGGAAGATGCTTTTCGGGATCAAGGTGGTAAGGCGCGCAGACGGCGAGCCGCTCTGCATGTGCCGGGCGTTCGTGCGGACAGTCGGGTATATCGTATCGGCCGTCCCGTTCATGATGGGCTTCTGGATGGCGCTTTTCACCGGCGGGCGGGCAGGACACGACCTCATCGCAGGCACGATGGTGGTCAAGGACTAAACGACCAGGCCACCCCTCACCCCAACCCTCTCCCCCGAGGGGCGAGGGAGCAAAAGGGGCGAGGACTCACATAGTACCGCAAAGCCTCTTCCTTTTTATGAGGGGGAGGCTCCATGCGGCTTATGCCGCTGGAGGGGGCGACGCCAGCCCCATTAAGGAGGATCGATGGGAAAGGCTCAGAAGGGGAAGGCGGGATGCGGGTGCCTGCTGTTTGTGCTGGTCCTCTGCATGATCACCGCCGGCGCCCTGGTCCATCCGTTGTCACTCAAGATCATAGCGGGCCGCCTGCGGCACGAAGACAAAATAGTGCGCTCCGACGCTATTTTCGTGCCCCGCTTCGCAGAGGACAAGGACGGCGAGCTTTACGCGGAGGCATTCAGGGAATATTGGGCGGGGAACGCCAAGGTCATCTGGGTGGAGAACGACCGCGTCTTCGGCTTTACGATCAAGGACATGGTTGCAAGGATGGCGAAGGAGAGGGGCATCAAGGACGCGAACGCAGTGCGCGGCATCGACCTCGAGGGCGATGACGCTGCAAAGGCGCGCATCGCGCGGCAGGCATTTGCGAAGCAGGGGGTCAAAAAGCTGATCGTCATTGCCCCGGACTACGCCTCGAAGCGATTGCAGATGCTTTACGCGACGGAGTCGGGCGACCCCATAGTCCTCATCAAGCCTGTCCGCGTCTCCTATTTCAAGCTCGACAAATGGTGGCGCGACGACCTCTCGCGCACGTTGATGGAGAAAGAGCTTTTCCGGACCGCCGTGCTCTGGGGCAGGAGCATGACGGGAAGCAAAGAGGACTCAACGAAGGCGCCGCAGCCGGCGGCCCGCTGACATGGATGGCCGCACGGCGCTGCTCGCCCTGTCGAGGGTGAAGGGGGTCCACGCAGCGACCGAAGAAGGCCCTTGCCGCAGACACGGCCCGCCTGTCCGCGATATTCGAGGGCAGGGAGCGCACGGAAGATGCGGCCTGCAACGCTGCGATCGGGGCCTTTAAGGATTTCGCGTCGATAGAGAAAGACCTCGCTGCCTCACGGAAGTCGGGGGTAGAGGTTCTCACGATAAAGGACGCGGCCTATCCGCCGCTTCTGGCGCAGGCCCCCGACGCGCCCGTTGTCCTGTACAAGAAAGGCCCGCTCCCCTTTCCGCAATACGCGTTTGCGATTGTCGGCGCGAGGAAGGCGAGCTTCGAGGGCATGCGCGCTCGCGGAAAATGCCGGCGAGGCGCTTGCGTCTGCGGGCGTCTGCGTTATAAGCGGACTTGCCAGGGGCATCGACGCTGCTGCCCACAGGGGCGCGCTAAGGGAAAGGGCAAGACCATAGGCGTCCTTGGCTGCGGCATCGATATCTGTTATCCTTCTGAGAACAGGGCGCTTTTCGACGCGATGGGACGGGAAGGCGCGATAGTCACGGAGTACGCGCCGGGCACGCGGCCCTACCCGTCGAACTTCCCGGAGAGGAACCGGATCATTGCCGGGCTTTCGAAGGGCGTGCTCGTTGTCGAGGCGTCGCGCAGGAGCGGTTCCCTCATCACGGCAAGGCTCGCCCTCGAATACGGTCGTGAGGTAATGGCCGTGCCGGGGGCCGTCTTCGAAGAGGGGCACCAGGGCGCGAACAACCTTATCAAGAAAGGCGCGCACCTCGTAGAGGAGATAGGCGATATCCTCTCGCTGCTGCTTCCCTGAGCTTGAGCGCATCGCAGAAAGCGGCGCGCCCGGAAAGGACGCCTCTATTGATCTAACGGGCGATGAGGATTATATTTTCAGGTTGTTGAGCCGGGGGCGGGTCCACGTCGATGAGATAATAGAGCAGACCGGCTTCGAGACGCGGCGCGTCATGGCCGCCCTGACTATGCTGGAGATGAAAAACGCCGTGCAGTCGATGCCCGGCGGATTCTACATAAGGAAGGTTTAATGTCAAAATCGCTATTGGTCGTCGAATCCCCGACGAAGATGAAGACGCTCTCCAAATTCCTGGGGAAGGATTATATAATCAGGGCCACCTACGGGCACATCAAAGACCTGCCGAAGAGCAAGATGGGCGTTGACGTGGAGAACGGCTTCGCGCCGAACTTCACCGTGGTCAAGGGCAAGGCGAAGATCGTCGCGGATATCAAGAAGGCGAGCAAGGAGGCGGACAGAGTCTTCATAGGGTCAGACCCCGACAGGGAAGGGGAGGCCATCGCGTTCCACGTGGCGGAGGAGATCGCGAAGGGTAAAGGCGCGCCCGTACAGAGGGTCCTTTTCAACGAGATTACCAAAAAAGCGGTCCTGGAGGCGATGAAATCGCCGCAGAAGCTCGACGAGGCGAAGTACGACGCGCAGAAGGCCAGGCGCATCCTCGACAGGCTCGTCGGATACGAGATAAGCCCGCTTTTGTGGGAGAGGGTGAAGTACGGCCTTTCCGCGGGCAGGGTGCAGTCGGTCGCCCTGAAACTCGTCTGCGAAAGGGAAGACGAGGTAGACGCCTTTGTAAAGGAAGAATACTGGACCGTCGAGGCGGAGCTTACGCTTGCGAGCGGCGAAAAGATAAAGGCTAAATTAGAGAAGATCGACGGCGCGAAGACGCGCATAGGGACTGAGGAAGAGGCTGAGAAAATCAGGAGCGCCCTGAAGGACGGCAAATTTACGGTTGCCTCCGTCGAAGAGAAGGAGCGCTTCGCCACGCCGTACCCGCCCTATAAAACGAGCACGTTGCAGCAGGACGCCTCCGCGCGCCTTCGCTTCTCGCCTAAGAAGACGATGCTGCTGGCGCAGAAGCTTTTCGAGGGCGTCGAGGTCGGCAAGGGGGCCGTGACGGGCCTCATCACGTACATGCGGACCGACTCCGTCCGCATATCGAGCGAGGCACTGGCGGACGCGAGGAAACTCATCGCCGGCGCCTACGGGGAGACGTACCTGCCTGCGAAGCCGAACGTCTTCTCGAACAGCAAGACCGCGCAGGACGCGCACGAGGCCATCCGGCCGACGGACGTCAAGCTCACCCCCGAGAAACTGAAGTCGCACCTCGATAAAGACATGTTCGCCCTCTACGAGATCATCTGGCGGCGCTTTATCGCGTCCCAGATGGCGAGGGAGAGGCTCCACCTGCGCAACGCCGAGATAGCGGCAGGCGGCAAAACGGGCGCCGCGCCTTACACGTTCGTCGCGCGCGGGTCGAAGGTTGTCTTCGACGGCTTCACGCGCGTCTACGAGTCGGATAAGCGCGAAGACGAGCGCACCTATCTCCCCGATATGTCGCAGGGCGATGCCCTTATCTGTAAGCACCTGGAGGCCGAGCAGCATTTCACCAGCCCCCCTCCGCGCTACTCGGAGGCGTCGCTCATCAAGACGCTCGAGGCGAAGGGCATCGGTCGGCCCTCGACGTTCGCCACTACCGTCAGCACGATCCAGGAGCGCGGCTACGTCCACAAGGACCGGGGGAGCCTTATCCCCGTGCCCCTCGGCAGGACGGTCAACGGGCTCCTTACTCAATTCTTCCCCAGGGTGATCGACGTCGATTTTACGGCGCGCCTCGAAGAGGGGCTCGACCGTATCGAAGACGACAAAACAGACTGGGTCGCATCCCTCGATGAGTTCTACGGCGTCTTCAAGGAGGAGATGGGCTCCGCCAAGAAACAGATGAAGAACCTGAAGGCCGAGGAGAAAGAAACCTCGATCGTGTGTGAGAAGTGCGGGAAGAACATGGTCCTGCGGTGGGGCAAGAACGGTGAATACCTCGTTTGCAGCGGCCGCCCGGACTGCAAGAACACGAAGAACGTCCTAGTCGATAAGGACGGCAAGATCGAGGTGGTTCAAGAGGTCACCCACGGGACCTGCCCGCAGTGCGCAGGCACGCTCGTCGAGAAAAGCGGAAGGTTCGGCCGCTTCATCGCGTGCAGCAACTACCCCGAATGCAAGTATACGCGCCCCTTCACCATGGGGCTCAAGTGCCCGGAGGAAGGCTGCACGGGCGAGCTTGTCGAGCGCATCTCAAAGAAGAGGAAGAAATTCTACGGGTGCTCGCGCTACCCCGATTGCTCCTTCGCAACGAGCTTCCAGCCGAAAGAGGGTGAGTGCCCCTCGTGCGGCGCGTCTGTAGTTTTTACATTCAGGGGACGCGGGCCAAGCTGCCTGCGGAAGGGCTGCGGTTGGAAATCACAGTCATAGGCGGCGGCCTGGCAGGGAGCGAGGCCGTTTTCCGGATAGCCCGCATGGGCGCGTCCGCGGTGCTCTACGAGATGCGCCCCGCGGCGAACACGCCTGCCCATAAGACGGACCTCCTCGCAGAGCTGGTCTGCTCCAACTCATTAAAATCGAACAAGCCGGGGAACGCGCACGGCCTCCTCAAGGCGGAATTGCGGGTGCTCGGCTCCCTCATCATGGAGGCTGCCGACGGCTGCGCCATACCCGGCGGCAAGGCGCTCGTCGTCGACAGAACGGCATTCGGCGAGAGGGTCACGGAAGCGATACGCGGCAGCGGCCGCATAAGGGTCGTCCGCGAAGAGAAAACGGACCTGCCCGCTGAAGGGGTTATCGTGGTCGCCACCGGCCCGCTCACGTCGCCCGCCCTGGCTGAAAAGCTTGCCGCCCTGACCGGCGGCGCGAACCTCCATTTCTTCGACGCAATCTCGCCTATCATAGAGGCGGACAGCATAGACATGCAGTCGGCCTTTTTCGCTTCCCGCTACGTCACGGCCGATGCGGAGGGCGGGGATTACCTCAACTGCCCGATGACCCGCGAGGAGTACGAGGCCTTTTACGACGCCCTGTGCAGCGCGGCCCGCGTCGAGACGAAGGAGTTCGAAGGGACGCCTTATTTTGAGGGCTGCCTGCCCGTAGAGGTCATGGCGGAGAGGGGCAAGCAGACGCTCCTTTTCGGCCCGATGAAGCCCGTCGGCCTGCGCGACCCCCGCACCGGTGCATTCCCGCACGCGGTCTTACAGCTTCGGCGCGAGGACGCGGCAGGGACGATGTACAATATGGTCGGCTTCCAGACGAAGCTCACTTACCCGGAGCAGGAGAGGGTCTTCGGATTAATACCCGCGCTACGCAATGCGCGTTTCTTCAGGCACGGCAGCATCCACCGAAACACCTTCATCAACGCGCCTGCCGTGCTTTCCGGCCTGCACCTGAAAGGCGACAACCGCATAATCTTCGCCGGGCAGATCACCGGCGTGGAGGGCTACGTAGAATCGACGGCGATGGGCCTGCTTGCCGGCATCGACGCCCTTTGCTTCACTCGCGGCGTGGAATTCGAGCCGCCCCCTCCCACTACGTGCACGGGCGCGCTCTACCGCTACATCGGGACGGAGCGCAAGGACTTCCAGCCGATGAACGTCAACTTCGGCCTCCTCGAAGGATACGACAAGCGAAAGAAAGACAAGGTTGCGGCAGGCGCCCTCGCGGCCATCACAGAATGGCGCGCAGGGATCGAAAAGGCGCTGGGATAGAGGCAACCGGCAGAGCGGGGCCCTTATCAGCCCGGGTTGCTCGCTGTCGCTCTTTCCTGCTCGAAGTTCCTTTCCGTAAGGTTACTGACGTGCCGCCCGCCGGACGAGCTGTCCGACTGCCCGGTATCCTGCCTGCCTCCCGATGCGCAGGCGAGGGGGAGCAGCGCTGCTGTAACGAGCAGCGCGGTTGCGATTCCACGCTTTATCCGTCTCATTCCCTTCATCATTTTACATGCCTCCCGACAAACGTCACTATGAAAATAGTGACCGGAAGAGGGTTTGTGAAGGGGGGGTTATCTGTCGTCGCGAGTGTGCAACAGAGCCGCAGTATATAAATCGTCGATTCCGAGGGTGTGTCTCGTATCGTGAACCCTCGCCCAATGGCCGGCCAGTATGCGGCGGACATGGAAGCGGACTCGGGACTAGTCGACGGCGACATCACGTTCGCCCATGATTGCGTAGACGTATTACTTTGAAAGCGTCAGGGCCTCGGCCGACGTCTTTGTTATAATCGATGCGACCTGGACCCGCCGGGCAACTCCACGATGACCTCTGAATTAACCGCGCCTCCGTAATGCCCTTGACCTTTCCCTTGATGACGTTCCTCGCGCTAAGCTGCATGGTTTCCTCCTTCGAGAATGTACGTTTTAATAACGATAATACCGATAATAGCATATGCAAGGGAGCGAGCACACTCGTAGAGCCGTGACGTCGGGTCGTCGAGCACCTCTGGTCGTCGAATTTGATGTCATGAAGGTGCCGGAAGGCGATGTGCCTGGCCAGGTTTTGGAGCCGCTTATCTGGTCGGCCAGTTGTATGGCTCTGCGCGCCAAGAACGCGTAGAAGCCCTGCCGGAGCTGCTGCACGACGGTGATCTGGGGATGTAGCGCCCGGCCTGCGAGTGCCGGGTCATAGCGGCCGAGGAATCGTAGGAAGCGGCCTCCAGGACTGCCACGCCGGCGACGCTCTGCTTCGTGGCAGCCCAGGCTGAAACCGCTTTAGTATGGGTGAGGGTAAACATCCCGTACCGCGTGCAGGCATAGCCGTGTTCGTGGTCGGCCCAGAAAGTTGCCCTGTCGAAGCTTTTCGCGCCAGGCGTCCGGGCCTAGAGGAAACGTGTGCGGTCTGGCCACGTTCCCTCTTTGAACTCTAACGGGTGTCTGCCAAATAATCAGCGGTCGCCGTGTTATTACATTAATGCCTTTTAATACCGCGTTATATATTATATGATATAATTGTACTCCCGCTGTCAATACCCTTTTTAAAATGTTTTGAATTTTATTTGAGAATAAAGCCATGCTTAAGGAGGGCATTCCTGGCCTTGTGCAGACGGACATATTCAAACGGGTTGCCCCGGCTTTCCTGTGATGAGAGCTCAATCCGTTCAACCTTTTTACCCCTTTTTTATCTTGCCGAAATCGGGTAGAATTAGTCGTTTATATGGCACATATCCTTGTCATAGACGACGACGAGCTTGTTTGCGAGATGCTCTGCCTCATGGTCGAGGACTTAGGCCATTCGGCAGTTTCGGCCCGCACCCTGGCGAACGGCTTCGGAAGGGCCGCGTCCGAAGACTTCGACGTGATCTTCCTGGACATAAGGATGCCCGACGGCAACGGCCTCGATCTCCTGCCCAGGATACGCGAGCTGCCCGTCCCGGCGGAGGTGATCATCATCACCGGCCTCGGAGACCCGGACGGCGCGGAGCTTGCGATCAAGAACGGCGCGTGGGACTACATACAGAAGTCCTCGACGACGAAGGAGATGTCTCTCACGCTGGCGCGTGCCCTCCAGTACAGGCAGGAGAAGATCGCGCGCAAGCCGATGGCCGCCCTGAAGACGACGGGCATCATAGGCAACAGCCCGAAAATGAAGGCATGCTTCGATATCCTGGCGCAGGCTGCGCACAGCGAGGCGAACGTGCTGGTCACCGGGGCGACCGGCACGGGCAAAGAGGTCTTCGCGCGGGCCATTCATGAGAACAGCAGGCGGAAGGAGAACAACTTCGTAGTCGTCGACTGCACGGCCCTGCCGGAGACGCTCGTGGAGAGCGTCCTGTTCGGCCATGAGAGGGGTGCGTTCACCGGGGCGGACAGGGCGTCCGACGGCCTCATAAGGCAGGCCCACAAGGGCACGCTCTTCCTCGACGAGATAGGCGAGCTTCCCCCTGTGCTGCAGAAAGCATTTCTGCGCGTGCTCCAGGAGCACCGCTTCAGGCCCGTCGGCGCAAAGAACGAGGTAGAGAGCGATTTCCGGCTGGTGGCTGCCACAAATAAAGACCTGGAAAAGATGGTGCGGGAAGACACATTCCGGTCGGACCTCCTTTTCCGCCTCCGCACGATCACCATCGAGTTGCCGCCGCTTTCCTCCCGCACGGAGGACATCAAGGAGCTTGCCATGCACCACATGGCGCGCGTCTGCGAGCGTTACGGCATAGGGACGAAGGGCTTCTCGCCGGAGTTCTTCGACTCCCTGATGCTCTATGACTGGCCGGGCAACGTGCGTGAGCTGGTCAGCGCAGTCGAGCGCGCGGTAGCGGATGCCTACAACGAGCCGACCCTCTACCCTAAGCACCTCCCCGTAGACATACGGGTGAAAATCGCCCGCTCGTCCATGAGCAGGGAGCCGGCAGGCGGCGACCGGTCCGAAGGCGTCCCGGCAGGCGAGGGCGGCGAGCCCGCGGATATGCCCTTCGGCACCCTGCCCGCGTACAGGGCGGACGCCGAGCGCCGGTACCTCCAGGCACTGATTTTTAAGACTAAGGGAGACATGAAGGAAGCCTGCCGCATCTCCGGCCTCTCCCGCTCCCGCCTCTACGCCCTCCTCAAAGAGTACAATATTCCGTCCGTGCCTTAAGGCCCGGACGCCCACCGTTCACCGGAATCCGAATAAACTTTCGCAAAATTTCTTGACCTGTCATTATGCTCAATGGTATATAACGATAACCGTTATGTCATGACAGTAATAGCGAAGGTCATCATCAAGCGGCCACGGCACGGAGGCCCGTCGCCGAATGTTCGGAGAAAGATAACGACTGCAACCGGTAACGACAAAGGGGGAACAACTGATGTGCACAAGATGCAGGCATGGCAAGTTCTTCATGAAGAAAACATTATCCCTGGCGCTGGCCGTGCTTTGGTTCTGGGGGCTCCTTGCAGGCCCTGCCCTTGCCGCCCCCACGGGCGGCGTAGTGACAAGCGGCACTGCCGCCATAGTCCAGTCGGGCAACACAACCAATATCAACCAGTCCACAAACAAGGCCTCCATAAACTGGCAGACATTCAGCATCAAGCCGGCAGAGACGGTCAACTTCAACCAGCCGAGTGTCTATGCCATCACCTTAAACAGGGTGGTCGGCAATGAAAGCAGCCTCATCCAGGGGGCGCTTAATGCCAACAGGCAGGGTATTCCTGATCAACTCCAACGGCATTCTCTTCACCAAAGGGTCGAGCGTTAATACCTCCGGCTTCTTAGCCAGTACCCTGAACATCACGGATGCGAACTTCAATGCAGGCAACTACGTATTCAACGCCAACGGCTCTTCAGGCTCTGTAGTAAACCAGGGGACTATAACAGCCAACAACGGAGGGTATGTAGCCCTCCTAGGTAATACCGTATCGAACCAGGGGGTAATAGCAGCCACCAAGGGTACGGTAGCTTTAGCCTCAGGCGACCAGATAACCCTAAACTTCAACGGCAACTCCCTCCTTAACGTAACAATAGACCAGGGCACCTTAAATGCTCTAGTCGAGAACAAGCAGGCCATCTATGCGGACGGCGGTACGGTAATACTCACCGCCAAGGCAGCAGACGATCTCCTATCCGCCCAGGTGAATAACTCAGGGTTAATCCAGGCCCGTACCATAGACGACCTGAAAGGGGACATAAAGCTTCTCGCCCAGGGAGGCACGGTCAACGTGGCAGGCACGCTCGATGCCTCGGCTCCTAATGGGGGGGACGGGGGGTTGATAGAGACGTCGGGGAACAAGCGTGAACATAGCCGATAGCGCCATCATCACCACCAAGTCCGCCTACGGCCTGAACGGCACATGGATCATCGACCCGGATGGGTTCACAATCAGCCCTGCAAAACGGCGACATGACCGGCACTGCCCTGAGCAATGCCCTTAACACGGCGGCAACGTCACCATCGCCTCTACCTCCGGCAGCGGCACGGACGGCAACATCAACGTCAACGACGCGGTGAGCTGGTCGGCCAACACCCTGACCCTTAACGCCACCAACAACATCTACGTCAACACCGTGATGACCGCCACCGGCACGGCGAGCTTCGCGGCCAACTACGGCTACCTCCTCAGCAACGGTGTCCCCACGACCACGCCAGCGGCACGGGCAACGCCGACGGCACGCCTTACGGGCTGTATATGCTCTTCAATGGGCAGGGTCAATTCCTTGGCAAGATCAACTTCAGCGGCACCGGCACTGTAAAGCTGAACGGCGCGACCTACACGGTCATCAACTCCATGACCGATCTGGCCAACCTCTTTACCCCTACAGTCACGGGAAACTACGTGCTGGGCAGCAACATCGACAATGGCGGCGAATCTACTCCTCCAGCTCCATCGGCACATTTAACGGCAATTTCAACGGTTTCGGCCATACGGCCAACGTTTGGCTGACGGGTACGGGACTTTTCGACATAATCAACACAGGAGCGACCGTCAGCAACCTTTCTTTCGATATCGATCGTGAACCCGATCCGATCAATGCAAAAACATATTTGGGCGCGCTCGCGAACGTCAATAAGGGCAGCATCCTCGACACATTCATTTACGGCGGCAGGGTCTATGCCGCAAACACTGATTCTCCCACCGGATCGGTCCAGTATGTCGGCGGCCTGGTGGGCGATAACGCCGGGCTTATTGCGTTGTGCCATGTCAGCACCGACGTCTATGCAACGAACGTCGGGGGCGGCCTGGTCGGGCATCAACGAATCGACCGGCCAAATCATCAACAGCGGTGTGCTCGGCAACGCAGTCTGGTCTGCGCAGCTCTCGATGGATCCAAACACCTATGTATACACCTATGCCCCAAATATTACCTACCTGGGCGGTTTTGTAGGGGTGAACGCCGGAAAAATCGAGCAATCCTATGCATCCGGCAGGCGTCTGCTCAAGACGACCCGAATTCGACAGGGGGCGGTTTTGTCGGGTGGAACAAGGCCGGCGGCGTCATCGACCAGTGCTATACCAATAACTGGAATGGCAGCGCAAACTCCTCTTTCGCGGGGTTCGTCTGGCAGAACGACGGGACCATCACCAATGCCTATACCACGGCCAACCCCTCCAACGCCTCAAATTATCGGTGGACCGCCGGGTTTGTCTATAACAATACGGGCACGATCAATAACGCCTACGTCACCGAATAGTCAGGCAACACCAGCGTGCCGAACCGGTACGGTTTCGTCTATAACAATACCGGCGCGATCAGCAATGCCTACTGGTACGCCAAGTGCGAACGGGCGCCACGGCGCCCACGGACAATTCAACCGCGGTCAAGTCTGAACGCCGCGCAGGCGGCCACATATTCCAGCTACAGCGGCTTCGACCAGACTGTCTGGTCGGCATCGACATCGGGTTACCCCATTCTCGGAAACATCCCCCTCTACATCCGTACCATAAGCTCGAACACACCGATCTACGGCACGGCCACCAGCGACGTACCGACGTTGCTCGCCTCAGCGTGTTGGCTTCCAAGGAGGAGGCGGAAACACTAATACCATCGACAACTTCAAGGACATCTGGAACCCGACAACCTCGACCTTTTCCAACCTGTTTAGCGTAAAGACGGCCAACGGATATGTAGACGCGGGTACATTCAATGCCAACACCATCCTGTCTTCCGCGGTCTACAAGAACATCAAGGGCGTCATCACCGTCACCCCGGCGACCCTGACCGTCGCGGGCGTGGTCGCGGACAAGACCTACGACGGCACTACCACGGCCACCCTTAATACGAACGTAGCGAACAACGGCCTGGTCGGCCTGGTGGGCAACCAGACCCTGGGCATCACCTACACCTCGGCGGCCTTCGCCGGCCCCAACGCAGGGACGGGCGTGACCGCAAC
The DNA here is from genome assembly GCA_963818095.1 of uncultured delta proteobacterium. Lineage (GTDB taxonomy): Bacteria > Desulfobacterota > Syntrophorhabdia > Syntrophorhabdales > WCHB1-27 > CAWEPK01. Next base: position 147,331 of record CAWFRA010000021.1, read on the forward strand.
ATCACCTATACCCCCCTGACGAACGGCACGAACGGCGGCAAGGCGGGCAACTACACGATCGCCGGCTCGGGCACGACCACGACGACGGCAAACATCACTCCCGAAGACGCTGACCGCCACCTTCACCGGCGCCAACAAGACCTATGACGGCACCACCACCGACAGCGTCTCCTATGTCAGCCTGAACGGCGTAGATCGGCAGTGACATCGTCTCCCTGCAGCTACCCCACCACCGGCGCCTTCTGCCGACCCCAACGCCGGGACGGGCAAGACGGTCACCATTTCAGGGCTTTCCCTGACAGGGTCGAGCAGCGGCAACTACACGATAGCACCACTACAACTACCACGGCTTCGATCACACCCCTCGTCCTGCAACTGACCGGGGTCAAATCCTACGATGGCACCACCACGGTCTCCGGCTCGGGCATCTCCGCAAGCAACGCCGTCGCCGGCGATACGGTCACGTTCGGCGGCTCGGCCACCATCGCCTCGGCAGCGATAGGGAACCAGCCGATCACAAGCTCAAGCGCCCTTAGGGTCAATAACCCCAACTACACGCTGACCGGCGCAACAGGCACCGTGACGGTCACGAGCGCAGACCAGGTAGTCGAGCCAGGTGGCAAGCGGCACGGTTACTTTCTCCTCCTCTGGGAGCACACTGACCGTCAATCAGACATACACCCAGCGCCGTCATCGACTGGCTGCGCTTCAGCATAGCCACAGGCGAGACGGTCAGCTTCCGTCAGCCTTCTGCCGCCTCTATCGCCCTTAACCGGGTGATCGGCAACGAGCAGAGCGTGATCAACGGCATCTCTAACGGCAACGGCAGGGTCTTCCTTATCAACTCCAACGGCATTCTGTTCGGGGCGGGTTCCAGCGTCAACAGGCGCCCTGCTGGCAAGTTCACTCAACATAACGGATACCAACTTCAATGCCGGTAGCTACGTCTTCAGTCCGGGCAGCACGAGCGCCCCGGTCATCAACAACGGCAGATATCATCGTCGGCTGACGGCGGGTTTATAGCCCTGGTAAGCAACAGGGCGTCACCAATCACGGCAGCCCTGACGGCCAGGACGGCAAGGTCCTGCTGGTCTCGGCGGACAACCTGATTTTGAACCCTGATACCGCAGACAACGGCCTGGCCAGCTATGTCATCTCCTCGCTTGACGGGACGACCGCCTTAAACGGCGTGGTAAACGTGGCCGGGTCCCTCGGCTAACGGCGGGCTAATCGAAACAGCCGGTGCTGCCGTCACCCTGGGCAACGGCTACCAGATAGACACGGGCAACAACGGGACCTGGTCCTACAGTCTGCCCTCTATCACTATAGGCAGCACCGGGAACCTGTCCGCGGCATTCGTCCAGAACAACCTGGGGCTGCGCAACTTCTCCCTCAACGCCTTAAGCGGCGATCTGACCGTCAGCGACCCTGTGACATGGTCGGCCAACACCACCCTGACCCTCGCCGCAGCTAACAACATCTACATCAATAACGCGCTCACCATCAACGGGCGCGAGCGCCAGACCTGGTAATGAACTACGGCGGCTACAACGGCATTAACGTGACCACCCCGGCCGCAGGCACGGACTACTTCATCAGGACTCCCGCCTCTTACGCAGGCGCGTCCTGAACGGCAACGGCATCCCCGTGGCCCAGACGGACACCAGCGGCGGGGTCTACGGCAGCATTACCTTTACCAACAGCGCCAATACGAACGGCCTGAAGATCAACGGCAACACCTATACACTGATATATAGCATGAGCCAGTTGGATCTGCTGGACGGCGGCAACAGCGTCACGGGGATGTACTACGATCCGACAACCCACTCGTACGATATACCGATAGGCTCGAGAATAAGTGACAACATATCAAACTACAAGAATTACCGAGGTACGTGCAGTTCCGGTTCCGGTACATGTTATTGGGACCCCACCACCCAATTATATGACTTATCAAGAGCCATCAATACCTCAATCAGGAGATACTATTGGGACCCGACTACGGGGGCGTACGATATCGCGAGCTACAATACAACGTCCTGACTTTACTACGATCTATTATTCGCAAGACTTATTCACTGTCCTCTTATTATCAGGGAACTCAATTACTATATATAATCCCGCCACAAAAAAATTCGACATAACGGATTATAATACGGCGACTGGACTTTACTATAATACGACTACCAGAGACTTACAACCTACGCTACGGTTAGTTCAAGGGTTAACAATTTTTATTACAATCCGTCCAACGGGAGCGTATGATGTACCCAATACGCTCTACGGCCCCACCGGCTATTACGCCCTGGCGCAGAACCTCAACGCCTCGGGCACTACCTACACAAGCTCGCCCATGGCCAGCTTCTCGGGCACCCTCGCAGGCCTCGGCCATACCATCAGCAACCTGACCATCTCGGCGCCGACCAGTAGCAATGAGGCCTGGTAGGCATGCTGCTCCCCGGATACGCCAGTCGTCTTCCGCGATCTCGGGACTCGTGAATGTCAACATCACCGGCCAGGACGCCGTCGGGCCATTGTTCGGCTTTAGAGACACCCGGTACCGGTATCAAATACTGTAACCGTGAAAAATGTCTATTCCACCGGGACCGTGAACGGGACGTCGAACGTCGGTGGTCTTGTAGGACGCGCGTATGACGTCTGATCATTTCCAATAGCTTATTCATCTGCAAACGTTACCGCTTCCGGCAGCACTGCGGGCGGTCTTATAGGCGAACGTCCAGGTCCCACGACGATCACGAACTCCGACGCCACGGGGACTGTGACCGGCTCGGGACAGGTAGGAGGGCTGATAGGCGTATCGGGGGTCGCAACGGTCTTTAACTATAAACCTATCCTACGCAACAGGGACTGTTACAGGCGGTAACGGCGGCCACGCGGGCGGCCTGGTTGGGTATGCAATTCCGCTGCAACCGGGCGGCACCATCTCCAATTCATTTGCCACGGGGGCCGTGACGTCAAGCGGAAGCTACGTAGGCGGCCTCATTGGATGGGTAGAATTTTACAATACAGCAAATATCTCGAATTGTTACGCCAGGGGAAACGTAACGGACACCGGGGCGGCGCCTCGATGATAGGCGGCCTGGTCGGCTATTTCGCAGACAACTCGATTACCAATAGCTTTGCAACGGGCAATGTCACAGCAACGTCGGACAGCACCAGTGTCGGCGGGTTGGTCGGCTACTTTCGGAATGGGCCGGGTGGCATAAATATCGGCATCTACAACAGCTACGCCACGGGCAAGGTGACGGGCGGCAGCGAGGTGGGCGGCCTAGCCGGCTCGGCCGGCGCCGACCCCGGGGACAACTCCTACATATATATCAGCAATTCCTGCTCTTACGGGAACGTGAATGGGATGAGCTACGTGGGCGGCATCCTCGGCCAGGACGTATCGACACGGCTCGTACGTCGTTAATTCCCAATCCTACGGCAACGTCAGCGGCACGGGTAACTACGTGGGCGGCATAGCAGGCTGGGGCGACAGCATAATCGACTCGACGTCATACGGCGCAGTAAGTGGGGGTAACTACGTGGGCGGCATAGCGGGCGGGGCCTACGTCGTAACGAATTCGTATTACGGAGGCGACTCGGTCTCCGGTACGGGACCGTATGTGGGCAATCAGGCCGGGACGGTCACCGGCTCGGCGACGGGCACCTACAGCAACCACGATCTGCCCAGCGACCAGAGAGCGGCGGCGATATATGCGGCGGAGCTGGCAGCACTGGCGGCGCAGCAGCAGGAGGCCATATTCGAGGTCAACGGCCAGCAGACGGGCGGGCAGGCTTCCTTCAGCGGCCAGGGGAGCAATTCTACCGGCCAGGGGCTCAATGGCCAGATCGGCTCCTTTACGCCTTCCAACACCGGGACGGTAAACGGGACGATGGATAACCATATCGTCTATTCTTCCGATTCGGGCAGCTACTCGGCTACCATAAAATCGATCACCGCGGACGGCGTGCAGTTCGACATGGAGGGCGGCGGTGGTGCGGCGGGTGGGGGAAGCGGGCCGAATAAATAACCTTGCACCATATGCGTATTTAAGGACCGGCGGGGCCTTTCAGGGTCGCCCCGCCGGTCCTGTTTCCAGGACTAATCCAGTTTCCAGGACAGTTTTTGTATACGACAGCGGTAACCCCTCTGTGCCTTCAATTCCCCTGATTCCCGCATAAACAGGCCGAATCCTACCGCTGCATCCCTCTCTCCCCCGTGCTGAATGCCCGTTTTTTGCGCGGCACGCTTCTTGATGTATAGTCCCCAAGATAGACGAGATCAGCTAAGGAGGAGAAAATGGCTTCTCAGGCGGCGGCAGTAAATAGCTCGAATGATTTACAATCCCACGACGCGTTCAGGATGTACCTTTACGACATATCGAAGAGTCGCGTCCTCACCAAGGACGAGGAGATAGAGACTGCGCACCGCATCAAGTACCACGGCGATAAAGAGGCGGAGCAGAAACTCGTCACGGGCAACCTCAGGCTCGTGGTCAAGATAGCGATGGACTACCACAGATATCACCTCAACGTCATGGACCTCATTCAGGAAGGCAACGTCGGCCTCATGAGGGCAGTCCGCAAGTTCGACCCCGACAGGGGCACGCGTTTCTCCACCTACGCTTCTTTCTGGATACGCGCTTACGTCCTGAAGTACCTCATGGATTCGTGGAGCATCGTCAAGGTCGGCACCAAGGACAGCCAGAGGAAGCTGTTTTTCTCCCTCAACAAGGCGAAGGATAAGCTGGAGCGGGACGGCGTAGCCATCTCTTCGGAAGTCCTGGCGGAGAACCTCGATGTCTCCGCTGCGGACATCGACGACATGCAGATAAGGCTCACCAACGGAGACGTCTCCCTCGACGAGTCGCTATATGAAGGCGGCGACGAGCTGGTCGACACGATAGCCTCCGGCGAGGACGTGGAGGAGACGGTCTCCGAAAAGCAGAGGACGGAGATGCTCCGCGAGAAGATGGGCGAGTTCAAGAAGCTGCTCGACGAGAAGGAGCGCTACATCCTGGAGCACCGCATCATGGCGGAAGACCCGATCACCCTGCGCGAGATAGGCGAGCGCTTCAGCACATCCAGGGAAAGCATAAGGCAGCTCCAGACGAAGATATCAAAGAACCTGACACGGAACCTGCGCGCGAGCATGGCCTGGTCGTAAGCAGCGCAAGGACATATAGATGACCTCCCCTTCCCGCAGTTAGTTGTAGTCGTCAGCCGGCGGGGCGCGGACCTCCCCCCGCGCCCCGCCGGTCGGCTATCGCACCAGGCAGCCTCGCCCTGTACGCTTTCCTCCCGCTGTGTAAGGAAGACGAACAAGCCTTTATTTACAGCCCTTTTGCCGCCCATAGGGCCGTTTTTGCCGCGCCGGTGCTGAAAAAGACGCATGTCTCGGTCAGTGAGACATATATCCCCACGTAAGACAGTTTCTCATCGGGCGAGACACGAAGCGGCAGGAGAGCCGCTGCAACTCATTGTAATAACTGGCTAAATGCATCGCTTCGTGCCGCCTTCCACGGTGGCATAGTTCTTGTAGTCTTATCCCTCATACAAAAGCAACGGGACAACGCGCAACAAGGACGCATCGGCGCGCCGAGAAAGGCAGCTCGGAAGGGACCGGATTTCAGGCAAAGGGGCTTTTCCGGCTACCATGAAAGGACGCACCGATTGCGCGAAGCAACGGGAATCACAGCATTGGGAGGCATAAGTTGCTGCAAAACACGATTCACGAAAGGAAAGAGCAGGCCAGGCCGTACGAAGAGACGTTGGCGGTACCGTTCGATCCGCTCAAGAAGTACCTGTCGGAAATATCGCGCCATTCGGTACTCTCAAGGGAAGAAGAGACGGAGATCGCAGAGCGGGCGCACCGCTTCAAGGACAGCGAGGCGTGCCAGAGGCTTGTCACCTCGAACCTGAGGCTTGTCGTCAAGATAGCACTCGAATACTACAACACGTACCTGAACATCCTGGACCTGATCCAGGAAGGGAACGTCGGCCTGGTGCACGCGGTCAAGAAATACAACCCGTACAAGGGCACGCGCTTCTCCACGTACTCCTCATTCTGGATCAGGGCTTATATCCTCAAATACATCATGGACTCGTGGAGCATCGTCAAGGTAGGGACCACGCAAAGCCAGAGGCGGATATTTTACCGGCTGAAAAGGGAGAAGAAGAAGCTGGAGGACGTCGGCGTATATCCCGCGGCGCATCTGCTCGCGCACACGCTCGACGTCAAGGTGCACGAGGTGGAGGAAATGGAAAAGCGGCTCTCCTGCGCGGACATCTCGCTCGAGCATCCAGTCTACGATGACGGCGAAGAGACCTTCCTCGACGTCATCAGGGCGGACGACAACATAGAAGAGGCCGTCGCCGCCAAGGAAAAGAAGGAGATACTGGAGAGCAAGATACGCGAGTTCAAGTGTATGCTGAACGAGAAGGAGCTATTCATCTTCGAGAACCGCATCATGATCGACGAGCCGCTGACCCTGCAAGGCATCGGCCAGACGTTCAAGATATCGCGGGAGCGCGTGCGCCAGCTCGAAAACCGGGTGCTCAAAAAGTTTAACGATAAATTCGAAGAGGAGTTCCGCCGCCTGGACCTCTAGCCGGGACGGCATGCGGGGCCGGGGCGGCCGGGATCTTTTTGCGCCTTTCGCGTCGTTTTCTCGGCGTGCGTCCTCACGTACAGTAGTACGCTGCGGTGCCCGCCTTCGAAAAACAACGCGAAATGCATCAAAAATCTCTCCGGCCGACCTCGGCCCCGTTCCTTCCTTTATCAGGGGGTCTTCTCCCGGATACCGCCATGAGGCTTTCCCCGGCAATCCCGAAACAGATTGTTTACCCCCCTTTTTTTTAAGCCGGAAAAGCGGCTTGTTATAATCGTATGTATACACCCATTCATACATAAGTATCGGTCAAAGCCGACAACTTCAAAAGGATATGCGAAGAGCACCTTAAAGGCCGCTATGACCTGGAGGTCATCGACATCTACCAGCAGCCGACCCTGGCCGAAGGGGAGCAGATCATTGCCGCGCCTACTCTGGTGAAGAGCTTCCCCCGCCCTTGAGAAAATTCATCGGCGATCTGGCCGACACGGAGAAAATCCTGGTCGGCCTCGACCTCCGGCCGAAGACCGGCGAGTGATGAGCGGACGTAAGAATTACTAACTTCTCATCAATTGCCGACGAAAAAGCGTCCGGGTAATAAAGAAGCCGGGGCATAATTTACCGACATCGGTGACTTCGTTGCCTAATGCGATTTGTTTTGTGGAAGGCAGTCAAAGGAAGAAAGAAGGCGACAGTAATGAACGTCAGGAAACAACG
>CAWFRA010000022.1:0-31580 GCA_963818095.1 uncultured delta proteobacterium
GAAGGGTGAGGGGTGGGAGATCGAGGCAAATAAAAACAAATCCCGGAACGTCGAAATCCGGGAACAAGGAGAAATGATATGGGAGCACCGGCAATATTAGGCGCAACGCTTCTGGGCGGCCTCGGCGGAAGCGCAATGCAGGCGAGTGCGTCGAAATCGGCGGCAGGCCAGATAGCCGACGCCGACCTGGCGGGGCAGCAGCTTCAGTACCGGATGTGGCAGCAGCAGCAGGCGGATATGCAGCCCTGGCTTCAGGCGGGCACGGCGGGCGTCAACGCGCTGGCTTACGGCATGGGGCTTCCGGGCTACACGTCCGGCGGGACGGCGGTCGGTTCAACGTCGAAGCTGGCGGGCTGCTCAACATCCCTGCGTTTTCCTTCGACCCGACGCAGATCGCCTCCGACCCCGACTACCAGTGGACGACGAAGCAGGGCGTCAACGCCCTGGCCGCCTCAGGCGCGGCCGCCGGCAATTACGGCTCCGGCAACATGGGGACTGCGCTGACGCAGTTCAGCCAGAACAACGCCGCCAACTACATGAACCAGTATTACAACCAGGCCCTCCAGACGTACGGCCAGAACCTCAACTCCCAGTACACGATGCCCTACAACATGCTGGCGGGCATGTCGAACACAGGGCAGACCCAGTCGCAGGCCATCGCGGGCCTCGGCCTCCAGACAGCCAGCGCTATGGGGCAATACGGGACAAGCGCAGCGAACGCCCTGGCTTCCGGCCAGATCGGGACTGCGAACGCTTATGCGGGCGGGCTTAACACTCTGGGCAGCCACTCATGAGCGCCTACCCCTACATGCAGCGCACGTACGGGGGAGGCTCCGGCGCGTCTGGCAACGCAACGGGCGGCCTTTCCCCGCTCGGCGATTACGGCCTTGCGGATTACAGCTCATACTCTAACACGTAAAGGAGGGCATATGACTTATAAGGACAACTATCCGGTCGGGGCGGCGGGACAGGATACGGCGCAAGGCAGGCGCGCGCGGCAGGCGCACGGTCCGAAGACAGGCGCCATGCGCCATGCGGACCTGCGCGACATGGCAGCGGTAGCTGCCGTAGGCGACGCGATGCGGATGAACGAGCTGCGCCGCCGCGTGCTTAGCCTGAAAGCAGGCCAGGGCAGGGGCGCGCCCGGATTCGCGCCTTCCGGGCGGCCGGTCGGCCTGCAGCACGGGCCGGCGGTGCGGCCGGTCCTCCCGCGCACGTCCACGCGGCGCGCATGCAGGCAGCCCATGCAGGCCATCTTGCAGCAGGGCGGCAGAAGCTGCGCGTCCTCGGCCACTTCGCGAACCATGCCATCAGGACGGGCGACAACCGGGCGCTCAGGAAGCTCCTTAACCTTGCAAAGTCTGACCCGCACGTCTCACGGATCGTGCCGGCAGACCTCGACGTCGAATCGACGGGGAAGCACGCGTTCCGCGTGACGGCACGCTTGCGCCGGAGGGGCTGGCCGCACTCGCGCAGAATGCACCGCCCGGCGCTTGCGGCACAATCGCAGGCAGCCCGCCGGGGCGCTACATGTACCTGGTCGACAGAGGCAGGGTGACCGACTTCGGGGCAGCGCTCGGCCCGCCGGGCCTTACGGCGGCCGGTAGGCGCAGACAGACGTTATCCCGCGCAGCACGGGAAGGGGCGGCGCGCGCTTTCCCGGCCGGGATAGAGGGCTCGCTGATGAATAGCATGGACCTGAGGAACAAGCACTGCCTGGTTTACGACCTGGGGCTTTTTACCGAGAACGCCCTGCGCCTCGTGCGCGACTGCGCGTCCGTCAAATACTACGTGCCGAACAGCGAGGCATTCCCGGAGCCGTTCAAGGCGCAGATCGGGAAGGCTTGGACGGCCTGGAGCGGGTCGAATCGTTCGAGGAGCACATAGACGCGCGCGGACTTCATCTTCATCCCCGATACGCAGTGCGCGAGCATAGTGGAGTGGCTGAAGAAACACGGGTACCCGGTAGCGGGCGCAGGGGCGGCGGAAAGGCTGGAGCTCGACCGCTGGCACGGCCGCCGCGTCCAGGCAGAGAACGGCCTGCCGGTCCACGAGACGCACAGGATAAAGGGGATCGCGGCCCTGCGGCAAATTCTGCGCGGTCAACAAGGACTTCTACATCAAGGTGGACAACGAGTTCCGAGGGATCTCGGAGTCCTTCAAGCACCACGACAAGCACTCGTCGGAATCGAGGATCGACTAGATCGCATACAAGGTAGGGCCGTACAAGGAAGACGTAGTTTTCATCTGCGAGGAGCTGCTTGACGGCGTCGAGCCGGGCATAGACGCGATCACGTGGGACGGCGAGCTGCTCTTCCCTGCGACAGCGGGCTACGAGAGCAAGGGCTCCGGCATCATAAGCCGCGTCTACAGTCACGAATCCGAGCTTCCCGAGGCGCTCCGCACGGTCCACGCCGGGCTCGCGCCGGAATTCAGGCGGCACAAAACGCGCTTCTTCTACAGCGCGGAATTCAAGATCGCATCCGACCGGGTGCCCTATCTGATCGACCCGACGATCCGCCTTGCAGCGCCCGGCGTCGCAGCGATACAGTGCGAGCTTATCGAAAATTATTCAGAAGTCGTTTACGGCATGGCGACGGGCAGGAAGGTGCGCCCGGTCATCAGGCACAAGTATGCCTTTGCCGTCTCCCTCGATTCGTCGGAGGCTGCAAAGACCTTTGTCAACATCTCCTTCCCGAAGGAGATGCGGCGCTGGGTGAAGCTGCGCATGGCCGTCAGGCACGAGGGCGATTACTACTCGGTGCCGCCGTTCGACTCCCTGGGGAGCGTCATCGCCTTCGGCGACTCGATAAAGGAAACGGTCGATCTCGGCAGAGAGCGTGCGGCACAGGTGGACGCCATCAACATCGACGTGGACTTCGCAGGCATAGAGAGGCTCCTGGACGCGGTCCAGACAGGCAAGAGATACGGCATAAATTTTTGAGGTGAGATATGACACAGGCATCGATTGCGCCCTATCCACGCTTCAGGGCATTTTATCCCGGAACGGGCAACCCGCTTGCCGGCGGGCAGCTCTGGACGCTCCAGCCGGGCACGTCCGGCACGGGCTTTTTGAAGGCGACCTACACGGATTCAAGCGGGAACGTGCAGAACACGAACCCCGTTATTTTGGACGCTAACGGCGAGGCGGACGTCTGGCTTTCAGGCTATACCAAGCTCGTCCTTAACGACGCAAGCGGCGTACCTGTCTGGTCCGTCGATAACGTTTCCTCCATGCCGAACACCGCGCCGACGGGCGTTACGGAATGGATAACGCAGAGCGGCCTTGTTTTCACGTATCTGTCGGCGACGCAGTTCTCGACGCCGGGCGACCAGTCGGCCCAATTTCCGCCGGGGCAGCGCGTGCAGGCGACGGTGGCCCAGGGCACGGTCTACGGCACGGTCGAGGCGTCGGCTGCATCGGGGTCGCCCCTGACGACGACCGTGACGGTCACGTGGGATTCGGGGCGGCTCGATTCCGGCCTTTCGGCCATAGCGACCGGGATCGTAACAGCGTCGGCCCATTCATCGCTGCCGGGCGGCTCCGTAGGATTACTTACGGGCGAGATGCGGGCATACGGCGGCGCGTCCGCGCCTTCAGGCTGGCTGCTGTGCGACGGGTCCGCCTGGCTGCGCAACGCCTACGCTGCGCTCTTCGGCGTGATCGGCACTACCTTCGGCGCAGGCGACGGATCGACCACGTTCAATGTCCCCGACCTGCGCGGCAGGGCCCCGATTGGGGCGGGGCAGGATACACCACCCATATGGACGTCAGGGATGACGGTTGCCGCGAATACATGCGTCAGGCCCACGGCTTCATACAACTACGTCTACGAGGCGCTGTTGCCTTCCGCGTGGGCCGCATCGACGGCTTACGCACTCGGCGCGATGGTCAAGGCCTCGGCTTCTTACGGTTACGCCTACAAATGCACGGGAGCGGGCACGTCCGGAAGTGCTGAGCCAGCGTGGCCTACTGCGGCAGGCGGCGCGGTAACGGACAACGGCGTCACCTGGACCTGCATGGCTAAGGACACGGCAGGAAGCGTCGAGCCGGCCTGGCCTGCCACAATAGGCGGGACGGTGCTCGACGGCTCAGTCACATGGGCCTGCCGGGCAAAGTGGAGCAACAGGGCAGTTGGCGCTTACGGCGGGGCGGAGGCGCACACGCAGAGCGTTGCGGAGATGGCTGTCCACAACCACCCGTTGAGCGATCCGGGTCATGCTCACTATATCGTGCCTCCGTCAGGCGTCGGCGGCGGCGTCCCATGGGGCGGCGGCTCGGCTGCGGGTTCGGGCAGCTATCCTACAAACGCGACCGGCACGGGCATTACGATTGCCAACGCAGGCAGCGGGCTTCCCATGAGCATCAGCGGACCCGTACGCAGTCGTCAACTGGATCATAAAAACGTGAGGCGCCTATGAAAAGACTTGTCTCAGCTTTTCTGATTATGGCGGCCGTCATGGCGGCCGCATCGGCGCGGGCAACCGATTGCTATACCTGGAATGCGCAAGCAGGCGCGTGGCAGTGGAACCAGAACTGCGGATCGCCTCCGCATATCACCGGCGATATAACGGCAGCGGCAGGGAAGAGCGTTGTTTTCAAGAACACGATGACTATCACGGGGAACGACGGCGCGACCCTCAACATAGGGGCGGGGGGTACAGTCAGCCAGTTTATGACCGGCTCGTCGCTCATAATAGGAAGCGCCTACTACCGGGACGCGAGCGCGCTCGCCCTCGCGCAGGCGGACAGCCTCTCCACGTTGCCCGCGATTTGCATCGCCAACAGCGCGACTACGTGTTTGACTGCGGGCACCTATCAGTTCCCGGCATCGCAAGGCTTCACCCCCGGCGCGCCCGTCTACGTCAGCGACAGCACAGCGGGAGGGCTCACGCAGGGCATCCCCGCTCCCGGCCATTACCTTCAGACGATCGGCACGGCCACAGCGGCCGATACGATAATCATTCAACCCATCCCCCTTACAGGAGGTCTACAATGAAGAAAGTCTTTGCCGTTTTTGCTTTGCTCGCTTTTGCAATCAGCGCTTCGGCCGCGACGATCACGTCGTTCAACGGCATCCCGATCAATGCCGGCTACTTAAACGGTGCGACGGTGGCCGCGTCTCAGGCCGTCGTCGGAACGAACTCGTCGGGCCAGATCATCCAGCCGCCCTCCCAGTCGCAAAACATGTTCTTCGCAGCTCCCAGCGGAAGCGGAGGCACCCCGATTTTCCGCTTCATAGTCGCCGCAGACATCCCGACCCTCAACCAGAACACCAGCGGCACTGCGGCGAGCGCGACTACGGCCGCGAACCTTGCCGGGACGAATACCAACAGCATCCCTTATCAATCAGGCTCGGGAACGACGAGCTACATAAGCGCCGTAAACAACGCGGTCCTTGTCACGAACGGCTCGGGCGTTCCTTCTGAATCGACCGCTATACCGAGCGGCGTTACCGCCAGCACGCAGACTGCGGGCGACAACTCAACGAAGGTCGCTACCACGGCTTACGTGGATGCCAAGACCGCATACACAAACCCCCTGGGCGCTACGAACTCATCCCTCGGAACAAGCACCGGGAGCGGCCTTGCAATCGCCGGCACATCTTTGACGGCAGGCTCGGTCTACTATCAGGGCGCGAGCGGCCTTGCTGCCGCCAAGGGAGACGCCGCAGGGACCACGCCCGGCATCTGCGTCGCCATCTCTGCTACGCAATGTGTTTATTCGGGCGTCTACAGGTTCGGGACTTCACAGTCCTGGACCATCGGCGGCGTGCTCTATTTGTCGGACTCATCCGCGGGCGGGCTGACGCAGACCGCGCCATCGACGGGCGGCCATTTCGTGCAGCGCATCGGCGTGGCTCTCGCGGCAGACACGATGCTCGTCATGCCGTCGCTTGATGTAGGGGGCTTGTAACATGAAGCGGACTTTCTTTGCGGCAATAATATTCCTTGTTCTTGCCGGCGCCACACAAGGAGGCACGCTTGCAACGTGGGACGGCGTAACCCTGCCGTCGGGCGGGGGAGGCTCAATGGTCTATCCCACAGCCGGGACCGCTATAAGCTCCGGTTCTGCGTGGGCGACAAGCGTAATCAATAACACAGGCGCAGTAAGCGATATCGCCCTCGCCATCGGCCAAAAAGCCTACATCACCGCATCCGGCGCGACGTCGATTCCTCTGCATATTGCTACGGCAGGGGCGGTGGCGGAGCAGTATGAAATTACGTTGTCGGGCACGGACACGGTTACCACATCGCAGCCTAACGTATCAACGTTACAGCCAAATAACACGACCTATTCTAACGCCTTTAACTTGAGGCAACTAACCACCTACAATAGTTCGGTGGCGGGTTATAACGCGACCGAGTCGTCCGCACGTATAACTGCGGATGGCGCCTCTCCAGAACAGGCAATTATCCGCGCGTGGACGACAACGACGGCGAAGAGAATACTAACTACCACTACTTGTTATGCCACCAACACCGCAAACGAGACTTCTGTTTTGGCCGTCCAATGGCAGGACACGACGACCGTCTGGTCATCGCTCGGCACGATCAGTTTGCCCGTAGCATGGACAGGCGCAGTAACGATAGAACGAAAATTTTAAGGGGGCAGTATGAGCAAGGTTATTTTCGGAGTGGCGGGCGACGGCAAAACGATCAGCTACCAGACGACCGTTGCCGACGACTATTCCCTTCAAGCTAACGAGCAGACAGACGGACAGGGGATGCTGGCCCTAAACCCCTGCTCGTATTTCGACGGGGTGCGGCGGCAGGTCATGCCCGGCAAGTGGGCGGCATTGCAGGCCCTGACTGCGACGGACGCGGAGCTGTCGAGGACCGAGGAGGACATTATCGACACTGCTATCGCCAAAGGCAGCTACGCGCTTTCCGACCTGCCGGAGGCAACTCAGGGCCGCTATAACGCCAAGAAGGCTGCACGTGCTGCCTACCTGGCAAGCGAGGGGTGAGATGGCAGCGGAGCTGATCCGTGACCTCAATCCTTACGTATACCTGGCGATAGCGGTCATCGGGTGGTTCATCGTGCGCACGCTGCGCCAGATCGACAGGAACCAGACGGAGCTGTGGAACCACATGGACGAGCACGAAAAGCGCCTATCCACGCTCGAAGGGGCGCACAACGCCGTGATGCAGGCAGGAGGCCACAAATGAACGCTGCCCAGAAGAACAACAACCCGATCAACCTCGATTTCGCCGGGCAGGCATACGCTGTAGCGGACGGCAGGTTCGCCCGCTTTGATGCGCCCTGGCACGGCTGGGCGTCCGCACACAGGCAGGTCGAGAAAGACCAGGGCAGGGGCGAGACGTTCAGGCAGTTCATCGCAAAATTCGCACCCCCCAACGAGAACAACACGTCGGCCTACCTTGAGTTCGTCTGCGGCCAGTTGAAGGTAGGCAAGGACGCGCCGCTTGCGTCCGTATCGAAGTACGCGATAGCGGGCGTCATGGCGCAGTACGAAGGGTATTACGCGACATAAAGGAGTGGACCATGCTCGATTGGATAATCCTGCGCGCACTCGCGCACTACCTGCCGCCCGAAGCGATGGCGCTCATCTGCTTATCGCTCACGGCGTGGGTTGTCTTTGAAAACTGGCTGGCAAAGACGGGGAAGATCGAGGCGAACTGCACGCTCGACCTCATCACGAAGGGATGGATCGCCCCGATTGCGGCAAGCCTGAAAGGGATGGTGAGCAAAGATGGAGGAATCATGGCTGGATTGGATCGACAGGCTTTGCCGGGCAGCACAGGAGAACCCGCAGCCGGAAGTCCCGGACAACCCGGCCGAAGAGCTGGATCGGAAGATGCAGGCGGTGTCGGGGGACAAGGAGGCGGAGGTACACCTGTCAGTTCTTAACGTTACGTGGTAACAACGCCTGCGGGCGTATCAAACGCAAGGAGGGTTTATGAGCTTTCTGGACACGATATGGACGAAGATGAAGGAGATTTTCAGCGAGATCGCGACATTCTGCGGGCCTTTCATGAAGCAGTTCGAGACACAGGTAGGGCCTGTGGTGCTGGCTGCTGCGGAACAGGCGGTAGGGGCCCTGGTCGCACAGGAGATGCCGGGGGCGAGTAAGCAGACGGCGGCGTTTGCGCAGATCACGGACAACCTGAAAACACAGGGCATCACCGTTGCCGCATCGGTCATCAACAGCGCCATCGAGGCGGCCGTCGCAAAGCTTAAATCGGACGCAGGCGCGGCAGGGGCCGCCCCGGCGCAGGGGTAGGGGGGGCGCAAGAAGCAAAGCAAATGGGGCCGGGCGCACGGGCCATTGGCCCGGTCCCGGCCCTCTCAAAATCTTCCCTTACGCATGGAAGAATTCCCCTATCACTTAAGTCTTTATTAAGGAGCAACTCCGATGATAGAATCATATCCTGTGTACCCGAAGAGGAACTACCTGGTTCAGGACGACCCACCGGAGCAGAACGTCAACGCCCTGGTCCCTGTGGGACGGGCTATTCAGGCATGGAATACCCAAAGGGGCAGGGAGAAGATCGCGACCCTTATGCCCTTTGCCCAAAGGTCCATAGCGACCGGAGATAACGACATGCTCCAGCACGTCCTCCATACGGCAAGGAACGACCCCCATGTATCGCCCCTTCTCCCCGAAGACCTCGATATAGAGACCCATTCCCCCGGCCATGTAAGGGTAACTTCCTTCTTCGACGACGACCGGTTGACCAGCCTGTATGCCCACAACGGAGATGAACACATCAGAGATCAAATAGGCGAAGCCGGCCCCGGCCGGTATACGTACACCATGAACGACGGGTGGATAACGGGGTTCGAGGAGACTCCGCCGACGGAGAAACCGCGTCCTCCCGAGTACGAGGCTGTCCTCCTTGCATCCGACTCGGGGGGCGATCAATCAGACGCAGAGCCGGAGTCGGGCAACGGGACTATGCCCGGTCTGCGAGGCAACGAAACAGCGTGGTTCGACGATACGGATTACGCGGGCAAGGCAACGGGGTCCGATGCGCCCACTTACTTCCCGGGCCTCACACCGGGACAGACGGCCATTGCAGCAGGGGTAATGGCGGGTCTCCCTGCAGCCGCCATTTTAGGACCCACTGTAGGGCCGGCTTTGGGGAGTGCGGCCGTTGGCGGTTATCTTTCCAACCCGAATGCGGTGAATAACTTCGTCAGCGGTTTTGCTAATCCCGGTCCCCCTTCCACGGGCGGATGGCCCGCGGGTGTAGGGAGCGGCTTGGGTTATTACTTTGGTCCGAAATAGCGAGGGGAGAGATGATCGATTTTGTTGCTCAGATAGGCTTCGGTGTCTTCCTGATCATGTTCGGGGCGCGGTTGCTGATACAACCACGTTGGTACGCTGTCTTCCGGGGCACCTACGTGGATTTCAGCAATTACCATATCTTGTGGGGAGTTGTGTGGATAGTTGCGGGGACCTTGCTTCTGTTTCTGACGATAAGGCGCAAAATATCGATTAAGAACAAACGGAAGGAGACCGAGGAATTACGGGAAGGAAAGAAATAGCGATAATGTGATATATATCAGCAGATAGGCGAAGCCGGCCCCGGCCGGTATACGTACACCATGAACGACGGGTGGATAACGGGGTTCGAAGAGGCCCCGCCGACAGAGAAACCGCGTCCTCCCGAGTACGAGGCTGTCCTCCTTGCATCCGACTCGGGGGGCGATCAATCAGACGCAGAGCCGGAGTCGGGCAACGGGACTATGCCCGGTCTGCGAGGCAACGAAACAGCGTGGTTCGACGATACGGATTACGCGGGCAAGGCAACGGGGTCCGATGCGCCCACTTACTTCCCGGGCCTCACACCGGGACAGACGGCCATTGCAGCAGGGGTAATGGCGGGTCTCCCTGCAGCCGCCATTTTAGGACCCACTGTAGGGCCGGCTTTGGGTAGTGCGGCCGTTGGCACTGCGAGGGCGGCGCTCGGCGGTTATCTTTCGGATCCCAATGCGGTGAATAAGGCCGTCACAGATTTTTTGAATGGGTATGCGCCGGGTTATCCGCCGGCAACGAAAGCCGGATTGGCAGGGTCAGCAGCAAGCGCAGCGGCTGGATGGTTGAAAAAATAATCCTCTATGAAGAGGATTATCGGAGGTGCGGAAATCATAATAGGAGGTTTGGCCTTCATCGTCTTTGGGCTCTTAATAATCCTCGAATCCGGTATTTGCGTTTGGGGCCATTGTACACAGTTTGCCGGGCGATCAAGTGTTTTGATCGGCTCTACATTGATCGCCTTCGGCATCTTATATATCTGGTCCGATATAAGGAAGAGGATAAGAAAGAGAAGTCAAAACGCAGACGGGCAGGGGAAGACCGGGGGTTCTTAAACAAGGAATTTGGAAGGCAGACAGATAGGCGAAGCCGGCCCGAGAAGGTAACGGCGTCAGATGCGCTTCCGTAATTTAGTCTTTATTCCTGAGCAACGGCCGTGATAGAATCTGCCCGGTTGGGGTTCTGGTGCAGCGGAAGGGCGGTTTATCGGCCGCTCCTTCTGTCGCTTTAGCTTTATACGGGGTGGGTTGATGACTGTCTGGTATCTGGCGGCATTTCACCTGTTGCTTCTGTTATTCCTGCTCAAGCCCGACGCGCCAGGTAAGCGGCCGGACCCCTTCTTCGACAAACAGCCCTGGAAGTCTTACGACGTCCTCGTCGTGACCGCGATGAACGCCGCTTTTCTCGCCGGCCTTATTGCGCTCCGTACGTCGCCTCTGCTCAATTTCTACCTGTCGAGCAACAAGTCCGCCCTTGACGTAATCTTCCTTCTTTGCCTGACGGCGTATATAAAACTGCGGCGCCAGGACCTGTCGGTCCTGGGCCGCGAGCCCGGTGCGTATATCACCATCCTGGTGCTCGTTGCCTGTCTCGGCTCCCTCGTTCCTTTCTTCCTGAGCGTGCCCGGCGTTGCTTTTGCCGTGAGGAACGTAATGATCCGTATGCATATTGTGGGGGAGTCGGTGCAGTCCATCAGGTTCCTTTCCGCCGCGATCATGGTAGACAACTGGTGGAGCGCCATCGTCGTTGCTCCTCTCGTCGAGGAGACTTTTCTGCGCGGCATTGCGTACGCTCCGTTCCGCAGGAAATACGGGCCGGCGGCGGCGGTTGTCATAAACGCTCTGATGTTTTTCTCGGCCCATCTCAGCTTGAATGTTGTGCCTCTTATCTACGGCTTTCTGCTGTCGTGGTTGTACGAAAAGACCCGCTCGTTTGTTGCAGTTGTGCTGGTCCATGCCCTGTTGAATGCGATTCTGCTTGTGATGTACGGGTAGTGCAGAGAACTTGCGGACGGCCGGACTGGGGCCTATTTCCCTATGCAGAACCTGCTGAAGATCTCGGCGAGGACTTCCTCGGTTGCCGTCTCGCCCGTGATTACGCCCAGGTGGAACAGGGCGTCGCGCAGCTCGAAGGCGCACAGCTCGGCCCGTTCCTCACGCCCGGCGCATGCTTGCGCGCGGGCAAGGGCGGCCTCGGTGGCCGTGAGCGCGTCCCTGTGCCGGACGTTCGTGACGAGCAGCGCCGCGCCCCTGTGGCCTGCGCCCGCGAACGTCTCGTAGAGCGCATCTTTCAGGCCGCCGAGGCCTGAGCCGTCGATTGCGCAGGTGGCTACGGCGCGTATGCCTTTCGCTGCGACTGCGCGTGCCGGCCCATCCGCTTGCGGCAGGTCCGACTTGTTGAGGCAGGCTATGACCGTCCTCCCGGCGGCGGTGCGCCAGACTTCCTCGTCATCGTCCGCATAAGGCCGCGATGCATCGAGCACCCACAGCACGATATCGGCCTCAGGCATCTTTTTCCTGACGCGCTCCATGCCCTCCGCCTCGATGGCGTCTGCCGGTTGCCCCAGGCCCGCCGTGTCGGTGAGGACGAATTTAACCCCGCCGATGCGCAGCGTATCTTCGACGAGGTCGCGCGTGGTGCCGGGGATGTCCGTAACGATGGCGCGGTCCCTGTCGACCAGCGCATTCAGGATGCTCGATTTGCCTACGTTCCTTTTGCCCGCGATCAGGACGTCCACGCCCCGCGTCACTGCCCTGCCTTCTTCGTAGGTGGAGGCGAGGGCCGCGATGTCGCGCCGCACCGCATCGATGGCCGGCCTGCGCGCTTCCGCGATGTTCGCTCCCGCGCCGGGTCCATCGGATAATTCTTCTTCGGGGAAATCTATCTCTGCCTCGACGTCCGCAAGGAGCGCGGTGATCGCGCCCTTTGCCGCGCTGAGGCGGCCGGAGAGGGCGCCTTTGACGTGGGCGAGCGCGGACGCCAGCTCTTCGGCGCTCTCGCTCTGGATGATGTCGAGGACCGATTCGGCCTGGGCGAGGTCGATGCGGCCGTTCTCGAACGCGCGCCTCGTGAATTCACCGGGCCCGGCCAGGCGCGCGCCGCGCCGCGTGAGCAGGGCGAGGACGGCCTTTTGCGCGGCCCGGCCGCCGTGCGTGTAAACCTCCGCCATCTCCTCGCGCGTGTAAGTGCGGGGTGGTTTCATGAAGACGGCGAAGACTTCGTCCACGTCCGAGCCTGCGTCGGGGTCGAAGATGAAGCCGAGGTAGAGGCGGTGCGAGGCGAAGGCGCGGCTGCGCTTGCGCGCCCTGAACACGCCGCGAAGGACCGCATGCGACTCAGGGCCGGTAAGCCGGACCACCCCGATCCCGCCTTCGCCCGTCGGCGTAGACACCGCGCAAATCGTTTCGCTCTTATCTGTAGCGTTAGTATTTTTCAATGAGCCCGTGATGTGTCCTTAGGATGTGATGTTTTCCGCCGCCGCACAAGGATGAAACCTTAGCAGCAGCGTCGGTTCCGAAAAGAGCGCCTGAAGGAATCGTGATTATGCGGATGCACCTAGCCGAATCGGCCGGAGAGTTGGCCGGCGCGCTACCTGTTGTAATTGCCGCCGCCGCCCGGCCTGCCGCCGCCGGGCCGTCCTCCCGGTCGCCCGCCCGGCCTGCCGCCTGCGGGCCTTGCCGGCCGCGCCGGCCCCTCGGGCGTTATGACCACCTTCTTCAGGTGCCCGATCCCCTCGCTGTGCGTATTCATCCCTTCCTGGTTCTTGAAAAGCGTATGCACTACGCGCCGCTCGTAGGGGTTGAGGGGCTTCGTCCACTGGGGGCGTGCCCTCTCTCTTTGCCCTGTCCGCCAGTTTCCTGGCCATGATGATGATGCTCTTCTTGCGCTGGTCCCTGAAGCCGTCGACGTCGAGGAGTATCTTGAGGGTCTGCCCGTATTTCTTGGCGACGGCCAGCTTGACTACGTGCTGGAGCGCCTCGAGCACTTCCCCCTCGCGCCCCGTTATCGCCTCCGTGTCGGAAGCCTCTATATGGAAAATCAGCCTGTCTTCATGTGCCTCGACTTCAGAACGCAGGGCTATGTCGCACAGGGCGGCCACGTCCTTCAGGAACGTCTTGGCGAACTCTTCCGCCTCCAGCGTGGGGCGCGCCTGCTCTCCCGCCGGGACATCCGCCGCCTCTCCGGAGTAGGCCGCATCCGCGTCCGCCGCTTTGGCGTCCGCCGCATTTTCCTCCGCCAGGTCCGTCCTGCGCCTGGCCTTTATCCGTATCTTCTTGCTCCCCAAAAGGCCGAGGATGCCCTTGGTGTCCACTTCGGTTACTTCTATGTCGAGGTCCTTCTCTTCCGCTTCGAGGCTTGCGGCCGCTTTTTTCACGGCCTCCTCGTAGGTCTTGGCCTCAACTTCGACGAAATCCATACGTCAGCCTCCTTATGTTACCTGCTTGTTGATGTAGTACTGCTGACCTATCGATATCACGTTATTTACGAGCCAGTACAGGACGAGGCCCGCCGGGAACCCCCAGAACAGGAAGGTGAAGAATATAGGCATGAACATCATCATCTTCGCCTGCATCGGGTCGCCGCCGGTCGGCGTCATCTTCTGTTGGATAACCATGGTGACGCCCATGATAAGAGGCAGCACCCTGAAGGGCAGCGCATACCCGGCCACGTGCATGGTGAAGATGTTCTCCGGCGCCGCCAGGTCGTTCATCCATAGCATAAACGGCGCGTGGCGGAACTCGATGGCAGTCATCAGCACCTTGTACAGGGCGAAGAAGACCGGTATCTGAATGACCATGGGCAGGCAGCCGCCCAGAGGGTTGATGCCCTCTCTCTTGTAGATGCCCATCATCTCCTGGTTGAGCCTTTCCTTGTCGTTCTTGAATTTCTCACGGAGCGCGGCGAGCTTCGGCTGGAGCTTCTGCATGTTCTTCATCGACTTGTAGCTCTTGAGGCTCAAGGGATAGAAGATGATCTTGATGAGGATCGTGAGCAGTATGATGTCGATGCCGTAGTTGTGGGTGAGCCTGTTGGAGAAGTTCATGCCCCAGAGCATCGGCTTGGCTACGATGTCGAACCAGCCGAAATCGACGATCTTGTCCGCGTTGAAGTCGAGCCCCTTGAGGAGCGATATCTTGTTCGGCACGAAGTAGAGCGCCACTGCGACGTTGCCGCCCGGCGAGAGCAAACGGTCGACGGGCGTGTCGCCCACCTTCGTCACCAGGAGGTCCGCCTTCTGCCCCACCGGCCGCATTATGAACGAGAAATAGCCTTCGTCGAAACCGGTGTAACTATATGCCTGCGCCGCATTGGTCGCTTTATCGGGCTTGTCGATCTGCTCGAACTTCTTGCCGTCGTAAAGGAACGGCCCCCTGAATATGTAGCTCGACTTCTCCTTCATGTTCATCGTCACGAAGTCGAGGAGCGTCGTGCCCGACCGGCGCCCCCAGTCCGTCCGGACGGAGAGGCCGACACTGTATCCGTCGGGTGAGAAGGTGTAAGTCTTCGTGATTACGGCCCCGCTCGGCAGCGTCCCCTTGAAGCTGATCGCCTCCGGCTTGCCGCTGACGGTGAAGTCGCCGCGGTCCGCCGTAAACGGGACGGCGTCGCCCTCGACCTGGCCGCTGATGATCGTCGAGACGGTAGGCAGGTAGCGGTAGGGCTCGATGCCCTGGATGACTTCCTTGCCTTCCGGCCTGTCCAGCTCTTCCTTGTACGCCTTGAGGCGCACGCTCGTGATGCCTCCGCCGATGTCCGTGAGCTTAACGGTCATGATGGGTGTTTCCACGGTGATCTTTTTTGCGGGCCTCATCAGGGCTGTGCTCTTCGGCGCTGCGGCGCCCGGGATGGCCGGCTGGCCCGGGATAGCGGACACCTGCGGAGCAGCTTGCTGCCCCTGGGCCGCCGCTTGCGGCTGTGCGGGGGCCGCGGCCTGCGTCTGACCCTGTACTGCGGCCGGCTTTTGCTGCTCGCCCGGCTTGGGAGAGAACCAATACTGCCAGGCGAACAGGATGGCCACCGACAGGACGACGGCTATGATCGTGCGTTTGTCCATTCATGACCTCTCAATCGTCAACATCATGTTATTTTTACAATCATTGGGGCTAGCGTCGCCCCCTCCACGGGCAAAGCCCGTGGAGCCTCCCCCTCATAAAAAGGAAGAGGCATTAACAGTTACTGGGGCTAGCGTCGCCCCCTCCACCGGCAAAGCCGGCCGGGGCACCCGCTTCAGCGGGTCGTCCCCCTCATAAAAAGGAAGAGACATTTTCGTTGGGGCCGGCGTCACCCCTTTACGCGACCCCTCCTCCTTACGTCAGGCGGGCACTCCCGCCTCCCCCTCATAAAAAGGAAGAAACATTGAACTTGGTTGATTCGGTCCCCTTAAGTTTACTGGGGCTAGCGTCGCCCCCTCTACGAGCAAAGCTCGCGGAGCCTCCCCCTCATAAAAAGGAAGAAACATTGAACTTAGTTGGTTCGGTCCCCTTATCTGCGTATGCGATCCATTGCTATTTAACAGGATCAAAGCCCCCCGGATGGAAGGGATGGCACTTGAGGAGCCTGATGAGGCCCAGGGCGATCCCTTTGAAAAAGCCCTTCTTTTCGAGGGCCTCAGCCATGTAGCACGAGCACGTCGGATAAAACCTGCACGAATTCGGTAGGTAAGGGGATATGCAGAGCCTGTAAAGCCTGATCGCAAGCACGGCTATCTTCGTCATTTTCCGGCGGCCCTCGCAGTCAGCTCGCCCATCTCGCGGCTGACGGCGCCCCAGGTCGTCTGCGGCATCCCGGTGACCCGCACGGAATAGGACACGGGGTTGCCGAACTCCTGCTTGTGCAGCCTGAAATACTCCCTCAGCAGTCTCTTGATCCTGTTTCTCTTCACCGCACCCTTAATCTTTCGGCTTACCACGACGCCGAAGCGCTTGGTGATCTGCTCGCCCTTGCTCTTGAAAAGGAGAAAATGCGGCGTTTTACCGGTTTTTACCCACCGTGTGAAACGGAAATCCCTTGTGTGCAGCCTTTCGGTCTTGCCGAGGGTGTGCTCCATCAAACCGTGAGTCTTTTCCTTCCCTTAGCGCGCCTTCTCCTAATGACATCCCGGCCATTCTCGGTCCGCATTCTGACCAGGAAGCCGTGCGTCCTTTTTCTGCTTTTATTGTGCGGCTGGAACGTTCTTTTCATCAGTCACCCTTAGGTAATTTATAAGCCAATAGTGTACTATAACCACTGTTCCCATGTCAATCCGAAGAGGGAAGGGACAGGCCGGAGGGGATTTCGCGTCTTTTCCGCCGTTTTCTTCGGCGCGCCTCCTCGGCTTGCAAAAGAGCACAGCCTCGTCGGGCGCCTCTTAAACCGACGAAAAATCCATCGAAATCTCCTCCGGCCGCTTTGAAAAGCTGCGCGAAAACTGCCGCGCATCTATGGTCCTGTAATCTTAATGTGTATAACACTCTCGAATGCCGAATATACCTGACAGTGCCTATTTGTGGCGGATTGTTCCCTTGACAAGGGTTATATGTGGTACTACTATGTATAATGAGACATGGAGGTGCGCGGTGCGGTTGAAGATTGTTTTGACCGTCGTGACGATAGCTTTGACGGCCCTTGTGTGCCTGGCGCATCCTGCCGGAGCGGTCAACCTGACCGGCAGCATAGCAGCAGACGATGCGTTCGTCCTCTATTATGGGAACAGTGACGGGACGGGGCTGACCCAGATAGCGAGCGGCGGGACGGGCAGCCAGGGCGGCATAAACTGGAACGTTGTCAACGGCAACTTTGTGCCCTCCGTTACATCTCTTTCCGTCTCGGTTACGATCCCCGGCGGCTCCTACCTTTACGTTATGGTCTGGAACAGCCCGGGTGCTTCCTGGGATAATCCGCAGGCGTGGCTGGGCCAGTTCAATGTTTCAGGGAAAACGATCTATTCGAATCTCCAGACCTGGCAATATATGTACAGCACGAGCGGCAATCCGTCCCAATCCGGGATGCCCTCCATCGCCTCATTGGCCGGCCAGATCGCAGCGGCCCAATGGCAGACGGCGACCCCCGTTGTAGGGACCGCCGCTTCCTGGTATGGCAACTCTACATCGAACACCCTTGCCAACGGCTCCGCAGGCAACAAATGGACGGACTTAAACGGCGGCCAGCCGGTGGCAGGCATCTCCACGAACGCCGACTGGGTTTGGTGGGATACCTTTGCAAACTCGCAAAGCCAGGACGGCTACGCCATTTTCATGGCCCCTGCCGACCTGGGCACAGCCGTACCGGCCCCGGCCGCGCTACTGCTTCTCGGGCCGGGTCTTTTCGGCGTAGCCGCGCTCAAAAGAAAATTTAACAAGTAAAATGCAGCAGGGGACGGCCCCTGGAGGGCCGCCCCCTGCTGTTTTGTTCAGTAAAGAAGTCGATCCGGTGCTATTTGACCAGATAGGCGTCGTAGACTACGGCGTTGCCGAGGCGCATGGCGATGCCTATGCCGATGGCCCTGTTGAGCCAGTCGTACTTCTTCGAGGCCGTCTCGAACTGCATGGTCACCCGGAAGTTATAGAGGTGCGGGTCAACCGCCTCGCCTTTGCCCACCCTGGCCAGCACGTCGGCCGGGCCGTAACGGTAGCCCTTCGTCTGGAGATAGATGAGGGAGCCGTCATCGGCTTGCAGGAGGTAGCGGGTGTCGATGATCGCCAGGCCTTCCTTCGTCACGACCTGCCAGTCCGCGCCGTTATTCAGGATTTTGCCGTTGAGCATCGGGCCTTCAAATTTGCCGCCCGTGATGGGGATGATGCGGCGCTTGCCGAGATCGCTCGTCATGCCCATCTCCCATACAGGTGCAACGAGGTCAACGTAGAAGCGCGACATGTACTGGAGTACAGGCTTCGGGGGTTGATACCCTTTTGTGTCCGCTACGGTCGTCCCGGCCGACTGCTGGCCGAAACAGAAACCCGGCAGCGCGAGTGATACCACAACCAAACAAACTACAGCCCAGTTCTTCATGTTATCCTCCTTAAAGAATATTGCCCCTGTCTGGCCTCAGGGATGGTTTGTGCCCGAAGCGGCAACCGGTGCAACGGCCGCTTCATCGGCTATTTGTGCGTATCCTGATTAAACGCCTCTCGTGCGGCCGTGTCTTGTGTTATGCGGTCATTATTTCGGAGAATAGAGCCGGGGGGCGCAGGGGCGGACGTTCCGGCCCTACCGGTCTTCAGGCACCGGAAAAAGGGGAAAGTCCTCAGGGACTTCCGGGACGGGAGACAGGCGTGACGTCATCCGCCTGTAGCCGCTCGGGGTGCAGCCTGCCTGTTGCTTGAATATCCGCGTAAAATAACTCTGATCGCCGTAACCCACCTCCTGGGCTACGCGGCTGATGGAGGCGTCGCCGCTTCGCAGGAGGTGCTTCGCCTTCTCGATCCTTATCCGGGTTACGCAACTGCCTACCGTGACGCCGAGTTCGCTTCTCATCCTGTGGATGAGGCGGGATGGGCTGAGGCAGACGTGGCCGGCTATGCGCCTGACCGTCAAATCTTCCGAGAGGTGGGCCTCTATGAAACCCGTCACCTTCCTGAGAAGGTCGATATTTTTCTTCTGCCGGCCCGCCGAGAGGGCCTTCGATGCGGCGTCGAAGACGCGCAGCGCCCAGAGGCAAAGCGGTTCGTTGTCTTTAATGTTCTCCCATTCGGCGATGAGCCTGTGTTTTAGAAAGACCATCTCCTCGAAGTCGGCCCCTTCGTCGATTGCGGTATCGAGCATGGCAAGAGACATTTCCAGCACAGCCAGCTTCGACGGCCTGACCTCGCCGTCATTGCCGATAAAGATGATTGCAAGGAGGCGGAAAAATGCCTCCGAGGCCCTGCCTGCGTCCCTATCCCGCATGGCGCCTGTAAGCTGCCTCTTCTGCTCGCAGTAAAGCTTGTCGTTGGAGCATGCACCTGCTTTCACGCCCGCGTCGCCGGGTGTCGCGCCGTAAACAAACTCCGCGATGGCCCCGGCATCCGGCGACGGAGCGAGCGTATCCGGCTGCCTCGCGTAAAGCATGTCTGCAACCTTTCTCACGAGGCGCATACCCCGGTCGTTGATACCGTCCGCGCAGGAAGCCCCGACCATCTGCCAGGCGCCGTCCTTTATCGTCAGGATCGCCACGTCATCGATGCGGGTCCCGTAATGGTCGAGGGCGAAAGGTCGTAGACGCCCTGCATGCCTTCGAAGTTCCTGATCTCCTCCACGGCGTCGCGCAGCTTTTCCGGGTCTGCCTCTCCGGCCCGGCCCAGCCCGCCCGCCACGAGGTCGATTGCGTCCGCAAGCTCCGCCGAATTATAGTTGGTCGGCTCCCCGTAACGGTCCATATGGCGCCTGTTGAAATCGGCCACCTTGGCGTTGGACGGATGGCCGCGTCCAAGGCCCGTGGGGACCGTCGTCCCGCCGGACGGCACGATGACTTCGACCGGAATGTGGGAGACCATCTTCAAAAAACGGGGGTTTGCGTTCCCGTGGGAGACGAGAAGGGGTATGCCCAGCCGGGCCTTCGCCGCCTCTTCGGCGAGCGTAACCGCAGGCCGGCCCGTGACGAAAGAAAAGAGGGCGAGGGGGTTTAAAGCCCCGAGTCTCGCCAGCCGGGACGCCATATCCGCAGACCCGACGTCGAACCTTTCTTCCCCGACGATCCTCATGCCCATCTGCCTTCCCAGCCGCCTCGCCAGAAGGCTCCCCAGGTCCCCGAGCGATCCGGCGGGCATCATGAGGGCCATCCTGTTGATGCCCCTTTCCAGAAAGTACCGGAAGGAGCGGGCGACGGTGAACTCCGTCCTGTGGGCCGTATTGAAAACGAAGAGGTCTTTCAGCGGGTCGATTGCGTAGCCCGAATTGATAAAGGCCGGGGTCCTGTAACGGTTCGCCACGGAGGCGACCGCCCGCGAGACGGGGAGGGAGCCGGTCCCTACGATGGCGAGTACGCGGTGCCTGAAAACCAGGGTCTCCGCCATTGCCTGGGCATGCTGCGGAGACGAGCGGTCATCAAAGGCGATCAGCCTGACAGGGCGGCCGTCAATGCCTCCCCCTTCGTTGATCATCTCAACCTTCAGGTCCGCGGCCATCCGCTTATACTTGCCTATCCACGACAGGTATCCGCTCAGGGGAAAAATCCCCCCTATGGGCAGCTCTTCGCAATGTCGATAGGCGTCGGCTCTCTTCATGGATGGCGGACAAACCGGCGGAACGTCGTTGTTCGTGCCGGCCGTCCAAGAATAGATTGTACACCAACTGCCGCCTGCCAAGTCAACCGATAACGGCAGGTGATGGATTCGGGATCAGGGGGAAATTTTTCGGGGATCGATGGAAACCGGGACTTTGCGCTACCCTGCGCGGCCGTATTTTGCCGCTACTTCCTTCAGGCGTTTTACGATACGCCTGTGTACCTCTATGCCGGCGAATGCATAGCTCTTCAATTCCTCGTATGCCTGTTTGTAGGTCCAGCGGTCTTCTATGATGCGGTAGCTCGCGATAACGAGGCCTGTCCGGTCCTGGCCGAGCTTGCAATGGACCAATACCGGCTGGTTGGCCGAATCGGCTATCGTCTTTACTATCCGTTCTATGTCCTCAAGGGGCGGCGGCTCGCCCGGGTCGAGCCGGAACCATACAGGGGTAAGCCCGGCCTTTTTGACGGCTTGCCGCTCGTCCCAGTCGTTCCGGAGGTTGATGACCGTCTTCCCGCCCTGCTGCTTGAAGGTGTCGTATCCGCGCGGATATTCCGGCTGGGCTGAACGGCAGATCTTTCCATTCTCGAGTGCGCCGAAATTATGCAGCCCCGGATCGCTCCTGCCGGCCTGGCTTGGCAGCCAGGCGCAGCCGGCCAGGAGCAACGTAACCAGTAATACCGATTTTACGCGTAGATTCATACGATAACAGCTTCCTCTGTCGTTTAGTTGGTTGACCGCACCTGCTGTATAGTCCCTCACCGTGAGTTGAAAGTTCCGTCCGAATGTCGATAATTGCAAAGCAGGTCAGGGTGCAAGGACCGGCTATGCGCGGAAGCGACGGATCAGCGGGTAAAAGGAACATACTATATATCAGCAGGCGCTGAAAAGGAAGCAGCACGATTATCATCGAAAACCGGAGCGATCCGCGGGATTCATTCCCGTCTGAGGTGCGCTGATCCCTTTCTCTTAGTCATGCCGGCGGAGAAAGAACGGGGCTAATGACATTGCTGCCGCCAGTCTGCGGCTTTCACCTGCAAGGCGCTGAACAGGGAACCAAAGTAATCTTCTCGATTACCACCTCGAAGGGTTCTTTTGACGAATGATTGTACGGCCAGGATGAAGCGATTTTAGGCCGATGCCCGCATGGTTCGACCGGTTCGCCATTGCCGTAGAAACTATGCCTGCCGCATACAGAAGGGCGGCAAAGAGGACGAAGAGGAATTCGTCGCAGTCACCGACTGTCGGGTGAATTACGTCGTTCAGCACGTCTGCTATGCCGTCTTCCCTCACCGTATGAATAAAAGACATGGCAAGGCCCAGAGAGACCAGCCCGTGCAATCCCGGCCGCCTCTCTCTGGCCGACCGGGCGGCGAAATGCCGCCAGAAACGACCGGAGGTCGCGGCGCACCGGCCCCGGGCCTTCTTCTTGCGGTCCAGGCTTGGTATTTATGGCCGATTTACAGCAAGACCAGGCAGAGAAAAGGGTATAGGCCATCAAAAGATAAGGATTACCGCTCAGGACGCAGAAACCGCACTCGAAGACTCGGCCGGAAAGGCGCGGCCGGTATCCGACAGCAGGCCATGATCCGGGCCATCTTCCGGGAAGGGGCCGCTGTCCGGCGTGCCCGGCCAGCGAACGAGCTGCCACAATAAGGCAAGGGCGAGAAGCGAAAAGCCCACTATTTGCCATGCCTTCGTGATGTCGTAGAACGCGGAGGAGACTATGGAAAGGAGAGCACCACGACGGGCATGGTTACTCTCTCCCGAAGCCGCCCGGCCGCGCGCAGCCATGACTGTCCCGACAGGCAGAGAGCGGGTAAAAGAAGCCTTCCTCGCGTGCAGCCTGACCAGCTTTATCCAGTAGTCGATCTTGAACAAGGTGAGGGGCCTCGCTGCGATGGCCCTCGCAAGGCATCTGCCGGCGGCCTTTTCATCCCCTGTCTGGTAAAATCTTCTAAAGAACTCCGTATAGCGGTATGCGGTGAAATCTTTGCGCAAGTGGTCAAGCCTACCTCGATAATAGGGGTCATCGAATATTGTATCCACGAGTGCCCGTCCCTGCTTCCTTATCTCGTCGACGCGGTGACGCAGGCTGTCGGGGTGGCTCCTTGTGACCGCGGTCGGCGTCGGCAGAAAACAGCCTCTTTTTCCAAAAAAGACTTTACTGAAGTAGACAAGATCCTCGCCGTTCGAAAGATGCGCGGGGAAGCGGAACAACTTCGCGACCCGGTCTTTCAGCAGTACCAGCAGGTCGCAAAAGGGAGGCGCCTTGACAGGAGACGCTCGGACAGACCTTCGGAAACGATAGTCTTTCTCAGGCCGCCATCCCATCGGAGCGCGTCGCTGCCGATGCGGCCCGCGTATGTATCGGTAACCACGAAATCGATGTCCCCGTGCTCGAGAAAGGCCTTGAGACCTTGTTTCGACCGAATCCGTGGTCAGGTAATCGTCTGCGTCGAGAAAGGCGATGAAACTGCCTGAAGCACGTTGCAATCCTGCATTCCTGGCCGAGGAGACACCATTGTGGTCTTGAAAGAGATAGACTATCCTGTTGTCGCCAAACGCCGCGATCACCTCCTTCGTCCCATCGGTGGACCCGTCGTCAACGACAATGATCTCCAGTCTGTTGTACGACTGGCTCAAGCAACTCTTCAGCGCGGTCGGCAGGTAAGCGGCGTAGTTATAGGTCGGAATTATTATCGAAACGAGGGGATTTCTGGGTTCCAGACCTTGCGCGTCCATCTTTTCAACCCTCTTTCAGAATCGAGGACGCCCCTGTCCGGAATCCCCCTGTCTCTTTGAGGCCAACCCCGGTCTCCCGCACCTCGATGTGCGGTGGGAACAGATTAGTTCTACCCCGGTGCCCATGCCTGTCAACAGATTTCTTCATTAAAATTCCATCAATTTGCGGGCAACACGTTCCGCCCCGGCCCGCCGTCTTTATGTAGCTGCGCTTCTTACGCCCGGTGGCCCCGGTCATCGCTGCCTTCAGGACTATCCCGGTAAATATTTGCGAAGCCGCTCGCGCTGTTTACAGTAGCCAGTCGAGGCCCAAATCGACAAGTTTGCCGCGTGTAGGCCTTCCGTCGCGATCCCAACCCATCGTATCATAGTAAAGCTCAAGGGCCTTGCGAAATTCCGTCCTGTCGATACGCTTGCCCTTGGCGGAACCGCTCGGCAAGGGGTCGAAGAATATGGACGGAATTGTGTCCGCCTCTCCCGTTATACCCTCTCTGATATTGAACATACGCGCCATTACGTTCGCCCTTTCCCCGGCCCTCAGCAGCTCCCAGAGACTCGTCTCCCAGCCCGTTATGGCGCTAATCGCCTCGACGAGTTTCGGGAAAGTCATAGCGAACGTCGGGGCTGCGACGAAGTTACAGATACCTATCGAGTTGTACAGGTTCCAAACACGCTGCATAATGGTGAAGTTCCGCACCTTTTCCGCCGCAAGCGAGAAAGGATCCATGGGGTCGAGGATGCCGAGCGGGGCAAGCTGCTCGAAAACCGGCGTCCTTGTCTGAAAAGCCGTCTCGTGCTGCACCTCGAGGTGGTCTGCGCCCGTAGGGGAGAGGGCATAGCTCAGAGCTACAAACGTCTTCCCCCTGGGGTCGTGCATGGGGATCTCCTGACCCTTGGCGTGAAACGCAAGCCTCTCCGCGCCGCCTCCCTATCCGTTCGGCGGCGGTACGAATGCCTTCTGCGAGTAAGTCTCCTAGGCCATTCCGAAAGGCGATATCGTTTAGCAGGCGGAGCATCGCGTCCGGGTCGCCGAAGCGATACGCAACTCCGCCCGTGTCGGACTCGTGAAGGATGCCCTTTTCAAAGCAATCCATCGTGAAGCCGACCATAGGCGCCGGCTGAGATGGTGTCCAGACCCAGGTCGTTGCACAGTTGGTGCCCCTTCGATATGGCGGACAGGTTGTCGATGTCGCAGAGAGAGCCGAGGGAGGCCAGCGTCTCATACTCGGGCCCTCCGAATTTCGGGTCTACCTTGTACGGCTCTTCGCAGGAGACCACCCTCTTGCAGCGCACCGAACAGGCATAACAGCTTTCCCGTCCCTTAAGGATCGTATCGATCAGCGCTTGTCCGTCGATCTTGCCCGCGCCCTCGAACATCCCGTCCGCGAAGTTCCTCGTCGGAAGAATCCCGGCGGCATTGAGGCCGGGCACGAGCCCGGGCGTGCCGAGCTGATGCCAGCCTATGTTGGGCAGGTGTACCTTTATCCTCTCATTGTGCCATTTGGCTATGGAAGCCACTTCCGCGGGCCTGGCGAAGGTCATCCTCTTCTTGCCGCGGACGGCTATGGCTTTCAGGTTCTTCGAGCCCATGACGGCACCCATTCCCGTTCGCCCGTTCGTGTGGCGCAACTCGTTAATGACGCACGCGAACCGCACCATATGCTCGCCTGCCGGACCGATGGATGCCGTCCTGATGTGCTCGTCGCCCAGGTCTTGGATGATGCGGTCACGCGTGTCCCCGTTGCCAAGGCCCCACATGTGCGAAGCATCACGGATCTCGGCCTCGCCGTCGTGCAGCCACAAGTAGACCGGATTCGCGGCGCGGCCTCGGATCACGATACCATCAAAGCCCGCCAGTTTCAGCTGGGGCCCCACCACCCGCCTGCCTCCGATTCACCGAAACCGTTCGTAAGGGGCGATTTGCCCCCGACCGTGTAACGGGAGAAACCGGATATGGGGGCGCCCGATATAACATTGGACGCGAAAATCAGTAGATTGTCTTCGTGGAGCGGGTCTATTCCGGGCTCCAGCTCTTTAAGCAGGTAGTAGCCGACCATTGCGCCCCCACCGAGATACATTCTGTACCATTGTTCCGGGGGTTCCTCCATCCAGGTCTTCTGTGCGCTCAGGTCAACGCGAAGGATACGTCCGTTATAGCCGTTCGGCATGGGCTGACCTCCTTACCCATATGTATATTCTTCGCAGAATTAGTCCCTCCAGCGGGATTAGTGGAGAATGGAAGTCATTAGCCTTACGCAAAATGACGTAGACCCGGGCAATGTTTCGTTGTGATTTTTTTTGCTTGCAAAATACTGCCGCTCCGTGCAAAAACAAAGCAACGGAAATGTCCGGGCGGCGTCAATGGATCGGACAGCGGCAAGAGCGCCAAAGGAGGCCTTTGAGATGGATCGGGATTATGCATTCGAGATGGCTGCGTCGAACCTTCGCTTCGGATCGGGGACAACGCTGAGGTCGGCATGGACCTTGCCGAGCTGGGATCGCCGGGTGCTTGTGCTGACGGACCGGAACCTGGCCGCGTCTCAGCCCGTTCAAATAGTGCGCGAATCCCTGGAAAAAGAGGGGATAAGCTATTCCGTCTTCGACGAGGTCCGGATCGAGCCTCGGACGAATCGATAAAAAAAGCGATCGCTTACGCGCGGCGGAGCCGTTTGAGGCCTTCGTCGCGGTAGGAAGGGGATCGGTCATAGACACGGCCAAGTTTGTAACCTGTACACGACCTACCCGCCTTCCGATTTCCTCGATTACCTGAACGCGCCTGTCGGCAAAGGCATGCCGGTCCCAGGGCCGTTGAAACCGCTTTCGCCATTCCCACTACGGCCGGTACGGGAAGCGAGACGACGGGGGTCGCGGTCCTAGGGCTCGAAGGGCTACATGCCAAGACAGGCGTCTCGCACAGGCGGCTGAGGCCGACGCTGGGCATAGTCGATCCGGAAAATACCCGGACGCTCCCGCCATGGTCATCGCCTCTACTGGGCTCGACGTTCTGACGCACGCCATCGAGTCTTACACGGCTGCCCCGTACGATTCGCGTCCCGCCCCGAAAGGCCGGGTCTCCGCCCGGCCTTCCAGGGCGCCATCCGGTCAGCGACATCTGGACTCTCCAGGCGATGCGCATGCTCGCTTCCTATCTCGTCAGGGCCGTGGAAGATCCGGATGACATCGAGGCGCGCACAGCTATGGCCTTCGCCGCCTCATTTGCGGGCGTCGGTTTCAGCAACGCCGGGACTACAATCCCGCACGCGATGTCGTATGGGGTCTCAGGGATGGTGAGGGAATACCGGGCGCCCGGATACCCGCAGGACCGGCCGCTCGTACCGCACGGGATCGCCGTTGTGCTCAACGCCCCTGCGGCGCTGCGTTTTACCGCTCCCGCGTGCCCCGGCAGGCACCTGCTGGCCGCGAGGCCCTGGGGGCGGACATCTCGCGTGCAAAGCCGGAGGACGCAGGCCGCGTAGTCGCGAACGTAGTGATCGGTTTCATGAAGCGCCTTCGGATGCCCAACGGGCTGGCCGCCATCGGGTACACGTTGGCCGACATCCCGGGCCTGGTGGAAGGTACGCTTCCCCAGCAGCGCTTGCCAAGCTCTCCCCGCCCTGTAGGGCCGGAAGAACTGGCAGCCATATTCGAAGATGCGATGAAATACTGGTAATGGTGCGGCAATTATCGGGGTTCAGCACCCCCTCCACGAGCAAAGCTCGTATAGATCCTCCCCGCTCGGCGCGGGCAATTACTGGGGCTCAGCGCCCCCTCCACCGGCGAAGCCGCGACCCTTCCCTCCTTACGTCGGGCGGGTGCCCCGGCCTCCCCCTGCTCGGCGCGGCGCTACGCTTGCTTTATGGCCGCCGGGGGCCAGCGGCACTCATTGGGGTCCGGCGACGGACCCGTCCGATGGCTATTGTTTTACTGATAACCAGACGCGATAGTCGTTCCAGCTTTTCGGCAGGCTGATGATCGAATTCTGGTCGCCGATCCTGTCGTCCCTGCTCCTTTGCCAGGGCTGCCGCCTGGAGCGGGCCGCAAGGCCGAAGAGGGCGGTCGTGATCACGCCGATCAGAAACGCCAGGAAGACTATGATAGGCAGGGGCGCGCTGAACTTCCATAAAGAAGACGACGCACACAGGCGCGCCGCTGTGGATGGAGCAAATGGCGGCCGCAACGATAACAAGGATCGCTGTGCACAGAACAAGCATAAAGCCCTCCAGATAGAGTTCCGCAGTCGATGTTATGTTTTACATTCAGTTGTATGATTGGGTATAGTATTAGACGCTGTTATACCTGATGTCAAGAACTATTTGTCCGTCGCGTCATTCCTGAAGGGCAGAATTCAAACAATCACAGGAAATTGAATGATATGGATACATTGGCGATATGACAAGAAGGGAAACAACGACGCGTTCCCGGTCCCAACCCAACCTTATTCAGCTAATCTTGCGACCGAACACTTTCCCGGTTTCTTGCGAACACAATTTCATCTTGATCTTATAGGCCCGAGTTCGTAGTATGTGTAAACTAACATCGTAGAGGAAAACTCTGCACTCCAAGAGGCGGGGGCACGGAGGAAAGGCAGACAATGAGACCACCTACCTGGGGCTGCGAAGCAGACCTGGTGATTGTAGGCAGCGGCTATGCGGGTCTGGCCGCCGGATTGAAGCAGAACGCCTCGGCATGTCAGTTATCATCCTCGAGAAGATGGGTAGACCCGGCGGCAACTCGTTGATAGCGAGGGGAGGGGCCAACGCGGTCGACCCGGAGCGGCAGCGAAGACAGGGTATCGACGATTCATGGGACCTTCACTTTTCGCAAACCATGAAAGGGGGAGACGGCATCAACGACCCCGAGAAGGTCAGGTACATGGATACGTGCTCGCATGGGTTGCAGAGTATTTTGGAAGATCTCGGGGTGGCGTGGCCGGACAAGGTCATCAGGGGCTACGGTGCGCTTTACGAGAGAACGCACGATGTGCCTTCATACCGGGACCGGGACGGGCGAACATGGAAGAGAGGGGCCGCCAGCGTACACGCGATGCTCGATTACCTGCGGGAGCGCGGCCGGCAGGTTTTCGTGCGGCCACGCCGTCACGCAGATAATCAGGGAAGAGCCGCTCGCCGGGCGGGTGACAGGCGTTGAGCTTGAGGCCGGAAGGGGACCGCATATATAAAGGCTGCAAAAGGCGTCATTCTCGCCACCGGCGGGTTCGGCGCAAATCTCGAATGGGTCACGAAGCACGACCGGAAGGGGCCGGCGAATACGGGTACAACCAACCATCCGGGCGCCATCGGAGAATGTATCGCATACGCCCAGGATGTGGGGGCGGACACCCTCCATATGGACTACATCCAGGCCATACCCCACACCGGCGTTCGGCCCCCGTTCAAAGGCAGTGTTCTACACGATCGACAGCGAGGAAATTCGTCCTTTTCGAGTTCGCTGCCTTACCGGTATTTGTGAACGCGGACGGCAACAGGTTTGCCGATGAGGGCGGACGCCGCGACGCTATCACAGACGCGTGCCTCGGGCAGCCTCCATTCGAGCCCGCCCCTCTGCGATCCGGTGTTCTGCCATCGAGGAAATAGAATCGGCGCTCGGGATCCCGCACGGTAATTCCTTGTGAAAACGATCAGCCGGTACAACGCGGCGTGCGCCGCGAAGCAGGACGCCGAGTTTGGGAAAGACGTTTCTCTCCTGATACCTTTGACGAAGCCGCCATTCCGGGCGATGTCGAGCGCAATTCAGCGACATCATACTATGGGAGGCTTGCGGGTGAAGGGGACTACGGGCGAGGTGCTCGACAGGAGCGGAGTTGTAATTCCCGGCCGGACGCCGGCCGGCGAGGTGACAGGGGGAACCCATGGGGCAAACCGTGTCGGGCATAATGCGACTGTGGACTGCATAGTGTTC
Organism: uncultured delta proteobacterium; assembly: GCA_963818095.1. Classification (GTDB taxonomy): domain Bacteria; phylum Desulfobacterota; class Syntrophorhabdia; order Syntrophorhabdales; family WCHB1-27; genus CAWEPK01. The sequence goes on from CAWFRA010000022.1 coordinate 29,132, forward strand.
GGACGAGCTTGTGCCCGTGCTGCATTTTCCACTTAGGGAGAACTTTCTCGCGTCTTGAATCTATAACCTGCAAATATATTTGACTGTTTTTCAAAAGACTAAGGGCAATCCTCTTGCCTGCTTCCTGTTATCATAGATTTTCCTCGCCTATTGCGGTATTGAATGTTACAATCAGTAGTTGATGAATCAGATTCTAAAAAGCGCATCGTCTAAGACGTGTTAATCAAGACCCGTGAAAGGCGGGATAGAAGAACCGATGCCTGACCAATTGACAGGTAAGGCTATGGAGTCGGGACCACTGAAGTATGAGGTTCATGTATCATCACCGCAAGTAGAGTGGAAGCGATTTCTGCTTTTGCTTAAGTTACAAACCCATATGGCATTCCCGTAGTGATCCAAGACCTGTCCACTAGGCTTCCTGACGAATTCATCGACAGAACAGCTGAAGCGAGGCAAGAAGTCAAACGTGAACTATCGAACAAGGTAGCAGCAATCCTACGTGAAGCAATAGGCGAGAAAAGTCGGACCTGACCCAGGCAAAGGAAAATAAAAAGCGGAAAGTGGTCGAGTTTCTAAAAGATGCTATCCGGATGGTTCCTTTTGGGTCCGTCATCGCTGCCAGCTATTCCTTGGCCGAAGCCGTCCGGCGACGAGTCTATCATCCAAAGAACGAATACTCAGCGAGATCGACCAAGTAATAGACCCTTGTCATGTAGAACAAATTGTTGCAGAGGTTGGTAAAGCCGACGAACCAGATGGCAGCCTTAAGCGTGCCAGTCTGGCAGTTCTAGACGAGAAGTTAAGGCAGATCAACCAAGGAGCCCTTTAGCGACGCTGCAGCCGGGCGACTCTACGGTTATGGTATTTACTTTGAAAACTATGGGGACCGCCGTTTTCTCCCTCCTCCTACAATCTACACCTCGAAGTCCAATACGCCACAGATGACGCTGCACACCACGATGCAATCAATTATAAGTTGACTGTCAGAGCCTCCCTTGGTGCTATCATTACGGGTGCTGCTATAGGATCAACTGGTGGCTATCTGCTTCGAGATATTTTCCAAGTAAACGGGCTCATGGTCTTGGTGGCGACGGCTCCCACATTGATCAAAGCAGTTGAGTGGCTGTTAAGGCTTTTCGGAAAGTCTCCTTTTGGGGGTGGTGGCAGTAATCGCCTTTGCACTAAAAGGACAGCCAACCCATTATGACAATTGAGGACTTTTGGGGGTGGTCTTTTCATTGGCGTTGTTGCAGGATACCTGGGAAGTCCTTTCTTGATCAGATATTGGCGCCTGGATCTCCGTCACCCTTAAAGTAGCCAATTAAACTCGGTGAGCAGGGTCCTCCGAGAGCCGCCGGCAAACAGCTTTGGGTATCTGTAAAAGGATTCCTACCGGAACAAGCAGAACGAAGCCATCTTCATTGGTTCAAACAGGTAATCTTTGATGTACTCGACTATAGGGGACAGAATAGCACAGTATCGCTCGGTGCCGGCCTCCCAGATTATACGCGTTACCGCTCGTTGGCTAAGAAGATCAGCTGGTTCAAGCTCTCCGGTAGGCGACTTCCGGTATTTTTGGGCGGAGCTAAATGGCCAGGTTGTTGTTGAATGAGGCAAATACAAGAGCTAACAAATCATTCGAGCCAATCGGTGGGACAACAAGCTCCGTCTCTGGCTCAATTCCGTGTTGGAGGCATAGATGACCGACACTCAAATTGAATTGCTGAAAATGATTTTTGAGAAGGGCCTGCTGGCGGCAGCTCTGCTTCTGGGGAGGTTTCCTGTTTACCAGGAAACTTGAACACTATCGAACTGCAGCCGCGTATTTCAACAAGCTCGCAGAGCGTCGAATAGACGCTTATGACAGAATACTACGAGGCCTTAGCGAATCAATGCATTCCTTCCGAAACATCTTGGACGTAGCGGAACGAGGCCGCAAGATGTTTGAGCAAAATAAGGATTACGACTTGGCGGCTCTGGAAAAGAAGTGCATCGTGAGTTTGGGCAGATGCAGGAGCAAATAAGCCGGCAACAGAACGAATGGGGTGCCGACATCATTTACGTATCACAGGACTTGGCATCGAAAATAGAGAAAGTCCTCGACGATTGCATCTCCTTTCTCGATTGTTTCTTTGGAGAATCGAGCGGTAGTCCTTCTGCAGACCGACTAATAGAGATGCGAGAGGTTTTCGATAGATTACAGGCTTTGGATGGAACTTCGACGTCAGCTCGCGATCGCACTCGGACGGCTGTTCGGATGCTCTAAACAACAAGCAAGGCCTCGAAGCAAGACAATCCAGCGGACGTCTTGCAACTGCCACTGATTTGTTGTCGCCACCTTTACACGGCATTTCGTAATTCCCGGCTCTTGCCCTCATGCAACATTCGTAGGTGAAAGCCCGGAACTTCCGTTTCTGTACTCCTCCTCCATGTCAGAACTTTCTTACCC
>CAWFRA010000023.1:0-55900 GCA_963818095.1 uncultured delta proteobacterium
GACTTACGATCTAATTGGTATGCTAGTGACTACGAGTGGTACTTATGATGTGGACGAAGTGGGGAGGCCGTGCAGAGCACTCTTGTAACCGATAGCTTCCGGGATATATACTCTTTCTGCGTAAACAGCCTGCTTTATCTCGCAAGGATAGGGATTATTGGAAATGATGCCGCAGAAAAGCAATTCGGGGAAAGAACCAGGTAATGAATAGGCTTCCATAGAGATTTTCGAGGCGGCGAAAAGCTTCCGAAGTATAAATAACCCCCATAGGAGGCAGGAATGGGTTTCAAAGTGGCAAACATCTGGTCTTTGCCAGGCGAAGATTACAACGAAGAGAAGCTCGCCCCTTACAATGTGTCGCTGGTGAGAGGCCTCTGGATGACTGAGAACGAAATACTGGCGAATACCTACGATGCGGACGCAATAATAGGTTGTGTCTCGGTTCAACCCTTCACGCTAAGGCTCTTGGAGAAACTTAAAAACTGCCGGATTATCGCGGGCGTCGGCATAGGTCACGATACCACGGACGTTGAGGCGGCCACTCGATTAGGGGTAGCGGTGGCCAATGTCCCGGATTACTGCCTCGACGAGGTGTCAGGCCTCGCCCTCACTTTCATGCTCTCTCTCGGCCACAAGATACGCACAATCGACCTGGCCGTTAGAAAGAAACACGTCCTCTTTACCGTCGACCGCCAGGCCCTTGCGGATACGGCCTATCCCATTTTCCGGATGAGGGACCAGACCCTCGGCATCATAGGTCTCGGTAAGGTGGGGACGACCCTCGCCTCAAGGTGCGGGGGCTCGGAATGAAAGTAATTGCCCCGATCCCTATGTGCTCGGACCGGTCATGGAAAGCCCTGGCGTCGTTCCGGTGGATCTCGACACCCTCCTCGCCGAATCTGACTTCATCAGCCTTCACACGCCGCTCAACACAGAAACGAGGGGTCTTATGACATACGATTGCTACAGGAAAATGAAGAAGACTTGCTACTTCATTAATACTTCGAGGGGGGGCTGCGTCGATCAACCCGGTCTGATAAGGGCCCTCCAGGGAAATCTCATAGCGGGGGCGGGGATCGACGTTACAATCGATGAACCCATCTCGGAAGAGAATCCTCTCCTCGGGATGCCCAACGTGATCCTTACCGGCCACACACCTGGTAATCGGTCACCGCACAAAAAGAGCTCAATGCGAAGCCGGTCACTCAGGTGATCCAGGCCCTGAAAGGTGAATGGCCGCTCAATGCTATTAACCCGGAGCTGAAGCCAGCCTGGTTGTCTAAGTGGGGTGTCAAACGATAGCCATCGACAATCACCGGCCAGGCTTCCTGGCTGCCGGCGGAAGCCAGATAGGGTCCAAACTTCCGCTTGTTGAAAGACTACATACCCTCTTCTGCCGGCCCATTCGTCGATCCTGTCAAAGGCACGATCGATCTCTCGTTTCGGTCGCACCAAAGAAAGGCGGATGTGCCCCTCCCCCGTCGGGCCGAACCCGCTCCCCGGAATGGTTATAACCTTCGCCTCGTAAAGCAGGCGGAGAGCAAAATCGATCGATTTTACGCCTTGCGGCACGATGCGTGGAAAGACATAATAGGCGCCTCCCGGTGTTTCGTAGGAAAAGAGGTCCGATAAACGGTCAAGGCGGGCGCAGGCCGCCTTTCTCCTAGCATCCAGCGCTGCGACCAGGCGCGGATATAAATTTGTCCCCCTCGCCGTCCCTGCCGTTTGTGGCTTTAAGCGCGGCAAGGGCGGCATACTGTGAGATGGTGGGAGCACATATGGCAAAGGCATCGTGCACTTTCAGCACCTGGTCGATGATGCGCGGCGGCGCGTAGAGGTAGCCGACCCGCCAACCGGTCATGCAGTACATCTTGGAAAAGCTGAAAGCCGCGATCAGCCGGTCCTTCAAATCGGGTATGCGGCAAAACTGGCATGAGAACGAGGGCTGTAAACGAGGAAATCATAGAGGTTCGTCGGCGATGACGAACAGGTCTTTCTCAATGGCCAGGTCTGCGATTGCTCTTATATCTTCAGACGAAAAGACGGCCCCGGTCGGGTTCATCGGGTTGAGATGAGGACCGCCTTCGTTCTCGGCGTAACGGCCTGTCTGAACGTTCCAGTCAGTTTCCATCCTTCTTTTTCTATCATCGGGACAAAGACGGGTACCCCCTCTGCGAAAAGTATCTGTTCGATGTGAGAGGCATAGTTCGGAGAGGGAACAAGCACTTCATCGCCCTTGTCTATCACGGTGCAAATAGCGCCGGCAAGAGCCTCCATGGAGCCGCAGCTTATGAAGACCTCCTTCAGCGTCCACAGCGACACCCCGTGTTCTGTGCAAATGGTTCGCGATCTCCTCTTTAAGCTCCGGTATGCCCGGCTGGAGGAGTATTTACCGATCCTGTCATCCTCTCTGAGGGCCCGAATGGCAGCCTCCGTCACGAAGGGAGGTGTGGCAAACGAGGGAATCCCCGGCCCAGCGAAAGGGCGTCGGGTACTTTATGCGCGAGAACCGGCATCTGCTTGATGGCGGAAACAGTTATCCGCGCGACCCGTGAGATACCGACGCAGGTCTTCCTTCCTGCCCGCGATTTTGTATACAGATCTGTCTTCCATGGACCCGCTGGCATGCTTATTCTGTGGCCGCTGTATTCGAACCTTCTCCTCAAATAAATTTTTGATCGATTGCTTTCCGTATCCCATCCACTCGTCCATCCCCACCATAAGCCGCGTAAGGATGTTCCTCTCGGCCATCATCCGGACGCCGCGATGAAACCATGTATTTGGCTTATTCCAAGGGCAAACGCGGATGCAGACAGAACAGTGAGAGCCGTCTTGACCCACCAGTCGAGGCATTTCATGGCGTGAACGGGCCATTTTAGCATACCACGGCTGTTCGATTCGTCGCCATGGTTTCTCGGTACGTTCGCCCGACTTGATCGCGCCGCTCGGGCAATGGTGGGAACATCTCTCGCACTTCTCACAGAAGGCCTGGACGCCGATGTCTATCGGCCTGTCGGTTTCGAGTGGAAGGTTGGTAAAGACCTTACCTATCCCGCACCGCGGTCCGAACTCGCGGGTCATGAGAAGGCCCATGCGCCCCATCTCTCCGAGCCCAGCGTCCACCGCGAAGGCCACGTCTATACCCAGCTCGTTCACGGACGGGATTGCCCGGTAGCCGATCTCCGTAATATACGTGGCAAGGGAACAGGCGGTAAAACCCGTCGTGGCGTAAACAAGGTCGGTATCGGCTTCAATGGCGGGCGAGCGTTTTACCATCTCGTAGCTCATACCCCTCACCAGCACTATGACGTACTGGAAATCGTCCGGGATATAGATCGGGTCGCCCGCTTGGGCAGCCCCTGTGTAATGGGCATTTTGGTGTCCCCAGCGGCTGTATGTCCACGACCGGTTCAACCTGGCGATGCCTACAAGATCGGCGCCAGCCACCGCGCGACCCGCTTTTATGATTGCAGTCAACTCCGCTTGCGATGAGCCTTGCGGTTTAAATTCGCGGTTGAACTGTACGCCCGTTTCTCTCCCATATTGGTTCCGGCGCATGACGTAATCGACCGTCCGGCCCGCCACCCAGAGACCATGGTCGAACACCGTCTTCCCCCGTATACCTTTCCTGATATTCTCGACGCTCTTCTCGTGCATCCTGTCGTATTTTGCGCCCTCGATCCTGCCGCGGCTGAATGCGGTGAGCCGGTCGTCGAATCTTTCGATTGACCCGGTGACATGTCTGGCGTAAGTCGGCTCGTCGACTCTCTTCATATCCTCTGAACTCCCTTTAGATGCCCAAATAGGCCCTTTTTAGATGCTCGTCCTTGAGAAGCTCGAGACCCGGACCCGACAATACGATCCTGCCGTTCTCGATCACATACGCACGGTGCGCCATGTTGAGGGCGCTGAATACGTTCTGCTCCGCAAGGAGCACGGCCACCCCTTCATCATTAATCTTTCTGAGGATCTGAAAACTTCTTTCTACGAGCATCGGAGCAAGCCCGAGGGAGGGCTCGTCCACCGTAAGGAGTGCCGGTCCTGCCATAAGGCCCCTGCCTATGGCAAGCATCTGCTGTTCCCCACCGCTTAAGGATCCGGCGAGCTGGTTGCGGTGATCGTAAAGCTCCGGAAAGAGGTCGTAGATGTCGTTTATGGACTTTCTGAGGTCGATCTTCGACCTGCGGACATAGGCCCCGACCTCGAGGTTTTCTTCCACGGTGAGGAGCGGGAAGATTCGCCGCCCCTCGGGGATGTGGACGATCCCGCTCGCGACGACATCGTAGGGCGGCTTCCCTATGAGTTGCTTCCCGCGAAATTCTATCGACCCGGAAGTCTTTTTCAGAAGCCCGGAAATCGCTCGCAGGAGGGTACTCTTCCCAGCGGCGTTTGCCCCGACGACAGATACGAACTCGCCCTCCTCTATATGCAGGTCTATATCGAAGAGCACGTGCACGTCACCGTAAAAAACGTTCAATCCCCTAGCCTTGACAATCAGGTACTCCTCTCCGAGGTAAGCCTTGATGACCTCTTTGTTCGCCGCAACCTCCGCAGGCTCTCCCTCCGCGATCATTACTCCGTTATTAAGCACTATCACCCTGTGGGAAAGCCTCATAATGACCGCCATTATGTGTTCTATAACGAGGAGGGCTATGCCTGATTCCACAAGGTGTTTCACTATCCGGATAATCTCCTGGAGCTCCACCGGGTTGAGTCCGGCCATTACCTCATCCAAAAGGAAAAGCTTTGGCGAAGTCGCCAGACCACGGGCGATCTCCAGCCGCTTGCGGTCCGCGATCGTCAGATTCCTCCCGAGGAGATTCCTGCGCTCGTAAAGGCCGACGAAATCAAGTACCTCCTCGGCCCTCCCTCTGCTCTTTTGAGGGTTTTCTCTCTGGCGAGGGCCCCGATCATTACGTTCTTGAGGACGGAGATGTTGCTGAACGGCTTGGTGACCTGAAAGGTACGGCAGAGGCCGAGGCTGCAAACCGCCTCCGGGGTAAATCTTGTAATGTCGGTATCGTTGAAACGCATAAACCCTGTCTGTGTCCTGTAGAACCCGGAAACAACGTTAAAAAGCGTTGTCTTCCCCGCCCCGTGGGGCCCGATAAGGCCCACCACCTCGCCCGGGCGCACCTTAAAGCTGACGTTTCTGAGGACTGCATTGCCCCCGAACCACTTACTGATATCGCTTACTTCGAGCATCCTGTCTTTTCCCACGTCTTCTTTAGCAACGTTATTCTCTCCCTGAGTTTAGCAAAAATTCCCTGGGGCATGAAAAGGAGAACGAGCACCAAAATAACCCCGTAGACGATCATGTGCAGGCCCGGCAGAGCAGTACCCATTTTGGCCCGGAGCAACATGGTCATAGGTACGAAAATGAGGGCGCCGATAGCCGGCCCCAAGGCCGTGCCTATGCCTCCGACGATGGCAAAAAGGGCCACTTGAACTGCAATCTGTATGCGTATAACACTTGTGGGGTCTATGAAAACCGCATACTGGGCATAGAACGAGCCCATAAGCGCGGCAAGAAAGGCACTAAGAACCATAGCGGCCAGCCTCACCCTGCCCGTCTTCACGCCGAGGGCGCGGGCCGCGTCCTCGTTTTCGCGAAAGGCCATCAGGAAATAGCCGAGCCTGGAATGCTCTATCGCGTAAGAGACACCTATCACCAGTAAAAAGAAAAAAAGGCCGATGTAAACATAGGGAAGCTTGCCCGCAAAAGAGAACAGACGAAAGCTTGCCTGGATGGGGAGGGCAAGGCCTTCAGATCCGCCGGTTAGGGAGCGCAGGTTTACGGCAACGATGTAAGCGACTTCGCCGAAGGCCAGAGTCGCCAGCGCGAAATAATGGCTCCTTAGACGAAAGCAGACGAGGCCCAGGACCAGCCCGATGGCCGACGCAAAGAACCCGCCGACAATCATTCCTATCCATGGGGTTAAACCGAAATGGAGGAGTAAAAGGGTCGACGTGTAGGCTCCGATCCCGAAGAAGGCATTGTGTCCCAAAGACATCATGCCCGCATAGCCGGCCAGGATATTCCGGGCCCCGGCGAAGGCGCCCCACAGGAAAATCAGGATCAGGCCGTCGAATAGAAGTCGTTCTTGATCACGAGGGGAAGGAGGCACAAGGCGGCTATGGCCGTGCCCGCTGCGGCGATCTTCGGCAACCTGCGCCCTCTGATTCGGTTAATCAATGCTTTCAATGCGCTCCAACTCCTCCTCTTCTTTGAGGCCGAAAAGACCCGAAGGCCGTATGACCAACACCGCAATGAAGACGAGGAAATAGATTGCCTGCTTGTTTTCCTGTCCTATCCAGTAGCTGGAGAAAACTTCAACTATGCCTATGATAAATCCTGAGATCATCGCCCCTACCACGCTTCCCATGCCCCCCAGCACCACGACGACGAACATGATCAGGACCAAGTCGAACCCCACGAAGGGATGGACTGTGTAGACCGGGAGGACAAGGCCCCCCGCCAGGCCTACGAGCACAATGCCGATGGCGAAGGTGAGCCGGTATATCCGGTCTATGTTGATGCCCATTAGAAGGGCTGCCGAACGGTCCTGGGAGGTGGCCCTTATAACCTTGCCCGTATACGAGAGCTTCAGGAAGAGATAAAAGGCAAAGGTGAGTAAGATAGCCAGGGCGAAAGCTATGAGGCGCGCGGGATTGATCATGATCTCGCCTATGCCGAAAGCCTGCAACGGACCTATCACAAAGGCGTCGGTCGCGTAGCTCAGGGAAATACTCCTAAAATGGCCGACCAGAGCAGAAGCGCCGTATTCTGAATGATAGTGGAGAGACCGACGGTTATGAAGATCTGGGCGAGAACTGAAGACCCGATGGTTGGTCTTATAAAGAGATAGTAAGTGACGATCCCGAGCAGGAAGACCACGGGTACGCAGATGAGAGTTCCGAGGTAAGGGTCGATGTGGAAGTAATGGAAAAGCCAGTAGGTCAGGTACATTGCGATCATAAAGAACTCGCCGTGGGCGAAATTGACAATCTTCATGACTCCGAACACCAGGGTCAGGCCGATGCTTGCCAGGGCATATATGCCGCCCAGCAGGATCCCCGAGATCAATAATTGAATAAAAAAAGTTAAATCCAAGCTATTATTTCACGTACTTCAGCGATGATGACGCGACCTCTGTCGGATAGATCAGCTTGAGGCTTCCGTCTTGCCATTGGTTGATCCCAGCCGACGCGTAAACGTTCTGCCCCGCATTGCTCTCTCCCGGTTTTGCGAACTTTATACCCCAGTTGAGCACGCCCTTGCCACGGGGCACGTCGAGCGCGAGCGCTGCCTGGCGCAATTTCTCGGGATCGAGGCTACCAGCCTTCGGGAGTATGTGCTTGTAGAAGATCCACGCGCCGGCAAATCCGACGAAAGACGTGGGGTTCGGATACTCCCCGTTGTGGGCGGCCTTGTAGCGCCTCACAAATTCATAGGCGTCTTTCTTTTGCTGCGCCGTCAGGCCCTCCACTGAAATTTCGGAAGGAATTCCTCCTGCCATCACGCCGTTGGCGTCCTTTCCGAGGGCCTGGACAAAATCGGGGTTGCCCTGACCGGCCGTAGTCCCGATGACTATGGGGTGAAATTTCATCTCTCTGGATTGGCGGTGAAAACAGGATGGAATCGTTGATGTACTGGGCGGCAAGGACGATATCAGGCTTCACCTGTCTAAGCTTCATGACCATCCCCGACAGGTCGACCGATTTCGCGCTGTAGACCTCCATTACAACGACATGCAGGCCAAGTGCTTTCGCCCTGTCCGTCAATCCCTTTCCTGTGGAGGTACCGAACCCGCCGTCCTCCTGTATAATGGCCAGACGGAGGTCTTTCGCCTTCTTTCCTATTTTGGGTGCTATGACCTCTGCCGCGTAATCGACCATCTGGTACGCCATCATGTCGCTGTCGAAGGTCGTCCGGAAGGTATATTTAAATCCCCGCCCGGTGATACCGCTCGATATGCCTTCATTTTCCAGGTAGAACACCTTTGCCTTTTCCGCAACGACCGTTGCGGCCATGGAAAGGCTGCTCGCCTGCGTCCCGATAATTGCTGTAATCTTCTCGTTCGTGATGAGTCTGTTCGCCTCGCTCGCCGCCGCCTGGGGATCAGGCGCATCCGCGCTGACGAGAACGACCTTCCTGCCGAGGACCCCGCCCTCGTCATTGATCATTTCGGTAGCGATCTTCACCCCGTCGAAGTTCTTTGTGCCGTTTTTGGCGAGAGAGCCCGTCAGAGGCAGTATCGTGCCGATGCGCCATACGTTGGCCTGTCCGTGGGCGAGTCCGCAAGTCAGGAACAGGCCGGCCACAAAAAGGACGACTGACGCAAAAACATAGCCTTTCTTCATCTGGGTTCTCCTTCTGTTAAGTTGCACGCCTGGCAAATAAGCGTGATCGAATGGCTAATGGTATATGAATTTTCACCCATGAAATCAATAGCAAAGAGTCGAACGACGGCCTCGGTCAGGCAGTACCTCAGGGGGGAACCTGACGCCGAAGGTCGACACGAAATAAGGAACGCAAGAGGTAATGGATGGCTCGACCCAATCGAGGGCTTGCATGTGGTGGCATAAGAACACAGGGTCGCTGTAATCGATCAACGCCAAAACTGTTCCAGCACACAGGGATACGGAAAAGAAGACGGATATCAAGTGCATCGTGAATCCTCAAAAGACATATTTCTTTTGGAAAGAGTTATTCCGAAAGTGTTTTAATTTTGTTTAGTAGTAGGTGCTATACGTAACATATCCTGCTTTATCTTGTTATATTGTTTAGTTACACCCTATTTTCCTTTTTGTGTTTTTCAGTCATTCTCATACTCACCGTTAGACTGGGTCCTCTGCAACACCACCTCGATGGCCTTGTAATAGTCCCTCTGTACCTTGAGGTTCGATACCCAGCAGTATCGTTGGGTCGTCGTGATCTGGCCGTGCCCTAAGAGGTCCTGTATGGTGGCCAGGTCGGCATCCGCATTGAGAAGCTGGGTAGCCATCGTATGTCTCAACTGGTGACACGATACTTTCACTTTACTCCTTTTCGCATAATACTCAATCCTTTTCTGGATCCCTCTCACGGATATGGGTTGTCCCTTCATAGGGCCTTTCCGGACGAGGAACAATCCCCTCGCTTTTGACGCCCTTATACTTAGATAAGCTTCAAGGGCGGATCGGGCATCATCGCTGAGATAGACAACCCGGTCCTTGCCTCCTTTCCCGTTTGCAACAAATATGCGCCGGCGAGGGAGCTCTATGGCATCGACGGCGAGATGAGAGACCTCCTCTACCCGCAGGCCGCACCTGAGCATGAGGATAAACATGGCCCTGTCCCTCGGGTCTCTGATGACGGCAAGGAGCCTCTCCACGTCGGCATCCTTCAAATGGCGGGGGAGAGGCCTGGGGAGGCGGATCGACACCTTGGTGACCGGATTGGTAAGAGGCATGCCCTCGTCGTTGATGAGGTAATCGAAGAAGAGACGTATGGTCTGGAGATGACAGGTAATCGTCTTCGGCGAGCGGTGCTTCTTGAGCAGGTAGTCCACATACCCGCCTATCTCTTTTCTCCCGGTCTCGATGAGGGGCGTCCCGAGCCATCGGGTGAAGTTATCCAGGATGTTCATATAGCTCTTCACCGTATGGGCCGAGTAGTTCTTTCTCTTCAGGGATCGGCGGTACTTTACGAGCTCAGTAGTCTCCATCGATCCCTCCCTTCTCGATCAGGGCCATGGCGCGAAAGTATTCTTCTTCCCTGGTCCTGTCCGTGAGCCTCGCATATCTCCGGGTCACCTCGATGTCCTGGTGCCCCATAAGCTGTTGAAGGACTTCAAGGCGCATGCCGGCATTGAGGAGCTCTGAGGCAAAGGTATGGCGCAGGCAATGAACCGTATAACCCTTGTAGTCGAGGTGCGCCTTCTTGAGATATTTGGCGAAGAGCGAGCGGGCAGAACTATAGCACATACCAAGCCGGTCCTGCCCGTAGAAGATTGCCTCCTTCCTTTTATCCCTCTCGACCAGCCAGCGCTTCAATGCAAAGTGGGCGTCATGGCTGAGATAGACCACCCGCCCCATGCTGTTCTTCTCTCCCTGGTGGAGAAATACCTTTTTGTCCCTCATGTCGATATCGTTGAGGGTGAGCAAGAGCGCTTCCCCTATCCTGATGCCCGTTCTCAGGAGAAGAAGGATGAGCGCGCGGTCCCTGATCTTATCGATGACGGAGATGAGCTTCTTCACATCCTTCGGATTGATCGCCTTGGGCAGTGTCTCGGGGAGCTTGAGCTTGATGGTCTTCTTAAGCAGCGATGCGGGGAGAACATCTTGCTCCATGAGGTAGTGGAGGAAGGCAATGATGCAGGCGAGGCGCAGCCTTACCGTTGAGATGTACATGCCCCTGTCCTGTTCATGTTCGCAGAAGGCCTCTATGTCCGACCGTTCGATCTTCTCAAAGGGTTTTCCCGATCGGCCATAAAAGCTGAGGAAGAAAATAAGCGAGGTGAGAGAGCCTTCGAGGGTTTTCCTTTTGTGGTTCAGGCGCCATTTATGGCGCATGTAGTTCTCCAGGTACTCCTTGCCGGGAACGTCCTGAACACGGAGCCGCTCCAGAACGCTATCGAGTGCCGTCTGTGGATATCGCCGTACTTGAAGTCGATTGGTGAATAGTCTTCCCTGGGTCATCTTCTCCTCCTGTTCGTGAGAAAAAGCAGGATAGATGATGACTCTCGGGCGTTTAGCGGTCAATCATTTTTGTTACGTATAGGTAGGTGGAGTCGATATTCTCGATCAATAACCCTTTTCAACGATTACGCACCGTCCTCCCTCGATTAGGAGCATACTTGCGGCCTCTCGCAGGGACGATACGCCTTCAAGGCCCTCAGATTATACTTCACCATCCCCAGTTTCCTGTCGTAGGCCGTTAGTATCCGAGTGAATAAAGCTTCATATCCCTCCAGCTGATTATAAGTTTGGGATATCTCTGAGCCGTAAACATCGACTATGAACGTGACTGGGGTATATTTCAGGTCAGTGATTTTCTTATGAAGAAAGGCCATGTGGAGAGAAATTTTACCCATCTTATTCTCTATCTCATGCTTCAAGGCCATTAACGCTGCTCGCTGCTCTTCTATTGAGGCAGTATTCTCCAGGTCAATTAAAGGTACTGTCTTCTCCCTAATCCATTTTTCTGCGCTTCGATAAAATTTTGCCTCATCCTCTATAAGCTCATAAAGCCGCTCTCTATTATTCTGGCTCCTGCTCACCCTGTTGAGGTGATACGTAGCTCTGTCAAGGATTTTCAGAAATTTAGGTTTCTCTTCCATCTGTGTTTTTACCTTCTGTTTCCATACTTCTCTTAAGAGAATCTCCCAGGCCACCCTTATTTTCTAGGCCGGTTTTCAATGCTTTCGAATCTTCTTTTGATGTCATTTAAGATTCCTTTTGATGCATCTTTCAAATATATAAAAGATCGTGGATTATCTGCTCAGACCAGGTGGGCGGCCAGGAGAATGTTTATGGCGAGAGTGGAGGGGTCAGAATGATGTCAGTTCTTATGAAAAGGGGATGACTCGCTTGCCACCTCCATTGCCTGCCTCAGGGTCTCGAATCTCTCTCCCCCTCTCTCCCCGGACGTAATAACCATCCGTCAAGTGGAAGGCAAGATGAAGGGCAGGCTTAACACCTATGATTACCAGTCATTGCCTGCAAACCCCAAAGAACTTCGATGGAGGAAGACTTCCCAGTTTTGTAGGCAAAGTTTAGTGAAAGAAGGACTCTTGAAGGGCGATTCGCCCAGGGGGGTTTGGGAAATCACAGAAGCGGGGCTCGACGCATGCCCGGGTTAACAAACGCAATGGGTAACATAGGGCAGTCGTTCTTGATGCCCTGATATATATGCTCCTCCCCGACCTATGCCTGCCCGTTAGAGAGGGTCTCATGAATCCAAGGGACCCTCACCAGCGACAGTCCAGCGACAGTATTTTCAGGGGTCTTAAGACTGTAAGTCACTGATATTATTCAGTATATAATGGTGGAGGCGGCGGGAATCGAACCCGCGTCCAGAGAACAAGAACCTAAGGAGCCTACATGCTTAGTCGGAGTATTAAATCTCGGAATCGAGGACACCCGCCGACTGGTTTCCTCTCTTCCCAACCTGTAAAGTTTCGCCTTTCTTCACAGGTATCGCGAAAGGCTATCCCACTTGCATTACACCCGGTTGGACTAGAAGCGGGAGGAAAGTCCAGCGGATGTGGCCGGTCTAAGCGGCCAGTGCGTAGTCTGTTTCTGCGTTTGTGTTTAGTTTCCACCTGATAACGGGCAGATAGAACCCCGGCATGCCTCCTTGACCCTTCTTTCCCTGTCGAGACCATTCGCCCCCATTTATCTGAGACGTCCTTCCCGGTCGTTGATGCGCTTCTCATCTTTAGCCTTTATGTCATGGCGCTTATCGATGTTAGTCTTTCCTTTCGCCAGGCCTATCTCAAGCTTCACCTTGTTCCTGTCGTTGAAATACATCGAAAGCGGGATCAGCGTATAGCCCCTTTCCTTGACCTTGCCATAAATGCGGTTCAGCTCATAGCGGTGCATCAGCAGCTTCCTGTCGCGCTTCGGCTCGTGGTTGTATATATTGCCGCATGAATACGGGCTGATATGCGCGTTCACCAGGAAAAGCTCCCCACCCTTCACCCGCGCGAAGGCGTCGTTCAGGTTCGCCTTGCCTTCCCTCAGGGCCTTCACCTCGGTCCCTGTCAGAGCAACGCCCGCCTCGAACTTATCCTCCACGCTGAAGTTATGATAAGCCTTTCTGTTAGTGCTGATTGTCTTCACGACCATATTATAACACATCGGGGGGCTAAATGAGGGGTTGCGGAACAGAGGCCGGGGATACGGGATACCCTTTTACGCCTGGGAAACGGGGATCTCGATGACCATCCGGGTCCCTCTGGGATGGTTGTCCTGCGCGTTGATCCTGCCCCCCAGCTCCATGATGATCGAGTTGACGATGGCTAACCCTAAGCCCATGCCGTCATGGTTCTTCGTGAAATAGGGGTCGAAAACGCGCGATTTGTCCTCGTCTTTTATGCCCGGACCCGTATCGGACAGCTCTATGCGCACGATGCTTTTGGCCTTGTCGTACCGGGTGCCTGCGCTGATCGTCCCGGCGTCCGTGCCTATCGCCTTTATAGAGTTCGTCACCAGGTTGATGAGCGCCCTCTTCATCTTGTCCCTGTCCATCCGGACGGGCGGCACCCAGTCTCCCTCGAAAAGGAACTCTATGGCCGGAAAAAGGCTCCGGTAGATGGACAGCGTCTCCTCGACCACCGCGTTCAGGTCTTCCATCACGAGGCTCGACTTATTGGCCGCCGTAAGCTTCGTCAACTCGTTGACCATGGCGGTTATATCGTTCGACGAGCTTAGGATGACTGACGTGGTCTCGTCGAGCACCTCCCTCTCCTTGCCCTGCGCGCTGGGCAGCAGGCGCCGCCTGAGCCTCTCGGCAGAGAGCCTTATGGGCGTGAGGGGGTTCTTTATCTCGTGGGTAAGCCTCTTTGCTATCTCCCGCCACGTAGCCAGCTTTTCCGCGCGCACGATATGGGTGATATCGTCGAACGTGACGATGTAGCCTTCCGCCTTGCCCGCCTCGTTGCGCAGCGTAGTCAGAGAGGCGCGCAGGTGGAGGGTGTCGTTACTGACGGAAAGCCTCATCTCCGTGGAAAGCGCCTCGCCTTCCTGCCGTATGCTCCGGAGGAACGCCTTCACGATCTGCCTGAACTCCTTGCCTGCAAAGCGCCGTATGTGGCTGTAAAGCCAGTCGTCTTCCCCGACCTTCAGGATGTTTTTGGCCGCCCTGTTCATGATGAGCATGCGGCCTTTCACGTCCGTCGTTATGATGCCCGTTGCCACGTTGTCGAGGATGACCTCCATGTATTTAGTCTTTTCCTCGATCTCGTCCTTCGTGATCTTCAGCTCTCTGGCCATCCTGTTGAAAGCGGAGACGAGCGTTCCTATCTCGTCCTTGCCCCTTTCCTCCTCCAGGTTGATGTCGAACCTTCCGCCCGCTATAATAGCGGCCCCTTCCTTCATCCTCTCCAGGGGGACCGTTATCTCCGTGGCCATCTTTATGCCTATCCAGATGGAGAGAAAGATGGATAAGATAGTGATGAGGAAAAGGGGGATCACGAAGCTGTATTTGAGAATCTTTTTGAAAGGCCTCGCGTCCTTGAATTCTCTAAAAGTGGACGATATCTGCCTGACGCTCTGCTGGCCCCGCACCCCTATCTTCTCACCGAGAAACAGCAGCGCTCTCGGGCGGCCTGAGTCGTCCGGTATGGCAGTGAGGAAAAGGAGCAGCTCGCCGTCCCCCAGGGGGACTATCTGTCTTGAATTCTGGCTCTTTCTCAGCGCCTTCGACTTCTCGATAAGGAGCTTGCTCATCTGCTCGTCGAGGCTGCTGTAGCTGCTGATCGGCTGACCTGTTGGGTCGAGCAGCGCGAGGTAGCCGAGGAAATTAGCTTTACCCTCTCTTCTGATGAATGATTTGAGCGCCCGGCTGTCGTCGAGCAGGTCCTTCTCCACGATCTCCCGCGCGAGCGCCTTACCCATGCGCTCGTATCTGCCGAACATGTCCTCATAATAGAACTGCGAAAGATCGCGGGCGGTTTCCAGGGTGTCTTCCACTTTCTGGCTGAACCACTTGTCCATGCTCGTATAGAAAAAACCGGTAGTCAGGATGAAGAGCATGAAGGATGAGATCATGGAGATGGAGAAGACCGTCAGGGTGAGCTTTGTCTTAAGCCCGGATCCCCAGATGCCGCGTTTCTTTTCGATATATGTCTTGAGGAGTATGCGGCTCGCTATGAAGATGAGCAGCATGATCAAAAGGAAGTTCAGGTTGAGGATGGCAATGAGGAGCTTATTGTCGAGGACGGGCATGAATTTCTGGAAGAAGGGCAGGTTGGTTTCCAGGTAGACGAGGATAATGCAGGCCGCCAGGCAGGCCAGACCGTATGCGATGTTCGCCCGGTGTTTCCGCGCGAACCCCTTTTCGCCGGCCGGGGCAGCCATTTTTCCCTGTCCGCCGGGCTTTTCCGCCTCCGTCATGTCCCCGTCTCCTTCACCATGGCAAAGTTTACCATCCTGCCCGGCTGCCCGTCACGCCGCGCTGAGAAAAAGAGGTCCGTCCTGCACGACGTGCATAGGTCCACGTCGTCGATGCGGCCGACGCCGGCGCTCGCGAGGGCCTCGCGGTTCGCCTGTCTCAAGTCGAGGAATGTCACGCCGTCCCTCTCCTCGAAGATGCTGTCGCCGAACCCCGCCCCACGAAAGGCGGCGGCTGCGTCCGTTCCGATATTATAACAGCATCGGCCGATGCCCGGCCCTATAATCGCGCCTATCATGCCCGGCGCGATCCCGCGACCGGTCATGGCGGCAACGGCTTTTGCCGCAATGCGCGCCGCCGTACCGCGCCAGCCCGCGTGGACGACGGCGCAGGCGGAGCCATCCTGCGCATAGAGTATTACCGGCAGGCAGTCAGCCGTCTTGATGACCCCTATGACCCCCGGCTCGAAAAGGACAAGGCCGTCTCCCACGGCCGGCCTCGCTCCCGCTTCTATTACGTGGACGTCCGCGCCGTGCACCTGGTTGAGGACGACTATCTCTTTTGCGCCAAGGGCCGCAATGAATGCGGGCCTCCGGGCTGCGTCGCTCAGTATCGCGTCCGACGGGCGCGTCATGAAACCCGCCGCAATCCCCGCCTCATCCAGGGCGGCGAAACCGAAATAAGGGAAGCCCGCTATCTCTCGAAGCTCATACTGCATGTTCCCTCACGAACGTCTCCACGTCAGGCGCCACCGGCGCCTCCACGGTCACGCGGCTGCCGCTTGCCGGGTGGTCGAAGCTTATGCGGTAGGCGTGGAGCAGCGGCCTGTCGGCCAGGCTTTTCGCCCGCTTCCCGTAAAGATCGTCGCCTACTATCGGATGTCCCAGGCGCGTCATGTGGACGCGTATCTGGTGCGTCCTGCCCGGTCTTCGGATAGACCTCGACATAAGTGAAGCCTTTCAGCCTTTCAAGCACTTTGTAGCGCGAAAAGGAGTACCTGCCGCCCCTCGTCACGAGGTCCATCCGCTTCCTGTCCGTCGGGTGCCTGCCGATCTGCCCCTCCACTACCCCGACATCTGTCCTGACGGCCCCTTCCACAACCGCACGGTAGGTCTTTTCCACTATCCTGTCGTGGAACTGACGGGAAAGCGCCTCCTGCGTCCGGGCGTCCTTCGCCACGATTATGACGCCCGTCGTGCCCCTGTCGAGCCTGTGGACGATGCCCGGCCTTTCATCGCCGCTGCCTACGTCTTTGAGATAGCTGAGTATGGCGTTGACGAGCGTCCCCCTCGCGTGGCCCAGGGAGGGATGGACGACCATATCTTTCGGCTTGTCGATCACGAGAAGATAATCGTCTTCGTAAAGGATGCTGACGGGGATGTCCTCGGCAACGAGCAGGACCGGTCCTTCCGCGACTATCTCACCTTCGATTTCTACGTCCCTGCGGACCTTGAAGGACGATTTGGGCACCTTGTCCCCTACCCTCACGTGGCCTTCTTCGATTAGCCTTTTGACCTTCGACCTCGGCAGGGAAAGCCTCTCCGAGAGATAGACGTCGATCCTTACGTCGTCAGCGTCCGCCCGGAAGCGGAACTTATCTTCCATCCCGCAGTGCTTCCGAGACGGCGGCCGGCAGGTAGGCTTCATCCTCTTCCTGCACCGTCCGCGCGTCGATGAGAAAACGTCCTCGCTCTATCCGTCCGATAACGGGGACTTCGAGCTTCCTCATGGCCCGCTCGAACTTCTCGACGGAAAAGCGCGCGGGCAGGAGCGAAAGGCCGAAGGACGGAATGGAGACATCGGGTAGGCTGCCGCCGCCCACTTCGGAAGAGAGTTTCACAACGTCAACGGTGACGCCCGCCACTGCCTTTTTGATGCCCCGGGCGATACGGACCGCCCTCCGCCTGACAACGGCGACGTCCTCATGGAGCATGCGCAAGACAGGTATCTCCCGCCCGGCCTTCTCTTTGTCGAGGTGGAGGAGCAGGGTCGCCTCAAGCGCGGCGAGTGTGAACTTGTCGGGCCGCAGGGCGCGCGTCAGCGGATTTTTCTTCATGGCCGCTATGTACGCATCCTTGCCGGTGAGGATACCCGCCTGGGGGCCGCCGAGGAGCTTGTCGCCCGAGAACGAGACGACGTCCGCTTTTCCCGCCTCCTCCGATACCAGTGGCTCGCCGTGTCCGGTGAAAGTGCCGGAGTCGGAGAGGAGTCCGCTGCCTGCGTCGTAATAGAAAGGGATATGGCGGCTCGCCGCGAGTCCGGCAAGCTCGGCGCTCGTCGCCTCGTGGACAAACCCCCTGATCCTGTAGTTGCTCGTGTGGGCCTTCATAATGAGCGCCGTCTTCTCGCCTATGGCCTGCTCGTAGTCCTCCACGAAGGTCCTGTTCGTGGTGCCCACCTCCCGCAGGACGCACCCGCTTCTTTCCATCACCTCGGGTATCCTGAAGGCGCCCCCTATCTCGATCAGCTCACCCCTGCTTATGATTACCTCGCCGCCGAGCGCAAGCGTGTTGAGGGCAAGGAGGACCGCGGCCGCATTGTTGTTGACGATCAGCGCAGATTCCGCGCCGGTCAGCCTGGCGAGGATCGAAACGCAGTGTGTGTAGCGGTCGCCCCGCTTGCCTTCAGCGAGGTCATATTCCAGGTTGGAGTACCCGGAAGCTACTTCCACCAGCCGCGCAACCGCGTCTGCCGCGAGGGGCGAGCGGCCGAGGTTCGTATGTATTATCACGCCCGTGCCGTTTATCACTTTTTTGAGCGCCGGCTTCATCGACCGGGCGGTCCGCTTCTCCGCATCCTGTATGAGCGCCTCCGCAGTCGGTATATCCTTGACGCTTCCTGCGATGACCGCCGCCCGCAGCTCTTCGAGCACCTCGCGCAGCAGGTCCTTTGCCAGTTGCGCAGGGTAGGCGGACAGGGCCTGCCATGCCGCGTGCTTCAGCAGGTCGTCCACTTTGGGTATCTTGCGCAGCAGGTCTTTCATCGTCCGGCGATCGTCTTTAGAATTTTGAAGAGGTTCATCCGCAATATGCCGGTCGGCCATTCAAGCTCCTTTTTTTCGCCGATTGTGCTGATGTTCTTCTCCATGTCGATGCGCAGCTCCGCCATTCTCTTTTCCCTGTCGGCACCGTCCATCTCCATGACCCGGTCGATCTCCCTGACCGCATCGAGCGAAAAGCCTATCCTCTTTTCGACTTGCCTGTACGTCTCCGCCGGGATGAGGCCGTGCGCCATTTTCACGCTGTTCAGGGCAAGGGCCGCGCGATACGTGCTGTCCACTATTTCGTCCCGGTTCATCCACTGCGTCTCGTAATTGAGAAAATACTTCCAGCCGGGGTTTTTCATCGCCTGCCTGTGCGACTCGACGTCCCTGAAGAAGAGCTTGTAGCCGTGCTCTTCGGGGGACTCGAAAACCATGCTTCCCGGATCGACGAAGGGGGCCAGAGGCGAGATGAACGGAGTGGTCACCTTTGACTTTCCGAGGCCCTTCAGAAGATCGTCGCAGTAATCAACCGTTTTCATTACCGACCCGTAGTCCTGGTAAGGCAGCCCGATCATAAAAAACAGGTCGATCCGCCTGCACCCATATTGTATCAGAGTCTCGATCAGGGCCTCCATACTTTTGTTCGAATAGGGGCGGCCGAAGGCGTGCCGCACCTTCTCGTCGTGCGACTCCGGGGAGAGCTCTACGTTGAAATTCCTTACTGCCTCGGCGATCATCCTGACGTGGGAGGTGTCCGGCGGGGTGAAGAACTCGAAGACGAAGTCGTTGCTCACGTCTTCCTTCTTGAGCAGCGACAACAACCTCTCTCCATACTCCGGCCCGTTCTGGAAAAGGTCGCCTATAAGGAAGATAGGGCCCTTGAGGTGGGCCGCCACCTCCTTTATCTCGCCGACGAGAAGCTCGGGCGATTTAAAAGCGGCCCTCTCCCTGCACCCCATGTTCCTGAAGGCAAAGCGGGAGCCGCCGCACGTCTTGCAGTTGTACGTGCAGCCCCTGCACGTGAAGATCGCGGTTATGGGGTAGCGGGGCCAGTTGACGAATGGGACATAGCCTGCGAAGTCCCTGTACCGCATGACCTTCCTGATGATGTGCCCGTAGTCCGTGCGGCTGTAATCGAGGTCGTCCGGCACGAACGTCAGCGGGTTGACGGTGATTGTACCTTTGTCACGGAAGGAAACGTTGGGGACGCCGTAGGGCGGCGCGCCTTTCTTAATGGCCTCCATCAACAGACGCAGCGGCTCCTCCGTCGAATCGCCCCTCACAACGTAATCGACCGTCGGGTAGCGCTCCAGCAGCTCCTTATGGAAATAAGTGGAGGAGAGCCCGCCGAGGATCACGGGCGTTCCCGGATGGTGCTTCTTCACGATCTCGGATAAGGCTATCGCGCCCTGTATGTGGGGCATCCAATGGAGGTCAATGCCGAAGGCCCGTGCAGCGATGCGCTTGATCTCGGCTTCCGGGTCATAGCTCTTACTCTTCAGCATCTTGTATGCAACGTTGACGATCCTGACGGACAAGCCGAACCTATCCAGGTACTCCGAGAGGCTGGCGAAGCCGATGGGGTACATCTCGAAGATCGGCGTGGAAGGGATGACGTCGCTTATAGGCCCGTGGAGTACCGATTCCTTGCGGAAATCGTAGACGCTCGGCGGATGGAGAAGAACAAGGTCGATCATCGTATTTTGTAACATATCGTGCATAGCGAATCAATCGGGGCCGCGACCGGCTGCGGCTTGCAAATACAGCGCCGGTTGAATATCATATACTGATGAGCGACCTACTTGAATTCGCAGTCGATCTCGCCTTCGAGGCGGGCAGGATACAGAAGAAGCGCTACCGGCAGCGCCACTCGATCTTCCACAAGGGGGAGATCGATATAGTCACGGACGTAGACCTTGCATGCCAGGAGCGTCTTATCTCCCTGATTGCGCAGCGCTTCCCCCATGACCGCGTCATAAGCGAGGAGAAGGAGAACGTCTACGAAGGGGAAGGCAACAGGTGGATCATCGACCCCATCGACGGGACCACCAACTATGCGCACGGCTACCCGTTCTTTTGCACGTCGATAGGCCTACGAGACGGCGGGCAGGGTCGTCTGCGGCGTAGTTTACAACCCCATATTCGACGAGCTTTTCTTCGCCGAGGAGGGAAAGGGGTCGTACCTGAACGGCGTGAAGCTGGGAGTATCGGAGACCGGCGATATGAAGAAGTCCCTTCTGGTCACGGGCTTCCCTTACGATATAGCCACGAGCAGCATGAATAACGTAGACCATTTCGTCTCCTTTCTCCATCGCGCCCAGGCTGTGCGGCGGGACGGGTCGGCCGCCCTCAACCTCGCGTATGTGGCCGCAGGCCGCTTCGAAAGTTTCTGGGAGCTGAAGCTGAACCCGTGGGACGTAGCCGCAGGGGTGCTCATTGTAAAGGAAGCGGGCGGGGTCGTCACCGATTTCGACGGCCGGCCGTTCAGCATATACGGGGGACAGATAGTCGCCTCGAACGGCATAGTCCATGATGAGATGCTGCGCGTCCTCAAAGGGGACGGCACAAAGGGGCCCGCTTGAAAAAAGCGAGGACATAAAAGGACAGGCTCGGAGAATGCGAGGTACAGCTCGAGGACGCGAGGGGCCTTGCGTCCGCGAGGGAAAGGCTGCTCATCGACAACGTAAAGGAGCTTAACGAGGTCTACAGCGCCCTGAGCGACAAGATGCGGGAGGTCCGGGAAAGGGACGAGCGGATCAGGGCCCTCGACGAAGTGCTTACGCGGGCCAACCGCCTCTCCGCCCTGGGCGAGCTTGCTGCCTCCATCGCCCATGAGATAAAAAACCCGCTGATCGCCATCCAGGGCTTCGCCCGAAAGGTAGAGGATTCAGACAACCCCGATAACATAAAGAGATATGGCGGGCTATATCGAGCAGCGAGTCCCAGAGGCTGTCCGACCGTGCTCGCACGCCTCCTCGATTTTTCGCGCATGTCGACGCCTGTCAGGGAGAAGCTGGACGTGAATGTCGTCCTGGACGACACGATCCTGTTCATTGAGCACCACCTGACCCGCTTCAGGAACATCGCCCTGACCGTGGAAAAAACCGAAAGCCTGCCGAACGTTTACGCGGACAAGATACATATACAGCAGGCGATGGTGAATATAATGATGAACGCTGCCCAGGCCATGCCGGAGGGAGGGCCGCATCGTCGTGCGCACCGGGATGAGGCCGCCCGATCACGTCTGGGTATCGGTGACCGATGCCGGCGCAGGGATTGCACCCGAGCACATAGAGAAGATATTCGACCCCTTCTTTACGACAAAAGAGAAGGGGCAGGGGACGGGTCTGGGCCTGTCCCTGACCAAGAAGCTGGTCGAGGCAAACGGCGGCGCCATCGAGGTGGAGAGCTCACCCGGCCGGGGCAGCACGTTCCGGATACTGCTCGCCGCGAGCGCGTCCGGCGCCGAGGAACAGGCGCACCAGGCCTGGACCTTCCATCCCCGCCTTGTTTATGGTATCCTAAATCTATATTTTCGGTTCAAGAAAGGTGCATTAGATGAAGTTCAGCATTATCCGGTCCGATCTCGGGACTATTATCTTATTTGCCCGGAACGGCCGCCTTTCCGGCGTTGACCTCTTCGCCGGGGGCCTGAGCGAGGCCCGCGCCTGGGCAGCCGCCGCCTTGCCCGGCGCAAAAGAGGACGGCGCCCATTTCGAGCCTGTTGCCCGCCTTTTGGCGGGTTATCTCGACGGCGCGCACGTTGACTTTAAGGTCCAGGTGGACCTCGAAGGGCTTCAGCCTTTCACAAGGCGCGTGCTCGAAGAAACCAGGAAAATACCTTACGGCAGGGTGGCGAGCTACCGGTCGATTGCCGTGCGTCTCGGCGTGCCCCAGGCCGCAAGGGCCGTGGGCCAGGCGCTGGGGCGAAACCCTATCCCCCTCGTCATACCGTGCCATCGCGTTATCAGGAGCGACGGCTCTCTCGGCGGCTTCGGAATGGGCCTCGACGTAAAGACGAAGCTACTTTCCATAGAAGGCGTGGACGCGCAAGGTCTGCGGAAATCGACTATCTTCTCCTGATCCCGCCCGGGAAGGTTGACCATGAGACAATGGTTCGTAGTGAACACCAAGCCTAAAAACGAGAACCGCGCGTCGCATAATCTATCGAACGCCGGTTACGACGTGCTCAACCCCAGGCTCAAGGTGCGCAAATACCGGGACGGCAAGTTCGTAGAGCTCGTCGAGGCGATGTTCCCGAATTACATATTCACAAAATTTCACGCCATAGACGACTACCACATGGTCAAGTACGCAAGGGGCGTCAACAAGATCGTTACCTTCGGAGGGAAAATGGTCCCCCTCCAGGAAGAATTCATCGAGTTCATCAGGGGCAGGCTCGTGGACGGCGTAGCACACATCGAGAAGAAGCGGTTCAAAAAGGGGGAGAAGGTTTTTATCAAGGACGGTCCTTTCAAGGGGCTGGGCGGCATCTTCGAGCGCGACCTTGAAGGTGAAGAGAGGGCGATGATCCTGCTCGAAGGCATAAATTTCTACGCGAAGATGGTGATCGACTCGGACCTGATCGCAGCACCATAATATCCAAACACGAATCCATTACTGAGTATGAGCTTTTGTGCGCCTGCGTTTCCTTCCGCCTATGCAGATTGCGGCAAGGCAAACCGAAAGGATAGGACAGGCCGCATACGGATGCGTGACGCCGCCGACAATGGGCGTCAGGACAAACCGCGCGGCGGCCCGGAGCGCAGGACGGGCGGCAATAAGGCGCGCCATAGGCGGCGAAAAGCGGTAATAAAGTGCGACAAAAGCCCTGCCCGGCCCATTGGTAAGCAGGTAATCGTCCCTGAAAGCCCTTAAAGCCGCGACGTGCGGGTCGAGATAGGAACCGTAGGCCGCAGTCGCTATGAAGCACCAGTGCTCGTGTTTCGACTCCGTCCGAAAAGTCCACGTATAGGCGGCTGCCAAGTTCTGGCCGGTTGTGCTTCTTACAGTCGTCCCTATAGTGACCGTGTAGGTGGTAGAAAAATCCAGGTTCTTACTCGGGATGAAGGTGGCAGTGAAGGTCGAGGGATCGTAGACCACCGCGCCTGCGACCGAAGGACTTAAAGTAAAGGTCAAAGTCGTGAGGGACGACGGGTCCATATCCAGGGTGAAGCTAGCGGATATCCTGGAATCGACCTCTACATTCGTTGCTCCGTCCGGCGGCACGGTGAAGATTACCGTGGGACGTACGGCGAAGCCGCTCGATACAATCTGCTCCGGCACGGATTGGGCGCTGCTCGTCCCGTCGCCCAACTGGTTGCTCGAGTTGTCCCCCCAGGCCCAGAGCGAGCCGTCGGTAGCAATGGCAATGGCAAAATTAGACCCTGCCGCCACTGCCGCCCAGGTCCGGCCCCCTGAAACCTGCGTAGGGACGCTGCCGCTCCCTGTCCCACCGGTTCCAAGCTGGCCGCTTGAGTTATCGCCCCATCCCCACATGGTGCCGTCCTGTGCTATGGCGAGGACAAAATCGGATCCGGCCGCGACTGCCGTCCAGGTGCCCGGCCCTCCCAGTACCTGGACGGGGACGTTGCTGGGGGCGGTAATCGTGTTGTTGCCCAATTGACCGACAGTATTGTTCCCCCAGGCCCACAGCGTGCCGTCCGACCTGCGGGCAACGGCGAAGTCCGATCCTGCCGTGACCTGGGTCCAGATGTTTCCGGAGGCTATCTGGGCGGGCGAATTAGTACCGGTATTGTTGCCGTTTCCGAGCTGGCCCGCGCTGTTCGCACCCCACGTCCAGAGGGTATTGTTCGATTGCAGCGCTACTGCGAAGGCCGTTCCCGCAGCGACCGATGCCCAGTTCGACGTGCCTATCGCTATCTGTCCGGGGGTGTTGGTGCTGGTGTTGTTGCTGTTGCCGAGCTGGCCGCTTACGTTGTCTCCCCATGTATAGAGGGTGCCCGCCGAGCTGATGGCCACAGCGAAATCCAGCCCGGCGGCGACGGTCGTCCAGGTCGTGCCTGTAGCTATCTGTCCGGGCGTATTGGTATTTGAGTTATTGCCGTTGCCGAGCTGGCCGCTCGCGTTGCCTCCCCATGTCCAGAGCGAGCGGTCGGTCGCTATGGCGGCCATGAAATTCGACCCTGCGGCGACTACGTTCCACGTAGAGCTGCCGACCTGGGTGGGCGTATTCTCGCCTGTGTTCGAGCCGTTGCCGAGCTGGCCGCTCCCGTCGCCTCCCCAGGTCGAGAGGGTACTGTCCGACTTTATGGCTGCCGAGAAGTTGGACCCGGCGGCAATCGTCTCCGCCCCTGCTTCAGACACGCAAGCCAGGACGAGCAGCATACAGATTAAGGCGGATATGATTCTCGATCTTATAGACACGGCAACTCCGCTTGAGTGAGAATATCCCCTCGTATATTGTATCGTGTTTTGGGTCCGGGTGGTTACAAATCGTTTCAGGGGACGGCGTTATTAACCGTTTAATAACTTTTCACGGTGCAGGCGCTTCGCGTAGCGTTTTGCGGTCTTATTCGTCCCTGCTCTTCCCGATGCCCGCCAGGTCCTCCATGAGCCGGATGACGGCCGAATAATCCTCTTCATGCCCCTTTGCCATTCGGGCTGCGCACATCTGCCGGGCAACCGCAGTCACGGGCATGGATACGGCGCGTTCGGCCGCCTCCTCGAGGACGAGGCCGAAGTCCTTGTACATCAGGCGCAAGGCGAAGGTGACCGGATACTCTTCCCGCAGGGCGTTCGCCAGTTTGGCGCGGTGGCCGGGCGCCACCACGGCCGTCTGGCCGAGCACGTCAAGGAGCCTCTCCCTGGGCAGGCCCGCTTTTTGCCCGAGCGCGACCGCCTCGGCTATCGCCTGAAGGCCAACGCCAAGTAGTGTATTGACAACCAGCTTCATGGCCGCGCCTGCCCCGCTCGGGCCCATGTAGAAGACGTTGGAGGCCAGCAGGTCGAGAATCGGCTTAACATGCTCGCAGGCGGCCGGGTCGCCGCCCGCGAAAACGATCAGGCTTCCCTGCTCGGCCTGGGGCGTGCTGCCGGAAACTGCCGCGTCGATCATAGAGACGGTGCGCCCGCGCGCCTTTTCGGCAAGCTCGCGCGAGACCGCAGGCGACACGGTACTCAGGTTCACGAAATAAGACCCGCGGCTATGCCCGGCAAGCGCTCCGTCGGGACCGAGGACAACCGCCCGCAAAATGGAGTCGTCCGGGACCGAGCAGAGCACTACGTCAGAGGCGCCGGCGGCATCTTTCGGAGTGCGGGCTGCCCGGGCCCCCTCCCGTTCGAAGGGCCGCATTTTCTCCGGAGACACATCATAAACCGCAAGGACGTAACCTGCCGCCATGATCCGCCGCGCCATTCGGCTGCCCATATTCCCCAGCCCGATGAACCCGATCCTCTCTTTATCCGCCACGCCGCCACCTCCGGATATGTGCTGAATTTTGCGAAGCACCGGTTGGAGCTAAATTAGTTTCTCCCCGTAACCCTGTCAACGCGGGTACCCCTTCCCCGACAGTCTACCCGGCTCGGAGCAGGCGCCCCCCTAGCCGGCCGAGCGCGCCCCCGAGGCCGAGACCGGCGCTAGACTGGGAGCCAGGCGCTACCGCCGCCGAGCGTGCTGCCACCGGCTCACAGTGGCAGGGTATACCTTCTCCCCAGGGACGACAAAACGCCGAGAGGCGGGCCCCCCCCCCAGCGCCGAGTCCTCTGGTCGGGAAGGACTTACCCCAGGAGCAGGGGGAACAAAACGCGAACAGTTGACGCGGGGCGCCCAAAGTGTTAGATTAAGGCCAATCTACACTAGGAGGCGCTGTTGAGAAAAAATAAATCCGCTATAAAGAGGGCGGCCCAGGCGGAAAAAAGGCGTCTGCGGAACTCGCACGTCAAATCCACCATGAAGACGCAAATCAAGAAGGCGTTGGTCACGGTTAACGAAAAGGACAAGACGAACGTCGAAGCTGCGACCAAGGCTGCGATCGCCTATCTCGACAAGGCATCCTCGAAGGGCGTCATCCATAAGAACCAGGCTTCCCGAAGGATATCGAGACTGGCCAAAAAAGCCCACAAGGTCATGACCGAGGTTTAAGCGGCGTCACATAGAATTTGAAGCGAGGACGGCCCTGACAGGCCGTCCTTTTTGTTCCGCTATTTGGCGCATTCACCCGTCGAGCCGGGCTTGCACTTTTTTCCATCAACCCACAGGGCATCCGAGAGGTCGGCCGAGGAGAAATCGGCGCCGTCGAGGACTGCCTTATAGAACCGCGCTTCCGTCAGCTTGGCGCCGGTCAGCTTTGCATTTTTCAGGTTCGCCAGATTTAGCTTCGCCCCCGTGAGGTCCGCATCCGTTAGGTTTGCCCCGGTCAGGTTAGCCTGGCCGAGCTGCACGCCCGTCAGGTTCGCTTTGGAGAGGTTTGTCTTCTGCAGGTCTGCATAAGCGAGGTTTACTCCCGTCAGGTCGGCCCCGCTAAGGTCGCAGCCCGCACAATTGTATATGGCCTTCACCCTTTCGAGGTCCGCCGGCTTGAACGCCGGGCAGACGCCCGGCAGCACCGCGAAAACCGCAAGACCGCAAATAAGCGCAATGATAGGCTTGATTTTCAAGGTCCCTCCCTGTTCGTATCCGGTGCCGCGCTTGCGGCGAGGCGGGAAAAGCGCTTGCGCAGGTCCTCTTTCTGGGTCCCGCTTCGTATGAAGTCCCAAGGGAAAAGCTCGTCCTCCCTCCGCTGCCTCGTTGCGTAGAAATTGAGATTGACCGGGCTTTCCCGCATCACGCGGGCGAGCGGCACCCCTTCCGACAGGCGCTCGACTATGTCCCCCACCCGCCTGTCACCCCTTGCGAAAACGCCCTGGAGAAAGCTGTATTTGACCGATTCGTGCGTAAAATGCGTGTTCGCAACCTTGCCGAGCCCCTTTTTCAGCACCGCCACCTTTTCCTTGAGTGCCTTCATCTCCTCCATAGGGAGCCATTGAAAGGGGGTTGCGGCCTTGGGCACGAAAGGGCTCGCGTGGACCGTGACCGATCCTATCCTGCCTTTTTTGGCCGCCCTTTTGACGAGGAGGTGGAGGATATGCTTCACGAGGTCGACGATCGCGTCTATGTCCTGCCTGCCCTCGCCCGGCAGGCCTATCATGAAATAGAACTTGAAGTGGAAAGACTTTATCTCTGCCATCGCCTCGATCCGGTCGGCTATCTCCCGGTCCGTCATAGGCTTGCCTATGCGCCTCCGCAAACTTTCGGAACCGGCCTCGATGCCGAAGGTGAGCGTTTTGATCGTCCCTTGCAACGCCTCTATGACGGGCAGCGGGACCTCGTCGAGCCGCAGCGACGGGAGGTGGACCCTGTAGCCCGCACCCGACAGCCTCTCCACGATCTCGCCCAGTTGCGGGTGGAAGGAGACGCCGCCGCCGATGATCCCTACGTCTTTAACGTCGCCCCCGATCTCGTCAAGGCTGTCGGAGATAAACGGATAGATGTTGCCGCAGAGGCAGAAGGCGCAGGCCGAAGGGCACCCCCTGGCCCCCTCTACGAGCAGCATGTCGGAAAACTCCGTGTCGCTGCTGACTATGCTGGATGCAGCCAGGCGTTTCCCCCGGTACCGCTCTGCGGCGACGTGAAAATTGGGCGGGTTGAACGCCCCCACGGTGCCGTCTTCCCGATAGGCGACGTCGAGGCGGGAGGGGTTGTAGACCCAGGGGAAAGCGGAAAGCTCGTCTATGGCCCCGCTCCTTCCCTTGCCGCGAGCCTGTAAGTACCGCTCGATGAAATCGGGCACGCACGACTCTACGTCCCCCAGGATGAACAAATCGAAGAAACGCGAAAGCACTTCCGGGTTCGCCATCGCGCAGATGCCGCCGCCGACAACGATCGGCGCGTGCCCACCCCGTCTTCGCCGCAACGGCGGGGATGGCGCTTTCCCTCAGCATCGTGACCACGTTCGGGATAGTCCATTTCGAATGAAAGGGTGAAGAAGACGATCTCGAACTCCCCGAGGGGACGCCCGCTCTCGACCGAGAGCGGCTTTCCCGGTCCGTCGAGAAAGACCCTCTCGCAGACCATGTCGGGCCTCTCGTTGATCGTACGGTAGAGCATGTGAACAGCGAGGTTCGACATGCCCACGTAATATGTGTTGGGAAAGACCACGCAGACGGGCGTTCTGTTCGCCCACTTTTTGAGGACGGCCCCCCGCTCGCGCGCGCCGGAACGCATAGGTTTCATCCCCGGCAGCCTTTATCCCCTTCCGCGGACCGCGCGTAAAGACCGGCGCGGCCCGGCACTACTGGGGGCAAAGAGATCAATCGGCCTGTTTCCTCAGGAACGTCGGGATATCATACCGCTCGTCGTCGATATCGGCGCTCGACGGCCTGGGACGTACGTCCCTGGCCTCCATCTTCGGTGTCCTCCTCAAATAAGTCGGCGTCGGCTGCTCGTCGAAAAGCTTCTCCGTCCGCCTCTCCGGCCTCTCTTCGCTGAGTGACATTTTTTCCTCGAAGCCGGTCGCGATAACGGTGATCCTTACGGATTCGTCCATCGATTCGTCGAAGACGAGGCCCCAGATGACGTGCGCTTCCTCATGCGCCTGCTCCTGAATGAGCATCGACGCCTCGTTGACCTCGTGCAGCGTCATGTTCGAGCTGCCCGTGACGTTGATGAGGACGCCCCTTGCGCCGTGGATCGATATATCTTCGAGGAGCGGGCTCGATATGGCCTTCTGCGCCGCTTCGATGGCCCTCTTGTCTCCCGACGCCGCACCGACGCCCATGATGGCCAGCCCTTTCTCCCGCATCACGGTCTGGACATCCTTGAAGTCCACGTTAACGTACCCGTCCGATATGATAAGGTCCGATATGCTCCTTACGGCATGCAGGAGCACCTCGTCCGCCTTGAGGAAGGCGTCCTTTATCGTCATGTGCTTGCCGCCGACCGACAGAAGTCTCTGGTTCGGGATCGTTATCAGCGTATCCACCTGATTTTTAAGCTTGAGGAGCCCGTCGTCCGCCTGGAAGTTTCGCATCTTTCCTTCAAAGGCGAAAGGCTTTGTCACGACCGCCACCGTCAGGCAGCCCAGCTCCTTCGATACCTCGGCGATGATCGGCGAAGCACCCGTGCCCGTCCCGCCGCCCAGCCCGCACGTGATGAAGACCATATCGGCCCCCCTCAGGTGCTCGGCTATCTGCTCGGCGTCTTCCAGGGCCGCCTGTCTCCCGACTTCCGGGTTCGCCCCTGCGCCCAGCCCCCTCGTCAGCTTCGTGCCTATCTGGATCTTGACCGGAGCTTTATTTGCATTGAGGGATTGGACGTCGGTATTCACGGCCACGAACTCCACACCCTGGAGCCCCCCTTCGACCATGTTGTTGATGGCATTGCACCCGCCACCCCCGATGCCCACGACTTTCAGCTTTGCGGAAAACCCGTTGCTCTCATCCATGTAGAACATGTCGCCCTCCCTCAAAAAATTTCGTCGATAATCCGCTTTATCTTGCCAAACCCCTTCTCTCTCAACTTCTTGAACAGCTCGCGCCTCTCGTAAGTCTTGCCCTTGCCCCCAGCCAGACCATAAAGGATCAGTCCTACGCCCGTCGCGTATATGGGGTTGTTCACTACGTCAACCAGGCCGCCGACGCCTATCGGCAGGCCTTTCCTCACCGGCAGGCTGAACACGCCCTCCGCGAGGTCGACTATGCCCTCGAGGTTCGCGCACCCTCCTGTCAGCACTACGCCCGAGGCAAGGAGCTTCTCATACCCCGATTTCTTGATCTCGTCGTGTATGAGCGTAAGTATCTCCTCGGCCCTCGGCTCGATGATGTCCGCCAGGGTCTTGCGCATGAGCGTCCTCGGTTTCCTCCCTCCGACGCTCGGCACCTCTATCGTCTCGTTCGCGCCTATCATCTTGGAAAGGGCGCAGCCGTATCTTTTCTTTATTTTCTCCGCTTCTTCAACCGGCGTGCGCAGCCCTATCGCGATGTCGTTGGTAATGTGGCTGCCCCCGAACGGCAGGATGGCCGTATGCCTGATCGCTCCGTTGGCATAGACCGCGATATCGCTGGTCCCTCCGCCTATATCGACCACTGCGACGCCTATCTCCGTCTCTTCAGGGGTAAGCGTAGCCTCCGCGGAGGCGAGCTGCCCGAGGATCAGGTCCTCCACGGAAAGGCCCGCGAGCATGCAGCACTTGACGATATTCTGGGTGGAGGTGACGGAGCCGGTAACGATATGCACCTTGACTTCGAGGCGCACGCCGCTCATCCCCAGCGGGTCCCGTATGCCGTCCTGGTCGTCAACGATGTATTCCTGCGGAATGACGTGGATAAGGTCCCTGTCCGCAGGGATGGGCACCGCCTTGGCCGCGTCGATGGCGCGGGTGATGTCGTCCTTGCGCACCTCTTTGTCCTTCACCGCTACTACGCCGTTGGAATTGAAGCTCTTGATATGGGCCCCGGCGACCCCGGCGAGACAGCCCGCTATCTTGATGCCTGCCATAAGCTCCGCTTCTTCGATGGCTTTCTTCATAGAGCTTACGGTGCTGTCGATATTGACCACCACGCCCTTGCGCAGGCCCGTTGACGGATGGGAGCCTATCCCGGCGATATTGACCTTATTATCTACGATCTTGGCCACCACCACGCAAATCTTGGTGCTGCCGACATCGAGGCTGACGAGAAATGTTCCGTCCTCTGTCATATCACCCCTTCCTCTCCCTTATGATGGCGCCATTGTCGAAACGGGCATCTATGCACTTTATGAGCAGCCCTCTCTTCTTGGCATCCTGAAGCACCGCCATGGCCCGTTTCAGACGGCCGGGCCTCTCTTCCTTGCCGAGTATGATCTCGACCCCGTCGGTCAGGCTGTAAAGGGTTACGTCTCCCTCGTTGTATACGACTTCCGAGAGGTCGTCTTTCTTTATGATGCCCTGGCTGGCCCAAC
Organism: uncultured delta proteobacterium; assembly: GCA_963818095.1. Lineage (GTDB taxonomy): Bacteria > Desulfobacterota > Syntrophorhabdia > Syntrophorhabdales > WCHB1-27 > CAWEPK01. The sequence goes on from CAWFRA010000023.1 coordinate 31,024, forward strand.
CTGCGACCTGCCTGAATATCCCCCTCGCGTCGGCTTCATCCCTGGCGTTGACGACAAAAAGGTCATGCGTGCTTCCCTTTCGAAGCCCCCTGAACGGCACCCCCTCTTCATCGAGCATCTCTATTTCCCCGCCGGGCCCCACCCAGAGCGCCGAAGCCACCTTCTCCTTGACCTCGATCAGGATTGAAAAGGGGAAAATCCTTTTCACCCTGACGTCCCTGATGAACGGATGGGACGTGATCGCTTCCTTCACCTTTCCCATGTCCGTCCGGAAAATACTGTCGTTCAGGAAGGGGTAGACCTTCGAGAGTATCTCCGATTCGGCAAGCTGGTCGGCCCCCGTTATCTTAATGTGCTTCAGAAGAAAGACCGGCTCCGTGCGCGAGAAGAGGTACATCCCCGTGAGCACGGTTAAAAGGGACATCGACACCAGGAAAAGGATGTAGACGGTCCGTTTCATGCCTTAAGGTCCGCTCCTTTGAGTATCTCTTCGACGAGCTGGTCGAAGGTCTTTCCGAGGTGGGCCCACGCCTTCGGGACGAGGGACGTCTCGGTCATGCCTGGAGAGGTATTGATATCAATGACGAGGGGCGTTTCCCTCTCTAACATCATATCGACCCTCGCGCAGCCGGAAAGGTCGAACTGCTCCCAGACGGTCAATGCCTCTGCCCGCGCCTTTTCTTCTATACCCGCGTCGATCTCGGCCGGGACGATATATTCGGTCATGCCCTTCGTATATTTCGCGGCGTAGTCGTAGAAACCCGATTTCGGCCTCACTTCCACTACAGGCAGCGGCAGGCCGTTGACTATGCCTACCGTTATCTCCCTGCCGATCACGTACTGCTCCAACAACAGCTTGCTGTCGTACTCGAAGGCCGTCTCTATCGCCTTTTGCTTTTGCTCGCGCTTCCTGACTATCGATATGCCGACTGTCGAGCCCTCGCGCGCAGGCTTCACGACGAAAGGCAGCCTGAAATCGGCCTCCTTCTCGGACCGGCATATCCGGTAAGCCGGTGTCGGAACTTCCAGGCTCATCAACAGGAGCTTTCCGAGGCACTTGTCCATTGCCAGCGCGGAGCCGAGCACGCCCGAGCCCGTATAGGGGATGGCCATCATCTCAAGAAGGCCCTGGACCGTGCCGTCTTCGCCCCACCTGCCGTGGAGGGCGATGAAGGCGACATCGATCCGCTCCTTCCCCAAAAGGTCGGGAAGGTCTTTCCCCGCATCGATGCCGACCGCTGTGTAGCCGGACCTTACGAGGCTCGCGAGCACCGCCTGCCCGCTTTTCAGAGATATCTCGCGCTCAGAGGAACGTCCCCCCATGAGGACGCCTATGCGCTTCTTTTTGAGGCCCTTCTTAACCTCTGTCAAATGTACCTTCCTTTTCATGAGGGGGCGACGCGAGCCCCGGTAATTGCCCATCGAATCCCCACAATTCCACTTCTTCCTCAAGGGCAACCCCTGTCGCGTCTGCCACACGCTTTTTCACTGTCTCAATGACTGACAGCACGTCGGACGCGGACGCCCCGCCCGTATTGACGATGAAATTCGGGTGCTTCGCCGATACGCAGGCCCCGCCCGCGGCAAAACCCCGAAGGCCCGCCCGGTCGATATAGGTCCATGCAGGCCCGCTGCTGCCGTTTTTGAAAACGGAGCCTGCGGACGGCAGGTCCATGGGGTGCTTTTCGAGCCTCTGGCGCCATACGTAATCCATGTCGGCCTCGATGCCGGCCCGGTCGCGCGGCGCGAGCCTGAACGTGGCCTCGACGACGCACTGCGTGTCCCCGATCGCGGACCGCCTGTAGCCGAACCCCATCTCGCCGGCCTTCACCGCAGCCGACCTGCCTTTCTCATCGACTAAGACCGCAGAGGCAAGGCAATCGGAAACTGCGACCCCGAAGCTCCCTGCGTTCATCTTGATCGCGCCGCCGACTGTCCCGGGTATGCCGTAGAGTTTTTCCAGACCCGAAAGCCCCCGGACAGCGCACGCTGCGATAAGCTTTTTCAGCGGCAGGCCGCCGCCCGCGTCGCAAAAAGCCCCATCACCGGTAGTCCTGAAACGCAGGGTCTGCATCTGTGTTGTCCTGATTACTCCCATATCGACGCCGCGGTCCGCCACGATTACGTTGGTCCCATTACCGAGGAACCTGAAAGGCAGCTTCTGCTTCGAGAGCCAGCCTATGGCCTCCGCAACGTCCTCGGCGTCCTCGGGGTAGAAAAGGTAAGGGGCAGGTCCGCCTACTTTCATCGACGTGTACCTTTTCATGGGCGCGTTCGTCACCACCCGTCCCCTTATGCCTCGCGGCTCCATATCGCCGACAGCTCCTCTCCCACCTTATATATATCCCCGGCGCCCAACGTTACAACCATGTCGCCGGGCTTCGCAATCTTGTAGATATGGCTTATCATCTCCTCCCTGGTCGGGGCGAAGATGACGTTCGGGTGGCCGCCCGAGTGTATGCTGCCGGCCAGGGCTTCCCCGCATACGCCGTCTATCTTCTCCTCGGAGGCGGCGTATATCTCCGTTACCAGGAGCACGTCGGCGTCGCCGAAGGACTTCACGAATTCCCCCAGGAGAGCCTTCGTCCTCGAATAACGGTGCGGCTGGAATGCGACTACGATCCTGCCCGGCCACATGGAGCGCAGCGCACGCAGCGTCGCCTTTATCTCCGTCGGGTGATGGCCGTAATCGTCCACGACCTTCACCGTACCGTCCCACTTAAGCTCCAGGCGGCGGTGGATGCCCGAAAACTGGCCGAGCGCCTCCGCCATCACGTCGAAGCCTATATCGAGCTCCATGCCTACTGCTATCGCCGCAAGGGCGTTCACGACATTGTGCACGCCCGGAGTCGCAAGGTTTACGTCTCCGAGCCGCTCGCCCTTGTAAAGCACGGTGAAGCGCGTGCTGAAGCCGTTCTGGCGCAGGTCGACCGCCCGTAGCTCCGCCTTCTCGGAAAGGCCGTACGTCACGTACCTTCTCTTGAGCATGGGCATGAGGCTCGCAAGGTTCTCGCTGTCGATGCAGAGGATGACGAGCCCGAAGAAAGGCACCTTGTTCATGAAGGCAAGGAAGGCCTTCTTGATGTCTTCCATGTCCTTGTAAAAATCGAGGTGCTCCATGTCAACGTTCGTGACGACTGCGATCGTGGGGAAAAGCATGAGGAACGTGCCGTCGCTCTCGTCCGCCTCTGCGACAAGGTACTGGCTCGAGCCGAGCTTCGCATTCGTCCCCAGGCTGTTCAGCCTCCCCCCTATCACGCATGTGGGGTCGAGGCCGGCGCCCCGGACCACGGAGGCGACCAGCGAAGTCGTAGTCGTCTTGCCATGCGCCCCGGCAACCGCCACGCTGTACTTGATCCTCATAAGCTCGGCGAGCATCTCGGCCCGCTGTATCACCGGTATGGCAAGCGCCTTAGCCTCCTGCACCTCCGGATTGTCCGCCTTCACCGCCGACGAGGTGACGACGACGTGGGCGTCTTTGACGTTCTCTCCCCTGTGCCCGTAGTAAATGGTCGCACCGAGCTGCACGAGCCTGCTCGTGATGTCCGTCTTGCGGAGGTCGGAGCCGCTCACCGTGAACCCGAGGTTGAGAAGCACTTCGGCTATGCCGCTCATGCCTATGCCGCCGATGCCGACGAAGTGAATGTTCTTAATCCTGTTAAACACCTGTCTGTATTCCTCGCATAATCTTTATTTCCGCGTCTTCGACGTAAATCGATCCGATGTTCTCGCCCATGCGTCCTATCTCCGCAGGGTCGTCCCGCAGCTTGCCGATGGCAGCGAGCAGGCTTTTCCCGGAGACCGCGCTGTTCTCAATGGTCAGGCCTCCCCCTATGGCCTCGACGTAGGCGGCGTTCTTCGACTGGTGGCCGCCCGCAGCATAAGGATAGGGTACAAAGACGGCGGGCCTCCTGAAGTACGACAGCTCGAAGATGGTCGACGCCCCCGCCCTCGATATGACGACGTCCGCGAGGTTGTAGTACTTCTCCATGTGGTCCGTAAACGCAAAGACCTCATGTTTGGTCTTCGATGCAGCATAGCCGGCTGCCACGCGGTCGAAGTCGTCTGCACCCGTCTGGTGGTACAGCGCCACGGCCCGGCCGTTTTCGAGATACGGCAGCAGGTCGAGGACGCCTTCGTTGATCTTTCTCGCCCCGCGGCTCCCGCCGAAAACAAAGACCGTAAAAGCGGAAGCGCCTTTTTCCTCCCGCTTGCCGCGCATGATCTTCCTTATGGGGTTGCCCGTATGGATTACCTTCTTCCCTTTGAGGTAACGGGCAGTCTCGGCAAAGCTGACGAAAACGGCCTTCACCCTCCCGGAAAGCAGCTTGTTGGCCATGCCGGGAGAGACGTTCTGCTCGTGGAGGAAGCATGGCACGCGTAGCAACAGGCCCGCCAGCACGACCGGCACGCACGTGAAGCCGCCCATGCCGAGGATCGCGTCCGGTTTTTCTGCCCTTATGAGCTGCAAAGACTGGAGCGTGCCGCGCATGACGGCGGCGAGCGTGCCCAGCTTCGCGGCCGGGCTCGTGCCCAAAAACGGCTTTGCCTCTATCTTTGCGAGCCTGTAGCCTGCCTGCGGTACCAGCCTGTCCTCCATCCCGTAGGGCGTACCTGCGAAGACGACTTCGGACTTATCCGCGTCAAACGCCTCGGCCACCGATATGCCCGGAAAGATGTGGCCGCCTGTCCCGCCCGCTGCTATCAGGACCTTCATCGCCGCTCTTTGCCTCCTTTCATCATCAGTCCCAGAAGAGGGCCGACGACGAGAAGACCGAGCATGGGCTGATGGATGAGGACGCCGTTCAGGCGGAAGCCGATAGACATAAGCAGGTCCACCGAGACGTAGATAAAGCCGAAGAAGGCGAGGACCGCGACCATGTCCGTCCTCTTCACGAATGCAATGAAAGCGATGAGGAGGAGCGCCAGGTCGCACGCAAAAAGCGCATAGCGCTGTGCGTCGAAGAACGGGACGGCCTTGTGGGAGAACGGCGAGCCGGTCGCCACGAGGACGGCCACGCAGGCGACGACATATCCGGTCACGAAAAGCGCGACTTTCATATGGTTGATGATAAAGAGAAAAAGGAGCATGGAGACGGTAAAGGGGAGCATAAGCTCGAAGTGCCCGGTCAAGAAGAGGTTGAGGGCGGACGCGCCGTAGAGCAGCGAAAGGCCCGATCACTTCTTTGTATATCTCCCTCTCCTTCTCTTCCGTCGTCACCAGAAAAAGGGCGATGCTGTAAAAGGCAAGGAACATGGCCGCGGCCGCAATCCACCAGGAGGCGCGCAGGGCCGGATAGATGATGAGCAGGGGCGAGAGGGCAAGGCAGAGCCCTACGATGGGATACTTGGAGGCGAGCACGTATCGAGACTGTAGCCTGGAAAGGCCATAGGCGGACGCCATGACAAGGCAGAGGGTGAGCATCGTCGTCGGCGTCAGTCTCGCGAAAGAGACAGAAGAAGAAAATGGACGCTATGATGAGCACCATTATCTTTCTCACAGGGCCTCCACTATCTGCTTGAACGCGTTTCCCCGCGCCTTGTAGTTCTCGAACATATCGAAGCTGGAGCACATGGGCGAGAACAGGACCGTATCACCGCTTGCCGGCAAGCGCCATCGCCCGCCGGACGGCCCGCTCCAGGCCGTCTTCCGGGTAGGTGGCGATATAGCGGGCCCAGCTCGGAGGCGATCCTCGGCCCCGCCTCCCCTATAAGCACGAGGCCCTTAATGCGGTGCGCGAACGGTACGATGGGGGCGTAGCTCCCGCCCTTGTCCTTACCGCCCGCTATCAGGACGACGTTCCCGTTCATGCCCTCCAGGGCCTTCGCGTGCCGCATCCACGTTGGTTGCCTTCGAATCGTTGTAGAAACGGACGCCCCTCGACCTCTCTCACGAACTCCACCCTGTGGGGGAGCCCCTTGAAATCGGCCAGCGTCTTTTCGATAATCTCTCCGTCGATGCCGTACAGGCGGGCAATGAGGACGGCGCAGAGCAGGTTCTCCGTATTGTGGGTGCCGACGAGAGGCGAGATGTCCCTCCTGCACGAGAACTCGGCGCCGCCTGTCCTCACGCGCAGCGTCCCGCCGTCGAGGAAGGCGCCCTCTTCGAGCCTGGCGCGGGAAGAAAAATAATAACGCCTCGCTGCGAGCCGGCCTATGCCTTCGATCTCTCTGGAGACGACGGCCTGATCGCCGTCCGTCTGGTTCTCGAAAATCCTCATTTTCGCCGCCGCATAGCCGGCGAAGGAGGCGTACCTGTCGAGGTGGTCCTCCGTGATATTGAGAAGGACCGCAGTATGCGGGCCTGAAGCTCTCGATAGTCTCAAGCTGGAAGCTGCTTATCTCCGCGATGACGACGCGCGCCTTGCGGCCGGAGAGCACATAGTTGGCCAGGGGGTCGCCTATGTTGCCGCCGACGAAGACATCGGGCGAGACGGCTTCGAAAAGCCGGCCGAGGAGCGTTGTGGTCGTCGTCTTGCCGTTCGTGCCGGTAACGGCAATGATCGGGGCGTCGATGAAGCACGATGCAAGCTCGACCTCGCCTACCACCTTCGATCCGTTCTGCCGCGCCTTTTGAAGCAGGGGATGGTCGTATGCCATGCCGGGGCTGATAACGATCAGCCCGTGGTCGAGGAAGTCCCGCTCGCTATGGCCGCCGAACCTCGCCCTCGAAAGGCACGCCGTCGAGGGCCGCAGTCGCGCCCGCAAGCTCGCCTTCCGGCCGCATGTCGGTGGCCGTCACTTTCCTGCCGAGGCTCACCAGGAGCTTCACGCAGGAGACGCCGCTTGTCCCAAGGCCTGCTACCAGGACGCGATCCGGTATATGGAGGTCTTTCTTCATCTCTCCCTTATCGCAGCTTCAGCGTGCTCATTGCCACGAGGCCCAGTATCACCGATATGATCCAGAAGCGGACCACGATCTTTTCTTCGTTCCATCCCTTCAGCTCGAAATGGTGGTGGATCGGCGCCATGCGGAAAACCCGCTTGCCCCGCGTCTTGTAAGAGAGCACCTGGATGATGACGGAAAGGGCCTCGATTACGAATATGCCCCCGACGATCACCAGGAGGAATTCCTGTTTGATCATGACCGCTATCACGCCCAGGCCGGCGCCCAGGGAGAGCGAGCCCGTATCGCCCATGAACAGCTCGGCCGGGTATGCGTTGTACCAGAGGAACCCTATGCCCGCGCCGAGCATGGCGCCGCAGAGTATCGTAAGCTCCGCCGGCGCCCTTGACGTAGAAGATCTGGAGGTACTGGGCGAATTTTACGTTGCCGACGAGGTACGCAAAAATAAGGAAGGTGGCGCAGACGGTCAAGACCGGCCCGATCGCCAGGCCGTCGAGTCCGTCCGTCAGGTTGACGGCGTTCGAGTGGCCACTATGATGAGCACGCAGACCGCGATATAAAAGATGCCGATGTCCGGCGTGGCGTGCTTGAAAAACGGTATCGACAACTGGGTCAGGAAGGTCCCTTTCGAATAGATGAGCGCGCTCGCCGCAAGGGCGCTTGCGCACTGGAGAATAAGCTTTGTCTTGCCCGAGACGCCCTTCCCTCTGTCCCCCTTCAACTTGCTGTAGTCGTCGATGAAGCCGATGCCCCCGAAGAGCACGAGCGTCATCATGGCGATCCAGATATACTGGTTCCGCAGGTCGGCCCATAAGAGCGTAGGGATGATGGTCGAGATAAGGATGACGGACCCGCCCATCGTAGGGGTCGATTTCTTCGCCTCGTGCCGGTCGGGCACGTCTTCCCGCTTGCCGTTGTTGATCTTCCATTACTGGAATTTCTTTATTGCCCTCGGCGTAAGCAGAAAGCTTATGACGAGCGCGGTAAGCATGGCGAGCACGGTCCTGAACGTGATGTAGCGGAACACGTTGAAAACCGTAAGCCTACCGTGTATCCCAAAGAAAAGATGATAAAGCATTAAACGAGCGCCTCCACTACCTCATCCAGGCCGAGCGCCCTCGACCCTTTTACCAACACTATATCGCCCGGCGCCAGTTTCCCCCGGACGAATTCCACCAGCTTCTTCTTGTCTTCGAAAACGGAAACATTGCCGTTGCCGGCTTCATCCGCCGCAGCCTTCATCGCCGGACCGAAAAGCAGGACCAGCGAGAGGTTGCTTGCCCGCGCCAGGCGGCCAACACCCGGTGATAGCCTTCCGCGCCGTCGCCAAGCTCCCGCATGTCCCCGAGGATGGCTACCCTCTTGCCTGTGCAGGGGAGCGCGGCCAGCGTCTTTACGGCCCATTCCATCGAGGCGGGGTTTGCGTTGTACGTGTCGTCGACGATGACGTAGCCTGCACCCGATCTGACGGGCCTGAACCGGCCCTTGTAAGGCTCGAACCCTTCTATGGCGCGGCCGAGCGCGATTGCCGGAACGCCCATGAAAGAGGCGAGTGACGCAGCAGCCAGCACGTTGTACAGGTTGTGGCGGCCGAGCAGCCTGGTCGCCGACTCGACCTTCCCGTTTTGCAGGTCGAGGACGATGTCTGCAGCCGTCGAGGCCCCTGTCCGCCGATACCTTCAGGCTGAAATCCGCAGCCTCGTTGATGCCGAAGGTGTAAACCTTGCAGTCCGCCCTTCTGTACGCCGCAAGCGACGGGTCGTCCGCATTGACGAATATCGTCCCGCCGGCCACGGTAGTCCTGAAAAGGTCGAGCTTCTCCGCCGCGACGCCCGCGAGGTCCGAAAGCCCTTCGAGGTGCGAAGGGGCGACGTTCGTGATGAGTGAGATATTCGGCTCGACCATGCCGGTCAGCGTCCGTATCTCTCCCTTGTGGTTGGTGCCCAGCTCGAAAATCGCGTAATCAGGCCGCCCCTCTATGGCGAGCATCGTTTTGGCAACGCCGATCTGGTTGTTATAGTTCTTCTCATTTGCGACAACGTTGAAGGCGCCGCCTGCGATGCGGACGAGCAGCTCCTTGGTCGTCGTCTTGCCGTTGCTCCCCGTTATGGCGACGAAAGCGGATTCTGTCCGCTTCCTCTTCCATGCGGCGAGGTCGAGTAGGGCCTGGTTCGTGTCATCGACCAGGACGATCGTGCCGCCGGCCCGCGCGCAGACGTCCTGCCTGGCCCTGTCGCACAAGGCGCCCGCCGCCCCGGCCGCAAACGCGGCCTCGATGAACCGGTGGCCGTCGAAGTTGGGGCCTTTCAGCGGGATGAAAAGCTCCCCCGGCCTTATCGTCCTCGAATCTGTGGAGATCGCCGTAAACGAGCCTGCTGCGAGCCTGGCGGCGCTTCCGTTCACGCCCTGGACGATGCATCAACCTGCCACACGGAGAAACTCCTCGATCACCGCCCTGTCGCTGAAAGGGTGGGTAGTCTTCCCAATGATCTGGTAATCCTCGTGGCCCTTGCCTGCCACAAGCACAACGTCCTTCTCCCCGGCCATCCCAATCGCCTCGGCTATAGCCGTTTTTCTGTCCTCTATAGTCTTGAACGCGTTCCCCGTCACGCCCGATTCTGATCTCCCCGATTATGGCGCCCGGTGATTCCGTCCGTGGGTTGTCCGACGTTATGATGGCGAAATCGGCCAGGCTGGTGGCAATCCTGCCCATGACGGGCCTTTTGCCCGGTCCCTGTCGCCCCCGCACCCGAAGACGACTATCAGCTTGCCGGGCCGTACCCGGTTGAGGGTCTCTATCGTTTTCTGCAGGGCATCGGGCGTATGCGCGTAATCGACGAATACGTGAAAGCCCCTGCCCGTCTCCACCCTGTCGAGCCTTCCCGGCACACGCTTCAAAGCGCTTATGCCCGCAGCTACGGCCTCCGGCGCAAACCCGCAGACGTCTGCCCGAAAGCGCGGCTGCCAGGATATTGGAGACATTGAAAAAGCCGACAAGGGGGGTTTTCACGCGCATCCGCCTGCCTCTCAGTGAAAGTTCCAATGTGATGCCGTCTATCGTCTCCTCGACGGACATGGGATATGCGTCTGCGCCCGCCTTGTGCGCTGTAAGTCGCAGTCCGGACGGGCAGGGCGGGGACAAAAGACGGGCGCGCTCGGGTCGTCGATATTGAGCACCGCCCATTTCTTCTCCTTTACGCTTTCGCGCCAGGTAGCGATGGAAGAGGAGCGATTTTGCCGCCTGTAGCTCTCGATGTCGCCGTGGTAGTCGAGATGGTCGTGGGTGAGGTTGGTAAATACGGCGCAGTCGAAATCGACGCCTTCCACGCGGCCCTGGTCGAGGGCATGGGAGGAGACCTCAATCACCGCGTACCCCACGCCTCCTTCGTCCATGGCGGCAAGGAGCGATTGTATCTCTACGGATTCCGGCGTCGTATTCGGCGCCTTTCACCTCGCAGCCGTTATACCGGTAGGAGATGGTGCCTATCACGCCCGCCTTTGCCCCCGACGCCCCACGATGGACTCTATGAGGTAGGAGACGGTCGTCTTGCCGTTGGTGCCCGTGATGCCCGTGACGTGCATCCGCCGCGAGGGGAAGCCGTAGAACCTTGCTGCCGCCTGCGCAAGGAGGAGGCGCGCATTGCCCGTAAGGACGAGACAGGGTATCTCGCCGGGAAGGGGCTCCTCGGAGACGACAACCGCGGGGCGCCTGGCCAGGGCGTCATCGAGGAAGGCCCTGCTCGACGGGGTCACGAAGAACACGGAGCCCGGTTCCGACCTCCCTGGAATCCTTCGTGATCCCCGTGATCTCCTGGCCGTCCGGGAGGGCGCCCATGACCGCAGTTACCGGAAGGCCGGCCAGGAGCTCGGTGGGCTTCATCAGTTTTCCGTCCTCCCCCGGATGATGCACTCCTGGTCCCCCTTAAGCCTTTCAAAGGGCCTGGGCGACTGGTCGGTCACGTACCCGCTGCCGTATACCTTGATCCTTGACGTATGGACTGGAGAGCTTGTCGATGGCGGTCCTTATGGGCAGGCTCGCCAGGTTCGGCATCATCCATTCGGCGTCCGCCGTCTTCCTGGCGTCCCTGGCCGCCTCTTCACCCTTCGTCATCTCGAAGCCCTGTCTGCCCTTAGCGATGCCCATATGCGCCAGGGCAAAAGGGGAAGACTTCGTCGCATTCCGGCCTTACGTTCTTGTTGTAGAGGGAGACCAGTTTTTCCCGGTCGATCCGTATACCCCCTGCCCAAAATGATATCTTCGGCGCTCAACCTCCCGGAAGGGTTGACGCCCTCCTGTTTCAGGAACTCCAACACCCGTTTTTGCCCTATTGTACTAAAGATGCTCCTTAAACCGTCTTCGTCGTGATCCTTAAGAATTTCGAGAGGTTTCTTCCACGCGACATTATTGTACCATCCTTTTTCCCAAAAATCAAACCCTCTTTCTCGATCCATCCTTCCTTCAGAGCGTGGCAGACCACGGGGACCGAGATTAGGAGGGAGGGCTCTATCCCCGGCCGGCCGGCATCGGTAGATCGGCCGTCCGCCAAGGGGGACTGCGTATTGTCGACAGCCGGTCCCTTTGTGCGCCGTCTGATTGTGCGGATACGGGAGAAGCGGTGACGGGGGATAGAGCCCGTGTGGATGGAGGGGCGTTGCGGTCTGTTTCGTGGAGGGAACGGGCATAAGTGTGCCTTGCGACGGTTCTGCCTGTTCCCCTGAAATTCGTTTCATGCCATTTTATCAGTCAATCGAAAAGCGACAGAGACATAGATGAGGCATAATATCACATAAACAAGAAAAGCCCTTTTCTTGGACTTCTTGTTCATCGCAAGACCACCACCTCTTTATCGTCCGGCTGTCTTCAGTCCAAGTCTCTTGCGGCTGGCAAATTCCATGTATCCCTTCTGCGTCACTGCCGCAAGCTCCATTTTCAGTGCTTTATTGGCTTCGACAAGCTCTTTTTCTTTCTTGAGGCTCTCTATGAACCGGCCCCTCGTCTCTTCGTATATGCCGGTCACGAAAAAAAGGGTGACGACGAGGGCCAGGCAAATCACGACGGTCACGGCGAAGAAAAAGGGGCCGACACCCTTGGGCGCATGTAACGGTCTGCTTTCTACCCTGATATAGGTGTTTCTTCCCATCGCCCGTCGTTATCATAGCTTCTCCGCTATGCTCAGCTTAGCGCTCCTGGCCTTACGGTTCGTCATGATCTCCTCCCTGCCGGGCTTGATCGGTTTTTTTGTCGCCGGCCGAAGAGAACGGATTCTCCCTGAAAAAGTTCTTCACTATCCTGTCTTCCAGGGAATGGAAAGTAATCACGCCGATCCTTCCCCGCCTTTACAGATGCATCGGTCGCCTCCTCAAGGCCCCTCGCCGAGGTTTTCGAGCTCCCTGTTAACCTCGATCCTTATGGCCTGAAGAGTTTTTGTGGCAGGGTGTATTCTTCCCCCTGCCTTTTTTCGCCCCCTCCACTATATCGGCCAGCGCCTTGGCGCCTTTTATGGGTGCCTTTTTTCTCGCCTCGACAATGGCCCGCGCTATCCTTACGGCGTCGCCCTCCTCTCCGTACTCTTTGATGATCCGTACAAGGGCAGAGTAGCCGTACTGGTTTACCACTTCCCGGGCCGTGAGCGCTTCCTCCCGGTCGATCCGCATGTCAAGGTCGTCTTCATCGCCGAAGCTGAAGCCCCTGCCGCCCGACATCTGGTACATCGATATGCCGAGATCGAAAAGTACGGCATCGACCTCGGTGACCGACGCTTCGCGCAAAATGCGTCCGAGGTCCCTGAAGTTGCCTTTCTTCAAAAGCACCCGGTCCGCGAAGGGTGCCAGACGGCCGGACGCAAGAGCCAGGGCCTCTTCATCGGCGTCCAGGCCGATCAGCTTCAACTGCCGGTATTTCTCTAACAGGTAGTATGCATGCCCCGCGCCTCCGACAGTCGCATCTACCAGCAGCCTGTCATCGGCGTCGATCAGATATTCCGCAACCTCGCTAAGGAGAACCGGTACGTGTTCCTGCGCCGTCAAAGACCGAGTTCCGATGCGATATCGGTCATCTTGTCCGTATCAGACGTGGCCTGCTTGACCAGCTCGCTCCACGTCTCCTCGGCCCATATCTCTATCTTCGTGTTCATGCCGATTATTACCACGTTCTTCCTGATCGCCCCGTAGTTTCTGAGGGACTGAGGTATCAATATCCTTCCAAGTCTGTCCACGGAGCATTCGGATACGCCGGAATAGAAAAACCTCAGAAAGTTCTTCGCCTCCTTCTTGGAGACTCCCGACTTCTCTATCCGCCCCTGGACTTCTTCCCATTCCTTTTCCGGATAGGCGACGATGCAGCCGTCAAGGTTCGTCAGTATCAGCTTCACTCCGGTACGGCGGCTTCCTTTTTGCGCCCGCCTTGCTTTCCGTAATAGCTGGCGACCCGCTGCCCCTCGGCCGGCTCAAGGTGGGAAATCAACGATTCCCGGAATTTCGCGGGAATGCTGAGCCTTCCCTTATCGTCTATCGCGTATTCGAATCTACCTGAGAACATGTGTCCCACCGTTTAACACTCTTTCCCACTTAATGCCAAATATACCGGTAACTCCTTTCTTTGTCAAGGTTTTTTTAGGTTCTTAGAGTTTTTTTAAAAGCTTTCCCTCATGCGCCGGCCGGATACCGGGGAGGACGGAAGTCTGTTGTTCGGCCTGCCCGGACGATTTGTCTTACAGGCATGTCCGGTTTCTTTACACAAACGGCCCCGTTAATCTTCTGGTTTTCCTTGTCTATCAAGGGTTTGCGTCCTGGCACGGGCGTTGCTCGACTCCAAATATCAGCGGACGATGAAAAGGCAGAAATTGCCGAAACCAACCTGGGGGTCCATTATGAAAAGCTTCTTCCAATTCAACCGGCGGATTCTCATTATCGCATTGCTCTCTGTCTTCGCTGCCGCCCTTGTGTCAGGGGGCGCGTGGTATCTGCGGCCGGGCGGTGCGGAAGCGCATATCACGAACGAAACGGTCAGCACAACCGGCGGCCTGGAGCCCGATGAAGCCAACCCGGCCGTTGCCGCTGTAATGGCGCTGCGCGCGCGCCATCACGACGCATTGATGATGCTGCCCCACGTAATCGGGACTGCCGTGGGCTTGAGCGCAGGACAGAGCCCTTCCGTCGTCGTCTTTGCGAAGCAGGGCCCTCCCGCGGGGATAATTCCGGACAGCGTCGAGAGGACACCGGTCGTCACCATCGTAACCGGAGAAATCAAGGCCATGCCTGCGACGGTCGTGAAACCCGCCGGTTCTTTCGCGCGCCCCGTGCCTATCGGGGTCTCGACGGGTAATATCGGCCAGTGCCTGGCAGGGACGATCAGCGCAAGGGTAAAAGACGCGCACGGGCAGGTCTACGCGCTGAGCAACAACCACGTCTTCGCACTGGAGAACAAGGCCTCGGCCGGCAGCCTCGTCGTCCAGCCCGGCGTCTATGACTCCGGCTGCAAAGTGCTTACCGCGAACGCCATAGGGACGCTTAGTGCATACGTACCCATCCACTTCACGACAGCCACCACCAATACGATTGACTGCGCCATCGCCCTGTCGGATACGGCCCGTCTCGGCAACAGCACGCCTCAGAACGGATACGGGAAACCGTCCTCAACGATTGCAGCCGCGAAGATCGGCCAGGCCGTCCAGAAGTATGGAAGGACGACTTCCCTGACTACGGGCCAGATTCAGGCGATCAACGCGACGATACAGGTAAGCTACAGCTCGGGGGTTGCCACCTTCGTGAACCAGATAGCCGTATTTTCGGTCAGGCCTTTTATCCAGCCCGGCGATTCCGGCTCCCTCCTCGTCACTAACAACACGGCTGCAAACCCGGTCGGGCTGCTTTTTGCGGGGAACAGCTCGGGCACATATGCCTTCGCTAACCCCATCGGTCCCGTGCTGTCGGCCTTCAACGTAACGATAGACGGCAAATAAGGCGGGAAGCACCGGATGAGCAATGATACTCAAAGAAGGTTACGGCAGGCCGCCCTCCTGATAGGGTTGGTCCTTTGCCTCTGCGGTTACTGCCCCAGGGAGATTGAGATGAAGAAGCAGCCGATGAGTATCGATGCGGTGCTTGCCAGGGAGACGCCGCGCCTCCTCTCCGTGCCGGGCGTTGTCGGCACGGGTCAGGGCGTTTGCGACGGGCGGCCCTGCATCTATGTCTATGCATCCTCGATGACCCCAGAGGCGCGTTCGCGCATCCCGGCTGCCCTCGACGGCTATCCCGTAGTCATCGAGGAGACGGGGGAGATCAAGAACCTTTAACCTGAACCGGACCCCACGCCGCGACAGACGCCTCAGTAGGGCCTGAGGCCCAGCACGTTGCCCGGCGGATTATAGTTGCAGACGACTATCATGTACCCCGAGCAGAATACCTTTGCACAGCCGACGTCCCTCGTGCCCCTCCAGACAAGCTGCGTATAGTGGCCGAATGAATGCGCGCCGTAATAAATGACCCTGCTGCAAGCAGCAGGGTATCCAGGACAACGAGCGAAGGCGAGTCTTTGAGGGGGAGGCTCCACCGGCTTTGCCGGTGGAGGGGGCGCTGAGCCCCAGTAATTGCCACGGAGCGAAGCGAAAAGAGGTCTCCCTGCAGCAAGCTGCAGGGAATCCACCAGTTGATCGATGGCCCTGCCGTCGTAGGCCCGTTTTTCTCCCTCCCACATGGCCACTGCATCGGCCACCCCGTAATACCCGGCGGTACCCATGAAAAGGTTTTCTCCGTGTTCCTGCTTCCACCTGCCGGAATGCGGGCGGTGCTCCATGCGGCGGCTCGTGGACGCGAGGTGGTCGGCCCATTCCTGGGCGTAGACAGCCAGTTTAGTCGACCACGTAAGGGGAGAGAGGCCCACCTCTGTGCGCGCCCTGTTATGAGAGGCAAGCAATTGCCTGACCTCGTGCGGCGTCAGGCGGGAGCCGGCAGGGCCGCCCTCGGCGCCACGCGCCACGAGCGAGACGGGGCCGAGTAGAAACACGACGAGGACCAAGATGGACAATAGCCTGCCGACCGACATATTTGCTTTCTTCGCATTCAGGCGGAAGCAACAAACATACCTTCGGCGCTTTTCATAAACCATTGAAAAAACAGGCCGCAAGCCACCCATTTTTCTTAGGCGGGCGCGGGGAATGTCGAATAGCGTCCTATCAGACAGACAAAATTGTCGCTTCCTTTACTGGACGAAAGACTGAAATGGCAGGAAGGCTCCATGCGGACGGGGCGCTGAGCCCCGGCAATTGCCGCTGGACACCAGCGGCAATAAAGCAAGCGAATGCGCCGCGCCGAGGGGGCTCCATGCGGCTGGACGCGGTATTAAGCCCGATTACTGCCAGAGCGAGTGCCGAGCGCGGCAGTAATAAAGCAAGCGAAGCGCCGCGCCGAGGGGGGAGGCTCCATCCGGCTTCGCCGGTGGAGGGGGCGCTGAGCCCCAATAATTGTCCTATCCTATGGCCTCGCCGCCGCGCTCCCCGGTCCTTATGCGTATGCATTCTTCGAGAGGGAGCACGAAGATCTTGCCGTCTCCGATTTCGCCCGTCTTGCCCCCTTTGATGATAGCCTGAATCGTCGGCTCCACGAAGTCGTCGTTGACCCCTATCAGAAGCTGCACTTTCCGGAGCAGGTTCCCCATCTCCTTGACGCCCCGGTAAACTTCGGTGACGCCCATCTGGCGTCCGTGTCCAAGGACCTCGTTCACCGTTATCAGATTTACTTCCGCCTTGTACAGCTCCTGCTTTACCGCCTCCAGCCTGTCCGGCTTAATGACAGCGATGATCAGTTTCATGCTTCTCCTCCCGTCCTGATCTTACACAGGCATAGTGCTCCACTTCGTCGGATCGACGCGACTCTTTGCTTTTGCCGGCCCCCCCAGTCCACAGGCCCGGCCATGCTTTTACGGGCAATCGCCGGGAACGGACAATTGATATTATCATTGTCGGCCGTAATTCGCCACATGTATCAGAGAAATAGAATTATCAACATACGGCTCGTGCAGGACCGGCGAAACGGAGGCGGACGGACGGGGATGCTGTCCTGAAGGGGGTGCATCTTGGTGCAAGATGAATCGAGGGCGATGGGCCGGCTGCCCATCGCCCTCGATTCGATCCTCGCGTCCTTGAAGGAGTTAAATCGACGTCACTATCTTCCATCCGGGTACGGATACGGCCCAGGGGCCGGGTAATAATATACCGGAGGCGGAGGCGCCGCATAGACCCTCACCGGCGCCGGCCTGTAAGTCGGCACCTGGTTTCCCTTGCTGTACATGCACTGCCCGTAGGCGATATCGTACCGCCTCTGTAGGCCGCGCGCGTTCATGGCCCCCTGGTTGGAACCCATGCTAGCCCCGCCTACGAGCCCGGTGGCGCCGCCGATGGCCGCTCCCGCTCCTACGTTGCCCGTCGCAGCGCCGATCGCAGCGCCGAGCCCTGCACCTACGACAGTGCCGAGCACGGCCCCGCCGACAGCCGTCTTATTGGCCGTATCGCTCGGAGACTCTCCTCCGATTTGCTGCTGGGCCCACTGCCTGCAGACCGCATCATCAGCCTGGAACACCTCGAAGGGCTTCCCCGGCTGCGGCAGCACGGAGATACTCGGTCCGGTCGGAACAGATGCACACCCGCAAAGAGCGGCAATAACAAAACATATCGGAATAACCAGTCTCCAGTTCATTGCGTCACGCCTCCTTATTTGACCCGGACAAAATCGGCCCGGGAGCAGCCTATCCGGACAAGGCGGCGAGAGCGAAGCGATGGCCCCTCTCCCGCCGGGCGCCCTTTTAAGGCAATTGTCTTTATGGTCCGGACTGCTTCTCAAATTCTATACCTGATTCTTCAGTGAAGCAAAAGGCGTGCCTTGTGCCACCCGCAGCAGCAAGTTCCCTGTTTTTTGCTTATGGGCCGGTCAAAAGCGGTCCCAGGCCGCTCCCTTTTGCGGATAGCTTTCATGTCAAGGATCTATTACATGGCACGAATCGACAAAAATGTCGATTTAGGGGACGCGCAGCTCGACATTACTGTGGGCCGGCCTGTCCTTAAAGAGGGGGAAACGGTGCGGTATTTCCTGCCTGCGCGGTGCTCTCTTTCACAACCCGCACAAGCCTGTCGAACCTACGGGCGGCCCATGCGGCGCCGAGTCCGCCCAGGCCCAGCATAACGAAGGCCCAACCCCAGGCAGTGTAAGCGGGCTGCCCGCCGGCAGGCTTCGCGAAATCGAGTACTGCGCCGAACGCCAGGGGCGCGATTGCGGCAGTGACGTAACCCAGGAGCGACCTTAAGCCGAGCGCGCTTCCGAGGTACGCAGGGTCCACCACTTCCGTCAGGGCCGCCGAAAAAACGGGGGAATCGCCCAGTACCGAGAAGGCATAGATAAGGCCTACGGCCAGGGTAACGGCGAGGGGCCAGCCTATCGACCAGCCGAACAGGAAAGAGCAGATCATGCTCGTCGCAGCAAGGACAACGATCACACGGCCGCGGCCCAGCCGGTCGGACAGTGTGCCCATCGAGAAGCACGAAAGCAGGCCGACCACGTGGAAAATGGCTGCCATCCCGGCGCCCGATGCCGCAGCTTTGACATTCGCGGCGCCCGCCAGTCCTATGCAAGCAGCCATGAAGGCCGGCGTCCACGACCACATACCCTGCAGCTCCCAGTTGTGGAAGCTGTATCCCCAAATAAGGAGCATGGCACGCCTGTTTTTTACTATTTCCCGGATGACCGGCCGGACCGTCGCCCGCACGGGAAGCGCAATCTCCGTCTTTCTCAGGCTGAGCCAACCCATAAGCCAGCCTGCAAGCGGACCTAGGCAGGTCAATAGGAAGGAAAGACGATATCCTCCAAGCGGCAGCGTCACTCCGCTGATGCCAAGCGAGCACGCATAGCCGAGCGACGAGCTGGCTATGAAGAGCCCGACGGCCATGCCGCGGCTCGTCGCTGCATACTGGTCTGCAATAACCATTATGCCGGTCGTATATGTCCCGCCCAGGGTAATGCCTACGAGCGTGTGGAGGACCAGGCCGGATGTGAAATCGTGGGCGAAGAAGGCAAAGGCAAGTGCGGAGATCCCGCTGACGAACATGGACCAGAGGTAGAGTCTTTTCGATCCCACCCGGTCCGCGGCGGCGGAGAAGACGACCAGAGAGACTGCATAGCCGACCTGGAAAGCGGTCGCCACTGCTCCGGCCTGTGCGCCGGACATGCCCCATTCCTCGCGGAGCACGGAGAGGGCGCCGGGGTACGTCATGAAAATGAAGCAGGTGCAGACCCTCGACAGGCACAGGCCGCCGAGCCACCAGTCGAATCCGGTCCGCTTGAAAGAGTTGCCGGTCACCGTCCATTGATTATCACCGGCAGAACGCGCCATTGCAAGAAAAAAGGGTTCCGGCTGAAAATAAATGATCCTGCTTCACGCAAGTCCATATATACCGGTCTTGACTTTTTATTAACTCATCGGTAACATCGCTTTAACTATGCAATCGTATCATTAGAGACGGATAAAATAATCTTTAGGGGGCTCACCCGTGATCGGTACGAAGAAACGAATCGCCGCGCTTGCACTTATTGCCGTTTGCCTCGTGCTCGCGGCTTGCGGAGGCGCGGGCAATATAATAAGCGCCCCGGCAGCCGGGACACCCGGTAACGCCGGCGGGGCATGGAGCTTCGCGGTCATGGGCGACACGCAATGGACCGTCCCCGACAGCGCCGGGAAAAACCCGAATACGGTAGCCGACCCAAGGTCCTTTAGCTAGATATTCTTCGTGGGTATCTTTCGGAAGTTCACTGAAAAATGCTTTGGAATCTTCGCTTTGATCCAAGGTTACGGGTTCGGAGTTCACTTGAAAAAGCGGCAACTGCCCCAACAAAGGATCTGAAAGGGCCACCATGGTTTGATCCCCTGATGAGTTTTCCGGTTGAACTTGCCTTCCTAAAAACTCATATCCTGCCTGGCCTCTGAGAGTTTGCAATCTCTCCATATGCAGGTTCCAATCCCCATGTTTTTCCTCATCGACCAAATCCACAAAGAGCATTGAACCCGTAATGTGAAGGCCCCTTCCCAATCACTTCAGGCTCATTAGGCACAATTGCCTGCGCAATCGCCTTGACTTGATTTGCCTCTGCCAATACCCAAGGGGATGCGGGCATTGCCCCTTGTTGGGAGTCAGAGGAGCAACTGCTGGTAGCTTCTATGGGGAACTTGGAATTTAGGTAGGAAAGCAGATCTTGTCTAATTCCCTCCGTTCTTTGGGTTCTCTCTTGCCTCGTCCTAAATTCATCGTCTGTTTCATCACTTTGGCGTGGAGGGGCCTCTACTGGAGCATTGAGTCGCCTGATTGCTTGTCTGCCCGGCATAGGAAGATGCTCCTAAACGCAAAGAGTAAATTTGCTTTTGAATATGGGCTGCGGCCTTTCCGATGACTTCGTTCTGGTCGTGCAACGTAGTCACTGGTTTTTCCATTGCAAAAGAAGAAAGGATTTCACTGAGTTACTTGTTTGTACCTCTGTTAGCGCGGCACCTGCCACTTGAGGAAGCAGAGCTAAGAATCCGCCTAATAATCCGGTGAGAATAGCTTTTTTTCTCAGCGAGAGGAGTAATCGCGTCATTTTATTATGCATAAACCTGACTGTATAATGATCGCTTTATGGAAGGCTAATAGGTCTTAGTTTTGGCAAAAGAAATCATAACTTACTGTATTAGTACCGGTAGCTCCACTCCAAATAGGCTGAAATGAAATCGCCCAGATCACTGCGAGAGATGCCGAGACATAAATCTCCCACAAGCCAATTCATCGCTGCATCATTGGCATCTCCCACCTGAAAAGGTCTTACCCTGGGGGCAATCACAAGAGTAGTTGGACGCATTCCAATGGAAAGGTGGCACGCGGCTCAGTAGTGGCATCGTACATTGGGAACCATCTCTGGATGTGGAAAATATTCAGGAGGTGTGAAGGTACCTTGGGGTGAGTCTATCTTCAATGGTACCCCGTTTTGGGTCGTGTCTCTGCTCTCCATTGTGCAGAGGCCGCCGGGAGCAAGGGGAGAGCCTCGTTGGAACACAACATGAGTTAAAGCAGGACATGTCTTTAAACTAGTCTTGCAAAAAAGATCGAATTCTGCACTCATTCCAATTTGCGACATTCCTAACAAGCTAAGCGAAGAGCCAAGAATGCAAAACAAACTACCCCTTTTTCATTGATTTTCTCCTTTTGTTGCCTAATGAACCGATTCCATTCTTAAATGCGTATTTATTAAGTTTAGACTTCTACATGTCATTGAGCAAGTTGAAATTTACGAGATCTAGATGGAATGAAGCTGACCGCAATCGTTGACAAATTCCACCACCAATGATCGAATCGCAAGTTCCGGTACCAGACTGAAGTACGGGCATGAAAACACCACTGCTACATCGGTCTTAACTGCCGGAAAAAATCCTCTTCATTATTAATTTATGGTCAGTGAGAAAAAAGGAGGCAAATTTTAACCTATATGTCTCGAAAATAAGCAACTTACAGATTAGTGATATTATCGACTGACTCCACTCTTCAGCTGAGGGATAAATTAAAGATCCTTGATATCCTGAATTTGAATACATTTCCTCACTCCGTGCGACCACGAAATCTCGGTGATTAGTTTTTTTTCGTGTGTTCTTTTCATTGTCAGATATTTCGTTGCGGTCTCTATCTTTTTTCCAGCCTCTTTTGGAAAAGGCATAATTAAATTTAGGACAGGATTTGATCATCATTCCAGTATCCGACTAGAAAATTAACCTCAGAGGGCACTTCGCCTTTCTTGGAATAGATCGGCATATGCTTTGTTTCCATGATTAACTCACTGCATCCATTTTGCCGAATCTTCAGTGGATTTTGATACGGGGAATGATCGGAAGGCGTACAAGTTCCAACCCATTTCCAGAAAAACTGACACAAGGCTTCCCATGAACACTAGTAGGCACAACATCATCCTGCAATGGAAAGGCCTTATCACCTACACTAACTCCGAAACAGACCATAGATGGAACCACAGACAAAATAGAAACTATAATCAACCTTTTTCGCATAGCTGAATTATATGACTGCCGATTTTGGACGGCAAGCAATTGACGAAGCAGCTTAACTGCGTAGCGACCTGGGATAGCGCTTTTTAGCTTATTCCAATCTCAAGGTATTAGAGGCGGTCTGAAAAATGCCGTGTCGGGGAGACCCATGAGTCGGACTGCGCGCACATCGCGGCTACGCCGCGAACGCTTCACGCTTGTGCGAGCCCCCTCAGGCATTTTTCAGACCGCCCGTCGACCAAATCGGTACGCACCTGCGGTGCGCCTTCTTTAAGAAGGACGAAGTGGAGCTCGGAGGCTTTGCTAACCCTAGATCAGAACGACCGAAAAAGGATCATTAGACATGCAAGTTGAACCATCCCTTGGAAATTCTCCGCTCTATATTCCCAACGAGTTACAACTCTTCGATAATTCTGCAACTATCAAAACAATCTTTCGATTTGCTACCTTCTTTAAAATCTACGTAGTACTCGCCCATCTTGGGTTTTTGGTTTTACTCGATTTTCCTTGTGTGGAGCGATAAGTTCGACTTTCTGCCTATTTTTTAAATTCACGGTCAAGCGGATCGCTGTCGTAGGCTAAATCGCCGATAAGGCGTCGAGGTTTCTTCTTGGTGAACCGGCTTTTAAGTGTATCTTTAACAAGTGTAACTTCATGTGGCGAAGCGCTCGCAATCCTTGCGGCGACAGGAAGACCATTGCCGTCCGCGATTGCCATGACCTTAGTCCCTTTGCCGCGCTTTGTCTTACCAACCAGAGGACCCTTTTTGCCGAGCTGAAGCTCCCATTAATATACGCTTCTGTAAGATTCAGTTTTCCTCGCTTGAGTAAGTCCTCCGCAAGTCGTTGCAAAATTTTTTCTATAACACCAAGATCCACCCATAATTGAAATCTTTGGTGACAGGTCTGGTAAGGTGGGTACTCAGATGACAGGTCCTTCCATCGTGCTCCGGTACGAAGTATCCACAGAATGCCTTCCAAAATTTTCCTATCATCCTGAGGTGGTCTTCCCCTCCATCGGCTCTTTTTCTTCGTTATATAATGCACCGCAGGTGCGTACCGATTTGGTCGACAGGCGGTCTGGAAAATGCCTGAGGGGGCTCGCACAAGCGTGAAGCGTTCGCGGCGTAGCCGCGATGTGCGCGCAGCCCATGGATGGGCGTCCCCGACACGGCATTTTTCAGACCGCCTTTAGTACCGGTGGCTCCACTCCAAATAGGCTGAAATGACATCGCCCAGATCACTGCGAGAAATGTCAGTTCTAAGACTCCAGTAAGGCCCGAGTCGTTTTCGTAAACCCACCGTAGCCGTTTCTTTTGCATTGGTTCCGAGACTGAGTGACGTCCCTTCCCCGAGGCGGACCCTCGCAGAAATCACGCCTGACGTGGAATCATATCCAACACTTTGTATCGGTGTGGAAGCGAGAATATAAAAGGACAAAAGACTGAGAGCCCCCTCCGCGAGCGCAGCTCGGGTATAACCCACTGAGGAAGCCTGATCGCTGTTCAGCTCTTCTAGGGGCTGACCAAAAAGAAGGACCGCTATCATTTGATTTTCGGAAAGTGGCGGCTCACTGAGGAAAGTGATCTGGGGCTTATCCAGAACTGCCCCTACCTTGAGAACGAAAAGATAATCGGTTAGGTCCATTCGTGCCAAGCCCTTCACCACGCTCTCACCTAGGGGTGTGCGAAACTGAATTAAAAAGTGATCGACCGTGGCCTGATGTCTAAAAATTTCTATCGGAAACCTCTCGACCCGGACCCAGCCTGTCACTGGAGCAGAGCTTGAAAGCTCCAGGTTAAGACGAATGGGCACCGGTGATTTTGCCAGGTTACTGAGCAGAATCGCGGGAGTGTTGGGTGCCGTGTGAATGCGGATCCGGTACCTGAAAGGACTCAAAGCATGAGCACCGGACGGCGCGAGTCCCCCTACCGATGCCCCTGCCGCAAGATGGGCTTTTCTTCCTCATCCGTTCCGGTCCGATGATTGCGCTCGGTCTGATGATTGCGGGTACTGCGAATGCGTGGATCAGGTACCAGTCGCGGGAAGGAAGTAAAGCTCAGCTGCGGGAGCTCGAGACGAACCCTTTTTAACTCAAGATCGAAGTCGACTTGGGGAAATGCCGAGCTCAATAACCTTTCTAAATTGAGATCTCCCTTTCCCTCCAGATGAAGATCCTCGGACATAGAATGGAGTGCCGTGTTGAGATTCATGGAGAGGTGGCCCCGATTCACGTTAGACTGCCCCGCGATGTGCAAGGCAACCTCCCCTTTGAAGACGGAAAAAGGAGCCCAGACAGCCCAGCGACTCTGTTGCAGGCGGCGCACGAGCTCTTCAAAGTGAGGGATTGTCAGAAACCATTTTGTTTCACCCTTTAAATCCCAACGACGGGGAAATTCGGAGATCTGTCCTCCCCCTTGCAAGAAAATTTCTCCACTGGTTTTAAGCGGGGATTCTTTCACTTGAGCCCTATTCACTCTGCCACTTAGAATACCCTGAATGCGTGTGGATGGTCTGGGGAGGAATTCAGAGCTACTCAGTTCAGCTTGAAATACTCCCACGAGCTCAGAAGGAATTCCAATCAGACTCTGAAGCTGAGCCACTTCTTCTAAGCTTTGAGCTATCTTGGCTCGAACCGGACAACTGAGCTTGAGATGATACGGCTGGCCGCCCAATTGTCCAACGAGAATCATTACGGCAATTTTATATAGGGGCGAAGATGATCAAATAAGTAGGTGGGCGGCAGCAGATAAAACCATAAGCTGGATGAAAAAACGATGCGGATGGTTCTACAGCGGTATCAGGTTGATGGTGTTTCCAAGACGATTGCAACCCGTAACAGTCTCCAAAGATGCCGTTTTAGACTGGAAAGACAAAACCGGTCAGCTCAACGATTAACTACATTATCTCTGTCAGCATCTTGATATTGGTGACATCCAACAAGTCCAACTTCATGCCTTGGGG
>CAWFRA010000024.1:0-247232 GCA_963818095.1 uncultured delta proteobacterium
GGAGGCCACCAGGGACAACCCTTCGGGCACCGTTCTCACGGGGACTATGCGCCCTTGGAAGTTGCGCGCGAGGAGCGAGTGATGAGCGGCGTCGGAGCGCACGACCACTATCTCCTTCCCCTTTGCCCCCTCGATGTCGTTTATGGGAGGGTCTCCCTTGCGGACGAAGAACGCATCGAAGGTTTCCGTGTGGGGAAGGCTGAAATCGACGACGCGGGCGCGCTCGGGCAGCTTTGTCACGCTGGGCACCACGTGGAGGTTGCGGCCACGAGGGTTCCGACGGTATCCCAGGGGCCGGAGAGATTTTTATCGGGAGGTTCATGGCCTCGGCTACGGCCTTTATGAGATCGATGGAGAACCCCGCGGCCCGGCCGTCCTTGTCGACAAAGGCGTAGGGCCGGAATTCCATCTCGCTGCCGACGCGGATTTCATTCGTCTCTGCTGCAGCACGGCAGGGGAGGGCGGCCGGACTTGCGATAGCGAAGACAACGAGGGAGAGGAGCAGGGCGGCAAGGGAGAAGATGGGACAGAGCTTCTTTCGCGGTCCTTCGGATCGTTTCTTTAGCTTTGTCTTCCGAGCATGACGGACAGTTTCCATTCCCGTTGCGCCTTCCAGGCCCCATTATAGTATCACGGACTTGTTCAGGCTTAAAGAGTCTAGTCGTCGCCCGCCCAGAGGTCCTGCCCGCGTGCTTATGGGGCGACTGCACAACGCCGTCCACCTCTTCGAGGTCGAGCCACCATTGGTCGTCCGGGTGGGGCTTGCCGTAGCCCATCAGGCCGTCGCCCAGGATGGCCATGCTCCTCGCGATGTCGGAATCTCACCGCCCAGCCTACCGCCCTGTGGAGGGGCGTGTAAGGCTTGTTCCAGGGGCAGGCCTTGATGCAGGTGCCGCAGCCGGAGCCGCGCTGGTTGCCTACCCGCATCGTGGTGCATTTGCGGATGTCGCTCGGCCAGCGCTCGTAACCGTTATACATCTCCTTGCCGCCGTCGCTCAACGCCCCCGAAGGGCATTCCCGCGCGCATTTCTTGCACTTCGAGCAGAAGTCCTGGACACCGAAATCGATGGGCTTGTCCACAGCCATCGGCAGGTCCGTCGTCACGACGGCCGCCTTAAACCTCGGCCCCATGAACGGATGGAGCACGCAATCCCCGATGCGGCTCATCTCTCCAAGCCCCGCCCACAGAAGGATCGGCGGGACGACCACCTGGTAGTTGCGCGCGTGGTGCGCCCTGGCCGGGTATCCGCCTGCGGATGTAGTCGGCAAGGATGCAGGCATGAAACCGGAGGCCGAATAAGCCATGAAGCTCATGGAGTTGCTGATCCAGTTGTGGCCGTTAGTCGCACGCGAGGTCCGCCAGTCCTGGTCGATCAGGACCGCTATGGCGTACTTGTGCGTCAATTCGACGGGCTCGCCGGGGGGAACTTTTCGAGTAAACTGCATAGGGCGGCAGGTCGAAATGCCGACTGCGTCGGCCCTCAGAAAATAGGCCGTCTCCTTGATGTGATCGGCGACGGTTTGCGGGTCGTCCGGCAAGGGCGCCTTCTGGGCGGCCGCCACTCCGTCAACGATGTCGCGCAGGAACACCTGCATGTTCCCCAACGCGCCGGAAAGGGGGTGCTTCATAACGAAGCGGTTCCTTTCCTTCGCCAGTACGGGGCCATAGACGCCAAGGGCCGCCTTGTTGAAGCCGCTGTCCCGCTCATCGACCCTCTTTACCGCCTTATCGATGATGCCGGTCGTGGGGCGTTCAACCCTCTTTATGCTGTGCATGGGGAAGTTATCGAGGTCCCTCTTATGGTAGCCGCTCATGGCGCCTCCTTGAATAAATCTTGACCACTGTAGATTAGCAGAAATTGCCCGTTAAACCAAGGGGGGGAAGGGGCCGCGCTTCAGGAGCGGCAGCGCGCGCGTCCGAAAGATGCCGCGAGACTTTTGGATAAGAACGACTTTAATTTCTCGCATACACGTACAGCATATTTTTTTGAAGGGACGGAAGGGAGGAGGACTTGGAGGAGTTGCGTATTTCGAGGAGGCTGAAGCCAAGCTCTGCGGCTACGGCGTTGAGGATACGCGGCTGGTGCAATACGACGTGGCCGTAATACGGCTTGCATGCGATTTTTCCGCCGGTGCCGCCGCCTTCCATCGATACGCCTTTCGGGAATAGGGCGTTCCCGAGGATCGTGCGCCACAGCACCGGGCAGGGGGTGGAGACGATCCGCCTGCCGTCACTGCGGAGGGACCGGTGGGCCTCCTGAAGAACTCCACCCAGTCGGGCAGGTGCTCGATTACTTCCAGGGCGATTATCGTATCGAACGTCTCGCCGCCAAGGGTTGCGCTGAATGCGTGCAATCCCCCTGGACGAACCTGGAGTAATTCGCGGGCATCGCGGCAGGGCGTGTCACATCGAGGCCCGTTACTTGCGCACCGGTCAGGTATTCATTGGGGTTCTCGCACATCCCGACGTCGAGTATCTTGCCTTTGGCGTAGGAGGACGCGAGCTGCTTCCTCTTTGCCCCGTCCTCGAACCCGGGCCCGGTCAGTTTTCCCACGAGCCGCTGGAGAGCTGTTCCGCCCTCTTGCCCGCCCCCGGCTGCACCAGCCGCGTGCAGATTTCGGCCCCCGCCCTACGCCATGCGGCCTTCTTATCTACGTTCGGACCCTTTTCGGACAGAAGTCCTCGCCGCCATAAGGATTCCAGTTTCCTGCACTGCCATTCGTTCAGCCAGGCAAAACTGTATTCACGCCTGAATGCCCGCCACCTGATTCTCCTGAAGGCGTAAGGATGGAAGGTGCGGCCAAGCACCCGCGGAGTGAGGCTATGTTCCACGCCTCGACGTTGGTTGTGGCCCATGGCAGCCCGTCCCGTTTCCTTTTTCCGCCACCAGCGCCATTCCGCACGCCATGATTTTCTTGCCCCGGTGGCTCTTCGGGACAAAGACGTTTTCCATTATGGCCTCGTCGTCCGATAGAGGGGGAGGGTAATCCTCCCTGTACATCTTCGCTTTAACGCTCCGACGGCGCGATAAGCCACTGTATGAAACAGGGCGTCCCGTCTTCCGTCACTGCCACGTAGGCCGAAGGGATGCCCGCTTCGATCAACGCGCTCCGCGACGCCCGGTCCGTCCGCGTTATCGTCAGCCTGCCCAGGAACCCTGTGGGCCCTGCAAAGTATTTCGCATCGTGCGCTTCAAAGGGCCTGACTCCGATCGGTATCGACGCGGGAGGCGCGGGATGAGGCACGCTCAGGTCCCTGCGCAGCGCGTAGCTCTCGACGTCCGACCATATCTGCCTTTTAATCTCGCAGAGAAAGAGGCAGGCATATCCTTTCGATAGAATGGAAAGAGAGCTTTTGAGCTTGTGCAGTATGTGCGCCATGCCCCGACCCCCGGTTAACGCCCTAAGGCAAAAGGTAGGTATGGCAGGCATAATTGTCAACCGTTCTAACGCCCTGCCGGGCGGCCGGAGAGGACCAGCGCAGGCACGAAACCCGCGAGGTACATGGCCGCATAGACGGCCGCATACAGCGTGAGGCTCGCGTAGACGCTGTGGAAATAATAGTACCCGACGAAGATCGACAGGAACGAAAGGACGAGGAGCACCGATTGCCAGATGGTGTCTATCTCAAGGCGCTCGGTTATCTGGATTACCGTTCCCGACATCGGCGCGAAGGCAAAGCGGAAGAGGAACATGATGGCCAGGAGGCGCGCATAAACGCCGGCGTCGCGCCAGGCTTCGCCGAAGACGAGGGCAAACGCAGCCGGGCCGAAGGCGGCTATCAGGCAGAAGGGCGGCAGGCCGAACAAAAGGAGCGAAAGGGTAGAGCGTAAGAGCAGCCTGCGGCAGCCTTTGTTGCGCCGGTATTCATCGCTGGCCCTTTGCCTGAAGACGTCCGCGATCGCGGTCGAGATGAGAGTGGTCGGCAGGCAGAGGATCCTGTCGACAATGGCGTAATAGCCGAGTACGACAGGGCTGTAGAGCCAGGCCAGCAGGATCGCGGGCATCTGCAAAGAGATCGTGTTGAGCAGTCCGCCGGCCACCGAGAACTGCGGGAACTTTCTGTACCGGCCCGCCGCTTTCAGGAGGCTTGCCCGGCAGACCGGATACTTCTTTCCTTTCTCTTCCTTCCAGATCCGCCGGGGAGAGCGAAAAGGTGGAGACAGCGTTGCCGAGGATGTTGCCCGCGATCAACCCGCCGCCGCCCCAGGAGAGGAAGGCAAAGCCGAGCTGCGCGCACGCGCTCGTCCCGGACTGGCCTACGCGGTTGGCCGCTATCGCGCGGAATTCGCGCCGCCGGTTGAGCCAGTACGTCGCAGCCGTCCGCAAAGACGCGATGGCCGCAGTCATCGGTACGAGATAGAGCCACACGGGAACAGGCCCCATGCCGAAGAGCTTATGCAGCACCGGCCCAGAAAAAATGATGCAGGCAAAGCAGGCGGCGCTTACGATCAAGGCGATGAGGCCCGAAAGGACGGCAAGGTTGATCGCCTCCTCATCCTTTTCGGGGAGCATGATCGCCAGCTCGTAGCGCCCGGTCGCGCCTGCGCCGATAATCAGGCACCAGGCGGCGTAAACCGAGAACATGCCGAAAGCGTCCGGCGCGTACATCCGCGTGAGGAAGGGGGCGATAAGTACCGGCAGGACCTGGGAGATGGTGGTGCCCGTTACGAGGGTGAGGACGCTCCTCGCAAACCTCCCGAAGAGGAAGCGCGTGCCGGGAAGGTAGGCGAGATACAACCGCGACCCCGTGCCCACCGTGAATTGCCCCATTTGATTCGACCCCTGTTTGAATAGACGGACAGAAATAGACGCGCCCGGCCCCTATAGAATTATATGGGGCCGGGGACTGGAATGTCAACCTGCGGTTATCAACGCGACCGGGGACCTTAAGCTACGCAGCCTTCTCCTCGCCACGAGTAGCTCCAAAAGGGCCTTGGCTGCGGCCGTCGACGAGGCAGGATTCTGTCCCGTAACGAGGCGGCCATCCACGATCGCAAAGCTCTCCCAATCGGCCGCCTTCTCGTAGAGGCCGCCGACTCTCTTCAGTTCATCCTCGACAAGGAAGGGCACGACATTGGTGAGGTGAACTGCCTCCTCTTCTCCGTTGGTGAAGCCAGTGACACGCTTGCCTTTTATGATCGGATCGCCCTTGTACATCACCCGATGAAACACGGCCGGCGAATGGCACACCGCAGCGACCGGCTTGCCGGAATTGTAGAAAGACTCGATCAAGGCTATAGAATCGGGGTTGTCGACAAGGTCCCACATCGGACCGTGGCCGCCCACGTAGAATATCGTGTCGAAGTCCTCCGAATTCATATCGGACAGCTTTAATGTTCCGGACAGCGCCTTTTGCGCCTCCGCGTCTTGCTTGAACCGTGCCATCGCGGGAGTCTGATTCTCAGGCAAATCGCTCTTCGGATCGATCGGTGGTTGCCCCCCTTTCGGTGAGGCCAGTGTCGACTGCACACCAGCATCCCGGAATACATAGTAGGGCGCCGCGAATTCCTCCAGCCAGAAGCCGGTCTTGCGACCAGTGTTGCCCAATTGATCATGGGATGTCAGCACCATCAGTATTTTCATTGTTGCCCTCCTTGCGCTTTCGTACCAAAACGGCGATGTTTCGAAGTGTTGGAGTGCTGTTCCGACAGCTTTGGGCGGTTATCTGATTTACCGCGATAGAAAGCTTCTGGGGCTAACGTAGGTATCTTTGGTGAGAAGTCAATAAGCAGCGGAAGCGAAAAAGGCAACTACATAGTCTGTATAGGATTGCACATTATCGATATTGCGGACAGCGGAAGAGCAATTCAGATCGGGTAATGACAAGACCTGTTAATGGTCGAGCCAGTTCGCTGGTCAAGGCGGGCGTTGCCGCGAGAAAGAGAGACCAATCACCTGTGCTGGCGGCAATTGAATCATTGAGAGAAGTCCATAAAGTTGGGGGGGGGGTAACTCTTCCTGTCCTCTTGCGACCCTTTATTCCCGGCGATTCACTGTTTCAACTCCGGCCTGCCTCAAAATAGTATACAGGTCCCCTATCTGTGCCCTACGTTGCCGCCGTCTACCCCACCGTTCGTCTCGGACGTCGCAGAAGGTGAAGTAGACCCGTTCGGCGGCACGGGAGAATGCCACGAAGAAACTGCGCTTTTCCTCGTCAGCCTGACTCGAGAAGGCCCACCACTGAGAGTCTTCAAGTCCGAGAAAGATCACCGTGTGGAACTCCAGCCCCTTACTCTTGTGAATTGTCATTGCAGGCACGACATCGATCCCCAGCACATCATCAACCGCCTCCCGAGCCGTTGTGGCCGTGGCGCCCGACGTTTTCAGCGCCTCAGAGAGGCCCTTCACTACCTGCCGAAGATACGTCCCTCTCCTGTACTGAGCGTACGCAGACCGAAACGCGGACTCTCCGACTATGGCCGCCAATTCTGGGGGCAGCGCGTCCACAGAACGCCCGGCGTCCAAGGCGGCCCTCGCGTGTTGAAGCAGCCTCTTGGACTCTTGCTGGATCCTTGAAGCATCATCGTCTACGTCCAGACCTATAAGCACTGCAACCTCATCCGTAAGGGTATCCCAGGCCTCCGCATCCCGAAGTCTCGTGGCAAGCCGCAGTATAGCAAGTAAAAAGATGACGACTGGCTCAGCAAGAAGGTCCTGGAGCTGAGACTCATCACGGAGGCGGATACCTCGATCAGAAAGCGCAGCTTTCAGATGTTCGATCATCTCGCCCGTTCTTTGCCGGACGAGGATACAAAAATCCCTTACACTCTTACCTTCCCAGCGAATTTCTTCCTCAATCAGCGTCGCTATGTGATCGGCCTCATTCTCGGGGCCGATGAATTCCACGAGAGTGCAACTGCCAGGTGGATCAGCGCTCGTTGCATTTGCCGGCGGCGTTCCGGCCTCTAGAGCTTGGGCAATTACGTGCTGCATGCGTACTATTCTGGGGCGCAGCGGAAATTGCTCACAAGGTGGAGGAGTTCGGCTGAAAAATCAGCCTGGTATGCGCCAAAGACATCAGTCATCGCCCCGGCCCAGACCATGATACGCTGCTTGCTGTCCCCCACTGCGGTTATGACTGCCGTTGATCCCTCAAACGCAGCCTTGACCAGATCATATTGGGCAGCGGTCGTATCCTGAAATTCATCAAGAAACACATAGCCGTAGGTTGCCCTGAGCGCAGCTGTCAGCTTGGGATTACTCCTCAGGAGAAATGCGGCTAAACGGTTTAGCATGGGAAATGTGAGACTCTGTCTTCCAGGCGGGCGGGAAAGCTGCTCTTTCCACCACCGCAGACCCCGGTGCCTCACCAGTGCGTTAACACCGGCATAGGGTAGTGTGTGGCCATGACTTATCCCGTCGAAGATGCGCCTTATGTCACTATCGGATCGACCTCCGAGATCTCCCCGTGGAAGCCCTTCAGGCTCCCTGCCGTTTCCAGCCACTCCCTCATTTCATCGACCCTCATCGATCCAGTCATCACCTCATAGGCCATTCTGGGGCGCCATTCCTCTGGTAAAGCCTGCATAAAGCGATCAATAAGGCTTTTCGCGAAAGCATCAAGAGTATATGAATCGAAGCGGTGCGCCCTATCGCCACATCGCTTCCTCACTCGTTCGCCGAGATTCCTAGCGGCATCACGCTTGAAAGAAATGGCAAGAATTCGGCGCGGAGCCGGACAAGTTCCAGTTTCGAGCAGAAAACAGGCTCGTTGGGCGAGTAGCTCTGTCTTCCCAGCACCAGGCCCTGCTATCACTAAAGTGTTGTGGGACGACCGAACGGCGTAATTTGCTGTGGGCTCCAAGAAGTCGACGCCTACCGGCACCCATAGGTCTGGAGAGATACGCGGCATCAAGTAGTTCCGTTCCCAGCATCGAGAAAGCCACGGGTCTTCTCCACCAGAGCTTTTAACACAGCCGGTGAATTCGCCTTAAGGGTCTCGTTGTCGATCGCCAGCAGAGCGCGCATATGGGCCACAGGTTTTGACCGGTCAACAAACAAGTACTTGTACCATGCGAAAAGCTCCTTTTGGTAGCTGTGTACGTTGATCCAAGGGTACCGGGGGCCGTGGAAGCGTCGGCCGCCAGCACCTGTCTCATCCTTTGTTCCACAGCCTCCAATATCCGGCAGTGCCTCTATGCGGCAATCGCGGTCCACCCGGAGTTGGGGCGAGCGCTTTGTACTGAGTCGGGAAGGACTCAAGCATGGAAAAATCCAGATCGAGAGGGGATGAGAAGAACACCCCGTATTTTTCCGCAAAGAAAGCGAGCCAATCTTCCATTTCTTCCGTCTCTGCATCAGAATTCCCCGAGAGTGCCTCGTATACGTTTTCGTCGAGCGTATGAGGATTCCCGTCCTCGGTGAAGCGCAGATCAGTACTGCCGGTCCCGAATCTTTCGACAAGTTGATCGCGGACGTATTGAATTCTGCCCCAACCCGCACCCTCCTTCTCCCTATCAAGGTCCAGCAAAGTCAGGAACGGAATTTCCAGGCCGTGTAAGAGTCGCCAAAAGTGGTTGACGTGTCTGCCTCCCAAGGGTACAACCGAAATAAAATGGGTATCGAGTGGAGTGCCGCTCGCTTCGAACAACCGTCGCAGAACGATCTCTTCGGAAGGTCCTTCGCCGAGCACCACAAGGCGAGCGAAGTAGAGCTCCGGGAAACCACGGACCGCCTCGCGGACATACTTGAATGCTTCATCCGCTTCATCTGAGGGAAGAGGGATCGGCATCACTCGACTGGCGGTGGTCCGCTCATTTCCGAGGAAATACCTAACACTCTCAGGTGAAACTCGGCCAAGTATCGAAGGGGAGTGGCTGGAAATAAGCACCTGCACTTGATTATTGCTTGCCACTTCCGCCAAGTTCGACACGACTCGCCCTAAATAGTGGGGTGACAGATGGTTTTCTGGTTCCTCTATCGTCAACATAGTTAGATATAGGAAGATCGTCACGATTTCGATCCCAAACCCCGATGCTGTCGCCGCCGCCCGCAAGAGTTCCTGGACCCGGAAAAGGCCAAGAGACAGGGATAGCGAAAAGAGAGAACGAAGCCCGTCACTCAAGTCGCTTACTCCTATGGGTTGACCGTTTTCGCCTGGCCTGAACATCGGGACGAGGAGTTTGATAAGTGCGGAAGGGTCTTCTTCGAGCGCCTGAAACGCCACGTCACGCGCTGTGCGTCCCTCGTAGAATGCTTGCCATGCCCGACGAACCTCGGTGTTTATCGTTTGGATTCCGGGAAGACCGGCGACTTCTCCTTGCAGCGCGGTCATCTTGTCCTTCACGGACTCATCGACCCCGTCCCACGATAGCGCGTCGAGCAGACGTCCGAAACTTGTGGCGGTGGTGGCTCGAATCTGTTGGTCTGGGTCTCTGGCGGCCGGAACGTAAACAACACGGATCTTACCGCGATCACTTGCTTGAACCTTGCGACGATTCCCGTCTTCGATAACAACTGGGTCGTCCGAGCTGGTAAGAATCCACCATAAAGACTGGTCGATGTCCCCGGCCGGGGTTCCATCATTCGTCCACATCGCTTCAAGACGGACGCGACAATACGGCGTTCCGCCCGGATTATCCACAATCATTTGATTGAAGGTCTCGGGCACTGCCGCTATATCCTCTGGCCGGATTGTCTCCAACTCCGGGAACGCGAGGCGACACTCTATGACAAGCGTACGGGAAGAATGCGCTTTAAGGTCCTCCCCCAGATCAAGATGAAAATCGGCTGAAACTATCTGACGTTGAGTACCCAACTCCCCGAATACTCGGGCCAAGGCCATCATTGCGGCCGTTTTGCCGGAAGCATTTGGACCAACGAAACATGTAAGGTCGTCAAGGTAAATGGTCACGCCTTCGGCATCAAAACAACGAAATCCTTTAATCGTGACAGATTCGAGCTTCACTGGATCACCTCGGGATGGGGTGTGGAAAGAACAGGAACGCGAAGGGGATGCTGTTCGCGGCTTTCACTTGCCGAAACCGTTGACTCCGGCCTGTCCATCTATCAATTACCACTCGCAGGCGAAGAATGCAAGGGAATCTCGACGGTTATCGATTTCAGGAAGAAGTTCTTACCTTCTTCTTTCCTTCCTGATCAGCCGCTCTTTATTCTATTCCGCCTGTTTCGGCAATGCCACGTAGAACGTCGCGCCTTTGTCGGGCTCGCCTTCGGCCCATACGCGGCCGCCGTGGAGGCCTACTATCCTCTTTACTATGGTCAGGCCCATGCCGGTGCCTTTGAACTCTTCCTGGCCGTGCAGCCTCTGGAATGCCTGGAATAGCCGATCTTTGTGGCGCATGTCGAAGCCTGCGCCGTTGTCCCTTACGAAGTAGACGTTTTCGTTCGCCTCCTCCGTGCAGCCTATCTCTATTATCCTGCTGTCGCGTTGGCCGGTGAACTTGAAGGCGTTAGCAAGGAGGTTCGTGAATACCTGGCGTATCATGGCTTCGTCGCCGGTGCAGGGGGCGATGGGAGAGATGCGCACTTCTCCGCCGGGATAGATAGCTCTCAGCTCGGAGACGACGGACTTGAACGAGCGCGTCCATCCGTATCGGCAAACGTTGCAGCGCCCGTTTCCCGAGCCTCGAATAGGCCAGCAAGTCCTCGATGAGCTGCTCCATTTTGGCTGCGCCCGAACTTATGATGCCCATCTGCTCGGTGAACTTCTCGTCGAGCCCCGCGCCGTACTTCCTGGCGACCAGCTCGGAAAAGCCGCTTATGGCCATGAGGGGCGTGCGGAGGTCGTGGGAGACTGTGGCGTTGAACGTTTCGAGCGCGTCATTGGCGTTCTTGAGGTCGAGCAGCCTCTGCTCCAACTCCCGGTTGAGGCGTATGATCTCCATTTCCGCCTCTTTCACCGCGGTGATGTCCCGCAGCACCGCGAGCACGGCGGGCTCGCCGTTGTAAGTCGTGTTGGCTACGGACGCCTGAATGGTCCTGATCTCTCCGTCGGGCCTTGCTACCCTGTACTCGACTATGCTTTTATGGGACTCGCCGCGCATCCTCGCGAGCGTGCGCTGTCTCATGGCCTCCCGGTCTTCCGGGATGACGAACTGGTCCATGGGGTGGCCCACCACCTCCGATGCGTCGCGGAGGCCGTGGATAGTGAGGAATGCCTTATTGACAAAGACCCTTCCCGCCTGCACGGTGATAGCGATGCCGTCAGCTACGCTCTCCACCACGGCGCGGTAAAGCTCCTCTTTTCCGAAAAGGGCCGCCCCTATGTCATGGCCGGATGCGCTCCCTTCTATCTCTTCCGGCCGGAGTTTCGGCCCGGCGCCACGGTTGCGGCCCTTTTTTTCTTTGTCATCCATAGTCATTGCGCTGTCCCGCTTGAGTACGCAATTGTGACGATGTTTATACTATTGCATGAATGAAACGCGATTCCAAGCGAAGAATCGCCCCCGGCCGCACACTTCAAGCGACCTATTGCGAAACATCCCCGGATCACGATATAAACTATTATGCGTGAGAAACGGAAACGCCCGTCCCTTTTCGAGAAGCGATCCCTTGCAAGCCTTGCGACTGCGCTTGAGGCGCTTGAGGCAGGGTTTGCGGACTTGCCGCCGCTTGATTTCCCGGAGGAGGGCGCGCACCGCGTCGAAGACGTGCTCCTGAAGGTCGCCGGGCGGATGCGCGACAACTACCCGTACTTTCACCCCCTTTACGCAGGCCAGATGCTAAAGCCGCCCCATCCCGTCGCGCGCGCCGCCTATGCCCTCGCCATGTGGATCAACCCGAATAACCACGCCCTCGACGGCGGGCGCGCAAGCTCGGCCATGGAGAAGGAAGCCGTTGCCGCGCTTGCCCGGATGGTCGGCTGGAAGGTACACCTCGGCCACCTGTCCAGCGGCGGGACCATGGCGAACCTGGAGGCCCTCTGGGTCGCGGGGCAGTTGCGCCCCGGCGAGACCATCGTGGCATCGCAGCAGGCCCATTATACGCACCAGCGCATCAGCGGCGTCCTGAAGCTCCCCTTCGAGCCGGTCGGCGCGGACAGGCGCGGCAGGATGGACATGAAGGCCCTCGAACGGCGCCTGGCAAATGGCGGGGTAGGGACGGTCGTCGCAACGGCCGGCACAACGGCAACGGGCGCCATCGACCCGCTGCCCGAGATACTCGACCTGCGCGCCCGCTACGGCTTCCGCCTGCACGTTGACGCAGCCTACGGCGGCTACTTCTGTCTTGCGGGCAACCTTAGCCCCGCCGCCAGCCGCAGCTTCGACAGGCTTGGCGAGGCCGATTCCATCGTCATCGACCCCCACAAGCACGGCCTTCAGCCATACGGCTGCGGCTGCGTGCTTTTCCGCGACCGGTCCGTCGGCAGCCTCTACAAGCACGACTCTCCCTATACGTACTTCAGCTCCAAAGAGCTTCACCTGGGCGAGATCAGCCTTGAGTGCTCGCGCCCCGGCGCTGCCGCCTGCGCCCTCTGGGCAACGCAGCAGCTACTTCCGCTTGAAAAAGGCGGTTCGTTCGCTAAGGGACTCGAAAAATCACGGAAGGCGGCGCTGGCCCTGTACAAAAGGCTTCGCAGCGACAAGAGGTTCCTGACGGCCTTTGCGCCCGAGCTTGATATCGTCGTCTGGATGGCGAAGGGGCCTTCCGTGAGCGCATCGTCGGAGACCGCGAGGGCGATCTTCGAAAACGCCGCGTCGCACAACCTTCACCTGGCGCTTGCCGAGCTGCCTGTCGGTTTTTTCGATGTAGGGCGGGCAGGGATCGAGCGGGACAGGGAGACGGTCACGTGCCTGCGGTCCGTACTGATGAAGCCGGAGCACCTCGACTGGCTGGAGAGGATATGGAACATCCTCGACCGGGCGACCGCCGAGGCATACAAAGCGCAGTAAATCCCCCTGTCCTTTTTCTATTTTCCTATTTCGACATTTTCTTTGTCCAGACGGCCAGGGCCTCTAACAACCCTTTGACGCGCTGCCGCGTCGGCTCGTCCGTCAGCCTGCCCGACCCATCGAACTTGTCTTGCGCTGTTGCGACCATCACTTCAGGCTGGTTGAGCGCGTACACGTTGAGGAAGACGAAGGTCTGCCGTAGTTGGTACTGGGCCCTTGCAGAGCCAAACGCGCCGATGGAGGCGCCCATAATGGCGAGCGGCTTGCCGTCGAAGGCGTTGTCGCCGTAAGGGCGCGACGCTGAATCGATGGCGTTTTTGAGAACGCCGGGGATCGAATAATTGTATTCGGGCGTGGCGATAAGGATGGCGTCGGCCGCCCTTATGGCTGCCTTGAAATCTTTTACCGCCTCCGGCGGCTGCGCCTCCAGGTCCTGATTGAAAGGCGGTATGCCGGCAAGGTCGAATGTCTCGATGTCCATGCCTGCCGGGGCCAGCTCGACGGCCGCCTTCAGGAGCGACCTGTTAAAGGAAGCCGCCCGCAGGCTTCCTGCAAAACCAAGAATTTTCATCATCTCCTCCTCTCATTAAAAAAAGTGGCTGCAAGTGAAGCATAATGGGCCGAACGCCCTTTCGCAAGCAATTTGCGGGGGCCGGGATTTACGCGGCCCTAAGTATGTGCTTCAAAAGGTGCTTTGCTGACGTTGACATGGCGGAAATGGTGTTTATGTTCACACTCTATGGAACGGAAACGGAAAGGAGCTGCAAAACAGGTGCTTCGGTGCATGGTCGCGTTGCTGGGCCTTCTGGCTATTCCTGCCGCCCTGGCGTATGGCCAGGAGTTCGGTGACACAACGGAGACGCCGCCGGGTATTCCACCCGGTTTGAGCCCGAGCGACGTGGGCACCGGAGGCACGGCCGAAGGCACCATGAGCGCCGCGCCCGGAGGATACGAGGGGAAGTCGTTCGCCAGCCAAACCCCCGATGTCGATCCGGCGACGGGCCCTGTGCCCTTCGGTGAGTCGTATACGCCGGCGCCCGGTCCGGTCCTGACGCCTCCAGCCAGTCCCGGAGGCACAGGCGGGGGGCCGGGCGCCGGGGCAGGGCAGGGAAGCCCAGGAGCAGCGCCGTAGCGCCTGTTTTGCGGACCCGATCCGGAAAGAAGGCGTGCACCGGGGCGCAGCATCGCTCCGGGCAATTTAAAACGCCTGAAAGACAAGGAGGTACGGAATGAAGTTGGTTTTACTGATCGGACTCGCAGGGCTCATGATTTGCCTGCCGTTTATAGGGCCTGACATGGCGTCCGCGCAGGGCGCAGGCGGTGGAGCGGGTGGAGGTATGGGCGGTGGAGCCGGAGGCACGGGCGGCGGCATGGCCGGAGGCACCGGCCCTGGTGTTGCCGGAGGCACGGGCAGTGGAGTTGCCGGAGGCACGGGTAGTGGAATGGGCACAGGCAGCCAGATGGGCACGGGTAGCCAGATGGGCCCGGGCGGCAGCCAAATGGGACCGAACGGCGCATCCCCCGGCACCTATGGAGGGACGACGAACACGCCGGGCGGTACTGGAAGCCAGATGGGTTCCACGGGTGCAGGAGGTTCGTCCGGCACGGGAAGCCAGATGGGGTCGTCGAGCAGAAACACGCCTTATTTCGGGGACAGTGAGGAAGAATCAGACAGCAACCCCGCAGCGGAATAACGTCTTGTTTTCCCTGACTATTCGCGACTTTCAAGAGACCCGAAAGCGCGGCACGCCAACCGCGCTTCCGAGTTAAATTGCCTTCTGTCGCAGCACTTTGTAATTTCTTCTGCCGCGTTGAACCCGCTCCTTACGCAGTCCCCTATGCCTATGCCGCGCAGGGACGCCCCTATGAGGTAAAGGCCGGGGAACGCGGCGGCGCGCTCGTCGATGGCAGCTACGCGGTCGAGGTGGCCGACGGTGTAGCGGGGCATCGACCGGGGCCAGCGGTAAACGCGTGTAAAAAGCGCACTTCCGCCGATACCGGCGATCTCGCGCAGCTCTTCGGTGACTATGCGCACGATCTCCGCGTCGCCCGCCGAAGAGAGTTCCGCACGTCCCGCGCCGCCTACGAAGGCCCTCACGAGGAGGCGCCCGGCAGGGGCCCTGTAGCGCCACTTTATCGAGCTCCACGTCGCTGCGTTGATCCGCCTTTTTCCGTCCTCGGCACGATGAAGCCGAAGCCCGGCAGGGGCGGCGCATCTTTTTCATTGAAGGCGAGCGACACGGTCGCAGTCGAGGACCACTCGATGGCGTCGAGCAGGCGGGCCAGGTCAGGGGCCATGTCCGCTACGATCCTGCTTGTCACGTAAGACGGGGTCGAGACGACGACTGCGTCGAAGGCCGGCTTTTCGCCCCCTGCCTCTACATCGAACCCTGCCGCCGCCTTCGTTATGCGGGTCACATCGCAGGAAGTGCGAAAAGCGCCGCTGCCCGCGAAGGCTACGCACGCCTCGCCTAGCTGCCCCATGCCGCGTTGCAGGGACATAAAATATGTCATGGGGGCAGCGTTGCCGCCTGCATTCTGCGCTCCGCCCTGCGCCTGGGCCGGCCTCTTCTTCGAAGCGGCCGCCATTGCCCTGATGAGGCTCCCCTTCGTCCGCTCCATCTCCGTAAACCTCGGGAAGACGGCGTGCACGCTCATGTCCTGGGGGTCGGACGTATGGATCCCCGCGACGAGGGGCTCCGCGATCTTCTCAAGGCACTCCCTGCCGAGCCTTCTCGTGACGAAGCTCGCCAGGCTTTCGTCGGAGCCGTCTTTTTTGGCGGGGACGAAGGGCTCCATCCCCATGCGCAGCTTGCCCGGCCAGGATATGAGGCGCGAGCGGGCAAGGGGCATGATCATCGTCGGGACCATCAGCATCACGCCGTCGGGCAGCCTGTGGAGGCGTCCGCCGGAATAGATGTATGTCCCCTTGTGCTCCGTCGTTTGTAGGGAGAAGATCGGCCGCAAGGCCTACGCGCCGTATGAGATCGACCGTCCAGTATTTTTCGGGGAGGAAGCTGTCCGGGCCCGCCTCAACGGTGAAGCCGTCGATCTCTTCCGTGCGGAGCTTGCCGCCTGATGGCGGGTGCGCTCTCGAAGACGGTGAATTCTACGCCTTTTTCTTTGAGCGCTACTGCGCAGGCGAGGGCGGAGACTCCGCTGCCGACGATGGCAACCCGCATTATTGCCCCTGTGCGAGCCGCTCCAGGAGGACGGCTTTGCAGGCCGCCATGAAAGGCGGGTACGTGTTGAGGGACGGCACGCGCGAAAATGCGAGCCCCAGCGATGCGGCATGATTCGCGTGGACGATATCGATATCGTAGAGCGTCTCCAGGTGGTCGCTGACGAAGCCCACCGGCACCTCGATTATGGCCGACG
Source organism: uncultured delta proteobacterium (assembly GCA_963818095.1). GTDB lineage: Bacteria > Desulfobacterota > Syntrophorhabdia > Syntrophorhabdales > WCHB1-27 > CAWEPK01. The sequence continues at coordinate 16,236 of CAWFRA010000024.1, forward strand.
CATTTTTGGCTGCTCCGTCCATCGCCTCTTCGGCGGAAGGCCCCATCCACGGCTCTTCGGGCGAGGCGGGCGCGCTCTGCCACGCCGAGGCCCCAGCGGAGGCGGGAAGGCCGAGGCGCGACGCGATGTCAGCGGCCGTCTCCTCCACCTGGGCGGCGTAAGGCTCGCCTTTGCACGAGAGAGGCAGGCTGTGCGCGGAAAACAGGTAAAAGGCGCTTCGTCGGCCTCGCGCCTGTCGCGCGGCTGTGTGCTCGCGGATCCTTTGCGTCCATGCCTGCCTGAACGCGCTCCGATGCGTACCAGCTATGGACGAAGACGACGTCCGGCGTAAAAGGCAAAAGCGGGATATACGTCCCGGCCGTCCTCACGTATGCGCCGACCGTGCGCGAGTTGTAAAAAGGGGACATGACGAAAAAGACGATGCGCTCCGTGCCCGACATGTAGCAGCCGTTAATCGCCTCTTCGAGGGTAGGCGAGGTGTACCTGAAGGCGCAGGCGACGGGAAGGCCCGTATCCGCAGCGAGGGCTGCGGCCTGCTCCTGCGTGATCGTGGCGAGGGGCGAGCCGCCGCATGGCCCGGTACCTCTCCTGCAAGGCTTCGACTGCCTCAGGCGGGGCGTCACGGCCGGTAAGCGCCCTTAAAAAAGGCGGCTACTTCGCCGAGCGTTACGGGGTGCTCCGAAATTGACGAGGAACACCTGCGTCTTCATGCGGCACGCCCGTATTGGTGTACCTTGTGCACGAGGAGATCGACGGCTTCCGCCGGCGTCTCCGGCAGGACGCCGTGGCCGAGGTTGAATATGTGGCCCCCGGCCGTCCCTGCCCGCCTGACGATCTCCTTCACCTGCTCTTCGATGTAGGCGTCGGGCCCTAAGAGCACGGCGGGGTCGAGGTTGCCCTGGATGGGCCGGTCGTGCCCCAGCACGTCCCAGGCCATATCGATGGGGACGCGCCAGTCCACGCCCGATCACGTCTCCTCCTGCGCGCCTCATGAGAGGCAGCAGATGGAAGGTATCGACGCCGAAATGGATGCTCGGCGCCGATTTATCCAGGGCGTCGAAAAGGCGGGCGGAGTGGTCCATCACCTGTCCCGCGTAATCTGCCGCGCCAAGCGTGCCGACCCAACTGTCGAAGACCTGCACCGCCTGCGCGCCTGCTGCGATCTGCGCGTTCAGGACGGCAGCGCAGACGTCCGTCAGCTTCTCCATGAGGAGGCGGAAGGCGGCGGGCTCCCTGTACATGAACGCCTTGGTCGCCTGGTAGTGCCTGGAGGCCCCGCCTTCGATGAGGTATGCGGCGAGCGTGAAAGGCGCGCCTGCGAAGCCGATAAGCGGTATGCGGCCTGCCAGGGCCGAGCGGACTGCGCGTATGGCGTCGAGGAGATATGAAAGGTCGCAGCCGGGATCAATACGCGCAGCGCCTCGACGTCCGCAATCGAGCGGACGGGCCTTTCGACGACAGGGCCGGCGTTGTCGTCGAAGCGCAGGCCTGCGCCCATGGCTTCGAGGGGCAGGAGTATGTCGGAAAAAATGATAGCTGCGTCGAGGTCGAACCTAAGGACCGGCTGGAGCGTGACTTCCGCGGCGATCTCAGGCGTCTTGCACATCTCGATGAAGGAGTGCTTTTGGCGCAGGGCGCGGTATTCAGCCATGTAGCGGCCCGGCCTGGCGCATGAGCCAGACAGGGGTACAGTCGGGTTGTTCCATCCTACATGCTTTGAGAAATCTGTTGTGGCTGGTTGGCCCATTATTCCGCTATAGTATAGCGAATAATGAGCTGTCCGGTATAGGGGTCGCGGTAGGCATGGCTCTTTTCGCGGTCTATCGGGTCGATCTCTTCGGCGCAGCGTCCTCACGTACAGTAGTACGCTGCGCCGCGCGCCTTCAGGGTCTACGGATTATGCATCGAAAATAGCTCGATTCCTACCGCGCCCCAGGCTTTTGTTGAAAAAACAGAATCGGACATTGATTACGCATCCGTCATACCGGCGAACGCCGGTATCAAGAATAAGTACCGAACTGGATGCCGGATCGGGTCCGGCATGACGAAGGGCAGTAATATCCCGCTGCGCGCGGCACATCCGTCATACCGGCGAACGCCGGTATTGAGCATTTATCTGCCCTCTCCCTTGAGGGGAGAGGGCGGGGTGAGGGTGAGAAAGCGATAGGTTCGCGACCGGCTTGACAGAGGCTTCGAAAAAAGAGTAAGTGTTGGTTATGCCTGTCCGCGTTTTGTTATTGATTATGCTTATGGTTTTCTGCCCGCTGTCCGCCCGTGCGGCGGGTCTATGCGTCCTCGTCACCGGCGGCGAGCCTGAGAGAGTGCTGGCTGCTATGCCGTTGGAGGCGGGGAGAGAGTTCAGCTTGAAGTTTATCAACTCGATATACCTGGCGCCGGTGGAGGAGACTTATGTGTACGATCCGGCGGAGGGGATATCGACCGTCCGGGTGGAGAGCCCGTCTGCCGGTGTCTTCGAGTATTACGGCCTGCAAACCGACGGGACGGGCGTCGCGTCCGTGCGCCACAAGGCGCGCGAGATCAGGATAAGGAGCGCCGATTACACGAACCATGTGCTGACCGTGGCAGGCAGGGCGCTGCGCCTCAAAGGTCTCGTGCCCGGCGGCTCGCCCCTGACTGTCAACGTCGGTCCCTGCCCGTAACGGTCCGCTCTGACGTTACTTCCCTGACGCGACCCCCGATCCCGTTCAAGCAATGTTATTGTCTTGCCCGACGAGATAATATGTCTTGCTGCACAAGACATAGTCTCACTGTGCGAGACGGATTTGCCCGTCCGAAAGCTGGCCGGCACAGGCTGTTTTCCGGCTGTCCTTAAGGGATTTTCGTAAACGGGCGATAAGAGGCATGATTCTTGTAGGATACGGACTGTGGGCCGCGGAACCTCCGGGCGACCCCCGTTACCGAACGAAAACTATCAAGCGAGGCGGTCTGATGGAAGAGGTTTTCGACTACGGAACCGGCGTGCCATATACCCTTGAGGACCTGGAAGTCCTCTTCGCGGGCAGGCCTGCGTGCCGGAACAACGGGCCGACGTGCGGCGAATGCGGCTGGTTCGACGCCTCCTCCACTGAGCTGTGCCAGGGGCCGGTGACATGCACAAAATGGGTGCACTGCGGCAAGTGCTGCCCCCTCACCGGCAGGACCAACCTGGTAGGGTTCGAAAAGTGCCCGCAGTTCGAGATCGACCTCATTATGGCGCAATAGCGGTCTTGCCGCGAAAAGGCGGCCGGCCGGTGAGCACGTCCTGACAATCACAAAACAGGTTTAAAAATGAAAGGATGGTTTTCGTCGATGAGCCCGAGAGGCAGGCTGTGGACGAAGAAGCCCGCGCCCGACCCGCGCCCGTCGCACCAGGGGGCCGTACAACTCCATGTAGACCACCTGCTGCATTACTCCACGGCCCTGGTCGTTTCTTCTTTGCAGTCCCTCGACTGGTTCAGGGGCAAGACGCTGGGGAAGGAACGCCGCAAATAATGGGGCTCAGCGCCCCCTCCGTCGGCAAAGCTGCGACCCTTCCCCTCGCCCGACCCATGCCCGTGCAGGCGAAGGCACAGGGGCCCTTGGGCGGCCAGCGCACTAAAAGATCTGTCTAGTCACGTTAGTCAACTACGTCCCCTATTTGCACGTGGTCATCCTTCCCGCTCTGACTCAATCATGTCGCTTTGTCTTGTCACGTTAGTCAACTACGTCCCCTATCCGCCTATGCAAACAGGTGGATAACGCCTACGGCGCCTCCCGAAGTCGTCCTCTCCTCGTATACCTCCCCGAAATATAGCACGGTAGTGGAGGGACCCACCTTCTTGATCCTCTGCCCGCTGCCGTCATAGGTATAGGTGAGATAGTTGTTCGTCCCGTTTTTGGAGATGGAGACGGGCATATTGTCCTGGTTGTAGGTGAAGCCTAAGGTGTCCCCACCGGATACGGCCCGGCTGGTCATGTTGCCAGTCACGTTAGTCAACTACGTCCCCTATTCTTGCTGAATCTTTCCTTCCGTCTTCCCCGAAAAAGTAGCCTATCCCCTTTTCTTTTCCCGTTTTCGCCTCCCTACTTAGGAGAAAATCGGATTGTCTGAAGAATGGTACGAAAGATGTTCAAATCTTGCTCAAAGTATTCGGGTCTCGTGTGCAAATCTATGCTGTAGTTTATCGAGGGAACAGAAGGATCAAAGGTCAGGTCTGGCGTACCGGCCTGGGTTACCACTATGATGTCAATCCATCCATCGTTATGATCGACCCTGCCCGCCTCACTGGGCAATCCGGCAAGCTGCAAACCGGAGGGGACTGGATGGCATGGGCCGCCTGCGACATGAGTACACTGCCATTTCAAGAAGTCGGGTAGCTTCTTTGTTACATCGGCAGCATTGTAACCAGCGAAAACGGAAATGTACCGATTTCGATCAGGATGGGCACAACTCTTGGTGTCATTAGTCCCGAGGAGAAAAAGCGGACCGTGGTCATGTTGAGTATCAGGCGTAGGACAGAAAAGCACATTTGGTGGTATAGGCACCACGATCCCAAACTCCTTGTTTTGATATACCTCCCCTATAGTAGCTGCAACCAGTAAGACCATTCCGGCTAAAAAGGCAGCCCCTCGTATCGCGCGTACCATTCGTGCCCCTCCAATCATTAGGTGCTTACTGCATCGGCCGTTGCTGCAAGTAGAGTGGAATATCTCTTCTCATTTGATTAATGCCACTTGTAATAAAGGCCCTCCATTGGGGATTCTGGATATTGTAAACTCGCCACCCGGAAACAAGCTCCCCTGATGGATTGCGGCCTTGGAGGCCATTGAGGAAGGCGGAGGTATTACTTCCGGTACCGCGAACCTGTTCACCCCATGTGTCGAACCATTGCTGTACATTCTCTTCAGGAGAGCCGGCGTACGTCATGTTCGCGGTGCTGCCCCCTGTCATCCCAAAGGCGTCTCCAGTCGTGAGATAGGTTCCTTGGGAGCCAAAACCTGATTCTATTCCTACTCCCAGGACATTGGTGGGATCAACATTGTAAGCCTGTGCCATTTGACTGACCGGTTTGTAGTATTTATTGAGGTATGCTTGATCTCTTGGGGATACTTGAGGGTCTGCTATCGCATTCACTGCATACGCCCCTGCCATCGCGCCTACCAACCCCGCTCCAAAGTTGGCCAGTCCGTCTAATCCTCCCTGGGCGTATGCAACGCCTGCCCCCGCTGCGGCAAAAACCCCACCTACAATTGCTCTGGCGGTTACCCCTGCAAAACCTCCGGCAATTCCCCCGGTGACACCACCGATTGCAGCACCCATGAGCGCACCCTGTAGGATATTTCCGCCCTGCAAGCCCGCACCCAAACCCCCGCCGACCGCTCCGGCGATAGCGCCTGCCGCGGCAAGTTCGGCCCATCCAGCTCCGGCTAGGGCGGTTGCAAGAGGGGTGGCTGTTCCCCACGTTCCCGCTTCGACTATGATAGCTGCGGCAAAGGCTGCTCCCGCCACTATGCCCGTAACTAAAGATTTGAAGAAACTCCCGAAGCTAAAATGCCCCGACGGGTCCACATATATTAACGGATTATTTTGGCAGTAGCTATACCTGTTATAACTCTGCAGGTCCCCCGGGTTGGGGATAACGCTGTCTGCCGATAAGAACCTCCCCAGTACAGGGTCGTAGAGCCTTGCCTTGAAGTTGTAAAGCCCTACCTCGTCGTCGCTCTCCTGGTCGGTAAAGGTGTAGTTAACGGCGGGGAAGGACGAGCTGTAGTCGGACCTCTCTCTAAGTGAGCCGAAGGGGAAGTACTCTATCTTCTCCTGGATGGTCCCTGCCTGGTCCGTGACTATGGAGGCAGAGCCCAGGTGGTCGGGGTGGTAGTATTGCTCGTAGCCGTCCGTGCGGATGGAGGCCACTCTCTGGCTGCCGGCAAAGAGGTGGATAACGCCTACGGTGCCTCCCGAAGTCGTCCTCTCCTCGTATACCTCCCCGAAATATAGCACTGTAGTGGAGGGACCTACCTTCTTGATCCTCTGCCCGCTGCCGTCATAGGTATAGGTGATGATAGTTGTTCGTCCCGTTCTTGGAGATGGAGACGGGCATGTTGTCCTGATTGTAGGTGAAGCCTAAGGTGTCCCCTCCGGACACGGCCCTGCTGGTCATGTTGCCGTTGGCGTCGTACTGAATGGTGATGTTGCCTGCTGACAGGACCGCGTGGGGCCGGCTGCCATAGTTGTACGTGTAGCTGCCTACGTCGGACTTGCAGGTGATGTTGCTGCCCCAGCCCATGGAGCCCCGCTTAAGCGCTTCGTGTACGCTCGCTTCGGAAACCTAAATCGTCAATAAGTTATGCCAGTTGCCTTATATCGTTGAGAGTGAATATCGCCTTGAAGAGATAGCCCTTTTCTTCAATCGCCTCTCTGCCGCCCTCAAGCCTGTCGAGGAGGGCTATGACGCCCTTGACTACCAGGCCGTCCGACTCGGCCGCGTTTATCGCCCTTAACGACGAGCCGCCCGTTGTTACGACGTCTTCCAGGATCAGCGCATTCATCCCTTTGTGCAGGTTCTTCCCGCCCTCGATCCAGCGGTTCGTGCCGTGGCCCTTAAGCTCCTTCCTGATGAAGAAGCCTGGGATCGGGTCGCGGAGCGCACGGGAAGCGAGCACCGTCGAGCAGACGAGCGGGTCGCCGCCGACGCTGACGCCGCCGACCGCCTCTATGCCGGGCACCCGCAGCACTTCCTGGTACATGCAGTGGCCGACAAGGTACATCCCCTCGGCGTTCAGCGTCGTCTCCTTGCAGTCGATGAAGAACGTGCTGCGCTTGCCGGAGGCCAGCAGGAAATCGCCTTCTTCGTAAGATAGGTCTTTCAACAGCCTTAGAAGTCTTCTGTGCTCTTCCATCATTTCATCTCCATAATCGGCCGGCCGGTTTCCCTTACCTTTTGACGAACAACTCCATCTGCTCCAGCTCCATCCCCCACGGAAAGCTTGTCGGATATTTACCGGAGAAGCATGCGTCGCAGAACGAATACTGGAACTCGTTCGACCCGTTCCCGATGGCCCTCTTCATCCCGTCGATGGAGAGGTACTTAAGCGTGTCGGACGTCATATATTCATTGATGTCATCCACGCTGTGCGAGGAGGCGATCAGCTCCGACCTCGAAGGCGTGTCGATGCCGTAAAAGCACGGGAAGCGGGTAGGGGGGGACGTCACCCGGAAGTGTATCTCCTTCGCGCCCTGCTGGCGCAGCATGGTGATGATCTTCCTGCCCGTCGTGGCCCTTACGATGGAGTCGTCGATCACGACGATCCTCTTGCCCCTCACCGTGTCGTGGTCCGCGTTCAGCTTCAGCCTTACGCCGAAATGGCGGATCGACTCTTTCGGCTCGATGAACGTCCTGCCGACGTAATGGTTCCTTATCAGGCCCATCTCGAAGGGGATGCCCGACGCCTGGGAATAGCCTATCGCCGCGCTTATGCCGGAGTCGGGTATAGGGATGACCATGTCGGCCTCTACGCCGCTCTCACGGGCCAGCTCCCTGCCGAAGGCCTTTCGCACGTTGTAGACGGTGCGGCCGAATATGCTGCTGTCGGGCCTGGCGAAATAGATGTACTCGAAGATGCAGCGGCGCGGCTCGGCCTTCTTGAAGGGGAAATAGGATTCGATTCCGTCTTTCGAGAAGCGGACGACCTCGCCCGGCTCGATCTCGCGCGTGTACTCCGCCTCTATGAGGTCGAAAGAGCATGTCTCGCTGGAGACGGCGTATGCGTCGCGCAGGCGGCCGAGGACGAGGGGCCTGAAGCCGTGAGGGTCGCGGACCGCGATCATCTCCTTGTCCGTCAGGACCAGAAGAGAATAGGAGCCTTCCACCCTGCGCAGCCCGCTTATGAGCCTGTCGACCGTAAGGTTCTCATGGGAGAGGGCGATGAGGTGGACGATGACTTCCGTGTCTATAGTGGACTGAAAGATGGAGCCGTAATTCTGAAGCTCGTCGCGGATGATCTTTGCGTTGGTCAGGTTGCCGTTGTGGGCTATGGCCAGAGAGCCTTTCGAATATTCCACGGCGAAAGGCTGGGCGTTCTTTATGGTGCTCGACCCGGCCGTCGAATAGCGCACGTGGCCTATCGCGGCGTGCCCCGGGATCTCACGGAGGGTCTCCTCATTGAATATGTCGGAGACGAGGCCCATCTCCCTGCGCATGTACATCGAAGAGCCGTCGGTGCTCACGATGCCCGCGCTCTCCTGCCCCCTGTGCTGCAGGGCGTGCAGCCCGAGATAGGTCATGTTTGATGCTTCCGGATGACCGAAGATGCCGAATATCCCGCACATTAAACGCCTTCCATGCCTTTCCCGAGCCCTTCAACCTCTTTAGCGAAGAACCCGATTATTTCTGCGTCCATGAGGTATATATCGATGGTTTTTACCGTCTTTGCCTTGCGCCCGAAGGCCGCGATCTCGCGCACGATGATATGCGCGCAATTCTCTTTAGGGAAGCCGAAGATGCCGCCGCTGACTGCCGGCATGGCCACGGTGGCGAGCCCTTTTTCTTCCGCGAGGTTAAGGGCGCTCGTGACCGCCGAGGCCAGCTTGGCCTCTTCGTCCCCTTCGCCCCAGCGGGGGCCTACAGTATGGATGACGAAACGCGCGGGCAACCTGCCCGCGGATGTGAGCGCCGCCTTGCCGACGGGGACGAACCCTATCCGGTCGCTCTCCTCCTGGATTACCTGCCCGCCTTTGCGCACGATGGCGCCTGCTACGCCGCCCCCGTGCTGGAGGTGAGAGTTGGCCGCGTTGACGATTGCGTCTACCGGGGCTTCCGTAAGGTCTCCCCTTATGACGCGCACACGCGCGCCACCGGCCGACGCCTCGGCAACGATCTCAACTTGTGGATTCCCTGCAGCTTGCTGCATGGAGACCTTTTTTCCGCTTCGCTCCATGACAATTGTTGGGGTTCAGCACCCCCTCGCCGGGCAAAGCCCGGCGAGCCTCCCCGCTCGGCGCGGCGCTACGCTTGCTTTAATACCCTGCTGCAAGCAGCAGGGTATTAATTGGAAGCCCTTGCCTGCATTAACCTTTTATTGCGGCTGCGTTATGGCCGACAATTGCCACGGGTTGCTGCCGACCTGCCGCGTGTACGTCCAGTATTCCTCAAATTTGACCGGGTCCGTCTTGCTGCCCGCAACTACGTCGCCAGTCTTATCGTCTACCGTGTAGTCGACGAGGTTGGCGTAGAAGCGGACCGTGATATAGTCCCTGCCCGATTCCTGCCACGCCTCGACGATGTCCGTAGACCTGACGGCGATGTTGTCGAGCTTATTGATCCTGTGGTCCGCCCGGAGCTTCGCTGCGTCGCTCTCTATGGCGCTGTGCATCTCATCCGTAAGGAGGCCCCTGACGGGCGCCATATCGCGGTTGCCCCAGGCGCCCTGGATCTTGAAGAACGTATCCAGGCACATGTCGCGGAAGGCGCCTTCCTGGAAGTATGCGTCCATCTGCCTTATGTAGCGAAGCCCCATCTCCACGTCCGACTGCTGATCCGGCGCGCCGTAGGCCGGCTGCTGCTCGTAGACGGGCGGTGCGTAAGTGTTGGACTCGTAATACGTCTCGCTCGCCGCCCTTCGCTTCTTCATGAAGCGGTAGAGGCCGTAAAGTATGACGACGACGAGGATAATCTCGAAGAGGCCGATGCCGCCGCCTCCCATGCCGCCGCCCCATCCGCCCCCGAAGCCCATGCTGCGAAAGAGCATGCCGCCCAGGAAGCCGCCGGCCATGCCGCCCATCATGCTCCTGAAAAAGCTGCCGCCTCCCGGTTGTTGATACGGGCGGGGTGCGTATGACTGCGACGGCGCCGCCGGTCTGTAAGGCGAAGACCCGCCCGGAGGGCTGAAGCTGCGCGATCCGCGCGATCCCATGCCACCACCACCGCCGACCCTAGCGTAAGAGTCGATCTGGAGGACGAATGCGAACAGCATCACGAAGGCGGCCAGTATAAGGCCTATTTTAAACCAGTTGTTTTTCATCTTGATCTCCCCTGAAACGAGTAGGTGAGTTAGTCTAACATACTACAACCCCCCAAACAAGGTACATAAATGGGGGGTGGGGGGCCGGGATCTTTTGGCGCCTTTTCCCTGTCTCTCGGGTCCGCGCGTCCTCACGTACTTACGACGTACGCTCCGGGCGGCGGCCCCTCGATCACGGGAAAATTCATCCAAAATCTCCCGGCCCCCTTCGGTAGAACGTACAAGTTCGGACGGCAGCAAGGCAGTATCTCCCTCTCCCTTGAGGGGAGAGGGCGGGGTGAGGGTGGGCCTTCGCAGCAACTGCCCCGTTCGACAATCGCGCCGACTGCGCGTGAGGTGTAATTGTAGGGCTGCCAGTGGCTCTCTTCCGTCATGCCGGCGAAAGCCGGCATCCATCGATCCGAGACCTGGACCCCGGCTCCCGGATTGAAACATTCCGGGACAGGTTTCGCCGGGGTGACGAGAGTTAACATTCTCCGTCCCTTTAACTTCACCCACGCACTGTAGTAGACTACGAAAACTTTACAGACACGGAGCCCATGACTTCTCCCGACTCCGATGACGCGCGTGCTCTTTCCCGGAACAGAGGCTTTGTCTGCTTCTGGTTCAGCCGCGTCTCATCTACCCTGGCCTACCAGATGCTTGCCGTTGCAGTCGGGTGGCAGATGTACGCCCTTACCGGCAGCGTCTTCTACCTGGGGCTGGTCGGGCTTGCCCAATTTGCGCCTGCCTTCCTACTTACCCTCGTCGTCGGCCACGTGGCAGACCGCTGCGAGCGCCGCTCGGTCATCCGGGTGTGCCAGCTCATCGCAGCCCTTGCGGCCGCCGCACTTACCGCCGGGTGCCTCACCGGGCGGCTCGATGCCCGCGTCCTTCTCGCCGTCGCCTTCGTCATAGGCGGCGCCCGCGCGTTCGAGCACCCCACTATGAACGCCTTTCTCCCCAACCTGGTGACGCCGCAGGTCTTCCCGCGCGCAGTCGCCCGCGCCGCTTCCTCGACGCAGACGGCCAACATACTCGGTCCCGCCATCGGCGGCTTCGTTTACGCGGCAGGTCCGATCTACGCCTACTTAACGGTCACGGCCCTCTACGTGTGCGGCTGCCTCGTCATCAGCCTCATCGAAGCAACGCGGAAGGTGCGCAAAGTGGAGGCCGTCGATCTGCGCTCGATCTTCGCAGGCATCACCTACATAAGGAGCAAGCCCGCGATCCTCGGGGCCATCTCCCTCGACCTCTTCGCCGTGCTCCTCGGCGGGGCAACGGCCCTGCTGCCTGTTTACGCAAAGAACATCCTCGTCGTCGGTCCGGTGGGACTGGGGCTGCTTCGCGGAGCGCCTTCCGGCGGGGCCCTGCTCATGTCGCTGCTGCTCGGGCGCTATCCGCTGCACCGCGCTGCTGGCCGCAAAATGTTCGCGGCAGTGATCGTTTTCGGGGCGGCCACGGTCGTTTTCGGCGTATCGAGGTCGTTCTTCCTCTCCCTTGCCGCCCTCGTCGTGCTCGGCGGGGCAGACGTAATCAGCGTGGTGATACGCCAATCCCTCGTCCAGTTGGAGACGCCGGACGCCATGCGCGGGAGGGTGAGCGCCATAAATTCGATGTTCATAGGGACGTCCAACCAGCTCGGGGAGTTCGAGTCGGGCGTGACCGCGGCCTGGTTCGGGGTGGTGCCCGCAGTGATTATCGGCGGAGCAGGCACCATAGTGACCGCCCTGGCGTGGATGAAGTTATTCCCGCAGCTTGCCCGCGTGGACCGCCTCGGCCCCCATATAAAGCGAGCGAATGCGAAGCGCCGAGCGGGGAGGCTCCATGCGGCCGGGGCACCCGCCCGACGCAAGGAGGGAAGGGTCGCCTGGAGGGGGCGCTGAGCCCCAATGATTATCCTTTACAAACCCCGGTTGATTAATTATAATGTGGCTTCGAGAAAACGATACTGAAGGCCGTGTTGTTTTGCCGTCTCGAGTAGTGTGACACAGCGGAAAGACGCTGCCGTGACAGTCGAGTAATCATCAACTAACACAGGCCGTCCGATATATGAATACTGGAGGCGTTTCACCCCGCTCGCCCGGGTAGTCTCTTTTTGACCCTGAGCGGAGAGGACAGGTGTCTTCAATGACTACGAAAGTGGCGGCCCCGAAGGGCCGAAAGATCATCATGAGTCAATACAAAACGAGGGAGAAGCAAAGCATGGCTGAAAACGAAATGGCGGACGACCGGTTGTATCGCGCTATCGTGGAGAGCATGGGGGAAGCGGCGGTAGTGATCCGGAAGAGCGACGGGAGGATCCTTTACGGGAACGAAAGGTTCGCCGAGCTGGTCGGCCGCGTCGCGGAGGGCGTCATGGGGATAAGCATCTATGATTTCCTCCCGGAGGACGAGCGGGAGCGCTTCGAAGCGACCTTCTGCGCAGGGGCAGACTGCGGCAGGGGCGAGTTCACCGTACTCTGCCGGGATAATGGCAACGCGGCAATGCGCATATCCGGCGGCAAAGCGGATACGGCCGGGCGCGAGGGCGTCTGCCTGGTCATGACGGACTTCACCGTGCGCAAGAGGGCCGAAGAGGTACTCAGGAATTCCCACGAAGAGCTGGAAAGGAGCGTTGAGGAACGGACGAAGGACCTTACCGCGGCCAACGAGAGGCTCACCCGCGAGATGCGGGAGCGCGAGGAGGCGCAGGCGGGCCTGCAGGAGCGCGAGGAGCATTTCAGGCGGCTGATAGAGAACGCCCTCGACATCATCATGGTGCTCAAGGGAGACGGCACGATAGACTACGCGGGGCCTTCCGTCAAGCGCGTGCTCGGCTACGGGGCCAAGGCGCTCATCGGCAAAAGCTTCCTCGATTTCGTCCAGCCGTCAGGCAGGGAGGCCGTGCGGGGACACATCATCGAGGCGGGGAGGATACCGAGCTTCACGCTGTCGATGGAGGCCGAGCTGAAGAGCAAAGACGGTGGCTGGCGTACCATCGAGATGATCTGCCGCAACCTGCTCCACGACCGGAAGATGGCGGGCATAGTCGTCAACGGGCGCGACATCACGGAGCGAAAGCAAGCGGAGGCGAAGCTTCTGCGGCTGCGCGGAGAGCTTGAGGCGCGCGTGCAGGAGCGGACCGCGGAGCTGCGTAGCGCCTACGAGCGGCTGGAAGTGGAGATCAGGGAGCACAGGAAGGCGGAAGAAGAACGGGCGCGCCTGGCGTTAGCCATCGAGCAGGGCGGCGACTGCGTCATCATCATAGACAAAAATGGCGTCATCCAGTATATGAACCCGGCCTCCGAGAAGGTGAGCCTCTACCGCAGGGAAGAGGTCACGGGGCTGACGTTCGACGTCCTGAAAGGCGGCGAAGACAATACCTGGGAAGAGATGTGGGCCGCCCTCGGCGAGGGGCGTGTCTGGACGGGGCGCGCTACCAACCGCAAAAAGGACGGCAGCGCCTACGAGGTAGAGCGGACGATGTCTCCCATAAGGGACAAGGAGGGCGCGGTCACGAACTACGTCTCCGTCGAGCGTGACATGACCCGCCAGGTCGGCCTGGAGGCGGAGTTGCGCCAGGCGCAGAAGATGCAGGCCATAGGCACCCTCGCGGGCGGCATAGCCCACGACTTCAACAATATCCTCGCGGCAGTCATCGGCTTCACCGAGCTTGCGACGGACGACGTGGGAGATAACGCCAGGGCCCAGGGCCACCTCTCGCAGGTGCGCAAGGCGGGCTACCGGGGCCGCGACCTGGTCAAGCAGATGCTCGCCTTCAGCCGGCAGGGGGAGCAGGAGAAGAAGGCGGTACAGGTGGCGCCCATCGTGCACGAGGTAGTGAAGCTGATGCGCGCGTCGCTCCCTTCGACCATAGAGATCAAAACGTCCGTCGATACGCACGAGGCCATCGTGCTGGCCGACCCGGTGCAGATACACCAGTTGCTCATAAACCTCTGCATGAACGCGGGGCAGGCCATGAAGGCGACGAAAGGGGCCCTCGACGTGCGCCTTTCCGATTTCTCGTTTACCGAGGCGAAAGACGCGCCGCATCCCGACATGGAGCCGGGCGCGTACGTCAGGCTCTCCGTCAGCGACACGGGCCCCGGCGTTGACGAGGCCATAAAGGACCGCATCTACGAGCCGTATTTCACGACAAACGAGCCGGGCAAGGGGTTGGGGCTGTCGGTCGTTTACGGGATCGTAAAGGGGCACGGCGGCGCGATGACAATGGAAAGCGCGCAGGGCAGGGGCTCGACGTTCGCGGTCTATCTCAAAAAGGTCAGGCACGAGCCGGCGCGCAAGGCAGCGCAGCCCGCGCCGCACGTCGGAAGGCCGTCGGCGAAACGGTGCATACTCTTTGTGGATGATGAAGAGGCGCTCGTGGAGATGGCGAAAGAGATGCTGGAGCGCATGGGGTACGAGGTAATCGCGGAGCACGACAGCATGCAGGCGTTGAAGCGGTTCCAGAGGGACCCTGCGCGGTTCGACCTGGTGATCACGGACCAGACGATGCCGAACATGACGGGGATAGAGCTGGCGAAAAAGCTGATGTCGATCAAGAAGGATATACCGGTGATATTGTGCACGGGTTTCAGCGAGGTAATATCGCCGGAGTCGGCGAAGGAGCTGGGGATCAGAGAGTTCGTAATGAAGCCGATCGTCAGGAACGAGATGGCGGAGACGATCAGGCGGGTGATCGACGAGAGGAAAGGCCGGGCGGTGCGGTAGCACCCCCGGTGGTCAGACGACGGATTTCGAGGAAAAAGGGTAAATGGCAAAGTCGGGATGTGTGGCCAGGTTTGGACTCGCCGCATGGAGGATACTCCCTCTGCGGCGCCCTGCTCGCCGTGGGGCCTCCGATGTACGAATGTACGATCTCCGGCCGCCACGGCTCCCATTGCATCCGCATATGAAGCATCCTCCATGCGGCTCCTCCGGGCACTACATCAATTGTCCGCCGGGACGGACAATTGCTGTGATAGGGTGGTCGGAATCAGCACGTCTTCACATGCCGGCTTTAGGCCGAAAAAAGCGCTCATTGCAGTTGAGATATCTGCCCGTGCCGCAATTAGTCCTTCAGAGCGGCCAATTGCGGCAAGCGCAGGCGAGAAGTAATTGCAAAGCTGCCTGACGGATGATCTCTCCGTCACCGGCGAAAGCCGGGCATGCCCGGCCCGCAAAGAGTAGCCGCCGTGACTTAAGAGAGGAAAGTAGGGGCGGCGGAACTCAAAAAGACTGATGATTGAAAGATACGTTTGCGGGAGTTACACTTTGATAAGAGGGGCAGCGGCATACGGAAAAACCCTTGACACATGTGGGACTATAATTGGATAATAGGCCCAAGAGGCACGAAAGAGGAGACAAACAAGTGGCCAGATTAACGAAAGGCAACTCCATCACGTTTAGCGTCGATATATGCATTGAAGAGGATGGAGACTCCTTTTATGCCTATTGCCCGGCCTTAAAGGGCATCCACATAGACGGCAGCACCGAAGAAGAGGCTCTTGGAAATATAAAAGTCGCCATTGAGCTCTATATTGAATCTCTCTGTAAAGCATGGTGATGCTATCCCGTTAAGGATGGTGGAAGATACCGCTCAACGGCCATCACGCGCCGCATGTTCCTCCCAGCAAAGGCACACAGAAGACATCCGCGTAGCCATTTGAGTGGAGAATGGCTTACTCGGCTCAAAGTGCTGGGCACAGCTAAAGAATCTCACCGCGCGATGAAATCATCAGGTCTCTTAAAAAAAGCGGCTGGGTAAAAGAAAGCGGACGAGGTGCTATTCACGTTTATATAAGCCCCGATAAGCGCCGGGTAGGCATCCACTACCACCCGAAAAAAACATATGGCCCAAAACTCCTTCAAAACCTTCTGGAAGATATTGGTTGGTCTGAAAAGGAATTGAGGGAACTTAAGCTGATTAAATGAGTTCTCTGAGGTAAACGCTGCCATTTCCATATGGCTGCGTAAACTCCAACCCGCACTACTATGCCTGCCGGAAGCCTTTTACCGTCAAAATAGGAACTATTTTCGAGGATAGTCATATTCCTTTGCGGTACTGGCTTCAAGCTATCTATCTCATGGCTGCATCGAAGAAAGGCATGAGCTCGAATCGGCTTCACCGCACCTTGGGCGTCACTCTCAAGACTGCATGGTTCATGACTCACCGTATACGACTTGCTATGGCTGATGAACCAAGTGCCCCTTTCGGTGGGATCATCGAAGGGGACGAAACTTATGTCGGCGGTAAGCTGCGTGTCGGCCCGTTAGCCGTTAAACCCGGCGAGCGCCCGAAGGATAGACCCGCTCACATTTCAAATAAAGCTCCCGTCTTCTCTCTTGTGCAGCGTGGCGGCTCGGTGAAGTCCTACCATGTCAAAAAGGTTACTGCAGGGACCTCAGGCCGATCATAGAAAGATAGTCGCAAAAGACGCGCATTTATGACCGATACCTCTAATGTCCTTGATAGCGCGGGCGTTTGACCGCAAGCACTAAAGGGTAAACCACGACGCAAAAGAATATGCCCGCATGGAGAACGGTGAGTTAATTACCACCAATACCATAGAAGGCTATTTCGCTATCCTCAAGAGGGGCATAAATGGCGTGTATCATCACTGCGACGCCAAACACCTTCATAGGTATCTTGCCGAGTTCGATTTCAGGTATAATAACAGAATAGCCAAGGGCGTTGACGATCTGTGAGCGGGCCGACAATCTCTTGCAAGGCGTCGTCGGGAAGCGACTGACCTATACGACGTCTAATTGAAGGGGGAAAACGAAAGACAAAAATGCCAAAAAGAAAAAAGCCGAAAAGAGCGACAAGGAGCAGTATGCCCGCTTTTTGGAGACTGCAAAAGCTGTCCAAGAAGAGGATGCAGAAGGAAAGGTTTGAAAAGACGTGACGGGAAGATTCTAAAGGCCGAGACGAGAAAGACAAAATAGACCCGCTTTTAGACTACGAGTTCCGGTTCAGATACCTTGGAAGCGAGAACGCGGCAGAAATTCTGTCACGGCTTCCATAATTCGTATTGCTTCGCTTTTCCTCAGTATATTATCTTTGGCATGGGCGGCAAAAACTCTCCAACGCAAGATTGAAGAATATCTAAACTGTGCTGCGGCTTCCCGAACAAAGCGAAGTTCTTGATCCCGCTCCGGCGTCTTACAGTCTTGTAACTTTTATTCGATGGCTTTCTCGATCTTCCCTATAATTTTGGCCCAACCAATCTGGTCAATGGGCTGATCGAGTGTGCGATCCAAGGGAAACGGGTAAAGCGCGTAAACTTCACTAAACCGATTTCGGCGGCATCGCATGGAGTGAAAAACACAAGCCGTATATACGCCAACCAAGCGTAGCGAGTTGCCTAGCCCTGTCAGCAGTTCAAGGAAAGCGGTAGGAAACGCTTTCAGCCAGAAATCCCTGTTCTTCGTTCGAGGAAGAAACGAGCGCTTTTCCACTGGTACGTAATAAATTTAGCTCGATCAACCGGGACATGCAAAGAATAAGTGTTACTTATTTCATAAAGACCACTGGCAATTATGATTGTCGGGTCTGCTTGTATAGATCATCGAAATATCCCGTGCGGTCTGAGCTGTAACACGTCAACGATAGCTTTTAGAAACAGGGAGGACGAATGGTCGATAGACCGACTATAGGTCGCATGTTTTTGCAAGAATGTCAAGGTTCCCTTTAATATAGCAGTTCATGCGTTTATTTCCCTACGGTATAGTCAGCAAACGTCTTTTTATCTTTCTCGGTTATTTCTCCCAAGAGTATATATACTGAAGCGTAAACCTTAAGCATATTTCCAGCTTATTAGCTGGCAGGAGTTGACCCGCCAAGGGGGCTCTGTAGAAGCAGTAGCCCGCTGTGAGTTTATTTCTGATTCCTTCCATAATAGCGCCTTCACTTCTTACCGCCCCTCCTTTGGGTTCGTCTACAAAATTGTGGGTACGTCAACTCCAACCCGCACAAACCTCTTGACATAACT
Source organism: uncultured delta proteobacterium (assembly GCA_963818095.1). GTDB lineage: Bacteria > Desulfobacterota > Syntrophorhabdia > Syntrophorhabdales > WCHB1-27 > CAWEPK01. Next base: position 34,190 of record CAWFRA010000024.1, read on the forward strand.
AAAACCAATTTACTAAAACTACATGATATGATGTCGGTACTTTCATATAGTCGGGGTGCGGCTGTCCTTCTGGTGGTCGTGCTGTTTTGCCTGGCTGCGCCTGTTGTGCGCGGGCGCGTCGGTCTACTACGTCGATTCTGCGGCGGGTAACGACGCTAACCCCGGCATAAGCCAGTCCGCGGCGTGGCAGAATATACCGGGCTCGTTCGCGGCTGCGTCAGGCGGCGCGCCGGGGGCGGGGTGGGAGAAGATCAGGGCGGGAGACACGGTTATCCTGAAAGCAGGCTCGACGCTCTACGCAAAGGTCGTCATCGACGGCCAGTGGTACGAGAGCGGCACGAAGGCCGAGCCCATCACGATCAAGTGCGACCCGTCATGGGGGTCGGGCGCGGTGGTGGTGGACTGCGCGGGCCGGACGGTCGGCCATCACGACGCTGCGTTCTCGGTCGTCGGCATCGACAACGTGCAGATCGACGGCGGCGGCCCGGGCGGCATCGTAGTGCGGAACAGCAGCGGCGCTGCATTGCGGGCAATCGGCCTGTCGGAAGGGCAGAAGATGCAAGGGCTGGTTATCCGCAATCTGCTTTTGACAGGCAACGACGGCCCAGGCGTGGTACTGCGCAACCAGGACGGCTTTCTTCTGGAGGACGTCGAGGCGGACGGCGGCGGCGTGCCGCTCGGCGCGGGTTTTTCCATAGGCGGCCAGACGCTCGGCTGCTCCAACGGCGCAGTCCGCAATTGCGTCGCGCACGGCTACGGGGTTAAAGGGCCCGATTCCATAGACTTGCAGGCAGGCGCGGGCTTCAGGTGCATGAACAGCACGAACATAGAATTCGAGAAGTGCACCGCCCGTGACAATGGAGGCAGGGGCTTCGACGCAGCCAGCGCCGGATGGCCCATATCGACCGTCACGGACCGCATCATTTATCTCGACTGCGAGGCCTACGGCAACGGGGTGGGCTTCCGGTGCGCCCTCGACGACGTGCCCGGCCAGTCGAGGGTCTGGTACCTCAACTGCGTGAGCCGCAAAAACGGGTCGGGGTGGTCCGTCTGCAAGGGGCCGACAGCTTACCTGTACAACTGTGTTTCGGCAAAGAACGTTTACGGGCTTTACCTCGATACCCTCGCCTTCTCAAGGCCGACGATAGTGACAGTGAAAAACACAATCGTTTACGGCAGCACGGCCCATGCAGTCTGGGCGCACGACTGCGGGACGATACGCTACTACGCAGACTACAACCTGTACGATTCGGGCAGCGATGAAGGGAAACTCATAAGATGGTACGATGCGCCGGGCGGCGAGAAGCGGTTCAGGGAATACGCCTTCGGCGGGAGGCCCAACCTTGCCGACTGGCAGGCATATTGGGGAAAGGACACCCACAGCCTCGACTCCGGCGGCGGGAGGTTTGCGGGCTTCGCGGACCCGGACAAAGACGACTACACCCTGATGCCCACCTCCGGCGCAAGGGGCACAGGCCTCGACCTGACCGGCGAGTGGCCCGCGGGCGTATCGTCGGCAGACATGCAGGGGAGGGCAAGGCAGCCCGGTGCGTGGGACATAGGCGCTTTCACCTACGTGGACGGGGGGAGATAGGCGACCTTTGGCGTGGGCCGCTATCTCCCGCTTTCCGTCGCGCCTGCCTTTCAGTGTGCTTGCCCGTTGTTTCTGTATCTCACCAGGTCATCGACGGTAACAACGGGCATCGCGTGGGCACGGGCAAAGGCCGTTATCGCAGGCATTTGGGCCATGGTGCCGTCCGCGTTCATAAGCTCGCAGAGCACGCCGCAGGGCCTTAACCCGGCCAGCCGGGCGAGATCGACGGCTGCTTCCGTGTGCCCCCCTCTTTCGAGGACGCCGCCCGCCCGCGCCCTCAGTGGGAAGACATGGCCGGGGCGGTGGAGGTGCCCAGGCAGCGCGCCGTCCGCGACGGCGGCCTTTATCGTGGCGACCCGGTCATGGGCGGAGACACCCGTCGTTACGCCCTCGGCCGCCTCGATGGTCACCGTGAAGGCCGTGCCGAAGCGGCTGGAATTCCTCTCGACCATCATCGGCAGGCCGAGCTCCTGCACCTTTTCCGGGGTGAGGCAGAGGCAGACTATCCCGCTTCCCTCTCTGATGAGCATCGCCATCTGCGCTTCGGTGATGCTCTCTGCAGCAAAGATGATGTCTCCCTCGTTCTCCCGTTTTTCGTCATCGGTTACGAGGACGCCACGGCCTGCGGCAATGGCAGCGAGGGCATTCTCGACCCGTTCGAGCGGGCCGCCGAAACCGGCGAGGATCCGTTCTCTCATGATGTTCCTCCTCAACGCTGAATTTTGCCGGTGCAAAGGGATATGGGAAGAAAAGGCGCGAGGTCCGCGCGGGCGTCAGGCCCGCTTGCGGGTGTTGCAGATATTCGCCCGATGCTCTTCCGTCCGGACTGTAACCGTCGGCCCTGGCTTTTCACCAGGTCTGCTGACCCCCTTCCTGGAAGAAGGGGCGCTCGCGGGCTCCCCGGCTCAAAACCGGGATACCGCCGGTGGGGACTTCCACCCCGCCCTGAGTACCAGTATGCCTTATGATAACACGGCGCGGCCGGTTCGTGTCAACGGCAAAACGGGTGACGGGCGGGGAAAACGGATGAAACGAGTGAGGGGAGGGCAGGGCGGCCGGGCGGCCAGCCGCGGATCAGTTGCTGCGCCTGTGGTCTGCCTTCAGGTGTCTCTCTTCCCGTTTCCCCAGTCCCTCCGCGATAAAGGTCAGCACCAGACTGTTGAGGCTCACCCCTTCTGCCTTTGCCCGCCGGACGAGCCTCGCATGGACGGTTTTCGGGACGCGCTGAACAAATTTACCCGAGGCATCGGCAGCGGTCTCCGGCTGCCACTGGGGCGGAGGTACTTTTCGTCCCATGTCGATTTGTGCCGAGACCCAACCGGCGAAGGCGTCTCGGGCGTTTTCCACGGCTTCCTCCAGCGTGTCGCCGTCGGACATGCAGCCCGGAAGATCGGGAAAAGTAATCAGGTAGCCTCCCCCGTCCTCCTTACCCAGGGGGGTAGCAACGTGTGCATACGCCTCGAACGGATACGGAGGCTCGACGCGCTCGATATTCTTTACGCGCTTCATTTAGTCACCCCTTTTTGCCGTTTGCCTAGTGATACTACAGGTAGTATCTTATGTCAAGTCTGCCCGTTTGCGTGGTAAAATAGTGCACCCGTTCGGCCTCGTAGGCGGCCGGACTATTTGACAGGGCGTTGATTTATGACCTTATTTTAAGGGCAGGGAAGGCAATGGAGCGGCAAGCGTGAACACGAAAGATTATTATCTGGTGCTTGAGATCGAGAAGCGCGCGGGCGCCCAGGAGATCAAGGATGCTTACCGGAAGCTGGCCTTCCAGTACCATCCGGACAGGAACGAGGGCGACCCGGCGGCCGTCGAGAAGATGAAGGAGATAAACGAGGCTTACGCCGTCCTCTCCGACCCCGAAAAGCGGGCCAGGTACGACATGCTGGCCGAGCAGTACGGCCCTTCAGCCCACGACCGCTTCAGGCAGGCGTACTCCGAGCAGGACATCTTCAGGAATTCCGATATCGGCCAGATCTTCGAGGAGATGGCGCGTAGCTTCGGCGTCCGGGGCTTCGAGGAGGTCTTCAGCGACCACGGCGTTTACCGGACGAAGGAGTTCAGGGGGCCGGGCATGTTCGGCAGGGTGATTATTTTCGGCCCCGGCATGGGGTGGGGTGGCAGGCGCGCAAGGCGCGAGGTGGCGGGTGACGGCCAGGCGGGGCGAGAGCTGACAGGGCAGTCGGGCATACTGGCCAGGGCGGTGGGCGCACTCGGCAGGTTTGCCATGAAGAGGCTCATGGGCGTGGGGCAGGGGGGCGACATGCACGACAGGCTGACCCTCGACGAAGGGGAGGCCGATCGGGGCGGGCGCGTGGAGTACCTCGACAGAGATGGGCAGGCGGCTCGCGATCACCATACCGGCGGGCATCAAGGACGGCCAATCGGTAAGGCTGCGCGGCATGGGGCAGGGCGGAGGCGACCTGTACCTCAAGATCGAAGTAAAACGGTCGATCGTCAAAAAAGTCAAAGAACTCCTTAAAATATGATCGGAGAGGCGACGGTGGTTGGTCATGAGTAAAGACAAATTGCCTTCAACGCCTGCCATCCGCGCGCTGCGGGACAACGGCGTCGCGTTCAGCGAGCATCCCTACAAGTATGAAGACAGGGGAGGCACGGCCGTCTCCGCCCGCGAGCTTCACGTGGACGAGCACAGCGTCATAAAGACACTGCTCATGGAAGACGAGGAGAAGCATCCCGTCGTCGTGCTGATGCATGGGGACGAAGAGGTCTCGACGAAAGAGCTGGCCCGCCTCCTCGGTGTGAAGCGGGTCGTGACGTGCAGCCCGGAGACTGCGCACAGGAACACGGGCTACATGGTGGGCGGCATATCGCCCTTCGGTACGCGAAAAACGATGCCCGTCTACATGGAAGAGACGATAGCGGCCCTGCCCAAGCTATACATCAACGGGGGCAGGCGCGGGCTGCTGGTCGGCCTCGACCCGCAGGAAGTGATACGAGTCCTGAAACCAAAGCTCGTCAAAGTCGGCATCCCCGGCGGGCATAAATAAATATAGATTGTCTTTCTCGAAGTAACAAAATCCAAAACATCCGCAATCATGTAAGGTGCGCGGTCAGGGAGAGGAGACACGCTCCCTTCACATGCTAAGGCTCCGCTCCCGATCAGCGTAAGGCTCCGCCTTCGCTTGCTGCGAGACGGTGTACGAGAAGCGGGTACAAGCGACTCGCAGCACCGCCTATCGGCGGACGCGAAGGCTTCGCCAACGCTGATTAACGGTCGCTCCGCCATGCATGCTCAGGGAGGTGTCTCCTCTCCCTGAATCGAGCAGGGATACTTGGCCAGTTTACGGATTAATAGGACTGAATGAAGGTGGGATGCGTTAAGAGGTTGTTTGGTCTTGCCGCATGCAAAAAATTTATGGCATAATCAGTGGCGATGACGAGATGGAACGTTCATGTCTTTCTGGCGGCCCTGGCGCTCGTGGCGCTTTGCGCCTGCATGCCGTCGCCCGCATTCTGCCGGTTGAACCTGCCGGAGGTGGAAGCGACGACTGCTATCGAGGGGCAGGACCACAATACTCTGAGGGAATTCTTCCTGCGCGCCGGCAGGGGCGAGGGCCGCGAGCTTCCCGAAGGGATCGTGCGGCGGATATTGCTTGGCGCACTGCCCGAACCCTACAGCAATGGCTGCAAGGAGATGGTGAGCCGGTGGGGGGAGGCCGCCGTGGGGACTGCGGCCATGTCGGTGACCGTGCTCCACGTGGACAGCGCGGGCGAGGATGCGCCGGCCGGGGCGCTTCTCTCTTACGGGTGTTTCTCCACTGCCCGCGGCTACGAAAGCAAATTCCGCGACGAGCGGCTTGCTTCGCTCGTTATCGGCCGTGCTGCATCGCGCCTCGTGATGATGCCCGACGATAAAGATTGCGACGACTGCGCTGCCATGACCCGCATCCGCAGGGAAAAAACAGCACGTATCCGAGGGCGCGCGGTGGTGGGCCTCACCTTCCTTAAGACGGGCGACAACCCGTGCTGCCAGGTGGACTCGGCCAGGCAGGAGCAGGTAAACTTTTATTCGTTCTATGCGGGCGGCGCGAAGCGCGCAGGTACGGTGCTGAAGAGCCGGGAAGAATACGCCGGGGGAGCGGGCGGAGAGAAGACCATCTACAGCGCGGCCGTCATTTTCAAGAAGGACATGAGGGGCAACATCGTCGGGATACTTGCGCCCTTTACAGTGACGAAGGGTAAGGAGCGCCTGGAACAAGGCATGGTAAGATACGAGTGGGACGCATCCACACTGGAATTCCGTAAGCAGTAAAGGCCGCGGACGCCGCCGCACCTGCAACGGGCGGCTTCGACGGTTATATAGCGTAAGCAGCACATATATATGCATTAATCGACAGCGACTATAAGGAGGTCTTTCCGATATGTTTCGATCCGGTTCCTTACCTCGTCTGAAGGGTGGCGCCTGCGCGGCAGTCATTGCGGCCGCAGCGGCCGCTTGCGCCCTGCTCATCCTGTGCCTTCCCGTGCAGGGCGAGACGGCGGGCAAGAAGAAGCCCGCAGACCTGAGCAGCGCCATCGTGCAGGTAGCAAAGCAGAATATCCCTGCCGTCGTGCACCTGGACGTGATCGAGCGCAAAGAGGTGGAAGTCCCGTCTTTCTTCCCCTTCGAGAACGACCCCTTTTTCCGCCAGTTCTTCAGCAATTCCAGGCAGCCCAAAAAGTTCCAGGTATTGAGAGGGCTGGGCAGCGGCATGATAATCGACACGAAAGGCAACATATTGACGAATTATCACGTGGCAGGGGGCGCCACGAAAATAGAGGTGTCCCTTGCGGACGGCCGTAAGCTTCCGGCAAAGCTCGTGGGCGGCGACCCCAAGACGGACCTTGCCGTAGTGCGCATCCAGACGAAGGAGCCCCTGCCGTACATTACATTCGGCGACTCGGACAGGATGGAGGTCGGCGAATGGGTCATCGCGATAGGCCACCCCAGGGGCCTCGACCAGACGGTCACCCAGGGCATCATCAGCGCAAAGCACAGGCGCGGGGTCACGGACCCGACGGGCTACCAGGACTTCCTGCAGACGGACGCTGCGATCAACCCAGGCAACAGCGGCGGGCCGCTCCTTAACCTGTACGGAGAGGTGATCGGCGTTAATACGGCCATTGCGTCGCAGTCGGGCGGCTCGGAGGGCATCGGCTTCGCGATACCGAGCAACATGGCAGTCCACGTAGTCAGGACGCTGATCGCCCACGGCAAGGTCGAGCGCGGCTGGATGGGCGTGGGCCTGAGCGACCTGACGCCGGATATTGCAAGGTCGCTGGGCATAAACGCCACGCGGGGCGCGCTGGTCGCAGAGGTGGCGAAGGGCGGGCCTGCGGAGCGTGCGGGGCTCCAGAAGAACGACGTGATAGTCGCGTACGACGGGAGCGAGGTGAACGACGCGGCGGGGGCGCGGGTGATGGCCGGAGTGACGCCCGTAGGCCAGGACGCAAAAGCAACGGTGGTGCGCCAGGGCAAGAAGCTCGACATCATCATCAAAATCGCGAGCCTCCAGGAGGCCGTAAAGTACACGGTCGGCATCATCAAGGAGCGGTTCGGCGTAGAGGTGAGAGCGGTAACGCCCAAAGAGGCGCAGCAGCTCGGGATAGGCACAAGGCAGGGGGTCGCCGTGGCGTCAGTAGAGCCGAAAGGCCCGCTCGGCGCGGTCGGCTTCGAGGTAGGCGATTTGATCCTGGAGATGGACGGCCGGGCCATCACAGGCATAGAGTCGTTTGTCGAGCTGGCCGCACCGCTAAAGCCGCACCAGCGCGTCACGCTGCTGGCGGTAGACCGGAAGAGTCGGCAACGCGGGGACGGTACAGGTAGTGCTGAGGTAAGCGGCAGGGCCTCCGGCTCTTTTGGCGCCTTTTGCGCCGTTTTCCCGGCGTGCGTCCTCATATACGCAAACCGTATGCTCCGGTGCGCGCCTCGTCGACCAACTTTTTCAGTGGTGGCGCGGTTCCCGCAAATGCAAAGTGCTAATCATTTGACCGTATCCTCACAATCTGGCAAGCGTAGCATTACCGCTGATACTATAGAGCAAACAGAGATAGATTCCGGGCGAGGATTCCAAGAAGGTATACGCAAGCGCCGGGACGAAGCCCCCGGATACCCCTTGCATTTCTGCCAGAAAGGAGGCGATTCTATTTTCGCGCTTACCAGCCCGCATAACGCCCCAGGAGCAAGGTCATCCCGCCGTCGAGAAGCGCATCCGGCCCCTATATGACTGTCCCCACATCGTAGCCTAGTTCTGCCTCCTTCCGTCTGAGGAGACGGACCGCCCTGCGGAAGCGGACGTACCTCCTGCCCGCCTCCATGATGAGCAGGCAGCCGAGGGCCATGAAGCAGGCGCCGGTCACGATCGAGAGGATGCCGCCGAGGAACTTGACGATCACGAGGCCGACGGAGGTGAAGGTAAGACCCGTCTGCATGTAAGAGTGCATCGTTCTTTCCCTCGACAGGAGCGTTTGCTCCTCCGCTAAAATGATTTTTATATCGATTTCCCTTGCCATGAAAGAGAGTATAACTTTTTCGCGCGTAACCGACAAGCGAGAGTTTGGGGCTGGGGTGGAGCAGTTCCTCTTGCGGCATGAAGGAAGAAAAGGGGACAGGCTACTTTCTTCATCCCATGTTCTCCTTCGCCAGCCTTCCTCGTTTTCCTGCTGTCGATTCAATAAAAAAGTAGCCTGTCCCCTTTTCCGTCCTTAGGCACAAGATGAAGAAGCTGGGAATCAGATTCGGGCGGAAGCATTTGTCGTAACGGCGCAATTGGCTCCCCGCCGTCCTTCTTTTTTGCCCCACCGCGTACCTTTAGCAATCCCCCCTTTGACGCTATACCGGGTCCTCGGCTGTTGTTCTCAATAGCATGATGGAGCAAGGCATATCTCTCAAGAGTTTACGATTCACATTTTCGAAGAGAAAAGACTCCAGCTTGTCCTCCGGGTGGGCTGGAACAACAAGCAGGTCGATCTCCTTTTCTTCGATCACCTCGGTTATTTTCGCCGCGGGGTCGCCTTCCCTAACGATCGACTCCATGGCAACCCCCTTATTCTTCTCGGCCTGCATGATCGCTTTGAGGTGGTCTCTCGTCTCTCCCACCAGTGTCTGGTACTCTTTCTCGAGCGACGGCAGAGGCAGGTTCCATCCGGAATAGCCGAAAGGATCATGAATTACGTCGATGAAATAGAGACGCGCCCCCAGCCTCCTCGCGTACCGGATGGCGAAATCGGCTACCTTCCCCCAGTCTTTCGTAGGTGTAAGATTAACCAGGATGTTCTTTATGTCCCCGACAAGCAAATCCCGTTGCCCCTTACTGAAACTCGTTTCCATGTCTTGTCCTCCTTGATTGAGTCATGGCTGCACCTCATTGCCATAATAATATACCGCTTCGGAAGGGGAAAAGAGTACAACCTATTTTTTGCCCGGCCTTCTTCTTTGCCCTTTTCCCGGAGAAGTAGACTGTTCCCTTTTTCCCTTCTCCGCATGCGCGCGAAGCGCGTTTTTCTTGGGCTTTGCACAAAGCAATAGCTCGTCAGCGCGCAGCGTAGCGAGTCCCGCCCAGGGAGTCAGGGCTTCCTGATGCCGGTACTTCCTACTTCACAAAATGCCTGTCCGTCTGCGTCATTGCCGGGGTGAACATGATGAGCACCACCAATGGCTCCTTGCCGTTGTTGATTGCCCCGTGGACCTTGCCCATCGGGTTGAAGTGCACGTTTCCCGGCCCTATATCTACCCACTCATTGTTCACGAACAGCTTGCCCGTCCCGCTGATCACGTACTCGGTCTCATCGTGGCTTTTATGTACATGCGGCGCCAGGCTTGCTCCCGGTAGCGTAATTGTCAGGTAGATGCTTGCCGTCGGGTCCTCCGCGATCTTTATCAACCGGGAGGTCGCTCCGGCCGGCATCGGGTTCTCTTTCAGCAGCTTGTCCACATCGGTCAGGACCTGCGAGACGGTCGGCGCATCGGCCGCAAGAGCGGGCATTGCCGCCAGGCATATAAACAGTGCGGCAACCGTGCAGCGGACGGCTATATCATTGCGTAACATGGACTACCCCCTTAAATGATATGTCGCTTGATTATAGCAAAAAGAGTTCGAAGCCTGCAAACGCCGCGGGAGCCGCCCGGCTCCGGAGACAATGGGGGGACTGCGTGAAAGAAGCCTCTTATTCCAGCCTGCCTGCGCGGAAGGCGTCTATGTAATCTGCGGAGAAGTCGTCCCTTCCGTCGATTAGCAAGGCCGCCTTCAGGGCGGACCATAGTTGTTTGTCTGTTGGGTCGAGTATGGCGGAATCGAGGCCGTGCGTTACCGAGGCGATCAGGAAGGAGCGGTTGATCAGGCTGCGGTTCGGCAGGCCGTAGGAGACGTTCGTAAGGCCGCATATGGTATGCACGGTTGGCATCTCGCGGGCGATGCGCGCGAAGGCTTCTATCGTCTCGTGCGCAGAGGCATGGTTCGTCCCGAGAGGGTAAACTAAAGGGTCGATATAGCAGTCGTCCAGGGGGATACCGGCCCGGTCGATCTCGTCGACTATGCGGCACGCCATCTCGAACTTGGCGCCGGCGGTGTCGGCCATCGCGCCTTCAGACTGGCACAGGCCGATCACTTTGGCGCCATATTCCTTCACGAGGGGGAGTATCCCGTCGATCCGTTTCCTTTCGAGGGTGACCGAATTTATCATGGGCTTCTTTCGCACGCCCGGCAGCGCCGCTCGTATGACTTCCGGGTCCGGGCTGTCGACTGTTAGCGGAAGGTCGCAAACTTCCTGCACTGCCTCGATCAGCCATTTCAGCCGTTTTGATTCTTCCCCCACGAACGTCCCCGCGTTGACGTCTATGTAATCGGCGCCTGCCGCGGCCTGGCGCTTCGCCTCCGCCTGGATTGTTTCCCTGTCCAGCGCCAGAATGGCTTCCCTTATTGCCTTGCGCGACGAATTGATCCTTTCACCTACTATGAGCATTGTGTCTCCCTGAAGTTTTCCTGTTCTTTCTGCGATATTCCGCTTAACTTACTTTCAATTTGTGTGCCGCAGACTGACCCGCCTCCGGGCGGCCGCAAGGGATTTTCCACAAGGATCCATAAGGAAACGCGGGGCCTGAAGGCCCGTTGACATGCCTCAGGTGTAATGTTACGATTAAACGCGATTCGGTTTGGAATCGGAGCGAAATATTCGTCTTGCCGGTCTTCCGGCACGACAATCCGCAAAGGAAAAGGGGTTCACGTAATGCAAGGATCGTCCTGGAGACCGGAAGAGACCGTCATGGGGAAGAAGTGGCAGGGCCGGTTCGGCCTGGAGACCGAAGAATGGCTGGGTGTAATCGATTTCTCCCGGAACGGCCTCATCGCGATCGATGCCAGGGGGGTGGTCGTTTTCCTCAACAAGACGGCAGCCAGGACCATAGGGACGGACGAGGCCCACGCCGTGGGAAAGCGGATCGACAAGCTCATCCCGAACACGGGTCTTCTGGACGCCATCAAGAAGGGCGCGTCGGAGACGAACCGGCGCATGGTCATCAACGGCCACACGGTTTTTTCGAACAGGATGGTCATAAGGCAGGGCGGCAGGATAGTCGGGGCCGTCGGCGTCTTCCAGGACATATCGGAGATCGAGAAGTTGTCCCAGGAAATCGAGAGCGTCAAGGCCCTGAACCGCGAGCTTGACGGCATCTTCGAGTCCGTCGACGACGGGCTCGTCATCGTGGACGAGAAGGGCATAGTGGTAAGGGTAAACCAGGCTTACAAAACGATGGTGGGCATAGCGGACGAGGAGTACAGGGGCAAGCACGTCCACGAGCTTATCAGGGAAGGATACATCGGCAAGTCGCTCTCCGATATCGTGGTCCAGAGGAAGGCGCCTTACTCGACGGTTGACGTGCGAAACGGCAAGGAGCTGCTCCTGACCGCCAACCCCGTGTACGACGAAAACGGCGACATAATACGCGTCGTGACATCCACCAGGGACACCACCCAGTTGAACGACCTGAAGGAGAGGCTTGAGGAAAGCGAGGCCGCCAGGAAGAGCTACTATAAAGAGCTGGAGAAACTGCGCCAACAGGTCAGGACGGACAAGAGGATTATCACGAACGACCCTGCCATGAAGCAGAGGGTGGAGCTGGCCGTCCACATCGCGCAGGTGGATTCGAGCGTGCTGATCCTCGGCGAATCGGGCGTGGGCAAAGACCTCTTCGCCAAGCTTATCCATAGAGCGAGCAAGCGCGCGCTGAAGCCCTTCATCGAAATCAACTGCGCCGCCGTGCCGGGAAGTCTCCTCGAGTCCGAGTTCTTCGGCTACGAGCCCGGCGCCTTCACGGGCGCGCTCAAGGCAGGCAAGCCCGGCCGTTTCGAGCTTGCCGAGGGCGGAACACTGTTCCTGGACGAGGTGGGCGAGCTTCCCCTCGACCTCCAGGTGAAGATACTGAGCGCGGTCCAGAACAAGCGGATTACGAGGATAGGCGGAACCAAGGTGATAGACCTTGACGTCCGGATCATCGCCGCGACCAATAAGGACATAGAAACGATGGTCCGGGAGAAGACCTTCCGGCAGGACCTCTTTTATCGCCTGAACGTGATACCCATCGTCCTTCCGCCGCTTCGGGAGCGCAAAGGCGACATAGGCCCCCTCATCAACGAGTTCCTCCAGAGGTTCAATACGCAGCACGGGTACCAGAAATGGATACATCCCGAGGCGGTCACCTGCCTTTGCAACCATGACTGGCCGGGGAACGTCCGCCAGTTGGAGAACACTATTGAACGGGCCGTCGTCACGTGCAGGGGTGACTGCGTGGGCATGGAGTCCCTTCACGGCCTCGGCTTTAAGCTGAATGGCTGCCCGTCGCTCCCCTCGCTGAGGGAGTCGCACGAGCGCGACGAAAGGCAGGCCCTTGTGGACGCGTACCGCCAGACGGGGAGCACGCGGAAGACCGCAGTTTTGCTCGCCATCAGCCAGTCAACGGTCGTCAAGAAAATGCGGAAGTACGGCATCGAAACAGCGAGCCCCGGCGACAGCGGAGGGGCGATTCATAAAAGAATCACGCCTGTCACTACGTAAAGGCCCGGAAAAAGGCGCTGCCGACGCCGATAGGGCCGCCTTACCTTCTTCGTGACGATTACGTTTCGAATCACATTCAATGACACGAGCCCCAAAAATGCGCCCTGAAAGGCCGCCCGCTTTCCTGCCTGCGGATACGTGTCGTCCCGGCTTTGCCCTGTTTTGGCCTGAAAAGAGAAGGTCCGGCGCAAACCGCCGGCCTGAGCGCCGGGACGGCAGCCATGCGGCACAGTTATTGCTCCTTATGCGCGCATCGTATTGTTACGTTTCAAACAGGGAGGTTAGGTAATGGCGCAGCTTGACGAGCTAGTCGGCAAAGTTATCACGGGCGACTGGAAAGAGATAGCCGCAATGACCCAGGAAGTACTCGATTCCGGGGCGCAGGCGGCGGATGTCATCCAGCGGCTCCAGGCGGGTATGGAGGTAGTCGGCGAGAAGTACACTACAGGAGAGTATTTTTTGCCCGACATGATGAAGTCAGCAAGGTGCATGAACTTTGCGTTCGAGGTCTTAAAATCGGCGATGAAGGGAGACCAGGCGGCCAGCCTCGGGAAGATCGTCATCGGTACGGTAAAGAACGACATGCACGACATAGGGAAGAACATCGTCGTCAACTTCCTGAAAGGCGTTGGCTTTGAAGTGATCGACATCGGAACGGACGTGTCCGATGAAAAGTTCTGCGAGGTCGTCGAGAAAGAGAAACCGCAGATACTCGGGCTTTCGACGCTGCTCACGACGACCATGCATGAAATCGGCGCAGTCATTAAGGCGTTGGAGAGCAAGGGCCTGCGCTCCAGGATCAAAGTGGTGGCAGGAGGCGCCCCGGTGACGGAGGAGTTTGCCCTGCGGATGGGAGCCGACGCATACGCGGCCGACGGCGGACAAGCCATAAAGGTCTGCAAGGGCCTCTTGCAAGGCTAAAAGACCGGGGGAGGAGGTTTTTTAATATGCTTACCCAAAAACAAAGAATACTCGACGTAGTGGCAGGCAAGCAGGTAGACAAGATACCTTTCGGCGCGCGCATCGACGTCTGGTACAACTACCATCTTGCACATAATTCACTGCCCGAAAAATATAAGGGATGGTCATCGACGGACATCATAGCCGATCAGGGCGCAGCCGCGCAGAAGAGGTTCTTCTCCATATGCAGGGAGGAGTATCGCGACATGGAGGTGGTGAAGAGGCAGGAGCCGCCCTATGAGGTAACCGAGTACATTACCCCCATAGGCACCTGCTCGATCAAGCTCATCTGGTCGGTCAACGAGGGTCCCTGGCTCGCCTACGAGCACGAGAAGCTCTTCAAGAGCAAGAAGGATTATCCGGTAATCAAATACATCTTTGACCACACGGTCCCTGTCTTCAATGAGGAGTTCGCCAAAGAGTACGCAGATATGGGCGACAGGGGCATCGTAATGACCGGCACGGGCCTGTGGGGCGCGTCGCAGCGTGTTATGCGCGAGATCATGGGATACGAGCTATTCTACGAGGAGTACATGGACAACCCCGAAGAGGTCGACGCCCTCATGGAGTCGATGTACAACCTCGAAAGGAAGAAGCTCGATATCTGTCTCACTTCGGACAACGAGATCATCAACCTGTGCGCCAACTGGAGCGACGACATCCACACGCCGGTCTTTAAACAGTATTTCACGCCGTGGTTCAGGGAGTGCAACGAGAAGGTCCACAGGGCAGGCAAGTTTTCCATGGCGCATATCGACGGCGAGATGAAGAGGCTCATCCCTCTTTATGCCGAGACGATGCTTGACATAGGGGAGGCCGTCACGCCGGCGCCGCAGACGAAGTGCACTATGACCGATTTCAAGGCCCTGGGGGAAAACGTGACGATCTGGGGAGGCATACCGTCTATCCTCTTCGAGCCGTCCGTCAGCGACAGCGAGTTCGACAGCTACGTGAAGGCACTTATCGATGAGATGAAGCCGGGTACGCGCTTCATCATCGGCATGGGCGACAACCTGCCCGTCCAGGCTGATATCAACAGGGTGAGCAGGGTCGTCAACGTCATCGAGAAGCACGGCAAGCTCCCGCTCGCATAACAATGCGGTGAGCCTCCGGAGTCTTAGCAAGTAATCGCTAAAGGAGAACGATATGACTGTGAGTAAAAGTGACGTTGCAGCGAATAAAAAAGCGCTGAACCTGCCGCAGAGAATGGAGCGCCTTCCCATGACGCGCTATCAGCGCTCGATCTTTTTCATCATCGCGACGGCCTGGCTTTTCGACTCCATGGACTTGGGAATGATGACATTCATCCTCGCGCCTATCAGCAAGACCTTTTCGCTGTCTCCGGCGCAAACGGGCTTCATGGGCAGCGCGAGCCTGGCCGGCATGGCCCTGGGTGCATCCATCGCAGGCATGGTGGCCGACCGGATAGGGCGGAAGGCCGTTTTTCAGTACAGCATGATTATGTGGGGTATCGCGGCGTTCCTTTGCGCGATCGCCCCTACATATGGGTTTATGCTCGTTATGCGTTTTATCCTCGGCTTCGGCATGGGAGCGGAGTTCCCGGTAGCTCAAGCGATGCTCTCCGAGTTCATACCCGCTAAGGAGCGAGGCAAGTACATAGCTCTTTTGGAAGGCTTTTTTCCCCTCGGCTTCATCCTCGCCGGCATTGTCTCCCTCCTCCTGGTCTCCACGGCGGGCTGGCGGGTGGTCTTTTTAGCCACAGGACTTCCGGCCATCTACGTCCTTGTGATCCGCCGCAAGGTCCCCGAGCCTCCCCGCTGGTACGAAGCGAGGGGCAGGATGGAAGAGGCCGAGACTACGATGCGCTTCGTCGAGGGCAAGGTCGAGGAGGCATACCGCAAGCCGCTGCCCGAGCCGACTCTTACGGGCGTTGCCGACGAGACGGCGACGGGGGGTTTCTCATTGTGGGAGCTCTTTGCCGACAAATACAAGAGGCGGACGATCATGGTTTGGGTCCTCTGGTTCTTCGCCCTGCTCGGCTACTACGGCATAACCACATGGATGGGCAAGCTGCTCGTTGACAAGGGCTTCGCCGTAACGAAATCGATCCAGTTCGTCCTGTTCATGACCCTCTTCGGCGTACCCGGCTTCTTCTCCGCCGCATATCTCGTTGAAAAGCTGGGACGGAAGGCGGCTGTTATCGGCTACGTGACACTGAGCGGCGTCGCCGCTTATTTCTACGGTCACGCTGTAACGCACACGCAGCTCGTCGTTGCCGGGGCCTTCATGCAGTTTTTCTTCTTCGGCATGTGGTCGGTCCTTTACGTATACTCTCCCGAGCTTTTCCCGACGAGAGCGCGCGCTACCGGCTGCGGCACGGCCTCCGGTTGGGGCAGGGTGGGCGCGCTGATCGGCCCGTCCGTCGTACCCATGGTCATCAGCTCCTACGGGGTCGAGGCGGTCTTCACGCTGGGCGCGATCTCTTTCGCCATTGCAGCGCTGAACGTGCTCTTGCTGGGCCCTGAGACCAAGGGCCGCGTCCTCGAAGAAATTAGCGGCTAGATAAGAAAGTTGAGGGGGCCCGGGCTGCGCGGCAATGCCGCCGCCGGCGGAAAAGGCGCAGCCCGGGCCCCCAAAGATAACCAAATGATCGTAATTGCCTGCGAAGTCATGAGGAGCGAGCTGGAGAAGGCGGCGGCGGGCCGCCCCGTCACGTTGAGCTTCCTAGGACCAGGGGCTTCACAGGACCCCGCAAAAGATGGCCGGTCTCATACAGGAGCGGATCGACCAGGCCGGTGCTGCCGGCCGCATCGTCATCGGATACGGTCTCTGCTCGGGCGGCATCAAAGGAATACGCTTTAGCCGAGGCGATCTCGTAATCCCGAAATGTCACGACTGCATAGGTCTTTTTCTCGGCTCGATGGAGGCGTACCGGGAGGCCTTTGCTTCCGCGCCGGGCACTTACTACCTCACGCCCGGATGGGTCGCCGCCAAGAAGGACCCCCTGGGCATCGTCTATGACGATTACGCGCCGAAGCACGGGATCGAGACGGCCTTTTGGGTGATGGGGGAGGAGTTGAAGCATTACACACACATCGCCCTCATAAATAGCGGCGTCGGAGACGTAGAGGCCCTCAGGCGCAGGGCGCGGGAGAACTGTGCGGCCTTCGGGAAGGAATACCGGGAGATAGAGGGCGGGCTCGGGTATTTCGAAAAGCTGGTATCAGGCCCTTATGACGGAGGAGACTTCGTCGTCATAACCGATGGAGCAGAGGTAAAACAGGGGCCCTTCTTGTAACTGGAAAAATATTTTCGCCATACCGTTGACTCAATTTCACGCCGTTTATCTCTTTCCAACCCCCCTACTCCCTCTTTCCGACCACCCCCTTAACCCCCTGTAGTAAACTTTTTGTTGACAATGGTAAAATCACTAACGTAAGATTAACATATCATCTGATGTTTGAAGGGTAAGTCCTTTCTTAACAAGAAGATTATGGGGTCCAGCGCGAAATTCAAGGTAGTCGAAGCGATAGCCGACGACGTGGCTAAAGGGATTGCGCGCCTCACGGCAGGCGACATGAAGCTGCTCGGCGCCGTCCTGGGCGACGTAGTCGAGATCGCAGGCGCCCGCACGACCGTCACCCGCGTAGCCGGCACGCTCCCGCCTTCCGGCGCGAAGACGATCGGCATCGACGGTCTTACGCGCGAGAACGCCGGCGTCCACCTGGGAAGCAGCGTCGCCGTCCGCAAGGTCCGCAGGAAGACGGCGGAGACCGTAGTTATTACCCCCGTCGATCCGTCGGGCGACCTGCCCGAAGAACAGGACCTCTACCATTTCGCCCTTCTCCTCCAGGGCGTCGCAGCAATCACCGGAGACAAAGTCAACATACCGCTCCTCGGCGGGAAGCCGCGCCTCTTCACGGTGGAAGGCACATCCCCGGCGGGCGGCGTCATCATAAACCAGAAGACCAGGTTCGTGCTGAAGAAGGTGGATTTCGTGCCCGACGGCGCCGCGCGTGTCACTTACGACGACATCGGCGGGCTTGAGAGGGAGCTGCGCCTTGTCAGGGAGATGGTCGAGCTGCCCTTACGGTACGCGGACGTCTTCGAAAAGCTCGGCGTCGAGGCGCCCAAAAGGCGTCCTTCTCTACGGGCCCGCCCGGCACGGGCAAGACCCTTATCGCCCGCGCCATAGCGGGAGAGAGCGGGCTGCACTTCATAAGGGTCAACGGGCCGGAGATCATCCACAAATTTTACGGCGAGAGCGAGGCCAGGCTGCGGGAGATATTCGAGGAAGCCGCGCAGAACGCGCCTAGCGTCATCTTTATCGATGAGATCGACGCCATAGCGCCCAAGCGGGCGGAGGTGCTCGGGGACGTCGAGAAAAGGGTGGTTGCCCAGTTGCTCGCCCTGATGGACGGCATGGTCCGCAGGGGGCAGGTAGTCGTCATCGGCGCGACGAACATACCGGAGACTATCGACCCCGCGCTCCGCAGGCCCGGCCGCTTCGACCGCGAAGTGGTTATCCCCGTTCCCAACGTAGAGGGCCGCCTGGCTATCCTGCGCATCCACAGCCGGCGGATGCCGCTCGCCGAAGACGTTGACCTGGGCCGGCTTGCAGCGATCACCCACGCCTTCGTCGGCGCCGACGTCGAGGCGCTCTGCAAGGAGGCGGGCATGGTGGCCGTGCGCCGATACCTGTCGCTCGAGAACGGAAGGGGCGCCGTAGATGCGAAGCTGGCGGCCGACGGAATGCGCATCACCATGGACGATTTCCTGAAAGGGTTAAGGGCAGTCGAGCCGACCGCCACAAGGGAGATATCGACGGAGCGCTCGAATGTCACCTGGCAGGACATCGGCGGCCTGAAGGAGATAAAAGAGGCGCTCGCAGCCATAATCGACTGGCCGGCCAGGTACCCGGACCTTTTCACCTCTGCGCGGGTGATGCCCCCGAGGGGCATACTCTTTACCGGGCCGACGGGTACGGGCAAGACGCTCACGGCGAAGGCCCTCGCGGGCGAGACGGGGCTCAACTTCATCTCCATCAGCGTTTCCATGCTTTTCTCCAAATGGCTCGGCGAGTCGGAGAAGGGCCTCCACCAGATATTCAAGAAAGCGAAGCAGTCGGCCCCATGCATACTCTTTTTCGATGATATAGACAGCCTTGCAATGACGCGCACGGTCTCCTCCGAGGGGGAGGCGGTGGCGGAGCGCATGGCGAGCCAGCTTTTCACCGAGCTCGATAACTTAAGCGAGCTGTCCCAGGTGATCGTAATCGGCGCGACGAACAGGCCCGACCTGCTCGATCCGGGGCTTACGGGCTCCGGCAGGCTCGACTACATCCTCGAGTTCCCCATGCCGGCGGAGGCGGACCGGGCGGATATCTTCCGCGTCCACACGAGGGGCAGGCCCGTAGGCCGGGGGGTCGATCCCGCTTACCTGGCCGGGCTCGCGGACGGGCTCTCCGGCTCCGATATAGCGGCGGCGTGCAGGAGCGCGGCCATGATGGCGATAACTGCGTGCATCGGCGGCGGCGTGCGGCCCGAAAGGGCCGGAAGACGTGCTTATCACGAAGGAGATTTTTGAAGAGGCTATAAAGAGAGCGGCTGCAAAGAAGACCGGTAACGGCCGTACATTCGGAGGAGACAGGTCATGTTGAAGGCCGTAAGGAAGAGGCGTGCCTACGAGGACATCGTAGACCAGATACGAAAGCTCATCGAGAAGGGCAGGCTGAGGCAGGGCGACCAGTTGCCCGTGGAGAAGGAGCTTTCCGAGACGTTCAAGGTGTCGAGGCTTACCGTCCGGGAGGCCATCCTTTCCCTGGAGACGATGAACCTCGTCGACAGGCGCCAGGGAAACGGCACCTACGTCATCGCGTCGAGCGAAGAGGCGATAGTCCGGCCTCTCGCCGCGGCGCTCGTGCGGGAAAAGGACAGCCTGCTCGACGTCTTCGCGGTGCGCGAGATCATCGAGCCCGAGATCGCGCGGCTGGCGGCAAAGAACGGAAAACCGGAAGAGGTCGCGGACCTGTTGCGCATCGTCGAGGCGCAGGAGAGGGAGCTGGCGAAAGGGAGCAGCGCGTCCAATACCAGGTTCCACCGCGTGCTGGCCAGGATGTCGCGCAACAAGGTCATGGAGAGGCTCCTCTTCGCGCTTATGGGTATTCTCGGCGGGGGCCGGGCGAGAAATATTCCCAGACGGAGGAACGGAGGCAGAAATCTTTGCATGGGCACAGGCAGATCCTGGCGGCTATACAGGAAGGCAGCCAGGAGGCGGCGGGGCAGGCGATGCGCCGGCACCTGCGGGCGTGCAGGACGTCCTGTTCAAGAGGGCAAGGGAGGCAAGTGGAAATAGAAAGCGAACAACGTGAAATCGGGTGTGATCCAGAGTGTCCGACAACCTTATCAAAGGAGGTAAGAGGTATGGCTAAAGTGACCGAGATAACGGTCTGGACAAGGGGCGTGGTGATGGACAAGGAAGCCCGCGACGTCGCCAACGCCTTCGCCCAGGCAGCGAAGGCCGAAGGCAAGTTCGTGCAGGCCTTCGACAACTATGAGGACCTCCCCGACCGCGTGATGGTTACGACCAGGAAGTACGCGCGGATCAGCGACGAGGAAATCGAGATGAAGTACCTTTACACGAACGCCAATCCCGACGTGGTCGTCGTCGTCGAGCCGACCATCGTGAAAGGCATCAACGTGCTTAAAGGTATGCCGCAGGGAGGGCTCCTCATCATCAATACCGCCCGGCCCATCGACTACATGCTCCAGTTCATCCCGAACCTGGACGTGCTGGGCGCGATAGCGACGGTCGATGCGGACGGTATATCCGGCATCCGCACGATCGACTTTTCGGGGTCGGAAGGCGGCGTGGATACGGCGGGCATGGGCGCGGGCATCGCGGCCCCCATACTCGGCGCAATGGCGCGCGTGACGGGCATGGTGAAGAAGGAGAACCTGGCCAAGATCGTCAGCGACGTGGCGGCCATGAACCGCGGCTACAACGAGGTGAAGCTCCAGAAGTTCCGCAAAGAAAGGTCGCTCTACTCGTGGGGCGGCTGATGAAGGGACGATCAGGCATGGAGCCTTCAATCTTAAGGAAAAGGAGAGACACATGGCTATAAAGGTACCCAAGGATAGAGAGGTGCCCTTCGGGGCGATTACGCCGGCTCCGGTAAAGGGAGCAGGACCTGTTCATAACGTCTAACTGGCGCGCCGTCCGTCCCATCCTGGACAACAAGAAGTGCACGCGATGCCTTACGTGCTACGCAGCGTGCCCGGATGCCTGCTGGTCCTTCAACGAGAAGAAGGACAAGATGGAGTGGAACTGGAAGTTCTGCAAGGGCTGCCGGATATGCATACATGAATGCCCGTCGGACGCCCTGTCAGCCGCCCCCGAGCTCGATTTCCCCGATGGGGTGGTGCGCCTGGAAAAACCTTTTTAAGGAGGAATATTATGGCCCAAGAAAAAATGCTCAGCGGCTGCGCAGCGGCTGCACAAGGGGCTAAATTTGCGGAAGTAGAGGTTATCTGCTCCTTCCCGATCCGGCCTTATACCGCGATCATGATGGAGCTTGCGAAGATGGTCGCCAACGGCGAGCTGGACGCCGAGTTCCTGCACGGCGAAGGCGAGCACGCGCAGGTCTCGGTGGTGCTCGGCGCGTCCGCCTGCGGCGCCCGCGCATACACGGGCAGCTCCGGCGTGGGCGTCACGTACGCGTTCGAGGTTTACAGCCCGGCTGCGGGCGGCCGTTATCCGCTGCAGATGGCGATAGCCGACAGGACACTCGACCCGCCCGGCGACTTCGGCTCGGAGCACACGGACGCGATGTCCGCCAGGGACCAGGGATGGCTCATGGGCTGGGCGTCAACGCCGCAGGAAGTCTTCGACAACACCCTTATCAACTTCAGGGTGGGCGAAGACCCGAAGATCATGCTGCCCCAGTTCGTATGCCAGGACGGCTACTTCCTTTCCCACATACCCGACAAGGTGGTACTGCCCGACATGGCGCAGGTGAGGGAGTTCCTCCCGCCTTATGCGGCGCCCCATCCATTGAGCCCCGACCTGCCCCGTCTCGCACGGCCCGCAGATAAGGCCCGACCAGGGCGCACCCATGGACGCACAGCGGGCGGCGACGTTCTTCGACCTGCCCCCCGTGATCGAAAAGGCCGTGGCCGATTACAACGCGATCTTCAAGCGCAAGATCGACCCGTGGCTCGAAAAATATCATGATCGATGACGCTGAGATCGCCTTCTTCATCCAGGGCGCCCACGCGAACACGTGCAAGAACGCGGTGCGCCACCTGAGGGCGCAGGGGCTCAAAGCCGGCATGGTCAGGCCCCGCTGGGTACGGCCGTGGCCGACGACGCAGATTGCGGAAACGCTGGCCCACGTCAAGGCGGTAGCCTGCGTTGAGACGAGCACGTCTTACGGCGGCGCCATGAGGGGCGGCAACCTTATCCACGAGGTAAGGGCCTCCCTGTACGACCTCGACAAGAGACCGCTCGTCACGTCATTCATGGCGGGCTTGGGCGGCGACGTGATCCTCCTCGAAGACTTCTACTACATGGCGAAGATCCTGAAGCAGACGGTGAAGGACAAGAAGGTCAAACAGCACGTCTACTGGGTAGGCTTCGAGGACGAGGCTTAAGAACGATTGTCAATAAGGAGGCTGACAATGGGAGAGTTTAATTATAAAAAACAGGTGCTTGAGCCGATCAAGTCGATGCGCAGCGCGCCCAAGCCGGAGATGTACGTTCCGGGACACCGGACATGCGCGGGCTGCGGCCCGGCCCTCAACTACAGGCTCGTCGCCAAGGCGGCAGGCAAGAACACGATCTTTATCGGCCCGACGGGCTGCATGTACGTGGCCAACTCCAGTTATCTCTGCACGCCGTACGCGGTGTCGTGGATCCATTCGCAGATCACGAACGGCGGGGCGGTGGCATCAGGCATAGAGGCCGCTTTCAAGGTGCTGGCCCGCAAGAAGAAATACAAGGGGCCGTTCCCGAACGTCATCTGCATGGCGGGCGACGGCGGCTCCGTGGACATCGGCCTCCAGGCCATGTCCGCCATGATGTACAGGGGGCACGACGCCCTGTTCATCTGCTATGACAACGAGTCGTACGCGAACACGGGCATCCAGACGTCTCCGACGACGCCCTACGGAGCGCAGACGACCTTTACGCCTCCGGGCAAGATGATCCCGGAAGGCAAGACGCTCTTCCCGAAGGACCCGCCGCAGCTCGTGATAGGCGGACATCCGGCGGTGAAGTACGTCGCCACTACGAACATCGCCTATCCGGTCGACCTGATGAACAAGGTGCGGAAGGCGCTCAACGTGGACGGCCCGACCTTCCTGCATATGTTCTCACCGTGCCCTAAGGGGTGGAAGTTCGACGAGAGCCTGACGCTGGAGATGGCGAGGATGGCCGTGCAGACGGGTATGTGGTCGCTCTATGAATGGGAAAACGGCGTCTACAAGTATACCCACGTGCCGAAGGCGTACAAGCCGGTTGGCGACTACATGAAGTACCAGGGGCGGTTTGCGCACTTGAAGCCCGAGCACATCGCCAAGATGCAGGCATTCGTGGACGAGAAGATAAAGAGGATCAAGGCAATAACGGCGGAGGCCCCGCTGCCTACGCCGAAGAAGAAGGCGTAAGGCGGGCATCGCTATATCCTTCCTTCGCAGGCCGGTCGCCTGATGGCAGCCGGCCTGCGGGGGACGCCTTGAGGTGAATCGATCACGGAGGAAAAAAATGGGAAAGCCAGCCGCTGAAAACGTAAACAGAGGCTTCATGAACAATCCCTGGGTCATGTTGACAGCCGGCGTCCTGGGCATGGTAATGATATCCAGCCTGCAATATGCCTGGGCTCTTTTTGTCCCCGACATCCTGAAGTCGAACCCGAAATTCTCGAAGGTGGAAATCCAGGCCGCGTTTGCGACGTTCGTCGCGTGCATGACCTTTGCGGGTCCGCTTACCGGCTACCTGATGGACAAGTTCGGCACGAAAATCTTTTTCTCTCTGGCGGCCATTCTGGTGGCGGGCGGGTGGGGGAGCATCGGCTCGCACACCACGGTGCTGCCGATGTGCATCTCCTACGGCGTTGCGGGCATCGGCTCGAGTTTCATATACACGGGCGGCATAGCGGCCTCGCTGAAATGGTTCCCCAACAAGAGGGGCACGGCGTCAGGCATAATGGCGTGCGGCTTCGGCTCGGGGGCCGCCCTTTTCGGATGGCTTATAACGATCCTCGTCAAAAACTACGGCTGTAAGACTGCATTTCTTTATACGGGCGTCGGGTTTGCGGTGATATTGCTCCTGGTGGCCCAGGTGCTAAGGTTCCCCGAGACCACGGGCGGCCAGGCGGCCGGTCCGGCCAAAGCGAAAGCGGCAGGGGCCAGGAGCCTCACACCGTTAGAAATGCTGGGGACCGGGCAGTTCTGGCTTATGTACTTCATGTTCATTTTCATGGCGGTCGGATATATGTTCCTCACGCCCAACATCAAGCTGATGGCCAACGACTATAAGGTCCCGGCCGCGATATTCACCATCACCTTTACGGCTTTTGCGGCGGCAAACGGCATAGGCAGGATTGTTTGGGGCATGATCTCGGATAAGATCGGCAGGGAAAACGCGATGTTCATCGACTTCATCGCGTGCGGACTTCTCTATATACTCCTGCCGTTCGTATCGCACGACCCTTACTTTTTTATGATCGTGGTGACTGCGGCCTTCTTCTGCACGGGGCCGATGTTCGCCTTCTTCCCGCCCATCACGGACGACCGTTTCGGTGAGAAATACCTCTCGACGAATTACGGCATCGTCTATACGGCGAAGGGCGTGGGCGGCATGATAGGGCCGACCTTCATCACGGCCCTTGCCCTGGCATATGCGAAAGCGCAGGGTTTCGAGGTTGGGTGGACCATCGGCTGCTCGGTCATTGGAGTGGCCGCCATAATCTCCGGGATAGGCGCGCTGGCGCTGAAAAGGATGGCCAGGCCGGGACAGAACGTTGCCCCCGAGGCAGCGCCTGCGTCTCCGGCGGGGCAATAAGAACCCCCAAATCCTCTTCCTCTTCATGAGGGGGAGGCTCCATGCGGCCGTGCACGCTGGAGGGGTGCGACGCGAGCCCCAATAATTGCTATAATGGCGTCTCATGATGCAAGGTGAAAAATCGGCCCGCCTCCGGCCGCTCGTGGGGTTGGCCGCAGGTCTCGGAGGCGGTTTTTTCGGCGGGCTCGTCGGCGTGGGAGGCGGCGCCATTATGGTGCCGCTGATGACGCTGCTCGCCGGCGTGAGCCAGCACAAGGCCCACGGGACGAGCCTGGTCGCCGTCGTATTCACCGGCGCGGTCGGCGCGCTGGCTTATTCGCTACACAGCGCCGTCGATTGGAAGATGGCGCTCCTTTTGGCCGTCTGCGCCATACTCACTGCCCGCGTAGGCGCCCTCTATGCCCATTCCCTGCCGGAGCTGAAACTCAAGCGGGCCTTCGGGGCCTTCCTCATGTTTATCTCTCTCTCGATCCTTCTCAAGGGATACCTTATCCACACGAGCCTTGCCCTCTCTTTCTGGCCGAAGACGCGGTCCTCGCCGCGACGGGGGTTTTCGCGGGCTTCGTGTCGGGCATGATGGGTGTCGGGGGCGGGGGCATCATGGTGCCGCCTATGGTGATCTTCGCGGGCATGGGGCAGCACCTCGCCCAGGGGACATCCCTGCTGGCAATGGTATTCATAGGGTCGAGCGGCGCCTACACGCACTACAAGCTCGGCAACGTGGCTACAAACGTCGTGGCCGGGCTGATAGCCGGCGCGCTGGTCGGCGGGTATCTGGGCGGGGAGGCGGCCAACCTGCTTCCCGAACGGTATCTGAAGCTCGTCTTCGTGGGCGTGGGCGTCTGGATGGGCTACAAATACCTTCGCAGCAGGAAAAGGCCCGCGCAGGAAGCGCAGGGGGCATGAGGCTGTTTTTGCTTGAATAAACCACCGTTTTATGGCACATAATAGGTGGCTGGGCGCTTACCCTCACCCCCCTTTATAATACCAGGGGGAGGTTTTTTTGCGCCCGTGGGAGGCATCGTGCGCGTAGCGGCAACACTTTCATTCATCCTGTCGGCTTTTCTCTTTTTATCGTCTGCGCAGGCCATCGATTTTGCACCCGAAAAGAAGCCGGTGAGGGCCGTCACTCAGGAGACCGTATGGAACGCGGACAGGCAGACCGTGCTGCTCGCGAGGCAGAAATGCGTCGACATCGGCGGGCGGGAGCTGGAGGAGTGCTTCGCGGACGCGATGCGCGAGCTGGGGGCCTCTCCTGAGGCCGCAGCCTTCACGCGCTCCTTTGGCGGCGGGGCTTTCGTACGCAAATTCCGGGAGACGGGGCGCGTAGACATCGCCCAGGTCGTCTATCCCTTCAGGGCCAATGAGAACTACGGATTGCTCCTCGTCAACGGCGACCCCCCGATAGTAGACGTTGACGATATAGCGCTGCTCCCCAAAGAAGGCATGGAGCAGGACAAAACCTACGCGTCGATAAAGAAGAGCTACCCGAGGGTCACTATGTGGCCGGGCGACAGGCCGCCCAGGCAGCCCATACAGATCGAGACGCTGCCGAACGGCGGCCAGGGCTTTGCGATGGCATACACGCTGCGCAATTTCTGCCACGCCTGCGAGGTGCTGGGCACGGCCGTTTACTCGTTCGATTTCGACAGGGCGGGCAAGCTCACGGGCATCCGCTTCCTGCGGGTGGACCTTCCCCAGAAGAAGAAGGAGACGCGCAAAGAGAACGAGCAGATCAGCGTCGTCGTGATGGCTGAAGAGGGGAAGGAATTCACAGTCAGGCTCGGCTCGAACAGGACCACGGGCTACGTGTGGCGGCCGGCCGCTCCCCCTGACGACAAAGTCGTAAAGCTCGTAAGATCGGATTATGCGGCCTTTGAAGGCGGGCGCGTAGGCAGCGGGGGCGAGGACGTCTTCACTTTCCTGGCAGTCGGCAAGGGGAACACGGAGATAACGATGGAATACGTCCGCCCCTGGGAGAAACCCCATTCTCCCGTGAAGACCGCAAACATCAGGGTCTCTGTCCGCCCGGCTTCCAGGTAGGGAAAACTTATCATGTTCTCAGGCCGGGGCATTTGCGCCGGTCTTACTCGCGGGTGCATATGCCGAAGCGAAGCGCGGGCTTGTTGATGTACAGGCTGCGGCCGGAAGGCCCACAGGTGCTGCTCATCCACCCCGGCGGCCCCTTCTGGGCCGCGAAGGACAGGGGGGCGTGGTCGATCCCCAAGGGCGAGATCGAGGAGGGGGAAGAGACGCTTGCTGCGGCGATGCGCGAATTCGAGGAAGAGACGGGGATGCGGCCTGCGGCGAAGCCGGGGGAATTCCGGCCCCTGCGGTCCGTAGTGCTCAGGAGCAGAAAGACCGTCTACGCATGGGCCTTCGAGGGTGATTTCGACCCGGAACGGCTGACGAGCAGCACATTCACAATGGAATGGCCGCCGCGCTCAGGCATGGAGAGGGAGTTTCCGGAAGTGGACAGGGCGGAGTGGTTCAGTATAGATGCAGCCAGAGAGAAAATGCAGGGCGGCCAGCTATCGTTTATCGAAGAGCTGGCCGCGATGTTATAAGGGGGGCCTGGCTCTTTTGGCGGCCTTCGCGTCGTTTTCTCCGGCGCGGCGTGCTCACGTACCCAAAACGTACGCTCCGCCGCGCGCCTTCGAAAAGCAACGCGAATTCCATCCAAAATAGCTCAGGCCATAAGACCTTCTTACAAAAGGAGGAAGGGCCTATCTACCATGGCACATGTGGCATGCATGAGAATTGCCGCTCACTTGGCCGCCTACGGGTGATAGGGGTGCAGGGTGGGTATGCTATCGGACTAAAGGGGCGAGTAGTTCGTTTGTCTCCCACGCTCCCTTGGTTGGCGTCTCCCTTCACGCTGTCGTTGCTTACAAACGGGACAGGTTCCTGCCCTTCTTTTTCTTCCTGTCCGCTTATTTGACTCAAAACATAAACCTTGACGCATCGCGGACTGAATAGGTAGAATGGCTGGTAAAACAAGCACAACAGGTACTAAAATCCTGGCCAGCGGAGGATGTGATGCCTGGTACACTCTACGTTCCAATAAATAGTTTAAAACTGGATTTGGAGAACTTCCGCACCGTGCCACAGCCCGACGAAGCTCGGGCTGTACAGGCTATGATATATGTTAGCCCTGATTATTTTTGGGCGTTGATGGATAGCTTGATCGAGGACGGATATTTACAGACGGACAACATTATAGTGCTAAAGAGGGTCCGAAAAAAAGGGAGATGATCGTTAAAGAAGGAAACCGCAGGATTGGTGCACTTAAGCTAATCCACGTATTTTCCGGTGGATATCTGGCATCAAGACTGTCGTACACAGATATCGAGGCTGCTTTCAGCAACAGCTTGAGAAAATCCGAATCGTTGTTTTACCTATGAGATGGATCCAGACGTTCTTGGGCCTGGTTTGCGCTACGGACGCTAGACCAATACCATGCAGATTGTGGATGAGGACAACTTGCTGAACTCTTTCGTAACTGAGGCTACCGAAACCTTGGGCATCAAGCTATTCCCTAGCAGGCTGTTCAAACAGCCGATTCTGACGGAATTAGGAATCGGTGACTCAGCTGGAAATAGCTAAGTAACATCGATCTGAAGGAATTCCCTTGGGCCGTTGAGTGCTCCACGGCGGCGACTTTTGGCGGAGCCGCAAGGAATGCTTTCCGTTACATCGATGAATCAACTTGTCCATAGCTCGTTCTTTTCTGTCTCAGAGAGTGATATTTCTAGAGTGTTCGCCAATATCTTTCCTTTCCTGGAAGCGATAAATCAGTAAAGGTTACGATGAGCGATATAAGACACCATTACGATATCCGGGTGGCAAACAACGGCTTGCCCAATTCATTATAAACTGCTGAGCAACAACGGAGGTATCGGCGGCGATTACGCTGAGCCTTATGAAGGTGGGGCTGGGGTAGATCGCTGCTTCTCGGTGACCACGTCAAACAAATTCATTTAAACGATTCGTCTGTGCCGGTTTATGCTTTTTGGAAGTCTGTAAATTTTAAACCCGAAGACTTTGCCGGCTTATTTCGAGTGCTTCGTTGACGGTAGACGAATGGAAGAAGAGGAGGACAATAGTTGGACAAGCCCAGAAGGCACGACGAACTCGAAATTGGCTACAGCACCTTGTTTTATGAATCATTGCAATCGTTCAGGTGTACTATGGGTGGAATAATCGGCGCCATAGAGCAGACGGGCACGTGGAAGATAGATGCTCGCTTCAGGAGAAATAGTTAATTCGTCGTATAGAGGTAATAGCATGAAGGCGAGACTCAGTTAGCGTGAAGAACTGGGATGCCGAGAAATTTATCTTGAAGTACGTTCCGACACTGCCGCAGAACACTTTTGTCTATTGCGATCCGCCGTCTTCGAAAAATCAAACCGGCTGTATCTGGATAGGTACAGAACAGAGGACCACGAGCGCATTGCTAAAGTAATTCGGAGAAACTTACGAAAGTGGGCCGTTTCCTATATAACGCTGACGAAATTTTAGGTTAATATGGTGACAGAAGGCGGTTTCTCTACGGATATTCAATATAACGCTTCGCAGGCTTATAAAGGGAGGGAATGTTTATTTTCTCCGATGAAGTCAGTATCCCCGCTAAAGTCATTGATACCCTCGATAAATGAAGCCATCAAAAAATACAGGAAACGTTGGTCTATTGATGCAAGGCTTCAGCAAGCAAGATATTTCCCCGTTACGCGAAACAGCACGCGGCTATGGCTGTAATGCCTTTCCCTGCCGAATGCTGTACAATAGATTAATCGGGGCACCTCCATGAAACGACTGCCTGGGCTGATCGTGGTCATGGTGATGATTGTTTTTGCCGGGGGCGGCCATGCCGCGAGCCTGCTTGGTCCGGCGGGCGGGACGGGGGAGCAGAAGGCGGGCGCTTCATCTGTTGGTGTCGGTTATTTTTTCTACGACGACTACTGGAAAAACGGCGGAAGGGTAGACTTTCAGCAGTCGCAGTCTTTCGGGGAAGGCGCGTGGCGGCCTACCCGCGATACGGAAATTTTTGCGAGGCTCGGCGGGACGGACCTTAAGATTCAGGACCTGGGCTTCAAGGATAATTATAATCTGTACAGCGGCATAGGTGGCAGGGCGGTTTTTTGGCGGCCCGACCCCCGGTTCGATATCGGCGGCAACCTTTACGCGGACCGCGCGTGGGGCGACTTCAGGCAGGTGAACTGTACGCCTGGCGGGCCCACGACTACGATTAAGGTCAAAGAGCCATGGTCGGTCTCTTTCGCGCTCCTGGGGGAATGGACGCCTGCCGCGCCATTTGTGCTTTACGGCGGGCCGAAGCTCTACTACGGCGCGTCGCGGATAGAGATGCAGACGGTACCCGCGAGCGGGCCGGCCACGGGGTGGTCCCACTCGATAAAGACGGACAGCCCGGCCGGAGGCGTCCTCGGCATGCGGTTTGCCGTGATGGGGATAGACCGACCTGCGGCTCGGCTTCGAGATCCAGTTCACGGCGCGGGTGTCCGTTGGCGGGATGCTCGGGTATGCCTTCTGAGGGGCGCGCAAGCCATCCGGCGATTAAATTAAATGATTATGACCGAGCAGGCGGAAAAGAGAAGGGTAACCGTTGTTTCACTGGCCACGGCCCTTCTCCTCGTGGCCCTGAAGCTTTCGGTCGGGCTTGCGACAGGATACCTGACGCTCCTTTCCGAGGCGCTCCACTCCGCCCTCGACGCCCTCATCACCCTCGTCACGTTTTTCGCCATCAGGTATGCGGAGAAGCCGGCAGACGCGGACCACCCTTACGGCCACGGCAAGGCGGAGAACCTGGCCGCGTTCACCGAGTCGCTCATTCTCTTCTTCGCCATCGCCCTTATCCTGAGAGAGGTGATCGACAGGCTTTTTTTTAAGGCCGTCCTTATCGAGCCCAGCGTCTGGGCTGCCTCAGTGCTCGTTGTCTCCATTCTCTGCGACATGCAGCGTTCGCGGGCGCTCGCAAAAATCGCGGGACGATACAAAAGTGCGGCGATCGAGGCTGACGCGGTCCACTTCAGCGCAGATTTCCTCACCTCGTCCATAGCCCTGGCGGGCGTCCTTGCAACATATGCCGCCCGCGCCTACGCGCATGCGTCGGGGCGGCCCCCCCTGGCCTACGGCGCGGTCTATTCGCTGATCGATATCGCCACCACCTGCCTCATCCTTGTCGTCGTCTTGCGCATGGTGCTGCGCATCGCGGGTAAGGCGGCGGGCGTGCTGCTTGACCGTACGTCCCAGCAGACGACGGAACAGATCAAGGACATCGTCTCCGGCATGCCGGAGGTGATCGACGTGGAGAACGTGCGTACCCGCGAGGCGGGCAAGCAAACATTCGTGGACCTGACCGTCGATATCGACAGGAACCTGGACGTGGAGACGGGCTACTCGATCCGCCGCCGCGTCGAGGAGACGATCAAGGAGCACATCGGAGACGCGGACGTGACAGCGACCGTGCGGCCCGTGCCGAAGGAAGCGGAAGGCATCGTGGAGCGGATCAGGGCAGTGGGCGCGCAGGGCGGCTTCAACGTGCACCACATCATGGTGCATGACGACGCAGGCAGGATGCACGCGGACCTCGACCTGGAGATGGAAGGCGAGATGACGCTTGCGCAGGCGCACGCAATGGCCGACGACCTGGAGGCGCGCATACGGCGGGACAACCCGGCGATCAGGGAGATCAACACGCATATCGACTGGAGGAGCGGGGCGGTGAGGGACGTATCCGTCTGGAAGGACAAGGGCCTCGCGCGCGCGGTGCAGGCGATTGTCAGGGAGAGGAAGGGCATTACCGGCTGCACGCGGGTGTCGATAGAAGAAGAAGGTCCGGGGGAATTTATGGTGACGGTGCACTGCACAATGCGGCCGGAGGCGGGGGCGGCGGCAGTGCGCGAGGCAACGGAGGACCTGGAGAGGGCGCTGAAAGAGCGCGTCAAGGGGCTGAGCCGCGCAGTAATACACATCGAGCCGGGATAGGCTTAGGGGGGGCCGGGATCTTTCCGCGCCTTTCGTGTCGTTTTTCTCGGCGCGGCTCCTCACGTACACAAAGAGTACGCTCCGCCGCGCGCCTTCGAAAAACAACACGAATTACATCGCAAATCTCCCGGCCCCTTTTTCGGTAAAGCGGCCTTTCATTTGCTTCTTCCCGAACTTCTTTTACCCGGCAGCACATCATTCCACCCCGTAATAGCGAGGACAGAGCAGTCTTTTTATCATAAAGCCGTTCTGGTATAATCTGACGGTATTACGCAGGTTCGTTGTTGTCAATCGCCGGGGGGAATTAATGGATGGTCAGAGTGACAGGGGCGATCCCGGTTCCGGGGCCGGACATAAACCACCGCTATCGTTAAGCCCGAGAAAGCTTGAGCGTCTCGCCTGGCTGCCCATTCCGCTGCTGATGGCGGCCATCATCATTGCAAGGGCGGCGGGCCTCAGCGAATCCTACATGTCCGAACCCCTGAGGCTCGTCTTGAGCTTCACTTTCTATACGCTGGTCTCGCTGGGCACCCTCTTTCTCATCGGACGCAGTTTCCTGGCGTCAGGCACACCGGGGCTGCTGCTTCTGGAGTGCGGGGTGGTCCTGTGGAGCCTGGCCGGCACGGTGGGGGATGCGGTCGCCCCCAGCGATGCGAATGTCAATGCCACCATCTTCAATACCGGCATCTTTCTGTCGGGACTGTGCCATCTGGCGGGCGCCATCCTCTCGCTGCGGCCGCGAGCGAGCGCTCCGCGCTCCGCCCCTGTGGCTGGGAGCGGGCTTCGCGCTCGCCTTAGGCGCGCTGTGGCTGGTCACGCACGCGGCGCTGGCGAACTGGCTGCCGGTCTTCTTCATCCCGGGCCAGGGGGGCACGCTGGTGCGCTACTGCGTGCTCATCTCAGCCATCGCCATGTTCGTGCTCTCCGCTGGTCTGTTGCTCGCCGGTCAGCGCGAGGCGCGTGCCCCGTTTACTTCCTGGTACGCCCTCGCCATGCTTCTGCTGGCAGTGGGGCTGTTCGGCATAATGATCCAGTTGTCCTTCGGCAGTGTCGTGAACTGGCTGGGCCGCACGGCGCAGTGGCTCGGCGGGCTCTATCTGCTCCTCGCCGCCGTCGCCGCGCTGCGCGAGTCGGATCTGCCGCTTTTTCCGCCGGAAAAGAGATCGCTTCCAGAGCGCTACGACTACGGCGTGGCCATAGCGATTGTCATTGCCGCCACAGCCGTGCGATTTGCGCTCTCACCGGCTCTCGGAACGGCCTACCCCTTCCTGACCTTCTATCCTGCCGTGATACTGGCCGCCCTCTACGGGGGCCTGCGGGCGGGCTTGCTGACCACCGCTCTCTCAGCGCTCATCGTCGACTATTTTTGGATCGAGCCGGTGGGGCAATTCACTATCGGGAGTCTGACTGACTGGATAACCATACTGTTTTTTCTCCTGGCCTGCACGATGATCTCCTTCGCAATCGAGGCGATGCACAAGGCCAGGGCTCGCCTGGTTCTGCACCAGGATCACCTGGAGGAGTTGGTCAAGGACCGAACTGCCGAATTGGAACAGGAGGTGGTCGAGCGCAAACGGGCCGAGGAGGAGCTTAGCCGCTCACGCGACGAGCTTGAGCTGCGGGTGGCCGAGCGGACGACGGCAGTCATCCGTCTCGCGGCGGCGGTGGAAAGCACGGGAGAAGGAGTTTTCACCACGGATTCGTCCTGGCAAATCGATTATGCAAACCCGGCATTCTACCATATGGCGGGGTATAGGGCCGACGAAGTCATCGGCCGCGAGATGCGCTTCCTGCGGTCAGAAAAAGAGGATCCTTCCAAGTATGAGCGGACCAAGCAGGGGGCTATGGCGGGCAAGCCCTGTACCGGCCGATATATGATACGGAGGAAAGACGGGACCGTCTTCCTTGTCGATTGTGTTATATCGCCCATAAAGGATGCTTCGGGAACAATCGTGAACTTCGTGATTGTCTGGCATGACATGAGCGATCAGGTCAGGCTCGAAGAGCAACTCCGCCAGGCCCACAAGATGGAGGCCATCGGCACCCTCGCGGGCGGCGTGGCCCATGACTTCAACAACATGCTCGCCGTCATCATGGGGAACGCGGAGCTTGCGCTTGATGATACTCCCCGGGAAGGAAACGGTATACGTCATAACCTCGACGCCATATTCAAGGCGGCGAGACGGGGCAGGGACCTGGTCAAGCAGATTCTCACCTTCAGCAGAAAGAGCGAGCAGCGGCAAAAGAGCCAGCCCCTCGCCCCCCTTATCGAGGAATCCTTCAACCTCCTTCGGGCCTCTATTCCTTCCACCATCGAAATGACGCTTGCCATCAACACTAAATCGGACGTGGCGAGCGTCAACGAGGCCCAATTCCAGCAGATAATAGTCAACCTTTGCAGCAATGCCGCCCATGCCATGCAGGCCGGCGGGTTGCTCGAGATATCCCTTGAAGACGAAAGGCTTCATTTCGACGATTCCCCTGACTCGCCGCCCCGGCGATACCTCAAGCTTACTGTGAGCGACACGGGCGCGGGCATGGACGAGGAAGTAAAGAAGAGGATATTCGACCCCTTCTTTACGACGAAGGCGCCGGGGGAGGGAACCGGCATGGGTCTTGCGGTAGTCTATGGCATTGTCGAGGCCCATAACGGCATCATAACGGTGCACAGCGAGCCGGACAAAGGTTCGTCGTTCAGCGTCTTCCTTCCGAAGGCAGGGACCGCCGCCCCCCGGACAGAAGCACCGGAGGGCGCTGTCGCAGGCGGCAAAGAGCGCCTCATGTTCGTAGACGATGAGGACGGCATCATAGAAATGGCGACGCCCATGCTCGAGCGGTTAGGCTACAGGGTAGCCTCCTTCACCGACCCCGTAGCCGCCCTTAATGCGTTCGCCAAAGCGCCCCTTGATTTCGACCTCATTATTACCGACCAGACGATGCCCAGGATGACGGGCCTCGTGCTGGCCGGAAAGCTCAAGGCCATAAGGCCGGACATCCCCGTGATGCTTTGCACAGGTTACAGCCAGACGGTCTCCGCAGAGACGACGAAAGCCGCGGGCATAGAAGGCTATGCCATGAAGCCGCTTGCCAGGAAAGAGCTGGCCGAGGCGATACGGAAGGCACTGGATCAGGGGGGCTTACACATTGAACCGGGTTAGGCGGCCACGGAAATTCCATGCTTATTGCGATAGACACTGCGCATCTTCCGGCGTGGCCTGGAGGGCCGAAGCTGTCCTGCGGACCGTCAGGTGCAGCGTCTCCTCGCTGTTATTTGTTTTTCTCTTCACCACCAGTTTCACCGTGCTTCCCGGCTCCCCGCGAAGCTTCATTCGCCTTTCAAACCTGTTCATCTGGGTCACGTCCGCCCCGTACGATCGTGATGATCTGGTTATCCACTTCAATCCAGCCTCTTCTTCGGCTGACCCCTTTCACATCGCGGACGGACAATGGACTCGGCTTCGATTCCTCATATATGCCCTGTAGGCCTGCGGGCATCGGGTCCCAAAGGACTACCTCCTCCAGCGATGGTCCCGGCCATGGATACCCCGCCGCAGGTCCACTCCGTTGCACGAGCAAAGCTCGCAGCCGCCTTGAATTTCGGCCGTGTGATCTTAACGGATATGCGGCCCTTCGCCTGATCGAGTGTGCCTCCACTGCTGCCTCCGAAACCGGTATAGGGCAGTTGAAGAGGTTCCATCCCGGGACACCCCAGGAGCCGACCCACGCCTCGTTGCGCCGGCTGAGGCGGGTATCAAGGCAATACTTGGTTTTACACTCCATATCCTTGCCGCCTGCCGTAAGGATAATAGCTGCCGGTGACAAATACGATCCCTGGAGGGTTATAGCGCCGTCGTGCAGGCTCACTTTATATAAGGAACCGTCAAGCTCGGATATCCAATACCCCGACACGCCTTTGAAGCCCTCCACCTGCTCGAGCCGGTACTGTAGCTTGATGATTTCATCCTTAACCTGCCGGGCGTTATCCACTCCCGGTACGAGGATGAGGTATTGCCGGTAGCTCTCGATGGCTTCCTGCAGTTGTCCCGTTTTCGCCTGCACCGAGCCGAGGTTGTACCATGCAGCCGCCATGTTCGGCGCAATCTCGGTGGCCCTTTTGAACTCCACGGCTGCCCTGGTCAGGTCTGCCTCGTTCTTCGCCATTTCTGTCGCTGCGACTCCGCGTACAATAAAGGCCCGGGCCGCCTCCTCGGCGGAACCCCGAAGGACCGTGACGGTTCTCTCTTCTTCTTTTCTTTTTATCTTTAGTTGTACGGAGGTCCCCTGGCTGCCCCGTATTTTTGAGGATACCTCCCCAGCGCCTCCGAACCGGGCCACATCCGTCCCGTCGATGGAGAGTATCTCGTCGCCCGCCCGCAATCCGGCCTCATCGGCGGTGCTTCCTATTTGAACGCGACTTATCAACATATTGCCCGAGAGGTTGCGCTCTATTTCAATACCCACCGCGCCGGGCGGCGGAGCGCCTCTTTTGTCCTGTCCGAATGCAGGGACCGTGAACCCCACGCCCAGGATCAGCAACGCGATTACTACGAACCGATAACATGCCCTATTCACTATTCTTTCCCTTCCCCGTTGTGCAATTTATCGTCCTTTACCCGGTGTATGTTTCTACACCATTATCACCATCAGGGTCAACCATGCCATGTCTACCGGCCGCAGGGCTTGTCAAAGACCTGGCTTTCATGATCGTTATAATAACATGCTTCACAACGATACGATCGCGACGCCTAGCATGGCCGCCGGGTAAAAGCAGGCCCGGTTGAAGAGCGCGATGGCGCTTGTCACTGTGCCTTCGCGCAGCCATCTGACTGCGGGGCCTACCATCAGGAAGGCCCCGGCGGCAAGGGCCCCGGCTTCGTAGAGCACCGGGTTCGAGCAGGAGCCGTAGACGGGGAGCAGGAGGCCGGCGAGCACGGCAAGCGAGGTGAGGCAGAAGGATACCCGCGCCGAGAAAGCGCGGCCGTAGCGGACGGGGAACGTCCTTATCCCCAGGTGCGTGTCCTCCTCCAGGTCGGTCCAGTCGTTCGGGATGTTCCGCGCCCCTACCTCCCAGCAGAACGACCACATGAATATCAGAAAGCTGAAAGACAAAGACGGCGCGTTATCGACCGCGAAGACGCCCGCGAGCGCCCCGGCCCCCACCATCAGCCCGGAGAGCGCCGCCTTCCAGTGGCTTAGCCGCAGCAGGGCGCAGTAAGTCATCTCCAATCCGATAGAGATGAGCAGCATGAGGAAGCAAAGGGGGCTGAGCATGAAGGCGGCGACGAGGGAGATGATGCCCCAGAAGAGCACCCAGGCAAGGCCCTGCCGGAAGGTGAGCACTTTTTGCGCGATGGGGTGGCGGACGCCGAGCACGTCCAGGTCGAAGGCGGTGAAGTCCCTGCGCGCCTGCTCGATCCTTTCAGTGTCCACCTTGAAGTCCATCAGGTCGTTAAGGGCGAAGACGGCCGTGTAGCCGGAAAAGGCGGCGACGAGGCCGAGTATGAGCGTCTGGTAGTGCGGCCATGCGCCCAGCGTCAGCAGCGCCGCCACTGCCGGGTGGCCGATATCGAGCACCGAATGGGACATCCGGGAGAAGCCGAAATAGACCTTTATTTTACCGGCGACAATGCCTGTGCCCGGCATTTAAGCACCTCCTGAGGCCGCAAGGGCCGCTTCCAGGTTTTGCATGATAACGTCTCCGCACTCGGACGCCTGATTGCGGAAGGCAAGGGCGCACGAGCGTCCTATGACGGCATCGAGCGGCCGGGGGTTGTAGATCAGCTTGCGCACGTCCCAGGGCCAGACGCTCAATGGGTCGTATCCCTCCCTCAGCACGCCGTCCGCGAGGGCCCTTTTCTCCAGGCCCGTGTGGGGCTGGACTGCGAGGAAGAAAATGACGGGGAGTACGCGGTCCGGGCCGAACATTGCCTTTATCTTATTGACGACGCCTATCGTCTCGCGGAGCGTACCTTCCGTCTCGCCGGGGCTGTTCAGGGAGATGTCGAGCTTCACCTTTCCCCTGTAGCCTGCCTGTGCCAGCGCTGCGAGCCCCGCAATCACGTCGTCAGCGGAAAAGCCCATCCGAAGCTCGTCGAGCACGCCCTGGCTGCCTGAGTTGAGGGCGACCTCGATGTCCCGCAGGCCCGATGCGACCATGAGCCGCGCGAGCCGCTCTTTCAATCCGTTGACCCTGATGTAGCCGGACCACGTCAGGTCGAGCCTGCGGCTGATGACGCGGCCGAGAAGCTCCGACAGGTGGTTTTCATCGGCAGGGCCGGAGAGGAGCTGCGCGTCCGCAAGCCAGAAGCGGCGCGCGCCCCACCTTTCGCAATAGTCCGCGATCTCCTGCGCTACACGCTCCGGCGGCCTGCGCCTCACCTGCCTGCCTTCGAGGTAGCCGTAAAGGCAGTACAGGCAATGCTGCGGGCAGCCGCGCTTCGTCTGCACGCCTATCTCGCTGTCCGTGTAAGCCGTCCACTGCGGAAAGAACTGCTCGATCATGGTCAGGTCGAGCATCGGCTCGAAGGGGTCGTCCGGGGGCGCGAGATCGAGGAAAGGGAAGAGCTGCGGCAGGTCGGAAATCAGGCGCACCCGCTCGGGCACGCGGGGCCTGAGCTGGTCACCGAATATTGTTACTGCCGGCCCGCCTGCGGCGATGCGCGCTGCCGGGGCTGCCGCGCAGGCGTCCCGCATGAGGCTTAGCCCTTCGGAAAGGGCGCTTTTGTAATGGATGATGTCGCCGAGGCCCGCGACGGCTGCGGCCGCTCTCCTGGCAAATGACGGGTCGTAAAAGAACGTGAAGGCGTGCCTGAGTCCGTGGTCCATGTCCTGAGGGGCAAAGACCTGGAGGTCACGCCAGGAGAAGGCGATCGCGTCCGGCCGGAACTCGCGTATCACTGTAGTAAGGAGACGCCTTTTGGCTGACGGCGCAGCCTGCACTGCCGCCAGGTCGAGCAGGCGCACGGGCAGGTCCGGCGCTGCCCGCCGGATCGCGGACGCGACGTAGACCGGCCCAACGGGATAGATTTTCCTGCATGGCAGGCGGACTAGTAGCAGCCTGAGCCGTGAAGCCGTCTTGCGACCTCCGTGGTGGGACGTATATGAAGACGCAGCTATTTGTTTAAGTGTAATTACCCGGAAGGCCGGCTGCAACCGGACGTGGGTCGCCACATGCCGGTTCGCGCCGGAACGATGCAATACAGACCTGAACGGCTATTAATTGCTTACGTTAAGTCAAACCGCAGCTCGCCCAGCTTTTCGACGCTGCACGCGATCTTGTCGCCGGGCTTGAGCCATACCTGCTGGCCGTGCGGCTTGCCCGCTATGACGCCTTCCGGCGTGCCCGTGAAGATGATGTCTCCCGGCTTCATGGTGATATACCGGGAGATGAAGCTGATTATCTTCCGGGTGTTGAAGATCATGTCGCTCGTGTTCGACGATTGGCGAAGCTCGCCGTTGACGCGCAGCTCGACCTTCAGCTTATCCGGATCGACCTGGTCGGCAGTGACGAGGTAAGGCCCAAGCGGGGCGAACTGGTCCGGCGTCTTGCCGAGCATCCACTGGCCGCCCATCTCGTTCTGGAGATCGCGGGCGGTGAAGTCGTTGCCCGTGCAATAGCCGGCAACGTAAGACAGGGCGTCCGCCTCGCTAACGTTCTTCGCCTTGCGTCCCATTACAATGACCAACTCGCATTCGTAGTCGAATTTCTTCGCGACCTCGACCGGCAGCCTTATGAAACCCTTGTGGTAGTTGAGGGCGTTATTGTATTTGTTGAAGAGAACGGGCGCCTTCGGTATGGGCGCGCCGACTTCCGCCGCGTGCCGCCTGTAGTTGAGGCCGACGCAGATGATCTTCTCCGGCCGCGTGACTAAGGGACCGTAACCTACGGTGTCTTCAGGGACGAAGGCCGTCCGCACGTTCTCCGACTTGAGGGCTTCGGCCACGACTGCATTCACGGCTGTCCCTTCCTCATTCTGCAGCATATCGTCCATCGTGACAGGGGCGCGCATACGGAGCAGCGTGGCCGCCTTGTGCACGTCGAGGATACCCTTCTCCGTCCTGGCGCCCAGGCGGTATTCCTTGCCGTGGCTCATGGTCAGGAGCGTAAGCCCTGTTGCCAGTCCGCTTTTGGACCCTGCTTCGGGTGCGGCGTGCGCTTCTTTCGGCTTTACGCCTCCCAGCGACGCCACCGCTATTGCGACGGCGCCCGCGCCTTTCAGAAAATCCCTTCGGTTACTGTCCATGGCTCCCCCTGTTGTCTTCCGGAAAATGCTGATCTTACTATTTGACGGTAGGATAAACGGGATGGAATGTCAAGCCAAAGATGGGGATTTTTCCTTATCCGCCTCCCTTTTGGCAAGGGCGGTTTCGGTCTCCGTTTGTGCCTTCTTTTTAAGGAGCAGGGAGAAGAGCGCCCCCGCTACGGCAACGGCGGAGCAGAGCATGAAGGAGTAAGTGAACGTGCCCGTCGCGTCCTTGATGTAGCCGCCCACGTAAGGCCCGAATATCTGGCCGATGGCGAAAACGAGCGTGGTGAGACCCAGGGCTGCCGGGGCGAGCTGGCCGCCCACCGCGTCGCCTGCCGCCGCGGCCATGAGCACCGGCACGGAGAAGGCGAGGCCGAACATCACCGCCGACGCGTAAAATATCGCCTTCCCGCTGAAGAAGGCGGGCAGGGCGTAGGCGACAGCGAGGGTCAGATAAACGCAGATGCAGGCATTCCGCCTGCCGATGACGTCTGAAAGCATGCCGGTAAGGAGGCCGCCGAAGATGGCGATTACGCCTATCGTCGCAAAGATGGCGCCCGCCTGGGCAGTGGTCATCCCCACCTCCTTCGTAAGGAAGGCCACGAAGAACGTCACGAAGATGATGTAAGAAAAGCCGTACGTCAGATAGACGCAGCTAAGCTTCCAGACCTCCTTTTCGCCGACTACGCGGCGGAAGGCGGCGAAAAGCGTCAACGCCTGGGGAGGCTGCGCGTCGCCCGGCGATGCCCCGTACATGGAAAGCCCTTTCTCGGCCGGGTTGTTCCGTATGACTGCCCAGCAAAGGAACGCACAGGCTACGACGCCGATGCCTATGAAGCGCCACGCCCAGCGCCACCCTTCGGCCCCGAAGAAGCCCATGCAGGAGGGCAGCACGAACCCGGAGAGGACGAGACCCATGCATACCCCGACATTGACTATACCCATAGCCATGCCGCGCTTCCTCGCAACGAACCAGGCGGCGGGGAGGGTCATCATCGGCACGAAGCAGCCGCCGTTGCCTATGCCTGTTACCAGGCGCGCGACGAAGGCGAATGAGAAAGAATTCGCGAAACCGGTGATGAACAGGCAGAAACCCGTAATGAAGAGCGATATCGTGATGACCTTGCGGGTGCCGAAGCGGGCCGCCAGAAAGCCGCCGAACGTTGTAAACAGCAGGTAGCCTATGAAGTTGCCCGTCGCAATGAGGCCCACCTGGGTGTAGCTGAGGGCAAGCTGCTCCTTCATGAACGGAAGGATCACCCCGTAGGACATCCTTGCCAGGCCGTGCGCGAAGAGAACGATGACCGCTCCGGCGCCGGCTATGACCCACGCATAGTGCATGCGCACCCCCCGAGGGTAGTCTTTCACGGCAGAAAGGCGGTTGTCAATAGGAAGGCCGGAAGGCGCGGGACGGATGAAGGGCGTGTTTTTGCGATCAGAACGATTTGTGCAGGGAGACGGCGAAGGAATACCTTTCCCTGTACTGGGCCTCGACGCCCGCGCTGAAGCCTTCCGGCAGCAGCAGGCGCAGGCCTACGTAGCCGCCGACGTTGGTCTCCTCCTGGTAGTAGATGCGGAGGTTGCCGTTGAAGGTCGTGCTCTGGATGGGGCCGTCGATCTTTACTCTATACACGTACCCAAAGGCGCCGCCGTATACGGCGAAACGCTTTTCTCTGAACACGGCGCTTACGCCTGCCGTTGCGTCCCACGGGTTCTGGTAGTGGATGTCCGCAGTAAAGTTGACGCTTTGGCCGTTGACGGTGCCTATCCCCGAAAGGCGGCTGTCGTAATCGCTGTAGATGGTCGCCTGTATAAAAGGCCCAAAAGAAAACCGCCCGTTCTGGTAAACCGACCCCCTGAGGCCCACAAGGCCGAAGGGACGTTTTGTGTCCTGGAAGTCTTCGTATTCGAATGCGCGCTTGACCCGCACGTCCACGTCCCCCGCCTGGGCGTAAACCTCCCAGTTGCGCTGGAAGCCGTAAGTTGCTTCAACGTATTCGAAGTAGAGGCGGTTTTGGACAGTTTTGGTATTCGCGAAGACTGTCGGCGATTTCGTGATGAGCTTATCCTCGTAATAGAAACCCCCGACCGCCACTGACCAGTTCCCGTAGCGCGCCATCGGCTCGGGAGGGCCGAGCTCGGTGACCGCGCCTGCCGGAGTGGGAAAGGATAAAAGGAGGCATGAAACAAGGGCAAAGAAAAAAGAGAGCAAGGCCGCTGCCGCGCAAGGCGTCGGGCTTTTGAAAATGCGTTTCCATCCCGGACGAATGAAGGTCCGCATGGTCTCCTGTAAGGTGCCGGCCGGTTGTTTTTATGAGGTAGTCTATGCTTCTACAAGAAGCGTGCCTTTCGTCCCATATGGTTACAGCGGCGAAAAAGCGCGGAAAATGGGCGGCAGCGGGCGAGGGCGGGTCTTACGGCGGAAGACAGGCGTCTTGAGCGGAAAGACAGCCGTCTCCCCAAGCAAGACAATAACCGGGGCTCAGCCGGCGAATGCCTCCCGCAGGTGCGCGGCTGCGGTCTCGATTGCGCGCCTGGTGCTGCCGGCCGATTTGAAGAGGTAAAGGAAGGCATGGATCATATCGTCGAGCCGGAGGATTTCCGCCTTCACGCCTGCATCGGACAGCCTTCTTGCGTATGCCTCCCCCTCGTCCCGCAAGGGGTCGCAGCCTGCGGTCACCACAAGGGCAGGGGGCATGCGCCCGAGGTCCGGGGCGCGCAGCGGCGAGACGTAGGGGTGCAGGCGGTCCTTCTCATCCGGGACATACATGGAAACGACCCCTTCCATATCGCGGGCGTCCAGGAAAAACCCGTTACTGAAATCGCGGCGCGACGGGCTGGCGCCGGCTGCGAGGTCCGTCGCAGGATAGAAAAGAGCCTGGAAGGCGATAGCCGGTCCTTCCAGGTCTCTCGACATGATGGAGATGACTGCGGCCAGGTTGCCTCCCGCGCTCTGGCCGGCGACTGCGATCCGTCCGCCGTCCGCCCCTATCTCGCCTGCGTGTCCGGCTGCCCAGAGCAGGGCTGCGTAGGCTTCCTCGCGCGCGGCAGGGCAGGGGTGCTCCGGCGCCAGGGCGTAATCGACAGAGGCGACGACGCACGGCGTCTGCCGGCCAAGGGCAATGCAGGTGTCTTCCTCCATGTCGAGGTCTCCCAGGACAAATCCTCCGCCGTGAAAATAGAGCAGAAGGGGCAGGGGGCCTGCGTCCGAATCGGGCCGGTAGACGCGGACAGGGACGGGCCTTGCGGGGCCGGGTATCGTTATGTCCTCCACGGCGCCGGAGAAGCGCTGCCTTTCAACGTTTTTGACCGTGGACGCCATGAATTGGCGAATGGCCTTGTAGGTCTTTATCGATATCGGCGGCTGGGGGACATTCTTCATCAGCTCGAGGAATTTCTTCACTTCCGGCGCCAGCGTCTCGAAGCTGCATGTATCGGTATTCACGGTCGTCTCCTTGCGCGTTTCTTTTTTGCCCGCCTGGAGCCATAGTTTATACCGGACGAGGCCCGTCCTTTCCAGCCGTTCCCACTTGCGCCTGACATCAGCAACGCTTAAACTTATAATATGAGACATGCTGGAGGGGTCAGTGTCGTGAAATGGCTTGCGATCATACTTATCGCGGGGTTTGTAGCAGCCGGTATCGCCATGTCGGCGATAACGTCGGCCGACAAGGTGCCGCGCATGACTGCGGAACAGCTAAAGTCGATGATGGGAAATCCGGACGTGGTTATCCTCGACTCCCGGATAGACAGCGAATGGAACGAGAGCCCCAACAAGATCAAAGGGGCGATAAGGCTGAACCCGTCGAGCGCCAAGGCCATGATGGATAAAATCCCAAAGGACAAGACCCTCGTCTTCTACTGCGCCTGACTCCACGAGGCGACAAGCGCCAGTATGGCGCTCCTCTTCTCCAAGAACGGTTACTACAAAGTGTACGCCCTCAAAGGCGGATGGACGGGCTGGGTAAAAGCCGGCTATCCGACCGAGCCGAAGTAAGTTCCACGTGACACATAGAATTACTGCCTGTCTGCAATCGGCCTTAAGTATTTGAGTTGTATATTTATTTACGGACGCGTCCGTCGGCTTGATCTTCGCTTATTTGCGGACGTACCCTCTCGCTCTCATCCCCTGTATATTTGCAGAAGTTACCTACGTCCCCTATCCGGGTTCGGTTGTTATGGCAACTTTTACGAATGGAACTTAAGCAAGTTCGCCTCCCTTGCGAGATTCTCGGGAAGGCTTCGTTCTGTAACCAACAGCACTCTGGCGCGAGGAATATCTCCTTTTGTCCGTTGTTTTCTGCCCTCAGCAATTCCCTGTACTTTACGCATTGAAAGATGCCCCTGCGAAGATCATTGTCATTGGCGTTAACAGCCTTCACTTCGACTGCAAGAAACCAGTCATCGTGAAGGAATAGCACATCAATCTTGTCGGAGGATGGCAGAACGTATTCCTGGACACCGTGGCCTACCGTTTCTGGTAAATCAAGCAATTCGGGATGCTCACAAACATAAGTTTTAAGCCGTTTATGAGCCTCACTTTCTGCCTCTCCGCCCCAATTGTATTGCCTTATCTCGATAAGCTTG
This sequence comes from uncultured delta proteobacterium, assembly GCA_963818095.1. Lineage (GTDB taxonomy): Bacteria > Desulfobacterota > Syntrophorhabdia > Syntrophorhabdales > WCHB1-27 > CAWEPK01. The sequence continues at coordinate 78,662 of CAWFRA010000024.1, forward strand.
CGCGGACTGCTCCCCTCGAGAGACGGAGGATTGGGCAAGCCATAGTGCTTCAACAACTTATGTTTCCAACCGGTATAGTTGTAGATTTCTTGGTGAATCGCCTCGACGATTGATTGCCTGTCAGCCCTCGTAAAGCTTCTTTGACTCTTGCTGACATCGAGGTAATTTTTTATGAAGTAATCTATACCTTTACCAGGGAGGCCGGTCGTTTCATTAACGACGAGGGCGTTAAGAGGTGGAATCGGTTCTCCCCATTCTGCCTCAGTGGTTTCTATGGCATAGCCGATTGCTCCTGCAGGATAGCGGTAGGCTATTGGCATTACATAGTGCCCCCACTTTCGGTTTATTACTTCTTTGCTCAATCCGCCATAAGTCACGGGTCTACACGCCTCGGAGTAGGACACAAGTAGTGGAATAATCCCAGGCGGCCCATGCTTGCAGCCCACTTGCTCCTAGAAGCGAATCAGGCAAAGACATACCAAAACCTCCCTTTGTTATTCTATTCTACGGAAAGCTAAGCGGGACTATCCCGACAAAACTGCGATCCGCTTGAGTGCTCAGTTATAAACTGCTTCTTCCTTCCTTCCTTCTTTTTCATTCGCCCCCTATACTGCTCAATGCGATGGGGGAGGGTATACAAGTACGCAAGCAAGAAATCCAAAAAGCCCACTATATCACGCGCATCTTGGGGGCCTGTGGGGTCTTGACCTGGCTTCGGATGAGCAGAGTCGTTACCGAGTTCCCTAACTTGATCTGCCCACTCTGCCATGATGGGAGGCAGAATACCCTTTGATGCTAAGTGGGAAATTTCTTGTTTGAGGTTTTTGCCGGTCACTTGCATTGCAGTCTCTCAGGGCTATTTGCAGAGCGCTTCGCGCGATGACTGCTGCAGCGTCCCAGTTCTCATCCAGAATGTTTCGTTTTGCCTGCAACCAATAGCGGCCTATTACCTCAGGCCAGTGTTGTGGAGCTCTTTCGAATTTCAATGGCCAAGGAAGAACTCGATAATCATGATGGCCGAAACCGATCTCGTGTTCCGTAGCAGACCAAAACACCATGACGTAACTGCTGCAACTACCACACTCTAAGGTATCAAAGTTGAGCTTCTTATCGGAATTTGGCTTTTTCTTCTCGGCGGGGAATGCTGTCTTAAAGTTCCCTCGTTCCATGCAAAAAGGACACGTAATCTGATAAAGAGCGAGTTTCGCACCATCATAACCGCTGCCTTCTCCAAGTTGCCACCAGCTATCCATTTATCCTCCATCGTTGTTCATAACGCGTGGTTGAGCCACGACTATAAGGGGTCTGCCCCATCCTGTTGTCATGCGGTGCTTCTACTCAACTCCACTCTGGTAACCGTAATGCAACTCGGGATTTTTGAAAAATCAAGCGGAGTCTGAGCAAATGCATTCTCGTAGATTTGAAGCCTAAGTACCCCCCTGATATCGGATAAAAACCCAAGAGCGCTGAAGTAGACGCTTTTATCTTCGCTAAAAGACCCGTTTCTTCCGTAGAAGAAATCAGTGAACTTATTTTCTTCCTTGTCGAATGAACCGGTCATTTCCCCATACATTGCTGTTAAGAAATCGTGCTCTGTAGTGCCGGACATCTGAAAAGCCTGGTCTAAGTTGTTGTAGACGAGTAGGATAGATGGAGAACCAAAGCTTGAGCCGGTTCTTACTTGGCCTCTTGCTTCTTTTATTTTCTTTCTGATATGTGATCCTACGGTCCCGTAAGAGAAGCCAGACCTAAAGTTATCATCCTTGTCGATTTGCTTCACTTCAACATAAACCGCCTCGTCGGCAAAAAAGACTTTGTAATCAGGGGTCGGCACCGTATCTTCTTTGATCTTTTCCCAGGAGATACTGTTAAATTCACAGAACTCCTCAAATAGCATTTCACTCTTAGTATTCATTGCAGGTTCTTTCGCATAAATAGCATTTCACTCTTAGTATTCATTGCAGGTTCTTTCGCATAACACGATGGTCACCTGCGCGGCGGACATGAACGGGATACCGTAATAGGAACTAACTACTTTTCTTGATTCATTACACATTTTCTCCGATTCTACTCTCGTGACAGGTAAAGAGTCAATAAAAAGAGATCAAAAAAAAGGGCTCCAGGAGGAGCCTCACGGTGTATAATAGGGAATACAGCTTTGAATAAACTGACCGAGTTTAATTCAGCGGTTTTGTATCTTGTCAGGTTTGAAGGTCATCGCCTTTCGCGGGGACATCATCATTGCCAACAAAAAGGCGGTGAGGACGATCAACAGGCCGGATAACGGACGCCAGGAAGGAGTGCACGCGCACGACGCAATGGCGGTCGGTATAGATTACGATCCCGCCCAATCGTATGAGCAGTCCGAAGACGGCTCGCATTGGAAGTAAAATATGTCAAAACATCCCGGCTTTCATTCTTCATCCTCCACAACTACATCCACTGATTGACCCCGCGCCTTCGCACGTGCTATCGTCTCACATGTACCGCACCCGCATATACTACCAGGACACGGACGCCGGGGGGGTTGTCTACTTTGCCAACTACCTTCGCCTCTTCGAAAAATCCTGGTACGAACACCTCTTGTCCCTCGGCATTGCCCTGCCTGAATGGGAGAAGAAAGGCGTCTACCTCATGGTCAAGTCCGCCCGGGTGGATTTGAATGAAAAGCTGCGGTATGGGGATGAGGTCGATCTGGAGACGTCCGTCGTCCTGGTTAAGAACGCCCAGTTTTCCCTGCGCCACGCGGTATCCAAGGGCGGCAGGCCGATCGCCGACGGCGAGACGTTGATGGTTTGTGTCGATGCGTCGGGGAAGCCCAGGCGCATTCCTGCAGAATGGAAGGGGAGGCTCGTCGCCTCCCCCGTTGGTTCTCCTTAAAGCCTATTGCTGTCTGTTTCTCTATTTGCCCCTGAGTGCCTGCCAGCTCTTCAGTATCTGGCGCCCCATTGCAAGCTGGATATCGTCTTCATCCGTCTTTGCGAGCGCCAGGCCCTCGATGGCCGGTGCGCTTTCCTCGCTCTTCTTCTCGTCCAGCTTAGGCGGCTCCTTCTGCGGCTCCGCAGGTTTCTTCGTGCCCTCCAGGTGCCTGTCGAGGTCTTTTTCCTTTATCGGCGTATATTTCTCGCCCTTCGTCCGGGCCAGGTCGTTCTCGACCACGATGTCCGGGTTGATGCCGTCAGCCTGGATCGAGCGGCCTGCGGGCGTGTAATACTTAGCCGTCGTGAGGCGCACCGCCGAGCCGTCCGGCAGGGGTATGATCGTCTGCACGGACCCCTTGCCGAAGGTCTTCGTACCTACGATTATGGCCCTTTTCGTGTCCTGAAGCGCTCCGGCCACGATCTCCGAGCCGCTGGCGCTCCCCTCGTTCACGAGGACTACGAGGGGCCCCGTGTAATCGGACTTGTTGTTGTGCGCCGAGAACTTCACCTTCTCCTCGGGCTTCCTGCCCTCTATGTAGGTGATGAGGCCGTCGCTGAGGAACTTATCGGAAACGTCCACCGCCTGGTCGAGCAGCCCGCCCGGGTTGCTCCGCAGGTCGAGGAGTATGCCTTTCAGGTTGCCGCCCTTGGCAAGCCTTGTAAGCTCTTTGACCGCAGCGCCCAGGTCTTTCCCCGTCCTTTCCTGGAACTGGGTGACGCGTACGTAGCCGTAGTTATCGTCGAGCATCCTGTACTTGACGCTCTTGACCGTGATGGTGTCGCGCTTGACCTGAAAATCCTTGGGAAGATTGAAACCCTCACGCATTATGGTCAGCGTTACGGGCTTGCCTTTCTGCCCCCTGATGAGCTTGACGACGTCGACGAGACCCATATTCTTCGTAGGCTTGCTGTCGATCTTTACGACCTGGTCTGAGGACTTGAGGCCGGCCTTGTAAGCTGGCGTGTCCTCTATTGCCGTTATTACCGTCGGAAAACCGTCTTTTATCGTGATCTCGATACCGATGCCGCCGAACTCCCCTTTGGTCTCGGTCTGCATTTCCTTGTACATGTCGGGTGTCAGAAAAGAGGAGTGCGGATCGAGGGACTCGACCATCCCCTTTACGCCCGCGTAGATAAGGTCGCGGTCGTTTACCTTATCGACATAGTTGTTCTTCACTATGTCGAGGACGTCGGAGAGTGTCTTCAGGTATTCATACACCTCCTGTCCCTGGGCGCTCCTGACTATCTTGTTTCCGTGCGCTCCGGCGAGGAAGCCGAGGACGAAAATGACCGTCAGGAGGATCCCTAACGAGAACCGTAACTTTTTGCCCATGAGTTTGAACCTCCTTATGGAAAACCAAACCCATAATACTATAAATTTCGCTTAGTTTCAAGTTGGGGGCTAGCGTCGCCCCCTCCACGAGCACAGCTCGCCGAGCCTCCCCCTCAAAAACTTGCTTTCGCTCGTGGCCTGGTTACCCTGCTGTGTACAGCAGGGTCATTTATTGTCATTCGCTTCCGTCGCGGATTCAAGGGGCGAGGCAAAGATTTGCTTCCCCGGATTGCCGCGCAGGCAGGGAAGCGGACATGATTTGGTCGTCGCCTCCGCCTAAAATAATGTTATATTCAGGTATGGAAACGGTATTCGTAGCGATGAGCGGCGGCATCGACAGCTCGTATGCGGCCTGGCTGCTGAAAGGCAGCGGCCGGAAGGTGGTCGGCATTACGTTCGACCTCCTGCCGTCCCGCATGAGGAGCGCGTCCAACCCCCGGATGTGCTGCTCGGCCGTCCAGATGGACAGGGCGCGGAAGGTGGCGGACGCCCTTTCCATCCCACATTACATCATGAACATGCGCGAGGCCTTCGAGACACACGTCATCGCCCCGTTCGTGGACGACTATGCGGCAGGCCGGACGCCCAACCCGTGCATCCTCTGCAACAGGTACGTCAAGTTCGGCTCGTTCCTCGATAAGGCGGCTGCGATGGGCGCAGACCTGGTAGCCACCGGCCATTACGCGGCCGTGGAGGCAACGCCCGATGGGCATGTCCTGAAAAAGGGCAAGGACATATTGAAGGACCAGTCGTATTTCCTTTACCCGGTCCTGCAAAAAGACCTCCCCCGGCTCGTCTTTCCCCTGGCCTCCTACAGGAAGGCCGAGGTGCGCGCAGGCTTTGCCGAAGCCTTCGGCGGCGGAAGGCGGCTGCGGCGCGCCGGTGGAGAGCCAGGACATCTGCTTCGTCCCCGGCAACGACTATCGGGCCTTCCTCAAGGAGCGCATCGCCGGCAAGAGGGGCCCCATCGTAACAGTGGACGGCAAGGAAGTGGGGGCCCACGCAGGGACGCACCTTTATACCATAGGGCAGAGAAAGGGGATCGGCGTGCCTTACAAAGAGGCGCTGTACGTGGTGGGCATCCGGGCGGCGGAGAACGTGGTGGTTGTCGGCCCCAGGGAGGCGCTGCTGCGCAACCGCCTGACGGCGGAGGACGTGAATATGCTCGGCGGGCCGGCGCAGGGGGAGGCGCGGGCGAAGGTGCGGTACAGGCAGAAGGAGGAGCCGTGCGAGTATACTTTGCGGGACGGCGTGCTGGAAGTGACGTTTCGCGAGCCGGTGTGGGGGGTAGCGCCGGGGCAGGCGGTTGTCCTGTACGACGGCGAGAGGGTGCTGGGCGGGCGGAACGATCGTTTGATGTCCATTATCGCGTTTCGGATAAAAAGCTAAGAAGGCAGAAACTGCTAAAGCGAACAGAGCGAACGCGGCGATCAGGAAGGGGTATTTAAAAAGGCCCGGCTATTTGACTTTTTTATAAACGGAGTAGGCTTCCATGAACATGGGAAATCCCGTTGTCTGTATGATCAGAAGCAAGGCATGTTTGATCTCGTCTTCCGTTACCCCCGCCTCTCTCGCCTTTGCTATGTGGGTTTCGAGAGCAAGTCTGTGGCCGCTGGCCCCCGACACGGCTATCTTGATTAGCCAGCGGACCTTTTCAGGCAACGGTCCTGATTGTTCATGTATTACCTTGCCAAAGGCTTCGTACTCTTCATAGACAGCCGGAAAGTCTTTCTTGAAGACCGTAAATATCTCATGCAGGTCTTTCATGCTTCCTCCACAACTCATCTTAACGTCAAGAGATGCTATTCTACGCCGGTCACCGCCACCTGTTATACAGTATAAGCATTCCATAAGTCCGTTTCATACTATATCTGGCCGAGCAAAACCCCTCGATACGGCGGGACTCTAACCCGCATAGTGAAACCCTGTATACCCTGTTATTTCAACGTGTTTTGCAATCGGATAGGGCGAACAACGTCACCCCAATGTCGCCCCAGAGTCACGTTTGGTGAGAAAAGCAGGTGTATTTTTCTAAGGCCGCTCTTACCCCCAAACCCATAGCCATGTACCTATCCGTTCTAAAGCAGTCTATCTTTCAGTGGCCGGTTAGCCTGAAGTAATCGGCATGCAACCCTGACAAAGGCGCTTTATTCTTCTCGTTAATCTGCAATTGGAGGTTAGCCGATTCAGCATCATGACCGCGAAATAGAACCTGATCTTCCCCATCTGTCTCCCCAGTGGCCTATGAGTTATTGCAAGCGCTTGAGTTGTGTACGAATGTTAGAACTGTTGTTGCGCCTTGTGTCAAGCAAACTATAACAGATTATTGAACATGAAGACGATTCGAACCCTCTGCTCGGTAACGCCTGTGCAGTGATCCGGGTACAAAGGCATAGAAAAGTCTTGGGAGACTGACTGTCGCACCCCTAAACGCAACCGGCTTTGCCCCCCCTTGAATCCCCATTTTCGCTGGTCTATATTTTTGCATGTCGTCAAAAAGACTTGTATTGGTAGTTGATGATGAACCCATGGTCGAGGAGATGATCGAGGCGCACGTGGGTGATTTGGGGTGCGAACACGTCTCCTTCAATGATCCGCTGTCAGCAATGGCGTTTTTCAGGCACAACTACAAAAATATCGATCTCGCAGTTATTGACCTTACCATGCCCGGCATGACCGGCAATCAGATGGCTCAAGAGATGTATGAAATGGCCCCCGATCTGCCCATAATCCTTATGACGGGATATTTGACGGTCGATAGCATTAACCTAAATGTAAGCCTCCTTCTCCATAAACCTATACTGAAGGCGGAACTCATTGAAGCGATGAAGAGATTTCTCGGCCCTTCGATGTGCGTAGTAGAGGAGGCAGGATAACGGGAATCAGGTGGACGGAATTAGGTCCCCAGTTGTTCTATCCAGACGAAGCCATACGCTTTCCGATCCCGGCGTCCGCAGCCCTTTATGCCGCTCCTACCTGAGAGTCAAAACAAAAGTAGATATCATTGCCGTCTGTACTTAGGGCGTTTCCTTATTAAGTCGCCCATCTTGACACCCTTTACCCGCTTCTCAGGAGCCTGTAAAATAATACCATGACCTACAAGCAGCAAACGGAGAAATACCTTTTGGCTGTCTCTCTGGTAGCCGTTGCGACTATCCTTCGATGGGCCATGGGGCGTTTCTTGGGGATAACAGCCCTGTTCGTCACCTTCTACCCCGCCGTCGTACTTGTTGCTCTTATATGTGGGCTTGGCCCTGCCGTTGTCGCCGTCGTTCTGAGTGGGCTTGTAGCCGATTTCCTATTCTTTTCGCCTATCTATTCATTCAGGATCGCAACCCATGGAGACGCAATTGCCCTCCTTTTCTTTCTTATCTCCGGGGTATTTCTCGCCATCATAGCCCATCGGCTCAATATTGTAAGGACGCTAAACGCGCTGAGGCGCTACGAGCTTCTGGCCAGCAACGCCCGTGACATCGTTCTGTTCGTCCGCCGTCGAGACGGTCACATACTGGAAGCCAATCAAGCCGCAATGAAAGCCTATGGTTACAGCCGGGACGAGATTCTCTCACTGACCATATACAATCTGCGGGGTCAGGATAATTATTTGCTCACCGACTCACAAATGGATAAGGCCGATTCATCAGGCATTCTGTTCGAAACAAACCATAGGCGAAAGGACGGGACGACTTTTCCAGTGGAAGTCAGTTCACGGGGCGTCTACATCGACGGCGAGCGAGTCCTGTTAAGCGTGATACGGGACATTACCGAGCGCAAAGAGGCAGAAAGCAAGCTTCGAGAGAGCGAAGAGATGCTGGCTCGCGCACAGCAGATGGCCCATGTAGGCCACTGGCACCGTGACATCTCCACAGGAAAAGGGCGCTGGTCAGATGAAACTTACCGTATCTTTGGACTGACGCCTCAGGAGTGCGAGCCAACTCGCCAGTTCTTTCTTGAATGTGTTCACCGCGATGACCGGGCGCGAGTCGATAAGGCCCTCCGTGATGCTGCCGAAGATGTGCGGCCTTACGACGAGATATTTCGGATTGTCTGTCCTGACGGCAGCGTCCGCTGGGTCCAGTCAAAAGGTGAAGTTACCCGTAACCCGGAAGGCAAGCCCTCATTGGTCTTCGGCACAATCCTCAATATCACCGAGCGCAAGCGGATGGAGGAGGAGCTTCGCCGCTCCCATGACGAGCTTGAGCAGCGGGTGGCCGACAGAACAGCAGAACTTGCAAGACTTGCAGCGGCTATGAATAGCGCGAGCGAAGGGATCATCATAACGGATAGCGATTGGCGCATAGAATACGTCAACCCGGCTTTCACCCGCTTATGCGGCTACGAGAGCGTAGAGGTCATTGGCAGGGATATGGGTTTTCTTCGTCCTGAAAAGATGGATCACGCAGTGTACGACAGGGTACGAGGATCAGCTAAGTCAGATAAACCCAACATCAATCGTTACCCCTTGAGGAAAAAGGATGGAAAAAACTTTCAAGTAGAGAGCACAATCACACCCATCAAGGACTCCGCCGGGAATATCACAAGCTATGTGGTCGTATGGAGGGATATAAGCGAGAAGATAGAGCTTGAGGAGCGACTCCGCCAGTCCCAGAAGATGGAAGCCATTGGTACCCTCGCCGGGGGCATAGCCCATGACTTCAACAACATGCTCGCCGTCATCATCGGCAACGCAGAGCTTGTTCTCGACGACATAAACGAAGACAGCCCCAAACACAACATCGACCAGATATTGAAGGCTTCCAAGAGGTCAAGAGACCTGGTTAAGCAGATTCTCACGTTTACTCGGAAGGACGAACCGCTACAGAAGGAGCAGCACCTCATCCCCCTCATCCAAGAGTCTTTCGACCTCCTGAGAGCCTCCGTCCCCTCCACTGTAAAAATGACGCTCAACATCAGGACTAAAGCTGACACGGCCAAGGTGAATGAAGCGCAATTTCAACAGGTGCTGATAAACCTGTGCACGAATGCCGAATACGCCATGAGAGAAACCGGCGGCACTCTCTCAATATCTCTCGAAGATGAAACCCTTCATCTTGATGGTCCATCTGGCTCGGAGCCCCATCGATATCTCAAGCTCGCAGTGAGTGATACAGGTACGGGCATAGACGAGGAGGTGAGAAAAAGGATATTTGATCCGTTCTTTACCACCAAAGGTCTCGGAGTAGGGACGGGTATGGGTCTGGCTGTTGTCTACGGCATAGTGCAGTCTCATCATGGCCTCATTTCAGTTCAGAGCGAGCCGGGGAAAGGTTCCACCTTCAGCATTCTGTTTCCCGAGGTCAGAAAGAAGATAGTTTCTAATACCGAGCCTGAAGTTACTCCCGTTGGCGGAGAAGAAAGAATCCTTTTCGTGGATGATGAAATCGCCGTGGTGGAAATGACGACCAGCATCCTCAAACGCATGGGGTATGAGGTTATTCCATTCATCGATTCTCAGGATGCGCTGGACGCATTTGCCAACGCCCCGGACGATTTTGACCTCGTGATAACCGACCAGACCATGCCGAGAATAACGGGTGTTGAACTGAGCGAGAGAATGAAAGCAATACGCCCGGATATTCCGATCCTTCTCTGCACAGGGTATAGCCATGTAGTATCAGCCGAGCAAGCTAAGGCTCAGGGGATAGACGGCTACGTCATGAAACCGCTCGCCAAGCGGGAACTGGCCGAGGCGATACGGAAGGTATTAGATCAGGGAGGTATTTGTTGATTACCCCGCCTCTTGAGCCGCCTGTCGATCAGTAACCCATGGGGCTGACACCCTCCGACCCTGCACCTACCCCGCGACCCCTTCAAAGAAAACGTTCGATTATAGTACGGCCCGCCGTGGATGAAATGGCATGGTATTCGTGAGGCGATACATTATCCTCTTTTAGGCTTATTCGACGTTTTCATCGAATCGAGCAGGCAGGGGTGGTTTTTATGAAGGCGATGTTGGTCCGTGAACTGGTATGCCCCTTTTGGTGGTGAAGAGCGGGGTGATACTGGGGTGTCTTGGCAGGGTTTAAGTAATACCTCCTTTTTGCCGATTAATCATTTAGAGCCGGGTTAGGGGAGCGGGGAGGACGATGGCGGCGGTGGTTTGGCCATCCCCGGTAATAGCGAGCTTGGTACAGGAGGAGCCATGAAGACGCTGGTAGTCGATGATTTTGCTACCATGAGGAAGATCGTGAAGAACGTGCTGAGGCAGATCGATATCACGGAAGTCACGGAGGCGGAGAACGGTCGTCAGGCGTTCGAGATACTGAAGAAAGACCCTAGCTTCCAACTGATCGTCAGCGACTGGATCATGCCCGAGATGACGGGCATAGAATTCCTCAAAATATGCAAGGAAGACGATGCGGTCAAGAATATCCCCTTCATCATGGTGACGGCCGAGGCGCAGAAGGACAGCGTCATGGAGGCCATCAAGAACGGCGTCGATAACTATATCGTCAAGCCGTTCACCCCCGACAGGCTCCAGGAAGCCATCCAGAAGGCCGTGGCGAAGGCCAAGAGCCGGCAGGCGGCATGATGGAAGCGGGATTTGTAAACGCATACCTGGCGGCCGTCCAGAACGTCTTCAAGAAGATGCTGTCCCTCAATATCGTGATGGGGAAGCCGATATTGAAGAAGGACAATTACAGCTCTGGCGACGTGACCGGCGTGATCGGCTTTGCCGGGGATAGGAAGGGCACGTTCAGCCTGTCGTTCAGCAAGAAAGGCGCGGCCTACATCTACAAGAGGTTTGTCGACGAAGAGGCGGCGTCGATGACTCCCGACGTAGTGGACGCCATCGGCGAGCTTACGAATATCATATCCGGGCAGACAAGGCTGGAGATCGAAAAGCTGGGCTTCAATCTCAAGGCTGCCCTGCCGACTGTCATCATCGGCCAGAACGTGGAGATCAACTTCATAACGAAGCTGCCCGTGATCTCCCTGCCGTTCACTTTTGAGACGGACAACGGGCCGGAGAACCTGTTCCTCGATTTTTCGTTTGAGTAGAAGGGCCTGTGACGCCGATCAGGCGTCTTCGTCCTTGGTGTCCCGCTTTCTGATGTCCTCGAAGGCGGTCCTTATGTCCTTGCCTGCGTAAACGACCTGGTGCAGCTCGCCCGTGATGGGCATCTCCACGCCTACCTCGCGCGAAAGCCGCTGTGCGGCCCCTATCGTGTAATATCCTTCCACTACGGCCTTGCGTGACGCTATCAGGGTGGCGGGGTCGCCTCCCTTCGCCAGCTCGATGCCGAATGTCCTGTTCCTGCTCAGGGGGCCGGTGCAGGTGAGTATCAGGTCTCCCATGCCCGAAAGCCCCATGAACGTCGTCTCCCGCGCCCCCATCCTGCCCCCCAGGCGCTTGATCTCAGCGAGCGCCCGCGTCACGTAGGCGGCAAGCGTATTACTTCCCAGCCCGAGGCCCTCGATGATGCCCGCCCCTATCGCCATGACGTTCTTGAGCGCCCCGCCCAGCTCCACGCCGGCCGTATCGTCGGTTGTGTAGACGCGGAAAGCCCCGGTGTGGCTTATCTCCTGGAAGCGGCGCGCGAGCGATTTGTCAGCGGATGCTATGACTACGGAGGTGAAACAGCCCCTGGCTACTTCGAGTGCGAACGACGGGCCGGACAGGACCGCGACTTGCGCGCCCTTGACCTGCGACGTCGGCCACGACGCGACTCATCGTAAAGAGCGTCTCCCGTTCCAGGCCCTTGGTTATGACAAGGAGCCGTTTGGCCGAAAGCGCCCCTGCTATGGCGCCGACCACCGGCCGCAGGGCGAATGAAGGCGTGGCTATGACGATATCGTCGCTGAAGGCGGCGGCAGCTTCGAGGTCGCCTGTGAAATCGATATTTTCCGGCAGCAGGACGCCCGGCAGGTAGTAGGCGTTTTCTCTTGTCTTCCGTATGATTTCAAGCAGGTCCGGCTCATAGGCCCAGAGAAGGACTTTGTGGCCGGCGGAGGCAAGCTGCATTGAGAAGGCTGTTCCCCATGCCCCTGCGCCGATTACCGCCAGGTTCATTCCTTGCTCTCAGCTCCTCTGCTTACTTATAATCCCGAACCCGCTGATTCTTTCTTCCTCGTCCTTCAGCCCCATGAGCTTGACGCCGAGGCCGCCCCTGAAGTGGACGGGGATCTCGGCGGAGTTGAACCTAATGGTCCTGCCCGTATTAGTCACCAGTATAACAGCATCGCTGGGGCCTACGCTCTTGGCGCCGACCACCTCGCCGTTCTTCTGCTCGCACTTCACGTTTATGAGCCCGATGCCGCCCCTGGCCTGGTTCTTATACTCTTTGCAGTCTACGCGCTTGCCGAAGCCTTTGTCGGTGACCGTAAAGAGCGAGCAGGCGTCGTTCATGACGTCCACGGAGACAAGCTCGTCGCCCTTGCGCAGGCGCACGCCGATGACTCCGTAAGCTATCCTGCTCATCGGCCTGACGTCTTCTTCCCTGAACCTGATCGTCATGCCTTTCTTCGTGCCGAGGACGAGGTCCGAGCCGGGGTTGACGGGAAGCACGTCCATCAGGTGGTCGTCGTCGGGAAGGTCGATCACCTTTATGCCCGGCTGCCGCACGTTCTTGAGCAGGGCCATGCTTATCTTCTTCACGCGGCCCTTTTTCGTCGCGATGAAGAGGTACCTGTCCTCCGGGAAGTCCCTCACGTGCGTAACCGCCGTGATCTTCTCGTCCTTCTCCGCCTTGATGAGGTTTATCACCGGCTTTCCCTTGGCTGAAAGATGCGCTTCCGGTATAGTATGGACCTTCCTGATATGCGCCCTGCCGGCGGTCGTAAACAGGATAATATATGAGTGGGTCGAGGCTATGTAGAGCTGGTTGACGAAATCGTCATCCCGCACGACAATCCCTATCTTGCCCTTGCCGCCGCGCAATTGCTGCTTGTACAGGTCGAGGGGGGTCCTCTTTATATAGCCGCCGTAAGTGATCGTGACGACGACCTCTTCTTCCTTTATCATGTCCTCGGTCGTGATCTCGGGCAGCTCGTCCACTATGTCCGTCAGCCTGCCGTCGCCGTACTTGTCCCTGATTTCGCTAAGCTCCTTCTTTATGACTTCCATGAGAAGGCGCTCTTCCTGCAGGATGGCCGAGAGCCGCTTTATCTCTTCAGTGACGGCTGCAAGCTCGTCCGTGATCTTGGTGCGTTCGAGCGACGTGAGGCGGGCAAGGCGCATGTCGAGGATGCTTTGCGCCTGCCTCTCGGAGAGGGAAAAGGCGCCCATCAGGCCGTTTCTCGCCTCTTCTGTGTTCTTCGCGCGCCTGATGATCGCGACTACCTGGTCGATGTTGTCGAGGGCAATCTTCAGCCCTTCGAGTATGTGCAGGCGGTCCTGGGCCTTGTTCAGCTCGAAGGTGGAGCGGCGGGTTACGACTTCCTTCCTGAAGTTGATGAAGTGGCTTATCATCTCCTTCAGGGTCAGGTACTTGGGCTGGTTGTTGACGATGGTCAGAAATATGATGCCGAACGTCGTCTGGAGCTGCGTCTGCTTATAGAGCTTGTTGAGTATGGGCATGGCCATCTCGTTCCGCTTCAGCTCGATGACGACCCGGATGCCTTCCCGGTTCGACTCGTCGCGGATGTTCGATATGCCCTCGATCTTCTTCTGGTTGACCAGCTCGACGATGTTCTCGATGAGGCGCGCCTTGTTCACCTGGTAGGGAAGCTGCGTGATGATGATCGATTCCCGGCCGTCCTTCTTGCCCTTCTCGATGTTCGTGGTCGCCCGCAGGAGTATGTGGCCGCGCCCGGTCTCGTAGGCGTCCTTGATGCCCTTCCTGCCGTAAATTAATGCCTGCGTGGGGAAATCGGGGCCGGGTATATGCTCCATCAATTCGGGGATGGTGATCTCCGGTTTGTCGATGAAGGCTATCGTGGCGTTAACCACCTCGGTCAGGTTGTGCGGCGGGATATTGGTGGCCATGCCGACCGCGATGCCGGACGAGCCGTTTATCAGCAGGTTGGGGATGCGCGAGGGCATTACGACGGGTTCTTTCAGGGATTCGTCGTAATTCACCTTGAAGCCGACGGTGTCCTTCTCTATGTCGGCCAGTATCTCCTCCGCGATCCTGGAGAGGCGCACCTCCGTGTAACGCATGGCAGCCGGGGCATCGCCGTCTATGGAGCCGAAGTTGCCCTGTCCGTCGATGAGGGGGTACCTCATGGAGAAGTCCTGCACCATCCTGGTGATGGCGTCGTAGACCGCCTGATCGCCGTGGGGGTGGTACTTGCCTATAACGTCGCCGACGACCCTGGCAGACTTCTTGTACGGCTTGTCGTGCATGTTGTTCAGCTCGTACATGGCGAAGAGGATCCTGCGGTGTACGGGCTTCAGGCCGTCGCGGGCGTCGGGCAGCGCCCTGCCTATGATCGTGCTCATCGCATAGTCCAGATAGGACCTGCGCATCTCGTTTTCTATGGGTATCACAGTCGCAGTGGGCATAACTCTCCTTGTGTTTCGGGTGAGCAATACTCTACCATAAGAACAATGCGTTGACAATTGGAGCGGCAGGGTGGAAAATAGTGGCCATGAAGCGTTTAGTAATTCTTTGTTTGCCCCTTCTGCTTCTTCTTGTCTCCTGCAATACCTGTGAGAAAGAGAACAACAGGCTGAAGGAGGAAGTTAAGCTTCTCCGCGAGGAGAACAACTACCTGAAGGCCGAGATCATAGGGATGAAGAAGGAGTTGGAAGACGTTGCAGGCCGTCAGAAGGAAGCTGCCGGGGCTGCTTCCGCCCCTGGAGAGACCGGAGACGCCCAGAAGAAGGCCCAGACCCAGGCGCTGCCGCCGAAAAAAGAGCAGCCTCAGAACGGGCAGGGCAGGAACGACAAGCCGAAGCCCAAAAATGAGGCCCCGCAGCCTTCCAGAAGACAGCAACCACCGATATAGGCCGTGAGAAACCTCCGCCTTACCGTTTCTTATGACGGCACGGGCTACCACGGGTGGCAGCGCCAGCCGAACGCGCTGACCGTGGAGGAGGCCTTCGGTGCGGCCGCAGGCAAGATACTCGACCACGAGGTCCGGATGAGCGCGGCCGCGAGGACGGACGCGGGCGTCCACGCCATGGGGCAGGTGGTCAATTTCAGGACGGAGAAGGGGATCGACTGCACGTCTCTGCGGCGCGGCCTGAACAGCCTGCTCCCGCGCGATATCAGGGTGCTCGACGCGGCCGACGCGGACGAGGCCTTCCACGCAAGGTATTCCACTAAAAGCAAGACCTACGTCTACTGCATCCTCAACAGGCGGGACAACTCGCCTTTCCTGTCCAGATACGTGCTCCATTTGCCGCACTCCTTCGACATGGGCTCGATGAAGGTCGCCTTCCGGGCGGTCGTCGGGGAACACGATTTCTCGGCCTTCAAGAAGAAGGACGAGGCGTACAAGAGCACGGTGCGCGAGGTGAAGAGGGCGGGGATCGCGACGCGGGGCGATATGGTCTACGTGATCATCGAGGCGACGGGGTTTTTGCGGTATATGGTGAGGAATATCGTGGGGACGCTGCTTGAGGTCGGGCAGGGAAGGATGCAGCCGGAAGGCCTGAAGGCGGCGATGGAGTCGGGGATGCGCGAAGAAGCAGGCCCGACTGCCCCGCCGCACGGGTTATTCCTGCGGCAGGTCAAGTACTAGGGCTGTGCCTACCGCACGTGCGGTGTGAAAAGGCTAAAGTGTTGTGTGTGTGGGCCAGGTCTGGACTCGCCGCATGGAGGATGCTCCCTCTGCGGCGCCCTGCTCGCCGTGGGGCCTCCGATGTACGAATGTACGATCTCCGGCCGCCACGGCTCCCATTGCATCCGCATATGAAGCATCCTCCATGCGGCTCCTCCGTCCACGACATCAATTGTCCGCCGGGACGGACAATTGCTGTGATAGGATGGTCGGAATCAGCGACGTCTTCACATACCGGCTTCGCCGGAAAAAAGCGAAATAAACCCTTTATTGTTAGTTGAGTTAGCCGCACGACCGCAATTGTCCGTAGGAACGGACAATTGCAGCTAAGTGATTTGACCGTAATCACAGTGTTTACGTAGGGGCCGGGCATGCCCGGCCCCTACAAGAGACTATTGACAGGCGATCTCGCGATTACATCTAACCCGCAGTTGCAGCAATTGGCCCCCGGTCCAATTGCTGCCGTGGTCGGAGGAGCGCCTCAAGGGATCGCGTTGCGACCCGCCTGTGGACGGCGGGTGCCCCGCTATTATTGATGAAATGGGAGCCTTGCTGGCCGGAGGCGTACATCGGTACGTCGGAGGGCGCAAGGCGAGTATTTCGCCGCATCCGTCCTATCAGTTCAAAGTAGGTTTGCCGGGTGCCCGCACGGTAAAAAGCATGCCGAAAAGATGCCACCATGCATGCGGGTGGTCCGCAGCAGGCGCGAGTCCAAACCTTGCCACCACATCCGCCTTTGCTTCTTTCACACCACTTTTGGTTCTACCCTACCAACTCCGCGACCGCCTTACCCACCGCCTGGGTCGACGCAGTGCCGCCCAGGTCCCGCGTCTTGATGCCCTTGTCGCCCAGCGTAGCCTCAACAGCCTTCTCGACTGCTGCAGCAGCCTCCGGGTGGCCCAGGTGGTCGAGCATCATGGCGCCTGAGAGTATCTGGCCTATGGGGTTTGCTATCCCTTTGCCCGCTATGTCCGGCGCGGAGCCGTGGACAGGCTCGAAGGTGGACGGGTAGTTCCTTTCGGGGTTCAGGTCGGCCGAAGGGGCGATGCCGAGCCCCCCGCGACTGCGGGGCCCAGGTCCGAAAGTATGTCGCCGAAGAGGTTGCTCGCCACCACCACGTCGAACCGCTCCGGGTGCTGGACGAAGAGGGCGGCCAGGGCGTCGATATGGAACTGCTCGGCCTTAACGTCCGGGTATTCGCGGGATATGCGCGCGAACGTCTCGTCCCAGTAAGGCATGGTGAAGATGATGCCGTTCGACTTGGTGGCCGACGTGACCTGCTTCTTTTTCCTTTTGCGGGCAAGCTCGAAGGAGAACCGCATGATCCTCTCCATGCCTACGCGGGAGAAGATGGTTTCCTGCGTCACGAACTCCATTTCCGTCCCGGCGTACATCATGCCGCCCACGTTCGAGTATTCGCCCTCGTTGTTCTCTCTGACGACGAAAAAGTCTATATCGCCGGGCTTGACCCTCCGCAGGGGGCTGATCACGCCCTTCATGTTCTTTACCGGCCTGAGGTTTACGTACTGCTGAAAGGTGCGCCTTATGGGGATGAGCAGGCCCCAGAGCGACACGTGGTCCTCTACGCCCGGCGCGCCCACGGCTCCCAGAAAGATTGCCTCGAAGCCCTTCAAAATGTCGAGGCCGTCCTCGGGCATCATCCGGCCCGTGGCTGTATAGTATTCGCAGCTCCAGGGCAGCGTCTCCCAGGTCCAGCTTAAAGCCGAACCTGCGGCCGGCAGCCTCCAGGACCCTGATGCCTTCCGGGACGACCTCTTTGCCGATGCCGTCCCCCGGTATCACCGCTATGCGGTGCGTCCGGCCGGTTTTACGCTTGGGCATTTATCCTACTTTCCCACCCCCGGAACCGCCGATGGGTCTATGCCGTACAGGTCCGTAAACGTCGGGACTTTGACGTCTTTGGGCACCGGGTCGGCGTATCCGAAGCGGGCTACGCTCTCGCGAAGCTCGACCCATGCGTCTGCTATGAGCTTCGGGTCGGACAGGGCAGTAAGGCCGAAGGCCGCCATATATTTGCTTGCCTGCAATCCCGCCCTCATCGCGGGCTCGGTCCCCGTCTGGCAGACCGCAATCCACGAGTGGAGAGGGGTCGTCTTGGCGAGGGTCGCCGCGTGGAACTCTATCGACGGGAACCTCCAGCTGAAGTTGACGTCCGAAGACGCCTTGCTGACCGGCACGTCGGGGAAGGTGCGGGAGAAATCGGGCGTCGACAATCTTCGTGCTGAACGGGTCCCCTTCTATCTTCTTGCCCATGGCCTTGATAACGCTTGCGCCGAACTGCTGCTCCTCGGCCGTAAAGGCGGGCGCGCCGATCATCTTCACCATCTCGTCGCCCTTTTTGGCGAGCGTCCGGTTAGGCAGGTACTCGTAACAGGCCGTCAGTATCCGGTAATCCGTCGTGGTCTGGGTCATCATGGCCGCGCCTTTCGAGATGTCGATCAGCCACGCCCTTATCTTGTCCACGTCCGCCCTGCGCGGGGAGCGGATGAAGTACCAGACCTCGGCGAAGTTGGGCACTACGTTCGGGGCCTCGCCGCCCTTCGGGATCACGTAATGGATCCTCGCCTCCTGCGGCACGTGCTCCCGCATGTAGTTGGCGGCCACGTCCATCAGCTCGACTCCGTCGAGTGCGCTCCTTCCGGCTTCGGGGAATGCCGCTGCATGGGCCGACTTGCCGTAGAAGCGGAACTTCAGGTTGTCCATGGCGAGGTTGGAGGTGTAATTGACCTCGTTCTTGTCCCACGGGTGCCAGGTGATCATGACGTCCGTGCCGTCGAACACGCCGTCCCTGTTCATATATACCTTACCGACGAGCGTTTCTTCCGCCGGCGTGCCGAAGACCTTCACGGTCCCCTTGATGTTGTGTTTCTGCATGGCCTTGGCTATGGCGATGCCCGCGGTCGCGCTCGCAGTGCCGAAAAGGTCATGCCCGCATCCGTGGCCGGACGCGCCGAGTGTAATCGGGGTGGGGCTGACTACGCCCTTCTTCTGGGATAGGTTGGGCAGGGCGTCAAACTCGGCCATCAAGCCGATTACCGGCTTGCCCGAGCCCCAGGTGGCTACGAAGGCCGTAGACATGCCCGCAACGCCTTTCTCGATCTTGAACCCGTTCGCTTCGAGATACTGCTGGAGCTTCGCCGACGACTTGAACTCTACGAGGCTCAGCTCCGGGTTGTTCCAGATGTACCCTGCGACCTCGTTATAAGTAGCCTTGTTCTGGTCTATCCAGGAAACCGCCGTCTTCACGGCGGGCGCAGGCTCGGCTGCACAAAGCGGCGAAAACGCGGCAGCGGCGAAAAACAGCAGGGAGAAAGCGAAAACGGCCCTGACCTTACCCATTTGAACCCTCCTTATGGATTGTGTCTAGTACCGTAACAGATTTAGGCGGTGGACCACAAGAGATTTCTGAGCCTTCGGCGGTCCATCTTTTCGGCCGTCCGCCTTGCCGGTCAAGGCTGAAATTGAGGAGGCTCTGTGTTATATTGTACCGAAAGACGCTATATTAAGGAGATTTCCCATGCAGCGTGTGGAAGGAAGCGACCGTGGCTCGGTAAGGCTGTACACGTTAAGCACGTGCGTCTGGTGCAAGAAGACGAAAGGCCTCCTGAAAGATCTGGACATCGGCTACGAATACGCGGACGTCGACCTGCTCGAAGGGGAGGAGAGGGAGAGGACCATGCAGGACCTGCGGGCGGTCAACCCGCGCTGCTCCTTCCCGTCCCTCGTCGTGAAACGGCCGGTGCATTGTGGGCTTCGTGGAGAAACAAATCAGGGAGGCGCTGCAACCCGCGTGAAAGCGGACGAAGAGGTGACGAGACAGGGGCCTTTCTGGCGCGGCTTTCGGCAGACGCAAAGGCGTCCGGGTATTTCCTCAACCCCGACGAGGCGTTCTACGGGAGCTTGCCGCGCGGCCTTCTGGCAAACCTGGAGCGATACGGCTATGCCTCCTGCCCGTGCAGGCTCGCCGCAGGGCAGGCAGAGGCCGACCGGGACATCGTCTGCCCCTGCGACTACCGCGACCAGGATATCGCGGACTACGGCGCCTGCTACTGCGCGCTCTACGTGTCGGAGGCGGCAGCCAAAGACCCGGCGAGGATCGCGCCTGTCCCGGAAAGCGCGGTACGCGAGTGATGCCGGACAGTCCGCGCAGCCTGCACAGCAGGCCGCATCAACCGGGCCCGCAGCTGCCGCCTCGCACACCGTCTGGCGCTGCCGTGTCTGCGGATACCTCTGTGCCCGCGAGGAGCCGCCCGACGTGTGCCCCATCTGCAAGGTCAAGAAGGACCGCTTCGAGAAGTTCGGCGGCCTTATTCCGGCTGTGGCCTGATGCCCGAGCGGACACCCTCTATACATAACGACGCGCCCCCCCGCGAAGAAGGCCGGGGACGTAAGTATATCCCCGTCCGGGAGGCGACGGACGCCCAGCGCGTGGCGATGGTGAAGGACATCTTCTCGACCGTGACCCCCCGCTATGATTTCCTTAACCATTTCTTAAGCTTACGGCGCGACATAGCCTGGCGGCGCTTTACGATCCGGCGGATGTCCTTCGGCCGGACGATGCGCTTCCTCGACGTAGCCACAGGCACGGCCGACCTCGCCATCGGCGCCGCCTTGCGCTATCCCGATATAACGGTGGCAGGCGTCGATTTCTCTGCCGAGATGCTGGAGGCGGGCTGGCCCAAGGTGGTCGAAAAAGGGCTTTCGGACAGGGTGCGCCTGATGCACGCCGACGCGCTGGCCCTGCCTTTCGCGGACGCCTCATTCGACGTGGCGGGCATCGCCTTCGGCATCAGGAACATACCGGACAAGGCGCGCGCCCTGAAGGAGATGACGCGGGTGGTCGTCCCCGGCGGGCAGGTCATGGTGCTCGAAATGGGCTTCACGCGCAACTGGTTTTCGGAGCTGCTCTACCACTCCTATCTCAACCGCCTGCTGCCCGTTATTGCCTCCCGCTTTTCCCTCAACCCCGGCGCATATTATTACCTCGCCGATTCCATCATGAATTTTCCTCCGCCCGACAGGTTCTGCACGATGATGGAGGAGGCGGGCATGACGGAAGTAGGAAGGCGCAAGCTGACCTTCGGCGCGGCCTGCCTTTATACGGGCATCAGGGCCGGGCGGTGACCCGCTCCGATAGGTGCGACCGTCATATCCTCTGCTATACCGCTGTGTTACATGCAATATGTGATGTAATTTAGCGCAGTCATGCTTCAAAATTTGCTTTACTTCATCCCCGATTTGATAGACAATTTGCACGGATTATAGCCGGGCCAGGATAAAGCTGACCGGGCATGGGTGCGGTTTCGACGCGGCGAGATAGATCGTCTGACAGGAGGGGGCTCGAAAATGCGCCATGGGCTCAATCGTATTGATTGCTGCTCTACTGCTCTTGTGTCCGGGAATCGGCCCTCATGCTGTCGCCATGTCTGCGGCGGGGCCCGGCTATGTTTCCCCCACCGCCGATCTAAGCGCAAACATTGATGAAGCACCCCTGCGGCTCGCCCAGGGGCAGACATGGCAGGTGCCATGGAACAGGGCGCAGGCCCTGCCTGCCGAAGTCCCGAAAACTGCCTCGTCCTATCCCCAGCTTATCGTAACCTCCCTCCTTTTTACGGAGCCGTCAGGCAACAATATCCTCGACGCAGAGGAACAGGGCGCCCTCGCATTGAAGGCGCGGAACAACGGCAGGGGCGAGGCGCGCGACGTCAGGCTGCTGCTCGACACCGTCGACAGGGCCGGGAAGCCCCGCAGCGTCTCCGGCGTCACGTTCGAGCGGGAATACGCGATAGGCACGCTTGGGCCGGGAGAGGAAAGGTTCCTGCGCGTCCCCATCTCGGCTTCGGAGCGCGTCCAGAGCCAGGAGGTGCTGCTGCGCACGGTCCTCCGGGAGGACGGCGGGTTCGATTCACCCCCTGCCGCAGTCTCCTTCAGGACAGGCCCGCTTGCACCGCCCGCGCTCGTAGTCTCGATGGTCGAGATCCTCGACGTTGACGGCAGGCGGGTCATCACGAAAGGCAAGGAAGTGACGGTCGTACTGACCGTGCGGAACTCGGGCGGCGGTCCTGCCAGGGGCGTCACGGGCCGGATCGAATCTGCGAAAAAGAGCGTGGCGATCCTCGGGGATGAGAAGGTGCTGCTCGGCAGCCTGAACCCCGGCGAATCGAAAAAAGCCGCCTTCTCCCTGAACGTCACGCGCCGCTACGACGGCCCGGGCCTGCTCCCTGTCTCCTTCGCGGTAGACGAGGAGAGGCCGCGCTTCTCCCTGAGGCCGCGCATAAGCCTCGTGCTCAACGAAGAGGCGCCTGCGATGAACGTAACCAGGGTCATGCCGAAGGACGCCCCGAGGCAGGTCGCAGTCAGGAACTCCGACGGGTTCAATATCGACCTCCTGCCCGCGCTGCGCAGGGAGCAGAAGGTTTTCGGGCCGCTGGACGTCGCCATTATCGTCGGCATAGAGCAGTACCACAGGGGCATTCCCAAATCGGATTATTCCTACAACGACGCGAGGCTGGTCAAGGCGTACCTGGAGGCGCTCGGCTTTGCCCCGAGGAACATAGAATTCCTTAAAGACGACGAGGCGACGCGCACCGGCATCCAGAAGTGCGTTGAGCATATGCTCCCCAACATGGTGAAAAAGGATAGCAGGGTATTTTTCTACTATTCGGGCCACGGCGCGCCCGACCCAGCCAGCGGGACAGCCTACCTGCTGCCTTACGACGGCGACCCCTCCTACCTGCAGGAAACGGGCTATCCCCTGAGCAGGCTTTACGAGATGCTGGGGAAGGTGCATGCGAGGGAGACTATAGTGGTGCTCGACGCCTGTTTCACGGGCTCGGGCGGCAGGAGCGTCCTCGCAAAAGGGACGCGCCCCCTCGTATTGATGGCTGACGCGCCTTCTTTGCCGCCGGGACTGGCGGTCCTCTCCGCCACAACGGGCAGCCAGATCTCCGCCTCCGCAGACGAGAGGGAGCACGGCATCCTGACCTATTATTTCTTAAGGGCCATCAGGGAAGGCAGGAAGAGCATGGGCGATATCTACGAATATATCAGGCCCCTGGTGCAGGACGAGGCGAAAAGGCAGAACGTCGACCAGACGCCCGGCCTGATGCCGCCCGTCGAGCGCATCAAGGGGCGCTTCGTCCTTGCGAGGTGAGCAGCGTGCGCGGCATAAATAGACGCATACTCTTTTTAGCCGTCGTGCTGATGTGCGTGTGGACCGTGCCGGGGGCGTGCCTTGCAGCCGGGCCTCGCGCCGGCGGATGCGCCGGTCTGGGTGGAGGCGGAAGGGGAGGCGACGTCTAGGCGACGTCGAGACGCCCAAAGAAGTGATGGAGGCGGCGAAAAGGCAGGCAGTTGCAAAGGCCATCGAGCAGGCACGAGGCATCTTCATTAAATCGCACGTCCTTGTCTCCAACGGCCAGCTTGCGGAAGACCTCACATATGCCTCCGTGCAGGGGAGGGCGGCAAGCATAATACCCGTCCGGCAGGGATGGGACGGCAGCGACAGGTGGGTCTACAAGGTACACCTCAAGGTGCTGGTAGAGCCCGTCCGGCCGCCCCGCGCGGGGTTTGCCCTGAACGTAGCCATGGCGAAGGCGGACCTGCGCGAGGGCGAGTCTGCGCATATCGTTTACCAGCCGACGAGGAACTGCTACGTCTATATTTTTTCCGTCGCTGCCGACGGCTCCGTGACGGTACTCCTGCCCAATTTCGCCCACCCCGACAACCGGGTCTTAGCCAACGAAGCACGCGAGTTCCCGCCTGCGGGCAGCCCGGTAAAGCTAGTAGCGCGCAGGCTCCCCGGCACGAAGGCGGCCACGGTCGAGGAAAAGATCAAGGTGATAGCAACCCTGAAAAAGGAAGACCTGGTCCCCTTAGGGTTTCAGGAAGGGAAGTACGAGGTATTCGACGCATCCAGAACGGGCATGATAAGCGACCTGGTAAAAAGGCTGGGCAGGCTGGACCCGTCAGAATGGACGGAGGCGACGGCGGTGTATGTGATCGCGAGGTAGGTAGGTGGTGGGTGGGGGAACCAGGGGTGGTGTGAGGAGAGGGTGAAGGGGCAAGGGCGGATGTGGTGGCGAGGTTTGGACTCGCGCCGCATGCAGGATGCTGCCCTCTGCGGCGCAAACCTGCTCGCCGTGTGCCCTCCGACGTACCTGCGTACGCCTCCGGCCGGCAAGGCTCCCATTTCATCCACATATGAAGCACCTTCATGCGGCTCCTCCGACCACGGCAGCAATTGGGCCGAGGGCCAATTGCTGCAACTGCGGGTTAGATGTAATTGCAAGCCGTCTGTGAATAGTAGGGGCCGGGCATGCCCGGCCCGTTCGACAATTGCTGCAACGGTTATTGCTCTCTTCCGTCATGCCGGCGAAAGCCGGCATCCAGCACTTCAGGCCACGCAGGGACAACCTTGACCCTGGTCTCCGCCAAGCTGGCGGAAGAACCGTTTTCGGACTGATCATAGCGTTCTGTGGGATCGGAATGTACACTGATCATGGTCGCTTAGCGCCGGTGAGCTTCTTCCTAAAATTGAGACTTGACCCATATTCCCAAAATATGTATAGTTCAAGTGCAAATCGTTTGTAAAATGAAACTGCGGGTAATTTTAGGCGAATTTATATAAAACACCTTTCGCTTTTTTGAGGAGATGTCCGGAAGATGCCCATAACGGATCCCGGAGCACCGATAGGTCCTGCTGCTGCAACCCCTGATACTCTAGCGATAGCGCCTCAAGGGCAGACCTCGGGTCTCTTGACCCATATCGGCTCTGATGATAAAGCTGTGCGAAGCAAAAGTGGAAAACAAGTATCTTCCGATCGTAGGCGATCTTCAAGCGAACGCGGCTGCTCTTAAAGCACAATACATAGGTGTTCTTCGTGAACTTCGCGATAAGCTACAGACCCTCAGGTTAGAAGATATTTTGAAAGTCGTGCTCGGTATGCTGGGCGCTTTCTTGGCCCGGAGTTTCAGTCAGCAAGGAAAAGACGCCGTTGGCGATTTTTGGACATTGATCCAAATCTTTCTGTTTGTAATCTGCTTTGCATTCCTTGCGTTCCGCCATGTCCAGCCGATACAGAGAAAGCGGGAAATCGAAAGCGAGCTAAAGAAACTCGACGCTGAGGTTAAACAATAATGGATTTCCTCAAAATGGATGCCGACATGCAGCGCAAAGAATTGCGCTCGAATATTTGGCGAGAAACAGTTGCCGCAGTTCAGGCGCATGATAACAACCGCATTGAGGCTTCAATAAAGAGAGCTACCGACGAATGGTTATTAGAGACCGCCGAGTTAATCCGCGGCTATAAGGCCCATAACGAAAAGGATTTCCTCAGCGCATTGGAATATTACGAGAAAGCACTTAGGCTCGACCCATCCTTTGCTCCTGCCCATGTTTCAAAAATTGCCGTGTTGATTGCTATGGAAAGGTTAGACGAGGCAGTCAAGAGTGCGGACTACGCTATTTCGCACCTTATGCTTCTTGACTTTGCCCCTTATTATTACAATAAGGGAGTCGCACTTGAACGGCTTAAACGGTTCGAGGAGGCGATATATTGTTACTTTCGGGCAATAGAGGACAACGCGAATTATTTAGGGGCCTATTCGGCCGTTATAAATACTCTCAGTAGGCTCGAAGACTGGCCTAGATTTTTTTCAGCCTCTGCACTTTTTAAAGAAACGCTGAAAGATAAGCCATCTCCTCTTGATGCAATTGCAAGTCTTCTTCTTCAATTGACAGAAATACAATTTAGACAGGGGAGAGTTGATTTGGCAAACAGCTTGTTACAAGAAGCCGGGGAGTTTCTTGTAATTGCTGCTAAAAAAGAGCCTAAAAATACTTCAGTTCTATATAACCTAGCTTGTTTTTATTCACGATCAGGCAGTGAAAATGAAGCTATTGAAACGCTCAAGAAAGCATTCGGTTTCGCAGACGAAGCAGAGAGGAAGCGACTTAAAGACATGAGCCGCGCCGATGTCGATTTCGCAAATATAAGAGAGAACTCAAATTTCAAAGACCTCGTATCCTCCCCCTAAACAGCAGAAGAGGCGACTCTCTTATCAAGAGAATGATGCGGACATTATGCTCACTTTCAACCAATAATCTTTGGATACTTAAGCTCGATGAGACTGCACCTTTGTAGATGCTATACGTAACATATCCTGCTTTCTCTTGTTATATTATTTAGTTACACCCTATTTCCCTTTTTCGATGTTACGGTCATTCTTTAGTTCCAAGAGTTCCTTAACGACGGAAAATCATGTCTCCTTTCAAGCCATTTTAGGGTAATTTATTAGTTCCTGGTCGCGCACATAAACGCCTTTGTTATTCGGCTTTTGTTTTCCTAAAAACATAAAACATCATTATCATCGACGCATCATTACGGCAAACCCGGTTTTATAAGACCTATCACATACAGCACCGGCCCTGGAAATATTCCCCACCAGACAAGTAGCACGAACAGGGCCGCAGTCATGATCCGCGCGCCCAGGCGGCCGGGGGGCGCGTATGGGGCTGCTGCCGGCTTGCGGAAGAGCGCGGCGATCACCCGGAGGTAATAGAACAGGCTTATCCCGCTGCCTGCGATCAATGCCGCCACGAGGAGCCGCAATGCGGAATCTACCCCGGCTGCCACTATGTATATCTTTGCAATGAACCCCGCAGTCAGCGGCATCCCTGCAAGCGACAGCAACTGGAACGCAAACGCGCCTGCCAGCCACGGGCGGGTGTAGAAAAGACCTTCGTAATCCTCCATCCTGTCCGCGTCCCTGTCTGGCCCCGACAGTGCGGTCATCACGCTGAATGCGCCCAGCATTGTCACGAAATAGGCGACCAGGTAGAACGTGACTGCCATTGTCCTGTACGGGCCGGCGGATCCTTAAGACCACAGCAGCAATTGGGCCGAGGGCCAATTGCTGCAACTGCGGGTGAGATGTAATTGTAAGGTTACTATTCGCTCTCCTCCGTCATGCCGGCGAAAGCCGGCATCCATGGGGCGCTCATGTTGCCTCGTCGCGTCCTGCCGTGTAAGGCTGATATTTCATAGAGAAAGGCCGCGAAAGGTGCACTTCCTGGACTGTCGTTTTTCTCGCATGAGCTCTCGCTGCGCCATTACGAGTGGCCACGGATGGGGGGCTTGTAGTTTCCAAGACAAACACTAATATCTACTATACCTCACAGAATCCTCGGCTCGCCGACCTGGATGATGGATTGGAGGGTCCGGAGCATGAGAAAAAGGTTCTTCTCGTGGCCCATACGCGCACATCTAACAATTTTAATCGCCGTATTGGCGGTCCCATCCATAAGCCTGATCGTCTACTCAGGAATAGCAGAGCGTCACGAAGCGATAGCCGATGGCAAAGCTAAGTGTTTGAGGTTCGTCAATGACGTCGCCGGTCAGCAGCAGGCCATAGCTGCGGGTGCGGAGCAACTGGCAACCGCACTTTCTTTGCTTTCCCCGATACGGTCCCTAAATCCCGTTACCGCCACTCCCCTTCTTTCTGAGCTTTTGAAAAAGAATCCTCAATATGCCAATATCATCGTCTGCGACAAATCCGGTCTCGTCCGTGCATCGGCAATACCCGTTGAGGGGAAGATGTCGCTGGCTGACCGGACATTCTTTCAAAAGGCAGCCCGTACCGGGATGTTTTCGCCCGGTGAATACGCAATGGCCCGCATAATGAAAAGACCCATCATTACCTTCGGATACCCGGTGAAGCACACCGCGAATAAGCTAATAGCCGTAATAGGGATTTCCCTTGACCTGGATTACATTCAGCATATGTTCGAACACCTTAACCTGCCGCCGGGTTCATTATTCGCCCTGCTTGACGACCAGGGAACTATCCTCATGAGGAGCCTCAACGATCCCCTCTCGGGGAAACTCATCGGCGGGCGCGACATCAGGCAAGACCTCTTCATCAGGATGAGGGAGGGGGCTGACGAAGGAACATACGAAGCTATCGGAAATGACGAGAAGCCCCGCCTTGCCGCCTACAAAAAACTCCGCCTGCCCCATGAATCGGAACCCTATCTTTACATCCGTTCAAGCATACCGCTGGCCTCAGCCATTTCGAAGGCAAACATCGCAATGTTCAGTAACCTGGCGGTATTTGTGTCGTTATTTATTGTCGGGTTGTTTCTGGCCTGGCTTATCGGAAGTCGTCTCATCGTAAACCCCGCTATGACGTTGAAGGAGGCGGCCGGGCGATTGGCTGCGGGCGCTGATACCGTGAATGTGTCCTCCGTTGTGAAAGGCGGTGAGCTTGGAGAAGTGGCGCGCGCATTCGACGGAATGGCGGAAGCTTTGATTCAAGAAAAGGCTGCCCTTCGCAAGAGCGAGCAGCGCTGGGCCACCACCCTTTCGAGCATCGGCGATGCAGTCATAGCCACGGACGTTGAAGGAAAGATCACGTTCATGAACACCGTTGCGGAAGGGTTGACCGGCTGGACCCTCCAAGAAGCCTCAGCGAGACCGGTGACCGAAGTTTTTAGCATCATCAACGAGCAGACCCGTAATCAGGTTGAGAACCCCGTAACGAAGGTGCTCCGGGAAGGAATGATTGTCGGTCTTGCGAACCACACAATCCTCATTAAAAAAGACGGATCGGAGGTCCCCATAGACGATAGCGGCGCTCCGATAAAAGATGAGGCCGGCAACACCAGTGGGGTGGTGGTCATTTTCCGGGACGTCACCGAGCGCAAGCGGGCCGAGGAAGCTTTACGGGAAAGCGAGGAGCGGTTCAAAATCCTCACGCAGGCAACCTTCGAGGGCGTGGCAATTACCGAGCAAGGGAGGTTCGTAGACGGCAACGATCAATTATTCAGTATGCTCGGCTACCGCCGGGAAGAGATGGTAGGCAGGGAGGTCTCAGAATTCATTGTCCCTGAAGATCGCGCGAAAGTTATGGACAACATCCTACAGGGGAAGGAAGTAATAGTCGAGCATGGGATGATAAAAGGAGACGGGCAGTTCGTCACAGTCGAGGCACACGGTAAGACCGAGACGCATCATGGCCGGAAATTGAGGCTTACCGCACTACGTGACATTACCGAGCGCAAGAGGATGGAGGAAGAGCTTCGCCGCTCCCGTGACGGGCTTGAGCAGCGGGTTCGGGAGAGAACAACAGAACTGAAGGAATCACACGAAAGGTTCCATACGCTGGTGGAGTTGCTCCCGGAAATCGTGTTCGAGACGGATTTGAGCGAGAGGTATACATACGCCAACCGCCAAGCCATTGAAACCTTTGGCGTCACTTCCGAGAAGCTCCGGGAGGGTCTCTATATAAGAGATTTGGTAGCAGAGAAGGACTACGGCAGGATAAAACAAAATATGAACAGGATTTTGAAAGGGGAAGCCCTTCCGGGCGGTGAATATACGGTGAGACGGAATGACGGAAGCGAATTTCCCGTCTTCGTCCGCGCCAGCCGGACTGAGCGTAATGGAAAGGTGACCGGCGTGCGAGGCATTGTGATCGACTTGACCGAGTCCCGAAGGGCTGAAGAGGAACGAATGCGCCTTGAGGGGCAACTCCGTCAAGCTCAGAAGATGGAGGCCCTCGGAACACTCGCAGGTGGCATAGCCCACGACTTCAACAACATGCTCGCCGTCATCATCGGTAACGCGGAGCTTGCCCTCGACGACATCGGCGACGACTCAGACGGGGCCGATCACAGGATCAAACAGATACTGATGGCTTCCCAAAGAGCAAGGGATCTGGTAAAGGAGATTCTCGCCTTCAGCAGGAAGAGCCAGGGGCGGAGAAAGCCGTTCAAGCTCGGTCCCTTGGTGAAAGAGACAGCCAATTTCCTTCGGGGCTCCCTGCCGAGCATGATAAAGATCGAAGTCGACGCCCGCAGCGACCTTGATGCGGTCCTTGCCGACGTCTCCCAGGTGCAGCAGGTAATAATGAACCTCTCTACCAACGCGGCCGATGCAATCAACGAATATGGAGGCCTCCTCTTCATAGGCGTATCGGACGCGGTCTTCGGGGAGAAAGACCCGAAACCCGACCCCGACATGCAGACGGGAAGATACGTGGTGCTTACGGTCCGCGACACTGGGGCCGGTATGCCGAAGCAGGTGCTCCGCAGGATATTCGAGCCGTTTTTCACGACCAAGGAACAGGGCAAGGGCTCAGGCATGGGTCTTGCCGTTGTCTTCGGCATCGTAAAGGCCCATAACGGGGCGATCACCGTGGAGAGCAGGCCGGGCAAGGGGACCACCTTCAAGGTGTTCTTCCCATCCCATGAGGAGGCCGTGCAGGAAGAGCTCATCCAGCAGGCTGCCCTCCTCAAGGGTACAGAGAGAGTGCTCGTCGTTGATGACGAACCGGCCGTCGTAGAGATGACCTCGGACACCCTGAAACGCCTCGGCTATCAGGTAACGACCGCGGGCAGTGGGCAGGAGGGGTGGGAGAAGTTCGAGAAGGCGCCCGGAGACTTCGACCTCGTCCTTACCGACCACGTAATGCCCGACCTCACAGGCATGAGGCTCGCCGAGAAGATGCTTGAGCTCAGAAAGGACGTGCCCATAATCCTCTTCACCGGGTACAGCGAGACAGTGTCGCCCCAGAAGGCAAAGGCGGCGGGCATATCGGAGTTCCTGTATAAGCCGGTGGTCGCAAGGGATCTGGCTGAGACGGTAAGGCGGGTGCTGCACGCCCGGGATCGTATATCCGCGGCCCTCCCTGAGTGACCTTCCTCTCGGTAATCCTTACTTCTTACCGGATATGGTCGATGCTACAATTGTAAGTGCCATACGTAACATATCCTGCTTTCTCTTGGTTTGTTGACTGAAAGGGGTAAGCGATAAATAAACGGCCGACCGCCGGACCGAGGGTGTACGCAAAGTGTGGCCCCGTCGGACGGTCCACAACTCATCCACCCGCAGCCGCCTTAGCCTTTTCGACACTGCGATAAGCATCTTCATAGACGCCTATCTCGTACCGGCTGCCGATAGCGAAGGGTATGCGCTGGTGGACGCTTTCGGGCCGGATGCCCATAACCTTCATCTTCCCCGTGGTCGCCCCGCCCCCTGCCTGTTCGGCGATCATGGCAAGGGGTGCGCACTCGTACAGGAGCCGCAGCTTGCCCTTGGGTCTTGTATTGTCCTCCGGGTAAAAGTAAATGCCGCCCCTGTGAAGGACCTGATGGAGATCGGCAACGAGCGCCCCCGAGTAACGAAGGGAGTAACTCCTTGTCTCCGGCAGCAAGGGTGTCGACGAACTTCCTTGTCGGCTCGCCCCATATTTTGTAGTTGCCGAAATTGGAGGCCATAGTCTTACCCTGGTCAGGCATCCGGACGTTCTCGTGGTCGAGGACAAACTCTCCGATCTCTTCATCGAGAACGAAGCTGTGTACGCCGTCCCCGGCCGTATAGACGAGGACCGTCGACGTGCCGTACATGATGTAGCCTGCCGCAACCTGGTGCGCCCCCTCCCTGAGGATCGATTCTTCCACGGAGCCTTCAAGTCCGCGTATGGAGAAGATGGAGCCGACCGCACAGTCCACGTCGAGGTTGGAAGAACCGTCGATGGGGTCTACCAGCACGACATACTTCCCCGAGGTCCTTCCGGGCTCAACAACCAGGGGTTCGGCCATCTCCTCGGAGACCAGGGCGCCGACGATATCGACATATTCGAAGGCCTGGACGAAGATCGTGTTGCCCAATTCGTCTAGCTTCTGCACCTTTTCACCCTGTACGTTCACAGCGCCGGTAAGGCCGGTCATTGCTCCCAGGGCCGCACGCCGCATGTAGCTGGAGATAATCTTCCCCACGGTACCGACCTGGTCCATGACCCGCGTCAGCTCGCCTCCGGCCCCGGGGTGCGCCCGCTGCTGCCCGACTAAGAAGCGATCGAGGGTCATGTGTCTCGGTCTGTTCTCCCCCATCACGTCAAGACCTCCTTTACTAAGCCGGCGTCGGAACGATCCGGCTGATTTTGGTGTCCCAGAAAGAGACTACCCATATCTCTTCCGAGGGCTTTGCGCCTCCGCCCAGCCTTTTGATCGCGTTACAGACTTCGCGGATTACGTAGCCGAAAAGAAAAAGCCGGATATCCCAGAGCCAGTCTCTCAAATACTGCCGGATGATCGATGCGCCCGTCTTTTCCGGCAAAGCCTCGAGCTCTTTTATATTCGAACGGTACAGGTCATAAATGATTGCCCTGATTTTTTCGGCTGGAATCACTATGCCCTCGGCCTCCAGGGCCTTCTGCGTATCCTCTATGTCCGCTCGAAACATGACCCTGAGCACCTGAATCTTTTCCACTTCCACCCCACGTTCTTTCGCAGGGGACGCACAGACTACCCTATCGACTTCGTACACGGAATAGCCCCAGAACGACGGCTTCATGCGCTCGATTCTCGATCTTGTCAATCCACCTTCGAGCGGCCTTATCGCAAAATCTTTCAGCAGTTCGGTTACATCTTCGATATTCCGGACGAGGCTATCCTTGACATGATCCAGATTCAGGCCTTCTATCAGGGTATCGTATACAAAGCGCTGGAAATACCATTTCTTGGGCAGGTATATCTCTGTCTGCACGCCGTTTTCCGATGTGTGTGCTATGTACGGGAGGGTCGCCCCGGTCATTCGGTCGTCTCCTTTTGCCCCGGCCCTTGGACGGCGCTGCGCACGTTCCGATGATTGAAACGTAATGCAGGATAGATGGCGAGACAAGAAAGGGGAGCTCGCCGGCGGGGCCTTGAGTTTACGGACAGGCCACCCTATAATCCGCATGGTTGTGCTCAAAAACACGGACGGCGGCATTTTCAGTGTAGTGGCCGGAGAGGGCGTGACGAATTTATCCCAGCTAAACTGCGGCGACCGGGTAGCAGTCAGATATCAGGAGGGTAGGGTCCTGCCAGGTCGAAGCCCGGCCAGCAATGATGAGCGCGCCCCCTGGCAGGGCCCGGCCGCCGGCCCGTCACGATGAGCTGTAATTGACATCGCTACGGCAGAATCGGTTTTATAAGACCTATCACATACAGCACCGGCCCTGGAAATATCCCCCACCAGACAAGTAGCACGAACAGCGCCGCGGTCATGATCCGCGCGCCCAGGCGGCCGGGCGGCGCGTGCGGGGGCTGCTTCCGGGCTTGCGGAAGAGCGCGGCGATTACCCGGAGGTAATAGAACAGGCTTATCCCGCTGCCTGCGATCAACGCTGCCACTGAGGCAGCCGCAACGCGGAATCTACCCCGGCGGCCACTATGTATATCTTTGCAATGAACCCCGCAGTCAGCGGCATCCCTGCAAGCGACAGCAACTGGAACGCAAACGCGCCTGCCAGCCACGGGCGGGTGTAGAAAAGGCCTTCGTAATCCTCCAACCTGTCCGCGTCCCTGTCTGGCCCCGACAGTGCGGTCATCACGCTGAATGCGCCCAGCATTGTCACGAAATAGGCGACCAGGTAGAACGTGACTGCCATTGTTCTGTACGGGCCCGCAGAGAGGAACGCAACCAGCAGGTAGCCGAAATGGGCAATCGACGAGTAGGCGAGGAGCCGCTTTATGTTTGTCTGGAAAAGCGCGAGGAGGTTCCCGACGAGCATCGACGCGACCGCGACGATGCTGAAGACTGCAAACACGTGCGCCCCGGAGAGAGCGCCGCCTGAGAAATATCGCATGACGATCGGCGAAGACCGCGCCTTTAGATGCTGTCGCGATAAAGGCGGTCACCGGAGCGGGCGCGCCCTCGTATACGTCGGGCGTCCACATGTGGAACGGCACAACGCCCAGCTTGAAGCCGACCCCTGTGACGATGAAGGCAGTCCCTGCGAAGACTGCGGCCTGTCCGTCTTTTAAATTTGCAAGCGCCTGAAAGACAGCCGGGAACCCCATCGCCCCGGTCAGCCCGTAGACGATGGCCATGCCGTAAAGCAGAATTGCCGACGACGCGCCCGAGAGCACCAGGTACTTGATCGCCCCTTCCGTCTGGCGCGCCTCCGAGCGCGGGTACGCGATAAGGCAGTAAAGGGAGACGGAGAGTACCTCCAGGCCCAAAAAGAACGAGGCGAAGTGGCAGGAGAAAATGAGCGCCAAGGCCCCGGTCAATGCGCCCAAGAGCAGCATATAGAACTCTTCGGGCCTGACTGCACGCCCTTTCAGGTAGTCCCTTGCAAGGATGGCGACGCACGCGCCGGCGATAAGCACCAGGCCTGCGTAGAACAGGGCGAACCCGTCTGCAAAGAATAGTGGGCCGCCCTGCATGGGAACGGACGAGGCAAGACCGGCGGCTGCCGCGCCTGACCCGATAATGGCTGCGAGAGTAATGCCGAAGGTTGCCGCGTGACTCCGCCGCACGGCAATGCCGATCATAGCCAGGGCGAGGCCCAATACGAGCACCCCCATCGGCAGGACGGGCAGGAGGCTCATCGCGCCACCCCATGAGGCGGGCGGACGTCGGCACGATTCTCTTTCACGGCCTGCACGGTCGTGCCGCCTTTCACTTTGTCTATGAACGCCTGCGGCGCGAGGCCGAGCCACAAAAGCGGAAGGAGCATGAGCACCATTACGGCCGTCTCGCGCGCCGAAAGATCGGAGACCCGGTGCGCCTCCTTGCGCTCGCCAAGGAAGACCCGGTGGACGAGGCGCAGGGAATAG
Source organism: uncultured delta proteobacterium (assembly GCA_963818095.1). Lineage (GTDB taxonomy): Bacteria > Desulfobacterota > Syntrophorhabdia > Syntrophorhabdales > WCHB1-27 > CAWEPK01. Next base: position 113,216 of record CAWFRA010000024.1, read on the forward strand.
GCAGTCGAGAATATGAACCCGACGGATGCGACGGCGGCAAGGGCCGGGCTCACTTTGTACGCGCCGAGGACGACCATGAACTCGCCCAGGAAGTTGCCGATGCCCGGCAGGCCCATCGAGGCCAGGGCAAAAAACATCGCCATGCCGCCCATGCGCGGCGCGTCCGTCCAGAAGCCCCCCATGCGCTCCATGTCGCGCGTCTGCAGGCGCTCCTGGAGCAGGCCCGCCATGACGAATAAGGCGCCCGTGGAGAGCCCGTGGGAGACGATCTGTATCATCGCGCCCTGGAAGGCGATTTCGTTCCCTACCGCGATGCCCGTAAGTACGAACCCCATGTGGCTTACGCTCGTGTAGGCGACGAGACGCTTCATGTCGGTCTGGCCGAAGGCGAGGAGCGCGCCGTAGAGTATGCCTGCAACGCCGAGCACCGCGAGGAGGAATGCCGGCTGCCCGCCTGCCTGGGGAACAGCGGCACGGAAAATCGGATGATGCCGTACGCGCCTGTTTTCAAAAGCAGGCCCGCGAGGACGACGCTGCCTGCCGTCGGGGCCTGCGTGTGCGCGTCGGGCAGCCACGTGTGGAACGGGAAGGCCGGGAGCTTCACGAGAAAGGCCGCGAGAAAGCCTGCCTGTAAAAGGAGCGCGAAAGACGGGGCCAGCGGCGTTGCGAAAAGCGCCTGGTAGTCGAACGTCGGCGCATTGCCTGCGCTTGCGTGCGCGAAATAGAGGCCGAGGATCGCGGCCAGCATGAGGAGGCCGCTCACCTGCGTGAAGATGAAGAATTTGACTGCGGCCCGGAAGCGGTCTTCATGTCCCCACAGAGCAATGAGGAAATACATCGGGCACGAGCATCAGCTCCCAGGCGAAATAGAAAAGGAAAAGATCGAGGGCGCAGAAAGACGGCCGCGACGCCCGCGACCGTCCACGAAAGGCAGAGGTGGAAGAAGCCCGTCCTTTCGGTTATCTCGTTCCACGAGGCGGCAGTCGCAATGCAACCCAGGAAGGCCGTAAGGCCGAGGAGGACCAGGCTGATCCCGTCCGCCCCCAGGTGGAAGCTTACGGCAGGCAGGGGGTGCCACGCCGCCCGGAACGTCGCGAGCCACGGGCCTGCGGCAGCCGCGCGTGCGAGGCATCGGCCCACAACCATGCGACGAGGGCAAAATCGACTATGAAGCCGAAGAGGCAAACGGCGCGCGGGGCCTTTGCGCTTATCCGCTCGGAGAGCCAGGCGGCAAGGCCCGCGAATACGGGGACGAAGATGATGGCGACGAGGATCACAGAAGCACCGCCAGTCCCAGAAAGACCGCGCCGCCCAGGGCGACTGCGGCTGCGTACCAGCGGACCTTTCCCGACTGGGTAAGGGAAAGGCCGCGCGATGCGAACTCAGCGATAAGGCCCACGATCCGGAAGGGCAGGTCGATGACGTCCGACCTGTTTACCCGCGCTGCCCAGACGAAGGGCGCGACGAAGAGCGCGCCGTAAATCCTGTCGAAACCCCAGCCGGAAAACAGGAAGCGGTTGGCCGCCGCTCCCGCCGGGGTGCCGCGTGAGCGGCCTTCCTCGTCCGAGGCAGGGCGAGGTAAAGCATACCGGCCAGCACGACGCCTGCAACGGCGACGACCTGCGGCGCAAGCGTAGCGAGAAAGCCCACCCCTTCTGCCTCTGCCGCCCCTGTGGGAAGCTGCCGAAGAGGCCGGAAAGGAAAGACCCGGCCAAAGCCGTTGGGCAGGAGCCAGCCCGCCGCATATGGCAAAGATCGACAGCACGAAAAGGGGCGCGGCCATCAACGGGCCTGCCCGCCCCGTTTTGCGCCCCGGTCCCTCCCCGAAGAAGACGACGAAGACCGGGCGGAAGGCATAGACGGACGTCAGAAAGGCCCCGAGAAGCCCTGCCGCCCAGAGCCATATGCCGCCCTGCGGAGAGGCGAGGAGCGTGGAAAGTATCAGGTCCTTGCTGTAGAAGCCCGCAGTCACGTAGGGGAGCGCGGCAAGCGACGCCGCGCCGATGAGAAAGCCGCGCCATGCGGACGGCAGCCGCCGCCTGAGCCCGCCCATTTTGAATATGTCGTGCTCGTTATCCATCGCCTTTATGACTACCCCTGCCGCGAGGAACAAAAGGGCCTTGAAAAAGGCGTGCGTCATGAAGTGGAAGAATGGCGGCGGACCACGCGCCTACGCCGAGGGCGCAGAACATATAGCCTACCTGGCTCATCGTCGAGTAAGCGAGGATGCGCTTGATGTCGCGCTGGACCAGGGCGCTCGCGCCCGCGATCAGAAGCGTGGCGGCGCCTATGACGGCGACGGCTGTAAGGACGGGCGGGGCAAGCTCGAAGATGGCGTGCGTCCTGCCGATCAGATAGACGCCGGCGGTTACCATCGTGGCTGCATGGATGAGGGCGGAGACGGGCGTCGGGCCGGCCATCGCGTCGGGGAGCCACGTCTGGAGCGGGCAACTGGGCGGACTTGCCGACAGCGCCGCCCAGAAGCAGGGCGGCCGCCGCGATGGCGATGGCGGAGCCTGTGCGGCCACGGCGTGGCCGCCCTTGCGGCCGCCTCCTGTATGTCGAAGGTGCTGAGGTCCGCGGCGATGATGAAAAGACCGACTGCGAAGGCGCGTGTCGCCCACGCGCGTCACGATGAACGCCTTGACCGCCGCCCGCCCGTTCGCGGGGTCTTTGTACCAGAAGCCGATGAGAAGATAGGAGCACAGGCCCACCCCCTCCCATCCGAGATAGAGGAACAGCAGGTTGTCCGCCAGGACGAGGACGAGCATGGAGCCGACGAAAAGGTTCATGTAGGCGAAGAAGCGGCCATACCCCTCCGTCTCCCGCGCCATGAATGCTCCGAGCCGGAATATATATGGATGAGGAAGCCGACGACGGTAATGACGACGACCATCATCAGGGACAGGCCGTCGAGGTAAAACCCGATCGAGGGCGCGAAGCCCGCCGCGTCGAACCAGGTCTAGAGCGTTTTCGTGATAGCATGCCGGGGCGGGGCGCGCCGATGAAGCCCGCCGCAGGCGATGAGGGCGGCGACCATGGAGAGGCCGACCGACAAACAGCCGATTACGGCCGGGCGCGCCCTGCTGAGCCTTCGGCCGAAGAGCAGCAGGACCAGAAAACCCGCAAGGGGCAATGCGGGGATGAGCCAGAAAAGGTCAGCCACGCTATCCTCTCATGTCGCGGGCCCTGTCGATATCGACAGTCTCGTTTTAGTGATAAAGCCAGAGCACGAGCGCGAGCCCTATGGATACCTCCGCAGCCGCGACCGCAAGGACGAAGATGAACATCACCTGGCCGTCCGGCTGCGCCGCAGCGCGCGGCGGCGAGCACAAAGGCGAGGCCGGCCGCATTGAGCATGACCTCGAGGGACAGCAGAATAAAAATCGTGTCCCTCCGCACGATGACCCCGGCGAGACCGAGCACGAAGAGGATGCCCGCGAAGATCATCGCATGCTCGAAGGGACATCAGCGGCCCGGCAACGCTCATGACCCGCCTCCGTCACCTGCCCGTCCGGTGTCTGCCTCGACCCGAGGCGGTATCCCAGGTGGAACGCGCCGATGAGGCCGACCAGAAGGAGCACCGAGGCAAGCTCGACGCCGAGAAGATACGGCCCGAACAGGGACGCGCCCACCGCCTCCGGTGCAACCGCAGCCCCGCCCATCGTAGCGCCGCCTGGCCGGAGGTAGGCAAGCTCCGCCGCGAGGATGGCGGCCAGGATGCCGGGGCCGATCCAGGCGGCCGGGGGCGGCCCTCGTGCGCCTGCGTGCGGCCCCCTGGCTAAGCATCATCATGACGAAAACGAAGAGCACCATGATGGCCCCTGCGTAAATAATCACTTCCAGGGCCGCGGCAAAGGGCGCGCCCAGCGACGAGAAGCACGACGGCTGCGGCAAGCAGCGAGACGACGAGGTAGAGCAGCGCATGGATCGCGTTGCCGCTCGTCACTACCATGAAGCGTCGCAGCTATCGCGACTGCCGCCGAGATATAGAACGCGTATGCCATTATCTGCCCCCGCTCATGGCAAAAGGTCCTTGCATGTCCGACGGGCGGCTCGTCTTCTATTCCCTCTCCCGCCGCCTTGCCGCCGATCGCGACGCCCGCGACGCTGTAGAAATCGTATTCGTGGTATTTCCCCGGCCCGTCGATCAAAAGGTCTTCTTTTTCGTAGACGAGGTCCTGCCGCTGCCATTCGCCCATCTCGAAATCGGGCGTGAGCTGGATGGCGTACGTCGGGCAGGCCTCCTCGCAGAACCCGCAGAAGATGCACCGCGAGAAATTGATGCGGAAAAATGCCGGATAGCGCCTGCCCGTCTTCTCCTTCGGCTGCCTGGAGGGCTATGCAGTCCACGGGGCAGGCCGCGGCGCAGAGGTAGCAGGCGACGCACCGCTCGCCCCCGATCGGGTCGCGGGAAAGGACGATCCTGCCCGCGCCAGCGCGGCGGGCAGGCGCGGCTTGACCTCCGGGTACTGCACCGTCGTCGCGCCTGTGGAAGGCGTGAAGGAAAACGAGCAAGAGCGTCTTAAATATGCTCCACATGTTCCATCACCGGAAAAACGCGAGCGTTATCGCCGCCGTAGCCAAGCAGGTTGGCGAGCGACAGGGGCAAAAGGACTTTCCAGCCGAACGCCATGAGCTGGTCGTAGCGGGGCCGCGGCAAGGGCCGCCCGCATCAAAATAAAAAGGCAGACGAAGGCAAAGGTCTTTATGAAAAACCAGACGATGCCGGGCAGGACGGCCCAGCCATCCGCCGAAGAAAAGGAGCGTGATGAACGCGCGAGACCAGAGTGACGCCCGATATATTCGCCCACGAAGAACATGCCGAACTTCATGCGAGGAATATTCCGTGTGATACCCAGCTACAAGCTCGCTCTCCGCCTCCGGCAGGTCGAAGGGCAGCCGCCGCGTCTCTGCGATGCCCGCCGATGAGGAAGATCATAAAGCCCAGGAACTGGGGAATGCAGAACCAGATATGCCTTTGTGCCTCCACGATCGCGGAAAGGTCGAAGGAGCCGGCGATCATGACCACGCCCACGAGCGACAGCCCCATGAAAACTTCATAGCTGAGCATCTGGGCGACACCCCGCAACGCCCCGAGCAGCGCGTACTTGTTGTCCGGAGGACCAGCCGGCCAGGGCTATGCTGTAAACGCCGAGGGACGACAAGGCGAGGAAGAAAAGGAGGCCCACGTTCGAGCCGCTGACAGCCACGATGCCGGGCGCGAAGGGGACGACCGCGAAGCGGCATGAGCACGGTCACAATGATCCGGCCGGGGCGATGACGAAGACGGGCTTGTCCGCAAAGGGTGGGATCCAGTCTTCCTTGAAGAATATCTTGATCATGTCCGCGAGCGACCTGTATGAGGCCGAAAGGGCCGACCCGGTTCGGGCCGTAGCGGTCCTGGAAGAGGCCGAGGAGCCTGCGTTCGAGCCAGATGAGGTTTGCGGCGATGCCGAGCACTACGGCTATCACTGCGATGACGATGACGAGGTGAATGACGACCTGTATCATGGCGCTGCCTTCTTCACTTCCGCCCAGGCGGGAAATTCGATCACCGGGGCATCCGGCAGGCCGTGGGCGACGGCGGCGACGCCGGGCGGCAGCTCTGCGTGCATTCTCACTGCCAGCCTGAAAGAAGAACCGCCGACGGTGACCACGGCCGCATCACCGTTCGATACGCGCAGTCGCGCCATGTCTCTCTCACAAAGGGCTACGTAGGGCTGCGGCGCCAGCTCCCTGAGCTCCGGCGTCATGACGGACGTCTCATCCGAGCCGAATACGTGATAGAAGGGCACGACGAGAAAAAGGCCGTCTTTGGGGACGAAGGGTTCCGGCACGTCCGTGAGATAATGCGTGTTGCCGTCCTGGCCGGACGCGTCGAACAGGCGGACGCCAGGGTCGCCTCCACGTAAAGCACCCGCAATTTCCTGCTGGAATTTGTTGACTGCCTGGGCAGAGTTCCAGCCCGGCGCGCGGAAGCGCGGAATGAGGGCCGGCGGAGGTGCGCCCTGGTAGCCCTCCATCGAAAACGCAAAAGGTGCGTCGCTATCGGCAGGGGGCTTCGGTTCGTGGATTTCCCTGTCTGCGTCCATCGCGGTCCTTCCGCTGTATCGCGACGCCTCGCGGGCGACCTTCATGCCTGCTATGCGGAAGGAAGCGGATGGCGCCGCGCCTGCCGCCGGGGCCACGATGGGCAATGCCTCGGCCATATGGGCGAGCAGGCCGTCTGCGTCCGTCCAGCGCGCGGATTCCGGCCGCCCCATGCTGTCCATGACGTCCTTGATCCATCGCCGGCTTTCCCGCACGTCGCCTTGCGCAGGGAATACCTGAAATGCGCGCTGCGCCCTGCCTTCATTGTTGACGAACGTCCCGTTGCCTTCGGCAAAGGTGGCCGCAGGAAGGGCCGCGTCTGCGCGAAGGAGCGTCCGGTGGAAGGTGTGGTCGATCGCGATCACATGGCGGAAGGCGCCGAAGAAGCGTTCGAGACCGGCTGCGTCCATGCGCCTGTATAAGTCATTCTCCAGGATAACGGCGACTGCGTCGTCCCTGCCTTCCGCATCGGCTACGGCCCGCGTCGAGGCCCTTGTCGGCCATAAGGGCGAGGCCGGCGCTGTTGCATTCGTGGCCGGCAAGGCAGAAATAGGCTTCTTTGCCTGCCCTGCGCAGGGCGCATACGATGTTCGCAGCCGCCTCGATAACGCGCGTGTCCCGGCTGCCCGGCCCCGTAATAATGACCGGCCGTTTGGCAGCGACAAGCGCCGATGCCGCATCGGAGGCGAAGCGGGAGGCTGAAGGCCCCAGGTCGGGAACAGGCGGCGCGCTTTCGTCGATGAGGTGCGCTGCGTGCATGCCCGTGCGGGCAAGACCTGCCGGGGCGGAGCGGAAGACGGCAGTCGCGCGGCCGTCTAAGTCCGTCGCGCCCGTCGTTGCGATAAATAGCGGACTGCGCGCGCCGCCCGCCGCAACGCGCACGGCCGTGTCGTCCCATTCGTGTATATGGAACCTTGCGGCGGTCTCGACTGCCGCAACGCGCTGCGACTGCAAGACCTGCAAGTGAAGCATGGGTGCAGTATTCGAAATGTCCTCGCCGAGAATGAGCACCGCGTCGCACCGGGCAATATCGGAAAGGCTCGGGGCAAGCGCGCCCTCCCGCTGCATCAGCCTTGCAGCCAGGGCGAGGCATTTCCATTCATCTTCCGCGACGCCTGCATAAAAGCCGTCAGGACCGACAAGCGTCCGCAGGGCGAAGTTCGCCTCCAATGACGCCCTCGGAGAGCCGATGCCGACCACGCGCCCGGCCGACGCCAATATCCCGGCGACAGCCGAAACCGCCTCTTCGGCGGATACCGGATAGAGGCCCAGCGCTTTTTCACGCCTCAGGCGCGGCTCGCGGATGCGCCTTTCGCCGTTGACGAAGGCATAGCCGTACCTTCCCCTGTCGCATAGGAAATAGCCGTTTACCGACCCGTTGTACCTGTTGCGTATGCGGCGCAGGCTGCCGTAGCGCTCTCCGGGGATCGTGTTGCACCCGAGGCCGCAGTGGACGCAGACGGATGGGGCGGTACGCAGGTCCCATTTGCGCGTATAATGGCGCGAGAAAATTTTGTCATCGAAGACGCCCGTCGGGCAGACCTCGGCGAGGTTCCCTGCGAAGGGGCTTTCGAGCGTGCCGGCAGCGGTGCGGCCGAAGAAGACGCGGTTGCGCGACGCGAAAGCGCCGAAATCCCGGCCTCCCGCGTAATCGTTGTAAAACCGCGTGCACCTGTAGCACGCGATGCACCTGTTCATCTCGTGCGTGACGAAGGGCCCCGAGGTCCTGGTGCGGGAACGTGCGCTTTTTGCCGCGATACCTGCGGTACGAATGGCCCGTCATTACAGTCATGTCCTGGAGGTGGCATTCGCCGCCCTCGTCGCATACCGGGCAGTCGTGGGGGTGGTTCGTCATCAGCCACTCGATGACGCCTTGCCGGAAGCGCTTCGCCTCCGGGTCGTCGATGGAAATGTGCATCCCGTTCTCGACCGGCGTCAGGCAGGCCATGACGATGCGGCCCGCCGTGTCGTGCTCGTCTTTGAACTGCTTCACTGCGCACTGGCGGCACGCGCCTACGGAGTGCAGGGCAGGGTGCCAGCAGAAATAAGGCAGGTCGAAGCCGAGGCCGAGGCACGTCTTCAGGAGGTTCTCGCCCTCCTTTACCTCGTATGGTTTCTTATCTATGTAGATCGTCGCCATGACCTATGCTTCCCTGCGTCTGTACGGGCACCTTTTCTCCTCTATGTGGCGGACGAACTCTGCCTTGAAAAGCTTCAACGCGCTCGCGAGCGGCTCTATCGCGCCCGGTGCGAGGGCGCAATAGGTGCGGCCCATCCTGAGCGACGACGTGTGGTCGGCCAGGACCTCCAGGTCTTCAGGCCTCCCTCTGCCTTCCTCGATGTCTCCCAGGATGCGCGCGATCCAGGGCAGGCCGTCACGGCAGGGGGTGCACCAGCCGCACGACTCGCGGGCAAAGAACTGCTCAAGGTTGCGGACCATGCCGATAGGGCAGGTCGCGTCGTCCAGGACGATCATAGTGCCCGTCCCCATGCGGCTGCCCGCCTGTTTTTCCATGACGTCGAAAGTCATGGGCGTATCGAAAAGGTCCGGCAGGACGAACTCCGTCGAGCCGCCGCCGGGTATGACGCCCTTCACTGTGTATCCATCGACCATGCCGCCCGCGTGTTCTTCGAGAAGCTCCCGTATCGTCGTCCCCATCGGCAGCTCCCACCAGCCCGGCCTCTTCACGCGCCCGGAGACCGCGTAGACCTTCGTGCCTCCGTCGTCCGACAGGCTCAGGCCCTTGTACCACTCCGGGCCGTGCCTCACGATATGGGGGACGTTCGCGAGGGTCTCCGCGTTGTTGACTACGGTCGGCTTCCCCCACAGGCCGTTAGTGCCGGGGAAGGGGGGTTTGGCCCTCGGGATAGCCCGCTTGCCTTCGAGGGCGTTGAGCAAGGCCGTCTCTTCTCCGCAGATATAGCGGCCGGCGCTCACGTGGACGTGCATTTCGAGCGCGAAGCGCGAGCGCGCGACGGACGGGCCGAGGTAGCCCGCCTCGTATGCCTCCCTGATGGCTGCGGCGATCCGGCCGCCGGATGCGCCGTAGCCCCATCGCAAAAAGACGTAGGCGGTCTCCGCCTCTATTGCGTAAGCGGCTATGATCATCCCCTCGATCAACTGGTGGGGGTTGCCCTCCATGAGCACGCGGTCTTTGAAGGCCCCCGGCTCCATCTCGTCCGAGTTGGAAATGAGGAACTTGGGGCGCGGCGCGCCCTCGCCTATAGGCGTGAAGCCCCATTTGACGCCTGTTGGGAAGCCCGCGCCGCCACGGCCGCGCAGGTTAGCCGCCTTCACAATCTCCTGCACCTCTTTCGGCGTCATTTGGCGCAGGACTTTTTTGAGGGCTTCGTAGCCCCCCGTGTTTTCGTATTCGGCGAGGCTCAGGGCCTTTCCGTCCGTCCGCATTGTGCCTGTGAGCGGCCTTTCCGTGCTGCCCCTCATGCGTACCTGCCCAGTATGTCCGCGAGTCCGTCCGGCGACACCGGCCCGTGGAGGTCGGCGTCCACCATAATGGCGGGCGCCCGGTCGCATGCGCCGATGCAGGAGATCGGCAATAGCGTAAACCGGCCGTCGCCCGTTGTGCCGCCTAAGTCCACGCCCAGATGTTTTTTAAGCGCCTCCAGCACGGCCTCGTGTCCCATGACCCAGCAGGCGACGCTGTCACAGACGGCGATGACGTGCCTGCCGACCGGCTTCCTGAAAATGAAGGGATAGAACGTGGCTACAGCATCGAGCTCGTCCGCAGTCATGCCCAGCAAACCGGCTATCTCAGCGATCTCGTCGTCCGGCACCCAGCCGCGTCTCTCCTGCACTGCTTTCATCGCCTCAACGCAGCCCGCCCTGCGATGGGGATAGATGCGGACTGCTTCCTCGATTGTTTTTATCTCGTCATCGGTCAGCATATCAGCGGTCGCAGTCTCCCATTACAAAGTCCAGGCTTCCCAGTATCGCTACGAGGTCCGATATCATTGCCCCCCTGCACAAGAGCGGCACTGCTTGCAGATGGGCGAACGACGGCGTCCTGATGCGCGTCCTGTACGAGCCTGTCTCGCCGTCGCTCACGAGGTAGTAGCTGCTGTATCCCTTCGGCCCCTCCGTGCCTGCGGTAGCCTCGCCCGGCGGCACTACCGGCCCCCAGCTTACCTCCAAAAAATGGTGGATGAGCGTCTCTATGTCGCGCGTTGTGCGCTCTTTCAGCGGGGGCGCAGCCCGCGTCTCGCCTGCCTTGTACGGCCCGGCAGGCATGTTTTCGAGGCACTGTTCGATGATGCGCAGGCTCTGGCGTATCTCCTCGACGCGGACGGCCGCCCTGTCGTAACAATCGCCCCGGCTGCGCACAGGTATATCAAAGGTGAACCGCTCGTAGCCTGAGTAAGGCCGTTTCTTCCGGAAGTCCCACTCCATGCCGCACGCCCGCAAATTCGGGCCGGTGTAGCCCCATTCAACCGCCTCGTCCAGACTCATCGCGCCGACGCCGATTGTGCGCGCTTTGACGATGCGGTTCTTCATGACAATCGTGTCGTACTCCTTGAGCCTCTTCGGCATGTATGCGAGGAAGTCCCGCACGAGGCCTTCCCATCCTTTCGGCAGGTCGCCCGCCACGCCGCCGATGCGAAACCAGATGGGGTGCATCCGGTAGCCGGCAATCGCCTCTATGATCCGAAAGACCGCCTCCCTGTCGTCGAACGTGTAAAAAACGGGGGAAAGCGCGCCCAGGTCCTGCGCGAACGTGCCGTACCAGACGATATGGCTCGCGATGCGGAAAAGCTCCGCCATCATGACCCTTATCACCTGCGCCCGCTCCGGCGCCTCGATGCCTGCCAGGCGCTCGACTGCGAGGACGTAGGGTAGCTCGTTCGCTACGCCCGCCAGGTAATCGATGCGGTCCGTGTATGGGATAAAGGTGTGCCATGACTGGCGCTCGCCCATCTTTTCCGCGCCCCTGTGGTGGTAGCCGATGTCCGGCGCAGCGCCGACGATCTCCTCCCCGTCCAGCTCGAGCATGACGCGGAAGACGCCGTGCGTGCCCGGATGGTGCGGACCGAAGTTGAGGAACATGAAATCCGTGTCGCGCCTGCTGCGGGTGATGCCGAACGACTCGGGACGCAGCCGCAGGGCCTCCTGTTCTGCATCCGCCTTGTCTTCGGACAGCTCGAAGGGGCCCATCTCCGTCGCCCTGGCGGGGTGGTCTTTGCGCAAGGGGTGGCCCTCCCAGGTCGGAGGCATCAGGATGCGCCGCAGGTCCGGGTGACCCGTAAAATCGATGCCGAACATATCGAACGCCTCGCGCTCGTACCAGCCTGCGTTCGGGAAGAGGCGCACTGCGCTCGGCATGGAGAGAGCGCCTGCGCTAAGGCCCGTTTTTATGCGGACGTCCGCGTTGCGGCCGAAAGACATAAGGTGATAGACGACGGTGAAATCACTCTCCTGCGGGCCGGGCTTGTGCGTGCGGGTGCGCTCGTCGATTGCCGTCAGGTCGCAGAGCATGCGGTATGGCTGGTCCGCCTCGTTCTTCAGGTAAGCGAGTACGTCGCCGGCAGTCCCGGCAGGCGCCCAGAGAGTCGTAAGCCCGTCCTTCGTCGCCTGCGGCGTAAGGGCGCCTTTCCCGAAGCGGCCTTCCAGTTCTGTTATGACGGGGTCGGGAGCGGTCGCGTTCATATCTCGTCGGGCGGGCGTAAACGGCCTTGCGCCCTGCGCGCCGCCCGCGTCATCTCCCTTTTGGAAGGCATTTCCGCCTTTGAGACGCGCTGGCTCCCCGCGACCCAGCTAAGGGGCCGCTTCTCGCCCTGCACGACCTCGCGGAGCATGAGCAGCCCCTCCATGAGCGCTTCCGGCCGGGGCGGGCATCCGGGCACGTAGACGTCGACGGGCAGGAAGCTGTCCACCCCCTGCACTACGCTATAGATGTCGTACATGCCGCCTGAGTTTGCGCAGGCGCCCATCGAGATGACCCAGCGGGGCTCCATCATCTGCTCGTAAAGGCGTTGTATGACGGGCGCGAGTTTTTTAAAGACCGTGCCTGCGACGATGAGGACGTCCGCCTCGCGCGGGCTTCCCCGGAGCACTTCAGCGCCGAAACGGGCGATGTCGTGCCTGGGCGTGACGCTGGCCGCCATCTCTATGTAGCAGCAGGATGAGCCGAAATTCAGGGGCCAGAGCGAGTTCTTACGACCCCATGCGACGAGGTCGGAAAGCCGCGAGAGGAGGACGCCGGGTGCGGCCCCGCTGTCTACGGGGGGCATATTCTTCTTTACATCCACCCAGGACCTCCTTCATATGTGCCTTGTTCCTACGGCCGCCCGCCTTTCGCGTTTTCCGTAAACGGCCCAGTCGAGGCCGCCCATGCGCCACAGGTAGGCGAGGGCGGCAAGGAGCAGCCCCACGAAAACAGACATCGCGGTAAACCCCGGCCAGCCGGCCTCGCGCAGCGCGACGGCCCACGCGTAAATGAAGACGCTCTCGACGTCGAATACCACAAAGAACATGGCGATCAGGTAATACTTGACGTCGAAATGTATCCAGGCCGCGCCTGTCGGCCTGATGCCCGACTCATACGGCTCGCCCGTCTGCGCGTCCATATGGCGTTGGCCGAGGAGATACGACGAGACGACCATGAAGGCGGCGAGCAGCACGACCGCCGCCGCATAGGCGGCCAGTGGCCATAGCACTGCCTGTGCGCCGTTAGCATCCATCAGCTTTCGTTTATTATTGTTCCCACAGGTTGGTTTGTCAATTTTTTGTGTAGGGGGGCCGGGATCTTTTGGCGCCTTTTCCCTGTCTCTCGGGTCCGCGCGTCCTCACGTACTTACGACGTACGCTCCGGGCGGCGGCCCCTCGATCACGGGAAAATTCATCCAAAATCTCCCGGCCCCGTCACGGACATATTACGTCTAACCGCCCACGGCACCCCTCACCCTACCCTCTCCCCCAGGGGGCGAGGGGAACAGAAAGAGCAGTATCCCAACTATCGCCATAGCGCGACCCCGCAGCAGGCGCGAGTCCAGCCGCCCAAAGCATTGGTTTAGTTTTTTTGCTCTTCTTCCGCGATTGAGAATCTGCCCGCGTGCGAGCCTGCCACCCGCCAACCATCCCTTGACAACCGTCGCCTAAAAGCGTTATTGTCAATAAGTTCATGGACCGGACGCTGCTTCTTAATACTACGTTCGAGCCTCTCGGCGTGGTTTCGTGGAAAAAGGCGGTTACGCTCCTGTTCCTTGAAAAGGTCGAGGTAATCCGGGAGTATGACCGTGAGGTGCGTAGCGTCTCTATGCGGGTCCGCCTGCCGGCAGTCGTAAGGCTTCTCACCTTTGTGCGCCCCAAAAAACTCCGCGTGCGGTTCTCCCGGAAGAACGTCTTCCTCCGCGACAATTACACCTGCCAGTACTGCGGCGAGCGGTTCGATACCAAGCACCTGACGTGCGACCATATCACGCCCAGGTCGAGGGGCGGCCTGACAGAGTGGTCGAACATCGTAACTTCCTGTATTTACTGCAACCATAGAAAGAGCGACAGGCTCCCGGAGGAAGCGGGCATGATACCGCTGAAGAAGCCGGGCCGGCCGAGCGGGGTGCATGTGCTCATGCTGGGCCTCGGCGCGGGGGGCTACCCCGATTACTGGAAGGATTTCGTATTCATGAGGGACTAAAGATGAAGAGGATTTGGGCGCCGTGGAGAATGGAATATATCGCTGCCCCGCCTAAGACGGGCAGGCAGGCATGCTTCCTGTGCATCGAGCCGAAAGACGACGATTCCGCGCTGGTGCTCCTGCGCAAAGGCCTCGCCTTTGCCGTCATGAACCGCTACCCATACGCAAACGGCCACGTGATGGTCGTGCCTTGCCGGCACGTCGGCAGCATCGAGGAGATAACCGATGAGGAGACGCTCGATTTGATGGGCCTCGTCCGCATCGTCTCGTCCGCCCTCCGCCAGTCGTTCGGCGCCCAGGGCCTTAACATAGGGATCAACAATGGCAAGGCGGCAGGCGCCGGCCTCGAAGAACACATCCACATCCACGTCGTCCCGCGCTGGGTCGGCGACACCAATTTCATGCCCGCTATAGGGGAGACGAAGGTCATCTCCGAGCACCTTTACGAATCATACAGGAAGCTCAAGGAAAAGGTGCATGAGCTGGTTCTTTGACGGCTCCGCGCCCGTACTGACCGCAAAAGACCTGGTCATCGCGTTCACCAATAAGCGTCCGGAAGAATTGCGCCTGCCCAAAAGGGCGGCGATCGTTTTCACCCCTGCCGACCTTTCCGCGCTCGTCGGCCGCACGGGCGCTGCGCCTGTGGCGGCATGGCTGCCGTTCCGCCGGTTTTACAGGACGGCCGGGGGCGGCACGGTGCTGGCGCGCTCAAGCCTGGGCGGGCCTGCCCTGGCGGCACTCGTGGAGGAGCTTGCAGCCTTCGGCGCGGAAGAGTTCTGCCTGTGGGGCTATTGCGGCGGGATCGGCGGCGGCGTGCGTCCGGGCGACGTCGTCCTTGCGACGGAGGCGGTCCGGGAAGAGGGCACGTCGGCGCACTACCTGGAAAGCGACGACAGGGTTGTCGCGTCGGCGTGGGCGGACGAGTGGCGCGCGCAGGCGGATGAAGCGGGGTTTTGCGCAGGGCGCGTGTGGACCACCGACGCGATCTACAGGGAGACGGCGGACAAGGTCGCAAGGTATGCGGAAGAAGGCGTGTTAGGCGTGGACATGGAGGCGGCTTCCCTCTACGCGGCGTGCAGCCACAAGGGGTTGCGGGCCGTCGCGTTCCTGGTGGTGTCGGACCTCGTCGGCGCGGGCGGATGGCAGAACGGGTTTCGCGGGAGCGAGCTGAAGGCGGGGGCGGGCAGGCTGTGCGAGTTTGTAACGAAGAAGTTCTGCGATTTCTAACGTAAAAAAGCGAGAAGGCTGAACCAATGCTTTGTGCGGCTTATTTTGACAAAGAAAGTTGTTTATGCATACAATAAAACTTGAGTTTAGTTGTTCGGAACATGTGGGTTCGAAGGTGAAATTCCTGCCTACCGTTTGAATAAACTGACTCACCCCAAAATCATCCTGTCGTTCTCATCCTGCATCCGGGCGGAAAGACCGGTTTTTGCCGGCATGATACTGGGTTTTTCGTGGAGGCACGATCCAAATTGGGCATAAATGCGGTACTAAGGAATAGATCGGAAGCCATATATCTCGATTAGGGAGGTCCCTGTGAAGCTATTAGGTCGTGCTCTGGTAGGCGTGGTCGTTGGCTTATTTCTTTTGTCGGCCCTCATAACGCCGGCTTTTTCCGCTGCAACCAATACCATCAAGATCGGTTTTGCGTTCAGCATGACCGGCGGCGCGGCGGTATACGGCGCCAGCCAGAAAGAGGGCGTCCTCCTGGCGGTCGACCAGATCAATGCCGCTGCGGGCAGCGGATTGCAGATCGTCCCCGTCTTCGAGGATGACGCATGCGTGCCTCAGCAGGGGACCAACGTATTCAATAAGCTCATTAACGGGGACAAGGTCTCGCTTATCATCGGACCGACCCTCAGCAACACGGCCAAGATCACCGACCCTATCGCCCAACAGGCGGGCGTGCCGGTGCTGGCCATCAGCAACACCATCTCCGGTATTACCGAAATCGGCAACTACATCTTCCGGGACTCCCTGACCGAAAACGTGGTCATCCCTCACACCGTCAAGATTGCAAAAGAGAAGCTGGGACTAAAGAAGGTCGCGATGCTGTATGGTAACGATGACGCGATGACGAAGGCCACCTATGAGGTGTTTAAGAAAGTCCTTCAGTCCTCGGGCATCCAGATACTGGGCGAGCAGACCTTCGCCAAGGGCGACCGCGACTTTTCGCCGCAGTTGACCCAGATCAAGGCCCAGAACCCTGACGCGATCATCTGCGGCGCCCTGGCAGAAGAAGCCTCCGGGATCATCAGCCAGGCGCGGCAGCTCGGAATACCGAAGACGGTGCGCATCATAGGCGGCAACGGTCTTAACTCTCCCGGCCTGATCAAGAATGCCGGCGACGCCGCCGAAGGGGTGATCGTGGGTGCTGCCTGGAACATCTCCTCCAAGGCGCCGTTGAACGTCAAGTTCGTCAACGAATATACGAAGAAGTACAACCGCGCCCCGGACCAGTTTGCGGCCCAGGCTTACGCCGGCGTGCAGATCGTGTATCAGGCGGCCAAAGCAGCCGGAACGCAGCGATCGAAAGGCGCTTCGCGACTCCCTGGTCAAGGTCAAGAACCTCGATACCGTGTTGGGCCGTTTCTCTTTTACCGAGGGCCGTGACGCTTCCCACCCCAGCATAGTGCAGGAGATCAAAGGCGGAAAGTTCGTAGTGCTGGGCAACTAAGACGAGTAAGCGGTGAGCCTGCTTCTTCAACAGTTGGTTAACGGCCTTTTCATAGGCAGCGTGTATGGGCTGTTCGCGGTGGGCTACACCCTGGTCTTCGGGGTGCTGGATATATTGAACCTGGCCCACGCGGCCATCTTCACCCTCGGCGGCCTGATAGCTTTGTGGCTGGTTCAAAATGCGGGATTATCCATCTGGCTTGCATTCCCGCTGGCGACAGTCGCGGCGGGTGTGCTGGGCCTGCTGCTCAACCAGGTGGCTTTTGCCCCCCTGCGCAAGCGCAGCGACAGCCAGTTCTCCGGACTGATATCGTCCATTGCGATGGCCATTATTTTTGAAGCCTCGGCCCTGGGGCTGTTCGGGGCGAGGTCCGTGCGCTTTCCGGTAGGCACCATCGGCACATATACCTGGCAGATCGGGGGAGTAACGATCACCTTGCTGCAGGTGGGAATTGTCTGCGTCGCTGCCTCGCTGATGGTCATCCTCACGCTCGTCATGGGCCGCACCCGCGTCGGTAAAGCCATCCGCGCAATAGGCGAGAGCGAAAGGGCGGCCATGCTCCTGGGCATCAACGTGAACGGCGTCATTGCATTTACCTTTTTTGTCTCTTCGGCACTGGGCGGCGCAGCGGGCATTCTCTTCGGCCTCTACTTCAACAACCTCACGCCGGACATGGGCCGCTCCATCGAGCTGAAAGGGCTGGCGGTGATCATCCTGGGCGGCATGGGGAGCATCCCCGGCGCGATCCTGGGAGGGCTGGCTTTCGGTCTGAGTGAAGTGCTCACCGTGGCCATCACCGGTACGTCCAATCTGCGGGACGCCGTCGCCTTCGCGGTCCTCTTCGCGATCCTTCTGATCCGGCCGTCCGGGCTTCTGGGACGCGGGAAAATAAGGGAGGCCTAAAGGCAGATGGAGTACCTCCTTCAGTTCTACGCCATATACGGCAGCCTGATAGCCTTCATCGGCATCAACGCCCTGCTGGCTCTGAGCATGAACGTGACCCTTTCAGCGGGCATGCTCTCCCTGGGCAACGCGGCGTTCGCGGCGGTGGGAGGTTACACAGCCGGAATCCTGAGCGTCCATTTCAAGCTCCCTTATGTAGTCTCTCTCACGGGGGGAGTCTGCACCGCCGGGCTCGTGGGCCTGATTATCGGGTTGCCCGTGCTGCGGCTTCGGGGAGTCTTTCTGGCCATGGCGACCCTTGCTTTCGGCGAAGTGGTGCGCCTCGCGGCAGTCAATCTGGACATCACCGGCGGAGCCGAGGGCCTGACCGGCATCCCCAATGTTACGAAGACCTGGATGATCTATTTAGTCCTGGCCGGGGCAGCCTATTTCATCGCTGTCCTGCGGCATTCGCGTCTGGGGTGGGGGCTGGTCAGCATGCGCGAGGACGAGACCGCCGCCGGCTCTCTGGGGATCCATATCACCTATTACAAGGTCGTGGCCTTTGTCGTCGGCGCCATGATAGCCGGCCTGGCCGGGGGCATGTATGCCCATCTGAACTACCTGATTACTCCGCGTGATTTCGGTTTCTTCATCGCCGTAGACCTGCTGATCTACAACATCGTCGGCGGCCTGGGTGTCTGGTACGGCCCGATCCTCGGGGCGGCTATGCTCACCGCCCTCCCGGAGGTCCTGCGGGGCGTGGGAGTGGCTGCCGGGCCGATCCGCATGGGGATCAACGGGCTTATCCTGCTCCTGGTGATTCTCTTTCTTCCCAACGGCTTGGCTTCGCTCCTGTCGAGGGGCCGGTCCAGGGCGGCGAAAGCGAGGGCAAGATGAACAGCCTGCGCGTCGAAAACGTATCCCGGAGCTTCGGCGGCGTGCGAGCCCTGGATGACGTTTCCTTCTTCGTTGAACCCGGGACCATCCACGGCTTGATCGGGCCGAACGGGGCGGGCAAGACCACCCTGATCAATATCCTGAGCGGCCTGCTTCCGCCGAGCGCGGGCCGGATGAGCTATAAGGACCATGACCTCCATCGCCTTGCCGTGCATCAGATGGCAGCCATCGGAATAGCCAGGACGTTTCAAAACATCCGCCTGTTTCCGCACATGAGCTGCCTGGAAAACGTCCAGGCCGGCCAGCACCTGCGCTCGCGCCGGGCGCTCCTTCCGAGACTGCTCCGCCTGCCGTCGGCTCGGCATGAGGACCGCAGCCTTTATAAACAGGCGATGGAGACACTGGCCCGCGTGGGGCTGGACGACAAGGCCGATTACCAGTCCCGCAACCTGTCATATGGTGAACGCCGCCGCCTGGAGATCGCGAGGGCCCTGTCCCTTAACCCCAGCTTGCTGCTGCTCGATGAGCCGGTGGCAGGCATGCGCCAGGGGGAAGCGACCGTCGTGGCGGACCTTCTGCGGTCCCTTTGCCGGGAGGGTATGACCATCCTTTTGATCGAACACAACATGTCCTTTGTCATGAGCCTATGTCAGCGCATCACCGTCCTCGATTTCGGCCGGGTGCTCACCACCGGCAGCCCGGCGGAGGTTCGGGCCTGCCATGAGGTGATCGAAGCCTACCTGGGCGCGGGAAAAACACATGCTTGAGGTAAGTGGACTCACCGTATCATACGGGCACATCGAGGCCGTGCGGGATGTCTCTTTTCAGGTAGCCCAGGGGGCCATAGTTTCCCTCGTGGGACCGAACGGGGCCGGCAAGACAACGATCCTGAACGCCCTCAGCGGCGTTGTCCCCGCAATTCGGGGCAGCATTCGATTTCAGGGAAGAGATATTACGCATGACAGCCCCCATCGGAGGGTCTCGGAAGGGATCGTACAGATCCCCGAGGGGCGGTTGGTGCTGGCCAACATGACCGTTCGGGAAAACCTGGAGCTGGGCGCTTACCGCCGGTCCGCCGGCGAGGCCAGGGCGACCATCGCCGCCATGGAGGAACGCTTCCCGATCCTTGGCGAGCGCCGCAAGTCGCTCGCGGGCACTCTTTCGGGCGGGGAGCAGCAGATGCTGGCCATTGCGCGCGGTTTGATGGCAAAGCCCAAGCTGCTGCTTCTGGACGAGCCTTCCCTCGGACTGGCGCCCCTTCTGGTCCAGACCATTTTCGAGATCGTCGGCGAGCTGCACTCCGAGGGCCTGACGATCCTGCTTGTGGAGCAGAACGCGCACCAGGCCCTTTTGGTTTCATCGCATGGTTATGTGATGGAAAGCGGAAAGATCGTACTGGAAGGCTCGGCAAGCGAGTTGATGGCCGATCAGGCCGTGATAGATTTTTACCTGGGCCAGGTCCAGGCGCCCGCGGTGACAGACGTACATTCTTGTGCGAAAGTCATTCCCGATTAAACCCACGGACGCACTCTGAACGTTCAGCGACGCTCAAGTCTTCTACAAGCCCTCCCTGGAAAGGGCGGCGAGCTGGCGTATCGTCCTCTTCAGGGCCCCCATCATATCCAGATAGAGGTAAGAGGCCTTCGTGGAGCAGAAGCCCTTTATGAGCCTGTCTTCGTGTTCCACGGAAAAAGCGTCGACCATCTCATGAAGCCGGTCGACGTCGGACTGCACGCGTTGGCCCAGGTGGCAGTTCTTCGTTATGAAGACGTCCCTTGTGTCCTTAGCGAGGTCCTGGGCCCCGGTTATGACGGCCTTGATCTCATTGAGACCTTTGTCAGTGAAGGGTACGCCGGAATCCAGCTTGGTTGTCGACGCTCTCAGCAGGTCCCCCATGTCGATGCCGAGCTTCTGGATGGTGGGCAGGATTGTCAGGAACTTGATCTCAGCCGTGCTCTTTTCCTTCTTGCGCGTGACCTCATCTGAAAGCGGGAGATAGGACTTTAGTGTTTCTTTGAGTATCGTGTTGGCCCTGTCGAGGCAATTTCTGTCTTCAGCGAAGATGCACTTCCTCGCCTGTTCGAGTATCGGGATAACGGAACCCAGTATGCCGCAGATCGTCTGTGTGTACTCTTTCTCCTCCATAGTCTTTTCCTCCCCATACAAAAAATAACACGTCCGGGGCTGAATGTGAAGGGGAGGTGGCGCCCTGACCGTCATGCCGGGTTTCTGTCCGGAAGCCGGTATAGAAAAGAAGAACTGGATTCCGTGTCGGGCACGGAATGACGGCACACACGAATGCCTGCGGGATAATCGATTAAATGGAGAAGCCGGGCACGCGCCCGGCGAAAGAGAAAGGGAAGGGGCCGGGAAATTAACCCGGCCCCACTCTCATTACTCTTCCGGGGTGTTGAACTTCAGCAGATACACAAACGTCAGGATAATGGAGGCGTTTTTCAGCAGGGAATTATTCCCGTCCGCCAGCGCCTTTATCCTCTCCGCGCTCTTCTCTATGTTCTGGATTTCTTTCCTTATCTCGTCCATTAGTGGTCACCTCTCATGTCCTTGAAGCGTTTGGCCTTGAGGTCGTACCTGGGCAGCGTGCCCTCCGGCTCGACCTTTACCTTGCAGGACAGGTTTGTCTTGATCTTGTGCCTTTCGCTGAGCCGCTTGGCCACATCCTGGGCCGCGCCGCCTCCACCTTCGGGTCGCATTCGATCCTGAGGAGGATATTGTCCATGATGTCTTCGCGGGTCACGACTATCTCGAACTCGACGATCTCCGGGAACTCCGACCTGATGAGCTGCTCCACCGTCTTGGGGGAAAAGAGGACGCCCCTGATCTTCCGTATGTCATCCACCCTGCCCACGATCTCCATGAGCTTGAGCGAGGTCCTGCCGCATTCGCACTGGTCCGGCCCCTTGATCGCTACGTCGTTCGTGTTGAAGCGCAGCACCGGGAAGGACCTTCTGCCGAGCGGCGTGATGACGATGACGCCCTGCTCGCCGACTGCGACTTCCTTCGACAGCGTCTCGCGGTCGAGCATCTCCACCAGGAAGAAAGGCTCTACGATGTGCAGCCCTTTCTGCGCCTCGCACATGCCCGCGAACCCGCAAGTCTCCGTGCTGCCTATGTGGTCGAACATCTTGCAGCCGTAAGTCGCCTCGATCCTCTTGCGCGTAGCCTCCGGCAGCGGCTCGCCTGCGCCTATCATGCGGTCCATGCCGAATGACTTCGGGTCGATCCCCATTGCCATGGCTTCCTGCGCGATGTTCAGCATGTACGTGGGCGTGCCCGCCATCGCGTTGGCCTTCAGCTCGATGATCTTATTGACGCGGCCCTTCGTGTCGAGGGCGCCGCCCGGCACCACTTCGCAACCGAGTTTCTCCGCAGCGTAATGGGCCTCCCAGAAGGCGACATAGACGTTGTAGCCGAAGGGGAGGAAAAGCCTGTGCCGGGGCCTGAAACCCGCCATCCAGAGAATGTGGCACCACGATTCGATCCTCCACTGCCAGCTTTCGTAAGACTCGGGCACGTAGACCGGCCTGCCCGTCGTGCCGCTCGTCTGCCTGAAGGACGAGACCTCCTCGATGGGCACGCCGAGAAGCCCGCCGTAAGGGAAGGGCTCGACGTTCTCCTGCCATTTCCGCAGCTCTTCCTTGTACGTGAAGGGCACCTTCTTGATATCTGCGAAGGTCTTGATGTCGCCCGGCTCGATCCCCTTTAGCTTTTCCGCGTAAAGCTTGGAGTTGGCCTTTGCGAAAGCGAAGAGGTTCTTGAAGTACTTAAACTCCGTGTTGTCCAGCTTTTCTCTGGGCAAGGTCTCCGTGTACTTGTTCCAGTATTCCATGTTTGCCCCCTTGGTTAGGTCTTTCCGGCACGTTGCTATCGTGTCTGCCGCGGCGGCAGGCAGTATTTCAGTGAATAAAATGACGCCTCATACAGTGATGCTATAGCAGTGCCCGGTGCCTTGTCAAGACAATTTTCCGGCCGCCTTCTGCCTGCCGGCCGGTTTTCCTTTATAGCCTGCGTCGGCCGATATTGCGGACGCCGCCTCAAGGAGCCTTGCCGCTATCCGCTTTACGCGGTCGGTTCCGACGGACAGGTGAATAAACCCGACACCCAATGCGGCCGTGACCTTACCGGTATAGTCGCGGATAGGCGCCCCGACTCCGCCGACGCCTTCTATGGACCTTCCTTCATCGAATGCGTATCCTGCGTCGCGGATAGAACGCAGCGACACCTTAAGGGACTCCGCGTCGAGGAACGAGTTTTTCGTTGTTGCGACCAGGGGGTGCGCGACAAGGAGCGCGTCCACTTCTTCGGGCGGCAGGAAGGCCATTAGCGTCAGGCCGAGCATGCCCCAGTACGGCGGGCGTCGCGAGCCTACGTTTGATGTGAAGCTAATCGGCTCCTTCAGGCCCTCCCTCTTGTCGAGGTAGAGCAGCTCGCCTTCGTCGAGGACGCCCAGGAAGATCGTTTTGCCGAGGTCCAACTGGAGGCTTGGTTATGTGAGGGGCGGCGATGCCGGCCAGCGAAAAGGAGGAGGCGACGACGCTTCCCAGCTCGAAAAGCTTTACGCCCAGGGAGTACTGCTTCTGCTCGTGGTCCTGCCGCAGGAAACCGTAATTGACCAGGGTGGCGCACAGCCGGAATACGGTCGCTTTGGAGAGACCGAGGCTTTCCGAGAGCCTGCCCAGTGTCAGGGATTTCCTGTCGCCGTTGAAAGCGGTCACGATCTGCAGGGCCCTTTCGAGGGACCTGTTGTAAAACGGTTTACTGCTGCGGGCCATTCACCTTATTCACGGCGTCTCCTTTGCTATATGCCGGATTATGCCATCTAATGAAACAGTATATAATAGAATGAACCGCATTTGCATCTATAAGTTTTTATGATCGGTCGATATTTTTAAAGTATTCCCCTGTTATGCCGATAATCGATGATATATAAGGGACCGGGCGTACCGGTCCGCAGCACGTCCGGAAAAAGGACTAAAAAGTGCTCGTAATAATTGGGAGTATTGTTGTTCTCGGCGCAGTCCTCGGCGGGTTCGCCATGGAGGGGGGGCCGTTTTTGGTCCTCATGCAGGTCGCCGAATTCATCATCATCATCGGCTCCGCCTTCGGGGCCCTCCTTATCTCCACGCCGGTGAAGACGCTTAAGAAAATTGTCGCAAAGGCGCTGGGTAGCCTCAAAGGCGGCGAGGACGGAGAGAAGGTCTACCTCGACCTCTTGAGGCTCATGTACGAGGTTTTCCAGATCAGCCGTAAAGAGGGTCTGATCGCGCTGGAAAGCCACATAGAGGCGCCTGGAGAAAGCTCCATCTTCAAGCAGTATCCCCGGTTTCTGGGAGATCGCAAGCTCCTCACCTTCATGTGCGACACCTTCCGCCTCGTCATTCTGGGCGGCGTGCCGCCGCACGACATGGAGTCGCTGATGGACCTCGACATAGAGACGCAGCACCATGAAGGCACAAGACCCGGCATGATACTTCAGAAGATCGGCGACTCGATGCCCGGCCTCGGCATCGTCGCAGCAGTGCTCGGCATCATTATAACCATGCAGGCTATCGGCGGGGCGGCCGAGGAAGTGGGCCACAAGGTAGCAGCGGCCCTTGTCGGCACCTTCCTGGGCATCTTCCTTTCTTACGGCTTCATCCAGCCTCTGGCGACGAACTTCGATATATCGAACGACGAAGAATCGAAGATATACGAGGCGATCAAGGCTGCGATGGTCGCCTTCGCAAAGGGCTTCAACCCGATCGTCTGCGTCGAGTTCTCGCGGCGGACGATCCCGGAAGATTGCAGACCTTCATTCCAGGAGATGGAAGACCACGTGAAGGGCAAGAAATGATCGAAGAGGAACGCAACGTCCCCGTAAGGACGATAATAAAGAAGAAAAGAGGACACGAAGGGGGCCACGGCGGGGCGTGGAAAGTGGCATACGCCGATTTCGTGACCGCGATGATGGCCCTGTTCATCGTGCTCTGGATAGTCGGGCAGAGCAAAGACGTCAAGGACGCCATCGCCGCATATTTCAAGGACCCGGGTCTTTTCATGGCGGCCAAGAAGGGTATCATGTCGGGCCCCGCGACGTCGAAGACGGTTAACGCGCCTGTTGCGCCCGACAAAGAGGCAGGGGAGATGGCAAGGCTCAAGGCGGAAGCGGACAACTTGAGGAAGGCGATAGCGGCCACCCCCGACTTCAGCAAGTTCAAGGACAAGATACAGGTGACGGTAACGCAGGAGGGCTTGAGGATCGACCTCGTCGAGGCATCCGAAGGGCTCTTTTTCGACATAGGCAAGGCGCACCTGAAGCCGGAAGCCGTCAAGCTGATCCGGCTCATCGCGCCGCGCCTCGGCGGCCTCGGAAACGATATGATCCTCGAAGGATACACGGACGCCAGGCCGTACGCGTCCAGAGACTATACGAACTGGGACCTTAGCGCGGACAGGGCCAACGCCGCCCGCAAGGTGCTGGAAGACGGCGGGGTCCGCAAGGACCAGGTGCGGGCCGTGCGCGGGTTTGCGGACAGGAACCTGAAGATACCCGATAGCCCGTACGATTTCAGGAACAGAAGAGTCAGCATTCTCGTGCCGAGCCAGTCCGCGGCACAGGCGGTGCGGGCCGACCGCCCCCCGGCAGGCCCGGCAATGCCGCCCAAGGGGAAACAGTGACATGATGCGGTGCACAATCAAAGCTCCGGTGCTCGCGGTGAGTGAAGACCCGCAGACGCTCGTCATGATCGCCGGGATCCTCCGTCAGGACCCGATGCTCGACATCAGGCCCGCCCGGAGTTTCGAAGAGGCGTGGCGCAGCGCCGGCCAACAGCCCCCCGAGTTGCTTATCCTCGACCTCCAGGCGGCCGCCGGCATCGAGTCCCACCCCGTGCTGACGTGCGGGGACGGCCCGCCTGTCCCTGTGCCCTCCCTGGTCGTCTGCGAGACGGCCGAGGTGCCCCTTGTTGTCCCCCTGCTGGGGAAGACGGCCGATGACTGCATCGAAAAGTCGCTCTGTCCCGGCGTGCTCCTGACGAGGGTGCGGTCGATGATAGGCACGAGGCGGCTGGAGGACGAGCTTGCGGCGGAAGAGGAGCGCCTCTCCGATACGAGCGACCTCCTCAAGAAGAATTTCAAGGAGATGATCGGCCTGCTGCACAACGTGCTGGACGTGCGCATCCCCGGGGCGAGCGACCGCGCGCGCGACGCCAAAGAGATAGCCAAGTTCATGGCGGGCAGGCTCGATTACCCTGACGAAAAGCGCCGCCACCTTCTTTTTGCCGCTCTCATGCACGAGATAGGCAAGATCGGCCTGCCTGATTCGCTTCTGGGCAAGGGCTACATCGGCCTGTCCGTATCGCTGAAACCGGCCTACCGCCAGTATCCCGTTATCGGCTCGATTATCGTATCGACCATATCGGGCGCCAGGGCCTCCGCGGAGGCGGTATACCACCAGCTAGAGAACGAAGACGGCTCCGGTTTCCCGGACGAGCTTGTCGGAGACGAGATACCGGTCAGCGCCAGGATCCTGCGGGCCATCGTTTACCAGGAAGAGCTGAAGATGGAGGGGCGCTCGACGGAGGAGATCGTAGAGCGGGTGCGCTCCGCAATGCATTCCATTCTCAATGAGCGTATAGCCAACCTGCTGATAGAGTACCTGCTCAGCCACAGGACGAGCGCAGATACGAACAAGCTGAGACTGCGCGTAGACGAGCTGAAAGCAGGCATGGTGGTCGCCGAGGACATTTACGCTGCAAGCGGCGTGAAGCTGCTGCCGAAAGGCGTGCGCCTACAGGACAAGACGCTGGCGGTGCTGGCGGAGAGGAATGAGACGGACCCGATTATAGGCGGCGTATACATACTAACCGACTGGGGAGTGTTGTACGGTACATAAGACGTTGCGTAGGCGCAACGTCTTATGTACCGATGTCTTGCAGGGGGGCCGGGATCTTGCCCCGCGATATATAGAAAAACTAATCGCGGGGCAATACATTCCGGCCTTTCGCGTCGTTTCCTCGGGCGCGAGTCCTCACGTACATAAGACGTAAGCTCCGGCTCGCTTGGTCGGAAAGCAACGCGAACGACCCTCCCCTCCTTGCGTCGGGTGGGTGCCCCGTCGGAAATCTCTCCGGCCGATCAGACCTAGCCTATCCCTCACCCGTTAAGGAAGTGGCCACTGGGAGCTGCCGCGTCCGGCTTTCAGTCGCTGCTTTTCTTCATGGACTGTTCAATTGGCCGACGTCGATCCATTCGGCCAGGAAGCTTGCGTAATCGGGCTCCAGGTGAAGGGTGGAGTAAAGGAAGACGGTGCCTTTCGACGTAGTTGTCCGGCGGATATCGCCGTATTCCTCCATGCCGGCCATCCTTCCAAGGCATGACGAAACCTCCTCGGGCGTCAGGTCGAATGGGGTATCACCGAACATGCCAAGGGGGACCGGACGCGGATAGAGCCTGGAATTCTCGCGGACTATGTCCGTTACGAGAAGCAGCGGGTCCTGGCCTTTACGGATAAGGAGTCCGGCGTAGGCGTCAGTCATGGCCCGGCCGGAATAGTAGCGGGCGACGCCGTCCCCGCCGGCGACCTCTTTCAGCTCTCCATTCCGCACGACCGTTTCTTTCAGAAATTGCCCAAATGCGTCAAGGTCGAGACGTTCTAACGGCCCGATAGTTCCGGCAAGCTCGCTGCGGATGTCTTCCGCCGTAACGAACCGGCCGGCGGCGCTGCTCCTTTCAACGAACTTGATTACGGCCTCCCTGGCCGCTGCCTCGGTTTGTTCCCTGGTCTGTCCGCTCTGTTTGTCCACTGTTGCTTCCTTCCTTTGCGACCCGGCGCCTTCACATGCCTACGGCAGGAGCCCTTTCTTACCCAGCTCCGCGGCAACGTAGTCGAGCCCCAGCTTCCGGTAGGTTTCGGCGCGTGGCGCTCCCGTCTGCTCATCCCACCCGCACTCTTTGTAGAACATGCCCTTGCCCTTCTCGATGTCCGCGGGGTCCATGCGGATCGTCCCCTTAGCGAAGGGCGCCTTGCCCGATTTGTCCATAAAGACCCAATCGGGAACGGTGTCGTGCCTTGTGCGCATCTCTTTGGTCCCCATGTCACGGATCGTCAGCGCCCGGTGGAGCTGAAAGATGCGCTCTCCCACCTTGTCCAGCTCCTCGCGGCTCTTTTTGTCGCCGGTAGCGATACTGTAAAGGACCGATTCGATGGAGTCGTCACCCCGGTAGCCCCTCTCTTTCAGCGGCGAGGCAGCCCACGGCCCCATCCAGTTGCACACGGACAGAGAATCGTGCAACTCCTTCCTGACGAGGGACCACTTCGCGAACCTGGCTTTGTAGACGTTCATCGGCGTGTATGCCCCTACTGCGTCGACGGCGTCGGGGGAACCCCACAGCTCCGAGCTCAGACGCTTCTGGACCTCGAGGGGCAGCCCGTTCCGCGTCAGGTTGACCTGGGAATGGCACTGGGTGTCCCGGTTATAGATCGTGTTGATAATGACCCCCGACTGCCCGGCGTCCTCGTTCGCGTGGTGCTTGGGATGGCCCATCTTCCAGTAGACAAGCTCGTGATCCTTCTTCCACTCAGCCTCCGAAAGCCCCCAGCGCTCAAGCATGTACCCGGTGCCGAGACCCATGGCCGTGCCCAGCTCTCCCTGTTTGTATGCGATCTTCGGCATTATTTCGAAGAGGAAGCCGGGGTCGCCCTTTTCGTACTTGTCCCAGGAGAAGCTCTTGTATTCGGCCTCTCCGATCTTCCCTTTTATGATCCCCTCGTAATGCATCTTGATGAAATCCCGCTGCATCTGCGAGTAGTTGCACCATATGCCGAGGTCGTCGGCCAGGTGCATCCCGACCATCGCGGCCTCTATCGCCGTCTCTCCCTGAGGCCCGTCCGGGAAGCTTTTGTAGAACCATGGGCCCATCATCAACCCCGCGCAGGTATTCTGCCCCCTGTCCGGTATCCCGTACTTAGCCGCGACCGAAGGGACTTTCACCATCGTATGGCAGCGGATAGGGCAACCGGTGCATCCGTTCCCCCTCACCGTATACTTCCATGCCTTTTGGCCCAGGTAGAACGCCATGTTGTTGGTCCGGTAGGCGATATGGTTCAGGTTGTGCGGCTCGCACGTGCCCGTGTCTATCGCCGGCTCAGCCGCTCCCCATTTCCGGCCCTTTGACGCGAGCCACCTGGTCCCCGGGGCGTGATACTCCGCCCAGGGCTGAGGGCTGTTGGGGACTACGTGCTGGTTATTGGCGCCCAAAAGGGACAGGTGGTATTTTACGGCTTTCTCCCATTCGTCCTTGCTTCCCGCAATCCGGACGCTACCTGTCCCGACGACGCCGATAGCCTTCAGGTTCTTCGAGCCCAGGACGCCTCCGACCCCGCCGGCGGAGTGGGAATATCCGTTCATGACAACAGCCATGGGGACCAGGTTCTCACCCGCCTGGCCGATCGCTGCCACCGAGGCCTCGGGTCCCATTTGCTGGCTGATCTCAAGGGTCGTGCGACGGATCCCCTGGCCCCACATGTGGCGGGCGTCCTTGATTTCCACCTTCCCGTCTGCAACGAAAAGCCACACCGGATGGTCAGCCTTCCCTTCGATGATGATCGCATCATACCCTGCAAACTTCAGGGACGCTGCGAAATGGCCACCCATATGTCCGCTCGCCACCAACGGCTTCGGCCAGCACGTCGGCCAGAGGGTCGTAATAGCCGTGCGCCCATTGCAGGGGGCGCCGGTGCCTGCCAGGGGCCCGACTGCGAAGATGATCTTGTTCGCCGGCTCGAAAGGTTTCGTCCCGGTCGGGACCTCGTCCCAGATCACTTTGTAGCCTATGCCTGTGCCTCCCAGGTAATCCTTGTATTTCTCTATCGTATCTTCTTTCGAGATCCGGCCCGTTGACAGGTCGACCCGAAGGACCTTACCCGCCCATCCTCCTTGCTTCGCCATGGTAACCTTCCTCCTCTACTTTTTGTGGCACTCATTGCATGCCGCTGCCTTGGCCGGAGCGACGATGGCGCTCGGCGCCACCCGTGGTGCTATCTTATCCGTTAAGTCGCGCCACGCTACGTACATCAGGGCCTCGGCCGGGCAAGCCTCAACACATTTGGGTTTTCCGTCGCAGAGGAAGCATTTCGTCGCCTTGTTGGTGTCGGCGTCGAAAGACATCATCTCCCATGGACACGCCCTCTGGCACATCTTGCACCCGACGCATTTATTGGGGTCAACGACCCTCGCATTCGTGGGGGGCTTCACCACTATGGCGTCATTCGGGCAGGCGTTCGCGCAGGGAACGGGATGCGGGCACTGCTTGCAGAGGTCTTGAAAGACAAGCCCGTTTCCCCAGGTCCCCTGGGCACGCTGGCCGTAAAAAACACCATTCACGCCGAAGTTAAGATTTCGGCTCACCTTGATCCTCGAGATGGTCGGGGAGGCTTTGCCGTCGTTAAACTCCGTGCAGGCGAACTCGCACCGCCTGCAACCCACGCACCTGGTAGGGTCCGCGATCACGATCCCTTTCGCCTGGTCCATGATGACGAGGGGAGCGTCCACGGCCTTCGCCTTCAATGTCCACAGAGCCGTCATTCCCACTACCGTTGCCCCGCTCCACTTCAAGAAACCCCTTCTGGAACAGGAATGATCCAGGCCTGCTATTTCCAGGAGTTTTTCCAGCTCCGGGTGCTTTTCGTCCTGATCGCCCATGTTTTCCTCCTGCCTGCTCAAATATTTCAGAAATCGTCCATCGATTTCATATTCTTCGGGATCGGCGCTACCGGCGTTCCATCGCTGCGTGTTATCCTGTCCTAACACGCGTGGTTAACAAATTCAATGAAATAATGTACTTATGTCATTTATGACATAATTGCATATGCCCCGAGATCGACCTTGTTGTTTAGTTTACTGTTAACGATTGCGGGTGAAAAGCTGCCCGCCGGTCCGCTCATAGAAAGGATGCATCCTCCTCTTTATTCGCTTCTCAAGACAGGGTAAAATATGGCTGCTTGTCTTGGTGACTAAGATGAACGTACGGGACGTACCGGTCAGAGACTATATAAAGGCCGTCATCATCGTAGCGGCTGCTGCCGCCCTGCGCCTCGTTCTGGGGCGTTTGTTCGGGGTTACCGCACCTTTCGTCACCTTCTATCCGGCGGTGATATTCGTCGTCCTCTTTTGCGGCACAGGCCCCGCATTGCTTTCCATCCTGCTGAGCGCACTTATCGCCGACTTCCTCTTCCTGCAGCCCATGTACTCATTCAAGGTAAAGGCCATCGGAGATATTGTGGCGCTGGTGCTGTTCTATCTGAGCGGACTCATCCTGACCGTTATTGCCGGCAGACTGGGGAAGATCAGGGTGCTGGAGGCCAGGCAGGAGAGCGAGGCGGCCTTGCGCCGTTACCAGCTTCTCGCCGGCGGATCTCGTGACATCATTCTGTTCGTGCGCCGTGGGGACGGCCGCATACTGGAAGCCAATCAAGCCGCAGCCAAAGCATACGGCTACAGCAATGAAGAGCTTCTCTCACTGACCATCTACGACCTGCGAGGCCAGGAACGTTCGCTGACCGACTCCCAGATGGACAAAGCCGGCTCGTCGGGCATCCTGTTCGAGACGGACCACCGGCGGAAGGACGGGACGACTTTTCCCGTGGAGGTAAGCTCGCGAGGCGTCTTCATCGGCACCGACCGGGTCCTGCTAAGCGTGATACGCGATATAACCGAGCGCAAGAGGGCCGAGGAGGCGGTGAGGGAGAGCGAGGCGCGGTTCTCGAAGGCTTTCTACGGGAGCCCGAGCGCAATGACAATCACCCGGCCAGCCGACCAGACTCTTATCGATGCCAACGACAGCTTTTTGAAGCTCTTTGGATATAGCAGGGAGGAGGCCATTGGGCGCAGGATCGTAGCAGACCTGAACGCCTACGTTAACCCTGAGACCGACCGGGCGACAATTGTCCGCCTGTTCGAGGAAACCGGGAAGGTCCCGGACCTCGAAGTCCGCATGAGGACCAAAACGGGTAAAATCCTCACAGTATTGTTTTCGAGCGAGATGATCGACTTTGCGGGTGAGGGCAACGTTGCTTGCAGCACGATTATCGACATCACCGAGCAGAAACGGATGGAAGAAGAGCTGCGCAAATCGCATGACGAGCTGGAGCTGCGCGTTCAGGAGAGGACCGAGGCCCTCCGCCGGCAGGCCGACTTGCTCGAGCTCGCCCATAACGCCATTCTCGTCCGCGACATGGACGGCAGGATTACCTTTTGGAATAGGAGAGCAGAAGAGTTGTACGGCTGGACAAAGGCCGAGGCCCTGGGCAAGGTCACGCATAGCCTTCTTAAGACCGAGTTTCCGGTTCCCTTGGCAGAACAAATGGCGGTACTGACCGGGAGAGGGCACTGGGAGGGAGAGTTGCAGCACACGGCGAAAGACGGCCGCCGGATGGTAGTGGCAAGCCGGCAGGCTTTGCAGCGTGACGCGACCGGAAGCCCCACGGCTATCCTGGAGATCAATCTCGATATCACGGATCATAGGCGACTGGAAAAACAGTTCCATCAGTCCCAAAAAATGGAGGCCCTCGGCACGCTCTCAGGAGGCATTGCCCACGATTTCAACAACATTCTTGCCGCCATTATCGGCTTTACCGAATTACTGCAAGACCACCTCCCGGAAAACAGCAAGGAGAGGCGCAACACCAAAAGAGTTTTGGAGGCGGGCCTCCGGGGACGTGACCTTGTCAGGCAGATGCTCACCTTCAGCCGGCAGACCGAACAGGAGAAGAAACCTCTCCGGTTGAGCAGTATCGTCAAGGAGACGGTAAGGCTGCTCAGGGCGTCGATACCCTCCACTATCAGCATCAAAATGTCCGTGAAAAGCGAATCGGGCGTTATCCTGGGCGATCCTGTTCAAATCCAGCAGGTGCTTATGAATCTGGCGACAAACGCCGCCTATGCAATGAGGGAGAAGGGCGGGACGCTCGACATAGAGCTTTCCGACTTCAGCATCCCCCGCTCTAACGGAAACCACGGCATGGAGCCGGGGTTCTATATGAAACTCGTTGTCCGCGACACGGGGTCAGGCATACCGCCGGAGGTGATCGATAAGATATTCGACCCCTTCTTTACTACGAAGAAGCAGGGGGAGGGGACGGGGCTCGGCTTATCCGTTGTCATGGGGATCGTGAAACAATCCCGTGGGTATATCACGGCGGAAAGCGAACCGGGCAAAGGATCGACCTTCACGGCCTATTTCCCGAAAGTCGAAGAAGAACCGGTGGCAGAGTATGTGGGCGGAGAGACCATCCCTACGGGGCAGGAGAGGGTTCTCTTCGTCGATGACGAGGAAGCGTTGATCGAGATGGGAGAAGACCTGCTCGCCGAGCTTGGTTACGAGGTAGTATGCCGGGACAGCAGCCGGGAAGCCCTGGCGCTTTTCAGGCTCGATCCGTCCCGGTTCGACGTTATCATTACAGATCAGACCATGCCCGATATGACCGGTCTGGAACTTGCGCGGGCAATAATGAACATCAGGCCGGACATGCCTGTCATAATGGCTACCGGTTTCAGCCACCTAGTAGATGCTGATTCAGTAAAGGCTGCCGGGATAAAAGGGTTTGTGATGAAGCCCCTTACAAAGAGGGAGTTGGCAATGACCGTCAGGCGCGTGCTCGACGGCGAGGGCGAATGATACCTCTTTGCCTCTGTCCGCTTTTCAGGACGCTATCCTTATAAAAGGACAAAAAGACTTGCCGGCGCGGCCTTCGGATCAGGCGCCGTCCGATCGCGGTTTCTCTGAATTCCTTCGAATTCGCGGAATTTCTTCTCTTCTTACCTTTCGGCACTGCAATTGCAATAAGGAGAGTACGTTACACAACATGATGGAGGCAACATGAAAGGACGAAGAGAAACTGAAGACCTGGCCGAGACGAGCACGAAGGCAGGCCGCGTCGAAGCCGAGATGCTTAAGGTCCTTCTGCGGACGATTGCGCAAACCGGCCGCTCCGATCGTGGCCTGAATCACCGTCTTCTTGTGAAATAAAGTCAACGGACCGGATGGAGGATGATATGGAGTACAAGCGTGAAGAGACAGCCGCCACCTCCCCGACGGCCCATAAAAGACTAATGACCAAAGGCTTAAAGGACGGGGTATCACTCTGGGTTGGGTCGTTGTTTTCGCTGGCGTATCCATGGTTCCGGCTGTTTTATGGATGATAAGTTCCGTGAGGCGAACGCGCCCCTTCCATCACTGGTGGAAGGGGCGTTTCTTGTTGAAGTCCGGCCGATACGATTCGGCGCTCTCCATCTCCTGAATAAAAACGTTCCCGAAGCCCTTCTCCGCAAGCAGGTCCACGAGAGGCGCGTACTCGTCCGGCCTGATGCGCCTGTTGATGATGGCGCGGGAATCTGCGCGGTGCGCCGGGTAATACTGGGACATGAGGCTGACGGCAGTCTGCGGCCCGAGGTTCTGCGCTATCCAGCCGATAATGCGCCTCGTCCCAGCCAGGCCGCCCGGCAACACCAGGTGGCGGATTAAAAGCCCCCGCGTCGCCACTCCGCCCGACAGCGTAAGGTCGCCGACCTGTTCTTTCATCTCTTTGATTGCGGCCATCGCACAGGCGGGGTAGCCGGGCGCGGCTGAAAGCTCTTCCGCTATATGCGCGCTCCAGTATTTGAGGTCGGGCATGTAGATATCGATGAGGCCCGCAAGGGCGCGGACCGTCTCTACGGTCTCGTAGGCGTTCGTGTTGTAAAGGAACGGTATGCCGATGCCCTTCTGCTTTGCGCGCGCTATCGCATCGCATATCTGCGGCGCGTACGGCGTGGGGCTGACGAGGTTGATGTTGTGCGCCCCCTTCGCCTCCAGCTCCAGAAAAATATCGGCAAGCTCCGCCGGCCGGACGACCCGGCCCGACTCTGCCTGGCTTATCTGGTAGTTCTGGCAGAAGAGGCAGCGCAGGTTGCACGGCGAGAAGAAGACCGTGCCGGAGCCGCGCTTGCCTGAGACGGGCGGCTCCTCGCCGAAGTGGAGGCCGTAGTGGGCGACTACGCAGTCTGCGCCGCAGCGGCAAAAGCCGCGCTGCCCGGCAGTGCGGTCCACCCCGCACTTCCTGGGACAAATCTCGCAGTGGTTAAG
Organism: uncultured delta proteobacterium; assembly: GCA_963818095.1. GTDB lineage: Bacteria > Desulfobacterota > Syntrophorhabdia > Syntrophorhabdales > WCHB1-27 > CAWEPK01. Next base: position 147,542 of record CAWFRA010000024.1, read on the forward strand.
GTCCATCCGATATTATAACGCATTTGGGGCCCGCGCAAAGGGCCGATATTTTTTTTGAAAAACGCGGCGCAATAGACTATAATTTCGCCTGACCTCTCACCGTCCGTTCGAACATCATAACGAAAAAAAGAGGGAACGTAATGGGGAGTCGTAAAGACAAGCGGGATGCATTGAGCTTTCAGTGGGACGCGGCGCTCGACGCTACGTCCGTTTTCATCTCCATCCACGACACGGATTACAGGATTGTAAAGGTAAATGCCGCCCTTGCCGCCTTGCTGCAAAAAGACCCGGCGCAGATTGTCGGCCGCAGGTGCTTCGAGGTGGTCCACGGGGCCGCGACACCGCCTGCGCATTGCCCGCATACGAGGGCGCTGCAGACCGGTAACCACCAGAAAGAGGAGTTTTTCGAGCCCAACCTCGGCATCAGGATCCTTGTATCCGTCTCGCCTTTATTCGGGCCGGACGGCAGGGTAAACGGCTCCATCCATGTAGCCAAGTATCTGGGCGGCGTTGCGGCCGCGCCCGGCCCGGCGGTCGCGCCGGTCCTTACCGAACGGCAGAAGCAGATACTAAAGCTATTCTGCGGCGGCCGGGTGACGAAAGAAATAGCCTTCCAATTAAACATATCTCCAAGGACGGTCGAGTACCACAAGTACCAGATGATGAAGAAGTTTTCCGCCCGCTCTTTCTCCGAGCTTGTCGCCCAGGTCCTCACCGGCGACGTCATTTAAGGCGGTTAGTTAAGCAATAACTATTTCATACCCGGTAATCCCCCGCACTAGTAATTTCCCTAGGTTAATCACATATCCTCCACACCGATAAACAAATAAGGGGCAAGCGGCGGGACGGGGCGCCTTCCAGCGACAACTACGACAAGGAGTCTTAATGAGGCTATTCAGCGATGTCAGGACAGGATGCAGGCTGGCGACCGGGTTCGGCATAATCCTGTCGTTGATGATAACTATCGTCGTTACGGGGCTCGTCTACCTCAACCTGATGCACCGCACGGTCGAGCGGATAGTCAAGGTCAATACGGCCAAGATAAGCAGCGCCAACGACGCAAGGTCCGCTCTGGCCGATATCGGCCGGCTTGCCGAAAAGCTTGTCATGTCTCACGACGGCGCGACAGCCCTCGCAGCCGGGAAGAAGATTGAAGAGAAGGACGCCTCCTCGGCGGCGTCCGTCAGGGCGCTCGAATCCCTCGAGATCAACCCGGAAGGCAAGCGGCTCATAGCCGGGCTGAAGGAAGAGGGCGCAAAGGGCAAGGTACTGGCAGGCAGCGTCATTGCGCTGATCATGGACGGAAAACATGCTGAGGCGGTTGAGCGTTACGCAGGGCTCGCAGCGAGCCTTGAGGCGTCCATCCGCGTTGCGGAAGATATAGTCAGGTACAATGAAGGGCGCATACAATACAGGTACGAAGAGGCGAAGGGCCGTTACTCCGCGGCCATGATCGTTTTCCTGGTGCTCGGCGCGGCCGCCCTGCTCGCCGGCGCTCTCCTGTCAAGGCGGACAACGCAGAGCATCACCGTGCCGCTGGCGCGCTGCTCGGAGCATATAGGCCTGATGTCGAAGGGCGACTTTTCCATACCCGTTTCAGCGCACGCCCTCAGCCGCAAGGATGAAATGGGCGCTCTTGCCCGCTCGATGGACGTGATGAACACCAATCTCAGAAAGATGCTCGCGGACGTGGCGGCATCGGCCGAGGACGTCGCATCTGCAAGCGGGCAGATGAGCGTTGCGGCCAAACGGCTGTCCGAGGGCGCGAACGACCAGATGAACCGGGCGGCACAGGTGGCGGCCGGCTCCGTCGAGATGGGCCAGACGTCCGGCGAGATCGCGAGCAACTCGAACTGTATGGCGGTATCGGCAAACGAGGCCGTGCAGGTGGCCAGGGGCGGGCAGGAGGTCGTGGACAAGGCCATCAGGGAAGTAAACGTGATCGCGGGGACTATGGAAACGACCCTGGGGTTTGTCAGGGACCTGGGCAGCCAGTCCGAAAAAATCGGAGACATCGTCACCACGATCAACGGTATCGCTGACCAGACGAACCTCCTGGCCCTGAATGCGGCAATCGAGGCGGCCAGGGCAGGGGAGCACGGCAGGGGCTTTTCCGTGGTGGCCGACGAAGTGAGGAAGCTCGCCGAGAGGACCGCCTCATCGACGACCGAGATAGCCCATATGATCAACGCGATCAGGGAAGGCGTAGAGAAGACAATAACGTCGATGGACGGCGCGAAAGAGAAAGTCGCGGCCGGGGTCGAGTTCTCTTCTCAGGCGTCCGTCGCCCTTTCACGCATCATAGAGAGCATCGACCACCTTCACGGAGGCGTCCATCAGATAGCGGCGGCCACGGTGCAGATGAACATGACAACGGAGGAGATTGCGCAGGGACATCGACGGGATTTCCACGGTGACGAAGGAGACTTTCACTTCTTCAAAGGAGATGTCGGACGCAGCGACGAACCTGTCAGAGCTGTCGCGTTACCTGGAAGGCGCGACCCATTCGTTCAAAGTCTAGCCCGTTTATACCTGCTGTTCCGTCACGAACTCCCTTATCTGCAGGTGCACGAAGCGCTCTCCCATCTGCTCCCTGAAGGCGGGGGAGGCAACCACCTGCACGCCGGGGACGTCCGGGACGTCAACGCCCCTCTGCAAAAATCCCTGCCAGACGCGGGACCTCCGGTCGGTGAGCCTGACTGACCTGTTGCCTGTAGTCGAGACGGCTGAAGGCGACAGGAGGAAGCCCGGCCGTGGGTTGCCGAAGCCGAAAGGCGCAAGCAGCTCCAGCGACTCCACAAGCTCGGCAGTCAGCTCCTCGAAGTCGACGACGCCATCGACCGCTACGATCTTCTCCGCCCCAACGAGTGCGGCCGCCACCGCTTTTTCGAAAGCGACGGGGAAGCTGTGCAGCGCGTCGTCGCGCAGGGAGAGGCCGCATGCGAATTTGTGGCCGCCGAACCGCAGGAGCAGGTCCGCCAGCGTGCTCACGGTGCCGAAGAGGTCGAGGCCGGCGACGCCCCTGGCAGAGCCCTTCCACGTCCCGTCAACGCGGGTAAAGATGATGCACGGCTTGCCGGAGCTTTCGGCCAGCTTCTGAGCGGCTATGCCGATGACGCCGACGGGCCAGTCTTCTTTATATAACACGAGGCTTTGCTTCGCGGCTGCCCCGTTTGCCTCCATCATCTCCGTCGCCTCGCCTATGACTGCCCCCTCCATGTCCTGGCGCGTCCTGTTGGCGGTGTTAAGTGCGGAAAGAAGGGTGTCGCACTCCTCGATGCCGCCGGCAATGAGGAAATCGAGGGCGGCCTTGGGGTGGGAGACGCGGCCGGCCGCGTTAATCCTGGGGATGATGATGAAGCTCAGCGCGTAGTTGTCGAGTTTTTGCCTGTAGATCATCTTCAGCCTGAAGAATGATTTGAGCCACTGCCTCGGCTGTTTCTCCATCATCTGCATGCCGAACTTGACTATCACGCGGTTGTCGCCGGTCAGGGGGACCATGTCGGCCACTGTCCCGAGGGCGGCCAGGTCGAGCTGGCGCTTCAGGTTGATGGGAGCGCGGAGCATGCCGCGCGAGTCCATGACCCTCCGGAGCGCGATAAGGAAAAAGAATGCCACGCCGCACGCCGCAAGCTCGCGCGTCGGGAATACGGAGTCCTTTCGCTTGGGGTTGACCAGGGCAGCAGCAGCGGGGAGGGGGTCGGTCGTCTCGTGGTGGTCTATGACCACGACGTCCATGCCGAGGCTGTTGGCAAGCTCGACCTCGGCTACGTTTGACGAGCCGCAGTCGAGGCAGACCAGCAAGTCTACGCCCCTGCCGCGAAGCTCTTTGACCGCCTGCGCGTTGAGCCCGTAACCCTCTTCCCGGCCAGGCAGGTAGACTTCCGGGTGCACGCCGGCCTCCACGAGGAAGTTGAGCACGAGGGCCGTCGCAGTTATGCCGTCCGCGTCATAATCGCCGAAGAGGCCTATCCGCCTGCCCGACTTCACGGCGCCGGCGACCGCGTCTACGGCCAGCGGCCATGTCGGGCAGGGAGAAGGGGTCGGAGAGGTGCTCTATCTTCGGATAGAGGAAGCGCTCCGCGTCCTCGCACGTTCCGATGCCCCGCGATGCCAGGATGCGCGCCACGATGGGCGGGAGCTTCAGGCCGTCTTCGAGCAGGGCGGCGACGTGCGCATCGTGTTCAGCGATTTTGAGCAAGCGCCTTCCCTTTGATCGCGTCTATCCCTGATATATGATGTGAATCGAGATACTTCCCGATGCCTTTTACGATCCTGGGTATGGCGAAGGGGTCGATGAGCGTTGCAGTGCCCACCTGGACTGCGGCTGCCCCGGCCATGATGAATGCGATGGCGTCGGAGGCGTCCATGATGCCGCCCGTGCCGATGACAGGGATCGGGATTGACGACGCGATGTCCGCAACTGCGCGCAGGGCAATGGGCTTCAGGAAAGGCCCGGAGAGGCCGCCCCTCGCAGCTATCTTCTTGCCTTCGAGGTCTATGGCTGTCGCCGGAAGGGTGTTGAATACGGTGACCCCGTCCGCGCCTGCGTCATACGCCGCCCGCGCTATGTCCACGATGTTGGCCACTTCAGGGGTGAGCTTCGCCAAAAGGGGCAGGCGCGTGACGCCTTTGATGCGCCTGACGACCCTGTAGACGTCATCCGGGTTCTTCCCCATACAGATGCCGCCCTGCTTGATGTTGGGGCAGGAGAGGTTCATCTCCAGGGCGCAGACGAAGTCGTCTTCAGGGACGGCCTCGGCGCACTGCGCGTACTCGTCTTCCGAGAACCCGAAAAAATTGACTATGACCGGCGTCTGCCTTTTTTTGAAGAGGGGAAAGACCTCCTCGAAGAAGCGATGGACCCCGATGTTCTGGAGGCCGATGCTGTTCATGAGGCCCGACCTGTCCTCCCAGATGCGCGGCTGCGGGTTGCCGTGGTGGGGCAGAGCGGAGAGGCCTTTGGACACATGGGCGCCCAGAGTATCCAGGGGCCAGAAAGGCTCGATTTCCACGCCATAGCCCAGCGTGCCCGACGCGTTCATGACCGGGTTGCGCAGGCGCTTTCCGAAGAGGGTTACAGAGATATCCGCCATATATCGAAGACCGGTCCTTCCTTGCAGACCCGCTTGTAGGGTTCTTTTTCATCGTCCGTTTTCCGGACGCAGCCGAAGCAGACGCCGAAGCCGCAGGCCATGCGCTCTTCGAGCGATACCTGGCACGGTATGCGTTCTTTACCCAGGAGGCCCGCGAGGCTCCTGTACATCGCCTCCGGCCCGCACGCGAATACCTGGAATGGTTTCTTGATCTCTCCCATGCGGTCGGCCAGCAGGTCTACAACGTTGCCCCGGCAGCCGAACGAGCCGTCTATCGTAGAGATATAGGGCTCGCACTCCGCGATGCGGCCGAGCAGGCCCACATCGTCTGCGGACGTGCAGCCCCAGAAGAGGGACGCCTTGTTTTTCATGCGCGCCCACAACAGATGGACCCCGGCGATCCCTATGCCGCCTGCCACGATCACGGGCGTATGGCCGGGAAGGGGAGTGAAGCCGTTGCCTAAGGGCCCAAGCACGGTGAGCCTTGCCCCGCGCACCATGCCCCCGAGATGCGCTGTCCCCGCGCCTGCGACCCTGTAAAGGATGCGGAGGACCGACCTGCCGTAGTCGTAGATGCTGAACGGGCGGCGCAGGAAGACGCCTTCCCCGCCTGTCCTGACCATCACGAACTGGCCGGGTGAGGGCGCATGCATAGGCCTGTCCAGCCTGACTGCGGCCAGGTAGTGGCCCGGTACGACAAGCTGGTTTTGAATGATCGTGCCTTCTATGTCGTCGATAGGATTTATCATTCCGCTTTCAACTGCATAACGAGGGCGTCCTCGTTCGTCTCCGTGTAATATCTTTTCCTCCGGCCGACCTTCCTGAAACCGAGCTTCTTGTAGAGCTGGAGTGCGTGCGCGTTGCCCTCGCGCACTTCCAGGAAGAAGTCCCGCGCGCCCCGGCTCTTCAGGATGTCGATGGAGCGACCGAGCAGCAGGCCCGCGCAGCCCTGATTCCTTTCTTCCGGCGCGATGGCGACGTTCAATACCTGCACCTCGCCGGCTATCACGTAGAAGTTTGCATAACCCATGACCTTCTTGTCAATCTTTTTCATCAGGATGACGCTCATGGAGAATGGGAAGGTCATCGTTTCGCGGAACAGTTTCCGCGACCACGGCGCTGCGAAGGAGCGGTGCTCGATGCCCAGCACCTCGTCGAGGTGCTCTTCCTTCATCTCGACTATCTCGACATCAGGGAAGGAGTCTTTCTGCACGCTTCAGGTCCTCCTCCGTGTTGACGTTGTCGAAGACAGAGACGCCGTCAGCCATAAACAGCGGGCAAAACGGGAGTATCTTTACTGAGAGCATGGGAAAAACGCCGGTCACCTTCATCCTGCGCCGCTCGATTGCGGTCAGCATCGGCGAAATGCAGCTTCTTGCATAGAGGGCGTGCATCGGCTCGAGCCCGCCTTTGGTCCTCGGCACGACTACGTCCCCGCCGTCGTAGGCGTCGAGGACATAGCGTATCGACTCCGGCCTGACGAACGGCATGTCGCACCCCATGATGAAGACAGCCGGAGAATCGGCGTACATCAGGGCGGAGACGATGCCGGTCAGCGAGCCGGGGACGGGCAGGATATCGGCGATAATGGGCGCGTCAACGCCTTCGATGGCGTTGTGGATGCTCGACACGACGACGATCCTCTCAAACACCTTACGGGCGATGTCGTAAACGTGCTTGACGAGGAACGTATCGCCTATCAGGGCCGTCGCCTTGTCGTGGCCCATCCGTCTGCTCCTGCCCCCGGAGAGTATGGCGCAGGTGACTTCCATCGATTCAAATTTAACACCTTTAAGTGCCGGCAGTAAAGCGCACCCGGCGGAAGAGAGCACAGAATTACTACAGCGCCAGGCTGTTGTCTATGGCGGGGAACCGGTTTTTATAGAAGACTCTGGCCGGTTCTCGACAAATCGAAGCGGCCATTGTAGATTATAGCAGCGATAAGATTGTCGGACAAAGGGGTCATTCGTGGATATTACAGGGTCGGAGCAAAAAGGGGTGCGAGGCTGGCTGCTGTTGCTCTGCCTCAACCTGACGATCCTCGACCCGATGGCCGTCCTCGTCAACCTCTTCACTGTGAGCGAGGTGGCGAGGCCTTATTTCGGCCAGCAGCCTGGGCTCTTCCATCTCATAATGGTCAACGGAATAGTTGGGATAGCACTGGCGGTTTTCAGCCTCTATACAGGCGTGTCGCTCTTCAGGCGCACACCGGGCGCGCCTCAAACGGCCCGCTGGTACTTCGCCGCCATATCGGCTTATGCGGTCGTATCGCCTTTTCTTCCTTTCCTTCTGCGCTCGGAGCAGCTTTCAAACCGGGAAACCCTGTATATAAACTCCCTCAATTCCTTTTTCACCCTGATCTATGCGGGCGCGTGGCGGCTCTATTTGAAGAAGTCGAAGAGGGTGCGCGAAACCTACGGCCCTGACGCCTAGCGGAAGTGGTGGTCTTTCCATTCGTCCGCCGCGATATCGACTAACGGTGCGGACGTCTCCTCCCAGGGGCTTCTCTGCCAGTCCGGGGCTTTGTCCGTTTCCGCTATCCAGGGCGGCACGGCGAGAATGAAATGACGGGCCAGGGCCTCGACATACGGCTCGTAGAGGCTGCGAAGCACGGTCAGCTTGCTCTCGGCGTCGGCCGGGTCGTCCAATGGGAGGCCGGTCGCCTCAAAAGCGGCTTTCAGCCGCAGGAAACCCCTTTCATCCAACCTGTCTCTTTTCGGCCTTTCGGGCGGCCTGTTGAAGACTACGGCCAGATCGACGACCGCGTGGCGGGCTATGGCGAAGGTCCGCTGCGCCTGCCTGGCGGCCAGCCCGCTTGTGAATGACATGAGGACTGCCGAGACGTCGAGCATCACGGTTAGGGCGGCCAGCCACGACTGGTCGTCGTGCTGCGACCTGTAGTAGGCGAGGACCGGATAGGAGAGATGGCTTTCGAGAAGCTCGGCGCACCACCTTTCCCACTGGCTGAGCTGGTCCCGCAGCTCTTCCATTCCCCCTTCGTGGTCATGCCTCTCCAGCATGCAGGCTGCGCTGGGCGGAGAGCCGGCCCTGGCGTCGAGCATTGAGATATCCGCCTCGCGGCGCGAGAACGACTGGTTAAGGGCGGGCAGATAAGCGATGAGCAGGGCGAGGAAGCCGAAGCCGAGCCCCGCCTCCGCGACCGTTAGCAGTCGCGCCCCTGTCGAGGTAGGCCTTATGTCTCCGAGGCCCAGTGTAAAGAAGGTAGTGCCGCTTACGTAGAGGTCGGAGACGAAGTGGTGTTCGCCCCCGCCTGCGAAAGAAGCGCCGAGTGAATAGTCGATCATGGCGAAGCCGAAGACGAGCGTGGACGCCCAGACGACAACAAGGAAGAGCAGCGACAGGGGGCCGTAGTAGGCGAGCATGTTTTCCTGGCGGCGGCTCGACAGGAACCTCCGGGCGGGGACGCGCCATAGAAGCCAGGTGGCCCGGTAGAAGAGCCGGGTGAGCCTCAGGCGGCGGCTGACGCGGCGGGGCAGCACGATCGTCTCGAAGCCGTCCCACAGGACAATGGCGACAAGGACCATCGCGGCAATAGCAATCGAAATGGCGATCGGGTCCACTCCTAAGAGATAACTCTATTGGGCCGGGCAGTCAAGCAATTACTGGGGCTCAGCGCCCCCTCGCCGGGCAAAGCCCGTGCGAGCCTCCCCCCTCGGCGCGGCGCTTTGCTTGCTTTGTACAGTTACTGGGGTTCAGCACCCCCTCCAGCGGCAAAGCCCGTGGAGCCTCCCCCCTCAGCGCGGCGCTTCGCTTGCTTTATTTTAGCCGAGGGCCAGGGCCACGGCATGCCCGACCGGCGGCGGATAAAAAGCCGAAGGACCGTACCCGGCTCACCGGGTGCGGTCCTTCGGCTCACAACAGGTGCGATGCTAGTAGGTAAACGGGGTAGGTATTTTTTTGGCCTTTTCCTGCCCCTTCCAATATTCTATTCTCTCTTTGATGAACGCCAGCCAACCATCCACCTCGGCCGGCTTGAAGCCCTTCGATACCATGTCCTTTTTGAAGTCGGCTATCACGGGCTGGACGGCCTTTACCCATTTGGCGCTCTCCGCTTCCGTTATGGGGATGTCCTTCCCTCCCTGCTTGAGGAAGAAGTTCCTTCCTTCTATATCGATATTATTAAAGCCTACGGCATATTTCTCAATGAACTCCTTACCTACGTCGGTGATTATCTTCTGCTCTGCCGGGGGCAGTGCGTTCCATTTCGCCTTGTTCATTATTATGTAGAAGGCATAGACGCTGCCCACTTTCCATGAATCCGTGTTGTACTTCAGCAGCTCGCCGGTTTTGAAGCCTTTGTAAGTCTCCATGGTCAGGTAGGCCCCGTCCACTACGCCCCTCCTGATCGCCTCGTACAGGTCGGGCGTCTCTATCGGCATGGGGACTGCGCCGAGGGCGCGGACGATGTCTCCGCTCCTGCCCGTGCCCCTGATCTTCATTCCTTTCATGTCTTCAAGCTTGTTCACGGGCTTGCTCACCGTCTGGATAACGTTGACCGGGCTGGTCGTGAAAAGGATAGGATGGTAAGTGTCCCATTCCTTCGGCTTGAATGTCTCGTAGAAATCGTTGGCTACATGGGTGGCTATCCAGCTGCTCGGGAAGCCGAGAGGCAGCTCCATGATCTCCATAACGGGGAAGCGGCCCCTGGAATACGAACAATGGGAGAAACCGATGTCGGCGATGCCCGTGGCGACCCCGGCTGCCATCTTGGTAGCCGACAGGAGCGTGCCGCCCGTGTACGGCGTGACTATGAGCTTGCCGCCCGATCTTTTGTTGACCTCATCGCAGAAATTGGTCATCAGGATAGAAACCATGTGCACCGGCGGATGGTAGCCGGCGAACTGTAGCCTTATCGTCGCGGCGCCGGCAGGGGTATAGACTGCCAGGACCAGGGCGATGCAGCAGACTGCTAACATAAATCTTCTTACCATGTGCTCCTCCTCTTTATAATTGTGTTGACCCAACGTATTTGCATTTAATATCTCCTGTTCGCCCGTGCGTCCTTCTTACTTGAAGAAGAGCGACGGGAGCCAGAGCGCGAGCTGCGGGAAGGCCAGCATCATGCCCCAGACGACGACCAGGGAGAGGAGAAAGGGCGTGACCCCTCTATATATCCTACCCATCGGCTCCTTGGTGATGTTCTTCACCACGAAGACGCAAATGGCGACCGGCGGAATGACTACGCCTATCATGACCACGACGCCGATTGTGATGCCGAACCAGATGGGGTCGAAGCCCAGCTTGAGCACGGCAGGGTAGAATATGGGGGTCGCCAGTATCATGAAGGCGAGGTCGTCTATGAAAGAGCCGCCGATCTCGTACACCAGGCATATCATTATCATGATGACGTAGCGGTTCAGGGGGAGGCCGACCACCCAGTCGGCCACCTGCTGCGGGATGCCCGTCACGGCGATGAAATGGCCCAGGATCGTGGACCCGGCTATCAGCATAAGGAGCATGCCCGCCGTGCTGATTGCTTCTGAAATGGAGGCCGCGTATTTCTTGAAACTGAGGTTCCGCTTCAGGACGGAAAGGGCCAGGACTGCGAAGGTGCCTATTGCGCCTGCCTCGGACGGCGTGAAGAAGCCCGCCATTATGCCGCCGACCACGAGACAGAAAACGACCAGTATCCACATAACCTCAGGCAAAGACCTGATCCTGGCGCCCCAGGTGGACTTCTCCGATCTCGGGGCGAGCTTCGGGTTGATGCGCGCCCAGCCGTAAATGATCCCGATGAAGAAAAGGGCGATGATAAGCCCGGGGAGGATGCCCGCCAGAAAAAGCTGGCCTATCGATTGCTCGGTCAGGATGCCGTATATGATGAGGACGACCGAAGGCGGTATGATGACGCCCAGGGTGCCCACCGTAGCGACGATGCCCGTTGACAGCCTCCTGTCATAGTTGAACCTGTCCATCTCAGGGATGGCCACGCTCGCAAAGGTGGCGGAGGTGGCGGCCGAAGAGCCGCATATGGCCTTGAAGCCCGTAGCGCCGAGGACGGTGGCCATTGCGAGGCCTCCGGGGATATGGCCGATGAACTTATTCGCCGAGTTGTAGAGCCGCACCGCAATGCCTGCGTGAAAGCCGATTTGTCCCATGAGTATAAAGAGAGGGAAGACCGTGTAGCCGTAATTGGTAATGACGTCGAAGAGGTCCCTGCTAAGTAGGTTCATGGCGGACGGGAAGCCCTTCAGGTAGGCGAACCCGGCGAACCCTATCAGGGCCATGGCGAAACCGAGCTCTATGCCGGTGGCAAAAAGCAAAAGGAGCGCTGCGAGCGCTGCAATGCCGATAATGCTGATCTCATTCATAGTCGCCCCTCCAAATTTTCATGATGTCCAGAATGAAGACCAGACACTCAAGGTAGCAGCAGATCCCGACGCCGTAAGCTACCGGGAAGAAGGGTATCCGTATTGTGGCGGACACCTCGCCGGAAAGGCGGAATTCATTGCCTACTGCGAACATGTTGTACCCGATGAGGATGAAAAGGCCGAGGCAGAGGAGCCGCGTGACCGTATTCATCACCGCCTTGCTGTGCGGGGAAAGGCGTTCGAGAAGGAACTCCATGTAGACGTGCTTTCGCTCCAGGGAGACCTTGGGGATAGTAAAGCCGATCACGAGGGCGAGACAAAGTGCGACGATCTCGTATGTCCCTATTATCGGGTGGCCGCCGGCCCGGCCTACAACGTCCCCGACCGTGAGGAACATCATGAACGTTAGCGCGGCGCCGCCGATGACGGTCACCACAATTCGGAAGACGCGAAGGAAATTTTCCAGACAAGTACCCATAATGCCTCCTTCATGGGGAAGTCATGTGGAACTTTTTGTGGATTGTGGATTGTATGCAGGCCGATCAGCTACTTCCCCGTTGCGAGAAAGTTCCATTGTGTGGAATATAACCGCCCCATACCTCACGAAATGCCCCACAATCGGAGTGCATCAAGCTTGCCAGGGCCGTTTACGCAATAATCCGTATATGTTCAGAAGGGTTGGGGTGGAATTGGTATCGATTGTATACAAAACTTTTGCTGCTGTATGTTGCAGCAACTGTGATATGCCTCAGTAAATCTTTCAAATATGCAGGTTGACAGAAAAGCAGGCGCGACCAGGGCAGGGGATCGGAACGAAGAGCTCACATTATGAATTTTGATAAGAAGGGTCTTGAGCGCTAGGGGTTTGCCCCGGCCGGGCCGGCGGGTGTCTCCGCGGCCGGAAGGGCGGTTGCCGCGTTCGGGCGGCTGTTTGTCCTTATCACCTCAATGCGGTCCCTGACCTCGCCGCTCATGTCCATCACCGTGAGAACGTAGAAGTCGCCCGTTTTCTCGGCGAGTATGTAGCCGATGGAGTGGCCGTTCTTGCCCGGCCAGCTCCTGCCGCCCGCCCTGGTGCATATCACGTAGGCGATGCCGTCCTTGACCATGCGCTCGTAGATATGGTCGTGGCCTGCGACCACAAGGGAGACGCCGCTTTGGACGAAGAGCCTGTGCAGCTCGTCCCTCTGGGACCTGTTGCGGTCGAGGCCGTGAAGGGGCAGGGCAGGGAAGAGCGGCTCATGCATGAAGACCATCTTGTACCGGAACGGCTTCGCAAGCACACCCTTCAGCCATGCTAGCTGGTCGCCCGCAATGCGCGATTCCTCGCCCGGCAGCTCCGTACACAGGAAGACGAAAAGCGTGTCGCCGTCCGCGAAAGAGGAGTAAGGCTGGTCGAAAAACTGCGAGAACGTCCCGAACGAGTCTTTGCCCCGGATATCGTGGTTGCCGGGCGCCAGGTAAAGGGTCTTGCCCGGCCCCGTGATGTCCTGGAACCTTTCCCATTCGTAGCTGTTGCCGGGGTTGTTTATGGCGTCGCCCAGGTGGAAGATAGTCTCTACCCCCTGGTCCTCCAATGCGCGGATGATGTCCGGATAGGCGGTATGGTATGGCGAACCCACGTGGGTGTCGCTCACGATGGCGAACTTCTCTGTCCCAGCCCACGCAGAAAAGGGGCCGGCGAGGAACAGGACCGAAATAAGAACGGGGACGATAAAGATGCGGCGAAAGGTGTTTCTCATGGCGTTACTATAACTTAGACGGGAATCAAAAAAAAGGGGAAGCGCGCGGGTCCTTTAGCTTTCGCCCCCTTGTTTTTTGGCGGCCGGCGGTCATATACTGTAGGACTGCCCTGTATAGAGTGGCCCTCATCGGTTGGTACGCCTTTGGCGGATAGGACAGTAATGTAAAGGGGTTATGTGATGAACAGAAGAGAATTCCTCAAATTGTCGGGCTCGTTGCTCGTGATGAGCCGATTTTTGGGAAACCGGGCAGCCGCCGCAGCGGCCGCAGGCCCTTCAATAGTATCGGTAGCGGAGGGCAAGGATTACGGGGCGATAACGCGAAGCGCGGTCAACGCCATCGGCGGATTCGGCAGGTTCGTCAAATCCGGCAATACGGTAGTGATCAAGCCTAATATGGGCTGGGACAGGAGGCCCGAGCAGGCGGCTACAACGCACCCCGCGGTCGTTAAAGCGATTGCCGAGGAGTGCGTGAAAGCCGGAGCGAAGAGGGTGAAGGTCTTTGACAACCCGTGCAACGACATGCGCAGGTGCTACGAGGACAGCGGCATCCAGGCGGCGCTCAAGGGCATGAAGAACGTCGAAGTCCGCTACATGGAGGACGAGCGTTACAAGAAGGTGAAGATCAAGGGGACGTTCCTCAAGGAATGGGAGATTTACGGCGACGCCCTCTCTGCGGACGTAATTATCAATGTCCCCATCGCCAAGCACCACTCCCTGACGCAGGTGACTCTGGCGTGCAAGAACATGATGGGGATCATGGGGGGCGACAGGGGCTATATCCACAGGCAGATCGAGGACGCCCTGGCGGACCTGAACAGCACGGTCAAAAGCCACCTCATCATCATCGACGCGACGCGCATTCTTACGGCCCACGGCCCGACCGGCGGCAGCCTCGCGGACGTGAAGGTCCTGAACAAGGTGATTGCCTCGACCGATATAGTCGCAGCCGACGCTTATGCGACCGGGCTCTTCGGGCTGAAACCGCAGGACATACCGATAACGGTTACCGCGCACAAGAGGGGCCTTGGCGAAATGGACCTCGACAAGATAAAAGTAGTGCGCGCATAGGAGAGGAAAACTATAAGGGAAGGCATGAAGCTGAAGCCCGCACGCATCTCCCAGTTACTTTTCCTCGCGTTCTTCCTTTTCCTTTTCATAACCACCGATTACAGAGGCAAGGACGAGATATCGGTGGCGATGAACGCCTTCTTCAGGATGGACCCACTCGTCGCCGCGACCTACATCCTGGCTGCGAAGACATTCACGCTGCTGCTCCTCCCCGGTCTCCTGGTCCTTATATGCGCGCTCTTTCTCGGCAGGTTTTTCTGCGGCTGGATGTGCCCGCTGGGGACAGTCATCGACCTCGTCACGGACCGCATACCCAAAAGCAGGCCGCTCTCCTTCTTGAGGGGCAGGCTCAAATATTACGTGCTACTCACCATCCTGTTCGCAGCCCTGTTCGGAATGAACCTGGCGGGCATCCTCGACCCTATCGCCATTCTCGTCCGCTTCCTCACGTTTTCCCTCTATCCGCTCTTCGGCTTCATTATGAAGTGGAGTTGGGTGGGGCTCTACGGCGTCATGGGCGATTCAAGGGACTACCTGGAGCCCGGCTACGGGTTCCTCAAAGCCTACGTGCTGCCTTTCAGGGACACGTTCTATCCGCTTGCCCTCGTGTCGCTTATTTTCTTCGGCGGCGTGCTTTTTCTTGAGAAGTTCGAGCGGAGGAACTGGTGCAGGAACCTCTGCCCGGCAGGTGTTCTTCTCGGCCTTATCGGCCGTTTCGCGCCCTTCAGGAGGCTGCCCCCGAGGCTATGCAGCGACTGCGGTATCTGCGCGGAGCGGTGCCCCGGCGCGTTTAAAGAGGACCACTACGTAAAAGAGGGCTGCGTCCTTTGCATGGAGTGCGTGAGGGAATGTCCCCAGCAGCGCGCGCGTTATGCCTTTCGCCTGAGGCCAAGGGCGATCAGGCAGGGCCTGCACGTATTCGAGCCGGGAAGGCGCCTCTTCGTGACGGGCATCGTATCGGGCCTGTTCTTCTCCCGGATGGTCGGCAGGAGGATAGCGCCGCAGCAACAGACGAACCTGCTGCGGCCGCCGGGTGTCGGAGGCGAGGACGCATTTCTTGAGAGGTGCGTCAGGTGCGGGGAATGTATGAAGGTCTGCCTGAGGAGCGCCCTCTATCCTGCGTCGCTCCACGCGGGACTCTACGGGCTTTACACGCCCATGCTCGTACCGCGCCTCGGTTATTGCGAGTACAATTGCAGCCTGTGCGGCCAGGTCTGCCCCACCGGTGCTATACCGAAGCTGCCCATCGAGGAAAAGAAGAAGGCCGTCATAGGCCTCGCGGTCTTCGATAAGAACCACTGCCTGCCGTATGCAAATAAAATGAACTGCATGGTCTGTGAGGAGCACTGCCCCATCCCGGACAAGGCGATCAGGTTCGAGAGCGTCCGCGAGACTGGCTACGACGGCAAAGAGCTTATCCTGAAGAAGCCCTATGTCGTCGAGAGCACGTGCACCGGCTGCGGCATCTGCGAATACGTCTGCCCCCTCCAGGAGAAGGCCGGCATAGAGGTCTTCAAGAAGGTCAAAAGGAAGGTCTAAGAAACCCCCGGCCCTTGTCCCCGCTTCTTCCCGGCAAATCGCGGCGGAATAAAGATAAAGGTCAGAACGACGAGCACCCCGAACCCTACGTGCAGCACCATGAGGAAATGGGGTGAGAGGTCGTGGAAGACGATTAGGCGGACCAGGCGGGCGACTAACGAGATCTTCTTCTCTACCGTCTGGCCGGCCAGTTGCCGGAGGTTATATTCCCATTCCGTAAGGGGGCAGACCAGGCGCAGGGCCGCCTCGGCCGCTACCAACCCGACTGCGGCGAGATGGGCGACGCGGAATGCAGGCAGCCTGATAAACGCCCAGCGGAAAATAGCGCCCGCGAGGATGGCTGCCTCTCCCCCGACTGCGAACAGGACGTAGCACAGATGGACGGTTACGATAAGGTCTGCAAGGAAGGCATAGAAGGCCATGAGAAGAACGTAGGCCGCAGCGGGCTATCCTGCAATCTTCGAGCGGAGCAGCCCGAGGCAGACGGCGGCCTTCCTCCTGATCGGGCTGTGCGAAAAGTTTCTGTGGCGGTACGAAGCCGTTTTGCTCGTGATCCTCAGGAAGCCGTTATTCCGCATGTAGGCGTCCACCCTCTTTTCGAAGGAGTCGCCTCCGTAATAGGGGAACCTGCTTTCCGATATCGCGTTCGCCTCCCCGTAAATGGGGCGCCTGAACGCGGCGACCGGCACGAGGTAGCACTGGTCGGAGAAGCCGTGGCCGATGAAGAAGCTCTCGCCTTCCGCGACCGACTCCTCCCTGGCCCGGTGGAACTTGTCGTTCCACGTGGGGTTTGCGACAATGATACGCGGGTCCGCCTCCATTTTCTCAATGGCGGCGTCTATCCATTCATTGTCGTTGGCAATTATCGTGTCGCTCGAAAAATGGAGCAGGTAGTCCGTCGTGCAAAGGTAAATGGCCGTAAGCTCCGCTATTGAATAGTAGTACCCTTTGCCGAAGGCGGAAGGCCCGCAGCCGAAGAAGGCGAGCGCCTCTTGCGCACGGTCGGAGACGCGCACGCACGCGTCGATTACGCCCTGATTGATGAGTCTCGCTGCCCATCGCTCCACCTCGTCCGGGTCGTTGACGTTATTGATGTGGAGGACCGACCGGTCGAAGGTGTAGCGGCAGGCGTCCTTCATTTTTTTCAGGCGGCCTGCCTTGAGCAGGTATTCCCAGTCGTTCTCGTAGCATTTGGTTTCGAAGGTTATAGTGCGGCCCTGCACGCCCATCCGCCATCCCGCCTTTGCGCAGTCTTTGTGATTACAGCCAATTATTGCACAGGGCCACAAGCACTTCAATAGCGATGTGGGGACTGCGCGCGCATTGTTTGGCTCGCCCGGAGGGACGTGATATAATTAACCAAGGAAAAGCGTACCGAGAGGCAAAGCATGCAATCGAATACGCTGTTGTCTATTATTCCCCGGAGGAGAGTATGGCACGAGCACTGAAGGTCAATATCAGCGCGGAAGAGGTGATCGAGGCAGTCAAGGAGATGGGCGGGAAGGAAAGGGAAGCCTTTCTGGAGAACCTCCTGGCTGCGACAGCGCCCGAATATCTGGCGAGTATTGAAGAAGCGCGGGCCGACTATAAAGCCGGACGGGTGAAAACGCACGGGAAGGTCTTCGGCAAGTGACCTATAGGCTGGTTTATACCAGGCGGGCCGTCAAAGATATCGAAGGGCTCGGACGTGTATATTATTTTTAACCGAAAGGAGGTGGCAGATGGCTAACAAGGTCAGTATCGTCATAGAGAAGGACGAGCACGGATACTATGCCTACGCACCCGAGCTGGAAGGGTGTCACACGCAGGGTGATTCCCTCGAAGAGACGATCGAAAATGCGCGGGAAGCCGTTGTCCTTTATCTTGAGACGCTATCGGCTGATGAAATCAAGCAATTGCTGAGCAAGGAGATCCTTACGACCGCGATAGAGGTCCAGGTTGCCTAAATTACGCCGTCTACGGCGCGTACAGTATCTTTCCCGAATCCCTGAAATCATAATTTCCGAGCCTTGCCACCCTCGCGCGGAAGGTGTCCGACCTCAGGACCTCCATCAGCGTCTGCACGCCGCCCTGGAAGAACGTCTGCTGGTTGAGGATCATATCGAACCTTTCGCGCGTGATAGGGATGAATGAGAGGCCGAGAAAGCTGGAGACCGCCACGGTGGCCACGCCGACGTCCGATTCCCCGGAAACGATGGAGAGACCCACTTCGAGGTGCGTATTCACCTCGTTCTCGTACCCCTGAATACCGGCGGAGTCGATGCCGAGGCGGCCGAGGTTGTGGTCGATCAAATTGCGGGTGCCCGACCCCTTTTGCCTGTTGATGAAGCGGACTTTTCTGCGGATGAGGTCCTCGAAGCCCTTTATGCCCAGCGGGTTGCGGTGTGCGGCCAGAAACCCCAGCTCCCTGTAAAAAAGGTTGACCACTACGGGTTTTATATTCGGCGCATAAATGGGCAGGAAAGGGATATTATATTCGTCCGTTTCGGGGTCGTACAGGTGCGACCATGCGATGTCCGTGTAACCCATATTGAGCGTTTTCAGTCCGTCGGTGCTCCCGGTGCTTGCCGAGAAGAGGTAGAAATCGGGGTGCATCCTCCGCACGTCCGTGTGCAGCATGTCGAGGATCGGGTCGTTGCTGCCGGAGGCGAGAAGACCGCCTTCGATCCTCTCCGTTTTCCGGCTAACCTGCTCGAGGGCGGATTTGGCGCTCGACTCGATCCATTCGTCGATGAGCTTCCTGGGGAAGACCCATTTCCCGGTGACCCGCGTAGCCGGTATCCTCTTCTGTCCGATCAGGGCGTATACCTGCTTCCCGTTGATGCCGAGATAACGCGCGACTTCTTTCGTGTTCATCATCTCTTCGGACATGCGCTGCACCTCCTCTTCATAGAGATGATAAAAGATAGGGCGCGCTATGTCAAAGGCAAAGCGGAAGCGGGCGCGGGCGAACGCGACAAGGCGTGGCATCAATTGGTATTTATTATCCTTTTTTGTCCGTCTTTTCCCTTGACACGAGGGCCATATCTTGATTAAATCTGAATGATCGGCGGGACGCAAAACTCCTTAGTAAAAAACGGTTCGGGGAACGAAATGGAAAGCCACGAAGAGATTCGCCTGCGCATCGACGAGAGGGTCGGGCGCCTTATGGAGGCGAGAGGCATCACTAAGCAGGACATTCAGGTGGTGATCGGCCACGCGGAGGCTACAGGGGAGAAGTTCGTAAACCCTTCAAACGGGCGCTCCCTGGCTTCGCTGCGGCCGGACAGGGTCACCTTCTGGGTCGAATACAGCAGCATTGGCGACGAATACGATGTCATTAGCGCCTATTCGCACAGGATGGAGATGAAGAGGCCGGGGATATGAGCGAAAAGTATGAGGCAGCCTGCGGCGGATGGATTTGCAACAAGTGCGGGGTGCCGCCGGAAGTGCAGACGGTCAGACTCCAATACAGGAGGACGATCTTTGCCGCCGACCTCCCCGCGTGTCCCGGATGCGGTATGATACTTATTGATGAAGAGCTGGCGACCATAAAGATGTTCGAAGCGGAGCAGGCCCTCGAAGACAAGTAACCGCAGAGTGCGGTCATTCGCATGACTATCGATTGTTCCTTTAACTGGCCGGACATCGGACGCGTCACCGGACCCTGCATAAGGCCCGGAGGTCCTGCGCTCACAGCGCGGGCCCTCGATGCCTGCGGCCTGCCGCCCGGCAGTCTTGCCGCAGATATCGGATGCGGGGCAGGGGGGACGCTTGAATACCTGGAGGCAGCCGGGTTGCAAGGCGTGGGGTTGGATTGTTCCGGTGCGCTCCTCGGCGAGGCAGCATCGCGGTGCGCATCCGGCCGTCTCGTCGGCGGACGCGCGGAGGCCCTGCCTTTCAGGGACGCATCTTTCGACGCCCTCTTCTGCGAGTGCGTCCTTTCGGTCGTCGGCGGGAAAGAGGTTGCCCTGGCACAATACGCCCGTGTCCTGAAAGGAGGCGGGCGCCTCGTGATAAGCGACGTCTTCGCGCCTGGCGGCGCGGGCCCCGGGCAGCCGGGCGGTGAAGGCTTTATCGGTAAAGAGTGGCTCACCGGCCTTTTGACCGGCCTCGGTTTTTCTGTCATTCTATGGGAAGAATATGAGAGGCAGCTTAAGGAGTTTGCGGCGCGCATGATCTTTGCGGGCGCCTGCCTGCCGGGCGCGTGGAAGTGCGGGCAGCGCCTGAGCTACTTCCTTCTCGCAGCAGTGAAAGGCCACGGCAGGACTGCCAGACTATGAACGATACGACGAAAAACGCCTACCCATCGGAGACGATGAGCGTCTGCCCGGTCTGCCTGAAGAGAATCAAAGCTACGCGGCTCGCCGAAGGCGGCGACGTCTTCCTCGTCAAGGAGTGCGCGGAGCACGGCGCTTATCGGACGGTCATATGGCGGGGGGAGCCGTCGATGGCCGAATGGCGGAGGCCCAAAGAGCCGGTGCACCCGGAGGTCTGCTACGCGGCCGTTGAGAAGGGCTGCCCCTTCGACTGCGGCTTATGCGCGGAACACGTGCAGATGCCCTGCTCGGTCCTCATCGAGGTGACCGACCGGTGCGACCTGGCCTGCGCAGTCTGCTTTGCCGATTCGGGCCGGGGCCGGGAAGGGGACCTGCCCCTTGATAAGATCGAATGGCTTTTCGGGCGCGCCATGGCAGCGGTCGGGCCGTGCAACCTGCAATTGTCCGGAGGTGAGCCGACCCTGCGCGACGACCTGCCGGAGATCGTAGAGGCAGCGCGAAGGGCGGGCTATTCTTTCATACAGGTCAATACGAACGGCGTGCACCTGGGGCGCGATATCGAATACTGCAAGCGGCTCGCCGCGGCAGGCCTTTCGTCTGTTTTCCTCCAGTTCGACGGCGTGGACGACGGTGTCTACCGCTGCCATGCGGGGCAGGCCGCTCCTGGACGAAAAGCTCCGCGCCATCCGCAACTGCGGAGAGGCGGGCCTGGGCGTCATCCTCGTGCCTACCATCATCGCAGGCGTCAATTCAGGCTCGGTGGGCTCCATAGTCCGCCTTGCCATGCAGCTCGCCCCCATAGTGCGCGGTATCCACTTCCAGCCGGCGAGCTTCTTCGGCCGCTTCCCGAAGCAGCACGGGGACGAAGGCCGCTTTACGCTCCCGGAGCTGATGAGGGCCCTGGAACAGCAGACTGCGGGACTTATGAAGATGGCCGATTTCTCGCCTCCGGGCTGCGAGCACGCTTACTGCTCCTTCCATGCCACGTATATGATCCAGGCGGAAGGGGGTTTGAGGGCGCTTGGGGAGTCGAAAGCCGGGACTTGCTGCCCGGCCGCCGGGGCCGGCGGGGTAGGGAAGACCATCGAGACAGTATCGCGCCGCTGGACGCTGCCGTCTGCGCCGTCTCTGCCCGGCCGCCCGTCGCCTGCTTCAAAGATTCCCTGCTGTGGCACGGCAGGGGCTGACGCGGTGCGGGTCGAGGGCGCGATCGACCTCGACGACTTCCTGCGAAACATCGCGGAGCGGAGCTTCACCATATCGGCGATGGCCTTCCAGGACGCGCATAGCCTCGATCTCGAGCGCCTGCGCGGCTGCTGCATATCGGTCATCAGCCCCGACGGCAGGCTCATCCCGTTCTGCGCTTACAACTGCACGGCCACGGACGGAAGAGGGCTCTACCGCCGGCAGGAAGCATGATACCCGTCACACCCCTGGAAAAATGGATCGCAGAAAAGGCAGGCATCGGCCAGGCGACGACGGGCAGGGCGTTTGCCGATGCCCTGGAGGATTACCAGCTCCGAAAGGTAAACGAGACAATCGATTACGCCCGCCGCAGCGCACCTTTCTATCGCCGCAGCCTTGCCGGGCTTCCCGACGCGCCCCTTGACACTCTCCCGGTGATCGGCCGGGTGCCGTTTACTACGCCCTCGGATATCGCAGCCTCCCCGTTTTCTTTCCTAGCCGTACCGCAGGACGACATAGCCCGCATCGTCACCCTGCGCACATCGGGCAGCACGGGGGAGGCCAAGCGCATATTCTTCACGGAGGAAGACCTGGAGCTTACCGTGGACTTCTTCCATAACGGCATGGGCACGATGGTGCGGCCTGGGCAAAAGGTCGCAATCCTCCTGCCGGGCGAGAAGCCCGACAGCGTGGGCGACCTTCTCGCGCGGGGTTTGCGGAGAATGGACGCGGACGTCCTTATATACGGACCTGTGTCGGACCCGCCCGGCGCTGCGCGCGAAATAGCCTCATTCGGGGCCCGTTGCCTCGTCGGCATCCCTACGCAGGTGCTGGCCGTCGCGCTTTCGGAGCCAGGGTCGGCAATCGGCAAGGGGGCCATAGAGAGCGTGCTTCTGAGCACGGATTACGTGCCCCGTGCGATAGCCGGGACGCTGGAGAACGTCTGGGGCTGCCGGGTGTTCGGCCACTACGGCACGACGGAGACGGGCCTCGGCGGCGGCGTCGAGTGTGCAGCGCTTGAGGGCTACCACATGAGGGAAGCCGACCTCTATTTCGAGATCGTGGACCACGAGACGGGCCATGCGTGCCCCGACGGCGTAACGGGCGAAGTCGTTTTCACGACGCTTACGCGCAAAGGCATGCCGCTAATTCGTTACAGGACGGGAGACATGGCCCGGATGATCTCTGAGCCATGCCCTTGCGGGTGCGCCCTGCGGCGCATGGATCGCGTGAAAGGCAGGTGGGAGGGGAGGACCAGCCTGGGGCCGCAGGCCATGCTTGCGCTGCCCGACATGGACGAGGCGCTCTTCGGCCTGCCCGGCCTCCTCGATTACCGGGCCTCCGTATCGAAAGGCGACGACGCCATTTTCCGCCTGCACCTGGACGTTTACGGTTCGGAAGGGGCGCACCTTTACGGAAGCCAGCGTGATCCGGGCGATAGGTGAGCTGGACGCCGTGCGCACGGCCGTGGCAGGCGCGTCTCTTGCGGCCCCGACCGTCCGCTTCTCAAAGGAAGGCGCGTGGGTGACCACGGGAGTAGCCAAGCGCAAAATCGTCACGTAGGTTGTGCCGCAACTTCGGGGTTATTCTTCCCCCCACTCAAATCTTCTTGACTAGAAAACCGGGCGTGTGATAGGGTAGCTCTACACTCGCTATTCAGCACAATTGTTTATCTAACATTTTAGCCATTTGAGGAGCAGACATGAAAGGACGGATGCACATCAGCACGGCGATCGCGTTGATTGCACCATTCGCATCGCCCTTTCAAGACATGCGTTCTCGAGGCGCCATGAAGCGTAATTCGGGAGGAGTCACGGTTTTTGACGTTGTTAAATTCTGAGGAAAGGGGTGTAACGAAATGAAACGAAAGGTATGGTTATTGGTTTTAGTGGTTCCGCTCTGCGTCATGATTTCCGGCCTTTGCCTGGCAGAACAGCCAAAACACCAGGGCGGGCAGCCCCAACCGGCAAAACCGGCCCCTCAATCTCATCAGGCCCAACAACCAAAACCGGCCCCTCAATCTCATCAGGCCCAACCGGCAAAACCAGCCCCTCAACCTCAGGTGAAACAGCAGCCCAAACAGACAAAACCGGCTACACCTGTCCCCCGGCCGCAGCAAAAACAGGCTGCACAACCGGCGAAGACGCCAACACCCAGCCAGCCGGCCACGCCTGTGAAGACCGCAACACCGGTTCCGACACCACCAAGGGCCGGCGGCGAAATAGCGGCCACCTCCGCCCAGACCAAGACCATCCAGAATGTAGACGGCAAGACGGTCATACCTTACCAGGAGCCAACGAAGCCGTGGCCTAACCCTCCCACCACTACTGCTCAGCCTACTCCTGTAAAGCCGACGACGACTGTGACACCGCCGAAGACGACGACTACAACGCAGCCTCCGATGGTCACGCCGCCGCCGAAGACAACAACGACGACTACTACAATGCCGCCTAAGACAACGACCACGACGACTGTGACACCTCCGAAGACCACCGTTACAACTCAGCCTACGACGGTTACTCCTCCGAAGACGACTGTTACAACGCAGCCTACGACGGTTACTCCTCCGAAGACGACTGTTACAACGCAGCCTACGACGGTTACTCCTCCGAAGACGACTGTTACAACGCCGAGACGACGACTACAACGCAGCCTACAACGGTCACGCCGCCGAAGACTACGACAACCACTGAGCCTACTACCGTCACGCCTCCAAAGACGACGACTGTGAGTACGCCTACGACGGTTACTCCTCCGAAGACGACTGTTACAACGCAGCCTACAACGGTCACGCCGCCAAAGACCACGACTGTGAGTACTCCTCCGAAGACGACGACAACCACTCAACCTACGACGGTTACTCCTCCGAAGACGACTGTTACAACGCCGCCTACGACTGTGACACCGCCGAAGACGACGACTACAACTCAGCCTCCGATGGTCACGCCGCCGCCGAAGACAACAACGACGACTACTACAATGCCGCCTAAGACAACGACCACGACGACTGTGACACCTCCGAAGACGACGACTACAACGCAGCCTACAACGGTCACGCCGCCGAAGACTACGACAACCACTCAGCCTACTACCGTCACGCCTCCAAAGACGACGACTGTGAGTACGCCGCCTACGACGGTTACTCCTCCGAAGACTACGACTGCTACAACGCCTCCGAAGACGACGACAACCACTCAACCTACGACAGTCACACCTACTAAGACTACGACTGCAACGACACCTACTAAGACTACGACTGCAACGACACCTACTAAGACTACGACTGCAACGACACCTACTAAGACCACGACTACTTTACCCCCGAAGGACACAAAAATATCTGTCGCCAAACCTCCGAGGGACAGGGTCATAGGGAACACTCATCCGGTAGACAGAGGGGACTTGCAGCGGAGCCTGCACGCCCCTGTGCGGAAGGAAGATGCAAGAGCGGCAGCCGATCGGTACCATCATGAAGAGAGGGTACGTTTTACGAGGCACGTTGAGCCTGTCAGATTCGGGCCGGAGCACAGGGAGATACTGCACAGCGTGCGAATTGTACCGGCGACTTACCATTATCGGCGCACCGTCTTCTATGAAACTTATGCCTGGGCTCCGCCGAGATATGTCTACACCATGTACCCGCGCTACGGACTATACGACGCGACGTTCCTGGCTTTTATGGTAGACCACGCCGCCGAGCGGCAATATGCACTTATGTACTATAACCACAGGAATGATGAGGCATTCGTGCAGTGGCGGCAGCAAATGGACAGCATGGCAGCGGATAACGCCGAGCTGAAAGCAAGACTGGCCACGATGGACCAGGAAGTTGTCAAGCTGCAAGGGACGCCCCCAAACCCCAACTATGTGCCGCAGGACGTCCAGGATGTTGCGCTGGCGCCGGACGTGGTAGAAAAGATGGCGCAGCCGCAGCAATAGAGCTTCAGCGCACTTTATCGCACATCCCAGGGGTCGAAAACCCCTGGGATGTGCGAAACGAAGACATCGTAAGGAAAAGAAAGCCTGTAATACGCTTCTTAGGGCTTGTGAGAGTTACGTTTATTGCGGTTTAGCGATGAACGTGGTCGGCACGACCGACCGGCCCACCGTCACCCACCGTACTGGACTCATCGTAATCACCCATCGTGTAACGCCCTTCCGTCACGGTGCTGAAATGAAAGATGGGCCGATCGACGCGCCTGACGACGAGCGGACAGTGCTTCATGCCGCCGGGCACGAATATCATGCTGCTCCTTGTAAGTATGTGCTGTTCGTCCTCCAGCCAGAATTCCACCTCTCCGCCGAGATCGTACGGGTCTTGCGGATTGCTCCCGAAAAAACCGATGATCTCATCGGTGCTGTGCGTGTGAGGGTGGTTCATGGGCATGTCCTCTGTCGGCGGCCGCAAGTACCATGCGCAGTTCATCTGGAAGGCGCCCGGCGCCACCTCGTCATCCATCCACAATATCCTGGTGGCCCATTTTGCGTACTTCGCGTTATACTCCGGCGAGAACCTGGCAGTTTTCAGCTCGCTAACGATGTACTTCCCATATTTTGTTTCTGCCATAGCGACCTACCTCCTTTTGTAGTTAATGTAGTCAATCAAACTTTATCCGTTATGTAAAGACCTTGGGTAGGGAGAAGGCGGACTCGTCAGCACGAAGCAGGGGGGCGTGTAATTCGTCCGGCCGCGCCTCCGATGGCGGGCGCTTGTACCCGAATCGAATCCTACGTGCCATAATCTTCCTGAACTCGCTTGACTCCTTTCGATATGTACACTATAATGTACCTCTAGCAGTACGTTACAAATGAGGTGAGACATGCAGACGATACCCATGATAGAGGCGAGAAAAAAGCTGACATCGCTGCCCGAAGACCTGGAGGCCGGGGGTAGAGACCGGACGGTGGCCGTCACCCGGAGGGGAAAACCCGTGCTGGCAATAATGTCGTGGGAGTTTTTCGAGGCCCTGTACGAGACAATAGAGATCATGGGCGATGAAAAACTGATGAAATCCTTTCGGCGAGGCGTGAGGGAAGCGCAGGAGGGCAAAACGATCCCGTGGGAAAGCGCGAAAAAAGAGCTGAAGGACTGACCTGGGCCATACGCATCACGCCCACGGCCCTCGAAATGGTCAGAGGCGTAACGGACAGGCGGGTCAGGGAGCTGATTGCAAAGAAGATCGACCAGCTCGGTCGCGACCCTGACAAACAGGGCAAGGAGCTGCACGGTGAATTGCGGGGATATCGCTGCGTGCGTGCCGCCGGGCAGCGGTACAGGATAATCTACCGCGTGGAAGCGGCAGCCGTGATCGTCCTTGTCGTCGCAGTAGGGCTCCGCAAAGAAAGCGACAAGAAAGATATATATTCCCTGGCACAAAAGTTAATACGCCTGGGACTAATAGAGCCGGGGTCGCGTTAACGCAGGTTTCTGTTATTGCTGTTTGGCGATGAACGTGGTCAGAACGACCGACCGGCGTTTCTTGTCCCAGAATATCTCCACGTCTATCTGGCGCACGTTCTGGATCGGCGTCTCGGTCACCGTCGCCTTATACGTAAAGTCCGTCGGCCCCAGCGTGGCGGCCGAGCCTACGGAGAGCACGCTGCCGGGCGCAGGCGCCTGCTGGGCATAGATCGGCCCTTCGGTCTGCCCCGGCTCCGGGTAGCCGAGCCTCTCTATCTCTTTCATCTTGTCGTCCGCGGCAAACGTCGCGTCCGTTATCTTCCTCGCGTGGTATTCCATGTCTACCGACGTTAGTACGAGACTGATAAAGGAGACGAGTGCGAGGGAGGCGATCGCGATCGCGATCATTACCTCAAGTAAAGTTGTCCCTGCCCTTGATGGTGATTTCCTGGATATAGCCATTATCCCCTGTGACCTTTGCCGTCAAAGGATTTACGATTAATGAATAGGGTCCCGGGTCTCCCTCCACGTGGATGACGGCCCTGTCTACCATGCCGCTGGTATAGAAGGTCATGTAGCACTTGCCCTGCGAATACGGCTGCCCGTTGATCAGTATCGTCCTTGATCCGGTAGTCCTTCGGCAAGATCGAGGCGGCCCGTCTCCACAAAACCCGTTCTTCAGGTCGATCCTCCCGATGCGCGCCGTGTTGTTCGTCACGTCGAACTCGATGACCCTGTCCTCGTACTTCGAGATCGCCTCTTCCCTGATGATGGCGACGTCGATCGAGAACTTCTCCAGCAGCGCCTCCTTCCCTTTTTTCGTCCCCACGTTCCAGTTGACGGAAGCGAAGGTGAGGAAGATAGAGAGCAGGAGGATGACAACGAGCAGCTCGACTAAGGTGAAACCCTTAGTCCTTCGAGAGGTCAAGGCTCGTAATGTCCGCATCCTTGCCTGTTCCGCCCGGCTCGCCGTCGTGGCCGTAGCTCACGATCTCGTAGTCCTTCCCGTCCGTCGTGGGGGAGGTGTAGTAGTAAGGCTTGCCCCAGGGGTCCTTGGGGACGTCCGTGCCGTCGAGGTAGCCCCCCTCCCTCCATTTTATCGGGACGGGCGCGCGTCTCAGGCTTCTTGATGAGCGCCATGAGGCCCTGCTCCGTGGTCGGATACGAGCCGCAGTCTATCTTGTAGAGCTTCAGGGCGCTCTCGATGGCCTTGATGTCCATCTTGGCCTTTACCCTGCGGGCCTCCTCCGGCCTTTCCATGATCCTCGGTATGAGCAGCGTTGCGAGGATGCCTATGATGACGATGACGATCATCAACTCGATGAGGGTAAAGCCTCCCCGGTTTTTCTCTATTCTTGCGCGTAACATGGTTCCTCCTTGAAACTTCATTTGATCAGCACCTTGTTCATCTCGAACAGGGGCAACAGTATCGAGACGAGAATAAACGCTATAACCGCCCCCAGTATGACTATGATGAGCGGCTCCACCATCGACGTGAAGGCGGCTATCTTCTGGTTCGCGTTGTTTTCGTAATACTCGGAGACGCTCGACAGCATCTCCTCCAGGTTGCCGCTCGACTCGCCCACCGAGACCATGTCGGCTATATACGGCGGGAAAATGGACGTCTCCCGAAGCGCAATCGAGAGGTCGGCCCCGCGCTCGACCATCCTGGACATGTTCAATACCGCTTCCGCCACGATGGTGTTCTTCATCGTCGAGCTGACGACGACGAGCGACTGGAGCATATGGACGCCGCTCCGCAGCAGCGTGCCGAGGATCTTGGCGAACCGTGCCCACCAGGACCATCTGGTAAAGGGCGCCGAACATGGGGAACCCCAGGACAAAGTTGTCCCAGAACTGCCTGCCTTTCGGGTTCTTCTTGACCCACCGCATGACGGCGAAAAAGGCGATGGCGTGCGAGAGATTACGAAGAAAATGAGGTAGCTGTTGACGAAATCGGTTATGGCCATCAACAACTGCGTGGGCAGGGGCAACTGCTGGTTCATGCGGTCGAATATCTTCGTGACCATCGGCACCACGTAGCCGACCAGAAAGAGGAGGACGCCGGCGCCGACGACAGCACATAATGGCCGGGTAGACGAGGGCGGCCTTGATCTTCGACCTTACCATCGCCCGGCTTTCCAGCAGGTCCGCCTGGTACCTGAGGATCGAGTCCAGGGCGCCTGTCTTCTCGCCGGCAGCCACGGAGTAAATGAACAGGGTATCGAAGATCTCCGGGTAGGTCTTGAGGGCTTCCGAAAGCGAGGCGCCGCCTTTCACTTCGTCGCGCAGGTAGCCGACTATCTCTTTTTCCCTGTCGCCTTCGAGCTGGTTGGTCATGATGCTGAGCGCCTGGAAGAGGGGCACGCCGCCCTTAAGAGGGAGGCAAGCTGGCGCGCGAGCTGCACGGGCAGCCTCTGCTTGATGCCGAAGGAAAAGAGGAAACGTTTCTTCTTCCCCTGGGCCGTAGATTCTTCTTTGAGCGAGACGAGATAGAGGCCCCTGCTCTTTATCTCGTTCTTCGCGGTAGACTCGACGTCGGCCTCCAAGCGGCCGTGCTCGAGCTTCCCGTTCTTATCGACTGCATAATACTTGTAATTCATGCTGTACCTTATATAAGCGCCGGCTTGAACGTTTTCCGCCGCTCCTGTTTACTTCCTTTACTCTATCGTCACCCGGACGATCTCGGCGATTGTCGTGTCTCCTACAAGGGCCCTGGCGATGCCGTCCTGGCGCAGCGTAGTCATCCCGTTGCGGACCGCCTCCGTCTTTATCTCCTCGGATGACGCCTTTTCCTGGACCATCTGCCTGTATCTTGCTGTTCAGGGTGAGCAGCTCGAAGACGCCGATCCTGCCGAGATAGCCGGTGTTCAGGCATTCCGGGCAGCCGGTCCCTTTATAGACGACGCCGCCGGTCCCCCCATGCTCCTCCAGCATCTTGCTCTCGAATTCCGTAGGCTCGTAGACCTCCTTGCAATGAGGGCATATCCTCCGGACGAGGCGCTGGGCGAGGATGGCGGTGATGGAAGAAGTGAGCAGGTAAGACTCGATGCCCATGTCAACGAGTCTCGTAAGGGCGCTCGGCGAGTCGTTCGTGTGGAGCGTCGAAAAGACAAGGTGGCCGGTCAGGGCCGCCTGTATGGCGATCCTCGCCGTCTCTTCGTCCCTTACCTCGCCTACCATGATAACGTCCGGGTCCTGCCGCAAAAAAGACCGGAGGGCCCTTGCAAAATCGAGCTGTATCTTCGGGTTGACCTGTATCTGGCCGATGCCCTGGAGTATATACTCCACCGGGTCTTCCACGGTCAATATATTCTTCTCCGGCGTGTTGATGTGCTGGAGCACGGCGTAAAGCGTTGTCGTCTTGCCGCTGCCTGTCGGGCCCGTGACGAGAAAGACGCCCTGCGGCCTCGTGATCGAGGGAAACGACCTTCTTCTCCAGCTCGCCCGTCATGCCCATCGAGTCGAGTCCGATGAGCGCCGCGCCCTTGTCGAGGAGGCGCATGACCACCTGCTCCCCGTAGGCGGACGGTATGATCGAGACGCGGACGTCGATGTCCTTGTCGTTGACCCGCACCTTGATCCTTCCGTCCTGCGGGAGCCTTTTTTCGGCCACGTCGAGGCCCGCCATGACCTTGATCCTCGACACGATGGCGTTCTGCGCCCGCTTCGGGGGCTTGTACGTGTCGTAAAGGAGGCCGTCTATCCTGTAGCGGACGCGCAGGTCTTTCTCGAGGGGCTGGATGTGTATATCGCTCGCCCTGTCCTTCGCCGCGATGGAGAAGAGCAGGTTAACCAGCTTGATGATGGGCGGCTCGTTCGCCGCGTCGTCGAGCAGGTCGTGGCCGCTCGGTATCTCCTGGGCGATTTCCGTCAACGCGGTCTCGCCGAGGTCTTCGACGACGCCGATCACGACCTCTCTGCCCTGCTCCTCCCTGAAGACGTTCAGGAATTCGAGGAACTGTTCCTTCGGCACGCGCTTCTTCTCGATGGCCATGTTCGAGAAGATGCCCGAGCACGTCGGAGCGCGACGCCCTGCTCGTCATCGCAGACTGCGACAACGAGGGTCGGCGGGTCGTCCTTGACGCCCAGCGGGACGACGCCGTTCTTCTGGAAGAACGAGTGGTGTATCCTGGCTATGCGGTTCGGGACCGGCGCCAGCTCTTGATCGCGTGATGCCAAAGATTCCATTACTTCTGTCCTTGTTGCATTTTGTCGGGCGGCACGAGCAGCTTCTGCTGCAGCGCCTTCTTCTCCTCGCTTATCTTCGTGAGCGTATTCGAGTCGTAGATGATCCTCGGCGTGAGGAAAACGAGGAGATTCGCTTTCTGGTCGCTCTTTGCGCTGTACTGGAAGAGCTTTCCAAAAATAGGGATGGAGCTGAGCAGCGGCACGCCCTGCTCCGTGTCGGATGATGTATCCTGGATGATGCCGCTTATGACGATGGTCTGGGCGTCCCTGACGCCGACCGTCGTCTTCGTGGACCGCTTCGTCGTCGTCGGCGCCGGCTGCTGCCCCGAGCCGACCGTGGCCAGCGTGCTCGTTATCTGCGTGACCTCGGTGAAGATGTTGAGATAGACGAGGCCGTCCTTATTGATGTAAGGCTTTACTTTCAGCTTCACGCCCACGTCGCGATAGTCGAAGTTCGTGATCGGGTTGCCGGCGGAGTCGAGGCGCACGCTCGTCGTGTAAGGCACGTTGGAGCCTATGAGCACCTCCGCCTCTTCGTTGTTGAGGGTCAAAAGCTGCGGTGTGGCGAGGACGTTCGTCTTCACGTCCGCGGCGAGGGCCTGCACGAAGGACTGGACGCTCGGGAACGAGATGCCGCCGAAGTTTATCGTCTGCCCCACTACGCCTATATTGAGCCCCGACTTGAGCGCGCCCAGCGCGGTAGCCGGCTGGTTCGCGGCGATGCCCGCTGCCAGGGGAACGAGGGCGCCGCCCGTGGCTGCGCTTGTGCTTATGATGTTCCCGCCGATGATCTTCGATCCGTTGTTTGCGCCGCCGACGACCCACTCGACGCCCAGGGTCTGCGTCTTCTGGAGGGACAGCTCGATGATCGCGGCCTCGACGAGCACCTGCGGCTTGTACGTGTCGATCTCCTCCACGATGCGCCTTATCTCCCTGATGTCTTCAGGGGGCGCGCTGATGAGCAGCGAGTTCGACGGGGCATAGGCGGTGATGAAGACCTTCTCTCTCGGCGTCGCCGCCTTCTTCCCTTCTGCGAGAAGGGCTTGCAGCGACTTCGGCCAGGTCTGCCGCGTTCGTGTGCTGCACGTTGTAGACCTCGATCCCGGAAAGCTGGCGGGAGACGGGGATATCGACCTCTTCGATTACGGTCCTGAGCCTCTGGAGGTTCGCCGACGTATCGATCAGGATTAGCGCGTTGGCGGAGGCAACGCTCACGAGATAGGCGTCCCTCGACATGAGCGGCCTGAGGACCCCGACCATCGCGTTGGAGTCGAGGTAATGCAGGGGGTAGACCAGCGTCGTTATCCGCTCCTCCGGGGAGAGGGTCATGAACTTCTTCCGGTCGAGGGTCTCGACTGCCATGCCTTTTGCGTCCGCGGCCCTAACTACCTTGTCGGCCTCCGGCGTCGCCATGATCGTGAAGCCGAAATAGTTGAGGACGCTTTCGAAAACCCTGAAGACCTCTTCCTTGCTGAGGGTCCTCGGCGAGAGCACCGTCACCCTGCCTTTAACGATCGCCTCGTCGTAAATAAAGTTCCTGCCCATGATGTTGCTGACGAACCTGATGAGGTCCCGCAGCTCGATATTGTCGAACTGCATCTGGACGAGGCCCCCGGACGACGGCGGGGTCACGGGACGGGCACGGACGGGCGACCTGGCTTCCGGCGCAGACTGGGCCGCAGACGGCGGCGCGGCCTTCTCGGGTGCGACAGGCGGCGCGGGCGGAGGCGCAAGAGGCGGCGGCGCCTGGGTCACGGCTCGCTGCGCAGGCGGCTGGGGCGTACCGGGTTCCTGGGCAGGGGCGGCTGCCTGGGACGATGACGGCGGCGGCGCCTGGAGCGCGGCCGGAGGCGGCGCAGGCGGGGCCTGCATTAGCTGCTGGGGCGGCGCCTGCGGCGGCTTGATATCAGACGGCTGGGAAGGGCCCGTCGGGGCCACGGCCTGGACGCGCACT
The DNA here is from genome assembly GCA_963818095.1 of uncultured delta proteobacterium. Taxonomy (GTDB): domain Bacteria; phylum Desulfobacterota; class Syntrophorhabdia; order Syntrophorhabdales; family WCHB1-27; genus CAWEPK01. The sequence goes on from CAWFRA010000024.1 coordinate 180,312, forward strand.
ACAACGCCCTCGGGCAGCGAAGCCGGACCGTTCCTGTCGCTCTGGGCCATGGCTGCCTGCGAGACGGCCAGGGCGAGGGCGAGGCAGGGCCATATCAATAGTGCGCTTTTTCTGTGCAGCAACGATCACCCCTCCCGCTTAACCTATCTTATCTCGTAGCGGAGCGTCTCGGACTTCCCGCCCCGTAAAACCTTAACTTCGAAAGCGGTCGCGTTCTTTAGCGCCTCGTAGACCTGGTTCATATCATTGGCAGAAGAGAGCTTTTTCCCGTTCACTTCCTGTAGCGTATCGTCGGGTGCTATGCCCATCTTCTGCGCTATGCTCCCCTGGTCCACCGCGACGACCTTCACCCCATCCGCCACCGGCTTGATCGCTATCGAAGACATGAGCGTATTGCCGTCCGCTTTGAGCCGGTCCGCCAGGGCCCTGGAGATGCGCGTGACCGACCCGTCTCTCTTTATATCGTCCTTCCCGGCCTCGATCTTTGCGACAACGCGCTTCGCGGCAGGCTGCGCCGCGGGCGAGGGTATGCCCATCCCTCTGGAACGCTCGGCCGCCGACGCGAAAAGTCTCAGCACTATATCGAAGTCCCCTTTCTGGAGGCGCACGGAGTCCTTCCTGATTTCTTTGAGGGCAAGGCCGCTCTCGATTACCTCGCCCATCTCATAGGCCCATACACCTTTCGGTCCGCCCCTGTCGATGATCGCGTAATTGTCGCGATTGCGTGCGCCAAGCATAACCCCTTTGAGCGCCATTGTCTTTACGATCCCGTTAAGTTTTTCTTCCTCTATCTCGGCGGCCGTCTTTTGCTTAGGGATCTCTGCCTCCAGCTTTGCCCGGAAGAGGTTCCTCTGAGTGATGGCGGCGTAGTCGGGCCCGCTGGGGGGCGCCTGCGTACCGGCGGTCCTGAGGGCGGCCACGGCCGCGGCCATCTGGGGCGGCCCGTCGGGCGCCTTGAGGAACGAGGCGTTAATCATCATGAGGACGATCGCTCCTGCGATCACCCCCACGAGGGTGGAAACGCCTAGAATAATCCCCTTCTTTCTATCGTACCGCATTTTGTTCCGATAGCCCTTGATTTATTACGATCTTGTTTCCGTCTTCCGGTTTTCCGGCCCCGGCGTCTATGCACCTTCCGGCCAAACCGCATGAAACAACCGTAGTTGTCGGGTAGCCCTGTCTCGCGAATTCTCTTGTAGTTCTTACCATATAGGGTACCATTATCACCTTCGCAATGTCAACGCGCATCCCGTCGGGGAGGCGCCCCCGGCCCTGTCGCAGCAGGCACTTGCGCGCCTTGCTGCCGCGCCCCCTGACCTGAGGCCGCGGCAGGCTGAACAACTGCTCGCGCCGCCCCTGCCGGTGTGCCGGGCAGGACGCTTGGCGATACGGCCCGCTGACCCGCCTGTGGCGCCGCAGCCGGCGTAGCCGTCGCACCCGGCGCCCGGCGCCGCGGCCTGCTTCATCTCTTCCGGTCCTTTTGGTGCGTCCGGGGAGGCAACGGAAACTATCGGCGCGCTCTGGCTGCCGGTTATGTTGATGGTGCCTTTGCCTTTGAGGGGGAAGGCTGCGGAGCGGCCCTCGTAAGAGAGCTTCATGTCGATAGTCTGCTCGGGCTCTCCCGATTCGACGAAGCCCGACCCCGCGAGAGATACGAAATCGCTCTTCAGGGCCAGCTTCGCGATATTGATCCGCGGCCCGTCTATCTTCCCCTCTATGGCTATCTCCTGGTAGGGGATGATGAGGCGCGGCATGTTAGTGATCTGCAGGTCCTTCACCTGCCCGCTTTTAAGGTTGAGGCGGAAGGAGCCCACCTGCTTGTCCGGCCGTCCGGGGGGCGTCTCCTTCTTGATGACGCCGTCGAGTGTGCCTGTCATGCCCTTGAACCACGGCAGTACGCCTTCCGGGCACCCGCCCAGGTTCACATGCTCGAAGGTGAGGGATACATTCGGGTTCGAGGAGGGCCCCATCATGGGAGAGCCCCGCAGGACGCATTTAAGCACGCCGCCGTAAAGCGACGCCTTCGAATGGATCGTCAGCTTCCCGGTCAAAAGCGACAGGGGGTTCCAGAAGATGTCGATGTTCGACAGCTCGAAGGGGGCAGTCTGCCCTTTTGCCCCGTCCGGCTTCAGGTAGACCTTTGATGCGCCGATGCCCATCAGCTTCGTCGTTACGCCTTCCATTGAGACCGCGATCCTTCCCGAGCCGAGCACGTTCTGCAGTGCGAGCCGCAGCGCCTTCTGGTAAGGGAAGAAGAGGTAGACGGTGAGGGCCGCGACGAAGACCGCCCATCCCAGAACACAGGCATAAAAGGTAAGGTCTTTTCGCTTAACCATTCGAGCGCCTCTCCATCACTGTGGCCTGCATCTCAAGCGCGCCGGTATTGTTCGCGGGCAGGGAAAGCCGCAGCTTGCCCACGTAGAAGCCGAACTCTTCGGCGTTCTTGACGAAGGAGATCACTTCTCCGAGGGGCACGTTAATCATCTTTATCTCGACGGCCGTCTGCTGCGCGCCCTTGTCGCCCTTCTCCGTCACCGGATGGAGGGTTGAGAGGGCGCCGCCGATGAATGTCTTGCCTACCAATTCCTCGACGGACGCCAGCGTCACGGGCCGCTTCTGGACGTGACCCTGCACGGCCTTGTCGGCTGCGTGCTTCCTGGCTTCGTATATGTCCTTCAGTTGAAGCACCTCGGCGTAATCCTTCTGTCTCGACTGTATTCTCCTTTCGAGGGTGCGCGTGTCCTCGCTCGTGAAATAGGCGAAAAGGGCCGAGATGGCGAAGACGCCGATGAAGACTATGACCCAGATATTTTGCGGGACAGCCCGCAGTTGTTCGGGGACTTTCATAATACACCCCTTATCTTGAATTTCACCTGCCTGCCGGCCGCTAGGTCCAGGTTCTGCATCTCCACGTGCGAGACCCCCTTTATCTGCTCGAGGGCCGCCTTTATCTTCTCTATCGAGGCGAAGGAGACGGTCGTGCCCGTCATGGAGAACTCCTTCTCATCGGATGTGAACTCGTTTAGCTTGACGTCTACGTCGGGCCCTATCTTTGCGCTGATCTCGTTGAGGACGGCCAGCGGGTTAGCGCCGACGGCCACGGATCCGGGCTCCTTGTCGAGGAGCCGTATCTTCTCGCGGAACATCTTGACGGGCTCTCTCACAGGGGGCGATTTCGGGAAGGAGACCCTGTAAATCCGGCCCTGCTCCGACACGAGGAATTGATAGGCGCCCTCCTTGAAGTGATGGTCCAGCGAGAAGAGGACCGCGATAAGGATGCCGGCGCACGCCAGGGCGACGGACCCGTACAGGGCCGTCCTGGTGAAGAGGAAGAGGGCGGCGTTGCGCCTGTCCCCCGTCAGGTTTATCCTGCCCTTTGGCGTGATGGAGAGCAGGGCGGCGCCGACTGCGGGCCACAGCCACTCCTCGGCGGATTCATCCATAAGGAGGTGCTTGAGCGAAGGCGTCTCCACGCGTATATGGAACGTCTCCTCCAGGTGCTGCTTCAGGGGCTGCGCGTCCGCCGCGTCGCTCACCATGAAATACGCGCGCGGGGTGAACGTCTTGTCTTCCGCCATCTCCCTGAACGCCTCGTCGAGTGCGTCCGATTGGGAGGTGTGGAAGAACTGCCTGAGGTAGCAGAGGTGGTCGGCCTTGAAGGCCATCACGACCATTGTGCTCCCGTTCTGGTGGAGGAAGACGAAATCCCCGTGGTAGACGACGTTGAGCCACCGGAGGGCATGCAGGACCGCTATTGCCTGCATCGTTGTGATGCGCACGTGTTTGTCCTGGGCGATGGTATCCGTGAGCGACCTTGGGGACTGCGGCGGCCAGCACCGTGCCTTTCGCCGCCTCCACGAAATCGATTGCCAGGTCTTCGACGGAGACGGGCAGTCTTTCCTCCAGCTCTCCACCTATGACCATCCTTATCCGCCGCCTGTCCGTAAAGGGGAAGGTGAGGGTAAAGAGGTACCCCGATCCGTTATCGACGGCGATGCCGTATCCCACGTCGGCCAGCTCTGCCTGGAGCGCGGAAAGGTCGTCTTTCTCCTGGACCTTCAAGTCGGCTATCTTCCCGTCCCGCGCCGAGAGCGTTACTCCGCACCAGCCGCCGTTTCGCTGAATTATAGCCGCGCCTCTCTTTCTCAAAATTCCCTCCATGAAATGGTCGTCACCGTCGAAGAATCTCTTTTCAGAAGGGCCTCAACGTTCTTCGCGACTCTGCCTATAGTATACCTGCTGCGGACGTTAAAGTAAGTGGAGTTAACCTTCGCCAGCGGCGTGATGGTCGCAGCCTGGGTCTGGCTTATCTTTACCGCAGCAGTGAGGTCGTTCATCGTCTTCAGGTCGTGCTCGTCCCTGTAACGGACGAGGTCCTGCACGTCTCCGTCGGGCAGTGGTTGGGCGAGCCCTGCGGTCCGGGTCTCGAGCACGGTCTGGAGGACCATGAGCGACGACGTATTGGCGTTCACCTTGCCGTCCGTCGGCGCTACTGTCAGGTAGCTCTTCAGGTCCTTGTCCACCAGCAGCTCTTTGTCGAACCCCTTGACGAGGGAGAGCTCTTCTATGGAGTCGAGAGGTCCGTTCTTGCAGCGATAGCCCTTCTGCCTGTAATAATCGTCCTCCGCGCCTTCGCTCCCCGTCACTTCACTGTTCGAGTCCATCCAGTCGATCAGGGCATCGACGATCTCCGGCTTGCCGCCGAGCTTGGCGATGAGGGCCCGGAGGCGCGCGTTCAGGTCCTGGTCGATCTGGTCGTTGACGACCTTGCCGGTTGTAGATTGCGCAGTCGACGACGTCGTAGAGCCCGTCGTCGCCTGGGAAGCGGTCGTCTGGGCCGAGTTGTCCTTGACGGTCCCCACCAGGTTGTTGATCGGGATCTTCGCGTCCTCGTCGGTGATCGTCACCGCGAGAATGCCGTTCCCGAGGGAAAGGCCGGGGAAGGGGGAAGCCCATTTGTCCCTCTTCGAATCAAAGCTCGCGTCGTCCTGTTTCAAAATGCCTATGGCCCCTTCGACGCCGGAGCGCGCCATGCGGATCGCCTGGACGGAGTTCCTGAAATTCTCCGCCTGGATGAGGTTGAGCTGCACCTTGGCGTTGAAGACCAGGATAAGCGGGAAAAGCACCGCTATCACGAGCAGCACGGTAATGAGTATGAAGCCTTCGTTATTGTGCTGCTGCACTCTGGATCGCCTCCTCCGCCACGAACCGCCTGCTGGTCCCTTTAGTGTCAGCCACGTCGACAATGATCCTTACCTGCTTGGGCAGCGTCCCGCCTACGCCCGAATCCCACGTCGGCATCCATTGCGTGCCGTTGTAGAACTCGGCGGCAAAGCCCGTAATGATGCGCGATATTTCCAGATCCTCGGCGGGTTGTCCGCGGGCGGCCTGTCGAGGAAATCGATGAGGTCCGTCGATTCCTTCCGCACCAGCACCTTTTGCCTGTCGGCGAGGACCATGCTGTATTCGACCCTCCTCAGCCTGAGCGGTTCCGTGTGCGACATGGCGTTCGTGACGAACTCCAGGTCGCAGTACTGGCGGCCGTCTATCTCTATATTCTTTGCTATGAACGGGTAGTTGATAGTGTTCATGGCCCGTATGTCCCGTTTTAAAAGCTCCGTCAGGGCCCTCCCGGTATCCAGGGCGTCCCTGCTCTCCGTAGCCGCCGATATCGACCTGTTTATCGAGAAATACGTAGTATAGAGGATTGTCAGGAGCAGCGCCGACAGGGCGACGGCAAGGATAACCTCCACCAGGGTGAAGCCCGCCGCGCCGCAACGAGGGCGAGGAATTCCCGCTTCCGAGATGACCCTTGTCAAAGGCTGTTGCCCTCCGTTCTCGCGGTCTCTTGCCGGGTCTTTGGCCCCCGTATTTTGCCTTTCCTTCATTATACCACGGTCCTGACTTTTTGTTACCTAATTTCTCCCAGATCGACCCGGTCGCCGATCTTTATGCGGTGCCTGCCCGCGAAATCCTGGTTGACTTCGATGGCGTAGCGGGCGGGGGCCGACGACGTGTAAACGGGGCAGGCGGCTTCATCGTTCGAGCGGCACGGCTCCATGTGCTGCATATCTACGATCTTCAGCGTCTCGTCGAGGAAAATGACGGTGAGCGGTACGAGGGTATGGTACATCCAGAAGGTCTGCCGGGAGGTACTCTCGAAGCAGAACAGCATAGCCTCGGAATCGCCCAGGGATTTCCGGTACATGAGGCCCCTGGACCTGGACGTGTGCGTATCGGCCCTTTCCGCAAGGACCGAAAAGCCGGACTGGGCAAACGTGATCCGCTGCCTGGGGAGCGGCCCGGCAGCGAGCAGGGGCGCCGAATACAGGACGAGCAGGCCCGCAGCGAGCAGCCCGCGCAGTCCCAATAAGCGCTTTTCGACCTGTTTACCCGTTTTCATCGCGTCCTCGTCACCTTATTTTTTATGAGGAGGGCAAAGAGGATAGAGACGACGAGACGGCCGGCGGCCGAGATCCAGTAAAGTCCCCTCAACGTTATCATATCGACAAGTATACCACCTAGCACCGGCCCCATGAAAGATGCCACCGCCACGGCCGACTGGTAAACGGCCACGAAGCGCGAGCGGTGCTCGTCGGGCGCCATGCGCAGAAGAAGGTTGAAATTCGAAAGCCAGTAGCCGGCCCAGGCGAATCCGCTGATTGCCTCCACTGCCGGAAGGTACGACCAACTGGGCGTCAGGGCCCAGGCAAGGGAGGTGCCGGGAATTAAAAAATGTGTGACCCGGAGGACCCAAACGTCGCTCTTCCGGTCGTTTTGCGCGCCCCATATCTTCTGGCCGATCATGCCGGTCAGCGCGCCTATGGAGCCCAGGATGCCTATGTGCGCCGTATTCGCGCCCAGGACCTGTATCTGGTAAACGGCGTTGAAGGGGCCCGACACCTGGAGCGACAGATGGAGGATGAAGCCTATGGCGGTAAAGGCGGCAAACTGCGGGTGGTCCCTGAAAATGGAGACGATGCCCAGCGCCGGTTTGCGCGTCTTTTCGCACAGGTGGGCCCTTCTCGGCTCTTTTATGAGGGCGAAGACTGCCGTTGCCGCAAAACCCGTCGCGACGGATATGATGAAGCTGACCCGGTATCCGGCCGCCCCGGTCGCCTTTATGAGATAACCGGCAAGCGGGGCGCAGAGGAGCCCGGCCAGGCCGACCGCCATGTTGCGGGAGCCGAAGTACCTGCCCCTTATCCGCTCGGGCACGATGTCGGTCACGAGGGTTGACCAGGCGGGATAACCGAGCTGGTTCAGGAAACCCCTTAGCGTGACGACCGCCATCAGGCCGTAGAACATCATCGACATATTGAAGAAAAAGGGCATTAAGACGAGCGCGAAAAGAAAGAGCCTGCCGAGGATGCCCGTAGAGATCATGAAGATGCGCTTCCGGCAGCCGAATTGTTCTTCCAGCCTTGCGCCCGGAAGCAGCCCGAAAGCGGAGGCCATGTTGGTCGCGGAGACCAGCGAGCCTATCTGGGCGTTTGTGGCGCCGAAGGTGAGGGCGAAGGGCGCCAGGAAGTTGGTCACGAAGGATTCCGACGCATTGGAAAGAAGACCCTCGATCCAGAGGAGCTTGCGCGACGAGCGGGCAGGCGTGCCTGCGTCGGCTTCGTCCTCCGGCCCCCCCATCATCTTGTCGACGCGGTCCCTGATCGAAGGCAAAATGCCTGGGCGCGGCTGGGATTCCCAACTGCCCGGTATGTCTTTTATTTCAGCGGTTCTCATGATGTTTCTCCTGTTGCGCCGCCCGGTTACGGCCGGGCACAATATAGCCGCTGCTCGGAAGGCTCGTCAAGAAGCAAGATGGCTCTATCGGCAAGATTATGGCGACTGGCGCGGGGATCCGGCGGATTTTGAGCAGGAAGCGATTGAGAGGCGAAGGGCCGGAAGGCCGCCTCTGCGCGTTTTTTCCCAGGTTCCTTGTTTTTGGGGGTCGCGGGCACTATGTTTATGGAAATTACTTGGTAGGGACTTGCGGATTAATCGCAACAGCGTGCGGCCGGGAGTAAGATGAAGCAAGTGCAAAGAGACGCTGAACCGTTTTTGGACCCAGGCATTTACCGTATCCTCTGTACGAGCATATCGATCTTCGATTCGGCCGTCACGCTTCTGGGCAGCCCTCCGCCCGGAGGGGTGACGATGCCCGGCCCAGCGCACATTGCGTGCGTCAGGGCCATGTTAGAGGCCCTCGGCATCGGGGACGAAGAACCCTTTCTGTTTTCGTAAATCTATCCAGTTTGTGTCTCCCCGAGCGAGACTCAAGTCTCCTGTGATGAGACATCATCTCGTAGCGCAAGACAGGACGGCTTCATAAACAGGACGCCGCTTTGGAAGCGCACGCGTTCCGGAGAGAGCCGCTTCCCCGGCAACGGGCATGAATAGGACATGCGGCGAAAACGGGCCCTTTTGGCACACTTCTTGAACATGCAGGGGGTAGAGGCACAAATGGAGAAGAGAAGGGCGATGACGGTGCTTTTATACTCTACGGGCGAAGCGGGCGAACGGCTCCAGAACGGTTATCCAGCGACCTCGTGCCTGAGGAAAAGCTGGAGGTCTACACAAGCCTGGAAAACTTTTCGGACAGGCTGCGGAAGCCGATGGACGACATACCTATCGCCGTCATCCTTGCCGCGAGCGAGAACGATCTTCTCACGATACTTTCCATCAGTCACCTGCTGTACGATGTTCGCTTCATACTGGTCCTCCCCGACAGAGAAGATCCGACAGTCGCAATCGGCCACAGCCTGAGACCGCGTTTCCTCAGTTATACCGACAGCGATTTCAGGGAGGTCACGGCTGTGCTGGGCAAGATGATCGGCGGGTTCTATTACCAGAAGAAGAAAATAGGGGACTCCGCCGCCGGCAGGGCTTATACCGGCCCCAGTGCGATTGGACAGCAACCGCAGTACAAAAAGCTCGCGCCATAAGAGAGCAGGGACACGCAGGACAACGAGAGCACACCGGATTAAAGCCCGCGGGAATTCCGTGTCCGGCGGGCAGTACGGGAGGGCCTGCGACGGAAACGGTCAAAAACGCCGGCCGGGCGGGTGCCTCTAAAGAGCAAAACGCACACTTGGAGCATTGGAGGATTTTTTTGGAGGTTTTAATGAAGAACGGTGACAGGGACGGCGACCGCTTGAGAAAAGCGCTGGCAGATGCGTACTGCCGGGTCATGGCGGGGAATGGGCGCAGGGTGGAGGAAAGGCCGGATGGGCAGGCGCCCGGGGAGGATGCAAGGCTGCTCCATCACGTCAACACGATGCAGGCGGCGGGGCAGTTGGCGGGCAGCATCACCCAGGACTACGGCAGCGTGCTCGCCCTCATCCTGGGATACGGCGGCTACCTGAACCAGGAGCTCGACGAAAAGGACCCGATGAGATTGTACGTGCAGCGCGTATTAGCCTCCTCAGAAAAGGTGGCCATCCTGACGAGGGGCCTTCTCGCTTTCGCAAGAAAGCAGGTGGCCCATCCGAAGCGTACGGACGTCAACGACGTGATAAGGAGGGCAGACAGGCTGGTCGCCCGCGTCGTAGGGGAAGGGATCGATTTCCGGACGCGACTGAGCGCAAGGCAGCTCCGGGTATATGCGGACCCCGTTCAACTTGAGCAGGTGGTAATGAATATCGCGACGAATGCGCGCGACGCTATGGCCGCGGGAGGTACGCTTACGGTCGAGACGAAGGAGGTGCGCGTTGGCGGTGCGCCCGCGGATAACGACGCGCGTGAATGGAAGTGCGCCGTGATCTCCTTTACCGATACAGGCTCGGGGATGAGCGATGAGGTGAAAGGCCGGATATTCGACCCTTTCTTTACGACGAAGGACCCGGCCACGTCAGCGGGTCTCGGTCTCTCCGTAGCGCACGGGATAATCAAGCAGCACAGCGGCTCGATTAACGTAACGAGCGAGCCGGGGCTCGGCACGACTTTCTCGGTCTATCTCCCCCTCATGGAGACGAGGGATGCACTTGGAAAGCGCCGGGCGCGTCGCAGTCCCTGCGCCCGTCTTTAGCAGCGCCCACCCATAGTGATGCAGGCGTGCCCGGCCGGCAGCGAGAGGAGTGCGGCCGGGCGCGGTGTCCTTCCCGGCTAGTACTTCCCGCCGTAGCCCCTGCTGCTTTGCTGCCTGGGCTTCTGCGGCCTGGCTTCCTCGATCCTCAGGGCCCTGCCTTTAAAGTCGGTGCCGTTCAGCTCCGTCTTCGCCTTTTCAGCGCCCTCGGAAGTAGCCATCTCGACGAAGCCAAACCCTTTGCCCTCGATGACATTGGCCTGGTTGACCTCGCCATACTGGGTGAAGAGCTCCTTAAGCTGCTCGTTCGTCACTGCATAGCTCAGATTTCCGACATACAATTTAACGCCGTCCATACTAGTGTCCCCCTGTGTTATTCCTTTTGTTTGTTTTTTGGCCGATCATGCGGGCTCGGTCTCGCGTGTGTTCAGGGCATTGGTCGGTCCTGGATAAATCGGTAACCGCGCATATTCTATTTCAATCAATTGTAAGCATGCAGTTTGTCAATGGCAAGGTCGGCACGGCGAATGGCATTTATGAAAGGGCACTATTATGCTTGACGCCCGATCATTATTTTTCTATATTACAAAAGGAGTTCGGTGGGAAATGGGGCCTAAGGATTATTTGTACGATCTGTTCGTGCACGACATGACAGGTCCTCTCTCTGTCGTCGCCGCTACGGCGGACGGCCTGCTGCGGACGGAGAGCTGCGCGTGCATGTCGGATGCGCAGAAGTCCTGCATCGAGCGCATTGCGCGCAATGCCAAAAAGGCGCAGCGTCTCCTGAAGGAAATCGTGGACGTGGCCCGCTCGGAGGAGCAGATCTTCCACCCTGACCAGTTTTATCCGGAGCACGTGGTAAGGGAGGCCCTTGTCGACGTCATAGACGTAACCCTTGCAGGAGCGGGTGAGAGGTTAGAGAAACTGGAAGACAGGGAACAGGTCAGGAGCTTTCTGGGTGAGAAGGGCATCTCCATCGAAGTAAGCGGTAAGTACGCGACGTCGCCTTTCCGCCACGACAAGAGGAAGGTGCAGCTTATATTGCAAAACCTGATGAGCAACGCGATGAAGTTCCGTAAGAACAGGATGGACGTAGCGATAAATGGAGATAGCGACCTTGTGATCCTGGTCTCCGATGACGGGTGCGGCATATCCGAGGGAGAGCAGGAGGTAGTCTACAAGCGGTTTAAGCAGTTGAAGCATGATGACTGGCAGATGCACCAGCATCAGGGTTTGGGTCTCGGTTTGTTCTGCGTCAAGGCGCTGCTCGAGACCATGCAGGGGGAGATCGCGGTAAGAAGCCGCAGCGGCTGCGGCACTACGTTCACCGTAAAAATACCCCCGTTAGCGTGTTGAAAAAGGAGATAATATGGCGAATTCCGTTTTAGACAACAGAGTTATACTGGCGGTAGACGACGAGCCGGACGTTCTCGCCGTCCTCGAAGATGAGGTCCGTCAGGCGTGCACCGGCTGTACGTTCGACAAAGCGACGAGTTACGAGGGCGCGGCCGAGCTGCTGCGCAAGAACCAGTACGATATAGTCGTCCTCGACATCATGGGCGTACGCGGTTTCGACCTTCTGGAAATCGCGGTGAGCAGGCATTTCAGGGTCGCCATGCTGACGGCCCACGCCCTGACCCCTGAAGCGCTTAAGAAATCCCACGACCTCGGCGCTAACGCATACCTGCCGAAGGACAAGCTGGGCGAGATCGCCCCGTTTCTGGAAGACGTGCTGAAGTACGAGCGCAAGGTGGGATGGAAGCACCTGCTCGAGAAATTGGAGTCCTATTTCGACAGCCAATTCGAGCCGGATTGGAAAAAGAAATCGGGGCTCGGCTACTATTAAGACGTAAAACCACCCGTAAAACAATCACGCTTTCCCATACGGCCTTGAAAGAGAAGGCCGTATGGGAAAGCTGCGCCTGCCCTCCCACCCAAAGTTTGATTTTCCTCCATATTTTGGTATACTTGTGCGCGCTTTTGCTTTTAGGGAGGAGCAGTATGAAGAGAAAGATCTTATGGGCATCGATCGTCTTTTTTCTGGTAGGGCTTGTGGGCTGCTCCGGCTCGATTCCTGCTGTAAGGCAGGCGGCCGCCAGGCCATCGGTCGAGCCGGGCGGGGGAACGAAGCCGATCATGTTCAAGAAGATTATCTCCCTCGTGCCGAGGGGCAAGATTATAGGCGAGATGCGGACAGATCCCGCCTGCTCGTATAAGGGGCCGCTCTGCTGGAAGAGCGAAAAGGCGATAGTGCCGGATACGGAGCTGGGCGAGATGCTGCGGCAGCGCATGCAGGCGGCGGGCTACACGCTCGTGGGCGACCCGGACGCGCTTTTTGAGGACCGGTCGGCGGAGAAGGCGGAGTTCCTGATAGCCGGGAGGATCAGGGACGTGGGCGCCAACATATGCTATCCACGGGCCTCTTCGGACGATTGGGTGACCGCGAAGGGCGGCATCTACATGCAGGTCGAATGGGAGCTTTACAGCAAGAAGGAGCGCGACGTAGTGCTGAAGATTACGACTGAAGGCTCGTCGGGCGACACCGGCAGGCCTGACAGCTACCAGGATCTGCTGCTTCGGGCATTCGGCGGGGCAGTGCAGAACCTGCTGGCGGACGTGCGGCTCTACCGGACGGTGGCCCTCGACAGCAGCGTCCCGGTGAAGCAGGTCAAAGAAGATAAAACCGAGCTGAAGGTGCGGTTCAAGACGGCCGCCGACACGGCAGGGAAGGGCGGCATAGTGCGTGATGGCGCCCTCGGGGAAATGCGCAGCGCGGTCGTGACGGTCTTCTGCGGCTCCGGGCACGGCTCGGGGTTCGTGATATCGCCTGACGGCTATGTGCTGACCGACGAGCACGTGGTCGGCGGCGCAAGCTTCGTCAACGTGAAGTTCGTCACGGGCAAGGAAGTGGCGGGCCAGGTGGTGCGCGTCAGCAAGGTGCGCGACGTCGCGCTGATAAGGCTGGAGAAGGACGTATATCCTTACCTGCCGCTGGGCAGTACCGCCGGAGTCAATGTAGGCGACGAGGTCTTCTGCATCGGCACGCCCCTTTCGGAAGACCTGTTCCAGACCGTGACGAAAGGCATCGTCAGCAGCTTCCGCGTGAGAAACGAGATAAAATACGTGCAGAGCGACGTGAGCATCCATCCGGGCAACAGCGGCGGGCCGCTCGTCTCCCTCGATAAGGGCGTCGTCGGGATGTGCGTCTCCGGGCATAACGTTCGGCCCTTACACGCTGGGCCTGAACTATTTCATACCGATAGAAGAGGCGATCAAGGCGCTGAAGATAACGAAGGAAGCCTCGTAAGAGGCCTGGGACCGCAGTAATGAATTACCCTGCTGCACAGGCAGCAGGGTAATAAAGCAAGCGTATGCGAGGCGCCGAGCGGGGTGGCTCCGGGGCTTTGCCCGTGGAGGGGGCGCTGAGCCCCAATAATAGAAGAGGCGATCAAGGCCCTGAAGATAACGAAGGAAGCCTCGTAAAAAGAGACTGGGACCGAAATAAATTATCCTGCTGCAAGCAGCAGGGTAATAAAGCAAGCGTATGCGAAGCGCCGAGCCCCAGTAACTACTCCCCTACCAGAGCGTGCCGTCGGAGGTTGTTTTCGCTATGAAAGCACCGGACGAATCGGTGTTCGGGATGCCGTCGAGGCTCCCCCCCGCTGCCCGCAATATAGCTGTTTCCGTATTTATCGACGGTGATCGCGGCGCCTGAGTCGTTGCCCGGCGTACCTAAAAGGCCCGCCCATTGGTTCGTGCCCGATGTGTCATATTTGGCGATGAAGACGTCGTCGTCGCCGGTGTTCGTCTGGCTGCCTCCGCCGGCGCCTCCCCCCATCCGCCCGTAAAAGGAGCTGAGGTTCCCGTAGGTGTAGCCCGTTAGATAGCAATCGCCTGAAACGTCGAAGGCTACGGCGTTGGCCGTGTCGGTCTGGCTTGTGCCGAAGAGCCTTGTCCATTGCTTTGCGCCCGATGTATTGAACACGGTCAGGAAGGCGTCCACGCCGCCCGCGCTCGTCTGGCCGTCGAGGTTGCCTGCCGTAACGCCCACTGCGCAGAGGGCGCCGGAGGGGCCGAGGGCAATGCCGTTGCCTGTGTCGTCCGCCCCGGTCCCGAGGAGCGCCAGCCACTGCCTGTTGCCCGACGTGTCATACCCGGCGAGAAATGCATCCTTGCCGCCTGCGTTCGTCTGGCCGCCCAGGTTGCCTGCCGTATAACCCGTTATATAGACGTTTCCGGAGCCGTCCGCCGCTATGGCGTTGCCTGCTTCGTCCGCCGCGCTGCCAAGAAGAGCGACCCATTGCCCGGCGCCCGACGTATCGTATTTTGCGATGAAGACGTCGGACCCGCCGGCGTTCGACTGGCCGCCCAGGTTGCCCTTCGTATAGCCGGTGACGTAGACGTTTCCGGAGCTGTCGGCCGCTATGCCGTTGCCCGCGTCGTCAGCGGACGTCCCGAGGAGCGCGACCCAAATCCTTGTGCCGGACCCATCGTATTTGGCGACAAAGACGTCTGCGCCGCCTGCGTTCGTCTGCCCGGCGAGGTTGCCGTTCGTATAGCCCGTGACGTAGACGTTCCCTGAAGCGTCGACTGCAATGCCGCCGGCCAGGTCGTCCGATGCGGTCCCGAGCAGCCTTGTCCATTGCTTCGTCCCGGTTTGATCGTACTTCGTGACGAAGACGTCCTTCAGCCCGGAGTTGGTCTGGCCGTCGAGATTGCCCGTCGTGTAACCGGTCACATAAAAATTACCGTCGCCGTCGAGTGCTATGCCGGAGGCGGAATCCGTCGCGGACGAGCAGATAATCTTCGTCCAGATGGCCGTGGCGGCCGCTACGGGAAGCGACTTGCCCGATTCCCCGCGTTGCATTGACCGCGGAAAGCTCGTAGCTGTAAGATGTACCGAGGACGAGGTACTCGTCGATATAATAAAGCGCCCCAGTGACGGAATTGACGAAAGCGCCGTTCCTGTATATGCAGTAGCTCGAAGCCCCGGCCGTTGTCGGCCACACGAGCTGGGCGAGGCTCCGGCCCGTGAGCAGGGTCGGAGCAGACGGCGCGACGGGCACTGTGCCGCCTCCGCCTCCGCCCCACCTCCACCTCCGCCTCCACCCCGCCTCCACCGCCGACCTGCGCCTGCCCCGGCAGCGCCGTCTGCCGAGCCGGACGAGGAGCCGCCCGAGCTGCATCCAGCCAGGATCAGACAAACCAGGAGGACTAAAATCAGTGTGACCGTCCTGCAAGCCATGCAGCACCCCCCTCGATGGAAGTCGTACCGGACAACTATGCCCTTACGCCGGGTCTCTTGCCGCCTTGGTTTTCCACAAAAGTCGATCGGGTGGAACGGAATGGTCAGAAGCTTTACAAGCTCCTAAAATTGTAAAGGATTCGTCCGATGTGTCAACAGAAAAACGGTGCGCTCAGGCCGGCCGGCAGACCGTCGGGTACCGTGCCTGCGAGGTAGCAGGGCGATATTCAAGGGGTTTTGAGGGACCCGCCTGTTATGCGTCTCTTAAGTCGTAAAACCGAAGTTGAAAACTGCGGGCCGGGCGATAGTGCCATCACGAGGCGGTAGTCAGGACGAATACTTATGGCCGATAGCGCGGCTACCTGTCGAAGCCTTCGTACAACTCCTCGAAGGCTGCTTTGCCTTTATTTACGAAATCTTCATAATCCCAGCCCTCGGCGCTAAGCTCCCCAAGGAATTCAGGGACGGTGACGTAGACCCACGCGAAGGAGGCGGACCCGTCGTCGAGGGCAACCGTCACCTTCTCCCTCGCATACCTGTCGCCCTCGAAACGGTCGAGTTTTTCCCATGCGTCAGCGGATAAATCGGAATAGACGATGCCCCTCACCGAGGCGGGGCCTTTCTTCATCAAGCCGGGGTATGTCTTATCTTTCAGGGCCCTTCGCTCGTATCCTGCCAGCGTGCCCCAGGCGCGAGCGGGCAGCTCTCCCGCCACTCTGCGCATTATTTCCGAGTCTATAAGTGTTCCATACGCAAAGAGGTTCATAGACAGTTAGTTTAATAATATCGGCTGTATGATTGCAAGGGGCGGAAAAGACGCGAACCTAACCCGGCCCGCCCTTCTTGAAGACTATGTCGCCGTACCAGCCGTTGCGTTTCCGATGCAGATTGTCCGTGTTCGTCATGATGGCTACGCCGGTGATATGGCCGGGCTCTTCATGGAAGGCCTGCACGTAGTCCCGGTAAACGTCGCGCTCCTCCGTCAGCCATTCCCTGATGGGGGAGCCTTTGTTCTCGACGACGACCTGCATGAACCATGAGGTATAGGGCATGGGGACGAAGCTGCCCTTTTCGGACCTGTTCGCCCACGTGTAGCAGAGCGCCCGCAGGGGCAGGGAATCGGAGTATATCCGTTTGGCCGCCGCATACTTCAGCCTTTCGAAGAAACCGACTTTGTTTATATCGTAGCTGAACGCCACATAAACCCGCGCAGGCGCGTCATTCCGCTCTTTTTTGGAGATGTCCGCGTCCTCGATGATCTCTGCAACCTTCCATCGCCATTCCAGAAGCGGGTACTCTTTCGGGTCTATCTTTATGTCGTGCTCCAAGCCGCTCGCGGATGCCTCCGCGACTGCCCTCAACGCGATGACGTCATCCTTTACGAGCCTGTAGGTGGTGCGCCTGCTGACGTTCTTCAGGATCCACGGCTTCCAGCCCGCCGGGACGCCGCCGGTTGCTGCCGACGAAAAGGGGCCTACCGGGACCTCCGGCTCTCCGGCCGCTATGCAGAGCCCGCAGGCAGCGATCAGGGCCAGCGCGATAAAGGCGGCTTTTTTTATGCGGGAATAAGGAGCGTTCATCTCGACAGTCGTAATCAGCCCACCCGGATGTGCTTGCGGACCCACTCCGGCACGGAGGCGAGCTTGTAGTAGAAGCCCATTGTATGGAAACAGGTGGACGAGCAAAGGGGCCTGCACCGTCCTTTAAGCTCGTCCAGCTCCACGGTGTCGAATCGGGGATTGCCGATCCGCCCCCAGTCGTGGTCGTAGCATATCATGTCGAAACACGGGGAGAGCGTCCCGTCCGTGCGGATGAGCGCGCCGTTGCGCCCCGCCCGGCAGTCCCAGCCTGCGATCTGTCCCCGCATGCGCCCTTTGAACGTCCGCAGGTGCTCGACGGAATTGACCATCGGCCACCCCGCGCGCTGCTTCTCGATCAGCCAGTCGAGTAGCGCGTCGGCTTCCCCGAACCTGTCCGGCGTGATAGTGAGCATGTCCTCTTCGTGCTTGTAATGCTCCGTGTTGACGAACGCATGGGGCGGCTCGTTGAGGTGGTAATCGGTGCCTATGCCGTTCTGGTGCGCGATTTCCGTCAGCATCCGGACGTCTTTCATGTTGTTGCCGCAGATGTTCATATTGAAAAAGATCAGGTAGCCGTACTTTTGCTGTTGCTGGACCAGGTAGCGGAACTGCGGCTCGATGGCAAGGAGGGCCTTCGGCAGCCCCTTCCGAGGCGCGACGCAGTCCACCGCTAGGTTGATCGCCGCGACTCCCGCCCGCCCGACCTCATCGATGAAGGACTTGTCCATCAGGTAGCCGTTAGTCGGCAGGTACATGAAAAAACCGTTTTCCGCGCCGTAGCGTATCACGTCGAGGACGAAGTCCTTGCGCAAAAGGGGCTCTCCACCCATAAGCGGCACGACGCGGCAGCCGATCGATTTGAGCCAGTCGATGGAGCCCTTTGCTGTGTCCGGCGTCATGTTGTCCCTGCCGTTGTCGTACTGGTGGCAGTAGTGGCAGTCTATATTGCATTTCCATTCGGTGAACAGGTAGCACAGGACGGGCCGGAACTCGTCCGCCCGCAGCCTTGAAAGCAGGTAGGGGACGACCCAGGCGCGCATGGCCCGCGTACCGTTGCGAACCTTATACCCGAAGCCGTCGATCATGCTTTTGCTCTCCCGGTATTATTCGAATGGGCTTTTCTATTCTCTAGTACCTTACCGGCCATCCGTCAACGATAGCGGTTGACAGTATAGACTACCGTCCACAAAATAAACTACTTCCATGTCGTTTGCCCGGCCGCGCTCATACTCAGCCTGCGTCCTTGTCTACCATCACGTATATACGGGACGGCCGGCGCGGCTGCCCCATGAGGGACGCGGTGCATCTTGACGCGTTCGAGCGCCAGATGCGCGTGCTTAAGGAGCATGCCTTTAACGTCCTTCCATTGAGCGGTCTCGTCTCTGCAATGGAGAGAGGGGAGGTGCTGCCGCGAAAGACGGTGGCCCTTACCTTCGACGACGGGTACAGGAGCACGTACACAAGGGCGCTGCCCGTCCTGCTGAAATACGGCTTTGCCGCCTGCGTCTTCCTCGCCACCGATTATCTGCCCGGTATTTCAGGCCCGCCCTGCCGCTTCGGCTGGCTTGCCGAAGGCGACCGGGGCGACGAAGACGCGCGCCCCATGAGCTGGCAGGATGCGCAAGTGCATGGCGGCCGGCGGGATGGAGATAGGCTCCCATACTGCCAGCCATCGCTTCCCGCCCCGCATGGCGTTCGGTGAGATCGAGTCAGAGCTTGTACGGTCGAAAGAAAGGATCGAGACGATGCTGGGGAGGCCGCCTATCGCCGTGGCCCTGCCTTTCTCGTTTCCCATCGCCGCACAGGCGGTGGCCTTCCTTCGAGTCCGAGCTGAAGGCCGCGATGAAGAGAGCGTCTTACAGGTGCTGCTGCACGTTGCAGAGGGGCCCGGTGCGCTGCGGTGAGGGAACGGTTTATTTACCGAGAGTGGCGGTAACCGGCGGCGACACGCTCCTGTCATTCTACGCCAAGGCCCTCGGGCTTTACCGGCATACGGACCTTCCCCAGCGCATATATCAGGCGTTCTTCAAGAAGTACGGCCCTTAAAAATCCCGCCGGGAAAATCTTTTCTTAAAAGCCCCTGCCGCTGGTTGACAATTGTTTCTGCTGTACCCATATCTTGAGATAGGCCACCATCCTGAGCGTCCCACCCTTCATTCAAGGCCCCGGTTCTGTTTGCTTCAGCAGCTTGCATTAAAGCGCGCACTAGAGAGACGGGAGGATAGACTACCCGAAACCATACGAGGAGGGGAGAATGAAGACGCTTGTATACAGGCTGGCCGTTTTTTCGGTGGCGACTTTTATTTTGGGACTGGTCGCAGTCCCTCTCGTGCAGGCCCAGAGCCCGGGTCAGACAATCCTGACGCCCAAGCTCCCCAATTTAATGGGCATCGTCAAAGACATGAAAACAGCAGTCGTGCTGGGCAAGGCCCTTTTCTGGGACCAGCAGGCGGGCGCCGACTTCCAGGCGTGCGCGAGCTGCCATTTCACGGCGGGGGCCGACACGAGGATCACGAACCAGCTCAACCCGGGCTTCAACGACATCACGTTCGGACCGAATGGTGACACGCGATTCGGCTCCAACCGCTCCGATACGGGACAGGTGGCGGCGGGTTACATGCCTTCGGGGAATAAAGCCGATTCGAACTACAGGCTCGTTCCGTCGGACTTCCCGGTTTTTCAGCTTCAGGACGAGCTCGACCATAATTCCCCCGTCATAACGGGGACCAACGACCGCGTGGCCCCGAGCGGCTCGTTCACCGAGAACTACAGCCAGGTCGTGCCGATTGGCGGGAATAAAGACCTTTGCAGCCCGACTAACGCCTCGGCGTCCATATTTCACGCGGGCCCGTATCCGGCAAGGCGCGTCGAGCCGCGCCAGGCGCCTACGATCATCAACGCAGCGCTCAACAACAGGCAGTTTTGGGACGGCCGCGCTAACAACACATTCAACGGCTTGGACCCCTTCGGCATGCGCACAATTTCCGCGAACCCCCAGGCGAGGCTGATCGTCCTCCAGAACGGCAAGCCGATGCTCGGCTACCTACAGTTGCCCGATTCGAGCCTTGCCTCGCAGTCGATGGCGCCGCCGACATCTGCGAACGAGATGTCTTGCAACGGCAGGTCGTTCGCGGACATAGGAAGGAAGATGATGCAGAGGCAGCCCCTGGAGATACAGAAGGTAGACCCGCGCGACAGCGTGCTCGGGGCTTACGCCAACCCGGCAGGCAGGGGCCTGGGCCTGCAATATACTTACGGCTCCCTGATCAAGCAGGCGTTCGACCCGAAGTACTGGAGCGACACCGGACGGTATACGATCGGCAAGAAAGGCAAGCTCACGGCGGACCCGAAAGGCTACACGCAGATGGAGACGAACTTCTCCATGTTCTGGGGCATCTCGATCATGCTCTACGAGGCGACGCTCATCTCCAACCAGAGCGAGTTCGATTACCTCGTTAACAACAATAAGATCGTAATCGGGAACGGCCCGATCCCCGGTATTACAGGTTGCGATACGACACCCGACGTAGATCCCCTTCTCGCGAGGGGATGTAAGATCTTCCATGGCGCTAACTTCATCCCTCCGGTTGCACAGGGTGGCGTACCCGGAGGCAGCTGCCTGTTCTGCCACGGAAATCCGACCTTCAGCGAGAACCAGTCGACGGCCGGGCAGCCGACGCCTTTTACGCCGTTTTTGAACCCTGTCACCGATGTGCAGGGGACCCTCGACATACGCGACCAGGGATTTGCGAATATCGGCGTCAAGCCTTACACGATGGACGTGGGCGTCGGCGGTACGGACCCCTACGGGAACCCCCTTTCGTACGGCAAACAGTATCTGACAAATCACATAGTAGACCCGTTCCTGCAGAACAACCTTTCGCTGGTCCAGCCGTCCATAGGGACGACGGTGACGAAGCTGGAGATCGCAGGGGCCGTGAAAGTACCTTCTCTGCGCAACGCGGCCCTGACGCCCCCATATTTCATGTGGGGTGGATACGGCAGCCTGAGACAGGCCATGAAGGTCTATAACAGGGGTGGGAACCGGAGAGATATAGGGATAGCCGGTGTTGACAACAACAACTCGGGCCCTGCCGGGACAAACACCTGCACGGCGGGAGACGATTCGGGCACCGGCCCGGCCGGCGACGTAATCTTCCCTGCTACCGGGGATTGTAAGACGAACGTCACGGGTGTAATCGTACCGCTGGGCTTGAAGGACTGCGACGCAAACGGGGTCGTGCAGCCGAATTGCAATGTGGCGACCGACGACCTCTCGGCCCTGGTCCGGTACATCCAGGCCCTTACCG
Source organism: uncultured delta proteobacterium (assembly GCA_963818095.1). Classification (GTDB taxonomy): domain Bacteria; phylum Desulfobacterota; class Syntrophorhabdia; order Syntrophorhabdales; family WCHB1-27; genus CAWEPK01. Next base: position 201,465 of record CAWFRA010000024.1, read on the forward strand.
ACCCGCGCGTCCAGTGCGACCAGGCGCCCTTCGACCACCCGTCGCTCTTCGTCTATGCGGGCCACAACCCGACCGATCACAACAACCCGCCGCTGGCCGACGATTTGACATTCGAGCTGCCGGCAGTCGGCGCTATGGGATACAGTCATAACTCCGGCCTCTGCATACCGAACTCGGGCGACCTGTTCGCCCCCGGCATGCAGGCGCGGTCGGGCGGGCACTAGAAGAGAGAAGCGGCCCGCTCAGGGCCGCGTGACAGCGCAAAGAAGACGGGCCTTCCGCGTCACTCAAGAATGGCGTGGAAGGCCCATTTATTTTCTTTCAATGTGTTTACGCGCCCGGCCTGCCTGCCGTAAACGCCTCGACTGCATCCATGTAGGCGTCGAGGGCGCGCTCCATGAGGTCGTTGTGGCCTGCACCCGGGATAGGAAGGAATCGCTTATCGGACGCGCCCGATAGCGCGTAGAGGGCCTTAGCCTCCTCGAAGGGGATGATCTCGTCGTTCTCGCCTTGGATGATGAGCGTCGGTATCGTGATATTTGCGATCTTCGCGTCGTTCCCGAAGCCTATCTCGCCCGATGCGTCGCTGAAGAGGTGCGCCACTCCCAGTCTTCGGAGCTGGTTCCGTGTGCTCGCGAAACCGCTTTCCACAATCAGCCCGCGAAGCTGCGCTCCGTAGCTCGCGGCCACCTCGATGGCAGGCGCGCTCCCCAGGGACCGCCCCATGACGAAGAGGCCGCCCTTGATCCCATATTCCTTCATTATCTCCGTGAAGCCGAGGAAGATCGGGTGCGCGTCGGCGATGATTGCGCTGCATGTCGGCGACCCGTCGCTCAGCCCGTATCCCCGGTAATCGGCTACGAAGAGGCTGATGTTCCTCTCCTGGTAGAAATGGGCGATATAGTCGTAATCGGGCGCAATCTCACCGTTGCCGTGGAAGAAAAGAAGGGCGGGCCCGCCGGTAGAAGCGGGATAAAAGCGGCAGCCGATGGAGATGCCCGGCGCGACCTCGATCCTGCGGTTCGCGCCGTAAATGGGTGTCACCTCATCGCCATAGGCCTTGCGGGGATAAAAGAGCCTCATAAGAATTTCGGGGAGGTCCATTGCCTCGGGGCCTGTCAGCCGGTCGGTCATTGAAGTTGAATATCACATACCCTGCACAAAGATCAATCTTCTGCGCAAATTTGTCTTGACATAAGCGGTTCGACCAAGATGTATTATGTGCGATGTATTAAACCCGGGGGGGTTTTTTTAAGCACAATTATACAAGCAAGAACCTACATGCACATGGGCATAATCTGTCGATGAGCGGCCGGGATAGGCCGGTCCCTGACGGCAGTTTCTGGAATAATGACGGAGGAGGGAGGAACCATGGGCTTACCCGAACTGTCTCTCATTGCACTAGGCGTCGCAGTCGTTATAGGCATCATCAGAAACGTCAACGTCGGCCCCTTGAGCCTGGCTATCGCCCTTGTGATCGGCTATTACATCGGCGGGGTCAAGATCAAAGACCTCATGGCCGGATACCCCGTAAACGTCTTCCTCATGCTGGCGGGGATCACGTACCTGTTCGCCGTCGCCAACGTCAACGGCACTCTCGCGAAACTGACGAACTACGCAGTAAGGGCTGTCCGGGGCAACGTCGCGCTCCTGCCAATCATCCTGTTCCTCGTCGCTTTCGGACTCTCCTCCATGGGGCCGGGGGCGATCACAATCTGCGCCCTGATGGCCGCGCCCTGCATGCTACTGGCTTCGCAGACGGGGATACCCGCCTTCCTCATGGCAGTTATGGTGGCGAACGGCACGCAGGCGGGCAATATGTCGCCCATCGCGGTCGCAGGCGTCATAGTGAAAGGGCTGGCCGAAAAGCTGGGCCTGCCCGATTGGAGCTTTATCCTGTGGATGAACAGCCTCGTTTACTTCTTCGCCATCGGCTTCGGCGCGTACCTGCTGTTCGGCGGGTTGAAGCTGTGGAAGCGGAGCGGTGCAGGGGAGGTTGCCGCAGCCTTGGAGAAGATAGACCCGACGCCCTTCAACCGCAGCCAGATATTCACGCTGGCCGGTATCCTCGCCCTGGTCGTCGGCGTGATTTTCTTCAAAGTCGACATCGGCTTCGGCGGGTTCTGCGTCGGCACCATCCTGATATTGCTGGGGACGGCGGACGAAGACAAGGTCTTCAAGGCGATGCCCTGGAGCGCAATCATGATGGTGACGGGCGTGACGGTCCTCATCAACCTGATGAGCAAGATCGGCGGCATGGCGCTCTTCGCCGATATCATGGCGAAGCAGTCTACGCCTTACACCGTTACCCTGGTCGCGGGCTTCTGGTCGGGCCTGATCTCCGCTTACGCCAGCACGATCGGCGTGATCCTGCCGGCCTTCGTGCCTATGGCGCCCGACCTCCTTCACAAGATCGGCGGGACCGACCTCCTGGCGCTACTTTCGAGCATTGTCCTTTGCGGCCACGTGACGGACGTCAGTCCCCTTTCGACGCTTGGGGCCATCTTCATCGCGAACGCAACGGAGACCCAGGACAAGAAGAAGCTGTTCAGGAACATGCTCATCTGGGGGCTGGCGATGACGCCTATCGGGGCAATCGTCTGCTGGTTCCTGTTTACGGTGCTCGGGATCCCATAAGCCTTAAGGCCGTCAGCCGCATTTGAGACAAGGAGAACGTGATGGGCGAGACTAAGAGATGGGACTTGCGAAAGACGGACTACCAGGAGCGCATGAGCGGCGCAGCGCCGTACATAAGCAACGGCAAGGTCGTGGCAGCGCACGACGTCACGAAGGTGCTGGAGGCCGTCATCCGGCCCTTCGACCGCGTCAACATCGAGGGCAACAACCAGAAGCAGGCCGATTTCCTCGCGGAGGCCTGGCAAGTGCGATCGGCCGCGGGTCACGGCCTGCACATGGTGCAGTCGGTGCTCCCGCTGGCCGTCCATCTCGACCTTTCGAGCTGGGCATTGCCGAGAAGCTCGATTTCGCCTTTCGGGGCCCCAGGCCGGCGGGTGGCGCAGCTGATCGACGGAAGGCAAGATAGAGATCGGGGCCATCCACACGTACCTGGAGCTGTTCGCCCGCTATTTCGTCGACCTGACGCCGAGGGTTGCGCTGGTCTGCGCGTAGAGGCGACCGGACGGCAACCTCTACACCGGCCTCAACACCGAGGACACGCCGGCGATGGTGGAGGCGGCGGAGTTCCGCCAGGGCATCGTCATCGCCCAGGTCAACAAGCTGGTGGATAAGGCTGCCGCGGGTCGACATCCCCGGCGAGTGGGTCGACTTCGTCGTCGAGTCGCCGAAGCCGTTCTTCTGGAGCCGCTGTTCACCCGGGACCCGGCCCTTATAACCGACACCCAGGTGCTCATGGCGATGATGGCCATCAAGGGCATCTACGGCGCTACGGTGTCAGAGCCTCAACCACGGCATCGGCTTCAACACGGCGGCCATCGAGCTGATCCTGCCCACCTACGGCGAAGAGCTGGGGCTGAAGGGGAAGATATGCCGGAATGGGCCCTCAACCCGCACCCGACGCTGATCCCCGCCATCGAGAGCCGGCTGGGTGGAGACCGTCCATTGCTTCGGCGGAGAGCTGGGCATGGAGGAGTACATGCGCGGCGCGGCCCGACGTATTCTTCCTCGGCCCTGACGGCACCATGCGCTCCAACCGCGCCTTCTGCCAGACGGCGGGTCACTACGCGGTCGACATGTTCATCGGCGGCACCCTCCAGATCGACAAATTCGGCAACAGCAGCACCGCCACGGCCAACCGCGTCGCGGGCTTCGGCGGCGCGCCCAACATGGGCTGCGACGCGAAGGGGCGCCGCCACTCTACGGGGCGTGGCTCAAGTGCGGCGAGGAGTTCGTCTCGCAACGCGAGTACATCGGCGACATGCCGCGCGGCAAACGCCTCGTCGTCCAGATGGTGGAGACCTTCGGCGAGAAGATGACCCCCGCCTTCGTCGATAAGCTGGACGCCTGGAGGCTGGCCGAAGAACGCGAACCTGCCGCTGCCTCCGGTCATGATCTACGCCGACGACCTCACGCATATCGTCACCGAAGAAGGCATCGCCTACCTGCACAGGTGCCGGGGCCTGGAAGAGCGGATGGCCGCCATCCGGGCGTGGCGGGCTTCACGGAGATGGGCCTTGCGGCCGAAGCAGGAGGAGACGGACGCCCTGCGAAAGAAAGGCATCGTCAAGACGCGTCGAGGACCTGGGCATAGATGCGAGCCGAGCCAACCGGTCGCTGCTTGCCGCGAGGAACATGTACGAGACTGGTGGAGTGGTCCGGCGGCCTATACGACCCGCCGCGCCGGTTCAGGAACTGGTAAAGGAGGCACACGCGATGCGCAAACAACTGAACGAGCTGAACTTCGAGTTCAAGGCTGACGCCCCCGGGGACTTCCCAACCGATTTCCTCCATTACGGCGTGGTGGGGTCGGGCGACATGGAGATCATCATCGAGAAGAAGCCCCTCGGCGGTGCGGTCAAGGTCAAGGTGCTCACTCCGGTCTCAGGTTTCAGCGAGGTGTGGAGGCGGGTGCTCGCCCGCTTCGTCAATGACACCCGCATCGGCAATGCCAGTATCGAGATCAATGACTGCAACGCGACGCCTGTGGTCGGCTCGCTCAGGCTGCGCCAGGCCCTTTCCGAGATCGATTGAGGAGGTCCAACATGTCCGGCAAATGGAACGCGCTGCAAACCCGGAGTTTTCTCGAATGCAACGGCCGCCAGCGGGCCGTCGGCCTGCTCGATGAAGGCAGCTTCACGGAGCTTGCAGGACCGAGGGACCGGCTGTCGAGCCCCCACCTGCCCGTACTGGGTGAGGCGATCCAATTCGACGACGGCGTAGTCACGGGCGTCGGGCTCATAGGCAGGCGGCCTGTCTTCATCGCGTCCCAGGAAGGTCGCTTTGTCGGCGGGGCCATAGGCGAAGTGGGGGGCGCTAAGATGGTAAACATAGCGCGCCTTGCCCGCAAGGCGTTCGATACGATGTCTGCGAAGGGCAGCGTGTCCGAGGAGCGGCGGCCGGCGCTCGTCATCTCCTTCGATACGGGCGGAGTGCGCCTGCACGAGGCGAACGCGGGCCTTCTGGCCCACGCAGAGCTGATGGACCAATTTCAGGACTGCAAGGGGAAGGTGCCGATTGTCTCGCTCATCGGCGGCAGGGTAGGCTGCTTCGGCGGCATGGGGTTCGTGGCTGCGGCGGCAGACGTGCTCATCATGAGCCAGAACGGCCGCATCGGCCTGACGGGCCCGGAGGTGATCGAGCAGGAGATGGGCAGGGAAGAGTTCAACGCCTCCGACCGCGCCCTCGTCTACCGCACGACAGGCGGCAAGCACAGGTACATCATGGGCGACTGCAACGTCCTTGTGGCTGATTCGATAGCCGCCTTCCGCGACGCCCTGACGGCGGCCCTGACCGCACCTTACGCGGACATCGATAAAGAACGGCGCATCGGCAGCCTGGAGAAAGTCGAGCGGCAGTTGAAGGTTGTCGATCTCTGCGTCAGGCTTGCGCCAAAGATTCGAAGGACGTGTGGAGATACGCGGGGAACGAGAACCCGGACAAGGTGGCGGACATGAGCCTCGGCACGTTCCTGAGCAGCGTCAAGCGGCTCAACGTAGAGTAAGGGGGAACGCCATGAACGATAAGAACCTCGTGGGGAAGGGCAGGGCGGCGCTATAGGCATGGTGGTGGACCCCGACAGCTTCACGGAAGGCGTAGTGGGCGATCTGGCTATAACGGACAAGGAGTTCGGGCCGGGCGCAGTAATCGGCACTGCCCGCTTAGGCGGTGATACGTGCACGGTCATCGCCATCGACGCACTGAAGGTCAACCGGAAATTCCGCGTAGTCTACGCAGGCATCATCGGCCTCGAAGAGGGATACAAGATGGCCCTTGCCGTATACCACAGCATAAAGGCCGACCGGGACAAGCCAGAGGGGCAGAAGCGTTCGCTGGTTCTCATCGTAGATACGCCCGGCAACGGGCCGGGCAAGCTGGAAGAGGTCTTCGGCATGAACAAGGCGACCGGGGCGTACCAGTTGGCACTCGCCGAGGCGAGGAAGGCGGGCCACCCCGTAGTGGCCCTTGTGGTGGGCCGGGCCATTTCCGGGGGTTTCCTGTGCCACGGCCTACAAGCGGACCATATCCTCTGCCTCGGGCCCCAGTTCGGCACCCTCGTCCACGTGATGCCCCTGACGAGCATTGCGCGCATCACCAAACTGGATATCGAGTGGCTCCAGGAGCTTGCGGAGAGCAACCCCGTCTTTGCGGCGGGCCCCGACTTCTTCTACAGGCTGGGCGGCATCGACGAGATGGTCGACAGTATCGAGGCCATGCGCGACCGCGTCATTGCGCACGTCGCGGAGGTCCGGAACAAGAAGGCCGAAGGCAGGCAGGAGGAGCTTGGACCGTGGGGCAGGGGCGCCCTCGGCGAGCAGCGTGGAGGCAGGTGCGCCAGGGTGAAGGTCATGGAGACGATGGACCGTGAGTTCGAGGCGGTGGCAGGCCGCTATATAAGTTGAGCTTCAGGCGCCATACTCTGGTCGATATATCGGACGCGGGGCGGGAGGCCATGCTGGCAGAGGTTTGCGCGCGGCGGCCGCACGACGCAGCGATGAGGCAGCGGCTCGAGGCGTGCTGCTTGCGAACGGAGCGGGTGTGCGCGTGCCGGGTATTGTAAGGCGGGAGCCGAGACGTGCGGCCGGGCTGTGTGCCCGTCGGCTTCAGCGAGCCTTTTGCCGGCAATGGCGAGCGCCTTCGCATTGCCGGCTTTGCGAAACTCGAAGATATCCTGTCCGTCACGACCCCGTATGAATTGCCGTCACTTCGTCTGTCGGCGCGCTCATCGGTGATACAGGCCCTTGCGCAAGCGAAAAAGAAGGCAGCGGCCCTGTCCGTCCGGCTCGGCGTCTGGGGCTCGGCTGCAATCGAGACATATACGGGACTTCCCTGCACGCGCGAGGGCTCCGACCTGGACCTGCTCGTGGACGGGCCCCCATCGAGGCGCTTTCTGCGTTCATGGACGATATGCGGGGAGTCGAAGGGTCTTTACACCTTCGCATAGACGTAGAGCTTGACCTTGCCTGCGGGTACGGCGTGCAGCTCAGGGAGCTTCTAAGCGGGGGGCGTATGGTGCTCGGCAAGGGACTGTCGGACGTCGTCCTTCTCGACCGGACCCGCATCATTGCAGAGCTGCCCCATAACGGGCATTGTGAGGCAGGCCCGTCATGCTGAGCGCGACAGACAGGTATGAAAGAGAGCAGGCGCGTGCTTCTTCCGCGATGCTGCCGTACAACCGGGAAGAGCAGGCTTGCCGCGCCATCGATGCCGCTGCCATAGGCGCGCTTTATGACGAGCTTAGCGCCTGCCCGAAGCCGGGCCTCGTAAGCCTGGCCGATAGCGGCAGCCACGAAGATATGGACGCCTCGACGTTCTTACGCAGCCTGTCCGCGCTGAAGGGTTATTTTGCTGCTGTCGCTTACGCCGGGATGCGCGGTGCGGGGTTTGACGAGCTGCGGGCCGCAGGCGTGGAGGCGGAAGGCGATATGCTGGCTGCCACGGGCAACGTTAATACGCACCGGGGCGCGATCTTTACCTTGGGGATCCTTGCATCCGCAGCGGGCCGCTGCATCAGTGCGGGCAGGCGCGTTGCCGGTGATGCTATCGGGCGCACGGTATCGGGATTGTGGGGCGGGGAGATACTCGCCGCGCAGCCTGCCGGCGGTTGGAGCCACGGCCGGCTCGTTGCCCGGCGGTACGGCGCACCCGGCGCGCGCGAAGAGGCTGCGGCCGGTTTCCCCCACGTCTTCTCGGTCGGGCTGCCTGCGCTGCGCCGGGCGCTCTCCAGGGGCGTCGATAAAAATGCCGCTACGGTTCAGGCGTTTTTCACTCTCATGGCGGTGGTCCCCGACAATAACGTGCTGTTCAGGGGCGGTGTCGAAGGCTTGCGCTATGCCAGGGAGGCCGCGGTCTCCTTCCTCGATAAAGGCGGCGTATACAGGAAAGGGTGGCAGGACGAAGGACAGGCCATACACAGGGCGTTCGTAGCGCGCCGCCTCAGTCCCGGCGGCGCCGCCGACCTCCTTGCGGCCGTTATCTTCGTGTATTGTATACAGTCTAACATGGGGTATACCCGTTAAATAAGGATAGCCATGTGCTACCTGCCGGACGGGGAAAGGCGGGTGGATCTGACCCTGCGGTAGCGCCTCTCTTGATTCCTGAGAGCCGTAAAGTTATATTTTTTCTTCATGAAAGGAAGGTCCATCAGTCTCATTGTCCTGCTGGCGGTTTTTGCCGTCGCCGCCCAGGTTTCGGCGGCGCAGGCCGCGCCGGCGGAACCTGGGTTTAGCCTTACGTTCCAATCGGACGAGGTGGGCAAACCGCCCCAGGGATGGGTTTGCAAGGGCGGGGACCCGGCCCGGACCTTCTCAGTCGGCGCGGAAGAGGGTAAAAAGTACGTCCGCGCCTCCAGCGACGGCTCGGCCATAGCCCTGGGTTACGAGAAGCCCTGGCCGCTGAAGGATTACCCGATACTCCAGTGGCAATGGCGGGCGCTCCTATTTCCCGAGAAGTCGGACGAGCGAAAGAAAATGGTGGCCGACAGCGTGCTCGGCGTTTACGTCGTCTTCGGCCGTTGGCCCTTTGTCAGGTCTATCAAGTATGTCTGGAGCGACTCCGTGCCCGAAGGGTGAGACGTTCGAATCGCCTTACTCGTCCAGGACAAAGATCATCGTTGTCCGCAGCGGCAGGGAGCGCGCCGGGACGTGGGTGACGGAGAGGCGCGACGTGCTTGCGGATTATATGCGCGTCTTCGGGGAAGAGAAGCCGCCCGTTGCCAGGGGCATCGCAATAATGACCGACTCCGACAGCACCCGCAGCCGCGCTACCGGCGACTACGCAGACATCAAGACATTAGAACGATAGAATTAACTACTTATGAAGGGCTGCGGCGCGGTTTTGCATATAGGCGTTGCGTAGCGCCACGTACGGGTCGACGGCCGAATTGCGTAATGCTTCGTAATCGCCTATGTGGAAGCTGAGGAAGTTCACCCTGTCATGCGCGCGCATGGGGATCGAATAAGTCCAGGGGACGAACCAATATATCGGATCGGGACCCAGATCGCCCACCAGCCCGACGGTATCCCTGGCCGTAGACGGCCCGATGACAGGCCACACCAGGTACAGGCCGGCCCCCATGTGGTAGTAGGCCAGGGTCAGGCCGAAGTCGTTGTCATGATAACCCATGCCGAAGCATTCGGTCGCGCAATCCTTGAGGCCGCCGAAGCCCATTGTCGAGTTGACGGTGAAGCGCAGCATCTCGCTGCCCGCGTACTTCATTTTAAACTGGAGGAGATTGTTGACGATCCGGATAGGCGCCGAGACGTTCTTGTAAAAATTATTGAAGACGATCCTGAGGCCCTCCGGCACGCCCTTTCCGTAGCCCTTCGCAACAGGCTTCAGGACCCAGAAATAGAGCTTGTCATTGAAGGTGAACCAGAACCTGTTCCATTTTTCCAGGGGGTCGGCGACGTGGATTTCCGTCATCGGAGCCTTCCCGGCCTCTTCCTCCGTGACGTTGCCGTATTCATCCTGCGGCGCGGAACCCGCCTTCGCTTCCGGCGACGCACCTGTCTTTGCCTCCGCCCCGGCGCCCTCTTTGTCCTGGTTGACAAGCATGGGCCTCGACGTGCCCGATGCCTTTCCGCTCAGGTAAGTGAATCCAACAGGGACGTGGAGCCAGGCGTGTGCAGGCAGGACTGAGAGGAAGAGGAAAACGGTAACCGCCGCGAGGTACGAAAGAAATCTCATTTAGGACCTTCAGCCACCCTTTTCTTCAATACGTCGATGAGAGCCTGCGGCTCCTGATTGGCGAGGACCTCCCTGAACTGGCTCCGGTAGTTGGCGATGAGGCTTACGCCTTCGATAACCACGTCGTAAACTTTCCACTGGCCGGCCTCGTCTATGAGGCGGAAAGACAGCGCAACCGGACCGGTCTTGGTCTGCAGCTCGCTTTTGACCTCCACCGTATTGCCGGTGAGGGGGACCTGCTTGCCGAACCTGATCTTCTCTCCTGCATAGGCCATGAGGCGGTCCATGTAGGTTACTTCGAGAAGCTGTTTATAAAGGCTCACGAATTCCTTGCGCTGGTCCATGCTGAACCTGTTCCAGGAAAGGCCCAGGGTTCGCTTTCCCAGCTCGACAAAGTCAAAAAACCTATCGGCTTCGGCAACGACTTCAGCCCTCTTCTGCTTTTCGCCCTTCGGTCCTTTTAAGGCCGGGTTGCCGAGTACCTTCAATACGGCGTCCACGTGGGCCTGCACCGCGGCGGTCGCGTCCTGCTGCGACATTGCGGGCAGGGGAGCAAGGAGGAGAGCCGCTCCGAGCAAAAGCGCCGTTACCTTCATTGCTTGCCTTCCTTTCCGCCTTCCCCCTGCTGAGAGTTTGCCTGACCGAAGATATACCTGCCAAGGAGATCTTCGATATCGGGCTCGGCGGCCGTGTTGGTGATGGTCTGCCGGGACTTCATAATCGAGCCCGCTCCGCCCGGGTCGATCCTGATATATTTGTCGCCGATCAACCCCATGGACTTTATAGTGGCCGACGCATCGTTGTACACCTTAACATTATTATCTATCCGCATGGTCACCGTTGCAACCTGCCGCTCGTTATCTATGCGCATGTTGGAGACGCTGCCCGCCTCTATACCGAACACATCTACCGGGCTGCCGACACGCAGGCCCTGGACCGACGTGAACCGGGCGTAGAGCGTATACGTGTCCGATTGGAACAGGGAGACCTTGCCGAGCTTGACGGCCATGTAGCCTATACAGATAATGCCGATCACAACGAAAAGACCTACCGCAGTCTGCATCGGGTATTTTTTCATTTATCCTCGCCCTTGCCGCCGGACAACACTGATAGAACCTTCTGGCTGGAAGCGGCCCTGCCTGCTATATCGTCGATACTGTCTTCGTGGGACATCCTGGTCGCGCCCGCCTTTATTCGCAAGTCGAAGGGGCGCGGCGCGCCCTGTTTTCCGCCATTCAGACTCATGAGCGCCGCAGCCGCGTGCGACTTGATCTCCGTTGCGTAGTCCTCGATAAACTGGTCCGCCTCTTTCTCGCTCGTATGGGGGAGTATTGCCAGTATGTCGGTGCCGGCGTACCTGACCGCGAACCCGCCCAGCTGCCTCAGGCGGTGCGATGCCTGCTCGGCGACTGCGTTGACTACCCCCGCGATGTCGTCGGGGCTGAAGGCGCCCGCGGGGAAGCTGATGTCCAGACTGAAGCGTATGGCGGACGTGACCGGCGCCGGGGCCTCCTCCGGAAAGAGGGGCGCATAACAGGAGCGGAAGGCTTCTTTCATAGGCAGGCCGATCACCTCGTCCTGAAGTTCTTCCAGACTCTTCAGCAGCTCGGTTATCATCGGATGGGAGAGCTGCATCGCCTCCTCGTAGCTCCCTTCGAAGCCGACCGTGCCGTCCCACAGGAGGACCAGGCGGTCGGAGACGAAGAAGACGTCCGGGATGTCATGGCTGATCAGCACGGCCGTAAAACCGAACCTCCTCCTGTACTGCGCGATCATGCTAAGGATGACGTTTTTCCTGATCGGGTCCTGGCCGGTCGTCGGCTCGTCGAAAAGCACCACCGCCGGGTCCGTGACCAGGGCCCGCGCGAGGGCGGCCCTTTTTTGCATGCCCCCCGACAGCTCGGCCGGGTAGCTCCCTGCCGCGTCGCGTAAGCTCCGTCTGCTCGATCCGCCGCTTTACGCGCTCGTCTATCTCCGCACGCGTCAGCGAGGTTGTCTGCACCAGGGGCAGGGCGACGTTCTCGAACACTGTCATGGAGTCGAAAAGCGCGTTGTGCTGGAACAGGTAGCTTACCTCGCGCTTGTAGCTGCTCCATTCCCTCCTGTTCATATCGGCCAACGACTTCCCCCTGAAGAGTATCGTCCCTTCGTCGGGCCGGAGAAGGCCGATGATATGTTTCAGGAGCACCGTCTTGCCGGTGCCGCTCTTGCCGATTATCGTCGTGATCTCGTTCTCGTAGATCTTCAGGTTGACCCTGTCGAGGATCGTTTTATCGCCGAACCGCTTTGTTACGTTCCTGAACTCTATGAGAGGCGCCTTCATAAGCGTTTCACATCAACAGGGAGGTTACGGCGTAGTCCGCTATCAGGATCATGGTGCACGAAAGGACGACAGCGGCCCGCGTCGCAAGGCCCACGTTCTTTGCGCCGGAGCTTTCCGTCCGCATGTGGCAGAAATACCCCTGGAAGCAGCAGATCATCGACACCAGGACGGCGAAGACCATTGCCTTTACGAAACCGCCCCTGATGTCTGCGGTAGTGGCCGATGAGTAGACCCTGTAGAAATAGGGGCCCGCGTTGGCGCCCATCAGCAAGACTCCCGTGACGTAGCCGCCGATAATGCCGACCAGATCGAAGAACGCAGTGAGTATGGGGAAGCCGATGATAGAGGCCGCGAGCCTTGGGCTGACCAGATAGCGCACCGGATCGACACCCATGGTGTCGAGCGCGTCGATCTGCTCGGACATCCGCAGTATGCCTATCTCCGCCGCCATGCCGGAGCCGGACCGGGCTGCTATCATGATTGCGGTAAGTACCGGCCCCAGCTCTCTTATGAGGGAGAGCGAGACCGCCGTGCCGAGTACGTTTTCGGAGCCGAACTGCACCAGCGTGTGGAAAAGCTGGAGGCCGAGGACCATGCCCGTGAAAAGCCCGACGAGGATAACGATGCCGGTCGATGTGACGCTCACGTAAAAGAGCTGCCACATTGTCTCGCTCAATTGCCTTCTGGAGAAGATACCCGTGAAGGAAAGCGCGAAAAAGATAAGGATCGCCCCGAGGTCGCCGACGATAGAAATCGTGACCTTTCCGACTGCGCTGAAAGGCTTCAGGAGCGGGTGCTGCTTCTCGGCCCGCCTGGCGCCCGTCAGTTGTACCCCAAGTTCTCCCCTGACCATAACACCACTAATGTAGGAATTATCGAGAAAAAAAGCAATAAGAGTCTGCCGGGACGTGACCGGCCGCAGGGCCGGCCCCGTCCTCGGCGGCCATTATTTTTCCACCGCCCTGACTGCCTGTTCCCTGTCCTGCGTCAAGTCCGCCGCGTAGAATTCCTTATCTGACGGGAGCATCAGTATGAGCGTATTTGTATCGTCGATCTCCAGCTTTGCCTTGATGACCTTGAAATCGAGCACGTGGCCGCCCACCTTACGGTCCGCAGACAGGAAATGGAGGTGATAGCCGGGCACGTTGATGCTTTTGACATACGCCGGGCAGCGGAAGCCGACGATTGTCCCTTCAACTTGCGTGAACTCGAAAAGCGCCTGGGTCTTTACTACTTCCAGGAGCGGCTTGTATGGTTTGTCCTGGGCCGCCACGCTCCGGGCGCGCACGACCTCGAACGTCCCCGTGATTTTGACAGCGTAAAAGATATTCGCCGTAGGCAGGAGTTTATCGGCCTTTGCCGCGAACTGCGCGAAAGTAGTGCCGTTTTCGAGGAGGGCCGTCCGGTCTGCGTCGAAGAACGTGACCGACGCAAAAGGTGTTTTTGTGGCAGGCCCGGGCATCTCGACCGCGCCTGTTGAGGTGATGCGGTAGAACACGCCGTCGAGGAGCACCATCTCGCCGTTCAGGTTATTGAACGTGCCTATGCCGAAATCGCCTTTTTCTTTGAGCGAGCCGAGGGTGGCGCCGCCGTCGTAAACGCCCGTCATGAGGGCGTCTATCGTCGATATCTGGGTGAGGTCGTCCCTATCCGCAAACGCGGCCCCGGGCAACGCGAGAAAAAGAATGAGAAAGATTGTGCAGGCCGTTCGCACCTTCGTCACCTCCTGGATGAACCGCTGTCAAATATATCACAGGGGCAGCGGCCGGCGCAATAATCGCGGACGCAACAAAGAGGCAGCACGGTTGTTTCCTTACCGCACCTTTTGCGCCTGCCGGTCCTTGACAATAAAAGCGGAAGGCACCAGTTTGACCGTATCCGGAGAGGGCAGGCCGCGCAAGAAACAAGCAAGGAGGATGTTTATGAGAAAGGTGTTTTTGGTACTGATCGGATTTTCGACGTTGGCGCTGCTTTTCGCGGGCGGCGCGGCGGCACAGCAGGCAGGCATGCCGTCATCGGGCGCTCCTATGCTGATAAGCGCGGATAAGCTGAAGGGGTCGGATGTGGTCGATCCGAACGGAAATAAGCTTGGCTCGGTCGAGAATGTGGCCCTCGACCTGGGCACCGGCAAAATCTCCTATATAGTGCTCGATCAGGGGCTGGGGAAAAACCTGGTCCCTGTACCTTACGGCATGTTCGGTCTTATGCGCAATGAAAAGCTTGTTCTGAATGTAGACAAGGCGAGACTGGCGCAGGCGCCCAATTTTGGTAGATTCAGCCAGCCGAACTGGGCGGACAGTAGGTTTAGCCGGCAGGTGACCAACTTCTGGGGTTCGGAGCCGACCGGTACGATGGCCGGCAGGGGAATGCAGGGCAGCTCCTCGCAGCCCGCTCCTATGGGGATGCAGAACCGGTAAAAGAATAGCCTGCCGCCGGCGCCTCCTGGATTATCTCCACTTTTTTGGCGAATATCAGGTAACCCGTATGGCCGACCATGCGGTCCTCGGGCCGGAAGCGGGAGGCGAGGGTTTTGTAGCGCCTGAAGAGTATCTCGATGACCTCTACGTCGCCGAACCCCTGCCGCAGCGTCTGGAGGCACTCCGACACCTGGTTGGCCGTAGGCACGATGAAGGCGACGGGCGCTCCGTCGTCCAGAAGCGACCGGAGGTGGTCGAGGTAAAGCCACGGCTCGCGCAGGTCGACGAACGCCGCGTCGAACGGTCCGCCCTCGAAGTCCGCTGCGTCGCCCTGGTTGAGCGTCACATTCTGCAATTCCAGGTATTTCGCAAGGTTCTTCTGCGCGTTCTTGAAATGTCGCTCCTCCTTTTCCAGGGAGACGACGGACCCTTCCGGCCCCGCGGCCCTCGACAATAGCAATGTGAGGGCGCCGCTGCCCGTGCCTATCTCCAGCACGCGCGACCCGCATTTTATATTGAGTTTGTGGCAGAGGAAGAAGGCGTCTTTGGGGAAGACGATCTGGGTTTCCCGCCTGACGCCGTACATCATCAGGTCTTCGATGGTGGGCCGGAAGACCTCGTACTCGCCGAAGCGGCTGCCCCAGGGGCAGCCGATAACGGAGGCGAACTGCAGGATGCCGCCCTTGCCGTGGAAGGATTTACCGTCTTCGATCCGTTTGAGGTATTTTTTGTCTTTATAGACGACGACGCCGAGGTCGTTGGGGCCGATCATAGGGCAGTCTATTACAGGGAGGAGGGTTTGTCAATTCGGGTGGTTGTGTGAGAACCCCAAGTGGTGTGAAGGAGGCAAAGGCGGATGTTGTGGCGAGGTTTGGACTCGCGCATAGAGGATACTCCCTCTGCGGCGCCCTGCTCGCCACGTGCCCTCCGACGTACCTACAGTACGCCTCCGGCCTACGCGGCTCCCATTGCATCCGCATATGAAGCATCCTCTATGCGGCTCCTCCGACCACTGCAGCAATTGGGCCGGGGGCCAATTGCTGCAACTGCGGGTGAGCTGTAATTGTAAAGCTGCTATTCGCTCTCTTCCGTCATGCCGGCGAAAGCCGGCATCCATTGATTCGAGACCCGGACCCCGGCTTTGGCCCAGGTGACGGAAAATTAATATCCATCGGCTTGCGGCGTTAGTACTTCTTACGGATTTCCTTCTTTAAAATTTTGCCCTGCGGGCTTTTGGGAAGCTCCGCCCAGAAATCTACGCTCTTCGGCTTCTTGTAGCCGGCCAGGTTCCTGGCGCAGAAGTCGATTATCTCGGCCTCGGTGGCCTGCGCGCCTTCCCTCAGGACGATGACGGCCTTCGGGACCTCCCCCCAGTGCTCGTCGGGCAGCCCTATCACCGATGCCTCCGATACGGCCGGGTGGCGGTAGAGCACTTCCTCGATCTCCCTCGGGTAGATGTTCACTCCGCCGGAGATGATCATGTCGTTCTTTCTCTCGACGATGTAAATATAGCCGTCTTCGTCCATCCTTCCCAGGTCGCCCGTATGGAGCCAGCCGTTTTTCAGCTTCTTCGCCGTCTCCTCCGGCATCTGCCAGTAGCCCTTCATGACCGCCTCGCTCCTGCCGATGATCTCGCCCACCTGACCGACCGGCACGTCACGGTCGTTATCGTCAACGATCCGTATCTCGTAATTGAGCGCCGGCTTGCCGGAAGAGGCGAGCCGGGCAAGGCGCTTCTCGGAGCCGTCGAGGATATGGTCTTCGGGTTTCAGGCAGGTCGTAAAGGGGCCGCTCTCCGTCTGTCCGTAAAGCTGGGCGAACCAGCACGGGAAGGCGGCCAGCGCCCTCTTGAGCAGCTCCACGGGCATCGAGGCCCCGGCGTAGAGGATGAGCCGCAGGCTGGTGAGGTCGTAGCTTCCGATGTCGGGCACCTGGAGCATGCTGTGGATCATCGTCGGGACCATCTGGACGCGCGATATCCGCTCGTCCGATATATACTTGAGGACCTGCTTCGGGTCGAAACTGCCCTCCCGCCGTATGAAGAACGTGTTGGGCATGAAAGAGTGGCGGACTATATTGTCCTCGCAGGCGATGTGGTACATGGGGAAGCTGATAAGGACGTTCTCGTCGTACTCCACCCGGAGGTCGATAACGGAGGTGATTGCGTCGGACATGAGGTGCCTGTGCGTCCGCATGGCGCCTTTCGGATTGCCGGTGGTGCCCGCAGTGAAGAAAATGCTCAGAAGGTCTTCGTCGTCGATCTTTACGCCGGGCTCGCCCTTCTTTGCCTGCGCTATGACCTTCTCGTATTCCTGTACGCCGGCCGCCGTCGGCTTCTGAAGGGAAATGTGGTGCTCCACGCAGCCTAAGTCCGGCACGATGCCGGTTATCATGTCGGCGAAATCATTGTCAACGAAAAGGAACTTCGGCGCCGAATAAAGGATGACGTCCTTTAGCTCCCTCTGCTTGACGTGGTTGTTGTACGGGCAGAAGACGCCGCCGGTTTTGGCCGCCGCAAAGTATATCTCGATGTACTGGTGGCAGTTGTGCACTACTACACCGATGCGGTCGCCCTTTTGGAGTCCCATGCCGAGGAGCGCGTTGGCGAGGCCGTTAACGCGTTCGTTGAGCGTCCGGAACGTCTCGCTGAAGCCCTCGCTGACGACGGCCCTCTTATCAGGGTATTTGTTCGCGTTCCTTACAAGCAGATCACCTATCGTCATTCCCGGCCCCCCCTATTATAGTTCTATTCCGTTACGCATCTATCCCATGAGCAGGTTCGGCAGAAAGAGCACGATCTGCGGGAAGATAAAGCAGAGAATAACTACGAGCACGAGCGAGATAAGAAACGGGTAAACCCCGCTGTAAATGACGCCCATCGGCACCTTCGTTATGTTCTTGACTACGAAGACGCAGATGGCCACCGGCGGGATCACCGAGCCTATGCAGATGGTAAGGGCTACGAGGATGCCGACCAAAAGCGGGTCGTATCCCAGCTTCGTCATGATCGGGAAGAAAATGGGTGTTGCGAGGATCATAAAAGCCATATCGTCTATGAACGAGCCTCCCAGGAGGTAGACGAGGAAAATGAGTATCATGATTGCAAAGGAGGGCAGCTTAAGGCTCAGGACCCACGTGCCGAGGTAGTTCGGTATGTTCGTTACCGCGATAAAATGGCCGAGCATGTTGGACGTGGCGATCAGGAGCAGCACCATACAGGCGGTGCGCAGGGCTTCCCTGACGGACTTTCGTGTACCCCGAGAAAGTGATGTTTCGTTTGAAAAGGCAAAGCACGAGCACGGCAAATGCACCTATGCTGCCTGCTTCCGTGGGTGTAAAGAAGCCCCTCATCAGTCCGACGATGATGACGAAGAAGATCACGTATAGGCCATATCACTTCAGGGAGCGTTCTTACCCTTTCTCCCCAGCCGAACCTTTCGCTGCTGGGGCCCAGTTTCGGATTTATCCTGCACCACCCGAATATGACCACCACGAAGAAAAAGGCGATCAGGAGGCCGGGTATGATGCCGGCGAGGAACAGCTTGCCTATGGAAAGCTGCGTGATGATGCCGAAGACTATCAGCACGACGCTGGGGGGTATGAGCACGCCCAGGGTGCCGACCGTGGCCACAATGCCGGTCGAGAGTTTCTTGTCGTAGCCGTACTTGGTCATCTCCGGCACCGCCACGCTGGCGAACGTGGCGGCCGTAGCGGCGACGGACCCGCAGACTGCCTTGAAGGCGGTCGCGCCCGCCACCGTCGCTATGGCCATGCCTCCCGGTATGTGTCCCAGGAACTTGTGGGCACAGTCGTAGAGGCGCTTCGCAATGCCTGCGTTGAAGGCTATCTGACCCATCAATATGAAGAGTGGTATTACCGTGAGACCGTACGAGGCCAGGGCGTCGAAGAAATCGTTCGCCATGAGACCCATCGCGGCCTTTACGTCGACCAGGTATGCAAAGCCGGCCACGCCGATGATACCCATCGCAAACGCAAGCTCTATACCTGTCAGGAAGAAGGCCAGCAGTATGAAAAGCGCTATGGCGCCGATTGCTACCTCATTCATGTCCGGCCTCCTTTAGTGTCTTTAGCATGTCCGAGACGAGCACCAGACATTCCACGAATGCGGATATCCCAAGAATGTATGCGACGGGGTAGATGGGCACGTGGAGTGTGAGGGAAACTTCTTCCTTGCTGTAAAGCTGCGTCCCGAGGGCAAAGAGGTTCCATCCAAGGAGGAAGAAAAAAGCGATGCCGAACAACCTGGTGATGATCGTAACTACCTTACGCACGGCCATGGAAAAGCCCATGATGACGAAATCGACGTTGACGTGCCCGCCCTCCCACGAAGTCCTGGGGATGGCGCAGGCAATAACGACTGCGCCACTCAGGAACACCAGCTCGTAGGTGCCGGTTATCGGTCTGCCGGAAACGCGCAGGACGACATCGGTCACCGTGATGAGCATCATGAAGGTAAGAACGAGCCCGCTCAGCACGTCCATAGACTTGGCCAGCTTCAGAACGATATTATTGAATCCGTTCATCTGGGACTCCTATCAAGAAAAGACGTCGGCGCCGGACGGCTTTCAGCCGCCCGTTTTCAGGAATTCGCGCACGAACTTGAGCGCCTCTGCGCCGGGCAGCCCTTTGGCCTTCATCCTGTTGACGTAATCATCGTAAACAGGCTGGGCTTTCTCGATCCACCTGGCCTCTTCGGCCTTGGAAAGGGATATGATCGTAGCGCCCCTCTTGACCATGTACTGCTTGCCGCTCTTCTCGATGGTGTCCCACATGACTTCATATTTGGTTATGTATTCACGGCTGAGATCGTCGATTGCTTTCTGGACATCCGGGGAAAGGGAATTCCATTTGTTTTTGTTCATTGCCACTACGAAGCAGGCGGTGTAGGAAGTGCCGTAGTTTTCAGTGCAGTATTTTACCTGCTCGCCCGTCCTGAAGCCTTCGAGGGCTTCGTAAGAGCACATAAGGCCGTCGGCTACGCCTCTTGAAAGCGCGTCGTAAACGTCGGTCATAGGCATGGCGACCGGCGCGCCGCCGAGGTATCCCATCAGCTTCGCGTTGGATCCGTAAGTCCTCATCTTCAACCCTTTAAGGTCTTCGAGCTTATTGATGGGTTTCGATTTGGTGTGGACGAGTCCCGGGCCCTGGGAGTGGAACCAGAGGATCTTTACATCGTCGAATTCCTTCGGCTTGAACTTGTTATAGAATGCGTTCGCCAGTTTGGTGGCGATGACGTTGTTCGGGTAGCCGTGAGGCAGGTCGATGACTTCGAAAAGCGGGAATCTGCCCACCGTGTAGCCGAGGACGTGGTTGCCGACGTCGGAGATACCCTTGGTTACGGCGTCGTATGCCTGCGGAGCAGGGACGAGCGTCCCGCCGGGATAATAATTGGCCTTTACTTTGCCGTTGGTCCTCTTTTCAACGTCCTTGCACCAACCTTCCAGAATAACGCTCTGCTGATGTGTGATGGGAAACCAGTTGGCGACTTTGAGTGTGACGACCTTGTCTGCCGCGAAGCAGGCCGGAGCCGCCAGGAACGATGCGATCAGGACCGATGCCAGGACGTACGCAAAATTTCCCCTTTTCATAACCCCCCCCTTTTTTGGACTCTGCGCTCGAACTAAATTCTAACTAACTCTACAATCGGCGAATTCCAAAATGCAAGTAAAATGCCAGAATACGTTGTATTGCTTATTAACGCATTTCGGAGACTATGCAGGCGGCATCGCCTACGCCTATGTGGCTCAAAATGACCCAATTGTAAAAGATTTATACAGTAGGGAGTCTGTCCGGGTGTTTCTGTCCGGGGACTGCTTCGTATACACCGTGGTCCTGCCGGCGGCCTCCCGCGGCCGCGCGCTTACTGCTGCCCGGCTTTCCCCCAGCCGTCGCCGCTCCTGTCGCGCGTGAGCTTATTGTAAAGCGTTTTCCTGCTGATCCCGAGTAACCGCGCGGCCTTGCTCTTGTTGCCCATCGCGGAGTGAAGCGCTTTTCCGATATGCTCGTGCTCGAGGCGGGCAAGCTCGAAAACATCCGGGTGCCCGTCGCCCCCCTGCCGCTCTGCCTCGACGCCGTTTCCGTCCGGCTGCATCGACTCGGGGAAATCGTCGACAACGATTTCGTCGCGCGGCCCGCTGAGAAGGAGCGACCGCTCGACGACGTTCGCCAGCTCCCTCACGTTGCCCGGCCATTCGTAAGAGACGAGCCAATCGACCGCGTCCCTCGAGAGGCGCTTTCTGGTGCTTCCCCTGTTGAGTTTTTCGAGGAAGTAATGTGCCAGCGGGAGAATGTCGCTCCTCCTTTCCCGCAGGGGAGGGAGGGTGATCGTGAAGCCGTTGATCCTGAAGAAAAGGTCTTTCCTGAAAAGACCTTCTTCGATCTTATTTTTAAGGTCTTTGTTCGTGGCGAATATGAAGCGGGTGTCCACCCTCGTCTCCTTGGTGTCTCCCAGCTTCATGAAGGCCCCCGTCTCCAGTGCGCGCAATATCTTCGCCTGGATCGATATGCCCATGTCGCCCACCTCATCGATGAAAAAGGTGCCGTTATGGGCTATCTCCAGGAGCCCGAGCTTATTGGCCTGAGCGCCCGTAAACGCGCCTCTCTTGTAGCCGAAAAGCTCGCTTTCGAGGATGCTCTCCTGGAGGGCGCTCGCGTTGATCGTCACGAAGGGGTTGCCCACGCGCCCGGAACGGTCGTGTATGGCCCTGGCCACCACCTCCTTGCCCACGCCGGTCTCGCCCAGGATCAGCACCGGCGTGCCGGAGGCGGCCACTATGGATATCAGCTTCCTCACCTTCATAATCTGCTTGCTCTCGCCGATGAAAGCGTCGTGCGCGCCGATCCTGTGGAGGTGCTCCGCAAGGACGATATTTTTCTCTTTTAGGGCCTTGTTCTCGTGCGCCTTCGCTATCACCTTCTCCAGCTCCGCGATCTTGCACGGCTTCGTCAGGTAATCGTATGCGCCCAGCTTCATTGAGCGGATGGCGGTGTCGATGGACGCGTAGCCCGTGAGTATCACTACCTCCACGCTCGGCTCCGCTTGCTTCATCCGCAGGAGCAACTCCAGGCCGTCCAGGTCGGGCAGCTTGATATCGAGGACCGCCACGTCGAAAGTCTGCTCTGCAATGATGCTGAGCGCGTCGCCGGCGGAGGCAGCCGTGACTACCGACATGCCGTCCTCGGTCAGTTGCTTTTTGAAGGCCTTGATGAGCTGGACTTCGTCGTCGACGATAAGCACTCTTATCATGTCTTGGGCGCTCCCTTAGCCGGGAGGGTGACGATGAACGTGGATCCCCTTCCCGGGCTGCTTTCGGCCCTTACGCTGCCGCCCGCGTGGGTCAAAAACTCGCGGCACAGCGCCAGGCCGAGGCCGACCCCATGTTTCGATTCCTTGGTAGTGAAGAAAGGCTCGAATATCTTATTCAGCATGGCGGCCGGGATGCCGTTGCCGTTGTCGCGGACGCGGACGATCACCTCGCCGGCCGGTGCGGAAGTCGTCACGCGCACGGTTGCGCCCATCCTTCCTTCGACCGCGTCGCAAGCGTTGCTGATCAGGTTCAAAAAGACCTGGCGCAGCGAGCTGACGTTCCCCCGGACGTTCGGCAGGGGGGAGAATTCCCTGAGGATCTGCGCCTCCGATTTGCCGGTATCCGCTGAATCGACAATGCTGTCAAGCAGGCCGTTGATGTCGATGTCCGTGATCTCCAGCCCTTCTTTCCACGGAAGACTGAGGATGCTGCCCGTGACGTCCTTGCATCGGAACGCCTGGGTCTCGATGATGGATAGATAGTCGCGCAGCTCGTCGAGGAGCGTCTTGTCCGTAGTCGATGCTTCAAGCGATTTCAGGTAGTTGACCGCAAGCTCCACGTGGGCGACGAGGGTAGCGAGGGGGTTGTTCAGCTCGTGGGCGATCCCCGCCGCGAGCCTGCCGACCGCCGATTTGCGCGCCTCCTGCATGAGAAGGGCCCTGGTTTCGACGCGCTCCGTCGTTTCCTCGATCATGCAGAGCAGGCCCTCGATCGTGCCGTCTTTCGCTTTGAGAGGGACGCCCTTGAAGTCGAGGAAATTATTCCTGTCGCCTAAATAGGTCATGAAAGGGAAATCCCAGAGCTGGAACGGCTCGCCTTGCAGGGCGCGGGTGATGTGGGCCGCGAGCCCCGATTGTATCGTGTATGAGTTCTTGAGCCAGTTGAACCCGATGAGCTTCTTGCCCGCGTCGCTCCCCAGGCCCGAGATGACGCCGAGGGCCGGGTTGACGCTGGTGAAGACGCCGTCCTTGTCGAGGGTGAAGATGGCTACAGGGGAGTGGCTGATAATGGCTTTATTGAATTCGCTCAGGCGGAGGAACTCATCGTCGCCTTTTTGTTTCTTCGGCCTGGCTTTTGCTGCGGCCTTCGGGCGGGTCGCGCCGGTGCCGAGTCTTTGACGGGCTTTTTTCGCACGCGGCGACAAGTCTTTTCCGGCCTTACCATCCATACGCGTACTCCACCCCCCGTGGAGCGAACCGGCGCGGATTCGCCGATAAAACAGGCTAAACGAGCCCTGAGTGTAATTATTACACATTCTTTATAAATCTTCCAGAGCTAAAGTTTGCGGCGCCACCGGTTTCGTCCCCGCTCGCCCTTTGATTTTCGTCGTTTTCCATTGTGCAACTTAGAGTTATAGCAGAAGCGGAAGATGTGGTATAAAGATTGCTGTGTCTTACCGTGCGGGGCGGTAAACACAAAATTGGGGGGGTACAATGTTCGATCTGACTAACGAGCAGAATGACATCAGGCAGGCTGCGCGCGAATTCGCTGAAAAGGAATTCAGGGACATCGCGAGGGAGCTTGACGACAATGAGAAGTTCGACGATACAATATGGAAGAAGGCTGCCGAGAACGGTTTTATCGGCGCTTTTATATCCGAGGAGTACGGCGGCGCCGGGCTCGGCAGCCTGGAGCAGTGCCTCATCTTTGAAGAGTTTGCCCGTGTAGACGGGGGCATTGCGCAGACCCTGAACGCGTGCCATTTCGGCACGCAGATGATCGATCTCTACGGCACCGAAGAACAAAAGAATAAGTACCTGCCTCCCGTTTGCGCAGGAATGTGGCGGTCGGGCATGACCTCGGCCGAGCCGGACGCGGGCAGCGGCGTTGCCTCTATGACAGTTTCAGCGGTGCCGGACGGCGATGAATACGTGATTTCGGGCACCAGGACATTCATGGCGAACGCAAACTGCGCAAACTTCATAGTCGCCGTCTGCGTCACGGACCCGGAGAACCCGAACCCGCACGAAAGGTTCTCCACGATCGTCGTTGAGACGGACCGGCCGGGTTACGAGCCGGGCAAACACCACGGCAAGCTTTCCATCAGGTGCTCCGACATGGGAGAGATTGCGTTCAAAGAGGTCCGGGTGCCGAAGAGCAACCTCGTAGGCAAAGAAGGCAAGGGTTTTTACCAGCTCACGGAGTTTTTCAACCGCGCCAGGCTCGAGGGCGGGTGCTCGCTTGCCATCGGCACGGCCCAGGGCGCGCTCGATAAAGCCATAAGCCACGTAAAAAAAAGGAAGGCATTCGGGACGACCCTGTCCGGCCTTCAGATCGTCCAGGCCAAGATCGCGGAAATGGCTACCATGGTGGAAGCCGGGAGAAGCATCTATTACAGGGCCGCCTCGGCGGTCGACAGGGGAGAGGCTGACCCCGCTCTCATCGAAATGGCGAAATGGTACACGTGCGAGATCGCGGTAAAAGTCGCGGACGAGGCGATCCAACTGCACGGCGGCTACGGCATCCTGAAGGAATACGACGTCGAGCACTACTGGCGCGACGCGAAGGTGTTCGAGATCTTCGAGGGTACGAAAGAAGTCGAGAAAGTTTCGATCGGCAGGAAGCTCCTTGGAACCTAGCAGCCGCCTCCTGACGTGCATACAGTGCGGCCGGTGCACCGGGAGCTGCCCCGAGGCAGGCAGGACCGCCTTCAACATCCGCATGATGGTCCGGAAAAGACAGTTCATGCGCGACGTCGAGGCGGCCATACCCTGGTACTGCACCTCCTGCGGCGCCTGCACGCTCCGGTGCCCCAGGGACGTAAAACCTTCCGAAATCGTTATCGAGGTCAGGTCAGCGCTCGTCGAAGACGGGCGCATACCCGTCTCGGTCCAGAAGGCGTTGGAAAATACCTTCGTGCAGAAGAACCCGTGGGGCCGCTCGCGCGCCAAAAGGGGAGCGTGGGTCGAGAAGGCGGGCTTTGACGTGCCCCACGTCGGCGAGACGACATCCAAACGGCTCCTTTTCACGTGCTGCATCCAGGCGTACGACCCGCGCTGCATGGTTATCCCTGCAAACGTCGCTGCCCTGTTCAACAAGGCGGGCTATGAGTTCGGCGTGCTGGGGGAAGAGGAGGCCTGCTGCGGCAACGAGATCAGGAGGATAGGCGAGACGGGCCTCTTCGACGAGCTGCGCGAGGAGAACTGCGAGGCCCTCAAGGAATACGGGGTGCGCGAGATCGTCGCCCTTTCGC
Source organism: uncultured delta proteobacterium (assembly GCA_963818095.1). GTDB lineage: Bacteria > Desulfobacterota > Syntrophorhabdia > Syntrophorhabdales > WCHB1-27 > CAWEPK01. The sequence goes on from CAWFRA010000024.1 coordinate 226,548, forward strand.
CCCATTGCATGAACGCCCTGAAAAAAGAATACGGAGACCTTGGGATAAAGGTATCCCATTACTCGGAGGTACTCGCCCGGCTTATCGGGGAAGGGGCCTTAAAGATCGAGGGGAAGTACGAGCATAAGGTCGCATACCACGACCCCTGCTTCCTGGGCAAGCAGAACGGTATTTTCGACGAGCCGAGGAACGTGCTGCGCTCCATCGAGGGACTGGAGCTATTGGAGTTCGCGCGTTCGAGGGAGACGTCGCTGTGCTGCGAGGGCGGGGGAGGCAGGATGTTCTTCGAGGTGGAGGAGACGAAGGGTCTGCGGAACGCGGAGGTCCGCGCTGCCGATGCTGCGCAGATGGGCGCCGAGATCATAGCGACGGCCTGTCCGTTCTGCCTCATGACCCTGGAGGACGCGGCAAAGGAGAAGGGACAGACGGTCAAGGAGCTTTCGGAGATACTCATGGAGGTTATATAGATGAACCTGTTGGTGTTCACGAAGCGAGTCCCTGCTACGCAGGAAGAGGAGCTGCGCATCGTCGATGACGGGCAGCGCGTCGATCTTTCGAAGGTGCCGTTCAAGGTGAACGACTGGGACAACTACGCGGTCGAGGCAGCGGTCTCCATAGTGGAGAAGGCAGGCGGCGATGTGACGGCGATATCCATGGGCAGCGCCGAATCGGACGAAGTCCTGAGAAGGGCCATCGCGATGGGCGCGAAAGACGGCTTCCTCGTCGAGTCGGAAGACCCTTTTAACGACCCGATGGCGAGGGCCGGCCTGCTCTATGACTTCCTTAAGAAGGAGTCCGTCTCCTTCGATGCGATCTTTACGGGCGTGCAGTCCGAAGACGACCAGTTCGCGTCCGTCGGCGGCATTCTCGCCGCGAAGCTGGGGCTTCCGTATGCCTCCATGGTGATCGGCATCGACGCCTTCGAGCAGGGCCGGGCGATGATACGGCGCGAGCTGGAAGGCGGCCTTCAGGAGCGCGTCAAGCTTGCTCTGCCGTGCGTCCTCGGCATTCAGAGCGGCATCAACGAGCCGCGCTATGTATCGATCATGGGCATCAGGAAGGCGTCGAAGGTCGAGAGGAAGGTCTTCAAGGCAGGCGCATACAAAGAGGGCGCGGCAGGCATGATCGACCTCGTCCGGTGGGTCTACCCCGCGAAGAAGGGCGGCGCTGTCATGCTGCAAGGGGAGCCCGACGGGGTGTGCAAGGAGCTTCTCGGCATCCTGAAGGACAAGGGGGTGTATCAATGAGCTACACGCTGGTTGTCGCAGAGGTAAGGCGTGGAGTTTTCGAGGAACGGAACCTGGACGCCATCGGCCTTGCGCGCCTGCTCGGCAAAGATGTGCGGCTGCTCGCCCCGGCGGGCGCAACGTGCGGCAGCGGTGATTTGAGCGACTCCATAATAAGGGCGCAGGTGCCGGAGGCCGACTTCTTAAGCCCTCTCAACATGGTCCGCATACTTCAAAAGGCAATCGATACCGGCGGCATGCCGGTTGCGATACTCTTCACCGGCTCGTCTTCGGGCATCGAGCTTGCGTCATACGCTGCGGGCGGCCTTAACATGCCCCTCATTACGGACGTGAGCGGCTTCGAGCCGGCCAACGGCGTTTTCCTGAAGAGCTATTACTCGGACAAGATATTCGGCGAGTTTAAGCCGCGGACGGGCTGCTTCATAGCAACGGTCAGGAGCGGCAGCTTCAAGGAACAGGCTGTGCCGAAAGGCGCGCCAGGCCGCGGAGACGGTGCTCGACGCAATCGAGGCAGACGCAGGACGCAGCTTCGTCGAGTACGTCGAGGAAGAGAAAGGGGCCATCGATATCACGAAGGCCGATTTCCTGCTCTCAGTCGGCAGGGGCATAGGCAGCAAAGACGAGATACCGGCCTACGAGGAGCTTGCCGACATGCTCAGGGCAACGCTGTCCGCGTCGAGGCCGGTCATCGACAAGGCATGGCTGCCGAAGCCGCGCCAGGTGGGGACGTCGGGCAAGACCGTCAAGCCGAAGGTCTATTTTGCGATGGGCATCTCCGGCGCGTTCCAGCATATCGCGGGGATGAAGGACTCGGAGTGCATCATCGCGATAAATAAGGACGCCGAGGCGCCTATCTTCCAGTACGCCCATTTCGGGTTTGTGGGGGATGCGAACAAGCTTCGGGATAAGATGAAAGATATTTTAAAAGGATGAGTGAAGTTACGTCGGAAGGGGATAAACATGTTCTTGTCGTAGGCGGCGGTATCGGCGGCATTACCGCGGCCCTGGACCTGGCCTCGTGCGGCGTGCATGTGACTATGGTCGAGGCCGGGCCGTCTATCGGCGGCAGGATGATCCAGCTCGACAAGACATTCCCCACCCTCGATTGCTCTACGTGCACGCTCTCGCCCAAGATGGTCGAAGTGGCGCTCAAAAAGAACATCGACCTCCTCTCCTGGACGCGCCCCGTCTCTATTGAAAAAGTCTGACAACGGGTTCTCGGTCAGGCTCCTCAAAAAATCACGCTTCGTCGATACGGCGAAGTGCAATGCCTGCGGCGCGTGCTCGGCGTTCTGCCCCGTTGTGATGAAAAGCGAGTTCAACATGGGGACCGGGCCGCGCAAGGCGATTTACATTCCCTTCCCGCAGGCGATACCCAACAAGGCGAGCATCGACAAGCGCGGCGCCAGGCAGTGCAACGCGGCCTGCATTGCCGCCTGCCCGGTGCATACGAACGTGCCTGGCTACCTCAAGCACGCAAGCGAGGGCAGGTTCGAGGACGCCTACCTGCTGATAAGGCAGACGAACCCGTTTCCTTCCGTTTGCGGGAGGGTCTGCTATGCGCCCTGCGAAGGCGCATGCAACAGGGGAGAGATCGACGAGCCCCTTGCCATACGCGACGTAAAGCGCGCAATTGCGGACCTCGCGCCTCCGCTGCGCTGCGCCGCCGCCCGTCGCAGAAAACGGGCAAGAGGGCGATGGTGGTAGGTGCGGGCCCTGCCGGGCTTGCATGCGCCCACGACCTTGCCCTTGCAGGCCATAACGTGACTGTCTTCGAGGCCCTGCCCGAGCCGGGCGGCATGTTGCGGTACGCCATACCGGAGTACAGGCTGCCCAAGTCGGAGCTTGAGGCAGAAATTGAGTACATCCGCAGAGCAGGGCGTCCGCATCGAATGCGGCGTCTGCGATAGGTAAAGACCTCGAGCTCGAAGCATGGCCTCCCGCTATGACGCGGTCTTCATAGGGACGGGCGCGCCGCGCGGCATCGCCCTGAATGTCCCCGGCGAAGACCTTCCCGGGCGTGATCGACGGCCTCACGTTCCTGCGCGCAGTCGAGAGCGACGCAGTTCCTTTCCGTGGGCAAGCGCGCGGCCGTCATAGGCGGAGGCAACACGGCTGTCGATTGCGCGCGGACGGTAAGAAGGCTCGGCAGCGACGTGACCGTCATCTACCGGAGGACCGCAGCGGAGATGCCCGCGGCAGCCGAAGAAGTGGAGGCCCTTGCAGCCGAAGGGATCGCGCTCGAGTACCTGGCTGCGCCTGTGCGGTTCATAGCCGCGGACGGGGAGCTTTCGGAGATAGAGTGCGTGCGCATGGAGCTTGGCGCGCCGGACGCCACCGGCCGCAGGCGCCCGCTGCCCGTGGCAGGCTCGGAATTCAGGCTTCCGGTGGAGATGGCGATAACGGCCCTCGGCCAATCGCCGCAGACTTCCTTTGCGGCCGCCCTCTCGATATCCGTATCGGAAGACGGTACGATAAAGACGGACCCGGCGACAGGCGCGACCGACCGGCCGGGCGTATTCGCCGGAGGGGACGTAGCCACAGGCCCGGCATACGTGATCGACGCCATAGCGGCAGGCAAGCGGGCCGCCGCGTCGATGGACCTGTACATGAAGGGAGAGCCGCTTCCTGCTGCCGAGGCCGAAGAGGGACCGGAGGCGCTTACGGAGGCCGAGAAAGCCGAATTGAAGGCGAAGGTCGCACCGGCTTGCCGTGAGTCCGTGCCGGAAGAAGCGCCGGAGGAGAGGGTTACCGATTTCCGGGAGGTCCGCCTGGCCTACGGGCCGGAGGCGGCAGGCAGGGAAGCATCCCGCTGCCTCGCGGGGCAGGTCGAGGGATGCATCGAATGCGGCGAATGCGCTCGCCGCTGTGACGTTAAGGCCATCGACTACGCGATGAAAGACGAGACGATCAGACTTAGCCTGCGACGGCATAATCCTCGCCCCCGGCTTCGACCTGTATGACCCGACGGAAAAGGGGGAATACGGCTACGGCAGCGCTCGGAGGGCGTGTTGACGGGCATCGAGTTCGAAAGGATCTGCTCCGTCACGGGGCCTACGGGCGGCGATATCATCGTCAATGGAAAAGAGCCGAAGCGCTTCTTCTTCATCCAGTGCGTCGGCTCCAGGGACAGGCAGACGGGCGCGCGCTTTTGCTCCCGCGTCTGCTGCATGTACACGGCGAAGCACGCGAGCATCGTGTTCGACAGGATAAAGGGCGCGGAGGTTTACGTCTCCTATATAGACGTGCGCGCGTACGGGAAGAACTACGAGGAGTTTTACAAGAGCGCGCAGGAGGCGGGCGTGCGTTACATAAGGGGCCTGCCCGGCGAGGTGACGAAGGGAGAGAACGGCCTTCTCGTCAGGGTCGAGGACATGTTATCCGGAGAGCTTGCGGAGATCGAAGTCGATGTCGTCGTCCTGGCGACGGGTGTAAGGCCGCGTGCGGAGACAGCCGATCTCTGCGGCATGGCTTCCGTCGAGCGGGACACATACGGGTTCATAAAGGTTGACGCCATGGCCCCGTCGAAGACGGGCGTGGAAGGCATATTCGTTTGCGGCATGGCCTCCGGTCCGAAGGACGTTCCCGACACGGTGGCCTCGGCAGGGGAGGCGGCGTCGCGCTGCCTGGAGTATATAAGCAGATGAAGACAGGCATATTTATCTGCCATTGCGGGCACAATATCAAGCACACGGTCGACGTGCGCAAGGTCCGCGACTACTTCAGCGCATTCCCCAACGTCATCGTCGCGTCCGATTACCCCTTCGTCTGCTCGGAGCCGGGCCAGGACATGATCCGCGAGAGCATCGAGAAGGAAGGGCTCGACCGCGTAATCATCGCCTCGTGCACGCCGTCGCTCCATGACGAGCTTTTCAAGGACCTCCTCCGAAAATCGAACCTCAACCCCTTTCTGCTCCGCAGGGTGGGCATCAGGGAGCACTGCTCGTGGGTGGGCGACGACGTCGCCCGCAACACGGAAAAGGCCATACGCCTGATCCGGGCAGGTCTTTATTCCGCCGCCCACTACGTGCCTCTCGAAGAAAAGATGGTCGAAGTCACGAAATCGGCCCTGATCGTCGGCGGGGGCGTCTCCGGCCTGTCCGCTGCGCTTTTCCTTTCGAGCATGGGCATGCACGTCTATCTCGTCGAGAAAGGGCCTGTCCTCGGCGGGCACGTGAGGACGCTGAAGGATATCTGGCCCATCAGGAAGGACGGCGCCGCAGTCATCGAAGAGATGGAAGCGGAATTGCGCGGCCGCAGCAACGTGGAGGTCTTCACCTCGACGGCAGTCGACGAATTTCGAGGGCGCCTTCGGAAACTACAGGGCAACGCTGCGCACCCCTGAGGGCGAGCAGGGAGATAACCGCGGGCGGCTGCATCATAGCCATCGGGTTCTCCCCCTTCGACGCATCGGCGAAGCCGGAGCTTGCCTACGGCAAGGACGAGCGGGTGATGACTACGGTTGAATTCGAGCAAAGAAGGGAAGCCTTTCCCTGCCCGCAAATGCGAGGGTGGCCATCCTCCATTGCGTCGGGTCGAGGGACGAGCAGGTGGGGAGGCCTTACTGCTCAAGGGTCTGCTGCATCAACGCCCTGCGCATCGCCGAGGCGGTAAAGCAAAAGTACGACGGGTCATACGTCGAGTGTTTCTATATGGACGTGCGAGCCCACCCGCGCGGCGGAGAGGAGTTCTTCGAGGATACGCAGGAGAAGGGCACGCTTTTCACGCGGGGCAACGTAGCGGAGATCGTGCCCGGCCCGAAAGGGCTGCTGGTGCGCGGTGAGGATACGCTCTTCGGCGAGCCGTTCGAGAGGGAGTTCGACCTCGCCGTGCTCTCCGTCGGCATGTCGCCGCCTGCGGACAGCGCGGCCATTGCGTCGCTCATGAAGATCACCCTCGACAAGGACAAGTTCTTCCTTGAGGCGCACGTAAAGCTCAGGCCGTACGATACGGCGGTCAAGGGCATATTCATAGCGGGCACGTGCTCCGGCCCCAAGGACATGGAAGAGTCGATCAACCACGGCAGGGCCTCGGCGATGAAGCTTTACGGTTTTTTAAGCGCGGGGTGGGCAGCGGTGGACCCGTTCGTCGCCTCCGTCGATATAAAGCGGTGCAGCGGTTGCAGGATGTGCGAGAGGGCGTGCGTCGCCAAGGCGATAAAGTTCGACGAGGCAGACGCGGGTCGTCCGCGTCGAGGAGGCGGCGTGCATGGGCTGCGGCCTGTGCAACGCGACATGCCCGTCGTCCGCCATCAGACTGAGGGGCTATGTAGACAGCGCGATAGACGATGAGATATCGGCGCTTGTTGAGGCTATATGAATAATACGAGGGGAACTTAAATATGGGAGACCAGACCGAGGTACGGCCGCAGATAGTCGGTTTTGCCTGCTCCTTCTGCACGTTCAAGGCATCCGAGATGGCGGGCAGCCTCAGGATGAAGTACCCGGATGGGGTGCGCCTCGTCCAGGTGCCGTGCTCAAGCAGGGTGGACCCGGCGTTCGTGATAAAGTCGATCTTCGACGGCGCGGACGCGGTCTTTGTCGCGGGCTGCCACCCCGGCGATTGCCATTTCATCAAGGGGAATTATTTTACCCGGCGGAAGATCGCGGCCCTGAAGGAGATGTTCGACGCGCTTCTCCATGAAGGACAGGCTGCGGCTCTTCTGGGTGAGCGCAGCGGAGGCCCGCCGCTTCGTTCAAAAAGTGACCGCCCTGTACGAAGGGACAAAGGAAGCTGCCCATGCAGACGCAGGCAAAAAAGCTTAAAGACGGAGCGCTGGAAGGCGCCCTCAACCGGTTCCTCAGTGAAGAGGGCTGTCTTGTCTTCGGGTTCGACAAGGGGCCTGACGGGCGTGCGCCACCGCATCTTCAAAGGGGCCGTGGACAATCATGTGCTGTTCAACCCTTACTTCGACGTGAACGGCGCGCTCTATCTGCGGCGGCTCTTTTCAAAGGGCGCAAAGATCGTGCTGATGCTGCGCCCCTGCGAGATAAGGTCGTACGTCGAGCTTGTGAAACTGACCCAGGTGGAGCCCGCGGGCATCATTGCGGTGAGCGTCGATTGCCCCGGCACCGTTTCTTCGAAGGAGAAAATCGACGGACCTGCCTTCCGACGCGCAGGGCCTCACCGAATATTTCAAGACATCGGACAAAATGCGGAGTGCCTGCCGCACGTGCAGGGAGCACAGGGGGGTAGTCGGGGACGCGGGCATCCGCGTTGGCGCGGACGGAAGCCTGTGGGCGCGCTCGTTTACGGAAAAAGGAGAATCGTTCCTGGGCCTCATCGAGACTGATGCTGCGGAGGAGACGCCGGAGATGCTTTTGACTGAGGCCGCCGCTTCTTCGAAGGATGCCTCTTTCCGCACGGACATGGCCGCCTTCGAAAAAGATTTTGCATCATGCATCATGTGCAAGAACTGCCGCGACGTCTGTCCGGTCTGCTACTGCATCGACTGCCTGTTCAACGGCGACGAATACGTGCCGAAGGGCGACGCGCTGCTCAACAAGGTGCTGCGGACAGGGTCATGCGCCATGCCCCAGGGGCGCGAGGTTTTTCATCTGGTCAGAATGTTCCACGTGTCGCAATCGTGCGTCGGGTGCGGCGCGTGCGAGGAGGCCTGCCCGCAGGCGATCCCCTTGGCGAGCTACTTCAAAGGCATATCGGAGAGGCTGCAAGGGATGTTCGGCTACATGTCGGGCCGCAGCGCCGACGAGGCCATACCCTATCTGACGTTCCAGGAGGACGAGCTTCACGATGCAGAGGACTAACAGCATTATAGAGTTCGCCGGGGTTCGCAGGGAAGACCTCTCGGTCTGCCTCGGCTGCAAGATATGCGCGTCCGTCTGCACGGTGAACGACCTGGGCCTCGGCGTCAACCCGCAGGAGCTGCTGGCCAGACTGTTCCTGGGGGAAGAGATCAACGCGGAGAACGACCTTGTCCGCTACTGCACCGGCTGCTACCGCTGCACTGCCGCCTGCCCCTGGCAGGTGCGCGTGCCGGACGTAGTCATGGCCCTGCGTGAGGAGCTGCACGTCGCCTCGCCTTTCGAGAAGGCGTTCAAGACGTCGGTGGCCGCGCTGGGCAGGGTGTACGAGCCGTTCGTATTCATGCGGGCCTTCGGCTTCCTCGTTAAGGAGGGCTACCTGAAGCACCTGACCAGATGGACCGGATACATGAGCTTCCACCTGCCGCATAAGGTGAAGAGGAGATAGATGGATTACGCCTACTACCCGGGCTGCTCACTGACGGGCTCCGCGCGCGTCCTCGATAAGGGCGTGAGGCGGATTGCCGCTGCGCTGGGCCACACCCTGAAAGACGTGCCCGACTGGAACTGCTGCGGGGCGATGGAGTACGGCGACCGCAGGGAGCTGCTGAAACTATCGGGCGAGAACCTGCAAAAAGCGGAAGGCGCAAGCGGGGCGGGCATCGTCGCGCCTTGCCCTGCCTGTTATAAGAACCTGAAGGAGGCGGACGCAGGGCGGGCGTTCAACGTGCTGAGCCCGCTGGAGCTTATCGACGGCGATGCGCTCTCCCGCCTTCCGGCGAAGCGCGACCTGAAAGGGCGCGTGTTCACGGCCTATTACGGTTGCATACTCCTTCGGCCGGAAGGAACGGCCATCAGGAACAAGAACGTCATGGAAGAGGCAATCTCCTTCTTCGGCGGAGAGATAGAAGGGGAGAAGGTGAAGGACAAGTGCTGCGGCGGCGGCCGGTTCTTCGCCGGCAAGTGGGCCACCGAAAAGCTTTCCATGCTGATCCTCGAAAAATCGGCGGGCACGCTCGTCGTCTTCTGCCCCCTGTGCCACATGGCCCTGACAACATTCGCTCGTGACAGGAAAGTCATCTACCTGACGGACCTCTGCTCTACGTGATGGGGGAGGGCGGCAAGATATGAACGTAGTCATAGTAGGCGGCGGCATCAGCGGCATATCAGCCGCCAAAGTCATACTGAAAGAAGGCCATAAAGCCATCGTGGTCGAAGCGGCGGACGCACCGGGCGGCCTCATGGCGCGCATTGCCAACTGCCGCGTCGGGTTCAAGGCGTTCCATGACGAGATAAGCGGCCACCCAGGCCTTACAGTAATCAGTGGAGTAAGGATCGTATCGGCGCAGAGAAAAAACGGCGGCTTCGTCCTTACGCTGTCGGACGGGCGGACCATAGACGCGGATAAGGTCGTCGTCGCTACGGGCCTTTTGCCTTACGACCCGGTCGCCTATAAGGGGCCGAGGGTGCTGACGAGCCTTGAATACGACGCCCTCATCGACCAGCGGAACGGCGAGTTGCCCGCCGATTTCAACCGTATCGCCTTCGTCATGTGCGTCGGCTCGCGCTGCGAAGAGTATCCCCTTTGCTCGTCCGTCTGCTGTTCTTACACGATCAGGGAAATCAAGTGGACGCTCCAGAGGGCGAACCCGGCCATTACTGTTTTCTACAACGACCTCCGCCTGTTCGGGAGCGAGTTCTTCATGGAGAAGATCTACCGCGACGGCGGCGTAAGGTTCGTCCGGGCCAACTCGCGGTACTTCGAGGCTGACGGCGATGAAGTGCGGCTGCGCTATTTCTCGGCCGGGAAGCTCGAAGAAGAGGCGTTCGATTACGTAGTGATGGCGATCGGCCTGCGCCCCAACCCTGCGCTTGCGGACGTTGCGGGCGTGCTCGGCTTTTCGCTCAACGCTCACGGCTTCGTCGACGAAAAACGGGCGCTCGCTACGGATGCGGAAGGCGTCTATGCATGCGGCGGGGCCTTGGAGCCGATGAACATCAAGGACTCGATCCTTACGGGCTTCGGCGCTGGCTTTGCGGCCGTGCATGATGCAGCAAAAGGGGCGGGCGGCAACGGCAAGCTGCCTGCGTCACCCGACGCAAGGCTTCACAGGGAAGAGCCGCCGGAGTTTTCCATCCCCGACGGTCCCTTCGACTCCTGTCTTTTCTACCTGGGCACGGACGACCCGGCAACGCGGATGTACTACGAATTCTTCTCATCCAGGTTTATCGAGGCTGCGAGAAAGCTTGCGCGCAGCAGGGAAGACCGTCTACGTGCTCACACGCAACATGGCCGCGCCTTCTTATGAAGAGCTTGCCTACGAAGCGGCAAGGCGCGAAGGCGTGCTCTTCATACATCTTGAGGAGGGCGAAGACGTAACGTTGGATAGCGGGCCGGTCGTCGTCTCCGGCGGCGGCAGGCAGATGCGCTTCGCGGTCGATAAAGTTATCCGGCTCGACGATTGCGCGGCGGCCCTGCGCGGTAAAGAATTCCTCTCTGCTTACAGGTCGGAGCCTCAGTTGCGCTGGTCGCCGACGAAATGGGGCAGGAAGCGATACCATGTCGGCTTCATCCGCCACCCACGCGCGGCAAGATGGGAGGCGCGCGAGGTGCTCGGGGCCCTGGGCGAGATGCGCCTCGACGACGAAGAGGAGCGGGTGCTGCCGGAAGTCAACGAAGAGCGGTGCAGCGGCTGCGGCTCGTGCAAGGAGGCGTGCCCGCACGACGCCATCGAGATCGAGCTTGTGCAGGTGCCTGTCGCCCTCTTTGGTCCGCAGACGGAGAGTGTTGTCCCGAAAGCCCACATCAAGCAGGATACCTGTGTGGCATGCGGGCTGTGTGCCTCGACCTGTCCCTCCGACGTTATCAGTTACCCTGAAGCGTAGATTTACCGTGCGGCCGGGTCTTATTGTGATGCCGCTGCTGAAGACGGGAAGAATTGTTTTTCGAGGTGGGTTGGTTTTCCCAGGGCCGTTTTGAGGTATTCAAGCATAAGCTCTTCCGCCATCTGTTGTTTTGTTGCGTTGACAAGGGATTGCTTCTTGTCAGCCTCGGATTCGCTTATCTTGCCGGCCTCGATAGCCATGGACCGTAGCTTCTGCTGTAGTAGTGGCATATTCACGGGTCAAATCGGATGCAGGCATGTTTGAAAGCGATCGATAGACCGATGCGAGCTTACCCGGAGCAGGGAGGCGTGGCGACTCAAGAACCATCCTGAAACTGTTGGCGAAACGTTTCATGCCTCCCAGTATATCACCCGGTTTGACAAAGTTGATACCCATCCAGCCGGCTCGAAGCCATTGGAAAACTCCGGCACTGACCATTGCGGGCGAGCCGTCCGATCCGACATAAACGGCGAGGGAGAAATAATCGTAGATGTAGGCCTTTGCCCACCCAAGCCCGGTTTTCATTGTTCCCGGCTCATTTGAATAGAAGTAGGTCCAGTCATTATCGCTGCCCAGAATGACCCCTTTTTTACCGACGCTTGATTTATCAATCTGCTTCGATACGGAGATGAACACCTGCCGGCCGTCGTGGTTAAGGAGAATAAGGGTACTTTCCAGCTCGTAGTCATAATAAGTGCCGGTGTTCAGGTCGGGGGTGTTCGATTCGTGTTGCCGGCCGCGAATAACGACGGGAGACCCCTTAGGAGGAATCGCGCTCCAGCTTCGAGGCATCCTTTGCATGTCACTTCCGGGATGCGCCCAGATGGAGTAGCGCAGGGAAGCCGGTCTCGCAACGATCGCCGGAACGGATGAGCTGTAGGTGTACTCCATGAGCCGGGGAAAGGCGGTATCTGTACGAAATTTATAGTAGGCCCCGACGCACTCATTCGATTTCGGGAGGGCGTGTTCGCTGCCATCCTTTGACGTCAGGACGTAATCGACCAGGGCAGCAACCGCCTGTTCGTCGAGATCGGCCTTGAAATCGCTGTTATATTGGACGAGACGCATTGCAGCGTCGCTAACGGGGCCGGGGATGTCAGTGAGAGAAACAGCGGGAGCGGGCGGATATGCCGCTATGAGCAGCAGCCCGAATAACAAACAGCGCCATATCGACGAAAGATGCCGGGAACGAGTCCGTTGATCCACGCTGAGTATTATATTAACGATCTATTCTTTCTGCAAGGAGATGGGTGACGATATCCAATTGACGTAACCTTAACACCGGCCTTATGTTTCTAGAAAAGCACACGAATAACAAGGAGGTGAGGAGATGAGTCCGATGCGGGTGTTCGCGTTGCTAATGGCCGCTGCCGTGCTCGGCGCCTGCACGACCCTCCCTACCGGCCCGAGCGTTATGGTCATGCCCGGCCAGGGCAAGACCTTTCGACGTCTTCCAGGCTGACGACGCAGTATGCCGCCAGTGGGCAACCCAGCAGGCCAAGGAATCGCCCAGTGAAGCCGGCAACAGGGCCGGGGTCGGCACCGCAATCGCGGGGACCCTCCTTGGCGCGGGTCTCGGGGCAGGCATAGGCGCAGCCACCGGGAACGTGGGCGCAGGCGCGGCCATCGGCGGGGCTACCGGGCTTGTCGGGGGTGCGGCCGTCGGCGGCAACCGGTCACAGTCGGTCACGTCTGCGCTCCAGAGGCAATACGATAACGCATACCAGCAGTGCATGTACGCGAAGGGGAACCAGGTGCCGGGCGTGATGGCCCAAACTTATCCCACGGTCGGACCGCCGCCGCCCCCTCCGCCACCTCAAAGATAAGGCCCAGTCTATCGGCGGTCTTCGGAAGCGAAAAACAATCTTGCTTGAAAACGGCCTCTGTGCTATATATTTAACCTACCGCGCCGACGTAGCTCAGTGGTAGAGCAGCTGATTCGTAATCAGCAGGTCCGGGGTTCAAATCCCCGCGTCGGCTCTCACTTTTCTTCTGTTTGTCTCGCCACGCTATGAAGTAAATATGAAGTAGACTTTTCGCTGAGGATGGAGTCGAGGAGTTCAACCGCCTTGGCCGTGTGAGCGGGTGCAAGGTGAGAGTATCTGAGAGTCATGGCAAGGGTCTTGTGTCCGAGCAATTCCTTGACAGTCGTAATATCCTGCCCGGCCATAACAAGGTGAGAGGCGAAGGTATGTCGAAGGTCGTGAAAGTGGAAGTCGTTTATCCCGGCCCGCCTACAAGCGCCGTTGAAGCCTTTCTTCACGTCTCCGTACTGCTTGAGAGTTGCAGGATCATAGAAGACGTACCGCACGTCTAACCTTCTCGGAGTGCTCTGCAATGTCGCCCGCACCGTCGCGTTTATAGGTATTTCCCTGCGTTCTCCGTTCTTGGTATGATCCAAGAGAATAAACCCATGCTTCATGTCTACGTTGTCCCAGGTAAGGCCCAGGATTTCCCCTTCCTCATGCCCGTGTTGAGCGCAACGGTACGATGGGCCTCACGTGGGCATCGCATTCGCTAAGCAGCTTCTGGCATTCCTCCTTCGATAGATACCGCAAGCGGCGGTTGTTCTCCTCCAGTAGCTTGACCTTGCGGACCCGCTTTAGTGTTTCCTCTCCCACCATCTCCCAGTCTACCGCCTTCGAAAACATGTGCTTCATAATGGCAATGTGACGGTTCACGGTCGCCGGTTTATTAGCCTGCGGCTGTTGGCCGGATTCGCAGACATACCGTGTGCCGTCTGCTTTCTTCTTCACGATCTTACGCTTCGCCCCCTGTTGCATCCTTTGAGTCTGGTATTTTTCAAGAAGGAGCGTGTTGAATTGCCGCAAAGGAACATGCCCGAATCTTTCCTTGAGTTGTTCAACTATACCGGCCTTGCTCTTGAATCCTCTTTGTCTTTCCGCCCATACGAGATATTCCTTTGCCAGTTCCGAGAACGTGTGATTGACGATCTTCATAGTCTCTGGTTCGTTCCCCGCCTTCACCTCTTGCTTCCTCTTGACGGAAATTCAACGGCTTCCTCATAGACTGCCGTTGCGGTACTCTGCCTCACTATCCTACCGTCAAGCCCTTTATAGCAGCACCACCATTTGGAACTGTTCTTCTGTTTATAAAGGCCCCTTTCCCGTTCTTAGCCATTATCCTTCCCCTCCTTTAAAGTTATTTTGTTTCTCAGGCAGTCAAGCACTATGCAGACTGTCTTGGATGGCCGCTTCATGCCTTTTTCAAGATAGTTGACATAGACATTTGTAACCCCCAACGATTCCGCAAAAGCCTTCTGTGTTACGTTCATCGATTTTCTCAATTCTAAAATTGCCTCTTTCGTCCATTCCATCTCGCTCACCTCCTTTTCGCAATATAATTAAACTGAGTTTAATGGACGGTAGCCAAAATGTCAAGGTAAATCATTAAACTCAGTTTAATATAAAACTGAGGTGAACTATAAAATCAACTTCATAGTTGGGTTCATACACTGCCATAAGTAGTTATAATGACAGCTATGTTCCAAAGGCGACGATGATAAGCAATCATGTGCTCTCATCATCGCCTCAGCAGCTTTACGTAGGGTGAAGGGTCTGTTTTAGGCAGAGTGTCAAGCCACCTGTCGATATCGGACTTCCTGAATCGCGTGTACTTTCCCATCTTAAAATAGGGTACCGCTCTATTTGTGATCTGCTTGTTGATCCATGACTTATCAACGTGAAGATACGATGCGAGAGCAGCCTTATCAAAAATAACTCCTTCCTCTTTAGTACTTGTTGAGCCGGACCTTTGAAATTCGGAGCGTAACGCCTCAAAAACCTTCGATGACACAGAATCAGTAAAACAGTTCAACATCTCTGCTGCTAACTTCAAGACGGATTCTTCCGCCTTGATACCATCGTTAGCGCCCGTGCTCTTATCAGAGTCCGGGCATAGCAGGAACCGTTTTTTCATCCTATTGCCTCCAATTGAATGTATTGTATACAATACAATGTATTGATTTAAATACATATACTAAAACTTCATTCCCGTTTTCCCCCTTGTTGTGGCCTATCTTTGGAAAACCACAAAAAAGGGGTTTAATTAATCGAATAGCTCCCTTGCACTTGGACGCAATCGTTACCGCCGGTGCACGAGTGTCACCATACGTCTCTTTCTTGAGGTTTATCGTGAATTAATTAAATCGATTGGCAAGATATCATCCCTTCTCGGCTTTATTCACCACGCTCTCAGTCCCGCGACTACGAGAGGGGAAATCGCTCATTCTCTGAAATGCCTCCTTCTGCTTTTCAGACATAGCTCGCTTTACCTTTACCAGGTTCTTTCTGTAAGGCATATACGGATAGAGGGGACAATCCTCCACTTGACAGTCATAGCGGCCATCAGTGTATCCACCTGTACACTCATAACAGCGAGCTAGAATCGCTTTGTTTGGTGGTAACTTCAGTTTCTTCTCTGCGTATTCAAACCATTCCTTTCCACCCTTCGCTTTCTTTCCAGCCCTCTTGCTTTTGACAGAGTTATCCATTTGACGCTCCTATAATTGTGATTTTGGAAAATCAGATCGTGGTTCTTAAATCAGGCTCGAAGGGGTTGTTACTCTATGCAGATAGTATCCGTGAACTATGAGAATAGATATTATCATTCAACGTTATGACTAACTAGTATCTGGCCATGAGAAACGTCGATTCGTGCTCATAGATGCCTCCTTTTGACAGAATAAACCTTTGCTTGCTGGCTATTAGCCGCTGCACAAAGATCAATTGCAATGTGTATCCGCTTCTCGTCTCTTGACCAAAGACCAACATTGCCAAGGGACTGGGCTTCTTTACTACGGACAGGGAAAGAACTCATGCCACACCAAAGTGTGTGTTGTTGCGTCTCTCCCTCTCTCCAAAAAGCTTCTCCAACCAAGCCATGCCGAATGTATAATAATACGCGATAGTGTTAGAAAGACAACCTAAGTAATCATAGGGTAGTATCCTGTACATTTCTCTCATAACACACTCATTCATCCTCCTGATCAAAGAAACTGTTTAGCTTATAATTACTCAGGTTGAGGATTCTTTCTTCGTATTGATTAATCGGTTCACCATCCCTTACCTTCTGTTTGATCATCCTCTTTCCTCCCGCATAATAGGCTCTTAATTCAGCAGGTGTACTAATTTCCTTGGCTCTCATGAACATATGGCTAACTCTTGCCGGTGGAGGAGTTACTGCTCCTGCACGTCTGCCAGTAGTTATAATAAATCCTTCCTCTGTTCTTGCCGTGGGTCTCCTATTCAGAAGAAAGAATCCATGCTTTATATGATTGATAGTCTCATGCCTGATATACGTTTGATATAACCTGTTAAAATGCCCTTCTACATCGAAATCTAATAAATCTCGTAGTGTGGTGACTCCTATCATTCTTCTCAACGCGTTACTGCCTCTTATGCGCCACTCTGAATGTATGCACGGCATTCCTTTGATCTTATCCTCTCGCGGATAAATAACGAATTTGGCAGAATGAGTACTACCCAGATAAATAGTGCGACTATAGAAGAATCCCCTTGCTTCGTCAGTTGGACGCACCTTACGTTGAGTTAGCTCGCTGTCATAAATGAACGCATTATGACGCATATATTTCTTGCTTATTCTCATAATCCTATCCTCGAAAATAGCGGCTGCGTCTAATTCAGTATTAACTAGCAAATCGGAGGCAAGTTCTATGTAGGTAACTCGACCATTCGCTATGTCCCTTGACGATAAAAGTTCCTTTATGACATCATTTGAAGGAACGGTAATCCAAAGCTCTCCTTGATAGTTACGCCGACGTCCCCAACGAGATGCCCACCTGATACTAAGCTTTCTGTACGGTGCCCTCAAAGGCCGACGTTCAATGAGTCGATTTAGATTATCCGGGTCCGCATCGAGCTAGGATGTGTAACATATCGATATAGTGAATGCTCATAGGTATTCCTCCTTAGTAAAATAGCGGATGCAGTAATTGACTGGCATTTCCGCTTTGCAGTTGATAGATTTATCTATTTACAATGCAAAACTATGCTGCCTTTTCTGGGACAGTCTTCCATTAACGGAATCCAAACGGTTCGTGACACGGACAACATTTCTCGTTGCTTAGTGGAGCGAGAATAAAAGATAGTGGGGGGGAATTTGAAGAATAAAACTGGGGGATGAAAATTAACTTAAGAAACTTGGCGGATAGAGATATCCATAAAAAAATGAGCTAAGAGATATTATCTCAAAGCTCTAGTGACCCACCTTCATTGCCGTGGGAATAAAAATTAACTTAAGAAATCTGGCGGATAAAATTATCCATAAAAAACTGGGCTAAGAGATATTATCTCAAAGCCCCAGCTACCCACCTTCATTGCCGTGGGCAAACTGACTGACGATCTGTCGAAGCAACCCGATTTCATAGTTTATAATCTATACCCGAACATGGCGTTTGTCAAGGCTGCCGCTCTTGCTTTGTAGCTCCCCATTTTAGCCCCTCAACCCAAAATGTAAAGACTTGGCTCCTCTGGTTAAAGAACGGAGCTTCTACCATTAGCACGCTGGCTTG
The DNA here is from genome assembly GCA_963818095.1 of uncultured delta proteobacterium. GTDB lineage: Bacteria > Desulfobacterota > Syntrophorhabdia > Syntrophorhabdales > WCHB1-27 > CAWEPK01. Next base: position 243,998 of record CAWFRA010000024.1, read on the forward strand.
GTTCAATCGTTTCACAAATTGAGTATACTCAGAAAGAAAGATTGTCGTGGTGCTATGGTCAGCGGGACCTTTTGCCCAATAGGAAACTGGTTTGCCACCGTCAAAACGTACTATAATGTTGCACCCATCAATGCCGGTCAAAAATTGTCCCCTTTTCGATCTCTAGTATTACATGCTTCCCATATCGAGGATGCGAACGAAGAGTCAGAGTGGCATGTTGAGGGCCTTCGTAGGGAAAACCAAACGAGAACGTGTGAGCGCTTAAAGTGTGCGCTTCCCTAACAGCACGATTAGTCATGACGTCGAAAAACTCCTCGTAGATCCAGTTTTCTGGTTTGCTATTAACGGACGGTGCCGGAGCTTCGGCCGATGGGTTAACCGAAGACGGCGTCTTAACGCTCAGTTCCTCTTTCACACTTCTTGTAGAGTTCACTGTTGTTAGAATAAACACAAAGGAAATAATGATTACCGGGATTCCCACTAAAAGTACGCCCTCGATCAAAAGAGAATGGGACCAAAAAGCACGTTTGGCTATTATGGCATTTTTACCAGTCTCCTTCTCGTCACTTGTTGAGTTGTTTTCTACAAGAACCATAGTTAACTTCGTCCCGCAGTTTGGGCAATACGCTGGAGTGCCAACATAGTATTTTTGGCAGTGAACGCATTGAGTCGAAGCGAGAAGGGTTGCTGCATTTCTTCCTCTGGGTTCCTTGGTACCAGACTCGTTTGAAGAAGGTGGTGCGGATGTGCTCCCAGCCCTATTTGCGCCAAGTACTGTGAGTATGACCCCGATTAGCAGACACAAGCAAGAGACGACGATATAGTTCATCTGTTGAGAGGCTAGACTTAAATTGTGAATCCTTTGACCTCCTATGCTGCCGACGCTCGTGTCCATATTTAAAGAGCTTACTATGCCGATTATGCCAAGTATTATCAAGGGCCAGCCAATTGTTTTCCGAACGTTAAGTGGATGGGAACGACGATATAATTCCGGTACACCGGGTATCAACGCTGCTCTAAGCCATTTTCTCTTGGGTTTGATATAAACATCAGTGTCGAGACGAAGATTCCCAGAGGAAATAAGGATTTTAATTTCTTCCCAGCTTTGCTCTCCAATCCCCTCAATATAATAACGCTTATTGGGGAAATTGTTAGGAATAGACTCGCTCGAATATTCGGCAGTGCTTTTCATGGTTCACCTCGGCACCAGTTTGTGTCACTTCTTTATCTGGATTCATGACTTATGCCGCATGGATTGGTCCTCGATTTCAAAAACAGTTCAAAATGTTTATCCGGGCCGATTTCACTTCTGAACGAGCAAACCCGAAAGCTTATTCTTGAAATACCCTTTTCTCGTCTTTTCAGCGGTGGGTACGTCACCAAATAATCCCTTTGATTTCGTCCTCCCTTAATAAGGGATCAAATAATGCGCTTTTTAGACTATTCCCAGTGGTTTGAACGTGCTGAGGTTGTGCTCCTATATGAACACGGCCAATTTGGGATGTCAAGGAAATAGGACAAGAGTATCAGCCATCCCTCCCGCATTAAGACATATAGAGCATGTTTACTAGCAGAAGGAACCTTATCTATGCGCTTCCTCTTCCGTCCAGGCCGCCATGGTGCCTTCTTTTTTGCTACTAAATAGGTGGGTTCTAACACCCTTGGCCTAAGGAGGGGACCATAAGGGCGTATAAGAGAAAAGGGGTAGCACGTATGATGATGCTACCCCCTCCCCCGAAAGCCGCCCTCTCGGTATCTGTTCACTATGAACTAACTATGATCTTGAGCCGTCCATCACTTTGATATCACGATGATTCAAGTCTTTCGCGATCTCCGATTTTCCGTTGTATGGCGCATCACCGTCAATCACCATGGTGCTACGTACACTCCCAAGAGAACGATTCGTAATCAGCAGGTCCGGGGTTCAAATCCCCGCGTCGGCTTTCTCTTCTTCTCACCTTGCCGTTTCCTTCCCGGAATTGTCAATATTAGGAGAGTCTGGAATCGTTAAGAATCTAACCGGTATCAGTAAAACGTAGGAAAGAGCAAACAAGTGGTGATAACTGCATCACCGCCGCTGAAACACCGACACGTTTGCTGTCGATTGGGGAGTATAACTCCTCGCATCTTTGCCCCATTTATAGATTGAAGTCTTGTCTGGCCCCATTACATCCACTCGTCCGACCAAGTCGTAATGTTTGCTCACGTAGTCGTCCGCCCAGCGGAATATGAATTTCTCCGATTCAGAGCGGGCCGCCCATGAAGTCGGCATATTGACGGCGACCAGGAATTTGGGTCCGGAACGCTCGATCTCCATGGCCATTTCCCGCTGCATGGCAAGGCTGTAAGGGTGTATCTCCATAAGCCCGTACGTGTAAATGTGTTCGGTCGCCGAGTGCCTTCCCGAATAGAAGAAAATCTGCGGTTCGGAACCCAGGACCGCTATTGTATCATCAACCGCCGTGTTGGTTTTTAGGAAGCGGGCAATGTCGATTGACTCCGGGAACGGGTTGAAGGCGTAAATATTCCTGGAAAGGAATAAAGGGTCTTCCTCGAACAGGTATTCGCTCTGGTGCACGATGCCTGTTATCAGGGCCGGGGCGAATACGGCTATGGCGATGCAGGTTGGCAGCACCGGCGTGGACGGGCTTAATTTCAGGGCACGTGCCGAAAGCGTGCGGACGTAATCGGCAAAAATACCCGCCAGTAAGGAAACCGCCGGCAGGAGGGTGATGAAGTAGTGCGGTCTGAAGTAGAAACCGGGGCAGACCGTCAGGAACGAGCACGCGGCAAAGAGCGATATCGGCAGTCGCTTGCTCCTTAAGGCAGGGTTGAGAAAAAGCGCAATTAACCCCAGGGCGGCGGACACCCATATCAGAAAGAAGCCGTCCGCCACGTTGGAAAAGCTCGACATGAAGATATCGGCAGCAAGCGATAGAGGGACCTGCGTGGCGTATCTCGATGCATAGACGAAGGTAAAAAACCAGAACTTTGCCAGGACGCCGGCGGCATAAAGGTAAAGAACCATAACGGCTACGGGCAGTATGACGCCGCACGAAAATGCCCCGAGGCTGGAGAGCGCCTGTCTCAGCACCGGCGGCCTGTGCTCAAAGGCATTGATAATGATGTAGCCGGCGCCCAGGACTATAAAGAAAACCCCAGGCTGCTTCATGATGAATGCCAGCGACAGCAAGGCGCCGGCAGCGCCATAGAGGAGCGGTTTGTTCCTCTCCAG
>CAWFRA010000025.1:0-35000 GCA_963818095.1 uncultured delta proteobacterium
ACAAAGCAAGCGTTGGGCGGCAAGGAAGGCGGCGCACTGGCCAATAAATGCCCACGGAAGCATGTCTGTGAGCAAATTGGATAAGAGCCGGGCGGAGATAGAAGAACTCTCAGGGACAGGGCTTCGAAGAGTTTGTTGCCCGTCGGCTGAAGGTGTCACGGACAACGCTCATGGATTACATCAGGACGAGGGGGCTGGGGACAGGCAGTCATAGACAATTTTACGGTAGAACTTCACTCGCGACTTGAATTTGCTGTTCGCAACCTTGACAAGGTTAAGAGCTATTCTGTGTACAGTTAGAACTTGTTACAAAACATGTAGTTTCATTATATGACAGTCACATAATGTGCCAACATATCCTGTGGAGATGATTATGCGTCGTAAAAACAAGATCAACAATCGTCAAGAGTCGCTGATTTCGTTAGAGAAGAAAACTCCAAAAGATATTTTTCGGAATGTCAGGAATTACCTTGCTGGGCAATATGTAGGGGCGACTAGGGATGATGCGCTTCTGATGAGGTACTGAAATGCCTGTTCTGTAAATTGCTTATAGAGCGCGGCGAGACAGAGCATATCGATCTTGCCGCTCATCCGTTCGACCTAGCCAAACAACTTAGAAACATTTTCAAGGCTGTCCGAGTGGACTTTCCAGATATCTACAGTAAGGGTACAGCGGTTCTTCTAGACCCGCCTACGCTGCATTACGTCATGCGAGAACTAAGTTTTTTCAATCATGGATGCGGATAGCGACCCGATTGGCGATGCTTTTGAGGTGTTTGTAGGCAGCGAATCAAGGGGTAATGCCGGTCAGTTCTTTACCCACCTCAGTAACCAGCCTCTTGGTTCGGGCTGTTGACCCGAAAGCTGGCGAAACGGTTTTAGACCCGGCATGTGGTGCAGGTGGTTTCCTGTCATCTGTATGTGCACATTTGGAGAAACAGGGAGTCGCTTTCGATCAAGTTTCAAAATACCTTTTTGGATCGATAAAGATGCCTACCTTGCTCAGCTAGCATAGTCCATATTACCCTGCTTACGGGAAATCATCCTAATATAATCAATGGCGATAGCATCTCTCTGCAAAATGGTCAGAAGAGTATCAGAGAATATCTGCCCAAAGAAGGTGTAGATGTTATCCTAACCAATCCTCCCTTCGGGGTTCGCATAGTCGCGGCTTCTCCTGATGTGCTAAAATCATTTGATCTTGCCCACAAATGGATTAGAGAGCCGGACACTGGAGTTCTCTTCCGGTCTAATAAAGTACAGGGCAACGCCCCTCCTCAAGTTTTGTTTGTTGAACGTTGTCTGTCTCTGCTAAAGCCGGGCGGTCGTCTGGGGATGGTGCTGCCAGAAAGTGTTCTTTCCAACAAATCCTACCGACATGTTGTCGAGTATCTTCTTAAGAACGCCGACATACGTGCCGTTATAGGAATGCCTGAGGCTTTATTTAAGACCTCAGGCAAAGGTGGCACGCACACCAAGACCTGTTTACTCGTAGCGGTCAAGCATGGAACAAGGCAAAGTGGAAAGAGCAAAACAGTATTCATGGCTGAGGCAAAATGGTGTGGGCAAGACTCAAGAGCACGGATCATTCCGCATAATGATCTCCCCCACATAGCTGACAACTTTGTGTCATATAGAGATGGTAGGCTCGACAAACAATCGACCCTCGGCTTTTCTATCGAGAAGCAGAGGATACTAAGCGGCGTTTTGTGTCCGCATTACTACAACCCGCTGGGTGAAGAAGAACTTCGCGGGATGGAGCATACTAATGCCCTTCTTTCTGTTGCCCAGTTGGTCAAGGAACGGGTTCTGAGCATCAACACGGGGGACGAAATTGGAAAGCTGGATACGGAACCGGTGAGATTCCGTTTATCAGGACATCCGATATTAGTAATTGGGAGTTGAAATCAGACCCGAAGCACGGCGTATCGAGAGAGATTTATGACAAACTTAAGGATAAGCAAGACGTTCAACCGGGCGATGTACTTATGGTAAAAGATGGAACCTATCTTATTGGCACTTGCGTATAGTTACCGAATCTGACAGGGAAATACTCTACCAAAGCCACCTATACAAAATAAGGGTTAGCCCCAACAAATACGATATCAATCCTTATCTTCTCTTAGCAATACTAACCTCAAGTGTAGTTCAAAGACAAATACGTTCAAAGCAGTTCACCCAAGATATCATCGATAGTCTTGGAGAGCGAATAAATGAATTGATACTACCAGTCTCGAAGTCCAGTGAGACACGGGGGGGTATCAGCAATCTCGTCCGAGAAGCAGTCTCTAAGAGGATCGAAGCGAGAGAATCTGCACAAGAGGCGCGAGCAATGATAGGGCCTTAGGCAGGTATGCTGTGTGTCACCATCCATGCCGATCATAATTCTGTAATATGCGCCTGATCATTTCACGCACAGAGTCCAGACTGAGACTCCCTTGTCGCCGGTTGCCGTCGGCTGATATCCAACTGATGTTTTCAGACGTATGACCGCTGCCATTACCTGATACCAAGTTTAAGCGGGTTTAGATGGCCAACTTGAAAATCTGACTTTCCATGTGTAGGGTTAAGCAGTCCGATTCGAAAAGCCTCGTAGGAGAGGGCATCCCCAGTGATAGACATAGGCAATGGGAAGCTCTTGAGGCAATATGTTAGCCTGTCGTAGCTGATCGACTGCTGCTTCAGGAAAACCTTCGAAAGCGCAAATTTGCGTAACGAGAGCATATTCAATTCCCATGCAAACGCGACGTTCAGCAAAATGAACTGAATAGGGTGCGTTTCCCATCTTTTTTCCCGATTGGTTTTATGATCACCAGTCAAAACTCTATCTGTAAGATAAGTCTTGACCTTTATTTTGTCGGTAATCACCGTGCGGAAAAATATTGCATCTGGGCTCATTATATCAGAAGTCAGGTATTTTCTCAATTTCAGTGTTCTTAAAATCAGATCGTCGTAAAACCAACTAGATTGCCATATCATGTAATCTGCCTTGCTCGGTAATGCGCCTCACATAGTCCAATGGAGCTTCGTAGGGGATTATTCCGTTAGAGAAAGATAAAGTTAGGCATTCAGCATGAGCGGGGTTCTGTATCCAGACAGGAAGTGTTCGAAGAGTTCTACTGCAATATCCAAACATTCGTCAAAAGAACAATACCGGGGATCGCCATCAAGCTCGTGAAACGAGCGTACTTGAATTTCGTCGTTTCGACTTTGGGAAGTTTAACTAGCTCGATTAGAAACGCATTTCGCAAAACAGAGTACGACAGTTTGCGGTAGTTATCCTGTAACATGCCGCGCAAAACGTGAATCTCACCGGCGACACGTCTCTCTTCTTCTACTAAGGGCCATACAGCATCAGCCAATTGCGGCATACTGAAATTTTCCGCTGCCACAACCTGTTCTATCAGTTCTCGAATGGGCATTCTCACCTCAGTTTGTCGGTTCGTAAGACGCACTTCAGGTGATTCAGATTGTGAACGAACGGTGGTGCAATTTCTTGTACCCATCCCGCTTCTCGTTGTCCAGAAAAATCGCTGGTCGGTTCCCTTTGGAACATCCTATCAGTCCCCTTTGTGGGGGACTGCTCATCGTCCCTATGTCAAAAGATGGCCCACGGGGCATCGTGGGCGGTTTGGGAACCTGTTTCGTTCCTCTACCCACCCCCTTTTCGGGGCTATGGGGTGTCAGGCACCCTGAAGAAGCCGACTGCCTTGCCCCTGTCCTTGGCCGTATGGTATATTGACGCCAAGCAGCACAACAATCAGCAACTCCCGGAGAAACTTATGGCTGAAACTACCCTTCGCTGTCCACGGTGTAAAACCGCAGTTAAAGTCGATTCCGACAGTATCAAACCCGGGTCAGAGCACAAATGCCCCAAATGCGGATTGATCCTCAGAGGGAGAGACGACTTGCGAAAGGCTGCGACGGACAGACTGAGCAAGTTCCCCAAGGTCATCAAACCGAAACATTAGCCTTCAGCAATTTCATCCGTTCTTTTCTTCTGTCACCCCCTGTCTACACGGTCGGTTAGACCCCCTGATGGGGTAGCACGATCCCCTTCCGTGCCGAAGCGAGCGCCCTGACAAGGCTGTCAGGCGGTAAAACCATGGCTATTCCAAAAATGTCGAAGTAAATACCTTGCCCTTCCGGGGCTATTGGAACTCGGTTGCACGATCCGCCGCCCCTCGGTTTCGTGTTATAATCTACCAGCATCAAGAGAATCCCATAGGGATTCGCCAACCGAGCGAATAGGAGACGCCACCGGTGGCTGGAGCGGTAAGCCGCTCGATGTGCAAAGCGAAATAGCTTTGAAAAGGATTCTCCCCATGGAAGCCAAGAACTTTTTCGACTACGTTCCGCTAATACCACGTGTCACCTCGGTCGAGGACTATGTGCCGTACAGACACTGCAAAAGTTTCGTAAAATCCCTCTATCAGGTGATGATCCCCCTCAATCGCAAAAGAACATCGCCAGCCGATATTGCAGGTATGATGAGCCTTCTTTGGGTACAATAACAGGTCAAAGTTCTTGCGAAGGCTTCAAGAATGGCAAAACTTACGCGGCAAGGTACCTGTCCGCCTCTTCCAATTGCTGAACATCTCGGAAAGTCTTCTACTTTGTCTGCTCGAATCAGACCGCAAGGATTTCTTCGAAGCCCTGAAACACGCCAACCACCCCAAGTACCTCCAGTACAGGCTCGCGGCAGGTGTGTACCCCATTAAGAGACTTCCAGACGGCGTAACAGAGACGGAAGCGGTGTCCATTGCCGTCGCCCTCCTGAAGACCCAACCTGAACACATCCAAAGAGGCGGCGCTTGGATTAACTACGGCGGTCTTCGAACACTGTTTATCGACGCCGACGGGACAACCAGTGCAACCCTTTATGTCCCTGCCGTCGTTGTCGAGGGCGATATTGTTATGTTCAAGACGACCACGATGCCGGGAACGGTGGTGCTGGTGTAGGTATGGACGATAGAGCGTGGTGGATTTCGCCAGAAGGAACGATCATGCCTGTAAGTCGGTCGCACATCGCCTCAGTGATCGTTAACCCTGCCCTGTTTGGCGTGACAAGGGAGTATGTCGAGGCGGTCTATGGGGAACATGGGGAGCCTCTCGGATGGGAAGGGCTGGGAGAGAGCGCATTATCAGGGAATTGATATCGAAGGGTTGGATACGGGTCAGGGACTATGGAAATTACTTGACCGTCCAAGTCTTCAGTCTCTATGTTTACAACACGGCCGACCGACGGCTCCGCTCCTTCTTTAAGGCGGTTCAGTATTCGTCGGAGACGGAAGTGCGGTTAGGCATACTGTCTCAACAGAAAACGGAGACAACTACGGTCGGCGATCTTGAAGGAAATTGTGATGACAGATTCCAGAAAGCAGGTACGATGACTGCACCTACGAAGCCTCGTGTCCAATTGAATAGCGAAGCGCGGATTGTCCTTGGCACCCGGCCAAGTAGCTACAGGGCAGCACTAAAGAAGATAATATTGACCGGGGAATCCTCAAAAAAGCTGTTTATACTGGACATCTAAGTCTTTGCACAGACTTTCTATGGTCGGCTTATAAACATCTGAAAACCTGTCGCCGAGGATGATTGCGTCCAGAAAGTCACTGATCTCAACCTCTGCCCTTGTGGCAGATGTAAACTGACCATTTCTCAAGGCCACAACAAAACGATATTCTTGTTCGTCTTTATAATCGCTCGGTTTTAGAAATAACAATCTTTTGTGGAATTCGTGCATGTGCTTATGTGCGACTCCTCCGGTGTACTGTTATTGTAAGTCCCGCCATCCACGTTTAAAACGGAAGCTGGATCGTTTATCATATACTCCTCATAGTCAACATCGCCTTCCCATATCGCAAATTCTGGAGGTATAAATTCGCCCGATAGCAGCTTGGACAATTTTTTCTTTGAAAACACCAAGCATATCCCTTCATGGCCTTCACCGAATTGTGACCACATCCTTGACTTAAGAAACCCATGGTTAATCAGACTGCCATCATGAAATTCGTTTGAACAAAAGGAGATAAACGCAGTCTGCTCCGTCAGGATATTTTTAGTAAAATCGTCATAGTTTCACGAATCTTGCTTTCCGTAGGCTTGTCCCAACCCCACCCAACCGCACCAGTCAACTTGCTCTTGTACTCGTAAGGATCAGTACTATTACGGAAGTGAGAGAATTTAAATCGATTTTCAGGCAATATCTTTTCTACAGCGATGGCGCGTCGAGTGTAATGAAATATGGCGTCAGTGCTGGAAACGAGGTCTATAAAATCGCGCTCGCTGTAATAATGGTCTACCAATTTCATATGTGACCCTCCCGAGAAGGCAAAAGTGATCAAAAATATCAGAGGTACAAGAAACCCGAATGCTTGTGCATTATCGTTCATACTATTGCACAATCTCGAATAGAATTCACAAACGGACGTATTTCAGGGGGATAGCCCCCTCCGATCTCGTCCAATCTCGCTGCGTACCTTAAAGAACCTGTACTTGCGTGTTCTCTGGCGCTCCCCATTTTGTATCACCCTTTCCAAGATTGAGTCAGTAATCTGAATTCATTAGTATGCAGCCGACGACTGGGCGCTGGACACAGTTTCCTGGGCGCCAGTAGGCAGTGGGCGGTGGGTTGGAAATTATTTCTTTCTCCGTTTTTTTGGTTGGCGAGTGGTGGTGGGGGTTGGAGCGAGTATGTACGTTGCTACACCGAGTTCCGACGGCGATACGCCCGACGGCTACCCGGGTCACTTGGGCGCATTCTAAAAACGCAAGGTCATTCCAAGAGCAACTTATGCTCCTATGGTTTTTCAATTCAGAATTGTGGCTACCAGCCGTCCCCGCTTACGCTCCACCGATAGAGGCGGGACGGCGATGCGGCAATCTCGGCGTTGCTCTTAGCCATCATTAAACATTGGTCGGTTCAGCAGTCAGAAGCGTCTAAATCGTCATCCGTCGCGTCATCAAGCTCATTCATATAGTGCATCTCAGGCAATCGTCCGTATCTGTCTCTTTTTCTGGCTCTTTGCCGCTGAAGTAGTTACAGGCACGTACACCATCTGGAACGTCACCGAAGTAAAGCAACATATCTGACCTATCGTCTATATCCTTACCATGGCAATTCTTCGTCGGGGTGCTTATCGATGTAGGCATTGGCTTCTTCTTCTGACTGAACGAGTGCCCCCGCGATACCTTGGTGTGACACTTCGGTATGTCTTCATGGGCGACCCTTCGGACATCAGAGCAATAAACTGCCTGATCTATCAGGTATGGAACGAAGACGTTATCGATCACCTTCTCATTGCAAACATTCCCTATCTTCAATTGGGTGTATAGCCGCCGACGTTATCGGCAAAGTCTTTAAGGCATGAAACGTAGTCATCCATGTATTCGTCAAAGCTCCTGCACATCTCCGTCCTCAGAAGTTCTTCTTGCTTGTCGCGCTTGAAGCGAGTGTAGAGCCTATTTGGCTTTCTCGTAAAGCGTTGCCTGTCGCTCGGCGTCAATTCGACCTGTCCGCAGCGGCACCTTGTAACGTACCAATTCATAAGGTGTTCTGCGGCTTCAGGGACATCGGTTTCAATAGTCCTGTTTTCTTTGGGAGCCTCTTCGAACATCTCGACGAGCAACGATCTGTCGAAAATGTCATGATAGAGAAACTCTCCAATGCTCCATTTGCTGTAGTCCGTCCTGCCCCGCTTATACGACGGGTTCGAAGCAAAGAACCTGAAGTTGTCCATGGCAAAACAACGATCTCGTCCGAATGTCCAATGCTTGTCGCTATAGGTTTCATACTTCTCGTTGCCTTTGAATAGAGTCCCACGGACGGCGAGACGGAGCTTCGTAAAGCAATATTGCAGCCTCTTCGTCCCCGCCTTCGGTATATGAAGTCCGAGATCACGCCAATGGTCAAAGTAGCCCTGCAAGTAGGAGGGGATGTCGAGGCGTGGGCTTCGTGGCAGGAGTCTTCGGCAAGAGGCTCAAGCAGGTCGTCGTCAACATCTTGGTGTGCAATGCTTCCATCAACAAATCTTGCTTCGAATCCTTTTCTTTCAAAAAATGGTGCTTCATCAAACGAGGTTTGTTTCACTTCTTCTTTAGAAGAAGTAGTTCGTCTTTCATATTCACTATCTTTCCCATTATCCTTTCTACTTTGTGGGACATCCTTGTCCTGCGCTAAGGACATTTTTGTCCCTTGCGCGGTGGACATATTTGTCATGCCGTTGTGACGCTTCTGTCCAGCGCCTATATGGAGAACGGTATCCTCGTCTTCGCTCCCGGCACCGTTATGCTCTGATAACTGCCCCGAGCCGTTCCCTGAAAGCCTTGACGTACTCCTTGCATCTGTCCTTATATCCTTCGTTCACATAAATCGTCCTGAAGGTGCCCTGCCGTGTTGTCTTGTACTTGGTGACGATGAACTGGTGGCACGATAGCCTTGCTATCGATCTTGAAACGCTTTTTTCGCTTGTTGACAGGTAGGTTGCCAGATAGAGATTGCTTGCCCAGCAGCCTTTTTCGGTCTTGCTCAGGTTCCTTATGAGACCGAATAACTCATGATCCAATTTGGTCAGGTTTGGGTGACAAAGGACTTCATCTGGGAACCTATTCCGTGTTGTTCTTGCCCTTGTTGATCTTTCATGGAACCTCCCTTCGTTCCCGTTCCCTATCTTATTATTGTGGGCGTGGAAGGGTGCTATGAAAAACACTCTTCGGATGGCCTATCCTATCCACGCCCTTATTCGTATCGAGACATGACAAAAACGCAAGGCAGTCAGTCTTTTTGGTGCGGCTGGTATATAAGTTTACAGCGAAATCAAACGGTCGAGAGAAGAATTCTTTTCCAATACGAAGATTTTGTTTTTAGCTCTATTGATGACCCCCTTGCCGCCAGTATGCACGGAAGGATAGGCGCTCACGTCCAGTACAGATACATCGACACCGTCCGGGCTGATGACTGCATAGATGATCATAGGGGGAATGTACAGGACGGTCGTGATGGTGAGCTTGCCCTTCACAACGATCCGCGTTTTCATTTTGGCCTTCGGCTATTTTTGCATTGGGATCATTTTGTTCTGCTGGCCCGTTTGATTTCCTATTAAAATATAGTCAACAAAGTAAGTCGCATCGATGCGAAGGAACGAAGTGCCTGACGGCGACAACGATGAGCATCATTAAAAGAATCAAAAGGAGTACTGTCGTGCCTTACATTTACGTCCCTAAAGGAAAAGCCCTCGAATACGGTGACCACGCCCTAAACGTCTATAACGGCTGCTCCCACGGCTGCCTGTACTGCTACGTCCCGAGTACTGCCATAGTACAAAGGAATCTATGCTTCAGGCAGTTACCCCATGCGTGGCCGTCCATAACTTGCCGTAAGTCACTATAAGTCATATGTTTTTGTGATTTCGAGGTAGAATATAGGGTTCGGATTGTTACAAGAAGGGTGGCTGGTTATGGATAGTGAGCGCCAAGGACAACGGGCAGCGGGGTAAGTGTCATGAACAATAGGGATAAGGTCGGAGTAAGAAGATAGATTATGGGACCAAGGGCGTATAGCTATATCCGCTTCAGCACGCCGGAGCAACTGAAGGGTGATTCCTTGCGTCTCGGACAGAGCTCTCCGAGAACTGGGCTAAAGACACAGCATAGTGCTGGATGACACTTTCAACCTAGAGACATGGGACTCTCCGCCTACTCAGGTCGGCACCGGATAAGGGCGCATTGGGGTTTTCCTTGAACTCGTGAAGGGTCGCAAGATACCGCCGGGGAGCGTTTTGCTTGTGGAATCGCTAGACCGGCTTTCGCGCGAGGAGATCACCGAGGCCCTAGAACAGTTCTTAGCTATAATCCGAAGTGGGATAAAGATCGTAACTCTCGCCGACAATAACCGAGAATACACGAAAGAGACGATCAACGCTAACGTGGGCAACTGATCGTCAGCCTTTCCATCATGAGCCGCGCTCATGAAGAATCGAAGATGAAGGCTTTTCGGTTGGGTAAGGCGTGGAAAGAGAAACGCGAGAGAGCCAGCAATGGTGGAAAGAAGCTCACTGCGAAAGCTCCCGCATGGTTGATACTTAATGAGAAGGGAACCGAGTTCGAGGAAATCCCTGAACGCGGTGAAATAATACGGCGCATCTTCAACGAGAAAATCGCTGGGAAGGGAAGCGAGCGATAGCAAGAGGCTTGAATTGCGACAAGAAAGTCCGATGGAAGCCGAGAAGCTTGCGTAAAGAAGGTCGAGAAGGTTGGCGGAAATCATACATCGAGAAGATTCTGCGCTTTCCGGCGGTGATAGGAGAGTTTCAACCTCATAAGCTTGTGGATGGAAAGAGAGCGCCAGAGGGAAAACCGCTAACAGATTACTACCCAGCCGTGGTAGCAGACGAGGTTTTCTATCAGGTTCAGGCGCAAATCGAGCGGAACCAAGCCACATATGAAGGTGGGAAGGGGGGCATCGGAGGCAGGACAGGCAACGCCTCTAACCTTTTCACCCATATCGTGCATTGTGGTTACTGCGGCTATCCCATGCAGTACCTAACAAGGGCAAATGGCAGAAACTCGTCTGCGACAAAGCGCAGCGGAAAATAGGCTGTCACTATATATCCATGCGGTATCCTGAGATCGAAGAGGTAGTGCTTACTTATTGTGGAGGACTTGATCCTGCCCAGTTGTTACCAGAACGTGACGAGGCGCAAAGCGCGATGTTACTTCTCGAACAAGAGGTAACGAAGGCACAGGCGAAACTCGGCACCATTGAAAGACGGGAGAGCAACCTTAAAGCAGCTATTGCCGACTCGGACGACAAGGCTGTCCGTGATTCACTAACGAAGGACTTAACGGTACTGCTAACGAGAAGGAAGAATGGGGTAAGGAATTCGAGCGGCTACGGCGCAACTTGGAGTCAGCATCACGGGCTGCGGAGGATATGGGGAAGCACGTGGAATCACTGTCCCGACTGTTCGAAGTCATGGGAACCATCGAAGAGAAGCAACGAGTCGACATCAGATTGAAACTTCGACAGGAACTTCGCCGTTTGATTGCGAGGATCGACGTTTATGCAGGAGGATCTCCGTTGCTCACGTCCGAGATCTCACAGAAAGCTCTAAGCGCCGTCTTGGACACATTCCCAGACGTCAAGGATACCCCCGCCTTCCGGCGGCTAAAGGAGGACGTACAGAAAAAAGTCGAGAACCCGAAGGATTTCCTGACGCTCAAAATCCATTTTACCACGGGCAGTATAAGATGGATCAGGCCACGGCAAGAACCGGTACTTACTTTGGATTTCGACAAAGAGAAAGGAATCGTTCGTAACTGGGTTATAGGGCCAGAAGTAAGATTATTTTTCTAAATACAATATAACCTGCTTATGGTAGGCCCTCCCGGCTCGGGCAAGACGATGGTCGCCCGCAGGATACCGACCATATTGCCTCCCCTGTCATACAGGGAAGCCATCGAGACGACGAAGATACACAGCACAGCGGGCCTTTTGAGCGAAGAAAGGTACCTCGTCACCGAAAGGCCCTTCCGTGCGCCGCACCACTCGATCTCGGACGCGGGGCTGATCGGGGGCGGGTCGTGGCCCCGCCCCGGCGAGATAAGCCTGGCACATAACGGCGTACTCTTCCTGGACGAGTTTCCGGAGTTCAAGAGGAACATCCTGGATTCCCTGCGCCAGCCGCTGGAGAGCGGCAGCGTGATCATCTCGCGTGTCGCCCAGGCAATCACCTTCCCGGCCAGCTTCATGCTGATAGCCGCGATGAACCCCTGCCCCTGCGGCTACTATGGGGACCCGCGAAGGCCGTGCGTCTGCTCCGGCGGCCAGATACACCGGTACAGGTCGAGGGTATCGGGGCCCCTCCTCGACAGGATCGACTTGCAGATCGCAGTGCCTCCCGTGACGGTAAGAGAGCTGTCCATGGAGACGGAGGAAGAGCCTTCACAGGCGATCAGAAAAAGAGTAATCGCAGCCAGGCAAATGCAGACGGAGAGGTTCGGGGGCAGGCAGGTCCACGCGAACGGGCAGATGACGACGCGCATGGTGAAAAAGTATTGCGGAGTCAACGCCTATGCAAAGGCGCTGCTCGAGCAGGCCGTGGAGAAATTCTCCCTTTCGGCGCGGGCGTACCACAGGATACTAAAGGTCGCCAGGACGATAGCCGACCTCGACGGAAAGGCGGATATGGACGAGGCCCACGTAGCGGAGGCCGTCCAGTACCGCGTCCTCGACAAAAAAATGGCCTTCTAGCCCTTGGCTCCGTCTGCGACGAGCATGCCGCCTACCGAGAAATCGGTCTTCTTCATGTCCTCGAAGATGATGCGCACGTGGTCTACCGGGCAGTCCAGGGTCCGGACGATGGCGTCCGTCATCTCCTTGGCGCACTGCCGCTTCTGATCTATCGTCCTTCCCTCGAACAGGTGCACCTGAATAATCGGCATAAGCCCCTCCGTTATAGTGATCTCTTTCGGCCATTATAACACAAAGGGGGAGGCCCTTGTCCCAAAACGCTTCTTTCCCCGGTTTGAATTGCTTCTACCGCCTGTAGTAGACTTTCGCCGGGTAAACATCATGAACAACATCGAGTGTAGCGCCATAGTTAAAGGATCCTTCCGTCTTCTCGCCGCAGTCTTAATGATCGCGTCCGTTGCCTTCACCGCAAATGCTGCCGGCCGCCCGGCGCCAAAGATAGTCCCATTGATCGGGGCCGGTGCGCCCGCCGGCGCGCAATTAGCGCCTCAGGCTGCGGATGACCCGCTGGGCCGGAGCACGCCGTACGGGACCGTTATGGGCTTCGTCAGCGCCATGGAGAAGGAGGATTACGAGCGGGCCGTAGAATACATGGACACGAAGCAGCCCATCAAGCGCGCGGAGCAGCTTGCCATCGAGCTACAGTCCGTCATCGACAGGGGCTTTCACGGCAACCTGGAAAAGGTGTCGCGCAACCCGGAGGGGGACCCTGCGGACGGCCTTCCCTCAAACTTCGACAACGTAGGCATCGTCAGGACCCAGGCGATGTCGGCGGACATACAACTCGAGCGCGTGCAGCGCGAAGGCGAGCCGCCGGTCTGGCTCTTTTCCACCGACACGCTGAAGCGCGTCCCCATTATCTATGAGCACCTGGAAGCGCCCGTCATCGACCGGTACCTGCCCGCAGCTCTGACCCAGACGCGCTTATTCCATGTTCCATTGTGGCGCTGGCTCGGCTTTTTCGTGCTTCTGCCCCTCTTTTTCGTAATGGCCCGTCTCGTCAGCCTCGCCCTCATCCCCCTCATTCAGCCGCTGATACGCCGCCTGGCCCACAGGGATGAGGTGCAGCCTGCGGACCGGTTGAAAACACCTCTCAACATGTTCGTCCTTGCCCTTGCCTTCTACGCCTATGCCCCACTGTCGCACTCGGCAATGAGCCGCATGTTCTGGAACCGCATGGGCGCGTCATTGACTGCAATAAGCCTCGCCTGGCTGTTCCTGCGGCTTGTCGATATTCTTGTGGAGAGGATGGCGAAGGTCTATCACATGACGGAATCCTCGGGCAGGATCGCAATTGCGCGCCTGGGAGGCCAGGTCTGCAAAGGCATAGCTATTGTGACGGCTGCCGCGACCACGCTCTACTATGCGGGGATAAACCTGACGACAGTGCTGACCGGCCTGGGCGTCGGAGGCGTGGCCGTCGCATTCGCCGCCCAAAAAACGCTGGAGAACCTATTCGGCGGCTTCATGATCGCCTCGGACCAGCCTATCCGCGTAGGCGATTACTGCCGGGCGGGCGACTACAGCGGCGTCGTAGAGAGCATAGGGCTGCGCTCCACACGCATCAGGACCATGGACAGGACGGTCGTCTCCGTGCCTAACGGGCAGCTTTCCACGATGAGTCTGGAAAACTTCGCCATGCGCGACAAGATACGCTTCCAGCAGACGCTGAGTCTCCAGTCCGATACTCCGGGCAGGCAGCTAAGGCAGGTGGTCTCGGGCATTACCGGCCTGTTGCGGAAAAACGGGCAGGTTGAGGGGGCTTCGGCGCGCGTCCGCCTGGTCTCGCTCAAGAACTCAGGCTTCGAAATCGAGGTCTTCGCTTACATCCTGGCGACGTCCTGGGACGTCTTCCTCGCAAGGCAGGAAGAGCTTCTTCTGGGCATGATCGATATAGTCGAGGAGAGCGGGGCTGCCTTTGCATCGAACCAGCCGACGATTGTCAACGCGGTCGCCGGTAAAACCGGCGACTGATGCACGTGCGCGTTTGTGAATAAAGTTGGTCACACGCCGGGATTACTGCCGGCCGTCCTGGCTGCGGGGACCGAAGAGAAGCGGTTTCGGCTGGAGAGCCGGACCGGCAGCAGGCTTCTGAGGCGCCGGCACATGCTGTTCCTCGTTGGGCGCTCCCGGCACAGCGGGGCCGCCTTCGGCGCCGGGCGGATAGATGTAGCGTTCTACGGGCGGCTCGGGGACCGCGAAGTCCTGATTCGGGTAGAGCGGTAGGGCCTTCGCCATGAACTCCATCCAGATGGGCAGGGCAGTCGTGCCGCCTGACTCTTTCTTTCCAAGGAATGTTCCTTTGTCGTAACCGACCCAGACAAGGCAAAGAAGCTCGGGGGAGAAGCCGACAAACCAGGCGTCCCTGAAGTCGTTCGTCGTACCCGTCTTCCCGGCCAGGAAGTAAGGCATGGACGCCGCCCGCCGCGCCGTCCCCCGCTTTACGACGCCCTTCATCATGTCGACCAGGGTATAGGCAGCCTCAGCGGGGATAACGCGCTCCTCTTTCGCCTCATGGCGTATCTCCTCGCCCTGCGCTGTGGTGACGTTGTTGATCGGCGTGGGGGGCAGGTAGACGCCTCCCCTCGCTATGGCAGCATAGGCAGCGGCAAGGTCGAGCGGGCTGACCTCGGCCGAACCCAGCGCCAGCGACAGATTGGGCGAAAAATTGTTGCCCATGTGGAGGGATTTTGCCAGGGCGACGACCTTCGATACGCCTACCCTCTCAAGCAGCCTGACCGTCGCCGTATTGAGGGAAAGCTCCAGTGCCTTGCGCATGGTCACGGCCCCATGATATTCGTTGTTGTAATTGTGCGGCTGCCATACCTGCCCGGCTCCGTCCCGGAATGAGATCGGGGCGTCCATAAGGGGAGTTTCGGGCTTGAGCCCCTCCGTCAGCGCCGTCAGGTAGATTATGGGCTTGAAAGAGGACCCCGGCTGCCTCTTCGCCTGCGTCGCCCTGTTGTATGGCGACGCAGCGAAGTCCCTGCCGCCGATCAGGACCTTGATCTCGCCCGTTTTCACCTCCATTGCGATGAGGGCTACTTCCGGGAGTGTCTCGGTTTTCGGGTTCCGTTCTTTGTAGAGCTTCAGCCCCTTGTCGATGGCCGCATAGCCCGCCTCGGTCAGCCTGAGGTCTATCGTAGTCCGCACGTTGAGCCCGTTGGTATAGATGTCTTCCCTGTCGGGCAGGTATTCTTCGAGCGCCTGCTTGGTATGCTCGGTGAAGAACCCCGTCTTTTTCTCCGGGGGCTTCTGCTCTGCGAGCACCATGGGCGCGCCCACGGCCGCCTTGTATTGGGCCGCGTTGATGAAGCCCGCCTCCCACATCTTCCGAAGCACCAGGTTCCGCCGTTCAAGCGTCTTCTCACGGTTCTTGAAGGGGGAAGAGCGGGAAGGCGATTTGGTCAGGCCTGCAATGGTGGCCGCCTCCTGTACGTTGATGTCGCGCGCTTTCTTATCAAAATAGGTGTGGCTCGCCGCCTCGACCCCGTATGAGCCCTCGCCCAGATAGATGAGGTTGAGGTACATGTTGAGTATCTCGTCCTTCGTGTAATTCCGCTCTATGTTGACGGCCAGGATGATTTCTTCGATCTTACGCTTCATGCTTTTTTTCGGGGACAAAAAAAGGTTGCGGGCAAGCTGCTGGGTGATCGTCGATGCCCCCTCGCTCAGGCCCTTCCTCACGAGGTTCTTGTAAGCCGCCCGGAAGATGCCGCGGAGGTCAAAGCCGGAATGCTCGTAGAACCGCACGTCTTCGATAGCAACGAACGCCTTTCTGAGATGGTCCGGCATCTCCTTGAGCGGTATGGGTATCCTTTTTTCGACGAACAACTCCGCAAAGAGGGTGCCGTCGTCTGCGAAAAGCCTCGTGGCCGCCCTGGGGCCGTAATGGGACAGCTCCTTTACGTGGGGCACTTCAAGGTAATTGAGCAGGCTATAACCGAGGGCTACGCCCAAAAAGGCCGGCAGGCAGAATATAATGACGGCAAGTTTGATAATTCTTGACATGCAAAAGCTAATTATATACCACTATGCACGTGGTGGCAATCGATGGCAAGGTCGTGGCCGTTGTGGGTCCGACGTGCACCGGGAAGTCCGACCTGGCTTTACGGCTCGCGCCGGAGATAGGCGGCGAAATCGTCAACGCGGACTCCATGCAGGTCTACCGGCATTTCGACATAGGCACTGCAAAGCCGGATGCGGCTGCCAGGGCGTCCGTGGCGCATCACGTCATCGACGTGGTCGAGCCTGACGAGGCGTTCAACGCGGCAGACTTCAAAAGGGCGGCCGACGAAGCCATCGGGCGGATATGGGCGCGGGGGGGCGTGCCGGTAGTCGTGGGCGGCACAGGCCTCTATCTCCGCGTGCTCTTCCACGGCCTGTTCGAGGCGCCAGGCGATGCGGCGTTGCGCGAGGGACTATGGCGCCGCTACCGTGACGACCCGGCGGGCCTTTACAGGGAGCTTAAAGAAACCGACCCGGAATATGCCCGCTCGATCAGCCCGAACGACGGCCTCAGGATAGTCAGGGCGCTGGAAGTCTACGGCGTGTCGGGTGTCACCATGTCAGAATGGGGCAGGCGGCACGGTTTTCGCGAGGAGAGATACAGCGCCCTTCGCATCGGGCTTTTGCGGGACAGGAGCGAGCTGTACAAAAAGATCGACAAAAGGGTCGATGACATGCTGGAGCGCGGATGGATCGGCGAGGTGGAGGGCCTGCTCGCGCATCACGGGGGTTCCGCGAAGCCTTTCCAGGGCATCGGATACCGCGAGATAGTCCTGTATTTGGCGGGAGAAATCGGGTATGATGAAATGCTGCGCCGCATAAAGACGGCTACCCGGCGCTACGCGAAGCGGCAGCTCACCTGGTTTGCAAAAGAGAAGGGGATCGAGTGGCGCCGCTGGCCCGAAGAGCGCGCGGCCATCTTCGATACGGTAAGGAGGTTTCTCGATTGACGGAGCTTGAACGCATCCTGGAATCTATTATTTTTTCGTCCCCGAAGCCGGTAACGGTCAAGAGGCTCGAGAAAGGCATGCCGGAATTTACCGCCCTGGAAATACAGTCGGCCCTCGAGGGACTGCTGGCCCAATATGCCGCCTCCGATCGCTCCGTAGAGATCATCGAGGTCTCAGGCGGCTATCAGATGAGGACGAAAACCGCCTGCAAGGAATGGGTAAAGCGGTTCGTAAGAGAGAGAGAAGTGGGACTTTCCAGGGCCGTCCTGGAGACACTCTCGGTCGTCGCCTACCGGCAGCCGATACCAAAGCGCGAGATCGACACCCTGCGCGGTGTGGATTCGTCCCGCTCGATCAGGCTGCTCCTCGACCGCAGGCTGATCGAGATGGCCGGAAGGAACGACGACCCGGGGCATCCCATGGTTTTCCGCACTACCAAGACATTTTTGGAGACGTTCGGCCTCCGTGACATTTCCGACCTCCCGACCCTGAAGGAGCTCGAAGCGCTCGAAAAGTAAGGAAAGCGCAAAACCCCGCCTTCACAAACCGTAAAGAGTGCTTAATTTTCGAGGAGGAGGCAACGCCATGAGCGATAACGCCATACTCCGTAAGGAACTGACCGCACTCCTGGACGGCGGCAACGCCCACATGGACTTTGACGAGGCCGTCGCGGACTTCCCCTTGGATGAGATCAACAGGAACGTCCCGCACGCCGGCTACGAGGTCTGGCACGTCCTGGAGCATATGAGGGTAGTCCAATGGGACATCCTCGAATTCATCAAAAACCCCGGTCACGTCTCGCCCGGATTCCCCGACGGCATCTGGCCCAGGAAGGGGGAGAAGGCGACACCTGAACAATGGGAGAAGATCGTAAAGGCGATCCGCAAAGATTTGAAGGCCCTCAAAGACATCGCGTCGAACCCGAAGACGGATTTCTTCGGCCCCATCCCCCACGCTAAGGACTATACCGTCTTCCGCGAGCTGGTCCTGGCAGCGGACCATAACGTTTTCCACATGAGCGAGCTGATCACAATCCGCCGCATCCTGAACCTCAATCCTGTGAAGGAGTACTGAGGGGGTGCTTCGGAAATGACTGCCGGGTTTCTATCCGCTTAATTCCCCGATCATTTTCTTTATTACAAGGGAAAGGGGATCGAGATTGTGTTTCAATATCCAGAATACCTGTTCTGCATCGACGTCGAAGTAATGGTGAGCGATGATGTCTCTGAGGCCCTTGACGCCGGTCCAGTCGATTTCCGGGTATTTTGAAAGAAACTTTCCGTTTGTGATTTTGTCTATGTTTTTAAGACTTTCACCGATTGCGATGAAGAGCATGGCAATGCCATCGAGCTTTTCAGTGCCTTCCGGAGTAACGATAAAATAGTCGGCGCTCTCGATATTTTCTGTTCTGGCCTTAATTTTCCCGATCGCCGCATCGATCTGCATAAGGATAGATAGTATAAGCCCCCGGTCAGACATCGATGCCCTCTTCCTCGATCCTTTTTTTGAGATACGGGTTCATTCGTTCCCGCACTCGAACGACATCCACACGCCTCTTGAATTTCTTTTCTATATCTTCTCTTACATGGGCGAGAGGAAAAGGATCGGGCGTCCTTGTGGTGACATAGATGTCCACGTCGCTGTCGTCACGGATATCGCCGCGCGCGACCGAGCCGAAGACACCGAGAGAGAGTATCCCGTATCTATGTCCGTAGCGGGCTTTGTAATCGCGCAAAAAAGCTATTATTTCTGCTCTGTCCATCGCCTTAACCCTTCCCTTATGTTATCACAATCAAAGCTGCCTTGATATTATAATAATAGGGGATTATTAGAGCCGGCTCGTTCCAAGGCGGTTGCAGGGCCGCCGGCCTTTTCACACTCATTTTCCGGGCCGGCAACTGCAATTATCGGCACAAAAAACCCCCGAACTGTTGTATACTGTCGGTAAGCGATTTTCGCCCATTATCGCCCTCATGAGGAGTGAAGATGCCTGTTGACGCCCCGCCTACCGACTTTATCCGGGAAATCATCGATGATGACCTCGCGACGAAGAAGCACGAGCGAGTAGCAACCCGGTTCCCCCCGGAGCCGAACGGCTATCTGCACATCGGCCACGCCAAGTCCGTCTGCCTCAATTTCGGCATCGCCGGACAGTACAAAGGCACTTGCAACCTTCGTATGGACGATACGGACCCGAGCGGGGAATCGCTTGAATTCGTCGAATCGATCATAACGGACGTCCGCTGGCTCGGCTTCGACTGGGACGACCGGCTTTTCTACGCCTCTGACTATTACGGGCGGCTTTACGACTGGGCGGTCGCCCTCATCAAATTGGGCAAGGCGTACGTCTGCGACCTGAGCCCCGATCAGATCCGCGCGTACAGGGGCACCCTAACCGAGCCGGGCAAGGACAGCCCGTTCAGGACGCGCTCCGTAGAGGAGAACCTCGACCTCTTCGGCCGGATGCGGGCGGGCGAGTTCGAAGACGGCAGCCGCGTGCTCCGCGCCAAGATCGACATGGCGTCGCCCAATGTCGTAATGCGCGACCCGATCATCTTCCGCATCAAGCGCGTAGCCCACTACCGCACGGGGGCAGAGTGGATCATCTACCCGATGTACGACTTCGCCCATTGCCTGTCCGATTACATCGAAAACATCACGCATTCCATCTGCACACTGGAGTTCGAGAATAACCGCCCCCTTTACGACTGGGTCCTCGACCAGCTCGTAGAAGGCGAGCGTCCCCGGCAGATAGAATTTGCCCGCCTCAATGTCAGCTACACGATCCTCAGCAAGCGCAGGCTCATCGAGCTCGTCGAGAAGAAGCATGTGGCAGGCTGGGACGACCCGCGCATGCCCACCGTCGCCGGCATGAGGCGCAGGGGTTACACGCCTGAGGCGATCAGGGCCTTCTGCGCGAAGATCGGCGTAGCCAAGAATGAGAACCTTGTCGATATCGGCCTCCTCGAGCACTGTGTGCGCGAAGACCTGAACGAGCGGGCGCCCAGAGTAATGGGCGTGCTCCACCCCCTGAAACTCGTCATCGACAACTACCCGGAAGGGCAGACAGAAGAAATGGAGTGCGCCAACCACCCGCAACAGCCGGAGATGGGAAACCGCAAAGTGCCTTTCTCGAAGGTCCTGTACATCGAAAGGGAAGATTTCGACGAAAACCCACCCAAGAAATACAAGAGGCTGTCGCCCGGACGTGAGCTAAGGCTGCGGAGCGCCTACGTGATAAAGTACGCGGGCGTCGTCAAAGACGAGGCGACGGGCGAGATCAAAGAGGTCCATTGCACCTACGACCCCCAGACGCGCAACGCGCCGCCTGCGGACGGCCGCAAGGTAGATGGCGTAATCCATTGGGTCGCCGCCGATACTTCCGTACCTGCCGAGGTCCGTTTGTACGACAGGCTCTTTACGGTGCCGGAGCCGATGGGCGTAAAAGGCGATGCCCTCGATTACCTGAACCCCGGCTCGCTCGAAGTCCTCGACGGCTGCCGTGTGGAACCGGGCCTTGCCTCGGCTGCGCCGGGAAGCACGTACCAGTTCGAGAGGACCGGTTATTTCTGCGTAGACGCAAAGGATTCGTCCCCGGGCAAGCTCGTCTTCAACCGGGTCGTGCCGCTGCGCGATTCCTGGGCGAAGATAGCGGGGCAATAAGACGGGCCGAGCTAAAAAGGGCACTCCAATACCTCTCACCACCCGCAAGGGCGAGGCAGACAAGGGCAAGCACAACTTACGACGGGTATGAAAAGTATCTTCCGCGAGCTGGACCCTATCTTCCACCCCAGGTCCGTTGCACTCATCGGCGCGTCAGCCAAACAGGCCAAGGTCGGTCGCCTCTTTATGGATTCCTTTATAGATTCCGGGTTCCGGGAGCTATACCCGGTGAACCCCGGCGAGCGGGAAATCCTCGGTTTTCCGGCTTACCCTTCCGTACTTGCCATACCCCACCCGGTCGATATGGCCGTCGTCGTCACGCCGACTGCGTCAGCCCTCAACACGGTCAGGGAGTGCGTCGCAAAAGGCGTCAGGGCGATAATCGTCAATACGGCAGGCTTCGCTGAAGCCGGCGCCAAAGGCAGGGCGGTCCAGGAAGAGATGGCGGCCGTCGCGCGGGCGGGCGGAGCGCGCCTGATAGGGCCGAACTGTATAGGCATTTATTGCCCCGCGTCCAGGTTGCCCTTTCTGATGCACCCCGGCATGGCGCCGGGCCCTGTCGGTCTCGTATCCCAGAGCGGCTTCTTTGCCGATCACCTTACCATCGTCGCAACCGGAAACGGCGTCAATTTCAGCAAGGCGATAAGCTGCGGCAACGAGTCGGACCTTAACGCGATCGATTTCCTCCGCTACCTGGGCGAAGACCGGGAGACCCGCACGGTCGTCGCCTACATTGAAAGCATAAAAGACGGCCGCGCCTTCTACGACGCGGCACGGGCGATATCGTTAAAAAAACCGGTCATACTTTTGCGAGGCGGCTTGACTGAGGGCGGCGCGCGTGCAGCCGTCTCCCACACCGGCGCCCTCGCGGGAGCACGTGCCGTATGGGAAGGCGCAGTGCGCCATGCGGGCATAGTCACGGCCCGCAGTTTCGAGGACGTCCTCGACTGCCTCTATGCCTTCCATCTCCAGCCCCTGCCCGCAGGCAACCGTATCGGCATAATCAGCGCGCCCGGCGGCATAGCCGTAACTACGACGGACGCCTGCCTGGAAATGGGCCTTGCCGTACCCCAATTTACGCGGGCTACAGCAAATAAGCTGCGCGCCTCGATGCCGCTTGTCGGCGGCAGCGTCGCAAACCCTATCGACCTGTCGCTGGCCTCCGTCCTGGGGCCGCACGTGTACAGGGACGCGGTCAGGATGCTGCTCAATGAGAAGAACGTCGATATGCTGCTTGTCGTCTCGGTCGCTGGAGGCGAGCTTCTTCGGGACCTGCTGATTGAGGCCGAAAGCGGCCGGCACAAGAAAAAACCGATAGCCGTGGCTGTAATGTCAGGGGCAGCCGATACCGTTGCCCGTGATTGCCGCCTGCTGGTACAGGCGGGCATCCCCGCCTATCCCGACGCCTTGCGGGCGGCAAAAGCGCTCGGCAGTATGTGGGAGTACGCGCAGTTCAAAAAACATGCTGCGCGAAGACAACCGGACGACAGGCGAAAAAGCGCGGCCCCGGCGCGGAGGCGCGGCGCGGCAGGCAGCGCGCAGGCCGCAAGGTCCGCTATCAAGAAAGCCGCAGCGGAGGGGAGAACGCGGCTCTCCGGCCATGAATCGGCGGAAATACTGCGGGCATACGCCATTCCTACGGCAAGGGAGATCGAGACGACCGGCCTGAACGCTTTTCGCCGGGCCTGCGCAGAAATCGGTTTTCCGCTGGCGGTCAAGGCCTCTGGTGCGGACGTTGCGCACAAAACGGAACAAGGGCTCGTCTACGTCAACATAGCCGGGTTGAAAGAGGCGCTGGCTGCTTACAGGCAGATCGTTAATAAGCGAAAAGGGGAAAACAGATCGGTACTCGTCCAGGAAATGGTGGGCGGCACGCGCGAGCTTATTGCCGGCATGGTCAGAGACCCCGTTTTCGGCCCCTGCGTTATGGTCGGACTGGGCGGCGTCTTCAGCGAAGCCCTGGCAGACAGGTCTTTCAGGGCGGCGCCCGTGAGTAGAGATGAGGCGGTCGACATGCTTGGCGAGCTAAAAGGGCGCGCCATTCTCGGTCCTTTCCGGGGTATGCCCGCCTGCGATATCGACGGCATCGCCGATATCGTCGTAAAAGTGGCTGCCATCGGCTGCGAGCAGCCGGAGATCGTAGAGATCGACATCAATCCGCTGATAATCTCCGGTGCAGCGCCCGTAGCCGTCGACGCGCTCATCGTGCTCGGTGACGGCAGGTAAGGGCAACCGCCGGGGCCGTTGAAAACCCCGCCCTTTTCATAGTAGATTAGCGTATGATTCCGTCATCTGGAATGACGCCACAGCGCAAGACACTTCTTATCTACGGGGCTGAGCTTACAGCCGCCCAGTATTCCGAGTCTCCATCCGTTCAGGCATGAAAGAGCGGCTGTCTTCCGCGAGCTTCTCCACAGGTACTACGACCTCAACGGAGAGCGTCAGCAGTGGAGTCGCCCGCGCCCATCAACGAAGAGCTCTTGTACCTGTTTCATATCAGGCCTTACATCGAGCTTCTGAAAAAAGCGGACAAGGGCGAGTTCGACCGGGCGATGCTCGATGCCGGCCTCGGCACGGATGAGAACCCTGTCTTCAGGGGTATGTTTCGACACGCTTTTGTGGTAGCGGGCGGCACGTACCGTGGGGCCATGGCGCTTGCAGAAGGAGAGGCAAGATTGTCTTCGATCCGCTTGCAGGCCTCCACCACGCAAAACCGGACCACGCCTCCGGCTTCTGCTATGTGAACGATATGCCGATCGCAATGACGGCCCTCGTGCGCATGGGTCTGCGGGTCGCATCCGTTGATATCGACGTGCACCATGGAGACGGGGTCCAGGAGGCCTTTTACGGGACGGAACGCGCGCTCACGATCTCCTTCCACGAGTACGGCGCGGGCGTTCTTTCCCATGACGGGCTTGGAGATAGAGACCGGCATCGGGCGCGGGCACGGGATACAACGTGAACATACCTTTGAGGGCCGGGACGGACGATGATGTTTACGTTCTCCGCTTTCGAGGCGATAGTGCCGCCGCTGCTTGAGGCGTTTAAGCCGGACATCGTCTTCGCCCAGATAGGGGGCGACCTGCACCGGGAGGACCCCTCGCGCATCTCAACGTAACGGCCAACGGCTACAGGCGGGTGGTAGAGGCAATCAGCGAAGCTTCGCCGAAACTGATTGCGATGGGCGGAGGGGGATACAATATCTATCAGAACGGCCTCGCTCTGGGCGGTCGCCTGGTCCGTCTTGTCCGGCACTGAAGCCGGAGGACAAGTTCACGGGGCTCGTCGGCGGCATGATGTACGGCCCGGAGGCGACGGCGGGGCAGCTCGACGAGCCGCCCTTCGTGTTGAACGGCGCCGGAAAAGGAGCTTTGCGCGGCCGGCGCGGCCCGGGTCGGTCAAATACATACAAGGAGAACGTTTTCCCGGTCCACGGTATTTGAGCGGCCGCCGGGTAGGGCGTTATTTTCAAGGGGACAGGCCGCAAACATGGCTGATTACTTTGCAGGGCTCGATATAGGCTCGACAATGACGAAGGCGGTCATCCTGGAAGGCGAGACCATGATCGCCTCCGTGATCGGCCCTACGGGGCCGGAGCACCGCAGGCTGGCCGGGCGCGTGATGGAAGAGGCGCTTCAAAAGGCCGGCATCGCCTTCGGCGACCTTGCCTTTCGTCGTAGCTACCGGGTACGGAAGGATAAACGTTCCCTTCGCGGACAGACAGGTCACGGAGATCACCTGCCACGCAAGAGGCATTCACAGCCTTCTGCCTTCCGCACGTACCGTAGTAGACGTGGGCGGGCAGGACAGCAAGGGCATCAAGATAAAGGACGGCAAGGTCGCGGGCTTCGTCATGAACGACAAGTGCGCGGCGGGCACGGGCCGCTTCCTAGACGTTATCGCAGAGGCCCTGGGCGTCCCCCTGGAAAAGCTGGGCGAGCTGTCGCTTTCCGCAGACAGGCCGGCCGAGATCAGCAATACCTGCACGGTCTTCGCCGAGCACGAGGTTACGAGCAAGCTTGCGGCGGGCGAGAGCATTCCCGAACCTTATCGCAGGCATACACGACGCCATAGCCGTGCGCATTTACGCCCTCGTCGCAAAGCTCAAGATAGAGCCGGATATTGCCGTAACGGGCGGGGGGGCAAAAAACATAGGGCTCGTCAAGGCACTGGAAGCGAGGTTCGGCTGTCACCTCCTTGTCCCGCCGGAGCCGCTTTTGACCGGAGCGCTGGGCGCAGCCCTCATCGGCAGGTCTACCTACGATGGCGCAGTCAAGAAGGGCGAGGCGCCCAAACGGAGCAGCGCAGGGCTCACGGAGGCGACGTTCTTCACGTAATAGAAAGGTAAATAAGGGCTGATAGATGCGTTACGCGCTTGGAATCGATATAGGATCGGGCTTTTCGAAGGCGGTCGTACTGGCGGACGGCTCCGTCCGGGGAAGCGCCATTACGCCTTCCGGCGGGAGTTACAGGCAGGCGGCCGAGGCCGTCAGGGACGCGGCCCTCGCAAAAGCAGGCATCTCCGCTGCCGACCTCGCATCGATCACGGCAACGGGCTGCGGCGCAGGCGCGGTAGAATTCGCCGGCAGGTCCATCACGGACATCTCCTGCCACGCCGCAGGCGTCCACTACCTCTTTCCATCAGCAAGGACCGTCGTCGATATAGGCGCGCAGTTCAGCAAGGCGATCAGCGTAGACGCCAACGGCAACATCACGAATTTCGTCCTCAACGAGAAGTGCGCCGGGGGCAGCGGCAGGTTCTTGCAGGTAATCGCACGCATCCTCCATATCGACGTCGAGGAAATAGGGCCGTTATCGATGGGGGCCAAGAACCCCGTCGAGTTTACCACAGGCTGCGCCGTCTTCGCGGAATCGGAGGCGGTGTCGCGCATCGCCGAAGGGGCGTCCGCAGCAGACATCCTGGCAGGCGTCCACAGGGCTATGGCCTCCAAGATCGCCAATCTGGTGACCCGCGTGGGCCTCGCGCGCGACCTCGTAGTGACGGGCGGCGGGCGCGAACGACACAGGCCTCGTGCAGGCAGTCGCGGCCGCGCTGGGGACCGACGTGCTGACGCCCGAAGAACCGCAGGTGACAGCGGCGCTCGGGGCTGCCCTCATAGCTGAACGCGGGTAAACCTTTCTTTTTCAGAATTAATTCATTTTGTCCCCTACCCTTACGGACCGGCAGGCATACATGAGGCTTTAACGGGCGAAGAGGCCACCCCTATCCACCCCCCTTTATCCTTGACACAGAGCGGAAACGAATTGTATTCTCTCTGGAAAAGCCGTCTCCGGAAAAACCTTCTAATGGGAAGCCGCCGGATCGGCGAAACGACCCGTAAGGAGGGTTGTCATGAAGCGTATTCTTATCGTCGCGGTCGCACTTGGGCTGATTTTTTGTGCGTATGGTGCATGGGCCCAGAAAAAGATGAGGGTCTCCATAGCCACCGGAGGGACCGGCGGCGTCTATTACCCGTACGGGGGCGCCATTGCGAGCGTCATATCGAAATACGTGCCGGGCGCAGAGGCGACTGCCGAGGTGACGGCCGCGGCCGTGGATAACCTGAAGCTCGTCGGCGTAGGTGAGGCTGATTTCGGTTACGCCTACCCGGACCTGGCCTGGGACGCCATCGAGGGGCAAAACTTCTTCAAGGGCACGAAGTTCCCGATCCGCATCGTGGCCCACCTTTATGTGAGCTATTTTCACTGCGTAACGCTCGCCGGCACGAATATCAAGACCGTGGCCGACCTTAAAGGCAAGAGGGTATCGACCGGCGCGCCGGGCAGCGGCACGGAGGTCGTCGCCTTCCGAGTGCTGGAAGCCTTCGGGCTCAATCCCGACAAGGACGTGAAGCGTGACCGCCTGAGCGTTGTCGAGTCGGCAAACGCGCTTAAAGACGGCAAGATCGACGCCTTTTTCTGGGTGGGCGGCTTGCCGACGGCGGCAGTCCTCGACCTCGCAGCAACGCCCGGCGTCTCGATGAGGCTCGTCAATACGGGCGACGCCTTACCGAAGATATTCCAGAAATACGGGCAGATTTACGTAAAGGCGACAATACCGAAAACGGCATACCCGAAAGTGACGACGGACACACCCGTCGTCGGCATACCCAATATACTCGTTTGCAGCGGAAGGCCGATAACGATTTCATTTACAAGGTGGTCAAGGCGATGTTCGACCACAAGGCCGACCTGGTCGCAGTCCATTCGGAGGCGAAGGCGTTAACGCTGGAGAGCGCAGTCATCAAGACCGTCGTCCCCTATCATCCGGGGGCCATAAAGTTCTTCAAAGAAAAGGGCGTAAAGATGTAGGCCGTAGGCCCGGCAGACGAAAGGCTGACCAAGGCCGGGGGCGACCATCGGCGGTCGATCCGGAGGAAAGAAGTTGGCAGAATGGAGTGACAAGACCGGAGAGATATCAGAGGAGCGTCTCAAGGAGGCCCAGAAGTTCATAGAGGAGGAAGAAGGGGTCACCAGGCGCCTTTCCGGCTGGAAGCAGCAGGCCGTCACCTGGTTCGCCGTAATAATGAGCTGCTACCACCTGTATGCGGCCGTGGCTACAATTACCACGCAGGTGCTGCGCGGCGTCCACGTAGCAATGGTGCTATTCTTAAGCTTCCTCGTCTTCCCGCCCACAAAAAAGCGGCTCGGCTCGATTGCCTGGTACGATATCTGCCTGGCGCTGCTCGGAGTCTCGACCATCGTCTATATGCTCGTCGATTTCGAGACGTTCATATACCGGGCCGTCACGCCGAACGCCTGGGACCTCTTCTTCGGCAGCGTCCTGATCATACTCATATTGGAAGCCACGAGGCGCGGCACGGGCTGGATCATGCCGGTCGTTGTAACGGCCTTCCTCATCTACGCTTACATCGGCCCCATTTTGCCGCCTCCCTGGACGCACCGGGGCTACACCCTCAAGCGCATCATAGGCCATATGTACATGACGCTGGAGGGCATCTTCGGCGTGCCCATCGATGTGTCATCGACGTTCATCATACTCTTTACCATTTACGGGGCCGTCCTCGAGCATTCCAAGGCGGGCAAGTTCTTTATCGACTTTTCATTCCGGCTGATGGGCGGCAAACCGACTTCGGCCGGCAGGACAGTAACGATGGCCTCGTTCCTTCTGGGCGGGCCTTCGGGCAGCGGCGTCGCAACTACCGTGACGCTCGGCTCGGTCGCCTACCCGATGCTCAAGGAAGCGGGCTACGACAAGGAATCCGCAGGCGGCCTGCTCTCCGCAGGGGGCATCGGCGCGATCATCTCGCCGCCCGTCCTCGGCGCAGCCGCCTTCCTCATCGCCGAGATACTGAAGGTCTCCTACCTCCAGGTCATCAAGATGGCGATGGTGCCGACGATCCTTTACTACTGGTCGATCTTCCTCATGGTGGAGTTCGACGCAAAACGCTTCGGGGCAAGGCGCATCGAGGCGAGCAGCGGGGAATCCGCCTGGTCGCTTACCCGCATGTACTGGTACCATTTCTCGTCGCTCGTCGCGATCGTCGTCCTCATGATAATCGGCTTCTCGCCCATATGGGCCGTCTTCTGGGCGACGGTGCTCGCCTACTTCGCGAGCTTCCTGCGGCGCGACACGGCATTCAACTATAAGAAGACCATCGCTGCCCTGAGCGGCGGCTCGCTTGGCGTCCTCTCGGTCGCCACGACCTGCGCGAGCGCGGGCCTGATAGTCGGCGTCGTCACTCTCACCGGCCTCGGCTTCAAGTTTTCGAGCATCATCATCGGGTACGCGCACGGCAACCTGTTCCTTACGGCGGTTTTCACCGGCATCCTCATGTGGATAGTCGGCCTTGCCGTGCCGGTGACTGCGACGTACATCATCGGCGCGGTCATCGCGGCCCCTGCCCTCATCAAGCTCGGCGTACCCGATTTCGCCGCCCACATGTTCATCTTCTACTACGCGGTGCTTTCCGAGGTGTCGCCGCCTACGGCCCTCTCGCCTTTCGCAGCCGCGGCGCTCACCGGGGGCAGCCCCTTCAAGACGATGATGATGGCATGGAAATACACGATCCCGGCCTTCATCGTGCCCTTCATGTTCGTGCTCGCGCCCGAAGGCATCGGCCTGCTCCTGGAAGGCGGCACTGCCAATATGATCTGGAGCTTCATAACGGCCATGATCGGCATAGTCGGCATCGCGGCAGGCGCCAGCGGCTGGCTGTTCAGGAGAACGGCACTCTGGGAGCGGGCGGTAATGATAGTCGGCGGGCTGCTGCTGGTCTACTCATCGGTAGTTTTCGACGTGATCGGCCTGTGCCTGATAGCCTCAGTTTTCGTCTACCAGCGCACGGCCATGAAGAGGGTAGCAGAAATAGCCCCGCCGGCGATGTGATACTGGGCTGGGTTAATTCGCGCCTTTTCCCGGTCTCTCCGGCCCGCGCCTCCTCGACGTACTCCTAATGTACAGTCTCGTCGGGTGGCCCGCCGATCACGTGAAAATCCATCGAAAACCTCCCGACAAGTCTCTATACCTTCCTTCGTCCTGTTCGTTCTTGCCCACCTATTGGTCCTCGGGACTCAATTCATATCATATTGCTTTGTCATAGTGCCCTAAAGTGTGTTTAGATATGAAACGAGTTTCTGCTTAAGCAAGGGTAAGTGCATGAATAATACAGCAAACAGCCGACAGGATGCGCTCTTTAACGGGATAGTAGTCCCGAAGAACGGAAACGCCAACAAATTAGATTTCAGCGACCAGCCGGTCCATAACTGGTATCGATTCATTCTCTCGTTCCCGCCTCATCTGGTCAGGCATTACTTTGAACGTTTCGGACTGTCAAAGAACTCAGTTATTCTTGACCCCTTTTGCGGTACAGGGACGACGATAGTAGAAGCTAAGAAAATGGGCATAAGAGGCATAGGGGTCGAAACCAACCCTATTGCGCATCTTGCCAGTTCCGTCAAGACCGATTGGAACATCGATGCCGATGCTTTTCGCGATTGCTGTACAACAATAGGCAAGGGCGCAATTGCCGAAATGGCCGCCCAGGGTATTTCCGATTCAATAGGTTCGAGCAACGCGGCTGTCAGCACGGCTGCCTTGCGCACTTTACCCCCCAAGCGGCCGACCTCCTCCTTGGGGATTCCATCAGTCCGCTGCCGCTGCACAAATGTCTCGTATTGCTCGACCACATAAACCGCTTCGTGAACCAGCCGTTTTTCCGGCATGCGTTGCTGGCCTTTGCCAAGACGGCTGTTCTTCACGCCAGCAACCTGCATTTCGGCCCGGAGGTCGGGGTCACGAGGACCAAGAAAACGGATGTCTGGCTCGTACCCAACTGGCTGTCCGAAATCAGCACGCTCGCCAAGGATATCAAGAGTTTCCAAGGGCTCAAAGATACACCGTCTATCGTTTATCTCGCGGACGCCCGCCAAGCTAAACGAGCTTCTGCCGCCGCTTTCGGTTGATGCCGTCTTTACGTCGCCGCCTTATCCCAACGAAAAGGACTATACGCGTACGACCCGCCTGGAAAACGTTTTGCTCGGCCACGTAAAAACCAAGAGCGACCTTCGTGCGCTCAAGAAAGGCCTGCTTGCGCTCCAACACCCGGGGGGTGTATAAAGGCGATGACGACGACCTCTGGATATCCGGGAACAGAGAGATCGAGGAAATAGCGGACCGCATCGAAAACCGCCGCATAGCTTTGGGAAAAACATCGGGTTTCGAGAGGATGTATGCCAGGGTCACAAAGCTCTACTTCGGGGGCATGGCCCGCCATCTGGCCGACCTGCGCAGCGTGCTCAAACCGGGAGCCATGCTTGGATACGTGGTGGGCGACCAGGCTTCCTATCTAAGGATAACCATTCAGACGGGCCGCCTTCTGGCTGACATCGCGCAATCCCTCGGTTATAAATCGGTTTCCATAGACCTGTTCCGAACAAGACTGGCGACGGCCACGAAGACATATATGAAGGAGGAAGTTGTCGTCCTTCGGTGGCCGGGGTAGGGGGATAAGACATGGCGGAGAAGAAGACAAAGCCGCGCAACAGGTATACACAGATAATAGAGCGCATTTTCTTTAAGCATTACAAACCGGGTCTAGACAGAAGTGCCGTTCACGAGAGACGATATCATCAAGGCCGCATCGGAACTCAATATCGACCTTCCCAAGAACATAGGCGACCTCGTTTATTCCTATCGCTACCGTTCCCAATTTCCGCAAAGGATTATCGAGTGCGCACCGCCCGATCAATCATGGATAATCCGACCTCATGGCCCTGCACGATACCTCTTTGCGCTTACCAAAACGCCAAGAATAATTCCGAGCGAGATGCTGGCTGAAACGAAAATCCCCGAAGCCACACCCGGAATTATCGCAAAGTACGCCCTCAGCGACGAGCAGGCATTGCTCGCAAAGCTCAGGTATAACCGGCTTAATCGATATATTTACTGGCGTCACCTGTTATTCCCTTCAGTCACATTTGAGGACATTCGTCCCCGACATGGGCCAGATCGAGACAGATGAGATTTATATAGGGGTAAACCGGTGCGGAGCGCATTACGTCTTCCCCGTTCAGGCAAAAGGCGGCCCCAATGACCAGGTCGGCATCGTGCAGATTGAGCAGGACCTTGCCCTATGTAAAGCCAAATTCCCCGTCCTCATCTGTCGGCCCATAGCCGCCCAGTTCATGACCGATAACCTCATCGCCCTTTTCCTCTTCGAAGACGGCGACAAGGGAATAGTGCTGTCTGTCGAAAAGCATTACCGCTTCGTCCCACCCGACGAGATGACAGCGGAAGACCTCAAGGGGTACCGGAATAGGGTGGGTGACTAAAATCCGACTAAGACGGACGAGCGGCAGGCGCGGAAAATGTGCGCCTGAACTCGCCGAATTGGCGGCCGGGAGGTTTTGGAGTAAACCCCCCTTCACCCATACAAACTGATTTTGGTTGTAGTAATAGCCTCAGTGCTCAGTACTAGTAACCAAAATTAGGTTTGTATGGATGTCTGGCTGAAATGGGGGCTGACTCCAGTTTCGCTCACGGATCTTAGCCTTCAGGGCTTTCGACCTCGGGAAGCGGTACGATCCCGATCTTCCGATCCGCGGCAACGAGCGCCCCATCCTTCATGAGCCGCCCTTCGGCGGAAGGCGATTCGGATGAACCGCTTAGCTGTCTTTGGCTACTAAAGAGATACGCGCATACTCGCTGCTCTGCGTTCCTCTCCCAGGGTCTCAGTTTCGGCAACTTTTTCCAATACCGCCTATCTCTATACTGCATGTCAATGTATTTTTACAGGTACCGCATAATCGCTCTCCTTGTACTTGGTTAATTACTAGCCTTGTACCGCTATTACGTACAATCAATATCAGGTTTGCGATGGGTGTTTTGCAGGAATGGGGGCTGTTCGAGGTAAGCATAGAACTCACCGTCATTGGCGGTCGGAGGCAAATATCGATGATCCAGGCTGCCCGCTGATCTACGGGCCGCCCGTCGAACTATACAGCAGAAGTATAGTCGAGGATGGCGCGGTCCGGCGAGACGAGGTCAGGGGCACCCGCGCACGTAGGAGTGCGTGGGTCGGACGCGAAATTAACCCGGCCGCCCACGCCTATAAAATAAAAGGGCCAGAGATTTCTCCTGGCCCTTTTTTTTAATTTACTCCCGGCAACGACCTACTTTCCCACAGAGTCACCCCTGCAGTATCATCGGCGCAGGAGGGCTTAACTTCCGTGTTCGGGATGGGAACGGGTGTGACCCCTCCGCCATGGCCACCGGGAAACTTACCGCGCGCCGCAAACGCTTCGCGCCACAATTAAATGACAACTGATATGAAGTATTAAAATATGGCCAAGCCGCTCGATCGATTAGTATTAGTAGGCTCAATGCATCGCTGCACTTACACCACTAACCTATCAACCAGGTAGTCTACCTGGGATCTTAGCCCGGTATTGCTACCGGACGGGATAATTAATCTTGAGGCGGGCTTCCCACTTAGATGCCTTCAGTGGTTATCCCTTCCGGACATAGCTACCCGGCATATGCCACTGGCGTGACAACCGGTACACCAGAGGTCCGTCCATCCCGGTCCTCTCGTACTAGGGACAGCCCCTCTCAATTATCCTGCGCCCACGGCAGATAGGGACCGAACTGTCTCACGACGTTCTAAACCCAGCTCACGTACCGCTTTAATTGGCGAACAGCCAAACCCTTGGGACCTACTTCAGCCCCAGGATGCGATGAGCCGACATCGAGGTGCCAAACCTCCCCGTCGATGTGAACTCTTGGGGGAGATAAGCCTGTTATCCCCAGAGTACCTTTTATCCGTTGAGCGATGGCCCTTCCATATGGAACCACCGGATCACTAAGACCGACTTTCGTCTCTGCTCGACTCGTTTGTCTCACAGTTAAGCTGGCTTATGCCTTTACACTCAGCGGCTGGTTTCCAATCAGCCTGAGCCAACCTTCGTGCGCCTCCGTTACATTTTTGGAGGCGACCGCCCCAGTCAAACTACCCGCCAGACAGTGTCCTCGACCCCGATAAGGGGCCTGAGTTAGAACCTCAAAGCAACAAGGGTGGTATTTCAACGTTGGCTCTGCCCCAGCTGGCGCCAGGGCTTCACAGCCTCCCACCTATCCTACACATGCTACCCCGAAGTTCACTGTCAAGTTGTAGTAAAGGTTCATGGGGTCTTTCCGTCTTGCCGCGGGTTGACGGTATCTTCACCGCCAATACAATTTCGCTGAGTCCCTGGTCGAGACAGTGGGGCAATCGTTACGCCATTCATGCAGGTCGGAACTTACCCGACAAGGAATTTCGCTACCTTAGGACCGTTATAGTTACGGCCGCCGTTTACTGGGGCTTCGGTTCAACGCTTCGCTTGCGCTAACATCTCCCCTTAACCTTCCAGCACCGGGCAGGCGTCAGACCCTATACCTCCTCTTGCGAGTTAGCAGAGTCCTGTGTTTTTAGTAAACAGTCGTCACCCCCTCTTCACTGCGACTCCAGTCAGCTTCGGGAGCAAGTCCCTACACCGGCCGGAGCACACCTTCTCCCGAAGTTACGGTGTGATTTTGCCGAGTTCCTTAACCAGGGTTCTCTCAAGCGCCTTAGGATTCTCTCCTCGCCCACCTGCGTCGGTTTGCGGTACGGTCACCAGACAGATTCACTACGAGGCTTTTCTAGGAAGCATGGGATCGACCAGTTTGTTCCCGCATACGCGGGATCCTCATCACGCCTCAGGGTAATGACCCCACGGATTTGCCTATGGGATCCCCCTACACGCTTGAACCGGGACTTCCGTCACCCGGATGGCCTACCCTTCTCCGTCCCCCCTTCGCTCAAACACCTATCTGGTGGTACAGGAATATTAACCTGTTTCCCATCGACTACGCCTTTCGGCCTCGCCTTAGGGACCGACTAACCCTGAGAGGATTACCCTTGCTCAGGAAACCTTGGGCTTACGGCGACAAGGTTTTTCACCTTGTTTATCGCTACTCATGTCAGCATACTCTCTTCTGCTTCCTCCAGCACCCCTCACGAGATACCTTCGCAGGTTAGCAGAATGCTCCCCTACCATCTGCATCAAAGATGCAAATCCGCAGCTTCGGTACTGTGCTTAAGCCCCGTTACATTTTCGGCGCAGGTCTGCTAGACCAGTGAGCTATTACGCTTTCTTTAAAGGATGGCTGCTTCTAAGCCAACCTCCTGGCTGTTTTAGCCTACCCACATCCTTTCCCACTTAGCACAGTTTAGGGACCTTAGCTGGCGGTCTGGGCTCTTTCCCTCTTGACGACGGATCTTATCACTCGCCGTCTGACTCCCCCGCTTTGGGTTATGGCATTCGGAGTTTGGTTGGGTTTGGTAGCCTTGTAGGACCCCTAGCCCATTCAGTGCTCTACCTCCATAACCGATCACGGGAGGCTATACCTCAATATATTTCGGGGAGAACCAGCTATCACTGGGTTTGATTAGCCTTTCACTCCGATCCACAGCTCATCCCCTCAATTTTCAACTTGAGTGGGTTCGGACCTCCGTCCCGGATTAGCGGAACTTCATCCTGGCCATGGATAGATCACCCAGCTTCGGGTCTACTCCGTGCAACTATTCGCCCTATTCAGACTCGCTTTCGCTGCGGCTCCACCTAACGGCTTAACCTCGCTGCAC
>CAWFRA010000025.1:37500-78766 GCA_963818095.1 uncultured delta proteobacterium
TATTACTCACCCGTCCGCCGCTCTACTCGCCCCCGAAGGGACTTTCGCGCTCGACTTGCATGTGTTAGGCACGCCGCCAGCGTTCGTTCTGAGCCAGGATCAAACTCTCAAATAGAACTTGACACCTGATCTGTTAAAATAGGGGCCTAACTATTTTTTATTGTCAAAGAACAGTAAAACAACAACTTTTCTGCGAGTTGTTATTATAATCTCTTCCACTACAAAGTCAAGAGGTCTTCGATAAACTTACAAAGAGCCGCTTCAACCGCAGGAGGAGAGTATAGCACCTCCGCGTGCTTCCTGTCAACAACCAAAAAGCCGCCGAAGACACTTTATTCAAACGTTCTGAAAGCACAATCCAACGCCTCGACAAACACGCGAGGGAGACCTATTATACGCCTATCCTTCCTGATGTCAATAGTTAAAGAAGAGAGAATGCGGAATCTTATGGGGCCGAGCCTGATCCCCCATTCTATGCCTCCCGAAGGGGGCGTTACGTCCAAAGTCGATTCTTTGTTTTTTTCGGGGGAGCCGAAGAGGCCGGAGAGATTTTGGATGGAATTCGCGTTGCTTTTCGACGAAGCGAGCCGGAGCGCGGGGCACCCGCGCTGATCAGGCGTGGGTCGCTGTGTACGTGAGGACTCGCGCCCGAGAAAACGACGCGAAGGCCGCCAAAAGATCCCGGCCCCCTGGCAGGAAAAAGACCAATAAAAAAGGGGCGGTTAACCGCCCCTTTTTTATTTACGTGAAACCGGTTACCCCTTGATGATGCGGGGCAGTATCATCTGGTGCTGCGGGCAGATCGACGCGGGGTTCTGGTAGCAGCAGTTCGCGAAGGCGACGAAGTATTTCCTCAGGTCCGTCATCTTCACCACCTCGTCGACCATACCCGTCTTCGCACAATAGGCGGGTCTCGACTTGTCGTAATATTCCTTGACCGTCTTGTTCATCTGCTCGATCACGGGCGCAAGCGGCTTGCCCGCGTCTTTCTCCTTCACGAGCCTCCTGGCGAAGCTCGCCACCGCGGCCGTCTCGCCGTGCATGACGTATATCTCCGTGGTCGCCGTGCCTAGGGTGAAGGCGTTGTTGTTGTTCGCCTGCGGCCCCGCCATGATATAGTGGGCGGCGGCCGTGCCCTTCCTGAGCACGACGGTCATCATGGGGCTGTCGTTCGCCTGCTCGATGGAGTAGATGAGCGACTGCCCGAGGCCGAGAAGCTCCGCCTTTTCGGCGAGGTCGCCGACGTCGATGCCCGTCGTGTCCTGGATCCAGAGCATGGGCACCCTGTCCCTGCCGCAGAGGCGTGACGAACTCGTTTACCTTGATGAGCCCTTCCCTGTAGAACTTGCCGCCGATGCCCGGATAGGGCGCGTACTTCGGGTAGCCCCTCGGCAGCATGCCCTGCTTGTTCGCGACGACGCCGATGAGGAACCCGTCGATCTTGACGAGGCCCGTGTAGAGCTCCGGGCCGTATTCGGGACGGAACTCCATGTGCTCGCTGCCGTCTACGAGCCTTGAGAGGAACTGGTAGATGTCGTAGGTCATCTTCTGGTTGAAGGAGACGACGTGGTAGAGGTCTTCGGCCGGGAACGCGGGCGCGGCCGGCTCCGCCACCCTGAAGAACTTGCCGTCGTAGGCGGGCAGGTAGGTGACCCATTCCTTCACCGCGTCGAGGATCGACTCTTCCGTCTGGAACACCTGCTTGAAGAAGCCCGTCTCGTCGTAATGGATCGCAACCCTGCCCGGAGGCACGGACTTGAACTTCCTGCGTGGCTTCGATGATCTGCTCGGCCATACCCTCGTCGAAGTAGCCCTTCGGGGCCATGCCGCTGACTATCCCCGCGCCGCCGACGGCGATGTTGCAATCCTTGTGGGCGAGGAGCAGCGTGGGGCTGATACCCTGGTAGCCGCCGCCAGCCGGGTTCGTCCCGTAGATGGCCGCAAGCACGGGTATGCCCAGCTTATTCAGCTCTGCGTGCCTGAAGAACGTAGTGCCGTTGCCGCGCCTGTTGGCATAGACCTTCTCCTGCTCCGTCAGTTTGACGCCGCGAGCAGTTGACGAGCCACACGAGCGGGCAATGGAGCCTTTTCGCTATGTCGGTGACCCGGAGGATATTGTCCGACTGGCCCGCGATCCAGGCGCCCGCCATCACCTTGTTGTCGAACCCGATGATCACGCACCACCTGCCGTTTATCCTGCCGAGGCCGTCGACGACGCCTGTCGTCCCCGACTCTTCCTCCATGGGGTCGTACAGCATGTGGAGGGGCGCCCAGGTGCCTTTGTCCACTATGTACTCAAGGCGCTGGTGGACCGTCCACTCGCCCCTCTTTGTAAGGACTTCCTTAGGAAGGCCGGCATTCATTTTCTCTTCCAACAGCTTGCCGATCTCCTGCTCGACCTTCTTGATCTCCTCGGCGTTTGCCGCGTTTTCCTTCACGGGTTTCCCGAATGGCTGCATTTTCTCGAAATACGGTCTCATCCTTCTTCCCTCCCGATGGCTTTTATATTGTTATAGATTTCACAATTATATTTTTCGGACATGCCCTTTTGTCAATAGAAAACGGCGGGCGACCGATGCAATCCGCCTCTATTTTCGCGCTCTTTTCAAACTCAAGGGTCATTTGTGACAATTTTCGCAATGCCTCACATGGGCAAGCGAGGACGATGCGGGCGGGAAGCCCCCGCCCCCATCGTCCTCCCGCGATATAGATACTCTTTATCGGGGTTTTTAGCACCCCCTCATGCAGCTCCTAGTGCTTGAAGAGCCTCTGGCCCGTAAATACCATGGTCACGTCTGGCCTCATTGCATGCCTGGATGACCTCGAAGTCCCTTTCCGAGCCGCCCGGCTGGATGACGCCCGTCGCGCCTTCCTTTATGGCTGCGTCTACCCCGTCCCTGAAGGGGAAAAAGCCGTCGGATACGACAACGGAGCCGAGGAGGCCGCCTTTTTGCGCCTGGGTGTATTCCTCGATCCCCTTCAGGTCCTCCATACGCCTCTTGCCTGCCTCCGCCTCCAGCCTGAAAACCGCCAAAGGCACGCCGAATTTCTTGAATACCTGGGCGTCCATAAATTTCGTGTACGCCTTGAATACGGCGATCTCCACGACGCCTACCCTGTCCTGCTCGCCGGTACCTATGGCCGACGGTCGCCCCATCCTTCACGAAAAGGGCCGAGTTGGAGCTGACGCCCGACTCGACGTACCAGCCGAAAAGCATGTCCTCCAGCTCGCGCTCGGTCGGCGCCCTTGAAACTTTGTACGTCTCTCCCTTATACGTGGTCTCGGCGGGTTTCAAATCGCCCTTCCCCTTGATCTTCAGCGGCTGCGATTCCTGGATGATGAGCCCTCCGTCCATGAGTGACTTGAAGTCGATGATCCGTCTTGGTCTTGTACTTCTGGAGCTTCTCGATCTCCTTGATTTGCAGTATGCGGAGGTTCTTCCATTTCTTAAGGATATCGAGGCGCAGCCCCCGCGTAGTCCGGCGCGCAGACGACCTCGAAATAATAAGGGACCATCGCCTTGGCCGTCTCTTCGTCAAGGGTCTTCGTGAAGACTACGGCGCCGCCGAACGCCGCGATGCGGTCGCACCAGAACGCCTTCTCGAACGCCTCGGCGGTCGTCGCGCCCTGCGCAGCCCCGCACGGGTTGTTGTGCTTCATGATGGTGCAGGCCGGCTTTGTGTCCAGAAAACGGAGGATATTGAGCGCATTATCCACGTCCGTCAGGTTGATCTTGCCGGGGTGCTTGCCCACCTGGAGCTGGTCGGACTCGGTAAGCTTGCTCACCAGGCCCGCGTCGAAATCGAAGAAACGCACGTCGCCGAGAACGATGTTGCCGTTGACCAACTCGTAAAGAGCGGCCGGCTGGTCGGGGTTCTCGCCGTATCGGATACCCCGCTCGACGTCCGCCTTTTCGTCCGCGTCGTAGATGGACCAGGTTCTTTTCCGGTACGAGAGCTTCTGCCCACCCATGTCGATGGTGATTGTGTCAGGGAACCGGTCCTGCACTACCTTTTTGTACATCTCTTTAATCTCAGCCATGTCTTCTCCTTATGCGCGTAAAATCTCCGCCTCCGATCCTACTTTCCCTCGCCCCTTGGTCAGAGGCCTTCTA
Source organism: uncultured delta proteobacterium (assembly GCA_963818095.1). Classification (GTDB taxonomy): domain Bacteria; phylum Desulfobacterota; class Syntrophorhabdia; order Syntrophorhabdales; family WCHB1-27; genus CAWEPK01. The sequence continues at coordinate 41,616 of CAWFRA010000025.1, forward strand.
CTTCATCACGCCCCAGATCGCCTCGGCCATCGATTCTATGTCGAGCCGCTCTGCCTTCAGGACATCTTCCGTGTCGCCCGACAGGCCGTAGCGCGTCACGCCGAATCGCGCGAGCCGCCCCTTGTACCCGTGCTCAAGGAGCCAGAAGGCAACCGTCGGAGCAATACCCGTCGCCGGGTTATGGTCCTCATACGTAAAGATATAAGGCACCTGGAGCAATTGCCCCATCGTCTCCTCGTCAACCGCGGCCACGCAGGCCATGTTGATTACGGCCAGCGACGCGTGCTTCTGGGCCAGCGCGGTCCTTATCTTTATCGCCCGGTCGAGCATACCGCCGTACGCAATGATCGCACCGTCCGTGCCCGGCCTGATCGTGTCCATCCGGCCGTATACAAAGCGGTAGCCGTTAGCGAAAAACGGACTGCCCTTCTCATCGCAGATTACGGGCCATGCCGACCTGCCGGCGCCGATCATGAAATTCCCCTGCGTCGCGGCAGCAAAGCGGACGGTGCGGTCCGTCTGGTTCGCGTCCGCCGGTACCACCGGCTTGAAACCGTAAAGGTTTCGCGCAAGGCCGATGTAGTCGATGCACTGGTGCGTCTTGCCGTCCTGGCCCACGTCGAGACCGCAGTGCGTCAGGATAAGCTTCAGGTTCGTCTGGTTTATGTCGTTCAGCCGCTGCTGGTTGTATGTCTCGTCCATGCCGAAGACGCCGAAGTCGGCAAAGAAGGTAACGATGCCCATTGCGGAGAGGGCGCCGCTGACGGTAGCCGTGTTATGCTCCTGCACGCCTCCCTGGAAGAAATAGTCCGGATAGGCCTTCGCGAAGTCTCCCGTTTTGACGGATGTAGCCAGGTCGCAGTCGAATACGCAGACGGGCCTGCCGGCAGCGATATTTTTGTCGCCCAGGTCTTTCAGGGCCTTGCCGAAGGCGCTCCTGTTGTCGAGTTTGCTGTCCGGCGGGTACGTGAAGGGCTCGCCGGGTTCGAGGCCCTGCCCGTTACCGACGGCAGACGGCTTCCACTCCCAGGTCCCTTTGCGTTTCTGCCTGTAGCGCTCGGTGCCGTCCTCCAGGCCGAGGACCGACATGGCTTCCGCCATCTCACCCGCGTTGAGCGGCATGCCGTGATACTGCGCCTTGCCCTCCATGAAAGGAACGCCGTGGCCGATGACGGTGCGGGCGATCACGCATACGGGGTTTGCCGCGGCCTTCGCTTTTTTGAGCGCCCGGTAAAGAGCGTCGACGTCATGGCCGTCAACATCGATCACGTCCCATCCGTCCGCACGGTAGTCATCGGCGATATTGACCGGCATCACCGTGTTCGTGGCGCCGCTTATCTGGATGCCGTTGCAATCGACGACCACGGTGATATTGGAAAGGCCGTACTTGCGGGCAAACCTGCGCGCCTCCGCCACCTGCCCCTTCGCCTGCTCGCCGTCGCTCATCATGACGTAGACGTGGTGCTGCTCTTTCTTAACGGCGGCCGCCAGCGCGAAGCCGCAGCCTGCGGAAAGCCCCTGCCCGAGGTTACCCGTCGACCAGTCCATGAAAGGGAGGCCCCTGACGACGTGCCCCTCGTAGGGGCTGGCTACGCTCCTGAAAAAGGCCACTACTTCGTCGGGCGGCAGATGGCCCAGGCGGGCGAGCGCCGCGTAGACGCCGGGCGACGTATGGCCGTGGCTCACGACGATCCGGTCCCTGTTCGGCCCGGCAAGGTCGGCATATGAAAGAACGACAAGGTACATCTCTAACGACGACATGGCGCCACCCGGATGGCCGGAAGCCGCCAGGTGCGTCATCGTCAGGATGTCGCCCCGTGCGAGACGGGCTGTCTCCTGCATGCGGTCGATTTCTTCGGCTGTTAAACCCTCACGATCAAACGACATACCTTCCCCTCCCTTGGATACCAAACAACCCCTGAATCCTTACGACCCCTCGTAGTTTCCTTCCAGGTAATAATCACAAACGTCTTTCAGCGAGCAGCGAGGGCATTCCGGCTTTTTCGCCTTGCAGATGTACCTGCCGTGGAGGATCGTGAGGAGCGAGAACGCCGTCCATTGCGCTTCCGGCACGATCTTTTTCAGGTCCTCCTCGATCCGCTCCGGCCGCTTGTTTTTCGTAAGGCCGATGCGGCCGCCCACTCTCGTAACGTGTGTATCTACGATGATTGCGGGCTTGCCGTAGGCAAGGCCCACGATCATGTTGGCCGACTTGCGCCCTATGCCTTTTACCGTGGCGAAGGTATCGATGTCGTCGGGAATCCGCCCGCCGAACCTCTCCCCGATCTCGCCCGCTATGTTCTTGAGGCCGCGCGCCTTGTTATGGTAAAAACCCGTCTCTTTAATGTCCTCTTCCAGCCCCGGCAAGGGTGCGTCGATATAGTCCTGCGCCTTCTTATACTTTTTGAAGAGGCGCTCAGTCACGCGGTTGACGCGCTCGTCGGTGCACTGGGCGGAGAGGACGGTAGCCACGGTCAGCTCAAGGGGGTTCGACCAGTTAAGCTCTACACGGGGTTTGCCGTGCATGGCTTTCAGCTTGCTTCATAATGGCGTTAATCTCTTTTGCCATTTCTCACCTCGCTGAAGAGGTCTTTCATCCCTTTCGCGTCCCTGGTGTTGGCTACATCATTTGCCGTGAGCCAGCCTTTCCTTGCGATCCCTATCCCGTAGAAAAGCTCCGCGAGCCCGGCGGCACTGTGAGCGTCCGGGTCGATGGAGATAGTGACGCCCTTCGCTGCCGCCTCGGGCAGGTACCGCCAGTCGATATCAAGGCGGTAAGGGCTCGCGTTCAGCTCGATAACGACATGAAGGCGCGCCGCCTCCTCGATGATGCGCGACATGTCTACCTTGTAGCCGTCCCTCGCCAGAAGGAGCCTTCCCGTGGGATGGCCGAGGACCGTCGTGTAGGGGTTCTCCATAGCCCTGACGATGCGCGCTTCCATCTCCTCCAGGCCCATCGAGAAGCCCGAATGGACGGATGCCACTACGAAGTCGAAGCCTGCGAGCATCTCGTCGTCGTAGTCGAGGCTCCCGTCGGCCAGTATGTCGCTTTCTATGCCCTTGAAGAAGGTGAAGCCTTCGTTTCCCGCGTTGAACTCGTCGATCGCTTCCCATTGCCTCAGCACGTCGTCAGGCTTCAGGCCCCCTGCGTAATATGCGCTTTTCGAGTGGTCGCAGATGCCGACGTAAGAGAGGTCCAGGTTGCGCGCCGCGTCGCAGATGGCGCGCAGGTCGGACGAGCCGTCGCTCATGCTCGTGTGCACGTGGAGCGTGCCTTTCAGGTCGGCCGGCTCGACAAGGCGGGGCAGCGTTCCCGATGCTGCGGCCGCTATCTCGCCCCTGTCTTCCCGCAGCTCCGGGGGTACGTAGGAAAGTCCGAGGAACTCATAGATGTCCGCCTCCGCTGCGACGGAGGGGCCGGCCGGCCTGCCCGATTTAGAAAGGCCCTGCTCGTTCAGGACAAAGCCCTTTCGTTCTGCCAGCTCGCAAAGGCGCGACGTGTGGGCAGCGCTGCCCGTGAAATAAAGGACAGCGAAGGGGAAGGAATGCGCCTCCACTACGGTCAGGCGCGCCTCTATCCCCGTTACGAGCATGCAGGCGATGCGCCCGCCGTACCCTGTCTGCACCTCTTCGATTTCCGGAAAAGAGGCCAGGTGAGCCGATATCTCCGCCGGGTCGCCTCCGCCGAGTACGATATCGACGTTTCTCACTACCTCTCTCTTGCGCCTTATGCTGCCGCAGACTTCAACGAGACCGCCTGGCACAATCAGGCCGAGCCGCTCTTTAAGCCTCATCGCCAGGGGATAGACGTCCACAAAAAGGTGTTCTCCCTTGTGGCGCCCCAAGAATCAATGCCCTTTATGATCCTTTCCTGCGTCTTGGCGCCGAAGTGGGAGAGGCTGACAAGGCGGTTCTGCTTGCAGGCGTACTCCAGCTCTCCCAGGGAAGAGACGCCCAGTTTCTCGAACAGGAGCCTTATCTTGCCCGGCCCGAGGTTGGGTACCTGCAGCAGCTCCAGGAGCGTAGGTGGGATCTTCCGCGCCAGTTCCTCGTGAAAGGCCATCCTGCCCGTCTCGTGATATTCGGTGATATTGGCGGAAAGGGTCTCCCCAATGCCTTTGATCGTCTTTAGACGCCCTTCCCTTATGAGTGAATCGAGGTCATCGAGGCCCGCGACCACCTTCGCCGCGTTGTGGTAGGCTTTTGCTCTGAAGGGGTTTTCTCCTTCGATCTCCAGCAGGGCCGCGATCTCCTCCAGAATGGCTGGAAGCGATCTGAGCTGCATCAGTTATTATCATACAGGGGGCGGAACTATGTCAATAATTGAAAGGGGTGAGGGCCGTGGCCTTAGAGATCAGTCCGGGAAGCCGGATGCAGTCCGGTAGGTTAAGTGCGCGCCCGGCAGGATTTGAACCTGCGGCCTTCGGCTCCGGAGGCCGACGCTCTATCCAGCTGAGCCACGGGCGCAATAGATAAAAATTATAACTCAGAATCAAGCGAGAAAAAACTACTTAGTATTCTCTTCCTTAATATGATAGGCTGCGGCCGATGCCGCGCGACAAGTACGCAGGGCCGAGGGGGCCGGAGGAGATTTTCGATGGATAGACGCGCTGCTGTCCGACGAAGCTGCAGCCCGGAGCATACGTTTTGTGTACGTGAGGACGCGCGGCTCCGAGAAGACGAGCGCGTAAAGACGCGAGATTAACCCGGCCCCCCGCCCACCAAGGAAAAGGATTGACAGGCCATTCACAAGGCTGATAGCTTTAAGGAATTCGAACCGCTAGGGAGGGCCATTTTATGGATGGAAAGGTAGCACGGATCACGGAACTCGTCGCCGGCTCCGCCAAGAGCTTCGATGACGCGGTTACGGTAGGTTTCAAAAGGGCCTCGAAGACATTGAGGGGCATATCGGGGATCAAGGTTAAAGACTGGCGGGCAAAGGTCGAAGACGGGAAGATCGTCGAATACAGGGTTACCCTGGAAGTAGTTTTTATACTGGAGAGTTGACGCGCAGGCCCGCATCGGCCGGGCGTCCTTTCAGGTGCCACAGGAGAAGGCGCGCATAATAACCGTACCTTCTCCTGACCGACTTTCCAAACAGGACAAAAGGCAACAGCGTAGCAGGCAGAAGGAACAGGAGGGCCTTGCACAGCCGCACGAACGCAAAGGCTGCGCAGTAAGGCCGGGAATGGTATTTCTCCATAAACGCGTGAAGGGAGATTGCGTACTCCATCCTGCCCCGTACCCAGGACTGCGACACGGTCCTGCCCTGAAGATGGACGAGCCTGGATGCGGGAAAGAAAATCACCCGGAAGCCGCTCCCTTGACGCGCGCAGGCAGAGGTCCGTCTCTTCGAGGAAGAAGAAAAACCTTTCGTCAAATCCCCCCGCGACATCGAAAACACGGCGCCTCACCATCAGGGCCGCGCCTATGAGGGACTCCACGTCGGCCGGCCCGGTCAGTCCTTCGCCCTTTGTCCTGAACCGGCCGGAAAAGAGCGCAAGCAGAGGCGCCGGGCAAAAGCTCCAATGCGAGGCTCGGTATGGGGGCAAATGAACGCTGCGGCCTCCCGTCTTCGTAGACAAGCTGCGGCGCGGCAATGCCTATCGACCCATCCTGCCGCATGTGGTCCAGCAGCTTGATCGTCTCGCCCTCGATCAGGCGCGTATCCGAATTGAGAAACAGGACAAACTCGCCGGAGGACCGCCGCAAACCAACATTTGCTGCGGCTGCAAACCCCCTGTTTTCCTGACTGCCTGACATAAGAGACATGCGGGAAGCGGGAGGCCACCATTGCTTCCGTCCCGTCGGTCGAGCCGTTGTCGACGACGATCACTTCCCGCAACGCGGCCTTAAGCAGCCTGTCAGCCTCTATGGACGCGAGCAGGCCGGCGACCAGCTCGCGCGTGTTCCTGGTTATGATGATTATCGAAAGCACCGGTATATCCTACCCTACACACCAAAGACAGCGCAAGGGTGGCCGGCGCTATACCACCAGTTGTGGTAACTCGTCCTTCTTCCGGTATACCAGCGCCTGGCAAATAGCCACCAGGCCGTCGCTGTCCTCCACCGTGATATAGTACGTGGCCGTCTTCCTGCCCTTGTTGGTCTCCGTAGATTTCGCGCGCAGCAGGCTGTTTTTCTTTGCCGGTTTAATGTAGGTGATGTTCATGTTGAGGGCAACCGCCGTAGTGCCGTGGCTGTTCGACGATATCTCGAACGCCTCGTCGATCAGGGAAAAGACGGCTCCGCCGTGCGCAGTGCCGTGTATGTTGTCCATCGACTCCTTATACTCCATCTCGCACAAGGCGTAGCCGTCGTCCACGTCTACCAGCCTTATCTCCATGAGCTGTGCGAAAGGCTCCCCCGACACGATCTTCCTGAATGCCTGTCTCCTTGCATCTTCCATTATCGGACCCCCCTGTACAAGAATGGTATTATTGCTTTTTACCCGGCGCCAGCGACGCGAAAATGCCGCAGCCGCAGAGAACGGCAAAAACGGAGAAAATGACGCCTACACTTTTCAAAAAAGCATGGTAGCGGTCCGGTGTTATCTGGACCTGGCCTACATAGAGAGAAAAAATGAGCATCGAAATGCCGATGCTGAACGAGTTCCCCAGGAGCCGCATCGTCTGGGAGACGCCCGAAGCCACGCCGTACAAGCGCTCGTCCACCGAGCTCATTGTCGCGTTTGTGTTCGGAGAGGAGAAAAGCGCGAAGCCGAGGCCGTGGAGGGCCAGCGTGCCGACGACCAGCCAGAGCGGCGTTTCCTCGCCGAGGAATGCGAACAATATCAGCCCGACGACGGTACAGGCCATGCCGACGGAGGCCACGTTCCGTAGGGTCTCTCCTGTCGGACAACCTGCCGGCGTACGGAGAAAAGACGGCCTGAACAACGGGCTGCGCAATCAGGATCAGGCCCGCAGTCCCGGGGTTCAGGTGCTTGGTGTATTGCAGGTAGAGGCTCATGAGGAAGCCTATGGCATAGGTCGCCGCATAGTTGATGAATGCAGCCAGATTCGACAGTACAAAGACGCGGTTATATCGAAATAGCCGCAAGTCCAGCAAAGGAAATTTCCGGTGTTTCTCCCATTGAACGAAAACAACCAGGCAGGCGAGGCCGGCGCCAAGCTCCACAAACCCCTCCTTTGCCGGCAGCAAGCGGAAGCCGCAGAGAACAACGCCCAGGGCTATACAGTAGACAATGGAGCCAAAGACGTCGAAGCGCTCCTTACTGCCATCGGCCCATTCCCCCTTGAGCTTTGCGGACGCCCATAGCGTGATGGTAATGCCCACGAAAGCGGAGACGAAGAAAATGCTCCTCCATCCCCACTGGTGAGTAAGGAAGCCGCCTACCGGCGGACCCACGGAGAGCCCGCAGTAGACCGCGGCAAGCGCCAGGCCGAGTACCTTCCCTCTTTCGGCTGCTGCGAAAACCGACATGAGGATGGCGATCCCATTGCCGTAGATCATGGCGCTCCCCAGCCCCTGGAGGCACCTTGCCGCGATAAGCATGCGCCCTGTCGTCGAAAAACCGCATACGATGGTGGAAAGCGAGAAGAAGGCCATCCCCCAGAGGAAGAGCTTCTTCCTCCCCCAGATATCGGCCATCCTTCCGAAAGGCAGCACGAATATGGCCCCGGGGACGACGTACGCCAAAGGGACGAAGGTCATGAGCACCGCGTCCATGCGGAGATCGGCCGACATGGCAGGCAGCGCGATGTTCGTGCTCGACATCATGAAGGGTGAAAGAAAAGAAGAGACAAGGGCGGCAGCGAGTGCCGCCTTCCTCGTTGTTTCGTCAGACCGTGCGTCGGCGCCCGCGCTCATTTACATTTCCCGGGATGCATGCCTTCTCAGTCTATCACAACAAGTCGCCGGGTCAAGCGACGGACCTTTCTTTGAGCACGCTTTTCTACGCGAGCGTCCTCAGTATCTCGACGCCCTTCTCGATGGCGGGCAGGCCGGCCGCGAAGGAGATGCGCACGTGCGATTTCCTGAGGAGAAGACGCTGCCCGGTATGATGAAGAGCCTGTTCCTGAGCGCGCGCTCCACGAAGGCGTCGCCGTCGCCCTCCGGCGTTTCAGGGAATATGTAGTAAGCCCCTTGCGGCTTCACTACGCGGTACTTGTCTTTGATGCCCTCGTAGATCAGGTCCCTTTTCTGTCTGTACCCTTCTATAAGGCTGCTCGTGTCGTAGTCCATGGCGAAGAGGGCGGCCTTTTGCGCCACGGAGTTGACCGCGCTGAACGCGTACTGCTGCATCGTGACCATGCTGTCGATGATCTCGGCAGGGCCGGCTGCGAAGCCGATGCGCCATCCCGTCATGCCCCAGTCCTTCGAGAACCCGCCGAAAGTCAGGGTATTTTCGTAGAGGCTCCCGAAATAACCGGGTGCTCCGTTGAAAACAAAGCGGTCGTATATGTCATCCGAGAAGACGAGCAGGTTCTTCTCTCTTGCAACGCGCGCCACCATCTCAAGCTCGCCGGCCGAATAGACGGCGCCCGTCGGGTTGTTGGGGCTGTTGATGAGGATCGCTTTAGTCCTCGGGGATATGGCTGCCCGCAGGTCCTTTTCCCTCAGCTTGAAATCGGGGTATGTGTCGAAAAAAACGGGCTTGCCGCCGAGGAGGAGCACCTGGTATTCGTACAGCACGAAATACGGGTCGGGGATTATCACCTCGTCGCCGGGGTTGAGGGTGACCATGAAGGCGAGCAGCAGGCCGCCCGTGACGCCCGGCGTGATAATAGCGTCATCGCATGGAACGCGCTTCGCACGGAGATATTGCAATACCTTTTCGCGCAGCTCCGGCAACCCGCCCGAAGGGGTATACTTGTTGAACCCGCCCCGGATAGCCCTTACAGCCTCATCCTTGACCGGCTCCGGCACGTCGAAGTCCGGCTCCCCCAGGCTCAAATCGACGGGGTCCTTTACGGTCCTGGCGAGGTCGAAGATGCGCCTCACCCCCGACGGCTTTATGCGCGCAACTCTATCTGCAATCCACATAATCTGCTCCTTACGGTCTCTTCTGTCGCAGCTCCCTGTCGTGCGCCCCGCGCCGGGCCTCAAGCGCGGGGCAACTACGTTCCTGTCAGGGCCGCGGGTTCTTTTCCAGGTCTCTGATCAGCTTTTGAAGCTCCTCATCCGCGAGCGCCTTGTCTGTAAGCTTGCCCGACAGGAAGGCGTCGTAAGCAGCGAGGTCTATCAGGCCGTGGCCGCTCCAGTTCATGAGTATAACCCTTTCTTTTCCCTCTTCCGCGGCCCTTTTCGCCTCCTCGATCACGCAGGCAATCGCGTGGTTCGTCTCCGGGGCAGGCAGGAACCCCTCTGTCCGCGCGAAGGTCAGCCCCGCCGCGAATGTCTGGGACTGGGCATAAGACCTCGCCTCGATGAGGCCGTCGGATGCGAGCCTGCTCACGATCGGGGCCATACCATGGTAACGCAGGCCCCCCGCGTGGATGGGCGCGGGCACGAACGAGTGGCCGAGGGAGTACATCGGAAGAAGCGGCGTCTTCCCTGCCGTATCGCCGAAATCGTAAACGTACGGCCCTTTGGTGAGGGTCGGGCAGGAATCCGGCTCGCACGCGATGATCTTTATTTCCTTGCCGTTGATCTTGTCCCGCACGAAGGGGAAGGCCAGGCCTCCGAAATTGCTGCCGCCGCCGACGCAGGCCACCACGATATCAGGATAGTCGCGGGCCAGGGCCATCTGCTCGTATGCCTCAAGCCCGATGACCGTCTGGTGCATGAGCACGTGGTTAAGGACGCTGCCGAGGGAATACCGCGTGTCGGCGGAGGTGACGGCGTCCTCCACCGCCTCGCTGATGGCCACGCCCAGACTGCCGGGGTGCTCCGCGTCGGCCGCAAGGAAATCCCTCCCGGCTGACGTATCCGTGCTGGGGCTCGCTACGCATGAAGCGCCCCATGCCTCCATGAGCATCCTGCGGTACGGCTTCTGGTTGTAGCTCACCTTTACCATGTAGACCTTCACTTCAAGCCCAAACTGCCCGCCCGCAAACGCAAGGGCGCATCCCCACTGGCCCGCCCCCGTTTCGGTGGTAAGCCTCTTTATGCCGGCCGCCTTGTTGTAGTACGCCTGCGCGATGGCCGTATTCGGCTTGTGGCTCCCCGCCGGGCTGAACCCCTCGTGCTTGAAATAGATGCGCGCCGGAGTGCGCAGGAACTTTTCAAGCCGGGTCGCCCGGTAAAGCGGCGTCGGCCGCCAGAGGAGCAGCTTTTCCAGGACCGGCTCCGGTATATCTATCCAACGCTCGGTGCTCACCTCCTGCTCGATCAGGCTCATCGGAAAGATCGGAGCCAGATCGTCCGGCCCTACGGGTTGGCCCGTGGCCGGATGCAGTGGAGGCGGGAGCGGCCTCGCAAGATCGGACTGGATATTGTACCACTTTTTGGGCAGGTCCTTTTCATCGAGAATAATTTTTGTTCGACTCTCCATGTTGACCTCCAATCATAAATTTACCCGAAAAGAAAAGGGCCATGAGGTACACTCATGGCCCTATAAAGCAAAAAGCCATGAGCGATACGCGAAACCGCTCATGGCCAGAAACGCCGGCGCGGCCTCACGTCATGAGGTCCACCACCACCAGCCTTCGCGCTTAATGCTTTTCTTTAAGGACATAATTTCTTATAGCACGGGCTATGGGCGGGCGTCAACAGGTTTCCGTCAGCCGGCCGCGGCCCCTTCACACGCGTTTGGCCGGGGCGCATATTGTTATGGGAGATAAGATGGACAAAAACGAAGCTGCGGGCCGGCCTATGAGGTCGCCCGCATAATCTCGATGACCGCCATTTATTTCATCGTAGTGGACGCGGTGAAGGTTCTCCACTACAGGCAGTTTGCCCCTTTATTATTCAGGGCCGCCCCTGCAAAGCATTAGGCGTCCGCATTAAACACCTGTAATCAAAAAACCCTCCCCCCGTGAGGGGGGAGGGTGAAGCTAACGTGCTTTACGCCCGTGAATTTGCCGGCGAAGAGCCGTTTACTTCCGCGCCTTCGCTGTAGCTAACGTCTCAATGAACGCGTCTATCCTGTTGTGCGTTTCGGCCTCGTTGTAAGAGCTGATGTCGACGATGTCGCCCTCCATAATCATGACGGGTATGTCGCCGTAGACCTTCTTCAGTACCTCGGCCTGAAGCATGATGCCCGCATGCCACGAGCGGCAGGAGAAGGCCGAGTGGAAGACAACGCCGTCACACTTGTAGTCCTCGATGTACTCGATGAGGCGCTCTACCTCCGGCATCGAGCCGGGGCGGTTGCTCGCCTTGTCGTACCAGTGTGTCCAGAAGCGCACCCATCTCCACGCGATGTGCTCCAGGGGGTCGTTGGTCTGCGGCAGATCGAGCCGGTAGACCGCCTCGCTGCACCGGTACGTCGTCTCCACGGGGAAGACGGCGCCCTTGATTGTTGAAGTACTGGAAGTCAGCCAGGGCGAACCAGGAAGGCAGCCCGGCGCCCCAGAGGAGCCTGTATTTCTCGTCCTCGACGACGGCCTCTTTCTTCTCTATCTTCTGCACGAGCTCTTCCCGCAGGTCGGCATAGAAGTCGTAACATTCCTGGGTGCCGAGCATGAAGGAGATGGGGACCATCGTATTCATCGCGTCGCCCGTGTCCATGGGGCACGGTATCGCTTTGCGCAACTCGTAGGTCTCGATGAACATGTTCCACGTCCGGTCCGTCAGGTCGACGATGGCGGCGAGCTTGTCCCAGTCCATCTTCTTGCCCGTCACCTTCTCGCAGAAGCGGACGCAGGCGTGAAGCTCCTCCGTGCAGTACTTGACGTAGAACTTCTCCTGCTCCTTGTGGTCTAGCGTGGGGTCCCACGGCGGGTAGTACAAGCCCTCCGACAAAGACAGGCACATCGGGCAGGTAGTGCTGCGTCGCCTGGGGCCATTTGATACCTGGGGTCGCACAACTGCTGGCCGGAGCCGAGTATCATGTCCGGCCTGCCCATGCCGCCCCACGGCGGGTTGGGCGGCATTTCGCCCCCAAGCTCCTCGCGCCACATATCGAACCCCAGGTTGCAGGTGGCGTACGTGCAGAGGGAGCGGGAGAAATCTTCGGCCTCCGCCTTCTGGAGGAACCTTTCCGCGTCGCGCTTTGCGGCGCATATGCCGGAAAAGCTCTCGCCCCAGGCAGGCACAATATCCATCGACCGCATGATCTCATCGACCGCGCAGACGATGAAGGCGTAGGCAACTTTCTTTCCTTCCGCCCTTGCCTGTACGGTGTGGACCAGGTTGGCGCGCGTCATCTTCGGTATCTTCGCCGCTGCGGCCGTCGCAAGCGTCCTCGGTTTTTTCTCGTCAGCCATCTCGTATCCTCCTTACATTCTTATGCGATCATTTCGAGGAACGCCTCGATCCTGGTCCTCGTCCTTCCGAGGGTCGACGTGGAATATTCGTCCTCAAGATAGAGCACGGACGCCCCTGTCTGCTCGACAAAGCGCTTGACGGCCGGGACCTCGAAACCGTAAGGGTCGCAGTACTTGTAGACGAAAAGGATGACTCGCCTTCACCCCGAAGTCCTTGATATAACTCTTGAGATAGCCGAAGCGGGCCTCAAGGTTCTGCTCGTACGTCTGGCCCTCGGAGACGATATGTGTGGTAGGTATCTTGATCCTGCGCAGGTAGCGCTCCGAAAGCGCGCCCATTGGGTCGCCGTTTTCGTCCGCGTCCGGCCAGTAGACCTTGCGCGCCTACGGAGAGATAATCCATGACGAGCTTTCCGCCCGCGTCCTCGATGATCTTCGCTACCGAGGTATTGTCCATCTGGTCGCCTATGAGCATGACGCGCGCGCCAGGGGCCCCCGACGGCCAATGCCTGCCTTGCCCCTCTCCTGCACCTCGGCCGTAACGCCCTCGATCAGGGCGGTGGACTCGTCAACGGGCAGGCTCATCGCCGCCACGAGGACCTGCATCATCTCTACGCCGGAGATAAGGGGCGGGTCCGATTTACGCAGGGCATAAAGCGCCCGCATTGCGCGCCTGTTGGCGTTGTGCGCCTTGATCGCAGCGGCGAGGTCGTCGTTCGTGATCTTTTTGCCCGTGAACTTTTCCAGGCTGCCTGAGAAAACGCCCAGAACGGACTTGAAAAAATCGACGGATGGATCGTCCGTTACGTGGGGCACATTCAGGAAGTGCCAGTAAGGCAGCTTGAGGGCGTAGTACCATTCGTTGTTCGTCTTGTCCGTGCTGTCGCACTGGTGGGGCATGACCATGCCGTCTATGTAGTCGAACTTACCCTTCAGCACCGAGTCGAAAACGTTGCGGATGAAGGGGCATACGATCGTCTCCATGTGCGCGTCCGCCCGCGTGATCGGCTCCGTCACGTCGCCTCTCAGCCGCAAGGGTACGACCCCTGCTGCCGTGAGGACCTCTACGGGCCCGAGGGCGGTCAGGTAAGCTATTACCTTTTTGCCGGCGGCCTTCAGCTCCCTCGCCCTCGACCCATACTCGTTGTAATATTTTTCCGCCAATGCCAGTCCGTTTGCCTTCTCATTCGCCATAGTTATCCCTCTTTCTAGAAGCACTTATATTTTAAAGCGTCGCTTGTCGTTTCTTTTATCGAGTGAGCAGGGGCAGGCCGTTATGGCCGGCCCCCTTGCCGTAGTCCTTTCTATAAGTGGTTCTTTCTATACGTGGTCCTTCCACAGCCATACCGCTCGCGCAGTATCAATTACCGGGGCTTGCGTCGCCCCCTCCACGAGCAAAGCTCATGGAGCCTTCCCCTCATAAAGAGGAAGAAGCATTTTTCGCCTATACGTGGTCCTTCCACAGGCCGTACCGCTCGCGCAGTATCCTGTGGAGGATCTTGCCCGCGCCGGAGCGCGGCATCTCCTCGTCCTTGATGAAGATAGATGTTCTTGGGGACTTTGAAGCCGGCGATCTTGCCCTTGCAGTGGGCCTGGATCTCCTGGGGCGTCGAGGTCTGCCCCTCGTGGAGCACGATCACCGCCGTCACCTGCTCGCCCCATTTCTCGTGAGGCACGCCGATGACCGCCACATCCTTCACCTTCTCGAAGCCGCCCACGCAGTTCTCCACTTCCGACGGGAAGATGTTCTCGCCGCCGGAGATGATCATATTGGCCTTCCTGTCGACGAGGTAGATGTAGCCTTCCTCGTCCCTCATGCCCATATCGCCCGCGCTGAAGTACTCCCCCTTCATGGCGGCCGCCGTCTTCTCGGGCTCCTTCCAGTAGCCCTCGAACAGCATCGGGCTGCGCGAGTACAACTCACCGACTACGTTAGGCTCGGTGACGAGTTTGCCGTCTTCATCATAGAACTTGATAACGTCGGACCCGATCACCTCCCTGCCGCAGGAACCGAGCTTTGTCAACTGCTCATTGGGCTTCAGTATGGTCACTATGCCCGCTTCCGTCGACCCGTAAGCCTCGTCGAGCTGCGAGTTGGGGAACATCTTGAGGACACCGAGCTTCGTATCCTTTCTCGCAGGCGCGGAAGAGATGAGCAGCTTTTTGATCGATGTCAGGTCGTATTTCTTCTTAACCTCGTCGGGGAGGGCGAGCATCATGATGTAATGCGTAGGGACGAGGGACGTAAAAGTGACCTTATGATCGGAGAAAGTCCTGAGCAGGTCTTCCGGGTTGAAGCTCACCATGTTGTAGCACATGACCGTGCCACCCACCCAGGTAACCACGAACGAATAGAAGAGCGAGTTGACGTGGCAGCAGGGCATGACCAGCAGGTTGACGTCGTTAAAGTCGAACTGGTGGTCGAAGATCGAGATGAAATACTGGGCAAAGAGCGAGGCGTGCGTCTTCATGACGCCTTTGGGCTTGCCCGTGGTACCGCCCGTGTACATGATGACCCAGATGTCTTCCGAGCTCACTCGCGTGGCCGGCTCCTCGGGGCTTGCCTCCGCCAGGATGTCCTCATACGGGAGAAAACCATCGAACTTCGGGTTCTCCAGGCCGAACGAAATATAGGTCTTAACCGTAGAAAGGTTCTTCTTCATGCCGTTGACGTGGTCTACCCACTGGTCCTGGACGATGAAGGCCTTCGCCTCGCAGTGGTTGATGATGTATTCCATCTCCGGGCCGGACAGCCGGAACATGATGGGGACGCAGACGAAACCGCCCTTCGCCGCGGCTGCATAGATATCCATCCACTCGACGGCGTTGTAGGCAAGCGCTGCGAACCTGTCCCCTTTAACCAGGCCCTGCGCCGCCAGCGCGTTCGCAAGCCGGCAGGAACGTTCATCCCATTGCTTGTACGTGAACGACTTGTTCAGGTCCTTGATGGCGACCTTGTTAGGCCACTTGAAAGCGCCTACCCTCACTACGTCCTTTGCAGTCATCCAATTCCCAAGTTTCATACCAACCCCCTAAGTATAATTTTTGGATGCTACTCTACGAGCTCCAGAAGATGATGCACCTTCTGGGGCATTCCGTTTTTATAGGACATTGTCGATCAGGTTTATCATGCACCCCGGGCATGCCGTCACGACGATATCCGCTCCGGTCGCTTTTATGCCGTCCATCTTTTTTGCAGCGATCTTCTTCGTAAGGTCGTAATGGTAGACGCTGAAGGAGCCGCCCATGCCGCAGCAGAGGTCGGCGTTCGGCGCCTCCACGTATTTGAGCCCTTTCAGGCCCTTCAGTATGGCCCTCGGCTGGTCCTTGATGTTCTGGTACCTGATCAGGTGGCACGGGTCGTGCCACGTCGCCGTCTTGCCCTCGAACTCTTTCCTCAGCGTAAGCTCTTCCGGCTTGACCTTCAGCACGTCGATGACGAACTCCGTCGCGTCCTTGATCTTTTTCTCGAACTCGCCGTACCGCTTCTCCTGGTCCGGGTTATCCGCCAGGTATTTCTTGTAGTCCTTCAGCGTGGAGCTGCACGTGCCGCATGCGGTCACGATCATGTCCACGCCCTCGAAGGCCTTTATGTTTTCGTCCGCCAGGCGGCGCCCCGTCTCGAAATCGCCGCCGAAGTAAACGGCCGCTCCGCAGCAGTTCTGCTCCTTCGGCACTACCACCTCGACGCCCCTCTTGGTGAGGAAATCGATCATCTTCAGCCCGAGGTCCGGATAGACGAAATCGGTGGCGCACCCCATGAAGTAACCCACCTTCATCTTCGCCGGGCCTACGGCGGGATAGAACGGCTTGACCTGGTCGCGGAGGAACGTTTTGGCTAAGGCCGGAAAGTTCCTTCCACCCAGCGACTTGATGAAATCCGGCAGGTGGCGCACGTTCCCCTCGGTCTTCGGGAGGAGCCACTGGAACCTCTGCATCAGCCTCGCGTAGCGCCCCATCGCCTTCCTGTTCGCCATCGCCTTGCGGTAAACAAAGCCCTTAATGAGGCCGAGGCCCTTTTCCTTCACCATCTGGGCGCGGGCCGCCACTACGACCCTGTCGATCTGGGCCTTCGCCGGACAGTTGGCGACGCACCGCTTGCAGAGCAGGCACTTGCCGATGATCTCGGCCATCTCGGGGGTAAACTCCTGCTCGCCCCTCAGGACGAGCTTCGCCAGGTAGTTCTTGCCCCGCGCCACGGACGTTTCCGTTCTCTCCTCCTGGTAGACGGGACAGAAGAAGCTGCAGAAGCCGCACTTCATGCACTGGTCCGCGAATTGCTCGATTTTTTTGAGTTCCCTGAGATCTTTCACAAATAACCCCCTAATCCCAGATCTTGCCTGGATTCATTATATTGTTCGGGTCGAAGAGCGCTTTAATGCCCTTCATCATGTTGACGACTACGGGGTCGGTCACCTTGTTGAAGAACTTCTGCTTCTCGAGGCCGATGCCGTGCTCGCCGGAGAGCACGCCGCCCAGCTCTACCGCGCCCATGATGATCTCCTCCATCGCGCCGGTCGCCCTCTTATAGTGCTCCTTGTCGCTCATGTCCGTCATGATCGAGGGGTGAAGGTTGCCGTCGCCCGCGTGGCCGAGCACGGTGATCTCGACGTCGTATTTCTTCGCGAGCTCTTTGCACTTCTTGATGAGGTCGGGTATCCTGCCCCTCGGGACGGTCACGTCTTCGGCCAGGACGGTCTTCGCCTTTCCGAAGACGGCCGCGAAGCCCGCCCTGCGGGCAAGCCAGTACTTGTTCGCCTCGTCCACGGTCTGCGCGACCTTCACGTCCTTGGCCCCGTACTTCTTCGTGATCTCGACGATCTTCTCGGTCTCCTTCTCGACCGCCTCCGCTATGCCGTCGCATTCGAAGAGGAGCACCGCGTCGGCGTCCTTCGGCAGGCCTATGGGCATCATCTCTTCGATCCTGTTGATGACCCAGTTGTCGATCAGCTCGATCTTGCCCGGGATGACCCCGTTCTCGAGTACCCTGAAGACGCTCTCGCCCGGCGGTCGCCACGTCGTCGTAGACGACGACTATCGTCTTCCTCGCCTGAGGCAGAGGGGATGAGCTTAAGCTCCGCCTTGGTGATGACGCCCAGCGTGCCCTCGGCGCTGATGAAGATATGGAGCAGGTCGTATCCGACGACGTTCTTCAGGGTCCTCCCGCCCAGGTTGACGATTTCGCCCGAGGCCAGGACGACCTCGATCGCCCAGGATGTACTGCTTGGTCACGCCGTACTTGACGCAGGCGGGGCCGCCCGCGTTCTCCGAGACGATGCCGCCCATGGTCGCGCCCAGGAAGCTCTGCGGGTCGGGCGGGAAGAAAAGGCCGTCTTTCGCGAGCCTCATCGTCAGGTCCTGGAGGACGACGCCCGGCTCTACGGTCGCCGTCAGGTTCTCCTTGTCGATCTTCAGTATCTTGTTCATCCGCGTCATGACCAGCGAGATGCCGCCCAGCCAGGGGACGGAGCCGCCGCTGACGTTGGTGCCGCCTCCCCTCGGCGTAACGGGTATCTTCTCCGCGTTTGCGATCTTGAGGATCGCCGAGACCTGGCTCGCGGTCGTCGGGAAGACGACGACGTCCGGCTTGCGTATCCAGTTCGTCGTCCCGTCGTATGAGTATGCCTTCAACGCCTCATCCGACGTAAGCACGTTTTCTTTACCTACAATCTTTTTGAACTCGCCTATCAATGACTCGTTGACCATTGGAAACCCCCTACAATTATTGGGCACCCGCAAAAGCGGGCGCCCCAGATAACCCCTTCCGGCTGCCAAAACTGCCCGAATCCTTCTTCATCCAAAGAAAGAGACAGTTATGATTTCCTGAACTCCTTCTCCATCGCGTCCTTCGCGGGCTTCACGTACATGTCCCGGAGCTTCGGCTTCTCGATTTTCCCGGAAGGGTTGCGCGGCACGGGCGCCAGTACGATCTTTTCCGGCCACTTGTACTTCGCCAGGCCGCGCTCTTTGACAAAGTTTATCACTTCTTCTTCCGTAAGCGTCTCATCAGGCCTCGCCTGGACGATGGCCATTACGATCTCGACGAGCCTCGGGTGCGGGTAGCCGAGCACGGCCACGTCCTGGATCTTCGGGTGCTTCCTCAGGGCGTCCTCGATCTCGGCCGGGAATATGTTCTCCCCGCCCCTGATGATGAGGTCCTTGGCGCGGTCTGCGAAGAAGACAAAGCCTTCCTCGTCCTTGTAAGCAAGGTCCCCCGTATGGAGCCAGCCGTCCGTGATCGTTTTGGCCGTCATCTCCGGGTTGAAGGCATATTCCTTCATAAGCCTCGGCCCCTTGAGCAGAAGCTCTCCCACGGCGCCGGCGGGCATTTCTTTCCCGTCCGAATCGACCACTTTCACCTCCATGAAGGCCGTCGCCTTGCCGATGGAGCCGGGCTTCCTCATGATGTCGTCGTCGTAGCAGTTGAGCGTCCCGCCGCCGCCGCCTTCGGTGATGCCGTAAATATTGGAGATCGGGAGGTTCGGGAATATCTTCTTCGAGTCTTCGAGGAGCGCGTAAGGCACGGGCTGCGCCCCGATCTCGATATGACCCAGACGGGAGAGATCGTAGTCCTTGAGGTTGATTTTACCGGACTTGATGGCCGCCAGGATGTCGGCCCACGTCGGGACGGTGTTCCAGCCGCCCGTGCACCCCTCGTCCGCTAGTGACCTGCAGGTAGTTCTCCGGCTGAAGCTCCATGGGCATGAGTATCTTGCCGGCGGCTATAAAGCAAGGGAAGGACAGGAAGAGCGTGCCGCTGTGGTAGAAGGGATGGGGCGACAGGTAGACGCTCATGTGGCCCAGGTTATAGGTAAGGGCGTTCCCTATGCCTATCCAGAACAGGGTGCCGTGCGTGTGGGAGACGGGTTTGGGCGCGCCCGTAGTGCCGGAGGTGAACATCAGCTCCGCCATGTCGTCGTCCGCCATGTCGACGAGGACCGGCCTGTCCTTGCCCTTTCCATGATGTCGCTGTAGGACTTCATACCGGCCGGGGCCTTGCCCCCCACGCAGATGTAGTGGCTGCAATAAGTCCATCTCCTGCCTGATCGGCTCGACCCTGGCGACGAAACCATCGCCCAGGATAAAGACCTTGCTCTTCGTCACGTCGCAGGCATACTTGATATCGCCGCTTGCGAACCGGAAATTAAGGGGACTGATGACTGCCCCCGCCTTCAGTACCGCCATGTACGTGATGTACCACTCGATGCTGTTGAGCATCAGGTGCTGCACAACATCGCCCTTCTTGACGCCGCATTCGTCGATGAGGTAGTTCGCTACCTTGTTGGTATCCTCTTCGAGCTTCTTCCAGGTGAGCGCCCGGCGTGTCTTGGTTGACGGATAGCTTTCGATCAAAAATTCCCTGTCCGGAAATTTGCTTGCATTAAGACGGCAAAAACCCGCAAAATTCATTTACCCCCCCTTGTGCTGTTTTTTACGCGCACTTCAGGCGGGCGGGCCGCGAACGGCCCACCCGCTTAAGGACTTGCAATTACCGGGGCTGGCGTCGCCCCCTCCACGAGCAAAGCTCGCGAAGCCTCCCCTCTGCCACGTTATGCAAAGCACGTCGCCCTCCCCGCAAAGCCGTTGATCCCCTTCATAAAAAGGATGAAAAAGCATTGCTACATCGCTTTTTTCCCCATCTCGAACGCCTTGATGTTCAGCTCATGTATCTTGGCGGGGAGGAGGTCCATAAGGGCCCTCGTCCACATGTCCTTTCTTGATCTCCGGGAAGAACTTGGAGAAGGCGCCGACGAGGACGACGTTGGCCGCCTGGGCGTTGCCGAGGGAAAGGGCGATTTCCTGCCCCTTGACCACGTACACGTTTCCTTTGAAGAACTTCCTGAAGGTCTCCGGTATGTTCTCCGGGTACTTCGCCATCCCCAGGTTGACGGCCGGGGGAAGTATCTTCTGGTCGTTGATGACGATCTTCGCGCCGTCCTTGCAGTAGTTTATGTACCTCAGCGCCTCCAGGAGCTCGAAGGCGAGGAGGAAATCGACGTCCCCGTACTTGATGAGCGGCGAATAGACTTTCTTGCCGTAGCGGAAATGGGTGGTCACGTCGCCGCCCCTCTGGGCCATGCCGTGGACCTCGCTCTTCTTAACGTCGTAGCCCGCCTCGACGAATACGTGCGCCAGGATGTTGCTCGCCAGTATCGCTCCCTGTCCGCCTACGCCCGAAAGCAATATGTTAGTGACTTTGCCGTTGTTCTTCATCACGCACCTGCCTTTCCGGGAAGGATCGACTCGAATTTGCAGACCTGCGCGCAGAGGCCGCAGCCGGGGCACTGGAGCCTGTTGATCGAGACCGTCCCTTTCCTCTTCTTGCCGTCCTTGGTCGTTCCTTCCTTCTCGACCCAGCTTATCGCGGGGCAGCCCAGCTCGAGACACACCTTGCACCCTCGACAAGCGTCCACATCGATGAAGTAGAAGGGGTGCTAGCGAACTTCCTTTTCTCTCTCCTGTGGAGCATGCAGGGGCCGTTCTGGGTGATTACCACCGAGGCCGCGTCCCTGTTCATCTCTTCCTTCAGGGTCTCCATCGTCGCCTTGACGTTATACGGGTCGATCTTGGCTATATGCTTTATGCCGAGGGCGCGCACAAGCTGCTCGTAGTCCACCATGTTCGAAGGCTCGCCTTTCAGCGTATAGCCCGTGCCCGCGTGCTCCTGCAGGCCGGTCATGCCCGTCGTCCTGTTGTCCAGGATGATCGAAGTGGCATACCCGCCGTTGTAGACCGTGTCCATGAGCGGGCCGATGCCGCCGTGGAGGAAGGTGGAGTCGCCGATAACCGCGCATATCTTGCCGAGGCCCTCTGTCCCCTAGCGCCTTGCCTGCGCCGTATGCCTGGCCGATGCTGGCGCCCCATGCAGACGCACGAGTGGAGCGCCTGGA
Source organism: uncultured delta proteobacterium (assembly GCA_963818095.1). GTDB lineage: Bacteria > Desulfobacterota > Syntrophorhabdia > Syntrophorhabdales > WCHB1-27 > CAWEPK01. Next base: position 62,839 of record CAWFRA010000025.1, read on the forward strand.
GGGGCGGGGCCGTGCCCAGCGTATAGCAGCCTATGTCGCCGAAAACAAAGGTGCCGAGCTTCTTGAGCGAGTAAAAAAGCGCCCTGTGGGAGCATCCCGGGCACATGTTCGGCGGCCTGCGGGGCAGGTCCTCCGGCTTGACGCGGACGGCCGGCGCCTTGTATTTCTTGCCTGCGAGCGACTTCTCCACGATCTCCGGGCGAAAGCTCGTACATATTCGGAATGAGGTCCTTCCCGTGGAAGACCTTGTAGCCCATGCGCCTTGATCTCCGTCTCCAGGAACGGGTCAAGCTCCTCGACGACAATCACCTTTTTCACCTTCTTGTAGAAGTCGGCGATCATCTTCTTCGGCAGGGGCCAGATCATGCCGAGCTTCAGGTAGGAGTAATTGGGGAATACGTCCTTCGTGTACATGTAGGCTGCGCCGGCTGAGATTACGCCTATCGACGGGTCGTTGATCTCCATCGTGTTGTACGGGAACTTGTCGGCGTATTCCTCCAGCTTCCGCATCCGCTCCTCGATGATCTTCCTCCTGACGCGGACGTTGGCCGGGACCATGACGTACTTCGCAGACTCCTTCTGGTCGAGGCCCAGGGCCACTTTCGATTCCTTCCTGTTCTTCAGGTCGACGATGGAGTCGGAGTGGGAGACCCTGGTCTCGCCCTTCAGGAGCACCGGCGTGTCGAACTTCTCGCTGATGTCGAAGGCGATCTTCGTGAAGTCTTTGCACTCCTGGGCATCGCCCGGCTCCAGCATGGGCACCTTGGCGAAGCGGGCCCAGTTCCTGGAGTCCTGCTCGTTTTGCGAGCTGTGGACGTTGGGGTCATCCGCCACGACGATGACGAACCCGCCTTTAATACCAGTGTAGGCGAGCGTCATGAACGGGTCGGAGGCGACATTCAACCCGACGTGCTTCATGCACGCCATAGCCCTCGCGCCTGCGATGGCCGCGCCCGATGCAACCTCGACCGCTACCTTCTCATTGGGCGACCACTGCGCCGTGATCTCCTTGTACTTGGTGATCTCGGCCAGGATCTCGCTGCTCGGGGTGCCGGGGTACGCGGCCGCCATGGTCACCCCCGCTTCCCAGGCGCCTCTCGCTATCGCTTCGTTGCCTTGTAAAACGTTCTTCATAATCGATTCCCCCTATCCGGCACGATGCCTGTTTTATTATCTGCCAGGAAGCCCCTATGCGCCCCCTGCTTTGTATACAATGCCAAAAAGCCGCTCGTCAACCGTTTTATGGGGGCTGCCCGGACTTTGTTATCCGGGCAGCCCCTGCAACATGCCTATTTGTTTTGTCTCCCGATCATTGAGTTCCGACCATACCCTGCTGCCGCTCTCCTTTCATTCTGTCTTAGCGGAAGGGGCTTTAACGCGCGGAGGGAACAGCTTCTCTATCAGCGCTGCGGAAGGCGGCTTCGAGATGAGGCTGCCGCCGAAATAGAGGATGAGGCAGCCGCCGATCAGTATCCATTCCATTGTACCCATGCCGAGCAAGCGCCGGTTTTCTGCCGAGCACTGCCCAACTGCCGAAAAGCGTCGCCGCAGTGCCGTAAATAACGGTTAGGATCGCCCCCACCTTGGTCGCCCTTTTCCAGTAGTACGAAATGACGGTAACGGGGAAAAAGATAGCGCCGAGACCCATCGCGGCGAGCCCCATGAATACGGCGAGGAGCGCCGGGGGCCGTTCTGCAGGGTGAAATAGTATGGCAGGAAAAGGAAAAGGGCTATCAGGAAGTAGCCGAGGTAAAGCATCGACTTGTCGGAAACCTTCGGCGCCCATAGCTTTATTATGTCCCTGGTCACGTTTGCGCTCATGATGAAAACCATCGCGGAAAGGGTGCCGAGGGCTGCTCCGACCAGACGCCGTCAGGTAAACGGACAGAAGCGGGCTGCCGCCCACGGCCCAGGCGAGCATCGGGGCCGAGAAGTCGGCGCCCCACTGTTTGTTGGCCAGAAGGTTGGTCCCGAAGATCATGCGCGCCACCAGCCCGTTGCTGGAGCAGTCGAGCATGACCGGAATACCTGCCGTGAGCCAGACGACGAAGCAGAGCAGGATGAACTCTTTCTTGTTCAGCTTCTTCATGCCGAGGAACCGGCTCACGTTATGAGGAAAGCCGACGGACATCGTGAAGAAAATGACGGGCGTGGCCATGATCCCGACCCAGCTTGAGAATAGCTGCGTCATGCCTATTTTCGGGAGCGTGGGGTCTATAAGGGCCATAAGGTTCGGCTTCTGCGCCATGAGGGACAGTTGAGATGTTGCCGAAACCGCCCGCGTAGATAAGCGCCCAGATACCCAGGAGCCGCGCCAACGAGGCCTAGGAAGGCGCCCTTTACGGCGATGAACCATTGCGTGCCCATATAGCCGCCGAGGATCAGGAACAGCCACGGCAATGATGACTGCGATGAGAAGACACCAGACAGGCGGGAGGCCGGTGACCGCGTACCAGACTGTCCCGGCCGCCTTGAGCTGGCCTACCGAGTACATGAAGAGAAAGAAAAGCATGCAGACGGCTATCAGGGTCTGGAGGCCCTTCGACTCGAAGCGTCTGCCGATCGTCTCGGTGATCGTGGCCGCGCCCAGCTTCTGGGCGAAGTCCCTCGTCTTGGTTGCGGCGAGCCAGACGGTCGGGATGATGCCGACCAGCGTCCAGATGCCCGCAAACCACATCCCCGAAAACCCGACGGCGTAAACCACGGCCGTGCTGCCGCAGAAAGCCCAGCCCGAGATGTAGGAGCCGGTGAGGGCCAGTCCCGTCACCCACGGGCCTATGTCCCTCTTGCCTACGAGATATTCATCGAAGGATTTCCACTGTTTCTTTGCGATAACGCCCAGAAAAACGGCTACTGCCAGAAGGCAGGCTACGCCGATGACCGCTCCGACGACCATGCCCGCGGTAGGCTCGGGAATTGAGAAATTTCGTTGGATTCATTTCTCCCACCTCCTCGCGATAAGCCACGTTCCGATCAAGGTCATAAGGAAAGTACCAAGAATTAATAAACCCCAGACGATCCAGGCGATGGAAGGATCAACGCTTGTTGGCTGCATGCGACCTCCTTACTTTATTTTAGATAAACCTGGCGGGGAGTTTACGTATAGACCTATCACCTCCTTATTTCAAGGATATTCACGGAACTTGCAAGACGCGGTGAGATGTAGCGACAATACGAGCTTTATGGCGGACTCCCCTATCCCCCTGTTCACTGTATCAGACTAAACAATAAATCAATAAAAACGGGTAAGTCAAGAAGAATTTGATAGCGACTCATTTTCCAACTTAGAAAATGAGTCGATGTTAAGAACAGTTTTCCGGGGCGGTTATTTCAGCGGGTAATCGCTCGAACATTCGGAACGACAGGGTGGAACAAGCCGGAATGCGGCTAAATCGCACGCAAAGGGGCGGGATCTATACAGCCCTTTTGCGTGCGATTTAGCCTGACTCCATGGAAAAACTTATTCTTTGACGGGGGACTGCATGCCTTGAGACTCGCCTGCGCCCATGGGCCGCTCCATCGTATCGGACGGCATCCCCTCGCCCATCATCTTGTGGCCGCCCATCCCCGGGCCCGTCCCCATTCCACCGTAACCCATGCCGCCGCGGCCCATCATGCCCTGGCTCATGCCGCCGAATCCTCCGCCTTTTTCCTCGTGCCGCCCCATCTTATTCCAGCTCATCTTGTGGCGGAGCATCATCAGGAAGTCGAGCTTCTCTATCTGCTCGGGCGTCAGTATGGACCTCCATTCTATCAGGGCCATCGCCCGCCTGTCCGCAATCTGCTGCTTCAGGGCGCTCATCTCTTTTTGGCGGGCAATGAGCGTTGCAGCATCCGCCTTCGGGTCGGTGAAGAGCTTTTCTATCTCAACCCGCTTTGCCATGATGTCATATCTCAGGTTATGCGTCTCCATGAAGTAGCGGCGCCATACCTCGCGGCTTTTCGCTATCTGTTCCTTGGACAGGTTAAGGAAATGGGCCATACGGGCCATTTTCCCGTGATGGAAGTAGCCCTTCCACTCGGGCGCAGCCTGCTGCCCGGCCGGGGCCGCACCTTTTGCAGCCGGCGGGTCGGCGGGGTCCGTGTCAGCCACCAGCATAATTATCTCTTCGTCGCCTACTGCTGCCTCTTGCGCAAGCAGAGGGGCGGTCAGGAAAAGAACAAAGATTGCTGCACATGCCAGAGCCAGATATCCCCTCTTCATACAAACCTCCTGTTGTTGGTTTTTTTTAATCGATCTTATTTATATGATACACCTCTTGCCTGCCTGACGTAACCTAATAACGCCTTGTAACACCGACAAGGGGGAGACATTAAGAAAAGGCCGTGCGTGCCCGTTGACACGGCCGGTTGCCGGAAGCATCATAACTTCATGCTCGACCTATTGGGGCCGTTCCTGTTCGGGCTGGCCGGCAGCGCCCATTGTCTCGGCATGTGCGGCCCCGTCATAGTAGCCTACGCTATCCATATCGGCCCTCCCGCACCCTCAGGGGCACCCCGGCCAGTGTTGCCCACAGGCGCGCTGTTGCATCTCGCCTTCCATACAGGCCGCCTTTTCACCTATGGCCTCCTGGGCGCCGCGGCGGCGGCCCTTGCCGGGACCGCTGCCGTCTCCGGCCTGAGGGGGCCCATTTCTGCCGGCACAGGGGCGGTCATGGTCCTTTTGGGCGCCGGGCTGGCAGTCGGGCCGTCTTTTCGGCTCATCCCTCATTCCGGATCGGGCGGAGCCGCGGCTGCTGCGGCTGCCCGCCTCTCCCCGCTTTTCTCATCGGGCCGCCTGGCGTCAAAGCTGGCCCTCGGGTGCGCCGCAGGCTTCCTTCCGTGCATGTTTTCGGCTGCCATGGTCGTCAAGGCGGCCTCGACCGGGAGGCCGGCTTCCGGGCTTTTTACCATGCTCTCCTTCGGCCTGGGCACTGTCCCCGCCCTGTTTGTTACCGGTCTTTCGGCGTCGCTTCTTACTTATAGGGCGAGGCTCGCCGGCAGGCGCGCGGCTGCGCTGATGCTGGCCGTGATGGGCCTGTTTCTCCTGTATAAAGGGATCACGGCGCACTGAGGACCGGAAACGAGGCGACGCAAGCCCAAGTGGCTCTTAATGCCTCTTCCTCTTTATGAGGGGGTGGCTCCCGGCTGATGCCGGTGGAGGGGGCGACGCAAGCCCCAGTAATTTAAGCCTCGGTCGGCTCCATGTCCATCTTGATCGCAAGGAATTTCAGGAGATCGCGGAGGGCGAGGATGCCCACGAGCTTGCCCCGGTCTATGACCATAAGGCGGCTGGTGCCTACCCTGTTCATCTTCTCAATCGCCTGGGTGGCGTCGGCTTCCGGGTCAATGGTATTGCCTTCCGTGCAGGTCTCGGCGATCTCCTTCACCGTGTGGCTGCCCCATTCTCCGCGCGGCACTTCTTTGAGCTGGTTGATCGTGACCACGCCCATGAGCTTCTCGCGGTCCACCACGGGGAACATCTTGTAATGGTAGCGGTAGATGTAATCTTCCATGAGCTGCGACAGGGTCACGGACGGATTGACCGTGATCAGCTCGGGCTTCATGAAGCGCTTTACGTGCTCCCCCTGGAGCGCCCGCTTGACGAGCAACTGGCGGTACGAGGCCTGCGAGGCGTTACGCAGGAACATGCCGATGAGGAACCACCATATGCCGCTGATAATGTTCGAATAAATGAAGGAGACGATCCCCATTATCATCATCGCCGCGCCGAAGCCCTCGCCGATTTTGGAGGCGATGCGCGTGGCCCACTGGAGCTGTCCCTTCGCCCGCCAGAGGATCGACCGGAGCACCCTTCCGCCGTCCAGCGGGAAGGCAGGCAGCAGGTTGAATATGCCCAGCAGGACGTTAAGATAGGCGAGGTAAAGCAGGACGGCCGTGTAAGGCGGCGGCACGTACGATGCCGACGAAAGAGCAACCAGGTAGAAAATGGCCGACAGGACGAAGCTCGACACAGGTCCGGCGACAGCCATAAAAAATTCGACGGTCGGGCTGTTCGGCTCTTCCGTCATCTGGGAAACCCCGCCGAAGATAAAGAGCGTGATGCCGCTGATTTTGAGGCCGTAACGGCGGGCGATCAGGGAGTGCCAGAACTCATGGAAAACGATCGACACGAAGAGCCCGAGCGCGCCGGCTATCCCCATCCACCAGTACGTGCTTTTTTCCAGTCCTTTGTAATATGCCGGAAAGACGCCGGCGGCCAGCGACCAGACGATCAAGAATGCTATGATGAGCCAGCTCGCGTCCACGCTCACCGTAAAGCCGAAAAGCCTGAAGAGCTTTATCTGTCGACCGAACATTTTTGTCTAGCCTCCTTGGGCGGGTCCTTCGAGGCAAACCGCTTTTTAGCTTATATGCATATATATAATGCCGGGAAGGCCTAAAGAAAAGCATGCTTACCGCCCTGCCCCTTAAAGCGCCCGCGCCGGCGGATGGCGGAAAGAAGAGAGTTATTCGTAACTGCTTCTTAATAAAAGCAGGCCGTGTCACAACCGTAAACAACCGGCCGGTACCCGTCTGTATACAAGCCGGCCGCAAGGCCCTTTCTTCTTTACATTTTTTTTGTCTTGACAATCCAGAACGCCTTGTGCATATTATCACAAGGCCTTTACAGCACAAATGTTTCGGTGTAGGATGTGGTTGTGGTCGTTGGGGTGGAACGGGGGTTCATGCGGCCGGTAAGCTCGAAGCATATCTATCTCCAAACCGGTAAACGAAGCGCCTGGCGGGCAGACATCCGCCGGGTGTCCCTCAGTCGAGCTCCGATAGAACAGCATGAGCAGGCACTATAGATATCCATCTCCTGAGACATCAGGCGAAGGACGGCCGGTAAGGATGCGCCGGGCAGTTTCTGGAAAATCGAAACTCTGGAGGAGAAATGGACAGAAAGCCAACGATCTTGCTTGTCGATGACGACATTGATTTTGTCGATCTGAACAAAGCCGTCCTGGAGAACCAGGGGTTTGCCGTCGTGCCCGCTTACTCCGGCAGAGAGGGACTCGACAAGGTGAGGTTCGAACAGCCCGACCTTATCATTCTCGACCTGATAATGGAGAAGCACGATTCGGGCTTTACGTTCGCAAGGACCGTAAAGGCAGACCCTATCTATAAGAAAATCCCCATCCTCATGCTGACCGCCGCAGGGGGGACTACGGGATGCGAGTTCTCCCAGGAAGCCGACGGGTACTGGATGAAAACGGATGATTACGCCTGCAAGCCGCTTGAGCCCGAAGAGCTGGTCCAGCGGGTGAAGGGCCTGCTCGCAAAAAGCAGGGGCGAGGCATAGGAAGCCACAGAAGGCGGGCAAAAGCCTCGGCTGATGATAACGATGGAGAGGAGTAAGCGTAATAAACCCACCGTTGACGGTAAGCAAAAACAAGCCGATAAGGGTAAAGCTGCGACCGGCCGGGTAAAGGTGCCCTACGTTGCAGTGGCGGCCCACGAGCTGCGCTCACCGCTCGCCGCCATTCATGGCTACCTTTCGGCGTACCTTTCCGGCGCCGCCGGGACAGACCCGAAAACGAACCGTAACATGCTCGAGCGGGCCAAAGTCAGGACGCGGTCGCTCCTCGACCTGGTAGACGACCTTCTCAGGCTCGAAACGCTCAACTCCAAAAAAACAGCCAGGAAGGAGGCGGTGGAGCTGGGCGGCGCGATCAAGAATGCGGTGGAGATGATCACGCCCCAGTGCGATGCAGGGAACATACGCGTCGACCTCGATATCGCCGGCCCCCTGCCCCCTGTAGAGGCCGACCGCGTGCAGATGGAGGAGCTTTTCACCAACCTCGTCTCGAACGCGGTCAAGTACAATGTAAGCAACGGCAGCGTGATAATACGGGCGAAACCGGCCCGGGGCTTCGTAGAAGTGCAGGTAACGGATACGGGCGTGGGCATAGACAGGGAGAGCCTGCGCCATGTCTTCGAGCCGTTCTACCGGGTATCGGGCCAGGAGACGCGGCGGGTGCCCGGGACCGGCCTGGGCCTCTCCATCGTCAAAAAGATCGTGGAGTCCCATTCCGGCAGAATAGCAATCAAGAGCGAGCCGGGCAAGGGTACAACCGTAACCGTAAGGCTTCCCATGAAAGATTATGACAGGCATGACCCCGACTCGGGGAGAAAGTCAACAAAGGAGAAATTATGGCCAAAAGAGCGCTAGATGTGAGCAAAGAGCAAAGACATAACGAGATTGTCGAGAAACGGCAGCTTGCGCCCTCCCTCGTCATGTGGAAGCTCTACGTCCCGGACATAGCCAAGCGCGTCAAGCCCGGCCAGTTCGTGGTGTTGAGAGCCGATGACACGGGTGAGCGGATACCGCTCACGGTGGCCGATTTCGACCGTGAGAAGGGGCAGATAACGGTCATCTTCCAGGAGGTGGGCGCTTCCACGAAGAAGCTTTCCCGGCTGGACGCCGGCGGAATGGTCCTCGACGTCGTGGGACCGTTGGGCAAGGCAAGCCATATAGAGAAATTCGGGACGGTCGTCTGCGTAGGCGGCGGCGTCGGCGTAGCGCCCGTCTATCCGATAGCCAAGGCGCTCTACCAGGCCGGCAACAAGATTTTCTCGATTATAGGGGCAAGGAACAAGGAGATGCTCATCCTCGAAGACGAGATGAGGGCGATCAGTAACGAGCTCCTGGTCACGACCGACGACGGCTCGTACGGCCGCCACGGCTTCGTTACCGACGAGCTGACGCGGCTTATCCAGGAAGGAAATCAAATCGATCTCGTCCTCGCTATAGGCCCGGTCGTCATGATGAGGGCGGTCGCCGAAGTAACGAGGCCTTACAACCTTAAGACCGTCGTGAGCCTCAACTCGATCATGATCGACGGCACGGGCATGTGCGGCGGGTGCCGGACAACCGTCGGGGACGAGACAAAATTCGTCTGCGTAGACGGCCCGGAGTTCGACGCGCACAAGGTGAACTTTAAGGAGCTGATGCAGCGCCAGCAGATGTACGGCAGGGAAGAACGGCGCGCCATGTGGGACCATCAGTGCAAGCTGGAGGCCCAGGTGGCGGTGAAAAAAAGCAAGAGGCGGGAGAGGATGCCGGAGCAGGAACCGAAGCTCAGGATCCAGAACTTCAACGAGGTGGCCTTGGGCTACACGCGCGAAAACGCGCTCCGCGAGGCCGCGCGCTGCCTGACGTGTAAGAAACCCGCCTGCGTCGAGGGGTGCCCCGTGGCAGTCCAGATACCCGAATTCATAGGCAAGATGAAGGAAGGCGACTTCATGGCCGCCATCCACATAATAAAAGAGACGAACAGCCTGCCCGCAGTCTGCGGCCGCGTCTGTCCCCAGGAGTCGCAGTGTGAGAGCAAGTGCATACTGGGCAAGAAGGGAGACCCGATTGCGGTCGGCAGGCTCGAAAGGTACGCGGCCGACTACGAGCTTGCCGCAGGCGACGTAAGGGTGCCCCCGAAAAGCCAAAGCCCACCGGCAAGCGGGTGGCCGTCATAGGCGGCGGGCCTGCCGGGCTTACCGTTGCAGGTGAGCTAAGCAAAAAGGGACATGAAGTGACGGTCTTCGAGGCGCTCCATAAGGCGGGAGGCGTCCTCGTTTACGGCATCCCGGAATTCCGTCTGCCGAAGGCCATCGTCCAGCGCGAAGTCGATTACGTGCAGAAGCTGGGCGACGGAGATGAAGCCGAACACCATCATAGGCCAGACTGCGACGGTCGACGAGCTGTTCGCCGAGGGCTACGACGCCATCTTCATCGGCACGGGCGCCGGGCTCCCCTACTTCCTCAACATACCGGGCGAGAACCTGAACGGCGTTTACTCGGCAAACGAGTTCCTCACGCGCGCCAACCTGATGAAGGCGTACCTGTTCCCCGAATACGATACGCCGATACGGATGGCAAAGAACGGTCGCGGTCGTCGGCGGCGGCAACGTGGCAATGGACTCGGCCAGGGTGGCGAAGAGGCTGGGGGCGCAGACCACGTCTACCTTGTCTACCGGAGGTCGCGCGCCGAGATGCCCGCCAGGGCGGAGGAGGCACACCACGCCGAAGAGGAAGGCATCGATTTCAGGATGCTGACCAACCCGATAAGGATAGTCGGGGACGACAAGAACTGGGTCAAGGGGATAGAGTGCGTTAAGATGGATCTGGGCGAGCCGGACGCCTCCGGCAGGCGCAGACCCGTCGAGATAAAGGGGTCCGAGCACATCATCGACGTAGAGGTGGTCGTCGTCGCCATCGGCCAGGGACCGAACCCGATACTTACCCAGAGCACCGAAGGACTGGCGCTCCGGCGGTCGGGCAACATCGAGGCCGACCCGGAGACGGGCAAGACGAGCCGCAAGGGCGTATTTGCAGGTGGAGACATCGTGACCGGCGCAGCGACGGTTATTCTGGCGATGGGAGCCGGGCGGAAGGCGGCAGCAGCTATAGACGAATACCTGAAAAACGGCCAATGGTAAACGATCAAATGAATGACGGCATGGGGCCGGGCGTAACGCCCGGCCCCATTTTGTTGCGGGGGCTCTGATGTTTCCTGCAGAACCAAAAGCGGCGCCCGCGCGCGGATGGCGATAACTTTCAGCCCTGCCCGAAAAGCATAAGAAACAATTTCCGCTATATGCAGTTTTTTTAATAATTGCATACAAAAGTCTTGACCGGCCCCCTTGCTGATATGCTATACATTTACGGAGAGGTTTTCCCGCAGGGATAACGTCGAGCGAGCCCAGCCGCCGGGACCTGCCCGCATAGATACTCACCAGTCAGACAGCCGGCCGCCCACACTGCGAATTCTCATTAACTCTATTTTTTATGCTCAAGAAGGAGAGGGAAAGTGAAAAGGTATCATCTCAACCTGGTCTTGGTTCTCCTGTTACTTGCGTTCACGGTTTCACTACTCGGCTGCGGAGGAGGAAGCAGCAGCTCCACGCCGGCGGCCGGCGGAGGGTCGATCTCGGGCAGTGTTGCGGCTCCGAACGGCTCTGATTGCCTATAACTGGCACAATAGCCTGCGGCGCATGTTCGCACGGCTCTTTGTCAGCGAGGCAAGGGCGGGTAGTCCCGGTCTGCCGGGCGTATCCTCTGTTGGCGCGGGCGTCTCGATCAGCCTCATCCAGATCGACAATAACGGGAACCAGGTCGGGGCGGCCCTGGCCACAGCGACAACAGACAGCAGCGGCAATTATACGCTGACTACCCCGGCAGGCTTCACGCCGGGGCCCAATTATGTGGTCGTGGCAAGCAGCGGAGGTTCGAGCATTAAATCCTTTGCCACAGGCACGAGCGTCGATGTAAATCCGTACTCTCACACCACGGTCGCCCTGATAACGGGCGCCGTCTCTTCAGTGAGCGGCCAGATAACGGGAGTGAGCATAGCCGATATCCAGGCCGTCGCGCAGACAGTGCTTCAGGCAAGCGGGGACGTAACAACGTCCTCGACCACCACGTCCGCGCTCACAACTGCCCTTCAGAGCACCATCAACAACGACGTCGAATCGAGCAATATCGTCAATAGCATTACGGCATCCGGGGTCATAACGGGGACCGTGGTCGATAGAGCAGCGCGCCTCTTGCGGGCATCAAGATCATGGTCCGCACCTTTGGCGACCAGACGACGATGGCCGTAACGCGCACGGACGCGTCGGGGAACTACACGGTGCACGTGCCCGCGGGCAATACATCGTCGGGCGCTCTGAACGATACGACCACGAGCATGGCAGCAAGCCAATGGTGGAACAGCACAGGCGGATCGACAAGCATGTTCCTTGCCGGTAAGGTCACCGTCGGCACGACTCGCGGTTACGAAGAACTTCAGCCTCGCGGCGGGCGGGCGCATAAGCGGGACGGTCACGGGCGGAGGCAGTCCCCTTCCGGGCATCCTCGTGACCCTGTGCGACTTCGCCTCCGGGACAGACGCTCATGTTTATAAAGACCTTGCCGGACGGCACTTATAACTTCAACGTGGCCCCCACAACGGGGCTCGCAGGGCTATTATCTGAGTTTGCGGAACAACACGCTGGCGGCGTACGGTACGGGTATTTACGCTGCCGCAGCCGCGACCACCGGGGGGCGGCACGAACAAGTGCCAGGCCGACAAGATACCATAACGGCCGGGCAATTCGGTGACGGCCGGCATGGCCCTCGCTGCGGGCGGCCAGATCAGCGGCACCGTAACCGACGGGACGAATCCCCTCCCCGGCATAGCCGTCAGGTTCCAGGACAGCACAGGCGCCTTTGCGGAAAGCATCCGCACCGCAAAGGACGGTACATACAGCGTCTGGGTCCAGCAAACTGTTCCGTCCGCTTTGGCGCTGCCAGGGGGTTCTCCGTATAATATCCTCTGCCGCGGCCAGCAGTACTCAGGCACGTCGACCGCGACAACCCTGGGAGGAGCGGTGGCCGTGACGCCGGGCGCAACCGTGACGGGGAAGAGCTTCACAACGGCCGTCGGAACCATGACCGCCACGATCCTGGACGCGAGCAGCAACCCCGTGGGCGCAGCCTACGTTTACGTCTACGACACCACTACGAATTATAGTATGCTCGGGTTCGAGATCACGGCCGGCGACGGCACTGTAACGGTTTACGGGCCGACCGGGGCGAACGTTCGCTTGGCTATAGTAGTAAATGATGGCCGTATGATCGGTTCCCGGGCGTTAAGCACCACGTACAACAACTATGTGACTAACGGGAACAACATCACGGTCCCTGCCCTTTGGGCACGTTCAGCCTTCCTGCCGGGGGGTGTTCTCTCCGGGACGGTGACGCAAAGTGGTTCGGCCCGTCGGCAACTCCATTGTTCAGGTCCGCTATGGCGCGAAAAGCGGCGCCTTATCGCCTGGCCAACTTCCGCACGATGAGCGACGGCTCGTATACCATCAGCCTCCCCGCAGGTACGATTACCCGGCTGTGCGCTGCGGGCAGCTCCGCGAGCCTTCCAAACGGAAGCGTCACTTCCTCTCTTCCTGGGTCGTATGCCCTGAGCGACAGCGTGTCTATTACCGCAGGCTCAATTTTCACTCCGCCGGCACTCGCCTACACACAACTCGCAATCGACAGCGGCCCGGGCCTTATCCCCGGGCCGCTTGTCTTGCTATGATTGTCGGGCGACAAACCGCCCGACGGCAGCTGGGAGGGAAACTGGAAAGCGGTCGGCAGAATTGGCGATCCGTAGGTCTTCATTCGATGATTCTTATTTCCGGGCAAGGGCACAGCGGACAGAATGGGGCGTCTGTCTGGCTGAGGTGCATCTATGATGCGAGGCACCCGCCCGGCAAGAAGACTCGCTATTACCGCGGACATCGCAAGAAGCGTATAAAAACAAAGGGCCTGCGGATTGCTCCGCAGGCCCTTTTTCAAAGACTGATTTCTTCCCGGTTACGTCAGGGCCTTTAGCTTGGTCTGGAGGTTCTTGACAAACTCTCTCTCTACCTCTGTGGCCTTGCTCCTCATTACCCTGTCGCCGAACATGGCCAGCTTGCCCACCATGTTCACGTCCATCTTGTAGGCGATCTCAACGTCTCCGCCGCCCAGCTCCTTCAGGTCCATGGTGATCTTGTCCTTCATGCTGGCCGAGCTTCGTCTTGTCGACAGCCTCTCCCTCCATCTCGAGGTGCGTGGGCGCCTCGACCTTCGTGAGTACCTGCCGGCCCGACATCGTTACCTTGATGATGCCGACGCGCTGCTTCATGGTGACGTCATACGTCTTGTCGTCGATCTTCTCGATCTTCTCGGCGCCCGGCAGGCAGGCGGCTAGGGCTTCCACGTCAAAAAGCGTATCCCAAAGCTTCTGGATGGGTGCGTTCACCGTGAACTTTCCTTCGATAATCATCTATCTATTCCTCCTGTCTTTCGGGCCGTGCGCCCGTTCGCTATTTCTTTGCTTCTCAGCCTCTGTTTTCTCGGCGTCCTTCTGGATGACTTCGCCGAGAAGGACATAGCTGGCGTTTCCGGGCTTGTTGCCTGCTCGATCATGAGATCGATGAACGTCAGTACCCTGGGGGGCGACAGCCTCATCGACCCATTTCCGGTGCGGCTGGTCGCCGGTGCCGAACATGTGACGTGCACAATCTATAGCACTGCCCGTTTTTGCCTTCTTACCGCAGACGGGGCATAATATAGGACCGCTTAAGCTCATCGTATCCTCCTTTGGTTATTTCTTCTGTTCCTGCTTCTTTCTTTTCCCTGAGCGCCTCTACGACCATGTGCGGCCGTATCGGGCATTCCTTCATCTGGACGCCGAAGCGATGGAACAATGCGTTTCCAATCGCAGCCGCAGTCGGGTTCGTAAGGCCTTCGCCCGCTTCCTTCGCGCCGTAAGGACCTTCCGGCTCGTAGGTGTCGATCTCCGCGATGTTCGCCTGAGGCATCTCGGGCGCCTTTATCATCTTGTAGTCGACGAGGTTCGGGTTCATCAGCTTGCCGTCTTCGTAAGGCATATATTCCAGGTAGCCGTATCCCGCCGCCATAGAGAAGGCGCCTTCGAGCTGGCCGATGAGGCCCAGGTGGTTGATCGGCTGGCCGCAGTCGTGGGCGGTAAGGCTGTCAATAAGGGTGATCTTGCCCGTCTCCTCGTCCACGTCGACCTCTACTCCCTGAAGCATGTAGCTGTATGCGGGGGAGATCATACCCTTTCTATGAGGCGTATAGTAGCCGCGGCCAATGATCTTCTGGCCGTCTTTGCCGCGCAGGGCCTTAAGAACCAGCTCGACGAAGTCGTAGCCCCTCTCCGGACGGGCGATGGCGTGCACCCACCTGTCCTTGATGTCGAGGTCGTAGACGATGTTCAGACCCGACTGGGCGTAGGCAAACTCCAAAAGCTGCTTTTTCGCGCTTTCCGACGCCATTTTCACGGCGTTGCCCGACATGAGGGTCTGCCTGGAGCCCCACGCGCCGAGGTCCGGCGGGCAGTGGTCCGTGTCGCCCGAGTGGACCTTGATGTCCCCGACCTTCACGCCGAGGGTCTCCGCGCAGATGATGGCCATCGTCGTGTTGGAACCCTGGCCGATGTCGTGGGCGCCCACGTGCAGCCCGACCGTGCCGTCCTGGTTGATGGTGACGACCGCCGACGAGAAGGAGTAAGGCGTGTCGAACCAGTTGAAGATACCGCCCGACATGAAGCCGCAGGCGGAGATGCCGATCGAGTGGTTCGCCGGCATCTTCTTTTTCTTTTCTCCATCCATTTCTTGATCTCGTCAAAGGCACTGATCGATGCCGCAGCTTGCGATGGTCGCCTGGCCGGGCAGTATGGTCCCTTCCTTGTGGGCGTTCTTCCGCCGCATCTCGATCGGGTCGAGGCCGAGGTCGGCCGCGATCCACTCGATCTGCTGCTCGGAGCACCACATGGCCTGGGGCGCGCCGAAGCCGCGCATCGAGGTTGACGGCAGGGTGTTCGTGTAGACGCGGTAGCCGTCGTAGCGGTAGCCTTTCTTCCACTCGTAGGGGAAGGAGTGGAAGAAGCCGGTCAGGTAGAGGGCCGTCGCGCCCATGCCCGTGTATGCGCCGCCGTTAGTGAAAACCTTGGCTTCGCGCGCGCAGAACGTCCGTCCTTCTTAACGCCCGTCCGGGTGTAGTAGAACATCGGGGTGCGCCGCTTGGTAGCGATGAAGTCTTCTTCCCTCGTGTAGACGATCTTGACCGGCCTGTAGCACTTCATGGAGAGGATGGCGCTGCAGAAGATCGCGCCGTCCAGCTCGAACTTGCCGCCGAAGCCGCCGCCCGTGTACGGGCCGATGACCCTGATGTCGCCTTCCCTCATGCCGAGGACTCCGGCCATAAGGCCCTGCATATAGTAGCAGCCCTGGTTGGAGTGGTAGATGGTCATCTTCTTGTCGGGCGTTCACCGAACACCGCGCAACGCGTCTCCATGCACATATGGGCCTGACCGCCGCAGCGGAACCAGTCTTCCCTGACGTACTCGGCTTCCTCGAACCCCCCTTCGACCTCGCCCCGACTCTATGTGGCGCGTGACGT
>CAWFRA010000026.1:0-61510 GCA_963818095.1 uncultured delta proteobacterium
GAGCGGGGTAGGGTTGGTAGGTATTCGCATAAGAACATCGGTCTGGCTGGCGAATTCCGTAACCGGCCTGTCGCTAGACTCGACTGCGACAGGTGGGCTGGCAGTTGCACCAGCTTCGACTGCCCGTGAAGTTGCCTGAGTGTCTTTTCTCACTGACATTCGAGGTGTTCCGGATGGTTGGGAGTTCGTGCGGCTTCGATTTACGGGCTCCAACAGGAAAAGCCAATGCCTGCATCCAGCTAAGCGCGACAATACCTGCGCCAAAGAAAACCCACACCCCCATCATCATTGCGATCCTCCCTCGACGCCTTCCGTGGGGCTGGTGTCGATGCCTGCATGACGGCCAACAGCATAGTCAATATCGGCAGGTCCATGGGGCTAAAATTATAACACTGAAATCCAGTGCGACTGCACTCCGTCCTGCGGCAGAATCAATCACGGGGTTCCTTACCGGCTTGCAACTGCGCGTGGTAAAAGATGGTGGGTGAGCGGGATGTCCCCACAGCCAAACTGCATTCGGTATTCTACATTGGCAGTTAGAGTAGCCATTTCTTAGTTGTGCCAAAGGTGTTGCAGTAGCTATCATTGCAAACAGGAGAAAGTATGTACACGAACACTATTCTTATTGACCTTAAGGCAGAGCCAAAAATCAGCAATGGTGGGTGCCCGAACAGATCATGTTGGCCACCTGCCCACCACGACTCAGCCCAGGGGACAAATCTGTAACTCTTACCTTGCCGCAGTCACAGTCAATTCCTGTGTAGGAGCATTACCCCACGATGCCAATTTGTCTGGATTGTGCTCCAAGCAGAGCACCCGGTTTCAGCACCTCGCACTCACTGGCCAGCACCGCAGATATCAACAAGCCGCCACTTGCGAACACTTCGCTCTCCTAGCTGTTTTAAGGCGTGAACGATGGACTTAAATTCTGTCCGGAAGGATAGTGCTGCGGAATTGAGATAGCAAACAAACCGGTGGGACAGCGCCGGTTCCGATTTAATAAATGTTGCAAGTGCAATGAAATTTAACTCTGGAGCGTTGGTGGCTTGAAGAATTCGCAGGTGAGTTGCTTGTGAGCCTGGAATGTCGCGGGCGGAGAAAACAACAGGGTTACAAAACCAATAACCCTGAAACAGCATGTAGCCAAGTTCGGCGGCGGATGCAAACTCCTCGTGAGTCTCAATCTTTTCCGCCAGCAACTGCGTGTGCGTATGGGCATACTTTTTGACCAACTCAGCCCGAACAGCAGGCGATGATGACCGAAAGTCCACTTTGATGATGTCGGCCAATTCTGTCATGAGTGCGAAGCGGGGATGATCTCTGAAATCATCAAGCGCAATACGATACCCCGCCTCTTTCAATTTTCGACATGCGAAGATTAGGTCTGGATCAGGATTAACGGTTTCGAGAATTTCCACTACCGTCGTTTTAGGCGAGAACAAAGTGATGTATCCATTCACAATCGTATCCCGCGTGCAGTTGACATAGATGCTATGCCCGTTCGAGAGTGCGTCCACGCCGACCAGCACCGCCGTGTCTATAACTTTCTTGGTCGCGAGGTCGGGGTCGTTACTGGTGAAGATGTTTTCCGCTGTTTGCCGAAAGAGCAGTTCGTATCCTGTGACCCTGGCTGTGCACGATTGAAAATCGGCTGCCGTGCAATGAATCGCGTCTGAACTGTCGCCGCCGTGGCTGACATCAAAAAGCCCGGAGTATTGTTGAGGTCGTTGCGAGAATCATGCAGATCTTCGTTGCAAGTAGAGCTCCAGACAGCAGAGGCTAAAGCAAACACCTTAACGGCGATCGCGAAGTCTGTGTTTCAGCTCGAAGTACCACTGGCGTTTGTGCGAGAGAGATTCGCACTGTAAATTGAGGCGTGTGCATTTTTTCTACTCTGGATGAACTTTCGACATAGAGAGCACTACTCCTGACCCTTGACGCAAGTGGCAGTCGGCCTCTTCTCCTGCTCATAGACTATGTGCCTCAGTGTATCGATTAGAGTATTTACCTCAGCGTAAAACCCAGTCCGAAAGCGCAGGATACAGGAACCTTAATTTTGTCCAGTTGACCCGCAAGAACTTGACATTGAAGTCAAGCATCGGTGGACTTGGAGGCAATACGGAGCTCAGGAGATTGGCACTGACTGTTCGGTACTCTTCCATGAAATGTGCCTGAACAGAATCCCACAAGTTATTCACCTGCTCGAACCGGGCCCAGTCGTATTGCTAACGACGTTGTATAAGGGACGAGCAAGCATCATGACGATGAGCTGGCTCATGATGATGGAGGTCGAGCCTCCCCCGAATCGGCTGCCTAGTCAGCGGGGCTATCGATCTGTTTCATCGATTCTACGCAGAACCCGAGAACCCGATGCGACCACAGTGATCCAAGCCCGAAAATGCGATGGGATTCCTTTCAGCGTAAGGAGCGAGACTCGTGCTACTGCAGCCATCATTGTTGGAGGCTGCCACCCCTGTTTTGAGCGTTGGTCAAATTATTGAGCACCGCAGATTATAGTGATATTCCCAAGGTGCTGAGGGGTGCATTTGGCGGATGTTTGCCGGCCCGGCGATTGTCCGCATGCATATTGTGCTTTCCTCAATAGGACACCCCGCTGTACTGTTCTTCCAGCCATGAGGCGCCCGTCGTCTTGCTCCGTCAATACACCCGTCGTACAAATCGATCCGGCCTCAGGCGACACCAATATTTTCGACTGCGCGACTGTTGTTCAATCGCAGTAATTACTGAGGTAACTTGCAACAAAGTCAGCGGGGGAGCAGCATTTGTGTTGCGGTGTATCCGAACTTGGTGGTTGCGATATGCGCGTTCGCCCCAACCAGGAGAGCTCGCCTCCGAGGAACAGTCGTTTGGAAAATCGTGATCTCGAAGTGTGAGTTGCCTTGTTGCCGGAAGGCAAACGGAAGCAGGATGAAGAATAGTTCCCAATTAGCGATACGGCTGTTCAGGGCGACAATGCGCCACAATTCTCAGTGGAAAAACCGCTCCCGAACAGTACAATTCGAGGGTTTAGAGTTGGACAATGGAGATTCTTGTTCCAAAATCCCGCTGCGCGAGGTCCTATGCCGGTTAGTTTTCTGTCGGCAGCGTCCTCGCTCCCTGATCAATGCGTGATCAAGGCGTTCTCTGAATTAGGCCGGGAAACACTGAACCGCCGCTGGCAAGCTGTTAACGTTCTCATACGAATAAGTATGCTTGCCGGGCTCAAGCTGGAGCTGGAACCGGCCCTGAGTCTAGTTTGCGATCTGGCGGGTGAAATTGTTCCGTATGCCGGCGGCTTGGCGTTTTTCTGGGATAAGCAGCAGAAAGAGTTCTGCTTGCGTCTGAGCCGCCGTCTTGATACGCCTGCTCCGGAGACTCTCGCGCGTTCCCACCTGGTTAATGCTTGGACGAGGGCGTATCAGGGACCAGTACTGATTCCGTACGGTTCTCACCCAGAGGCAGACCGGCTGTTGGCCGACCTGGGGGCCAAATCTCTACTGGCAGTCCCGCTATTCGTACATTCGAGTGTTCAGGGCGTATTGCAGTTATTCAGTGCGGCTTCCGATAGTTTCTCCGAAGTAGATGCCAAGTTCCTGTGGATACTGTCGTTGTCGGCAGAAAAGCTATTCCAGCAGGAGCAGGCCAACGATGCGCTCATCGAGTTGGCCTATACTGATTTCTTGACCGGGCTGAAAACTAGAAGACATTTTGAGGAACAGCTCGATCGTGAAATAAAACGTGCTGAGCGCAACGGTAATCCGCTATCTGTGGTACTGATTGACGTCGATCATTTTAAGCCAGTCAACGACAGGTACGGCCATCAAACCGGAGACATAATACTGCGTGAGATCGCCTCGCTCTTGATGAAAGGAAGGCGCGAAATTGATACGGTGGCACGGTACGGGGGTGAGGAATTCATTATTATTCTTCCTGACACCAACTTAGTGGGCGCAGATTACGTCGCTCAACGGTTACGCGAGGACATTGAAAGCAGCGATTTTGCAGCCGATTCATTACCACAACCCGTCCGGCTCACCATTAGTCTCGGCGCGGCGTCGTTTCCACGAGATGGGCAGTCCAAATCTGATCTGCTTGAGGCTGCCGATGTTGCACTTTACGAGGCCAAGAACAGTGGCCGGAATCGGGTTATTCTGTATTCAGAACTTGACCCTAAGCAAGGGATGAGGCGTGAAAAACGTTTGAGTGTGGCTCTTCCCGTTCGCGTTTGGGGCATGGACGCTAATGGCGACTTGTTCGAGCATGAAGCTACCACCATCGACATAACCACCACGGGCGCTCGGCTGGAAGGAAACATTCGTCCGCTCCAAAAAGGCTGCATTGTCGGTATTCAACACGCGATTAGTAAGGCGAGATATCGGGTAGCTTGGGTCGGCGATGGGTCTACGTCAGTGCCCAATCAGATCGGCCTGCAACTCGTTGACAGTGGAAAGCTTATTTGGGACGCAATACTGCTGACGAATGCTCCGAGGCGTATCAGCGATCCCTCCAGGACGCGGATATTATGCTCGATGTTCGTGGCGAGGTAAAAGGCGACGTCCTGGGGGAGGGTCACATTCTCCATCTCCGCCTTTTTATTCAGGATCGCGACTTTGGTCTCGAAATCAGGGGGCTGGATATCGGCAATTAGGCCCCACTCGAAGCGCGTCCGCAGTCTCTCCTCGAAGTTCGGGATGTCCTTTGGGAATTTATCGCTCGTAACGACGATCTGTTTCGTGTTGTCATAGAGGGTGTTGAAAGTGTGGAAAAACTCCGCCTGGGTCCTTTCCTTGCCCGCTATGAACTGTATGTCGTCGATTAGAAGGACATCCATCTTACGGAATTTATTCCTGAAATCTTCCATTTTCTCAAAGCGCAGCGCGTTTATAAGCTCGTTCGTAAATTCCTCGGCGGTGATATAGGACATCCGGCTGATCCCGCTCCCGGGACGCGAAGTGAGGGAATTGCCGATGGCGTTCAGGAGGTGGGTCTTGCCCAGGCCGACACCGCCGTATATAAATAAAGGGTTATAGACCTTGCCCGGGTTATTCGCTACAGCCAGGCAGGCGGCAGTTGCAAACTGGTTGCTCTCCCCCACCACGAAGTTCTCGAAGGTGTACCTCGGCTTAAAAATAGCCGAGGCCGGCTGCTTTTTAAGGGCTACGTTCTTTTTCTCAACTTTTACGTCTTCCCTTTCGAGAAGGTAATCCATCCTTACGTCCTGCCCTGTCGCCTCCTTGAGGAGGGACCTGAAAATGGGCTCGAAATTCTCTATAATCCAGTCCCGAAAAAAGGCATTGGGGACAATGACCGAGCAGACGCCGTCCACGCATTCCTTAATCTTCAGGGGCTCGATCCACGTTTTGTAGTTATCCTCGCTTATCACCTTGGCAAGGCGAAGCTTTATCTGCGAGCAAGCGTCATCCATGCAAATCATGCCTTTTGAGGAGTCGATTTCAACACGTTTTCAACATTTGTGGAAAACTTTTTGGATTCCTGCAGAATTGAATGCTCTACATTCTACACTAAAATAGAGTTTCTTTCAATTCCTTTACGGAGTGTGCGCTCCGCCCGTTTTCGCACCATTCGGGGCCGGCCGGAACGGGGCCCCTAAAAAGCAGAAAAAACCGGGATCACTTCTGTTTCAGATATACGAGGTCCGTTGGGACAAACGATACGTCCTTGCCGGCCTTTGCCCAGGAGGCGTCGACCCCGAACACCTCTGCAACCTCGATCTCACCCTTGAAGCTCCCCTTGGTCCTGCCCAGGGTCAGGCTTGTCCCCTTGTCTACGATGGGGTCGCCCGGGGCGAATACCTCGAGGACGTCCCCTTTTTGCAGGCCCGACAACCTGCCGGCATTGAGGTAGATCCTGTCGTTCTCGACCGAGGCTATCCTGGCGTGCCAGTCGAGGTTGAGCAGCGTCTTAAGCAGGTCATCGGCCATAAGCTCTATCGCGAGGTCAATGGCTCTGACCTTGGCCTTCTCGGAGCTCATATCTCCGTTCTCCTTGGAGAGAAAGAACGGGTTGCGGGCAGAGAGCTGGCGGAGCGGCTTGCCGGTTTCGGTGTTGTAGATGTCGAGGGATACCTTGGAGAGTGCGAAGGAGACCTCTTTATCTTCCTTGCCGTCGACTTTGGACGTGCTGCTGTAAACGTCCGAGAGGGTGCCCCTGATCACTGCCTCAATCCCATAGAGGTCCCAGAGCGACCGCATGACGTCCGGCTTTAAGGGGTCGCCGTTCAGCTCAAGGGAATGCAGGTCAACGGCGATGATCGCGCCCGTGTCTTCGAGGCGGGAGACGAGCCTTTTGGTCGTCAGCTCGTCAAGGTGTTCTTCTTTATAATTGGTCTGGTCCGCAAGGGGGAGAAGGAGCACGCGCCTTTTCATCTTGGGCGAGGGGTACGTGAAGCCCACGACCGCGCCGGGCCTTGCCTGGTACGGCCCCTGGCCCGGCCCCTGGAACGCAGCCTGCTGCACCTGCGGGCGGGCGGCCGGCGCCGCGGCGCTTCTCTGCTTTATGCTCTCCTCCAGCTTGGCCATCCTCGTTTCCATCTCGGCCCGCTCTTTCTTGGCCGCGCCGGCCCCCGTTATTTTGTCGGTGACCGAATCGAAAAGGCCGCCGGAGTAGTCATCCTTCCGCACCCACTGATACTCGGGTTCATACGGAGTGAGCTGGAACCTCCGGTTTCTGGCATAAATGTACTCTATCCCGTTTACGAGCCTTATATCGCCCGGTTTGGGCTGGTCGTTTCCAGTTACGATTTCGCCCTTTTCGGTCTTGGTCGGCTGGCTCGTATCTTTGGCCGCTTTCTTGCCAAAGGGGAGACTACAGGACGCTAGTAGCACGATAAGGAATAACACCAAAACTTTTCGCATAGTGGCTATGTTACACATAAGGTAAATCAAATGTCAAAGGGAATTTCGTCGCGCGGAAAGGGCCGCTCCTGCCCGCCTGTCGGGCGCGCGGAAAGGGCCTTCCGCGGGTCTTCGCCTTCAGTGTGTGGCGCAGCCTATGCAGGGGTCGTAAGACCTGACGAGCATCTCGCAAAGGCGCCTCAGATCCTCTTCGTCCATGCCGCCGCTTTCGCGGACGACGGCCTCCAGGTCCTCCTGTATGCTGCCGTTGTTCTGGTTCGTGGGTATGACAAGGTTGGCATGCGCGATGCGGCCGGTGTCGTCGTAGGTGTAGTCGTGGATTAGAAGCCCCCGCGGCGCCTCGACCGCCCCGACTCCCCGCCCGGCCCTGACGGGAATAGGCGGGTCTTCTTCGGCAAGACCGGTTTCGAGGAGGCGGCCGACGATTGCCCCGGCCTCTTCTATCTCGTGGGCGCATTCGACTATCTGGGCAATGGTGTTCATGAAGGGGTTGCAGGATTCGGGCGCGAGGCCCAGCTCGCGGGCCGCCTGCAATGCCTGCCCATTAAGGTGCTCGTAGTTGATCTTGACCCGTGACAATGCGCCGACCGCGTATGACGCCCGCGCGTGCCTGGTGTATTTGGCCGTAGAATGGGGCAGGACGTACTCATTTACGATGTCGAGGTAATCGCAGGGCATGGCCGGGCCCGTGTCCGTAGAATGGATCTCTCCCCGGATAAGTGCGTACTCCGACGGGTGCCTGAGGGCGATGTACTCCGTCGGCCGGGTAAATGCGGGCAGGGCGATGCCCTTGAAGAGCGCAACTGTAGCCTCGATGTCGGGCACGGCCTCGTCGAGGCGTCCTCTCAGGCAGCGCAGGGTCTCAGCCGTGGGCAGGCGCAGCCACTTTGCGACAGTCGGGGACTGGGCGTGGATCGACCTGCCGCCGATGCGCTCCATGATCTCGTTGCCCAGTTTCTTCAGCCGCAGGCCGGGCGCCACCTTGCCGGGGTCTTTTTCAAGAAGGGGGAAGACGCTGCCTGTCCCGAAAAAGTCGGGGCCCGCGAGGAGATATATATGGAGCATGTGGCTCTCCAGCATCTCTCCTGCGTAAAGCAGCTTCCTAAGCAGCAGGGTCTGCTCCGAGGGCTCGATGCCGAAGGCGGCCTCCGTTGCCTGAAGAGAGGCGAAAAGGTGGGAGACGGAGCAGATGCCGCAGACACGGGAAGCAAGCACGTGCGCGTCGAGCCACGGCCTGCCCTTTAGCATCGCCTCGAAGAAGCGAGGCGACTCCGTGATCTCCCAGGAGACTTCAGGCGGTCCGCCGGCGCCTGAGCGCAGGACCAGCTTGCCATGGCCCTCGCACCTGGTTAACCTGTCGGTCCTGATATTGATCCTGCTCACTTCCAGGCGGCCTCCTGGCACGCGTTGAACAGGTTGAAGCTCGCGGCTATGTCCTCAGGCGAGAGGCCCGCCTGCTTCAGTATCAGCCTCTCCGACTCGATGTTCGGGTCGTCGATAAAGCCGCGGCAGCCCCAGCAGACTGCCCCGGCAGTGACGCAAGCGGCAGAGCAGCCGCCCCTTGTTACGGGCCCGAGGCACGTGCGCCCCAGGTCGAAGACGCAGACGTTCTCGGCGACTTTGCACTCCGCGCAGACGGGGTTGTTCGGCTGGTAGGGCATACGGCCGGCCAGAAGCTCCTGCACGACGCGCAGGAATTCGTCCTTGACGATGGGGCAGCCGGGGATAAAATAGTCTACCGGTATTACGGCGCTTATGGGCCGGGCGGGTATGGTGTCGACCGGCGCGTCCGGCCCGAACTCCACTGCGGCCAGCTCCTCCATGGGGTATCGGTTCTTGAGGCAGTTGACGTTGCCCAGGTGGGCGCAGCTCCCCAGGGGTATCACCATCTTCGACCGCCTGCGTATCTCCTTCAGGGAGGCGAGCTCGGACCGCCTGGAGCACGCGCCGTCTATGAAGGCGATATCGTAGTGCTCGGCGCGCTCCGTCTTCGCCTCCCTGAACTCGACGATATCGAGCACGCGGACGAGGTCCGGCAGCTCCTCTTCGCAGTTGAGCACCTGCAGCTCGCAGCCCTCGCAGCAGGTGAGGTCGAATACGGCGATCTTAGGCCTCATAAGGCCCCGTGCAGTCCCGCGAGGCGGGCGCAGCTAAAGACCGGCCCCTCGCGGCAGACAAGCATGTTCTCGATCTGGCAGTGGCCGCACAGGCCAAGGCCGCATTCCATCCTCCGCTCGAGCGACACGAGTATGTGTTCCTCCTTTATGCCTTTCTTCAGGCATTCCTCGATAACGAAACGGTACATCACGGGCGGGCCGACGATGATCGCGCTCGTTTGCTCCGGCCTGATCCGCAGTCCGGCGAAAAGGCCTGTGATGATGCCTACGCTTCCCGTCCACCCGACGCCTGAGGGCACGCGGTCTACGGACTGGAAGACGTCCATGGACCCTCCTTGCTTCCACGCGGCGATCTCGCCTGGGAAGAGCAGCTCGGCCGGCTCCCGGCAGCCATAAAGCAGCGTAAGCTTCCCAAACTCCCCCGGCCTGTCCGTTGCATACTGGACTATCGACCGTAAAGGGTAGAACCCGCAGCCGCCTGCCACGAACAGAAGGTCCCGCCCCGCAAGCTGCGCTAGGGGGAAGCCGTTGCCGAAGGGGCCGCGGACGCCGAAGAGGTCGCCGGGCGCCAGCCTGTGTACCGCGTCCGTCACGCTGCCCACGGCCCGGACCCCCAGCTCGAAGGAAGGGCCTCGCGTGGGGGATGAGGCGATGGAGATCGGCGCCTCGCCTATCCCGAATATGGAGAACTGGATGAACTGCCCGGCTGCGTGCCCCAGGCTGCTTCCGTCCTCGAGCCGCACGCGAAGGAGCACCTCTCTTGCGGTCATCTCTTCCCTGGTCTCGACTACGGCGAACCTCGGGAGGAAGAGACCGCGCTCTGCCGCCTGCTTCAAGTCGCCCTCCCTGCCGCCTCTTTCGCCAGGCGGTTCCACGCGTAGACGGGGCTCGCGATATCGACCAGACAGGCGTGGATGCAGCGGCCGCAGCCGACGCAGCCGAGAGCGCCCCAGCGCTCCAGCATATATTTCCCCTTGCGGTGCAGCCTGTGCCGCAGCCTTTCCGTGCCCGTAGGGCGAAAGTTCTCTCCGCTCGCCACCTCGGCGAAGCCGTCGAACATGCAGCTATCCCACCTGCGCAAGCGAACGCCTGAAGTCCCGTCGATCGTGTTCCTGTCTACGACGCGGAAGCAGACGCACGTAGGGCAGGTCATCGTGCACGACGCGCAGGAGAAACATTTCCTTCCGAGCTCCTCCCACATGGGGCTGTCCCAGCCTGCATCCAGCACGCGCGGTATGTCCGCAGCCGGCACATCGAGACGGAGGTGGTAGCGGCCCAACGCCTCGGCGCGCAGCTCATCCCTACGGGAAGCGGCCGCCTTAGCTGGGGCGCGCGTTTTCAGGTATCGTTTGCAGAGGGCCGCGCCCTTTTCCGTTGCCGATTCTATCAGGTATGCGTCCCCGAAGTCCGTAAGCCAGAGGTCGAAGAGGCCTTCCGGGGGCAGGGCGGTCCCCATGCTGGGCGCGAAGGCGTAAGGCCAGGGACGGAGACAGTCTACGCCAATGACAACGTTTGCCTCGCGCCTCGCTTTGTAGCTGTCGTCCGGCCCGTATCCGAGGAAGACCGCGTCGAGCGTCTTTAAGGCGTGCAGGTCATACGGGTGTACGCCTATTACTATCGCAGGGCCGCCTCGACCGGCCGGAAGGGGAAGCGCCTTCGGCGCCGTCTCGTATCGAAAGAGGGGCGTCTCCTCAGGGAGCCAGTATTTATTCGGCGGTAGAAGAGTAATATCGTAATCCAGCCTCAGCTCGTCTTCGGCCGAGAGCCTGCCGTACGCGAAGCCCGTCCCCTTGCGCTTAACTCCGTAGGCCGCCGCCTCGTCCGCCATCGCGGCCAAACCCGCATGGAGGCCTGTTTTATCTGCCGTCAGAAGCCGCATCGTCTCACCCCATAACGCCTATGCCAAACATATACATTCCACGCAGGTCGTTCAACATCATCACGGAGAACTTGTCTACGAAGAGCTGTCGGCTTCCTTGGAGCGCGCCGGCAACAGGCAGGGCCGCTTCAAAGACAACGGTAAGGCAAGCCGTTACGCCTCTTTTTCCGGCGGCAAGACCGGTGAGCGATTGACGCGCGAAAAGCATGCCAAATGGTAATGATCTGTTATTATTAGGGATGTGTGATTGTGCCGGCCCGTGAAGTGTAAAACGAGGGGACAAACGTGTAAACAATATGGCTATTGGGGCTCAGCGAGCCTTCCCCCTCGGAAAAGCATCGCGCCTGAGCCAGGAATCTACTTTTCTGAAAAATGTATGGTGGAGATGGCGGGATGCAATTACTGGGGCTCAGCGCCCCCTCCGTCGGCAAAGCCGCCGGAGCCTCCCCCCTCGTAAAAGTGGGATAGCCCCATTTGAGTTGGCGAATTCTTTTCAGAAGAAATGTATGGTGGAGATGGCGGGATTCGAACCCGCGACCCCCTCGTTGCGAACGAGGTGCTCTCCCACTGAGCTACACCCCCACACAGAGAATTATATCCTATTTCATTATCGAGTCCAGGTCAAGCTCTCTGATGAATTGGCAGAGGTCTTCCCGCACTTCCTTGTGGTGCAGGCCGCAGTAGAGGTTCGCCTTGATGAAGCCTGCCTTGTTGCCCGCATCGAAGCGCAGCCCCTCGTATTGAAGGCCGAGGAACGGGTTTGTGACGAGGAGCCGCCGTATGGCGTCCGTAAGCTGTATCTCTCCGCCCGCGCCCGCGCCTGTGTCACTGAGTACGGTGAAGATCTCGGGGGGTAGCACGTAGCGGCCGATTATGGCAAGGTTGCTCGGCGCGTCTTTCATGCTGGGCTTTTCGACCACGTCTTTTATCGCATAGAGCCTTTCCCTTATTGGCTCCGGTGTGATGATGCCGTATTGGGGCGCCGCCTCTTTCGGCACGGTCTGCACGGCTATGACGGGCTTGCCGAATTCATCGAAAACGTCAAGGAGCTGTCCCAAACACGGCTTTGTGGAGATGATGAGGTCGTCGGGCAGGAGCACGGCGAAGGGCTCGTTATTGATCAGGTTCCGTGCGCACAGGATGGCGTGGCCGAGGCCCATCGGATATGGTTGGCGCACGGAGACGATGCGCACCATGCCGGAAAGCCCCTTTATCATATCGAGCAGCTCGGCCTTCTTCTTGTTCCCGAGGAAAAGCTCGAGCTCTGCGCAAGTGTCGAAATGGTCTTCGACGGAGGCCTTCTGCCTGCCGGTAATGAGGATGATCTCCTCTATCCCGGACCCTGCCACCTCTTCGACTATGAACTGTATGAGGGGCTTATCCACAACGGGGAGAAGCTCTTTCGGAACGACTTTTGTTGCGGGGAGCATGCGCGTTCCGAACCCGCCCGCCGGGATAATGGCCTTTCTCACTTTGTGCATGTTTATACTCCCAGGACTTTTTTGATGGTTTCTTTCAGCTCTCGCGTGTCAGCAGATTTTACTACATATGCATCGGAGACCCAACTGGAGAAATCCTGCTGGTATTCGCCGTAAGCCGAGCAAAGGATAACCCGCTGGTCTTTGTTGATCTTCTTTATCTCATTGAGCGTCTGTATGCCGTCCATGCCCGGCATCTTTATATCGAGCACTACCAGGTCGAAGCTGTCTGCCTGCATGACCTCGAGGGCCTCGAAGCCGTTCGAGGCGAGACATATAGTATAGCCTTCCTCTTCAAGCTCTTCCTTGAACAGGAGCCTTATGTGCTCTTCGTCATCGACCAGCAGGATTTTCACGTTTTCCATGGCTTCCACCCCTATTTTTTGATGGGCCGGCCCAAAAAGCGGCCTATCCGCCTCATGCCCGCCCGCCCGGCGTTACGCGTTTACCCGGCCCTTCCGCCTGTTTTTCCTGACAGGGAAGGTGCACGATAAACAGGGCGCCCTCCCCGGGCGTGTTTTTTACTTCGATGTCGCCCCCGTGATGGACGACGATCTTGTTCGCGATCGCGAGGCCCAGCCCTATACCCTTCTCCTTGGTCGTAAAGAAAGGGTTGAAGATGTTGTCGAGGAAAGCGGGCTCGATGCCGCCGCCCGTGTCCCTGAGCGATATGGCGAGGAATTGCTTGTCACCCAAAATCACCCGTTCCGTAGTTATTGTAATGGTGCCCCGCCCGTGCATAGCCTCGAAGGAGTTCATCAGCATATTGATAAAGACCTGCTTGATCTGCTGGACGTCGCAGAAGGCAAGGGGTAAATCGGGCTCGTACTGCTTTGCGATTTTTATTGCCGACCAGCCCTTGTCGGACGAGAGGAGGTAAATGATCTCGTCGAGCAGGCTGTTGACCTCGCACTTCTCGAAAAGGAGCGACGTCTCTTTGACATAGTTCAAAATTTCGGTGAGTATCGCCTCCAACCGGGTGACCTCTTTGGTGATGATCTCGACGTACCTGTTCTCGGCAGGGTCCAGGCGCGCCGTTTTTGCAAGCCGCTTCGTAAAGCCCCCGATTACGACGAGGGGGTTCTTTATCTCGTGGGCGATGTTTGCCGTCATTTCGCCGAGGCTGCGCAATTTTTCGTTCTCGATCATCCGCCTCTGCGCGTCGCCAAGCTCGCGCAGCGCATCCCGCAGCTTGATGTTGAGAAGCGCGTTATCGAGGCCGCTGGAAATGTAATTGGCAATCATTCCAAGTAGATACTGATCCTGCTGCTCGTTGGCGACGTCCCTTTGCTCGACCTTCCTGCCTAACGTGATGGTGCCCAGTATCCGGTCTTTGGCCGCTATCGGGGCGGCCAGGATCGTGAATGCCGCAGCCGCCTGCGCCCCCTCTTCATCTGTCTGCACCTCGGAGAAGGAGACCGGCCGGTTCAGGTGCGAGGCCTCGGCTTCGAGGTCGAGGACGTGGCCTTCGATGCTGCCGTGGATGCCGCCCGATGTAAAGCGCTGGCCGTTTAGTTTCATGACTGCGAGGTCGAGCTTGATCGTGGCGAAAGAGGCGTTAAGGGCCTTCGCCGTAATGAGCGCGATATTCTCGAGAATTGCCGAAGGCTCCATGGTGGACGTCAGGATGCGGCCCAGCTCGGAAAGGGTAGCCAGCTCGGTGATGCGTTTTTTTGATGATAGGAGCAGGTCGTAGGTGCGGAATATGCCGCCCAGCTCGCGGGCAAGGATAGCCAGGACGACTTTCTCGCCGGGGCTGACCGCCTCCCTAATGGAAGAAGCCGCAAGGAGAACGCCGTATAAGAAGCTGTCGTCGGACAGCGGGATGAAGGCAAATGCCTTGTACCTGGGCAGGACGTCGTCCAGACGGGTATAGAAAAGACAGCCCAACCGGGGCGGCACGTCCTTCAGCGTGAAGAAGAGGGGCGAGCGCTTTTGCGCCACCGTGCCGACAACGCCTTCTCCCACGTGGCAGCGGTAGTCGCCCAGAAGGCCGAAAAGCGCGCTCGTGCGGTTGTTGTACCTGCATGAGAGCCGCTTGTCCTTATCGAGGGTGTAGATAACGGCCTCGTCGAAGTGGAGGTCGCTCGAGACGATGTTGAGGATGGCGTTGATGCGTGCCTCTATCTCCAGGTTTGAATGGGAGATCTCGATGACCCTGCCGAGAACGCTAGCGAAATTCATGGTGTTTTATGGCTTTTTCGTAAAGCGACCGGTATTCGCCGGCCGAGTTTTCCCACGAAAAATCCTGCGCCATACCCCGCTTCATCAGCCCGGTCCACCTGGCGGCGTCGGCACGTACGGCAAGGGCGCGCTCTACGGCGACCATAATGGCGTCAACCGTGTATTCCCGGAACTTAAAGCCGGTATTCGAATCGGGTCTTGCGGGGTCGTCCCTGATCGTGTCTTCAAGTCCGCCGACTGCGCGAACGATGGGGACGGTGCCGTACCTGAGGCTGTAAAGCTGGTTGAGCCCGCACGGCTCATATTGCGACGGCATGAGGAACATATCGGCGCCGGCCTCGATGAGATGGGCCAGGGCGTTGTCATATGCAATCTTAAGCGCGAATGACTGCGGGTATTTCCGGGCAAGCTCGGTGAACAGCTCGTGGTATTTGCGCTCCCCCGTACCGAGCAGGATGTATTGAACGCCGCTGGAGACGAGCCTTCGGAACCCTTGCGCTATAAGGTCGAACCCCTTCTGGTCCGCAAGGCGGGAGATGCTGGCTATGAGCGTAGCATTCTGCATCGACCGGCAGGCCGAACGTCTTTTGCAAAGCCGCCTTGCAGACAGCCTTGCCCCTCAAGTCGTCTGCGCTGTAGCGCTCCGGTATGAACCGGTCCGTCTCCGGGTTCCAATCATCGTAGTCGATCCCGTTGACTATGCCGTAGAGATCTTCCTTCCGCGTCCGGAGAATGCCGTCGAGGCCCGCGCCGAACGCACGCGTCTGGATCTCCTGGCTGTACTTTCTGCTGACCGTATTGACGATATCCGTAAAGACGACGCCGCCCTTCAGAAAATTGATTTTCCCGTAGAATTCCAAGAAGTTAGGCGTGAAATATTCCCAGCCGAGGTTGAGGAGGTGCCAGTCGAGGTGCCAGAAGAGCCCCTGATAACCGAGGTTGTGGATGGTCAGGAGGGTGGAGATGCGCGAAAGTAGGGGGTCAGGCCTGAAAATGGTGCTCAGGTAGACGGGTACGAGGGCTGTCTGCCAATCGTTGCAGTGGATGACGTCGGGCACGAAGCCCGTCTGGCGGGCCGTCTCGATGATTGCCCGCGAGAAGAAGACGAAGCGCTCCGCATTGTCGATGAAGTCCCCATCCTGCGTGCTGTAAAGGTTGTCCCGGTAAAAATACTCGTCTTTTTCCACGAGGTAGACCGTCACCCCGTCAAGCCGGCTCTCGACGATCTCAGCGTCGACGACCGTCTGCGAGACAGGGACCGCTACGTGGATACCCGGATAGTCCAGCGGCAGGCCCTTCTCCTCGATGCCCTTATATTTGGGCAGAATGAGCCGCACATCGACGCCGGCCTTCGCAAGCGCCTTGGGAAGCGCCCCCGCCACGTCCGCCAGCCCGCCTGTTTTCGCGAAGGGAACCGCCTCCGAAGACGCCAGAAGGACCTTCATGAGATTCTCCCTTTAGAACTCGGCCTCCTGAAGAAAAATGGTCGCCTCTTCAGGAGGGGTAGGGTTGATATAGAAGCCGGTCCCCCATTCGAAACCGGCCATTTTAGTGAGCCTGGGTATAATCTCCATGTGCCAGTGGTAGAAAGGCGCGTCGATCATCTCGACAGGGGTAGTGTGGATCATGTAATTGTACGGCGGGCAGTTGAGCACCTTTTCGAGCTTCTTCAGGACTACCAAAAGGGCGTCGGCTGCCGCGAAGTAGTTGTCGTGGATCTTTGAAAAGAGGAAGGATTCCTCGTGGACCTTGGGAAGGATCCAGGTCTCGAACGGAAAGCGGGAGGCGAAGGGGGAAATGGCGATGAAACTCTCATTTTCGTAAATGATCCTGCTCCTTTCTTCCATTTCCTGCGCGATTATATCGCAGAAAACGCACCTGTCCCGGTACTTGTAATAATTGAGAGAGCCGGAGATCTCCTCCGAAAGCCGCTTGGGGATGATGGGCAGGGCGATAAGCTGCGAGTGCGAATGGGCCAGCGAGGCGCCTGCCATGGGGCCCTGGTTCTTGAAGATCATGATGAATTTGAAGCGTTTGTCCCGCAGAAGGTCGAGCGTACGTTCCCTGTATGCGATGAAGACGTTCTGCACGGAAGGCACATCCATCCCGGTAAGCGTCTGGCTGTGTATGGGCGTCTCGACAATAACCTCGTGCGCCCCGACCCCGTTCATCTTGTCGTAAAGGCCGAGCCCTTGCTTGTTCAGCTCGCCCTCGATGCGTAAGGCCGGGAACTTGTTGGGCACGACCCTTAGTATCCAGTTTGCGCTGTTCGGCGGGGACGAGACGAAGGCCGGGCGGATGGCGAAGACCTCCGGGGGCGTCATGGCCTCGTTGCCCGGACAGAGCGGGCAGATGGCGCCCGGCTTGGGCGCTTCCTCCGCCTCGGCGAGGAAGACTGGCCTCTTTCCGCGCTCGGACGATATGATCACCCATCGGTCGATGATCGGGTCTTTTCTCAGCTCCGGCATCTACTGCTCCAGCGCGGTGATCTCTTTGACATGGGCTAAGCTGCGTGGTAATACATAGACGATGATACCGTTGAAGGACAACGTCCCGACGCGCACATTTCCCATTATAACAATTGCCATAGTCCTTGTAAACATCTTCATTTTCGCATGGTCCTTCACTCTTTCGCCGGACCTGGAACAGGGGCTTGTCCACAAGTTCGCCCTGATCCCGAACGACCTGATGATTGCCCTTTCGTCCAAGATCGAGCTCCTCCCCTATAATGTAATGACTCTATTTACCTCGATGTTCCTCCACGGCGGCTTTCTCCACATAGGCGGGAACATGCTTTACCTATGGATATTCGGGAACAATGTGGAAGACGCGGCGGGCCATATGCGGTTCATTCTCTTCTATCTTTTGTCCGGGATTGCCGCGGGCCTCGTGCAGTATTCCTTCGATCCGTCCTCCCCGGTGCCGATGATCGGCGCGAGCGGGGCCGTCTCCGGCGTCCTGGGGGCCTATCTGATATTGTTCCCGAGGGCCAAGGTTAAGACGCTCGTCTTTGTTTTCCTGTTCATAACTACCATAGATGTGCCGGCCATGCTGCTTCTGACGGTCTGGTTCTTTGTCCAGATTGCGTTCTCCCACGGTGCCGGCGGCGTGGCGTGGTTCGCCCATATAGGCGGTTTCATCTTCGGGATGCTCGCCATAAAGATATTCGCCAGGGGCAGGCCGAGGCCGCGCGTCGCCTGGTGATAATGTTTCACGTGAAACATTATCGGGTCCTGCTCCACCCGGGGCAATTCTCTAATGCATTAAAATAGCCCCCTGCCTGCGCAGCTCGGCGCGGACGTCGTCCGGGTCGATGTCACGAACACGGACCGCCTTGCGTGCGGCAAGGCCTGCGCAGACGCCCGCAGCCTGGCCGGTAGCTACGGATATGGGCATGACGCGATACGAGGAAAGTGCCTCGTGCGTGCCGGAGATGCAGCGGCCGGCCAAAAGGAGACCCTCTGTCGCCACAGGTATAAGGCACCGGAGCGGGATGTCGTATGCCTCGCCTGCCGGTACGCGCCGGAGCGTAGTGCCGCGACCGGCCGGGTTATGTATGTCAATGGGGTAGGTACCGTGCGCGATTGCGTCATCGAACTTTCGTGCGGACAGGATGTCTTCAGCGGTAAGGACGTAACGGCCCGTTATACTTCGCGTTTCCCTCACCCCCACGGTCGCGCCGCTCTGCGCCAGGTAAGCGTTTTCGAAGCCGGGGACGTATTTCTTGAGGAAAGCCGCTATCTGGCGCACCTGGCGGCGCCCCTGCCATTCAGCATAAGTCAGGTCGAAAATGTCCATGCCCGACACATTTGTGATGCGGGTGCTGTTGACCGACACGTCCTGCCTGTGTGTTGTTGAGAATAGCAGGATATCTTCGCGGGGCAGGTCGAGCTCTCCGGCTTTCGTTGCCTGGTCTATAAGCTCCCATAGCCCATGGACGCCTTGCCACTGGCCGGGGTGCGTGCGGCAGTAGCCCTCCAGGGCGGATGCCTCGAACTGCGCCATAAGGAACATGAGGCTCATGGGCTGGACCAGCCCGTCCTCTTTCCGGCCGGATTCGAAGGCGCACCCCGCCAGAGCGGCCACGTCCCCGTCCCCCGTGCAATCTACGATGACCTTGGCCCGAAGGACGACGGGCCCCGACTTGGTTTCGAAGACGACGGCACGGCTGCCTTCGTCCCCGGCTACCCCGCCCGCAAAGGCATGGAGCAAAAATTGTACGCCTGCCTCATCCAGGAGGTCGAAGGCGACCGTCTTGAAGACCTCAGCGTCGAAAGGGACGACAAAACCCGTAGAAGGGGAGGCCGCTATCGCCCCGCCTGCCCTGACGAGCCGTTCCACGAGTGCGCCGAGCGCTCCGCCTATGACGCGCCGGCCCGCACCGTGGTCGCGGGGGAGCAGCATGCAGGCGTCCTCAGCCTTCCGGCCATCCTGCGCCGGCAGCTCCGTGTAATAGGATGCGATGGGCATGACAAGGGCTGCGGTCGCGTTTCCGCCAAGAAAACCGTACTGCTCGGCCAGGACAACGCCGGCGCCCGCGCCTGCCGCGCCGAGCGCTGCGCCAAGGCCGGCCGGTCCGCCCCCCGCGATGAGGACGTCCGCCTCTCCCAGGTCGAGGGCGTCTCTCGGGGGAAGTCTAATCGATGTGGCGTGAGGGGGCCGCTTCAGGGGCGGCATTTCTCCTCCGGTGTGCTGGCCCTGCCACGACGTGCTGCTTCCCGGCCCCGACCTGCGTAAGAAGCTGTACGGCGAGCATGTTTGTTTCCTGGGCGCGCTTTTTTAAGGCAGGCAGGGCCGCGTTGATCTGGGCCTGAAGGGCGGCATAGCTGTCCCAGGCCCTGTCGATGTAAGCGATAAGGCGGCCCGAGTTTACGAGCTTCATGGGCGGCATGTCGATGTTCAGGTCCTGAAGGAACCCGAAGACCTTGGACGCGTAGGGAAGGGCCACGAAGGGCACCCCCTGGAGCGCAGCAAAGATAAGAAAATGGAGGCGCATACCGACCGCGAACCTGAAATCCTTCATGATTGTCAGCATTTGGCCGGCCGTGTAATTCGCGGAGAGCACGCCTGCCTTTTGCGGCCGGAGCATCTGGGAGATGACGGCGTGGGCGTGCTGCATGTCGAGGACCTTCCGCTCCATCGGAACAAAGACTACCTGCACGTTATAGCGATCGACTATATAATCTGCTGCATTTGCGAGCAGGGCGTGGTAGGAATCCTGGTTAATGTCAGGGGCGGCCAGCCCCGGCTCCCGGACCGACATGCCAACCAGTTGCCCCCTCTCCTCGATGCCTTCGCACTGGAATGTTTTTGTAGGGAGCGGTTCGGGGGTCAGGAGCAGGGCCGGATCAGCCGTCACGACGATCTCTCTGGCGACGCCCGCGTCTTCCAGCACCTTTTTGGCGCTCCGCTCCCGGACGGTAACTACAGCCGCCTTTTCAAGGGCCTCGCGGACAAGCCGCTGATTGCGGGGGTCGCGCAGAGGGCCCGCGCCGGCCGCGTAGACCATGACCGGCACGCCCATTTCGTGCGCCATGTTGACCTCGCGCAGGTAATCGTGCACCTCCCCATCGAAAAGGATCCCGCCGCCTCCCAGGATGAAAAGGTCCAGGCCTTCGATCTCCGGCAGCACTTCATCACGCGACAGGGTCCGTACCGGCACTGCCTTCTCCACCCTGTGGCGCTCCAACGTATCGGCCGGGTCTTTGCTGAAAACGGTAATATCGACAGGCAGGGATGACCGGAGGCCAGTGATGATCGACTGCAAAATGGCCTCGTCTCCGAGGTTGAGGCCCCCGTAAGACCCGGATATCCCTACCCTATATGTTTTCCGGCCTTTCATGGCCTCCTTCCTTTCCGGGTGCGCCCGGGTCCTCCCCACGGCCCCTTCCCCTAATACTGAGAGGAAGGAATGTTTCACGTGAAACATTTTCACGACCCAGCCCTCGCTGTCGGTCGGATCAGGCCGCCCGCCTCTTTCCGGCCTTCTTCCAATGCGCCGAGAAAAGAGAAATCATTTCGCGGTTAAAGGCAGGTCGGCTCGGTCATCTCCACCTGCTCGAAATGATCCGCGACAAGGATAGCCACCCTCATGCCGTCGAGTACTTTATCTGCCATATTACCTCCTTTCCCGCCTCCCCGCCGCCTGGAATCATGCACTACTTAAAATTAGGGCGGGAACCAGGTTTGTCAATCGCAGCAAAGGCCACTCCATGCGGCTTCGCCGGTGGAGGGGGTGCTGAACCCCGATGATAACCCTGCTTGACTTTGTCAGGGTGGTAGGAATAAGCTCTTTTGCTATGAAAGACCTCTCCCTCGGCATGTTCGATTCGGGCATCGGCGGCCTGACCGTCCTCAAGGAAGTCAGAAAGCTCCTGCCCCACGAGCATATCGTTTATCTTGGCGACACTGCGCGCGTGCCTTACGGCAACAGGTCGGCCGCTGCCGTTACCCGCTATTCCCTGGAAAATGCGCGGTTTCTTCTGTCGAAGGGCATAAAGATGCTGATCGTCGCCTGCAACACGTCGAGCGCCATAGCGCTGCCTGTGCTCAAAAAACGGCTGCCCGTTCCCGTCGTCGGCGTCATCGAGCCGCCGTCCAGAGAGGCGGTCGCGGCTACCCGGACCAAAAGGATCGGGGTGATAGGCACGAGGGCGACGATAGGGAGCCGCGCCTACGAAAGGACGATCGGGCGCCTCGACCCCTCGGCGCAGGTTGTCTCCAGGGCATGCCCTCTTTTCGTGCCTATCGTGGAAGAAGGGCTTGAGGCAGACGAGATCGCAAAGCTCACGGTTGAAAAATACCTGGGCGATTTCTCCCGCCTGTCGATAGACGTCCTCGTTATGGGCTGTACCCATTACCCCATCCTAGAAAAAAGGATCCGCAGCCTCCTCGGAAAGGGCGTCTACATAGTCAATACGGGGAAAGAGACGGCGGCCGAGGTCCGCAGGGTGCTGGAAAAGAACGGCGCGCTAAGGGCGTCCGGAAAGGGCGGGTGCGATTATTTCGTGACGGATGCCCCGGATAAGCTTTCAGACCTGGGCGGCCGCGTGCTCGGCGAGCCCCTGAAAAGAGTGAGGCTCGCAAGGTTAGAAACGACGCAGCCCCCGCTTTCCCCATGATCGCGCAGGTAGCGCTGCCCCTGCCCATCGACAAACTCTTCTCCTACGCAGTCCCTGAGATGCTGGCGCCTTTCGCGCGCCCGCTTACGCGCGTAAAAGTCCCCTTCCACAACCGCTCGGCAGTCGGCTACATCATCGACCTTGAGGACGGGGACGCGGGCGGCCTCAAAAGCATCCAGACCCTCGTCGATTGCGTGCCGCTGATCGACGGGGCCTGCTTCGAGCTGTGCAAATGGGCGTCCCTCTATTACGCCGTCCCTATCGGCCTTGCCCTCAAGTACGCCCTCTCCTCGACCATAAGTATCGAGAAATACTGCGTTTTACGAGTAACGGACCCGGCCCTTGCCCACCTCGACGGCCTTACCCTGAAGAAGGCGTGCACCCAGACGAGCAGGCTGCGCATCCTCGAATACCTCGCCGGCTCGCAGGTGGAGCTGGCAGACCCGTTCACCGGCGGGAAGATCGTTGACCGGACCCCGCCGGGGCCGCGAGCGACAGGGGCGCCTAAGCCCACACTATTCACCGGCTGCGTTGAGGAGCGCCTCGACCTTTACACCTCCCTTATCGCCGAGGAGCTTGGCCGGGGCAGGAGCGTGCTCATGCTTCTGCCCGATTACCGGGCGGCCGGCGCCTATTTCTACGCGCTCCCTCGTCAAGAGCTTCCCCGGAGCCGTCTTCTGGTACGGCAGCTCCGCGGCAGGCAAGCGGAAGGCAGAGAGCTACTTCAGGGCGAGGGCGGAAAGGGCGCGCCTTATACTCGGGAACAAAAGCTGTGTCTTTTTACCCGTTGCCGCAAGCGGCCTCATCATAGTGGAAAGGCCCGAAGAGGACGAGTACCGCAACGAGGAGGCGTTCAGGTTCAACGCTGTGCGCCTTGCACTGAAAAGGGCGCAGATCGAGGGCGTGCGCTGTGTAATCGGGAGCGCGGCCCCGCCTGTGGAGATCGCCAGATGGGCATCGGACGGCACCTTCGAGGCAAGGGAGGGAAAACCGCTTGATGCGCCCGGCATCACCTGCTCGATCGGCGGCGACAGGGACGGGGAGTCGCCCCTGCCCGGCGAAATCGTCCGCTCAATCGAGGAGACACTCGCACAAGGCGGAAAGGTAGCAGTCCACGTCCTTCGGCGGTCTTATGCGTCGGGCCTCTCCTGCGCTGCCTGCGGGATGCAGATTGCCTGCCCCGGCTGCGGTGCGGCGGCCCTTTCCTATCAAAGGCAGACGGAAAGCCTGCTTTGCGGCGCATGCAAGGGCAATTTTCCCTATGAGGAGCGCTGCCCGTACTGCGGGTCCGACCTCATCAAGTTCTTCGAGATAGGCGCCGAGTACCTGGAGGCCCGCATCAGGGAGGCATTTCCGGCAGCGACTGTCGCGCGGGTAACGGGGGAGGCCGACAAGCCAGCAGGCGGGCGGCAGCGGCCGGGCGACGCGAGCATTATCGTAGGGACGAATATCTTATCGAAGCTCTACGGCCTCGATGCCGCCCTTCTTATCCTTTACGGATGGGAAGATTTCCTGAAGATCGGCGGGTACAGGGCGATGGAGCGGATGTTCCAGCTCCTTTCGAACCTCCGGGACGCCCTGCGCCCGGCCAGGCTCCTCTTCCATATGCGGAAAGACGCCTTCGACCCCGCTCTCTTTCTCGATAGCCACAGGTTCTATGAAGAGGAGCTCGAGAAAAGGCGCGCCGCCGAGTTCCCGCCCTTCATCCGCTTCTTCGCAGTAAATATACTGAAGCGCAACAAAGAAGCGGGAGAGCGCGTCATCCAGGCAGTCGAGAGGCTCGCGCAGGAAGCAGGCCTCGTCCACCGGATGCTCGGGCCCATCCAGGTGAAAGGCGAGTACGGATGGAAGGTCATATTCAAAGGCGACGGCGAAACGCTTTCCCCGCTCCTTTCCTCCCTCTACCGCCTCCCCGGCGTCCACATCGAAGCCGACCCGCTGTCGGTATAGTACGGCCACGCGCGCCGGGCATGCCCGGCCCCTGCATTGCCGACCCGCCGCACCGCCTCTTGAACAAAACGCTGATTGACATTAGGTTACACGAAGGCAAAGGCGTGGACAAACCGCTTCTCAAACGCATCTTCAACCGCCTGCTTCACCTATGCGCCCGCTTCCTGCCGGGCTGCACCACCCTGCGCCCTTTCCTGCACAGGGTCCGGGGCGTGCGCATCCACGGTAAAATCTTCATCGGCGAAGAAGTCTATATCGAGAACGAATATCCCGAGTGCATTGAGATCGGCGACGGCGTGCAGATCACCCTGCGGGCTACGATAATAGCCCACTTCCGGGGGCCGGGAAGGGTAGTGATCGGGCAGAACGTCTGGGTCGGCCCGCACAGCTTCATCGCTGCGTCGGCGCCCGGCCAGGTGCTGACGATAGGGGAGGGCGCAGTCCTCGCCGCAGGATCGGTAGTGACGAAGGACGTCCCGGCCCATACGTTCGTTGGTGGCGTCCCGGCCCGCCCCATTGCGTTAGTCGGTGTTCCCATGAGGCTTACGACCAGTTATGAGGATTTCGAAAAGGGGCTCCTGCCGATTCCGCAGGAAGCGCGCCTCGAAGGCGCCCCGGCCCCCGGCTGATTAAGGCAGGTATCCGCGATGGCAGCAATCGGCAGCGAGCTACTGATAATAAGGCTCGATCCACCCTCGGAGAACGATGCGGCCGTCAGTGCGATGGCCGACTTCCTCGGAATCGACGTCCGCTTCGCCGACCTTGCAACGCTCCTTTCAGGCGGCCTCTTCGCAAACGATGACAATGCTCCCCAGCCAGCCGCAATCGGCGCGCAGGCCCTGGCAGCCGTGATACTGCACGGGCTTGACCAGCCGTTCCGGGCGTTCCTGAAGAGACACGTCTCGTCTCTTCTCGTCTATGGCGTCGAGCCCACGTTTTCCATTTCGAAGGGATTGGCAATGGTCACGGACGGGCTGGTGAGGCAGGCGGTGCCAACCGGCGCCGGCCGCTACGCCTGCCATGTGTCGCCGGACTCGCCTGAGATTTGCGGGCAGCTCGCGGGGATATCGGCAGGCCCGGTAGGCAATGCAGAGGTCCACCTCCTCGACACGGTCAGCGGACCGGGCGTGGCAAAGCTCATCACGCTGTCAGGCCGGCCCTTTTTCGTCTCCGCCGCGACGCAGGCCTGCCCGGTCTTCATCATTGCCGCAACTCGTGTGGCCGACGTCCGGACGTTTGTAAGTGACCGCCCGGAAGCAGCATACGGTTGCGCGCATCTCTTCCCCGTTGCCATGTACCTGAAATGGGCCTTCGGAAAAGCGGCGTGGCGCCAGGAGAGGAGCCGCGCCTGCCTTATCGTCGACGATCCGCTTCTGAAAGAGGGTTACGGCTTCCTGAACTTCCAAAACCTCGCAGACATGATGGACACCTGCGATTTTACCACGTCCGTCGGCTTTATCCCGTGGAACTTCAGGCGGACCGGCCGCAAAACCGCCGACCTCTTCAGAGAAAGGAAGGACCGCCTGTCGCTGTGCGTGCACGGGTGCGACCACACGCAGGGCGAGTTCGGCCTGTCAGACGCCGCGCGGCTCGGCTACATGGCGCGGACAGCGACGGAGAGGATGGAGCGCCACGCGAACGCGACCCAACTCCCCTTCGATAACGTTATGGTCTTTCCGCAGGGCATCTTCTCGGTCCCCGCCATGCAGGCCCTGAAGGCGAACGGCTATATCGCAGCGATCAACTTCGATGTCTTCCCGGTCGATTCCGGGGGTCAGATCGAGATGAAGGCCCTCCTGGAACCCGCGGTGACCGATTTCGGCGGATTTCCGCTCTTCCTGAGGCGGCGCCCGGAGGAGACCGCAGAGATCGCCTCGGACCTCTTCTGGGGCTGCCCTGCCTTTATAATGGCCCACCACGATTTCTTCAGGGACCGCCGGGGCGTGATCGAAGCGGTAAAAAGGATCAACGCCATCGCAGGCGGGGTCGAATGGCGCAGCATAGGAGAGATCGTCAGGCGGTCGCACCTTTCGAAGGAGGGACCGGAGGGCATGATGCAGGTGAAGGGATACGTCGCGGAGATGCTTATCGAGAACCCTGAGCGCTTCGAGAGGACTTACGAAGTGATTAAAGCCGAGCCGTCGGCGCCGCTGGCCGTCAGCCTCCAAAGCGGAAAGCCGGCAGCATGGCAGCATGCGGCGTCCGGCTTGCGCCTCTCCTTCACCATCGGGCCTCAGGCGCGCGAATGCGTCGTAATCACGTACCCGCGCGACGTCTCCCGGCCGGCAGATACCGCAGGGCTAGCTGCCGCGTTAGGTGCGGGCGCCAGGCGCTACCTTTCGGAGATACGGGACAATTACATCAGCAGGAACGACACGCTGCTCTCTATTGCGGGGAAAATAAAAGACCGCCTGTTACAGTAGATCGAAAGACCGGACACAAATAGCGGCGGATTAACGAATGCGAAAGCGGCTTACCTTCGCCTTTTTGCCCTGAAGTCGTACAGGCCCAGCTCTCTCAGCCTGGCGATGCCTACAAAGAACGTGTCCCTGTTGATGCCGAGCCGCTCCATGATGGTTTTCGGCTCAGGCATCTCCGCTCCTTTCCTCCGACGCTTTCGAGCTTCATCAGGTGAAGATAGAGGCGGTATTCGGCGGCGGTGAGCTTCGCGTCGATGAGGTAGTCGGTGATGACGCGCATCTCGCCGGACGCCTTTTCGATGCCGTCGTGCTTTATCTCTTCCGGTACGTGCTCCACGCCGATAACGGATTCTTCGCACATGATGTAGGCCCGCTCGAGCACGGATTCGAGCTGCCTGATATTTCCCGGCCACGAGTAGGCCATCATGGCCTGGAGGGCCTCGTTGGAAATGCTCTTCTTCTGCCGTCGTGCGATTCATTCAGTTTTTTCAGAAAATGTTCGACGAGAATGGGGATATCGGTCTTCTTGTCCCTCACGGGGGGACGGTGAAGGCGATGACGTTCAGCCTGTAGTAGAGGTCTTCCCGGAAATTGCCCCTCGCGATCTCCTCTTCGAGCTTCTTGTTGGTGGCTGCGATGATGCGCACGTCGAGCTTCTATGGTCTCCTTGCCGCCTACGCGCCGTATCTCCTTTTCCTGGATGGCCCTCAGTATCTTCGCCTGCATGGCCAGCGTGAGGTCCCCGATCTCGTCGAAGAAAAGGGTGCTTCCGTTCGCCTGCTCGAAAAGGCCCAAATGCCTGGTGAGGGCGCCCGTGAATGCGCCTTTCTCGTAGCCGAAAAGCTCGCTTTCCAGGAGCGTCTCGGGAATAGAGGCGCAGTTTATGGCAAAGAAGGGACGGTTCTTCCTGCGGGCTGTTATAGTGGATGCTCTTGGCGAAAAGCTCTTTGCCCGTGCCGCTCTCCCCGTAGATAAGGACCGTGGAGTTCGTGGGCGCCGCCTTCCTCACGATGCCGAAAAGGGCCTGCATGCTCCCGTGGTCGCCGATGATGTTGTCCAGGTGGAACTTGTCGAAAAGCTGGTCCTTGAGCATCAGGTTGTCTTTAAGGAGCTCGACCTGGTTGGCCGCATTGTTCATGACGAGGAGGAGCTGGTCCTTTTCGAGGGGCTTTTCCAGGTAATGGAACGCGCCGAGCTTCGTCGCCTCTATTGCGGAAGGGATGGAGCCGTAGGCGGTCATGATGACGACGTGGCACGGGACGGTTCTGGGATTTCACCTCTTTCAGTATCTCCGTGCCTTCCATATCGGGCAGCCGCAGATCCGTCAGGACGCAGTCGAAGATGGTGCTCTTGAGCAGCTCCAGGGCCTTTTTGCCGGTCCCCGCGTCCTCGACGTAGAAGCCTTCTTTGGCGAGTATCGTCTTAACGATGTCCCTCTGGTTCGCATCGTCCTCGACGACCAGGATGGTTCCCTTATGATGCTGCTGCATCGGCCGGCACCCTTATGGTTACCACGGTCCTCTCCCCTGGCTTGCTTTGCGCTGAGATCGTACCCCCGTGCTCTTCGACAAGCCGCTTGGTGATGGTCAGGCCGAGGCCTATCCCCAGCTTCTTCGTCGAATAGTATGGCTCGAATATCCTGTCTATGTCTCCCTCTCCATGCCTTTGCCGTCGTCTGTCACGGAAATGCACGCCATGCCGTCCTCGACTCGTGAAACGTACCGTGATCCTCCCCTTGTCCTCGATCGCCTGGGCGGAGTTGAGGATGAGGTTCATAAGGCATATCCGCATGTACTCCCTGTCACAGTAAATGCGCATCGCCGTTGTCGGCGGCACCATGGTACCAGCTCTATGCCGTCCCTTATCTTGTCCCTCACCATGTAGAGGGCGTCCTCCATGAGGGCCTCGGCCGTCATCCATCCCTTTTCAGGGTGATCGGTTTTCCCAAGAAGAGGAAATTGTTGATCAGCTCGTTGACGCGGTAAATCTCTTTCTTCAGATTGTCCAGGAGGTCGGCGATGTCCTCGTGCGCTGAGATA
The DNA here is from genome assembly GCA_963818095.1 of uncultured delta proteobacterium. Classification (GTDB taxonomy): domain Bacteria; phylum Desulfobacterota; class Syntrophorhabdia; order Syntrophorhabdales; family WCHB1-27; genus CAWEPK01. The sequence goes on from CAWFRA010000026.1 coordinate 28,064, forward strand.
TCCGCTCTTCCGCGAGCCGCTCCCTTATGTGGCCGATGGACAGGGAGAGGAAATTGAGCGGGTTGCGCACCTCGTGGGCGATGCCGGAGGCGAGCTGTCCGATCATGGAGAGCTGCTCCGTCTTTTTCAGCTTCTCTTCCAGCTCCTTCCTCTCGCTCAGCTTCTCCACCATCTCGTTGAAGCTCTTCACGAGCACGCCTATCTCGTCTTTGCGGTTCTTGTCCTGTATCTTGACGAGCTTGCCTTCGGCTATCTTCTTGCTCGCCTTGGCGATCTTCTTGATGGGGTCGGTGTACTGGTCGGCGAGGATGAGCGACACGACGATGCCGATGCCGAAGGCGAAAAGGGTGCTGAGTATCCTCTTGAGGTGGTTCCTTCTCTGCAGGGACTGTAGTCGTCGAGGATCATGCTGATGTGGATGTAGCCTAGGTTCTGCCCCTTTATCGAGACGGGCATGATCACGTTGTAGAGGCGCTGGTCCTTCCTTTTGCTCTCCTCACCGATCCTCGCCGTGATAATAAGGTCCTTCTTGCCCCGTCTTCCTGTCTGCGATATCTTTGGGCTCTCCCGGTGCCTATTTTTTCCGGGGTTGGAGCTCGCGATCACCTGGGAATCGTCGCTGATGATCGATGATCTCCTTGATGCCTTTCCGGTTGAGCATATCCACATAGCTCTTTGAGCCTCTGGCCGCTGTCGCCCTTGTAGGTCATCTCCTCGACGCTCATCTGGATCGCCTTCGTGATGTCGTCGATAGTCGTCCGTGACCTTATCGATGATCTCTTTCTCGATCTGTCGTAGATGATGGTGAGGGAGCTTATGGAGATGGCGAGGACGAAGAGAAGGATCAAAAGAAGCTGCGTTCTCAGGGAGAGGCGCCGGAAGACGCTCTTTGTGCGCTCTCAGGTTCGTGAAGGCGATGAGAACCTTTCTCGCGGACATTCCGTTCTCTCCGGTGTTCTCCTATTAGTCTCTCGATGTAGGAGGACGGTTCCCTTTAACGGGTTGAGAGCCTTTATTCGAGCAGGCAGACGGCGTAGGACTCGATCCCTTCTTTCCGTCCGGTAAACCCCAAGCCCTCGGTCGTCTTGCCCTTTACGCTCACTCGCGCCGGGTCGACGGACATGATGCGCGCGATGCCGCGCCCTCATGGCTTCCCTGTAGGGCTGGATTTTGGGCGCTTCGCAGACGACGACCGCGTCCACGTTGACGACCTCGAAGCCCTTCTGCCGCGCGATCTCGACCGAGCGCGCGAGGATGACGGAGCTTGCGATCCCTTCTATCGCCTTGTCCGTGTTCGGGAAGTGGACGCCTATGTCGTCTGCGCCTGCCGCGCCCAGCACTGCGTCGCTGATGCGCGTGGAGCAGGACGTCTCCGTCGGAATGGCCGAGAAGCCCCCTGTCATGCTCGATGCGGAAGCCCGCCGAGAAAAGGCTCCTGCCTTCGGCAAAGGCGTGCGCGTCGTACCCGATGCCGATCCTCATGCATGTCCCTTGAGCTGTGAGAGTATGCCCCTGGCGATGACGAGGTCTTCAGGGGTCGTTATCTTGATGTTGTAAGGCGAGCCCTCGACGACCTTGACCTTCTTGCCCAGGTACTCTATGAAGGACGCGTCGTCGTAGCCGCAAAGCTTCTTCCCCATGCCTTCCCTGTACGCCTTCGTGATCAGGTCGTACTTGAAGGTCTGGGGCGTCTGGATCTGCCAGAGGGAGTCCCTTTCGAGGGTCTTCATGACGAAGCCCTCCTTCGAGATCACCTTGATCGTGTCGCGCACGGGTATGGCAGGGATGATGGCGTCGAACATCTCCATGAGGAATATCGTTTTCTCCACGAAGGCGGGCGATACGAACGGCCGGGCCGCGTCGTGGATGACGACTACGTCGCAGGCCTCGTCGATCGACTCGAGCCCGTTCCGCACGGAGTCCTGCCTCAGGCGCCCCCCGATGACCACCTTCAATATCTTGCTGAAGTGGTACGTCTCCAGTATCTCTTCCTGCACGAGCGGGAGGTCTTTGTGGTTGACGACCAGGTAGATGCCGTCCACGGGCCTGCATTCCTGGAAGACCTGGAGGGTATGGACGAGGATCGGCTTGCTGTCGAGGAGAAGGAACTGCTTGCTCGTAGGCGAGCCCATGCGCTTGCCCGCCCCGCCGGCGAGGACTATAGCCAGCGTTCTCATACCTACCTCACGTGCTCTTCGTAGTCCGTACTCTTCGGGATAGTCAATCTCTTTGTCCGCCTGCTCTTTCAGCTTCCCGAAGATCATACGGCCCGAAGTCGTCTGCAGCAGGCTCGTCACTACCATATCGACCGTCTTGCCGATGACTTTCTCGAATCGTCGACAACCACCATGGTCCCGTCGTCGAGGTAGCCTATGCCTTGCCCCTGCTCCTTGCCCTCCTTGACAATCCTTATGCTGACCTGCTCGCCGGGGAGGATCGCCGGCTTGAGCGCAGAGGCAAGCTCGTTCATGTTGAGCACCCTTATGCCTTGCAACTCGGCTACTTTGTTAAGGTTATAGTCGTTAGTCACGATCTTCCCCTGAAGGCTTTTCGCCAGGGCTATGAGCTTCGAGTCGACGTCTTTGAGCTTTGGGGAAATCGATATCGACGATTTTCACTTTGACGTGGGTCTGTTTTTGCAGCCTGTGCAGTACGTCGAGCCCCCGCCTGCCCCGCGTTTTTCTGACGGGGTCCTGCAGGTCCGCTATATGCTGGATCTCATAAAGGACGAACTGGGGAATGACGAATGCGCCCTCGATGAACCCCGCCTCGCAGATATCTGCGATCCTGCCGTCTATAATGACGCTGGTATCGAGGATCTTATTGCCCTCGCTGCCCTCTATGGTTCCGAAGAGCGGCAGCTTGGACAGATCAATGGTATGGCTTTTCTTCTCCCCGATGCGGAAGCCCAGATAACCCATGATCACGTAAAGCATTATGTAGATCGGCAGGGTGATGGGCACGTCTTTGGCGTGCGTCAGAAGGAGCTTCGAGATAAAGAGGTTCGTCACGAATAGACCCATTATGATGCCCACAAGGGTCCCGATGATGATCTTTAGCGGTATCTCCTTGAGCTTCTCTTCGAGCTTTATGACGAGGTAGCCGAGGACGAGGCCCGATGCGACCCCGATCAGGCCGAAAAGAGGGTTGGGAAGATTTCATTACAATGAAGTAACCGGTAACGGCCGTTACCGCTATAAAGACAAGCTGTACGATAATGGCCACAACTAGATTAACCTTTTGGCAATTCCGCGAAAATGCTCTCTATATCGGTTACTATCTCTTCTTCGTTCTTGCTGAGGGCGATGGATAGCTCCTTCTTGATGAGATTTCGCGCAGTCTCGAACATCTTCCTTTCGCCGAACGACAATTCCTTCCACATCCTGCAGGCTGTAAAGCTCCCTCAGCACCATGGCGATCTCGAAGATGGAGCCGCTCTTGATCCGCTCCATATACTCCTTGTACCGCCTGTTCCACGGCGACGTGTCATGGATGAATGTTCCGGTCCTTCAGTATCTCGAAGACCTTCAGCACCTGCTCGGTGATCGATCACGTAGCGGAGGCCGGCGTGCTGGGCGCTGTCGACAGGTATCATGATCGTCATGTCGGAGTCCAGGATACGCATGATGTAGAAAGACTGCCTCGTACCCGAGATTACTTTCTCTTCGATCGACTCTATTCTTCCTACTCCATGACCAGGATACACTGCAACTTCTCCGACTTTTAGCATTTGACCTCCAATCTCGGGTTTAATCCCGTATTGCCACTATTATACCAGTTTAGAGAATCAAATTCAATAAGGTGTCGTCATCACACTTGTTTTATTCGGGCGAAAAACAAGCCGAGTAACGGCGTCCGCCCCGGGCCGGGGGCCTTGCGCCGGTTGACAAATATCAGGGCCATGCTTACGCTTCGAAGAGGCAAAACGGGGCAAACGGGCTCGCGGCGGGCCCCATCCTTCTTCAAAAAGGGGCGAAAATATGGGCATCAGGGTTATCTTTGCCGTCGCGGCGCTGGCCGTCTGTCTCGCGGGGTGCACCAGGGGTGGGGATGCCAGGCCGTCGACGAACCAGGACGTCGCGCGCAGCCTCGTCCCCTCGAAGGCCGAGGCCAGGGGCCGGAGCTTCGTTATCGAGCTGAGCGAGCTGAAGGTGACGATGAAGGTGAACCCAGCATCCAGGGAGATCACCCAGACGCCCAGGCTCCGCGGCCGCTACAGGATCACCAATACATCGCCGGGGGCCGTAGAGGTCCAGGGGGTTACCATAGAATATATGGACGCCGGGGGGAACCCCATCGCCTTCGACGCGGGGGAGCATATCACGCGCGCCCTCAAGCTCACGCAAATACTCCAGCCGGGGGAGGTCTCCGACAAGGCCCTGGAGCTGACCATTCCAAAGGCGGCGGTGAAGGACCTCGCGGGGATCGGCATTAATCTCGTCTATGTGCCTTCCGAGCTGAAGATGGAAACCCTTAAGGTATCTGAGAGGATCGAATAGGTAAGGGCGCGCAAAGCGCCCAGGCGGGGCAGGGCGCCCCTACCCATACCTACTTATCCTATACTTCTTCATAAGTGCATAGAGCCTGGGCCTGGACAGCCCGGATATCCTGCAGGCCTCCTTTATGTTGCTGCCTGCTATGCTCATAAGGTCCTCCAGGTACTGCCTTTCTGCTTCCTGTAAGGCAGACTCCCTGAACCCCTTCAAAGGAGGAAGGGGGGAAGAAGGGGCGCTCTCTTTAGCAGGCGGGTGGGTCTCTTTAGTCACAGACGCCCTTGCCAGGCTTACCCTTATATGGGTAGGCAGGTGCTTGGGGAACAAGGTAGGCTCCTGCCTTGCCATGGTAAGCGCCCTTTCCAGGGCATTGACCAGCTCCCTTACATTGCCGGGCCACTCATAGGTAGACAGGGAGTCCAGGAACTCAGGAGCAAACCCCTTGGTCCCTATACCGTATCTCTCGGAGAGCTTTGCCATGTGGTACATGACAAGCTCCCTTATATCTTCCTTCCTCTCCCTCAAAGGGGGTAAGTCTATCGTAAAGGTCTGGAGACGGAAGAGAAGGTCTCTCCTGAAGTGGTGGGACTCGACCATCTCATCCAGGTTCCTGTTCGTAGCAGCCACCAGCCTGAAGTCCGACTCTATCTCCTTCTTGGAGCCGACGGGCCTGAACCTGTGCTCCTGCAATACCCGTAAGAAGGCCTTCTGTATGACAGGGGGCAGCTCTCCAACCTCATCCAAGAACAATGTACCCCCGTGCGCCTGCCTGACAAGTCCGTCCTGGTCCTTATCTGCCCCTGTGAAGGCCCCCTTCTCATAACCGAACAGGGTGCTCTCTACCAGTGTCTTGGGCAAGGCGGTGCAGTCTACGACAACGAAGTTCTTATTGGCCCTCGGGGAGTTCTCGTGTATGGCCCTGGCGAACAGCTCCTTGCCTGTGCCCGTCTCCCCTATGATTAAGACGGAGGCATCGGAGTTTGCCGCCTGGGCCAGAACATCGAAGCAGCTCCGCATCCTCGGAGAGGAGCCTATGATGCCCTCCCACTTTAAGGCAACAGCAGGCTTCCTTGCCCTTTTTTCTTCCCTGTACTGCAATGCCCTTAAGAAGGGAAGCATCATCTCCTTTATCGATGACGGCTTCTCTATGTAGTCCCATGCCCCGTTCTTAATGGCCAGCTCCGCCCCGTCCGGGTCTCCATATCCGGTCATTATGATAACCTCGGGAGGGGGGCTTATCTCCTTATCCTGGGTAAAACATCAAGACCCGATCCGTCAGGCATGCGGATATCCAGAAATACTATGTCGAAGCTGTCTTTAGAGAGTTGCCTGATCCCCTCGGTGAGGGTATGGGCCGATTCTGCATCGTGACCTGTCCTATGCACCATGCTCGAGAGCATGTCGCACATGACCACATCGTCATCGATGATCATTACGTGGGCCATATTAGCAAAGAGAATAAACATTATATGACTTTTAAAAAGAATTGTAAATGCGTACAATAATTGCGGATAGGCTTAAGGCGGCCTGCGCAGGTGATGCAGGGCGCACTCCTTTGGAGGGCCGATGGTGGAGATAGACGGGGGCACGGGCGAGGGAGGGGGCCAGATAGTAAGGACCTCTCTGAGCCTCTCCGCCCTGACCTGCACCCCCTTCCGTATCTATAACATCCGCATGAAAAGGCCGAAACCGGGGCTGCGGCCGCAGCACCTCGCGGCAGTGCAGGCAGCGGCGGCTATCAGCGGGGCCTCTGTCGAGGGGGCCCGGATCGGCTCGCCGGAGCTTGTCTTCCGCCCTTACATGACAAAGCCCGGCGAATACAGCTTCAATATCGGGACTGCCGGCGCCGTATCCCTCGTCCTTCAGACGCTCATCCCTCCCCTGCTTTTCGCGGAGGGCCGTTCCCACCTTGCGATCACGGGGGGCACCCATGTGCCCATCAGCCCCCCTTTCGACTTCATCGAGCAGGTGTTCTTTCCCATTATCGCGCTCATGGGCGTCCGGCTGACCTGCTCGGTCGGTGCCTATGGCTTCTACCCAAAAGGCGGCGGACGGGTCGAGGCGCACATAGAACCGTGCGCCGGACGTGCCCTTGCCCCCCTTTCGCTCGCCGGCGAAAAGGCCGTATCTGCAGTCAGGGGGACCTCGGCCGTGGCCAACCTGCCCCTTTCTATCGCGGAAAGGCAGAGGGCATCGGCTGCCTCTATGCTTGAACATGCGAAGATCGATGCGGAAATCGCTGTAGTTTCCGTGCCTTCCCCCGGCCCCGGCACCTTCCTTTTCCTGAAAACCGAAGGCGCGTGCCCGGCAGGCTTCTCCGCAATAGGGGTACGCGGCAAGCGGGCCGAGGAAGTGGGGGCGGAGGCGGCGGGCGGGCTTCTTGCCCATCTGAGCCGTCCGGGCTGTCTCGACCCTTGCACGTCCGACCAGATGGTCCTCTACCTCGCCCTGGCGCAAGGCCGCTCGGAGTATACGACGACGCGGATAACGCGCCACCTGAGTCACCAATATCGGGATCATAAGGAAATTCATCGGGGCCGATATCGTTGTTGAAGGAGAGATAGACGCGCCGGGGCGGGTATCCGTAGGCGGAGTAGGGTACCGGAAGGATTAAGGTTTTTCTATCTGCGGCCCTTCCTGGGACGGCCCGATTTTTTTCAGTATCCTGCCGCTGTATGCGTCATAGACCCATAGCTGGAGAAGCCGGACGTGCAGGTAGAGATGCCGGGCCAGGTATTCACCCGGTTTTTCGGCCGTCGGCTTCACCTGCACCGTCTCCGACGTGACATACGGCTCGAGCGGCGCGCACAGGACAAGCAGCCTGACGTTCCGCTGTAATTGCTCTGCCTCCTTTTTCCCGGCCGGGACCCCGAAGACGACGCTGGAGATCATTAGGGTATCGTCGAGGCTGCTTAACGACTTTCCCTTATCCTGCCCTGCATCCGGAAGCGGTTCCTTCTGAACCGGGAAGTCGGAAAGGTTCTCGAATGCGGCCGTATATTCACGGAATTTCAGCTCTTCGATCTCGACCTTTTTGCCATTGGGCGCAGTATAGACGTACTTGTTGTCGACCGTAGGGGCATACGCGATCCTGAAGCCGACATTCCTCATGTCGGGTGCGCCCCGCGCGAGTACCGCCCATAACGTGCAATAGGCCGATATGGTCTGCTCGTGCTTGTCGTATTCGATATCGGAGGGTTTCACCTGAAACGCATAGACGCTGCCCGGCCTGACTGTCCACGGTTGCGACACGACCGGCCGGAAGCCGGCTGCCCCGGCGCCCCCGGCCTGCGGTATGCCGTTTTCGACCGAAGTATAAATGGCCTGGATGTCGTGGCCGCCGTATGCGACAGGCAGCCGCGCGCGGGTGATGTCGAAGGGGGCGCTGTCATACTCCAGGGGGACCAGCTTTTCCATATCCATGCCCCGCCCGGACAGCAAGCTGTTGCTTCTCTGGCCGCCCCTGCGCTGTGCAAACAGGGGAGCGGTGCCCAGGGCAAGAGCGGATAAGGCGAGTAACAGGGACCAGACGGCTATTTTTCCGTGGACTTTCAGCGGCCCTACCTCCTATCGCATTGTCAGAAGTTTTCTCATATCTGTCATCGCAAAAGCAATGAAAAGATCGAGGGTTGCGTGTCGTCGCGTAATGGTGCGCGTCTTCCACCGTGCTTATATATAATTGTTGCAAGGAGTTTCGACCAAAAGGAGGATATATGCGAAAGAGATTGCCCGCGTGCGGTCTTTTGCTTCTGGTCCTGGCGGCATGTGCGACGTTGGGCTCGCAGGGCCGCGATTCCACGTCGTACCTCGCGTTCGGCGATAAGCTCCAGAGCGCAGTCACGACCTACAAGGCGCAGGAAGCCCGCCTCACGGAAGACCAGAAAAAGGAGTTCCAGGAGGCATACGCCGAAGTTTGCAAGGCCTATCAGACTGCCGGGGCCCTTCTCAACGCCATCCTGAAGGCCGGAGACGAGGAAAGCGCGAATACGGCAGTTCTCTCATACAGGCGCGTAACGACTGAGCTTCCGGACCTCGTAAACAAGGTTGTCTGGATCGTCAGAGACTTCAAGGCAGGGAAATAGCGCTCCCGCATCACACCGATGGCCTCAGGACCGCCTAAAAGCGCGTTGCCGGCGAATGCGGAGAAGCGGATTTTAATTTTTCGCCGGTTGTGATATTGTGATTGGAGTGGAACCGCGAGTCGTCTCCCGCAAGGAACACCGTATATCACGAAGGAACATAAGCCCTAACGCCCTGCGCACGCTCTATCGGCTTCAGGCCCACGGCTTTATCGCCTACCTCGTGGGCGGGTGCGTCCGCGACCTGCTGCTCGGGCGTACTCCCAAAGATTTCGACGTAGGGACAAACGCAACCCCCGGCCAGATCAAGCGGCTTTTCCGTAACTGCCGCCTCATAGGCCGCCGCTTCAGGCTCGCCCACCTGCATTTTCAGGACGAGATCCTGGAGGTATCGACGTTCCGGGGCGCCGGCCTTCCGGCAGACGAGGCGCAAGCCGACGAGGCGGCCCATCCCGGCCGTTTCCCCCGCCACCTGAAGGACGAGGCGGGGATGGTCCTCGCGGACAATGTCTTCGGCACGCCGGAGCAGGACGCCCTTCGGCGCGACTTCACCATCAACGCCCTGGCATACGATATTGCCGACTCGTCGGTCATCGACTACAGCACAGGGTTGGCAGATCTTAAGCAGCGCCTCATCCGCACGATAGGCGACCCCGATGTCCGGTTCACGGAAGACCCCGTGCGCATGCTGCGGGCCGTGCGATTTGCAGCGTCCCATGACTTTGTCATAGAGCAGACAGCCTGGGAGAGCATCTGCGGCCTGTCGTCAATCATCGCGCGCGTCTCTCCGTCAAGGCTTTACGAGGAGGCGCTGAAGCTTTTTCTCCTCGGGTCCGCGCGCCCGGCCGCCAACCTCCTTGAAAAAAGCGGGCTCCTCGGCGCACTTTTCCCGGCCTCGAAGACTGGCTGCGCGAAGAGAGTGAGCGGCAGGCGGCCCTTGAAACAAACCTCGAGCAGCTCGACCAGGCCCAGCGCGAAGGGAAACCGCCTTCACTTGCGATGTTCCTGGCGTCCGTTTTCGGGCCCGCACTGGAAGAGGCAGCCCTTGCCCTGCACCGCGAGGGCATACCTTACCAGCAGGCCATGGACGCAGTTTGCGGCGCTTTTACCAAGGAGTTGTCTAAGACAGTCGCTATTCCGGGCAGGGTCGGTTTCAGGATGCGGGCGATCGTTGCACTCCAGGCATCCTTGCGCAGGACCCCGGCGAGGCGGCCCGCCTCGATTGCAGCCAGGCCGGAATTTGTAGAGGCCCTCGTCTATCTCCGGCTGACTGCAGAGAGTGCGCCGGATTACAGGGACGCCCTCGAATGGTGGGAAGCGTTTATCTCGGGCAACCCGGTCCTGCCGGCCCCGGAGGCCGCGGCCGATGGGCCAACCGGCAAAAAACGAAGAAGGAGACGCGGGAAACGCCGCCGCGGCCACCGCGGTCCCCCCACCCCGTCCGAGACGAACACCCCTTCCTGAAAGACAAGGCTACAAGTCCATTACGAGACTCTTCCCGCTCTTAAATCCCCTGATCGTCGTGCCCTTCACCTTCTGGAAAAACGCGGCGACCAGCCCCGCGTCAACCGGCTCATCGCGGAAGGTCCGGCTCGCCGCATCATAGCAGACGAACCGCTTTTCCGTCAGAAGGCGCTCCACTATGGTCCGTTTCCTTTCGTCGCCCGCCGCGGCCGCAGGCAGGTCGCTTGCCCGCAACGGTGCGCCGGGTGCGTCGAGGATGGTCTTTACGTAATTAATGAACCTCACGAGTTTTACGAATGTATATGTGACCTGCCTCGGAAAGAGCGGATTGACGGGGAGCATGACGCTCGAGCGCATGTAGCGCAAGGGGACATCGGATTCTCCGGCCGAAGCCGCCATCGGGCTGCCCGGCGCAAGGTAAAAAATGCTCGGTCCGAGAAGGACCCGGTGTCCCATGAGGAAGCAGAGCGTCTCCAGGAGGTCGGCCGGGCTTTGGCCTGGCAAACCGATGATGAAATGGACCTCCACGAGGAAAGGCGAGGCGTCGAGCCAGGGCAGAAGCCGGACGAAAGAGTCGTGCGAGGCCCTGGCCTGGGCTGCGATTACAGGCAAGGACAGGTCTACGAGCGAGAAATTGAGGCGCCGGAAGCCCGCCCGGTGCATAGCCTCCAGCGTCGGGGCATCCATCCGCGACGGATAGACCCCGTTCATGGCGGAAAGGGTCATCTGCCTGCCCTTAAAAAGGCCGAGCACCTCATGGAAGAGGCGCTTGTCGAGGTTGAGCATATCGTCCTCGAAGTCGACGGCCTCGATCCCCAGGCGGGCGCATTCGTCTATCTCCTCTTCGATGGCCCGAAGGCTCCTTCGCCTGTAAGGTGCAGGCGGCTTGCCGCAGAAGCTGCACGCGTTTGGGCACCCCCTCGACGTCAGGAAAAAGGCGTAATTCTTCCTGCCGATGCGGTAACGGTCCGCCTCGATGTATCGCCGGCCGGGGAGGCGGTCGATATCGGCCTCGACGGCGGGAGGAGAGACATGGGGTGGGCCGCTGCCCTTGAAACAGAGGCCGCCAATGCCTTTGGTCTCGGGATCGAGGCCGGAAGCCAGGGCGGACACCAGACTGAAAAAAGGCGTCTCCCCTTCCCCCCTTACGCAGTAATCGACTGCCGGGCTCGCGAGCACACGCTCCGGGAAGAGCGTGGCGTGGACCCCGCCGACTACCGTGACGATCTCTCCGCCCGCCTCCTTTGCAGCTTCTGCAACCTCGATGGCCTGCCGCTCGAAGGCGCTGCACATTGCCGAGACGGCCACGATGTCCGGCCTTTCCTTTTCTATGGCCGCCTTTATGGCGGCACGGGGCAGGCCGAACCGGCTGTAGCGGCTGAAAAACGAGAAGGGGGTAATAATGTTCTCCCTGTAGAACGGCTCCATCTCCGTGAAATCATTAGCCGCAGTGACGGGCTTGCGGCCCGTCCTCGCGTCGAGAACGGCCACATCGGCGATTTCGCTTACTGCGGCGGCGATATAGAGGAGGCCGAGGGGATATGTCCTGATGGAGGTGTCGTAGAAATCTTCGATGGGCGGCTGCACCAGGAGCACCTTCATACGTATCACTATAGTTAAAAACCGCGATGAATGGAAGGAGCAGACAACCCCAATAATTACAGTTCTGGAGTATTTGCCGGAACCCATCCATGATATCTCGCGGTTATCTTAATAAAAACGCGCTATTTCCGGTCACGCGGCCATGGGCCCGGTTCTTGCAATCTTGCGGATTGGGTTAGTACGCCGCAATATGTTGTGTTATGCCTGCATCGCCTTCGTAGAAGAGAGGCTCTACATGATGCGCACCCGCCCGACCACCCCTTTTCCCGAAACGGTTTCCTTGTCGATACATGTACGGGCGGAGCAGCCGGAAAGGCAGTATTATTGCCTAGTTGTCTCCGGTTATAAAACACGATATACTCTTGGGTGACTTTTAAGTTAAGGGAGGTAAAATGGCAGAGAGCAACGATTTTTCCCAGGTAGACCAGGTCCTCAAAGGGCACCGGAAGGAGGAGGGGTCGCTCATCCCGGTCCTCCAGGAGGTCCAGGCGATATACGGCTACCTGCCGGAGGAGGCCCTGGCGCGTATCAGCCGGGGACTCGACCTTCCCATGAGCAGGGTTTACGGGGTGGTGACATTCTACTCGCAGTTTTACCTGACGCGCAGGGGGCGCCACACTGTCCGCGTTTGCAGGGGCACGGCCTGCCACGTGCGGGGCGGGAAATCGGTCCTGGATACGGTCAAGGATTTCCTCGGGCTGGAAGACGGTGAGACTTCGGCAGATTTCTCCTTCTCCCTGGAGACCGTGGCCTGTCTCGGCACGTGCTTTCTGGCGCCTGTCATGATGGTCGACAAGAGCTACTACGGCAAGCTCGTAGGCCCGAAGGTCCCCGCCATCCTCTCACAATACCGGTAAGCGAAGGGGGACAAGGTGAATAGATTAAGATCGACGTCGGACCTCGAGGCGCTTCGCGCCAGGATCAGGCAGGAGAGCGACCCGAATAAGATCGTCGTCCGCATCTGCATGACGGGGTGCAGGGCGTACGGCGCGGAGGAGGCGAGGGACGCGTTCGTGCGCGAGATCGCGAGCCGCGGCCTGGAAAAGAAGGTCGAGGTCCGGGAGACGGGCTGCCACGGCTTCTGTGCCAGGGCGCCCGTAGCCGCCATAGACCCCCTCGATATATTCTATCAGCAGTTCTCGGCCGAAGACGTGCCGGAGATCGTTTCGGAGACGATAGAGAAGGGCCGCGTCGATCGAGCGCCTCGCCTTCCCGGACCCGGCGACGCAGGAGCGCATCTCCCACAGGGCGCGATATCCCCTTTTATAAGGGGCAGACGCAGATCGTGCTGCGGAACTGCGGCAAGATCGACCCGCGCAGCATCGAGCAGTATATAGCCAGGGACGGCTACGCGGCGCTCGGCCAAGGTGCATCGGCTCGATGAAGCCGGAAGAGGTCGTGGAAGAGGTAAAGAAATCGGGCCTTCGCGGCCGCGGGGGCGCGGGCTTCCCGACGGGCGTGAAGTGGTCGTTCTTCGCCGCGGCGCCGAAAGGGACGAAGTACCTGATATGCAACGCCGACGAAGGGGACCCGGGGGCGTTCATGGACCGGGCCGTGCTCGAAGGCGACCCCAACAGCGTCATGGAGGGGATGCTGATAGCCGCCTACGCCACGGGGGCGACGCACGGTTACGTTTACGTGCGCGCCGAATACCCGATCGCGGTCGAGCACCTGAAGATCGCGACGGCCCAGGCCAGGGAGCTCGGCCTCCTGGGCGAGAATATCCTCGGCTCCGGCCTTTCCTTCGACCTTACGATAAAGGAAGGGGCAGGCGCCTTTGTCTGCGGCGAAGAGACGGCGCTTATCGCGTCGATCGAAGGCCGCAGGGGCACGCCGAGGCCCCGTCCGCCCTTCCCCGCCCAGTCGGGACTCTGGGGGAAGCCGACGAACATCAATAACGTCGAGACCTTCGCGAACATCTCCTCGATCATCCTGAACGGCGCGGACTGGTACGCATCGATGGGCACCGAGTCGAGCAAGGGGACGAAGATATTCTCGCTGGCCGGCCGCATCAATAACACGGGCCTCGTAGAGGTGCCTATCGGTTTGCCCCTGCACGAGGTTATTTTCAAAGTCGGAGGCGGTATCCCGAGGGGACGCCAGTTCAAGGCGGTCCAGATGGGAGGACCGTCGGGCGGCTGCGTGCCCATGAAATACCTGAACCTCCCTATCGATTACGGCTCACTCGAATCGGTAGGTGCGATCATGGGGTCGGGCGGCATGGTCGTAATGGACCAGAACACCTGCATGGTGGACGTGGCCCGCTTCTTCCTCAGCTTCACCCAGACCGAGTCGTGCGGGAAGTGCGTCCCGTGCCGCCTGGGCACGAAGCGGATGCTCGAAATCCTGACGCGCATCACGAAAGGCGAAGGGCCGGGAAGGGGACATCGAGCTTCTGGAGGAGGTCGGCCAGTCGGTCAAGGACGCCAGCCTCTGCGGGCTGGGCCAGACGGCCGCCAACCCCGTCCTGTCCACGATCCGCCACTTCAGGGAAGAATACGAGGCGCACATAAAGTACAAGCGCTGTCCGGCCGGCGTCTGCGAAGCCCTCGTCTTCGCGCCGTGCGAGAATACGTGCCCAGTCCAGTGCGACGCGGTCGGCTATACGTCTCTTAGTGGCTGCGGGCAGGTATGAAGAGGCCCTCGAGCCTTATCAGGCTCACAATGCCGCTGCCCGGCGTCTGCGGGAGGGTCTGCAACCATCCCTGCGAGAAGGTCTGCAAGCGGGGTGAGATCGACGACCCGATCGCCATATCCGCCCTGAAGCGGTTCGCGGCCGACTGGGAGATCAAGCAGGGGAAAATGGCGCCGCCCGTCTTCATCGAGAAGCCGAAGGCGGAGAAGGTGGCCGTCGTCGGGTCGGGGCCTGCGGGCTTGAGCGCCGCCTACCAACTGGGCAGGCGCGGTTACAAGGTGACCGATCTTCGAGGCGCTTCCGGCCGTCGGAGGCATGCTCGTCCGTCGGCATCCCCGACTTCCGGCTGCCGAGGGACGTGCTCGACACGACATCGACTTCATCCGCCTGCACAACGTCGAGATCGTAACGGGCAAGGCCCTGGGCAAGGATTTCGCCGTCAAAGACCTCTTCGGGCAGGGATACAAGGCGGTCTTCCTCGCGATGGGCGCGAACCTCGACCAGAAGCTGGGCATACCGGGCGAGGACGCGGAAGGCGTGCTGCCGGGCGTCGAGTTCCTGCGGCGGGCGAACCTCGGCGAGAAGGTAAAAGTGGGCAAAAAGGTGGCGGTCATCGGCGGCGGGAACGTGGCGATCGACGCAGCGCGGGTCGCCGTCCGCAACGGCGCAAAGAGCGTAACCATCATCTACCGCAGGACGCGGGACGAGATGCCTGCCAGCGTCGAGGAGATAGAAGAGGCCGAAGACGAAAAGATAGAGATCGAATTCCTCCTTGCGCCGCTTAAGGTCGTAGCGAAGAACGGCAAGGTCAGCGGGCATCGAATGCCAGAAGATGACGCTCGGCGAGTACGACGAGAGCGGCAGGGCCAGGCCCATCCCCGTTCCCGGCTCGGAGCGCGTGATCGAGGCGGATACGATCATCTCCGCCATCGGTTATGCGCCGGAGGTCCTGCGGCTATCGGAAAACGGCCATTTCCCGAGGAACAAGAACGGGACGCTCGTAGTCGACGACGTGACCCTGGCGACGAACGTGCCCGGTGTCTTTGCGGGCGGGGACGTGGTGACCGGCGCATCGACGGTAGTGCAGGCCATGGCCGGCGGCTGGCGTGCCGCCGTCTCCATTGACAGGTACCTGAAAGGGCAGGACCTCTACAAGGACCGTATATACACGGCCGCAAAGAGGGCCGACGTGCCGCGCGACGAGGCAGCCGCGGAAGCGGCCGGCGAGGCGAGAGGCCGGGCGGTCATGCCCCAACTGGGCGCGGCGATGCGGGTTTGCAGCTTTACGGAGGTAAACACGGGCTTCGATGAACAGACCGCCTTGAGCGAGGCGAAGCGCTGCCTGCGGTGCGACCTTGAAAAGGAAGAAGGGGTAGACATGAGCACGATCAACCTGACAATAGACAACATGAAAGTCGAGGTCCCGGCAGGCGCCACCGTTTTCTGGGCCGCAAAGAAGGCCGGCATAGAAATACCGCACCTCTGCTACAGCGAAGGGCTGTCGCCGACGAGCGCGTGCAGGCTTTGCGTCGTCGAGGTGCAGGGCGCGCGGAACCTTTCCGCATCGTGCTCGCTGCCGGTAACCAACAACATGGTCGTCAGCACGAATAGCCCGCGCGTGATGGCAGCCCGGCGCATGGTGATCGAATTCCTTCTCTCCGACCACCCGTCCGACTGCATGACCTGCGAGAAGAGCGGGACGTGCGCGCTCGAAAAGTACGCCTATGAGCTCGGGGTCCGGAAAAGCGCTTCGAGGGCGAGAGGCACTCGTACCCGGTCCGCGACACTAACCCGTTCTACGAGAGGGATTATAACAAGTGCATCCTTTGCGGCAGGTGCGTGACGGTCTGCCACGAGGTGCAGTATCTGCGGCGCCGTCGATCTCACCCACAGGGGGTTTGCGACGAAGGTCGCCGCCTTCCAGGACCGGCTCGATGCAGGAGACGACCTGCGTATTCTGCGGCAACTGCGTAAGCGTCTGCCCCACCGGGGCGCTCACCGAAAAGGCCGGGCGGTTCCAGGGGCGCGACTGGGAGATGGAAAAGGTCCCCACGATCTGCTCGTATTGCGGCGTCGGCTGCACGATCGTCCTCAACGTGAAGGACGGCAAGGTCGTAAAGGCGACTCCGACAGGGAAGTTGGGCATGAACAAGGGGTGGACCTGCGTAAAAGGGAGGTTCGGCTTCGACTACATCCACAGCCCTGACCGGCTCGCCTCGCCGCTTATAAAGGAAGGAGAAGGGTTCCGCAAGGCCGGCTGGGACGAGGCGCTCGACAAGGTCGCCTCGGGCCTGAAAGAGGTAAAAGAGAAATACGGGCCGGACGCGATAGGCATCCTCTGCTCGGCCAAATGCACCAACGAAGAGAACTACCTGCTGCAAAAGATCGCCAGGCAGGCCATCGGCACGAATAACGTCGACCACTGCGCGCGTCTCTGACACAGCTCAACCGTCGCCGGGCTGGCGATGTCATTCGGAAGCGGCGCAATGACCAATTCCATCGAAGAGATAGGGAACGCAGACACGATCTTCGTGATCGGCTCGAATACGACGGAGAACCACCCCGTCATCGCCCTTGAAATCAAGAAGGCAGTCAGGAAGGAGGGGCCAAGCTGATCGTGGCCGACCCGAGGAGGATCGACCTCGTCGATTACGCCCACCTCTGGCTTGCCCAGAAGCCGGGCACCGACGTCGCGCTTATCAACGGCATGCTGAACGCGATCATCGAGAACGGCTGGACGAACGAGAAATTCGTCGTCGAACGGACGGAAGGCTACGACGTGCTGGCCGAGTCCGTCAAGGCGTACACGCCGGAAGCGGTCGAGGCGATCACCGGGGTAAAGGCGGCCGATATGGTCGAGGCCGCGCGCCTGTTTGCCACATCGGGTAGCGGGTCGATCCTTTACTCGATGGGCATAACGCAGCATACGACGGGCACCAACAACGTCCTCGCCCTGGCGAACCTCTCCATGATTACCGGGCAGATAGGCAAACCTTCATCGGGCGTCAACCCGCTGCGCGGCCAGAACAACGTGCAGGGCGCCTGCGACATGGGCGGCCTGCCGAACGTCTTCACGGCATACCAGAAGGTGGACGACGAGGCGGCCAGGACGAAATTCGAGAAGGCATGGGGCGCGACCCTTTCCGGCCGTCCCGGTCTCACGCTCATGGAGATGATGAACGCCATAGGCGAGGGCCGGATAAAGGCGCTCTTCATCATGGGCGAGAACCCGCTTTTGACCGACCCGGACGGGGCAAAGGTGCGGCGCGAATTAGGCCACCTCGACCTGCTCGTGGTCCAGGACATTTTCATGACCGAGACCGCCGAGGTCGCGCACGTCGTACTGCCGGGCGTGAGCTTTGCGGAAAAGGACGGCACGTTCACCAACACGGAGAGGCGGGTGCAGCGGGTCAGGGCGGCAATAAAACCGATCGGCGAAGCGCGGCCCGACTGGCAGATCCTCTGCGACCTTTCCGCGCGGCTCGGCCTTCCCATGAGCTACAAGTCGCCGGAGGAGATCATGGCGGAGATCGCTTCCGTCACGCCCTCTTACGGCGGCATAACCTATGGCCGGCTCGACAAAGGCGGGCTCCAGTGGCCCTGCCCTGCGGCCGACCACCCGGGGACTACGTACCTGCATAAAGGGCAGTTTACGAGGGGCAAGGGCAAGTTCCACGTGACGCCGTATGTGCCTGCGCCTGAGCTGCCCGACGAAGAATACCCCCTGTGCCTGACGACGGGCCGCATGCTTTACCACTACCATGCAGTCATGTCCAGGAAATCGAAGCCGCTTTCCCAGATGGCGCCGGAGCCCATCATAGAGGTGAGCCGCGAGGACGCCAAAAAGATAGGCTTCAACGGGGAAGGGGCGCGCGTAATCGTAGAATCGCGGCGGGGGAGCGTGGTCGTCCAGGCGCGGGCGGTCGATCACCTGCAGCAAGGGCTCGTCTTCATGAACTTCCATTTCAGGGAGGCGGCGACAAACCTCCTTACCCTCGATGCCCTCGATCCAGTCTCCAAGATACCGGGATACAAGGTGTGCGCGGTGCGGATACGCAAGGAACCGGCGTAGGACCGCACGAGGGGGCAATGCCCTCCGGGCGGGGTCCGAAATGCTGTTGACAGAAATGCTTCTTAGGTGATATTCTTGTTCGTGATTTTCTTCACGTTTCACTTCCGCGCCATGTCTTTGATAAAAAAAGAGGTATTCAACGTATACAAGAGTGGGTTCGCAGGGAGGGGTAGGGAGGCCTGCGCCGTTCTCAGCGATTCGATTATCCGGCCTAGTGTAACGAAAAGGAGGTAATAGTATGTGGCAATTGAGGAATGATGCGCCAGCTAAAGTGGAGGCTGCGGTCAAGATATTCCTGCCGCCGTGCCAGAACAAGTGCCCGATCCGCGAAGATATCCAGCGGACGAACGTTCTAATCTCCTTGCTTCCCGAGGACCCAAAAGAGGCGCGCGCAGGCGTGCTGCAGATCGGTGATCAGCCTCTACGAGAGGAACCCGTTTTTCACCGTCTGCGGTTACATCTGCGGCATCTGCGAGCGGGAATGCAACTACAAGACGAAGGGCGGATCCATCAAGAGAAGGCTGCTTAAGCGCTTCCTCTCCGACACGTACACGCCCTACCTCAAGGAGAAGAAGCCGATCGAGGTCCGAAAGACCGGCATCAAGGTGGCCGTCATCGGCGGCGGCCCCGGCGGGCTTATGTGCGCCTGGGAGATGGCCAAGAAAGGGCACGACGTAACGGTTTTCGATAACAACCCGAAGCTCGGCGGCGCCATCAGGTATATCCCCAAATACCGCCTCCCGGAAGACGTGCTCGATGCGGCCGTGGACAGCCTGGTCCGGATAGGGGGCATCAAGGTCGAGAAGAACGTCAAGCTCGAGGGCGACGTGTATCACAAGCTCAAAGAGCAGGGCTTCAAGGTTTTCTGCGTGGCCACCGGCACGCCCTACCCCAGGCCGCTGACCTTCGGCATGGACAAGATCGAGTGGCAGGGCATGGAGGGCGTCGGCTACGGCCTGACCATGCTCGACGAGGCGGGAAGGGGCCTCCTTCCGCCTGACTATTATAAAGGAAAGAGAGTCGTCGTCATCGGCGGCGGCAACGTAGCCTTCGACGCGGCCAGGACTGCCTACAGGCTGGGCGGCAAGGTGACGGTCGTCTGCCTCGAGAACGAGGACAAGACCACGCCGGACGGCATCCCGGCTGATGCTGAAGAGATAGAAGGCGCGATCCAGGAAGGCATCAAGATCGTCTATTCCAGGGGCGTGCAGAACATAGTCGCGGAGAAGGGCAAGTTCAAGAAGATCGACTGCCCGAAGTGTACGAGCGTCTTCGACTATAAGGGCTTCAACCCGCAGTTCGACTGCGCCGACTGCCATGACGTGGAAGGCGACGTGCTCCTTATCACCATCGGCCAGATGTGGGACCGGACCCTCTTGCAGAACTGCGGTCTTTTCGACCAGAGCGGCAGGCTCGCCGTCGATCCCCTCACCCGGCAGGAGCACCCTTCGTGAAGAGGTCTTCATCGGCGGCGACGTGAGAAGGGTCGGCTTCATGGTCGATGCCATGGCGGAAGGCCGCGAGTCAGCCCAGTCTATGGAGCCGGTACCTCCGCGGAATGCCTTTGCAGCGCTGGGGCCTGAAAAGGGAGACCACGGGGACGCCGACGAGGCAGCACCTTCAAGGCGGAGCCCCACGCGAAATGGACGGCCCCTGCCGAAAGGCAGAACTTCAATATGTTCGAGATAGGCTTCACCCTTAACGAGGCCAGGGAAGAGGCAAGGCGGTGCCTGGAGTGCGGGCCGTGCCCTGCCTGCAAGGCGTGCGTATCGGTCGGCATCCAGCCGGACCTCCCCGCGGTGAAGGTTGACGAGACGCTTTGCTCGGGCTGCGGGGTCTGCGTCGCCGCCTGCAACTACGAGACGGCCCACGTCGTTGAGACAAAAGAGATCATCGAGGGCAGGGAAGTCGGAACGCGGCTCGTGAGCTATACCGACCCCGTAAAGTGCAAGGCGTGCGGCATGTGCGTCTGCTGCCTGTCCTTCGGGCGCCAGGAGGCTGGACCCGGACCTTTCGCAGGCCGAGAAAGATTCGCCGAAAAGCCGGGCATCGTCACCTTTGCCTGCAAGTTCGGCTATGGTTACTGCGGAAACGGGCTCGGTGCAGACATCAAGACGTTCGTACCTGTCATCTGCATAGGCAAGGTGGATACCACGCGATATCCTGGACGCCTTCAAGAAAGGAGCGGAGGGTGTGCTCCTCCTAGGGTGCGGCGACGGCTACTGCCACTTCCAGGACGGCAACGAAGAGGCGAGGAAGCGCATTTACCTGCTGCGGAGAGTGCTCGAGTCCTTCGGGATCGAAAAGAAAGGGTGAAGGTCGTTACGTCCTTCGACCCGAAGGGGACGGCCGTTGCGGGACTCGTTAACGAATTCGCGAACGAGCTCAAGGGTCTCTGAACCAGTCAGGGCTTAGGAGGAAGACATGGCTGATAAACCTAAAGTTGCAATAATGTGGCTCGGAGGCTGCGGCGGCTGCGATGAGGCGGTCGTTGACCTTAACGAGGAGATCCTCAAGGTCGTGAGCGCCGTCGACTTCGTGCTCTGGCCCGTGGCCCTCGATTTCAAATACCATCATATAGAGGCGATGAAGGACGGTGAGATCGCCCTGGCCATCATAAACGGCTCGGTCAGGAACTCCGAGCTGCGAGGAATTCGCAAAGGTGCTGCGCAGGAAATCGCAGCTCGTGCTTGCCTTCGGCGCCTGCGCCTGCTTCGGCGGGACGCCGGGCCTCGCGAACTTCCGCTCGAAGGACGACATCTTCCAGTGGGTCTACAAGGACGCGCCCACGGTGACGAACCCGAACGGAAACTACCCCCAGACGGTCTCGAAGGTCGACGGCAATGAGCTTACGCTGCCCGAGCTTTTCGAGGACGTGCAGGACCCTGACCAGGTGATCGACGTCGATTACTACCTGCCGGGCTGCCCGCCGCCCGTCAACCTGATACTCGCCGCAGTCGGCGCGGTGCTCGAAGGCCACCTTCCCCCGAAAGGCTCGACCCTCGCACCCGAGAGGGCGCTCTGCGACGTATGCGAGAGGAACAAGACGAAGCCCGAAAGGCTCGCGATCTCCAACATAAAAAGGATACACGAGATAGAGGCCGACCCCGAAAAGTGCATGCTGGCCCAGGGCGTCGTCTGCTCCGGCCCCGCGACGCGGGCCGGGTGCGGCGAAGTCTGCCTGAAAATCAACATGCCCTGCAGGGGCTGCTTCGGCCCGGTTGAGGGCGTCAAAGACATGGGTTCCAAATACCTCTCCGCCTTTGCCTCTCTCATCGACGCGCCCGAACCTGGATGAGGCGATGAAGGTAGTCGATACGCTCGACGACCCTACGGGATATTTCTATCGTTTCACAACGGCGTCCTCTCTGCTGCGGAAGAAGAGAGAAGCATCCAAAAAAGCGTGAGGTGTGAGCATGGGTAAAAGAATTTCGATAAATCCGGTAACAAGGTTGGAGGGGCACGGCAAGATCGACATCTTCCTCGACGACCAGGGGGATGTGGAGGACGCCTATTTCCAGGTGACGGAGCTGCGCGGCTTCGAGCGGTTCTGCATCGGCAGGCCCGGTAGAGGAGATGCCCAGGATCGTGCCCAATATCTGCGGCGTCTGCCCCACGCCCCACAACATGGCGGCGACCAAGGCCCTGGACAAGGTCTTCGGCGTCGAGCCGACGGTAACGGCGAAGCTCATCCGGCAGCTCCAGTACAACGCCTTCTACATAGAAGACCATTACATCCACTTCTTTTTCCTCGGCGGCCCGGACTTCGTCGTCGGGCCCGATGCGAACCCGGCGGAGCGCAACATCCTCGGCGTCATCCAGAAGGTGGGCCTCGAGATCGCCGGTAAGGTGATCGAGGTCAGGAAGAGATGCAGAGACATCATGCGGCTCCTCGGCAGCAAGGCGCCCCATCCTGAAGGCGGCCTGCCGGGCGGCGTGCCGAGGGGCGTCACCGAGGAGGAGCGGGTCGTCGATCAAGGAGACTGCCGACTACGCGGTCGAGTTCTCGAAGTTCGCCCTCCAGTTGTTCAAGCAGGTAGTCGTCCAGAACCCGGATTACCTGAACCTCGTGCTCAACGACGCTTACAACCTGAACACATATTATATGGGCATGGTGGACGAGAACAAGTGCGTGAGCTTCTACGACGGCAACATCAGGGTCGTCAACCCCGAGGGCAAGGAAAGGGCGCTCTTCGACCCGCAGTACTATACGGACCACATCGCGGAGTGGGTCGAGCCCTGGACGTACATCAGGCTCACCTACCTGAAGGTCGCTCGGATGGCAGGGCCTGAAAGAGGGCTACGGCTCGTCGCTCTACCGGGTCGGCCCGCTGGCCCGGCTGAACGCGTCGAAAGGCATGGCAACGCCGCTGGCGCAGGCGGAATATGAAGAGATGTACGCGACCCTCGGGCAGAAGCCGGCGCACCACACCCTCGCCTTCCACTGGGCGCGGCTGATCGAAGCGCTGCAGGCGGCCGAGGACATGCAGCGCATAGCCAACGACCCGCTGCTCACGAGCAAGGACATCCGCAACATGAACCTGCGGCTCACCAAGAAGGGCATCGGCTGCGTGGAGGCCGCGCGGGGCACGCTGATCCACCACTACGAGACGGACGACAAGGGCCTCCTCACGAAGGTGAACCTCATCGTGGCGACGCAGCACAACGCGGCCCCGATCTGCCTGTCCGTGAAGAAGGCGGCCCAGGGGTTCGTCAAGGGCGGAGAGCCGAAGGAAGGCCTCCTCAACATGGTGGAGATGGCCTTCCGCGCCTACGACCCGTGCCTCGGCTGCGCGACCCACACCCTGCCCGGCAAGATGCCCGCTCGAGGTCGTGCTGCGCGACCGCAGGGCAATATCGTCGACCGCATAGGCCGGAACCTGAAATAAGGAGAAGCAACGGGCGCACGCCGTGCAAGCCCTGCACGGCGTGCGTTTTTTAATCATATGGCTATACCGAAAACACTCAGTGCTCGGTCTCGGAAACACCATCCTCGGCGACGACGGCGTAGGCATCTGCGTGGTAAGGGAGATGCGGCGCACGTGGACGCCGACCGCGGGCGTCGAGCTCGTCGAGGCGAGCCTCGGCGGCATGGTGCTTCTAGACCTGATCGCCGGATACGACACGCAGTCATCGTCGACGCCATCATGACCAGGACGACAAGCCGGCAGGCTTCATCTACGAGCTTGCCCTTGACGACCTGGGAGAACTGGTCGTGCCGTACGCCTCCCACGCCCTCGACTTGAAGACGACCATGGAGCTGGGCAACAGGCTGGGCTACAAGATGCCGGAGACGGTGAAGATCTACGCAATCAAGATCGAGGAGAACACGATCTTCCGCGAGGAGTTGACGCCGGTGATAGGCGCGGTCGTGCCCGTCCTGGCGAAGCGGATTGTGGCGGAAGCTGGCCGGCGCGCGTAAGGACGTTCAGGAGAATGTCGCGGCATATAAAGGCGGAAAACGGTCGGACTCCTCCAGGTTTGGACTCGCGCCTGGAATGGATCGCGCTAATGCGGCGCACTGCTCGCCGTGTGGCCTCCGATGTACGTATGTACGATCTCCGGCCGACACGGTTCACATTGCACCAATAATAGCGGGGCACCCGCCGTCCACAGGCGGGTCGCAACACGATCCCTTCCAGGCGCTCCTCTACAGCCGGCCGCCGCTAACGGAATAAGAACCATTCATTGGGCGGCGGCAAGAGCGGGTGGTACGGTATCCATAGTTGGGATATTAAGACGTTGATCTACTATGAGAGTCTTAATATAGCGCGAAGGCAAGAGGCTATTCAGTCACGTTAGTCAACTACGTTATATATTCTCATGACCGAAGATTACTCCCCGAGGATAAGAAGAGGAAGGTGGGGTTTTGCCCCGCCAAAAGAGAAACCTCCTGTTAAGATGATAGTGATGTGACCGCATCAAAAATCTTAAGCAAGGAGGTTTCTGTGGACAAGAAGGATGATAGCAGGCTGGAGGAATTTCGTCAATTGAAGCGTGAGATTCGCGGATCAACCCAGCATCTGGTGGTAGGCATGGACATCGCCAAAGAGCGCCATCACGCCTTTTTCGGCACCTCGGCCGGGAAAGTCCTCCTGCACCGGCTGGTCTTTGACAACACCAAAGAGGGCTTCAGTAAGCTCTGCCTCCAGGCGGATATCCTGAAGGCGCAGCATTGCCTTGCACAGATGGTCTTCGGTATGGAGCCTACTCTGACTACCACAAACCCCTCGGAGAGTACCTCGTTCAAAAGGGTCACCATGTGGCGCTCGTCGCCGGCAGTGCAGTGAAGAAGAACCGTGAGCTCTTGGACGGCAGGTGGGATAAGAACGACACGAAGGACGCTGCTAACGTGGCCGATCTCATTATCCAGGGCAAGTGCCTTTTCTATGAGCTTCCTTCACTCGATCTGAGGGAACTCCGCAGTCTTCTATCTTTGAAGCGAAGGCTCAAGAAATCGGAGCAGGGTTATAGAGTGAGGATCAGAAACCATCTTATCGCCCAATACTTCCCTGAGATGGATATCTACTTCAATTATGCCGAAGGTCCTGATGTCGTGAGGAACTGCCTCGATCCGGAGCGGCTCGCCGGCCTCCAGTTCCCGGAGTTCGTGCGCATGACCTCTCCAGGAAATGCACATCAGGTGAGCCGCCTCAAGGAGATCCACCTGAAGGCAGCTTCCTCCATCGGCTGCACGGTCCACCCTTCCGTGGCCTTCGAGGCATCGACTCTTCTCGACGGACTTAAAAGCGTTCACCTCACGATACTGGAGATGGACAGGAAGATCGCAGAAGTGTGCAAGAGGTTCAGCGAATACCGTTATCTCTTGACCATGCCCGGCTTCGGTCCTGACATCTCCGCAAAGGTTATCGGGGCGTTAGGCGATCCCTACAGGTTCGAGAACCACAGACAGGTGCTGAAGCTCGCCGGCCTCGATCTCAGTGCGGATAGGAGCGGGAAGAGAACCGACGTCACGCCTGTCATCTCCAAGAAGGGGAAAGCCGACCTCCGTTACGGCCTCTACCAGGCTGCGCTCATCGCCTCCACCAGAAATAGACAGTTCATGACCTACTTCACGAACAAGCTCAAGGGTAGGGAGAAAGAGAAGGGGATCGGTACGAAAATGCGGGTGAAGCTTGCCGCAAAGATGCTGGTCATCGCATGGACGCTCATGAAGAAAAAGGAGGTCTTCGATCCGGGCTGCATAGCGTAGACAGATAAAACAAGATTACTATTCGGCGGGGGAGCCCGAGCAACAACGTAGGGGCACACGACCTCGTGCGGGACAATCCTGGGCCTCTCACCAGAATCATGCAGCCTGGATAAAGGATGATAGGCGGCCTTTGTGCATGCCGGATACTGATAACGCTGAGGTGCGGATTCGCTTTTAGGTGAGAGACTCGCCGATGAAAGGAGCGCGGAAGAAGCGAGGGGAGAGGTACGTGCTTAGGAAATGGCGGAACGGTAAGTACGTGAAATGATTATGCCATAGATTTTCTGTTGACAGGAGGGATATAGGATGTCCCCAAAAACGTCTTCTCGGGCGCGAGTCCTCACGTACACAATACGTACGCTGCGGCTCGCTTGGTCGAAAAGCAACGCGAACGACCCTCCCCTCCTTACGTCGGGTGGGTGCCCCGTCGGAAATCTCTCCGGCCGACCCCCGGCCCCGTTCCATCGGCGGCTGCCACGTCGCTGACGCACGTCAGCCGCCAAACTGGCGGCATTCTTCCCGTCGCACGTTTAAGCATTTGTGAAGTTCATATAGTTGCTTGTGTTGCCTCCGCTACTCGATAACATTCGGATCGCCCTTGAGCGTATAGAGTACGAGTGGTAAGAACCACGCTCGAAAAAGAATACGTGACATTAACCCCATTTTTTATTAAAATCTGTCGCAATAGGAATGAACATGAACAGAACCCAAAACGAAGACAAAGTGAACACCGGCAGAGTTACGTCTCACATTTCCACCCAAGTTACGGGAGACGGTTATTATAAAGTTCGGTATTAAACGAGATAGCCAATAAACGAAATGTTGCGCAATTCGTGAGTTTTTCACCCGGATCACGCTTTAAACAAAGCTATGCGCGTATCTTCGCATGAGCCCCAACAGGCGCTTTCGTTCCCATCGCGAGGCAATAGAGGTGCTCCTCAGTAAAGCAGACGATGGATTAGTTAATATTAGGACCTTTCACCCGAAGACCCTTAAGGGTGGACACTTCTTCTATGGGAAAAGCGACCCGTCTGAGGTCTTGAACATCGTATCCCAACAGGCAAGTCGTGGGTTGCACACGATTGTGAATGAGACAATCGATGTAACAGATGGTGGCGTATCAGGTGTAGCCCTCGGTAGTGTTGTGGAATTTGCACCATTCGAAACACCCAAAGGGATGATGAACCCGAAGTGTATTCGTTCCTCGCAGCATGGCTTTGCAAATCCTTGAGAATGTCTACGGGTTCGGCCTTCATTCGATTTTGAAGAGGGCATGAGAGTGAGTTCGTATACACCCGCGAAGACGAGGCTTGAGAAAGGAGCACACAATTACTTGGGAAGAAGAGTGGGTAGGTGACTGTGATTCTAAAGCCTATATAAACTGGCCTAACAAGTTCAGCAAACTGATTGGCGACAAGGTATTTGGCCTCTTGGTGGCCGATTTCTTAAGATTGAAGGTTCCTAAGGCTACGGTAATAGCACGGTTGGTGGCACCCTTCTCTTTTGGCCGATCAACAGAGAAATGGGATACCTCGATCAAGACCTACCCCAAGATCCGCACGCCCGGAAAGTTCCCAACCATAAGAGGCTGGAGCGACCCTTTTGCTTTCATGAGCCGTAACAAGAATAAGAGCAAGTATAGTATTAACCCTGAAGATCTTCCTCTTTGATTCTACAGAGGCCGTCTATCCTGAATACTCGGGCTCACTTATAACTCTTGATAACGGAAAGCCGTTTATTGAGGGCGTAATGGGGAGTGGTGATAAGTTCATGATGGGCGAGGCTCGCCCAGAACGGGTACCTAAAAAAGTGGTAAATGACTTAACGAAACAGTTTAATGAAGCGTTTACCACCGTCGGGCCGGTAGAAATGGAGTGGGTCTATGATGGGTTCAGCGTCTGGATTGTACAACTGCATAAGCAAAAAGACAGCGTTACTTCAGAAAAAAACATAATATACCCTGGAAATCCAAAGTCTTTTGTGAAATTTAAAACGTCGTTGGGCTTAGAAAAGCTACGGGAACTTATTTCTGGAACAGACCCAACATCAAAAGGCATAATCCTAGTTGGTGACGTAGGCATAACGAGCCACTTTGGTGACCTCCTAAGGAACTCTAAAATTCCTTCAAAGATTGACCGGAAAGCATGACGTACTCCCTAACATATCCTCTCCCCACTTTCCGTTTTGACCAGTTCTTTAGGTGAACCATGAAAAGAAGCCTGCTTCTCAAAATGTTTGACGCGGCCTGTATGCAGAGATGGAATGATAAATTGCGTCCCATCGAGCTAACAGAGATGGACAAACAAGCACATAAGATGATGATAGCGTACTTCCTGGGAAGAATAGAAGAAGACAAGGGAGCAAGAGTTGACTGGATTCAGATAATTGAAGGAGGAATTTACGAATATTTGTCGCGGGCGATTCTGACTGATATAAAACCACCTATATTTTATAAGATTAAACAACGAGAAGCCGAGTATAAACGCTTACAAGAGTGGGCTTATAAAGAATGGGAACCTATGATATCTGAATTTGAAGGGAGGTTTTTTCAACCTTTCCTTTCTTACTTTCAGGGGGACAATGGCAATATTAATAGAAAGATACTAAACGCGGCACACATACAAGCAACGCTTTGGGAATACAACGTACTAGAGCAGTTCAACCAAAAGGATTATGAAAGACAGGATATAAAAGACCGCCTGGAAGAAGAAAATAAGAAATATTGCGATCTGGAGAGCATGAGAGAATTATGCCAGAATAATAAACTAAAGCAACTCATCGATTTATGCGGACAACTGCGTTATCAACTAAGATGGGCTTACGTACATAGAATACCACGGACTTCTGTACTGGGTCACCTTCTCTTTGTTGCAATCATTACATATTTACTTTCGATTGAACTTAGCAAAGAGAACTTCGGCAAAAGAAGAACTTTTAATAATTTCTTTACCGCCCTTTTTCATGATCTTCCGGAGGTTCTCACTAGAGATATTGTATCTCCCGTTAAGAAATCAATCCAAGGCTTGGATGATATTATCAAAGCCGAGGAAATAAAACAGATGAATGAAAAAATAATCAACCTTCTTCCGGAGGCATTAAAGGAAGAAATGTGCCTTTTTACGGGCATTCTCGAAACTTCCGGAAACACTATCGGAGAGTTCGATAACGCATATTTTGAAAATGATCGGTACAATATATGTGAGGACGATGTGTGCTACAAGTACGATGAAGATAGATTCAAAGCACGTGACGGTAAAATCGTCCGAGCTGCCGACCACCTAGCAGCATTTATTGAAGCTTATGTTGCCAGCGAAAATGGCTGCTCAAGTAAGGCACTTCACAAGGCGCTTCACGAAATCACAAGACATTCGGAAGATAAGGTGTTAGATACTATTGCAAAATTTATGGATTCAATATATTGCGAGTTCTAACCCGCCGCGCTGATTTTGTTTTACGTTTTTGCGAAAGATATTTGACACTACCAGGGATCGCCGGCCGGAACGTATTTTTTGTGTGCTTGAGGACGTGCCAACCCGGCGAGCCAGCCTAAAGCCGCAAACTTAACCCCTCCGCCCCCACCCCCCATTAACAATACAAAAACGGGGCCTCCCGCACCCACGGAAGGCCCCGTGTCGAAAAGAACGCCCCGTTTCCCCAAGCGAAAAAGCTCGCCCCTCCAAGGGAAAGCCCCGGCCTTGCCGGGACACCCCTAATCTTGAGTTTCATGTTGCGGGGGCGTCGCCGGTAGGCGGGACAGTTGACGGCTAATTTTTAAAGGTGAAGCGCTTGCGCAAAACGGCGAGTCCGAAGAGTCCGGGAGCCAGCATCAGGAGCGTCGGAGGCAGCGGGACTGCCGAGGTCGGCCCTTGGTAGAGCTGGCCGTTTATGGTCGTCGCGCAGGATGAGCCCGTCTGGATCTGGTAGCCCATGACGCCGCCGTTGACCGTACCGGAAGAGAGGCTCATGGTCTGGCCGGAGTTAACAGCCAGGAAGGTGCCGTCTATGACGGAGCCGGTGCCGTTTAAGGTAAGGCTGCTGCCGGTCCCCTGTATATTATAGAGGATGTGGCTGTTCGCGATGCCGCCGGTAGTGAGGATGTCGGCGCCGCCGCTGACCGATACGAGACCGCTGACGTTGACTATGAAGTAGTCGTTCGCCCCGCCGGAGATCGTAAGTGCGGTAGACGAGCCGTTTAAGGAGATATTACCCGTTATGTTGACCACCTTATTGTAGCCGCCCAGGGCGTTGAGCGTGCCGCCGGAATCGGTGATGGTCGTCGAGGAGCTGATGCCCGTGCCGAAAGTCTGGTTGGCGCTCAGTGAGAGGGCGTTCGACGCCGCGCTCTGCGCGCTGGTCAATGCGGCCGACAGGCTCTGCGCAGTTACGCCGCCTGTTACGTTGAACGACGTGGCGAGGTTGTTCTGGACGCTGGCGCTCGGGTCCTTATATATCGTGCCGCTCAGGGTGCCCATGCCCGAGAGGTTCGTATTCGATCCGCTCGATAAGCCGAGGTTGGTGTTGAACGTAGAGTAGCCGGTGCCGCTGACCGTCGTGGCGCCCGTAACGAAGACGCCCAGGTTGAGCCCGGAAGAGCCGGCGGTCCCCAGATTGACGTCGGTGAAGAGGGCGGCTGACGCCGTACCCGTTATGGTGAGAATCCCCAGAAGCAACGCTATGCCGATTGAAAGTTTGCTGGTCAGAAGAGCCTTCATTGTCCTTTCCTCCTTGGGGCTCCCCTCTGGGCGCCCGGACTGTATTACACTATATAACCCTGTTATCGGTATGTCAAGGGAAAAACGTAAGTATTTTTTTGCGAGGGAGGGGATGGACCAGCCGGAAGACAGCCCCACAACAGCGTAAGTATCGGTAATCACATGATAACACGTCAGCAAAAGCAAGGTGATAGCCGGGCGGCAGCGGCAAAAAAAATGTATTACGCCGCTGTGCAAGGGTGTAATACATACGCGCCTGGATGCCGGAAAAGCAATTGACAACTTTTTTCGTCTGGGGTACAGTATGCACGGATGCAATGTATTAACAATTAAGGTGTGGCGGACAGGCAGTTAATCGAGATAGAGGAGGTCGGATCAGGCCAATGACGGAGATAAAATTCATCGGAAGGGGAGGTCAGGGCGCGGTAATCGCGTCGCAGATCCTCGCGAAGGTCTTCTTCCTTATGGGGAAGTACCCGCAATGCTTCTCCGTGTTCGGAGGGGAGAGGCGGGGCGCGCCTGTGGCGAGCTTCCTGCGCGTTGACGACAAGAAGATCTACCTGAAGTGCGAGATCAGGCAGGCGGACGAGCTGATCTATCTGGCCCCGGACCTCGTCGATGCCAATGAAGTGGCGTCCACGATCAAGCCAGGCGGCCTCATCCTTATTAATAACGCGCTCACCGATACCGATTTCACGGGCCTCGCCGCGTCCCGCGTGGCGGTTGTCGACGCACTGGCCGTGTCGGAAGAGGCGGGCCTGGGGACCACGATCAATACGGCCATCCTCGGCGCATACGCGAAAGCAACGGGCGCAGTATCTTTGGAGCACCTGGAAAAGGCGATAAGCGAGACCGTGCCGGCCAAGGTGGCGGAGAATATCGCCTCAGCAAAGCGCGCCTATGAGCTGACCCGCATGGTGAAAAGGAGCTAGACGAGATGGCTTACCGGGACATCACGATAAAAGACATCGAGCCGATCATCCCGTTTTCGAGGGGATCGACGGAGATATTCCTGACCGGCCAATGGAGCGCGGGCAAGCCCGCGTGGGTTGAAAAGACGTCGCCGTGCAGGCAGGGCTGCCCGATAGGGAACGATATCGCCCGGGCCTTCGCCCTGGCCTCGAAGGGGCGCAACGACGAGGCCCTCGCCGTCTTCCGCGAGGAGAACCCGCTGCCGGGCGTCTGCGGGAGGGTTTGCTACCACCCGTGCGAGCCCGCCTGCAACCGGAAGGAAATGGACAGCGCAATCAACATACGGGGCTTCGAGCGGTTCCTCGCGGACCAGGGCCACGTGGCCTTGCCGCGCCCCGCGGCGGTCAGGAAGGAAAAGGTTGCAATTATCGGCAGCGGGCCCGCGGGCCTATCTGCCGCCTACCACCTCGCGCGCCTCGGCTTCCATGTGACGGTATTCGAGGCGCTGCCGGAAGCGGGCGGGATGCTCATGTATGGGATACCCGAATACAGGCTCCCCAAGGCGGTACTGCGCAGGGAGATCGGCCGCCTCGTGCGGCTCGGCGTCAGCATCGAGACGAACGCGCGCATTGCGGCGGAAGGGGAAAGCTCTCTGCTTGCGTTCCCCGACGTGAGGCGCGATTACGACGCCGTCTTCCTGGCCGTCGGCAGCCACAAGGGGGCAGGCCTCGGCGTGGAAAATGAAGCCGCGAAAGGCGTGATGGAAGGGATCGCCTTCCTGCGCTCAGTCGGCATGAAAGAAGCAACCGGCCTCGGCAAGCGCGTTGCGGTCATAGGCGGCGGCAACACGGCTGTCGATTGCGCGAGGACCGCGAAGCGCCTGGGCGCGAAAGATGTGACGGTCCTTTACCGCCGCTCGAAGGCGGAGATGCCGGCCCTTGCCGAAGACGTAGAAGGAATGGAAGGCGACGGAATAAAGATGGAATTGCTTGCGGCGCCGAAGCGCGTAGTCGCGGACGGCGGCCGCATGAAGGCCATCGAGTGCGTCCGCATGACCCTCGGTGCGCCGGACGCGGGCGGCAGGGCAACACCCGTCCCCATCCCCGGCTCGGAATTCATAGTGCCCGTCGATACCGTCATTGCGGCAGTCGGCCAGGCGCCGGAGCTCGATTTCATATCCGGGTCAGGCGTAGCGGCGAGCGCGAGAGGCATGATAGGGATAGACGCAATGGGCGCGACAGGCGTGCCGGGCGTCTTCGCCGGCGGCGACGCGGCAGGCACGCGT
Organism: uncultured delta proteobacterium; assembly: GCA_963818095.1. GTDB lineage: Bacteria > Desulfobacterota > Syntrophorhabdia > Syntrophorhabdales > WCHB1-27 > CAWEPK01. The sequence goes on from CAWFRA010000026.1 coordinate 60,531, forward strand.
GCCTTCGTGGCCGACGCCATCGCCTCCGGTAAACTGGGGGCACTCGCCATCTATTGTTATATTGAGGGCAAAGACGCGGCCCGCGAGTACGAGGCCCTGCGCATCGGCAGAGGTCCGGCGTTCGCGTTCGGGCCGCTGGTACATCCTGAAAAGCCGAAGGTGGACCTGACCGACGTCGTCACTTACGACAGGCTCAACACGATCAGCGTGCCCTTTGCGAAACGGAACGACAACCCGAAGGCAACGAACGGCGCGCGGGGCGATGACGCCTTTGCCGAGCTGGCAGGCGGTCTGACCCGCAAGAAGGCCGAGGCGGAAATCTCGCGCTGCTTCAAATGCGGACTGTACGGCGTGCGACCTCTGCTTCCTGCTCTGCCCGGACGTCTCCATCCTTAAAGCCAGGGAGGGCGGGTACGACGTCAGGGGCGACTATTGCAAGGGCTGCGGGGTGTGCGCCTCCGCCTGTCCGAGACACGTTATTGGCATGGAAGGTGGCCGATGAGACAACTTATCTCAGGTAACTACGCGGTTGCCGAGGCGGTGCGGTTGGCGAAGGTCGCAGTTCGTTGCCGCCTACCCCATAACTCCGCAGACGCCCATATACGAGAAGCTCTCCGATATGGAGAACGAAGGCAAGCTGGCCGGCGGTGATGATGCGCACCCCGTCGGAACACTCCGCCATGGCCGCCTGCATCAGCTGCCTCCCTGACGGGCGTGCGGACGTTTACCGCGACTGCGTCGCAGGGCCTTGCCCTGATGCACGAAATGCTCCACTTCGCATCGGGCAACAGGGTGCCCATTGTGATGTGCAACGTCAACCGCGTGCTGTCTGTGCCCTGGGCCTTCGGGAGCGACCAGTCGGACAGCCTTTCCCAGCGCGACACGGGCTGGCTCCAGTTCTACTGTGAGGACGCCCAGGAGGCCTTCGACACGGTGATACAGGCTTACAGGATCGCGGAGAACGCGCTCCTGCCGGTGCT
>CAWFRA010000027.1:0-68448 GCA_963818095.1 uncultured delta proteobacterium
CCTATTCTGGACACGTTCTTTCTTGACATCGTGTAATGCTCGGCATAACATAGGAAAACAAGCGGCAAGAACAAAACCATGCATGAGGATGGGACGGAAAGCCAAATGGTCTCGGAGAAGATTCGGCGCCGAGCATTTATGGACACAATTAAGAAGATCGGGGACATCCTTGCCCACGACTAGAAACCATTCAGGCACCTGCTGGATGCGCTTATATTAAGGTTGCCCTTCGATGTCGGGAAGTTCTTCCGTTTTAGAATCAGAATTCAGGATTACTTTATCCGCTTTCGTCAATCTTCGCTGACAATAGCGTTATGGCATAATCCTAACTACTGCTTGTTCGGACTATGTATTCATCACTAGTTACCTAAAAGAGAATGTGACCTGCCCCCCAAAATTAGTACACTCGAATGCCCGTATAATGCCGCGGAGGTCTCAATGAAAGGAACGCGGTTCACCGAAGAACAGATCATCGGAGTACTGAAGGAAGCCGCACGGCGGTGCAAAGGTTATCGATCTCTGTCGGAAGTACGGCATCAGCGACGCCACCTACTACAACTGGAAGGCCAAGTATCACGGCATGGAAGTCAATGCAGCTCAAAAGGCTCGAACAGCTGGAGGACGAGAACCGCAAGCTCAAGCATCTCGTCGCCGATCAGGCGCTCGACATCCAGTCATTGAAGTACGTGATCTCAAAAAAGTATTAACGCCCGGGGTGCGGCGCAGCATGGTCATCGACATGAAAGAGCGCTTCGGGCGAAGCGAGGCAAGGTCCTGTATGCTTCTCGGCATCAGTCGTTCCTGTTATCGATATGCGGCCGGAGAGAGGGATACCGAGATCTAAAGACCGACTCAAACGCCTGGCCCACGAGAAGCCACGGTACGGCTGCAGGAGACTCCACGTGCTTTTGAAGAAAGAAGGTCTCGTCATCAACCACAAGAGGACGGAACGGCTCTATAGAACCGAGCAATTGGGACTGCGGATGAAGCGACGCAGGAAGCTGCCTTCGAGTATGAGGTCTCCCCTGCCTGTACCCACTGCTTCCAACCAGCAATGGGCCATGGACTTCGTCCACGACAGCATCGTGACCGGACGGAAGTTCAAGTGCCTGAGCATCCTCGATCTCTTCTCCCGGGAGAGCCTCTTCATCTACGCAGGCACTTCTATCCCTTCCCGGGTGGTGGTTGATGTCCTCGATCGCCTCTGCGAGACGAGGGGAGTTCCCGAAAGCATCGTCACCGACAACGGCCCCGAGTTCACGAGCAAGGCCATTCACGCCTGGGCGAATCAAAGACACATCGAGATCATTCACATCAACCCCGGCCGTCCCATGGAGAACGCCTTCGTCGAGAGCTTCCAGGGCCGCCTCAGGGATGAGTGTCTGAACCTCCAGTGGTTTAATACACTTGAACGACGCGAGAGACAAGATCGAGCGATGGAGGGTCGAGTACAACACCGAGCGGCCCCATAGCTCGCTCGGCTGGATGACCCCTTATGAGTTTGTGGCAAAAGCGGCGGTAACAGGATGAATCCGGAATGTCTATTCTCAGCCTGTACTAAGAAAGGGGTACGGTCAAATGACATCTACATAGATGTGGGAGCAAATATTGGAACGTCGTTAATTCCTGCTGCTAAATCCATAAAAGGAGGGACCGCAATCGGTTTTGAGCCGCACCCTAAAGTATTCAAATATCTCAAGGAAAATGTGTCATTAAACAATTTGGAAGACAGCGTCGAATTGCATAATTGCGCTATGGGGAATGAACCGGGATACCTTGAGTTTTCCGAGAATCGGGGTGACGATACTGCGAACAAAGTTATGCTGACAGGGAAAGGAATAACGGTTCCCGTAAAATTGCTCGATGACATTGGAGAACGCTACTCACGGATTGATCTTGTGAAGATAGACGTTGAAGGATATGAAAAATTTGTTATCGAGGGCGGGATAAAACACACTTAAGAAAACCGAGTGCATTTATTTCGAGGCGTCTGAAAGGCAGTACGGCTGGTTCCAATATTCCATGAAAGACTTGCTCAACACATTAGCTGAAATGGGTTTCCACCTTTTTATAAAAAAAGAGCCGAAGACGCTTCGGCTAATTGATTCTGAGTTCAAGTCGAGTGAGGATGTCATAAACGTCCTCGCAATAAGGAATGTTGAAAATTTTATAAGAAGGACCGGATGGCGAATCTATAATGAGAGCGGAGTCTTTATATGAAAATGCACCACGTCATGGCGGACTTATCATTCGAAATATGACAGAAACAAACGCTAACAGCAACGACTTCAGAAAAAACTTCTTCCATGCCCCGACATGTCCGACGGGCTGAATCGCAGCATTTACCCTTTTAACGCGCCACCCATGAATACCATACAGCCCCCTATTGCCGTCGCCAAAGGGAGGCGTAGAATGCCCCATTAGCGGCGGGTGGCTGTGGAGAAGCGCCTCAAAGACGGGGCTGCCGAAAGCATAGAGGCATAACCGGAATGGGGTTGCTATGGAAAGTGCGAAAGAGATTTGACACTACTCGGCAAGCTCACGCGCCGCATGGCGCGATTCCACAGAGGCGCGAGGCCGAACCTGAAGCCATCCGATGCCTTTGTTGTTCGCCAACCGTTGACAGCCATCAGTCTTTTCCCCCTTCCCCGCGCCTTGCATTTCACCCGCCCTTCGCCTATAATTCCTATGATCTAACAGCCCCATAAGGAGGACGCGATGGAGACTTACACATGCGTGGTGTGCGGATACATCTACGATCCGAAAGAGGGCGATCCAGGCTCGGGCGTTGCGCCGGGCACGCCGTTCGACGACTTGCCCGATACGTGGGTGTGCCCGGTTTGCGGCGCGCCGAAGACGGAATTCGAGAAGAACTGCATAAGCACCAGGAGGCATAAAGGATGCTGCTCGAGACCAGAGCTGGCGGGCATGGGTACGCCCAAAAAGGGCAAGGTGCGCGATATTTACGATCTGGGCGATGCGCTTCTGATCGTCGCGACCGACCGCGTCTCCGCCTTCGATGTCGTACTGCCGACAGGCATACCGGACAAGGGGAAGGTGCTCAACCAGCTATCCCTTTTCTGGTTCGGGATGATGGGCGATTTGGTGAAGAACCACGTGCTGGAGTCGGACGCGGACAAATATCCGGCCCCCCTGCTCAAGTACGCGGACGACCTGCGCGGCAGGAGCATGATAGTCAAAAAGGCGAAGCCTTTTACCGTGGAATGCGTTGTCAGGGGATACCTGGCGGGCTCCGGCTGGTCGGAGTACCGGGAGAAAGGGAGCGTCTGCGGGATCGGGCTGCCTTCCGGCCTGCGGGAGTCGGACCGCCTTCCCGAGCCGATCTTTACGCCTACGACGAAGGCCGACGAAGGGCACGACGAGGCGGTCTCCTTCGAGCAGTGCGCAACCATAGCAGGCCGGAAAGAGGCCGAGGAGCTAAAGGGGCTGACCATCGCAATCTACAAAAGGGCCGTCTCTTTTGCCGAGTCAAAAGGCATCATTATTGCCGACACTAAATTCGAGTTCGGCACAATCGGCAATGCGAGACGATCTTAATCGACGAGGTCCTCACGCCGGATTCGTCGAGGTTCTGGTCCGCACGCGACTATGCGCCGGGCAAGGGACAGGACAGCTTTGACAAGCAGATAGTCAGGGATTACCTGAATACATTGGACTGGGGGAAGACGTACCCGGCGCCCGAGTTGCCCCGCCCGATCGTCGAGAAGACGGCCGCGAGGTACAGGGAGATTTTCGAGATATTGACGGGCGGTCCGCTAAAAGTGAGGGACGAAGGGCGGAAATAAGCCTGAAAAAGATAGCGGAAATGTCGCGGCACAGGGTCCTCATCGGGGACCCTGTGCCGTTATTATCACTTAAGACAGGGCGTCCTTCATTGCACTTGCCGGTGAAAATTTCGGTGCTTTTTTCGCCTGAATCTTGATTTCTTTCCCCGTGCGGGGGTTTCTGCCCGTGCGGGCCTTCCTCTCTACGATCGAAAACGTGCCGAAACCCGTGACCGTCACGCGATCGCCCTTCTTCAGAGAGTCCTTTACTGCCGCCACGAAGGCATCAATCGCTTTCTCTGCCTGGGTTTTCTTGATTGCCGCGCCTGCTGCCACTTTGTCGACAAGGTCTTTTTTCGTCATATCCTTCCACCTCCTTTTTTATCCAGGACCGTCGTTTTCATTAGTAATTCAAGCCTCAAGGAAACATTGTACGTGTTTTTCAAGCGCAAGGGAATAAAAATCTCACTTCTCCGTAGAAAAAAGATGGAAATTATCGAATGCCGGACTTATTTTATAATTGTCCACCAGGAAAGGAGAGCGTATTTTTTTCCGTCCGCCGGCCGAAAGCGCCCGGCAAGTACGGATTAAGGTCTTTTTTTGCCTTTATGCGAGGAATATGTTATCCTACAAGCTCGATATTCTCCTGTTTTCGCACTTCCGTTCATCCGCACCAAAGCGATCGCAGACAGAGAGGTAGTCGTCGGTCGAGGATATATGCGGGGCGGTCGCTATTTTTTGCGTTCATTCGGGTTGCTAGGGCGGTCTCGGCTTGGGATGCCGGGCCGAAGATTAGAACGCTGAAAAGGCAGAAATGAGGTAAGCGCGGTGAACGTAGAGGTAAACGACGGAAACATAGAGAAGGCAATCAAGGCGCTGAAGCGTATGCTCCAGAGAGAGGGCATCCTCAAGGAGATCAAGAGGAGGAGTTTTTACGAGAAACCCTCCGAGAGGGAGAGGCGCAAGCAGAGGGAAGCAAGGAAACGGCGTCTTCGGGCGGAAAGGAGAAAACATGCCTCCGGCAGGGATTAATCCGGGCGCACCTGTTAGGGGGCGCTATATCCCCCACCCCCCGATACCGTAATTGTCGCGCCCGGTGATGATACGAGGCTGTCGTCGGACGCAAGAAAAGCCGCAGTCTTTGCCACTTCTTCCGGCTCCCCCATCCTTCCGATCAGCGTTTCAGCTATGATAGGCGCCCTGTATTTCTCCGGCATCCGCTCCATGGGCGGGGTACGGATAATGCCGGGGACTATCGCGTTGACCGTTACGCCGTCCGCGGCCGGCTTCGCGCGCGACGCGTCTTCGTCATGCCTATCACAGCGGCCTTTGCCGTGCAGTAAGCGGCCTCCCCTTTAGCACCTGTCAGCCCGTAAATCGAGCTGATGTTGATGATCCTGCCCCAGCCTGCTCCGCGCATCCCCGGCAAAAGGAGCTTCGTCAGCACGAAGGGGACGAGCACGTGGATGCCGAGCACCTCGCCGAAGCCCTTCCGGTCCACCCTGGACGTCGTACCCGGCCGGTCGAAGCCTGCGTTGTTCACTAAAATGTCGATCAACCCTTCCCCCTTGATCGTCTCTATCAGGGTTTCCAGCCTCCCGGTGTGCATAAGGTCGATTACGTGGCCTTCGGCCTCGCCGCCTGCCGCCTTTATGCCTCGACTACCCCCGGCAAGGTCCGCCTGTTCTTATCCAGAAGGACGAGCCGCGCGCCTCTTTCCGCGAAGACTTGCGCGCACGCGCGGCCGATGCCCTGGCCCGCGCCCGTAATGAGCGCCGTATGTCCCGATAAATCCATATTTTGCCTCCCCGCTATTTTAAGCGAGAACGGCGGCCGATAGCAACATGATCGTAGGGGGCGGCCCGCCGCAGACATATTATTTCGCGGCGCGTCCGGGCGGCTGAGATTGCATACAATTGTCTCCCGTCGTATCGGGAAAAAAGACTTGTATTCGGGTTTGTTCCTGCCTAAAATAAAAGCGCAAACTGCATGGAGTTCATCAAGGCCTTCAGGGGAGGAAGGCTCGGATGGCTCTGTCTACGGGGAGATAAATGCAAAGAAAAAAGCAGCCTGAAGCAGCGCGTAAAAGCAGCCAGTCCGCAGCCATTACGCTCCTGCCTGCCCATCCCTCTACCGGCTTGGCCGCCCTGCTTCGCGCTTACTACGCCACAGTCGAAGGGGCGGGCGAGACCTACGCGGACGAGCGCGTGAAACGCTGGTCGGCCGACCCTGCCGTCCGGGTATATCGGGCAAAAAAGGGCGGCGAGACCGTCGCTTATGTCGTCTACGACCCCCGCACCAGCATGATAGAGGAAGTCGTCGCGGCCCGCCCCGGTAAAGCCGAAGCGTATATGTCGGAAGCGATCGACGCGCTTATCGCAAAGGAAAGCCTGCTCGCCGCCGGGGTCCTGAAGACGGATATCCGCAAATACAAATGGCTGGTCGGCTACGGCTTCAGGCCCGTCCGCACGTATGTGGATCATGGCCGCTCCTTCATTAAGATGGACTTATCGACCGCCGTATACCTTGAGAACGCAAGGAACGGCAAGCCTGCCCGGCCCTACAAGCGGAAGGAGCGGGTCGCCATCGAAAGAATCGCAGACAGCCAGAGCCAGGCGGAGATCGCCGCGTCGCTCGGGCGGCTCATCGGCCGTCTCGGCGGCATGCGCCGGTTTGTCGCGCCGGGCGCACGCGTCGTGATAAAGCCGAACGTCGTTGCTGACCACGGGATGAAGGACGGCGTTTACACGGGCGGCATCGTGACCGATATAAGGCTCGTCAGGGCGCTTATCGACCTGCTTTTGCCCGTTGCCGGCGAAATCATCGTTGCCGAAGGGTCGTCTATCAACCGCAGCGAGACTACGAAGATGTTCGCCCATTACGGGTACGAAAGGCTGATCGAGGCCGACCCCGCACGCGTCCGCCTCGTAGACCTCAACACGGATGCGCTCGTCGAGAAGCAGGTGCCTTTTGCCAAGAGGATGGCGTCGAGGAAAGTCCCGGTCACAATCGATCGGGCCGACGTCATCATCAGCCTGCCGGTCATGAAGATCCATTTTGCGGCAGGCGTCTCAATGGCAGTCAAGAACCTGCAAGGGACGATGCCTCCGTTAGAGAAATACATGAGCCATTTCTTCGGGCTCTGGCAAAACCTCATCAATATCCACCACCTCGTCAAGCCCGCCCTGACGATAATCGACGGCATCACGGGGCAGGAGGATTTCGGCCCGGTCTCGGGCATACCCAAGCCCATGAACGTCCTCATAGGCGGGACGAACCCCGTCGCGGTAGATGCGACGGCCATGCGCGTCATGGGGCTCGACCCGCATCCTCGCCTCCCGTGCTGCTTTCCTACCTTCAGGGTTTGGGGCCGATAGAGCGCGAGCGGATCGAGGTGGCCGGCACAGCCATAGAAGACGTTGCGAGCAGCTTTAAGCCGCCCGCGATCGATATTTCGAGCGGCGCCGATTTCCGCATCCACGACGGGAGCGCATGCCCCGGCTGCAGGGGATACCTCCATTTCGTGCTGACCAAGCTCAGGAGGCCTGACCCTTCCGGCGGCACGCGGTCCCTCATCGACCGGCCTTTCGACCCGAAGGTTAACATTTTCCTCGGCCCGGAGACAGCCGCGCCTATCGACCCTGCGCAGACGAACGTCTTTATGGGCATCTGCCAGCAGCACAACGCGGGATCGGGAGCGCACCTGCGCGGCTGCCCCCCGCACGCAGAGGTAATAATGAACGGCATATTCCGCCTGTTCCCCGACGTGGCGAGACCGAAATACGCGGATGAGACGGAAGAGGCGAAACTGGAGAAGATGCTCAACGAAGTCCTTGGGATGGAGGGGTAGCGAAAGCTTCGCCGGCTAAAAGCCGACTTATTCCGGGAGGCCAGCGCGGGGTACGAAACCGGTTAGCGGGAGGCGATCTGTCTGCCGATGACTGCGCCCGCTGCAACGCCCAGGGCCAGTATGCCTATAGTTTTTCCCAGGCCGAGACCGCTCGCCGCAACGGCAAGCCTGCTTTCGATATAAGCGAGGTGGCGCCGCTCGTCTGCGTAATGCCTTTCGATCAGGACCATTATCCGCGCGGGGAAGTCCTCATTGGCCGCCTGCCTGTACTTGTAATTGACGTATTTCTCTCCCGTCGCGCAGGCATCCAGAATGTCGCGGTCGCTCATCGCCCCTTCCGCTGCGGTCATCCCTTCGAGGAAGACGCCCCGCAGCGCCAGCGACATGTCGGGCGGCTCACCGCCTTCCCTTCTGATCGCCTCGCCGAAGTCCTTGACGTGCCTCGCGTTATCCTGCCGGAAGCGCAGCAGGGCCTCCTGCAGGTCGTGCGCCCTTACCGCTGCGGCGGCCTTGTCGTACGCAGACAGCGCGTCGTGGTCCAGCTTCATAAGGGAACTTAATCTGTCGATCAGATCACGGCTTTCCATGGTTACCTCCCCGACCGTTCTTGGGCTTTTCGTTTCCGAAACATAGTGTCTCCGCTGCATGAAATCAAGGAGTGGGAGGTGCGCTCCTCCGGCCGCACGTATATGAGCGGCTTGACTTTGGCGTATTTTTGACTATAATAGTACTCTTCGGAGGTGTAAGATGGCCATCGGGTTGCTCGGTAAGAAGTTGGGAATGACGCAGATTTTCGGCGAAAACGGCGTCATGATCCCCGTAACGGTTGTAAAGACAGGCCCCTGCCTGGTCGTGCAGAAGAAGAGCGTCGAGAGCGACGGCTACAGCGCCGTGCAGCTCGGTTTCGGCGAGATCGCGAAAGTTTCCAGAGCCAATAAGCCCCGTACGGGCCATTTCAAGAAAAGCAGGCCTCCCTCCGATGGTAAGGCTGAAGGAATTCAGGGTAAACGGCGACGAGCTGGACGGGTTCGAGGCGGGCAGCGAGGTGCCCATCGACCTGTTCAAGCCGGGTGATTTTGTCGATGTCACGGGCGTCTCTATTGGAAAGGGGACCGCGGGCGTAATAAAGAGGCACAAATTCTCGGGCGCACCGGGAGGCCACGGGACGCATGAATTTTTCCGCCACGGCGGATCGATAGGTAATAACACGACCCCCGGCAGGACCCTGAAAGGCCGGAAGATGGCGGGCCGCATGGGCAACCGGAAAGTCACGGTGCAGAGCCTTAAGGTGGTGGACGTGCGCGGCGACACGAACCTGGTAATGATCCGCGGCGCAGTGCCGGGCCCAAGGAACGGCTACCTCATTCTGAAAAAGGCGGTCAAGAGGGCGTAAGGCTACCCACGTAAGCGAATCCGATTTCAAAAGTCCCCTGTATCCCAAGGACGCAGGGGATTTTTTTGTGTGGGAGGGTCTTTTTCACTTTCCTTCCCTGTGCTACACTATGGGATGTTTGTCTGCGCCAAGGAGCCTGCAGCTTGATCGCGTTTTTCTGGCTTTTCCGGTTGTCCGAGAAAGACAAATACGAGATCACAAGCTGGGCCTTCAGCTACTTCATGAAGAGCAGCTTTACCATATCGGACGCCGTCCGCGAGGCGGTCAAGAGGGTGAGGCCGCGGAAGGTCGCAAAAGACGGTTCCCTGAAGCTCTCTAAAGCGGACCTGCTGGAATTGCAGCTCAGGGTCAAGAACATGCTTTGAGAAAGGGAGCCGTATGCTTGGAAAATGGCGTCTGAAGCACAAAGATTAAAGGCTGGGAATATGGCGAAGAAGAGAGGATCGGGTGTCCTGCTTCATATCACGTCGCTTCCCTCGCCGTTCGGTGTCGGAGACCTCGGCCCCTCGGCTTACAGGTTCGCTGATTTTCTTGCGGACACGCGGCAGAGTTACTGGCAGATCCTGCCGCTCAACCCGACGTCTCCTGTCTACGGCAATTCTCCTTACAGCAGCACTTCCACGTTTGCGGGCAATACGCTCCTCATAAGCCCGCAGATGCTCGTAACGGACGGCTTCATATCCGAAGAAGAGTTAGAGCCGAGACCGGTGTTTCCGGAAGGCAGGTGCGACTACGAGGGGGCCGCGGCGTATAAAGAACGCCTTCTCGACGCAGCTTACGACGGCTTCTTGAAGTCCGGCCGCGACTTCGATGGGTTTACGCAGTTTTGCGAAGACCAGGCCTCCTGGCTGGACACATACACGCTATTCATCGCGATCAAAGGCCGCATGGAAGGGCGCTCGTTCTGCGACTGGCCGCCCGAGCTGCGCGACCGCGTCCCGGAGGCGATGGCCGCCGCGCGCGCAGAATCGGCGTCAGCCATGGAGAGCGAAAAATTCCGGCAGTACCTGTTCTTCCGGCAGTGGACGGCACTAAAGACATTCTGCAACGAGAGGGGCATACAGCTCATAGGCGACATCCCGATATACGTGAGCTACGATAGCGCGGACGTCTGGTCCAATCCGGGCATTTTCAAGCTGGGCCCGGACAAAAAGCCGGTATCCGTCGGCGGCGTCCCGCCCGACTATTTCAGCTCGACAGGCCAACTCTGGGGCAACCCGGTCTACAACTGGGACATCCTGCGGCAGACAGGCTACGCCTGGTGGATCGAGAGGCTCGAGCATACGCTTACACTCCTGGACGTAGTCAGGGTCGATCACTTCCGGGGTCTCGTCAAGTTCTGGGAGGTGCCTGCGAGCGAAAAGAATGCAGTCAACGGGTGGTGGGCCGACGTCCCGGCGGGCGATTTCTTCGGCCACCTGGCGAAACGCTTCTTCGACCTCCCCATGATTGCCGAGGACCTGGGCATCATTACGCCCGACGTGAGGGAGGTCATAAAGGAATGGGGCTTCCCCGGCATGAAGGTGCTTCTCTTCGCGTTCGGCGAAGACAACCCGATGCACATCTACCTGCCCCATACATACGAAAGAAATTACGTGGTCTACACGGGGACCCACGACAATAACACCGCCCGCGGCTGGTTCGATAACGACGCCAGGCCGGACGAGAAGGAGCGCCTTGCCCGGTACCTGGGCAAGGAGCCGAGACCCGAAGACGTGCACTGGGACCTGGTGAGGCTCGCCATGGCCTCTATTGCGGATATGGCTGTCTTCCCCTTCCAGGACATTCTCGGCCTGGGCGGGGAGGCGCAGATGAACCGGCCTTCCGTGGCCTTGGGCAACTGGGGCTGGAGGTTTGCGCCCGATGCACTCACCGATGAGATTGCAGACAGGCTCCGCTCGCTTACAATTACATATGGAAGGATGTAATATACCGCCGGCATAAGGGAAGCCCGTGGGGCGACCGGCAAACATAGCCCGGGAGTATTGCACTTAAGGAGGATGCATGAAAAGTCGGCGTCGGAATGGAATAGCAATGGCTCTCTCTGTGTTAATGGTTGTCGCCCTCGCCGGGGTGCTTACCCTGGCTCCCAGGGCCCGCGGCTGCGGATAACGCCATGGAGTCCCGCCATCTCGTCGAGAAGGCGCAGCAGACGCTGGAGAATTTCTCTACCGCGCCTGAGATGGAGGGTTTTCGGAGCATGATAAAGAATGCCCGAGGCATCTTCATCGCCCCCCAGATCCTTAAAGGGGCGTTTATAGTGGGTGCGGCAGGCGGCAGCGGCGTTCTGATCGCGCGTGACAGCCTGACGGGCCGCTGGAAGGGCCCTGCTTTCTATACGATCGGAGAGGGCAGCTTCGGTTTCCAGATAGGCGGCCAGGCCTCGGAAGTTGTGCTCCTCATCATGACGGAGCGCGGGATAAGCTCACTCATGGAGAGCAGCGTCAAGCTGGGTGCGGACATAGGTGTGGCTGCGGGACCGGTCGGCGTAGGTGCGGCGGCCTCGACTGCTAACCTGAGCGCGGACATCGTCAGCTTCTCGCGGTCGAAAGGGCTTTACGGCGGCATATCGGTCGACGGGGCGATCGTCAAGACGAGGAGCGGCTGGAACAACGCGTATTACCGCGGTATCGTCACGCCCACCGATATTTTCAGGAAGCCGACAGTGAAAAACAGGCATTCGATCAGCCTGCTCAAAGAGGCAGCCAAGCTCGCCGGAGGCGGAGAGCCTATAGCCGCAGATTTCCCGCCGGTCGGAGGGACGGGTCAGCCGGCCCAGGCTGCGTCGCCGGAGGGGCAGATGCCGCCTCCCGGCGAGGCCCAGGGCCCGCCCGCGAATGCGGGCGGAGAAACGAGCGGCGAGTAAAAGCAGATCAATACCCCGCCCATATCTCCTGCTTGACCCTGGCCTTGTCTATCTGCATCTCATCGAGCATGGTTCTCATGCCGTCTACCATGACCGGGGGGCCGGCAAGATAATAGGTTGCCTCTGTCCAGTACGGGCACGCCTCTTTTATCGTGGCTGAAGTGAGACGTCCTGTCCGCCCCTCCCACTTCTGCGCAGACTGCTCCGGCCGCGTCATAGTGGCCACAACCTGCACCGAAGGGTCCTTCGAGGCGATTGCGTAGAATTCGTCGAGGAAAAGCGCCTCTTCAGGCACGCGGCTCGAATAGAAGAGCGTACCCTTGTGTCCCGTGCGGGCGTCGGCCGCGTAGCGAAGCATCGACCGGAAAGGGGCGATGCCCATGCCGCCGGCCAGGAAGCAAAGGGGCGTACTCAAATCCTGCGGCAAAGTGAACAGGCCCATCGCGCTCTCGATTTCGACCGCGCTCCCCTCCGCCATGTCGCGCAGCGTCCGCTTGAAGGCGCTCTCGCTCAGCCGGACCGTAAAGAGCAGGTCTTTTTCGAGCGGCGATGAGGCAAGGCTAAGCGGTCTTCGCAAGCCTCCCTCGTCGCCTATGCCGATATCGGGCGCGTGGACGTTGCAGAACTGTCCCGCCTGATAATCGAACCCGGCAGGCCTTTCCAGCCGCAGGACCATCAATTGGCCCGCCTTTGCCTCCCTGCCAAGCACTTTTGCGCTATATTTCATCGCCGCCTCCTTTGGCAATCGTTGAATTGCGAAATGCCGCCTGTATTCTTTAATAGCATTATAGTGGGCATGTGCGGCAACAGCAAGGATACCGCGGAAGCGGTCCCGCAGCGCCTCCAAAGACGCAGTTGGGGGATTTATCTTGATTACCTTCCGGCTCCCATGATAAAACCCCTGAAACCTAAAGAATCTAAAAGCAAGGAAGGAGGTCCTCCCGCATGGGAATCAGGTATGAAGAAGTAACGGAAGACGTAAACAAGCTGCTCAAAGAGGTCGAGTCTAAATACTTCCCGGAGTTAAGGAACGCGAAGGTCATCACGCTCTTCGATCTGAAGAAACGCATGTCCGGCGGCCATCTCGTCCTCGGCCGCATCATGAGAACGAATGACCTGCTGAGGCACCTTACAAAGAACGAGGCGATTGCGGTAGAAGGGTATGATTATATCGTCACCCTCGATAAGCAGGGATGGAACGCCATAGGCAACGATGACCGGATCAGGCTGTTGCGGCACGAGCTGCGCCACACCTATTTCGATATCGATTCAGAGTCGAACCCTTACAAGTTGATCGACCACAGCATATCCGACTTCTACGAAGAAGTTGAGCTGAACAAGGACGATCCCCGATGGCGCGAGCGGGTGGCTACCGTAGTCTCGGACATTTACGAGCAGGAAAAAGAGGACAAGAAACACGAGAAGAATAAGGGCAAACGGAAAAAAGGACGGGATTAAGCTGCCGGTCGCGTAAACCGTAGCGACCCGATAAGATGGTGGGCGGTCGAAAGCCTAGGAGCGGCCGGCCGCCCTTGCAGCGCGCTCTTCCACGCTGCTCCGGGACCACTTGCTGCTGCCGGGTTTGCAGCCTGCGTGGCGCCATAGCCCCTGCCCTACGCAGACGCCTTTGTTCGCCCGTATCCTTCGGCAGCAGACGTAGCAGGTGTCGCCCTTGAACTCTTCGAAAAGCGTATCCTGGAAATATCTATTTTTCACGCCCAATAATACCCACCTCTTCCGCCTGATTGCAAGGTTTTTTCAATAGATAACTGCTCTTTGTGCAGAGGGCGCGGTACTGCTTTATTTTTATGATATGCCGATTGACGGGGGCTGGGCGGAGGCGAAAAACCTGCTTGCCATGAGGCTGGATAACATCGGCGACGTCATAATGGCGGGCCCGGCCCTGCGCACAGTCAAAGAGGCGCTCCCCGATGCGCGCCTCACGCTTATGGCGAGCCCGGCAGGCGCAGGCGCGGCCGCCCTCCTGCCCTGGATCGACGACATCCTTGTCCGGCGCGTCGTGTGGCAGGACCTCGGGCGGCTCTCCTTCGACCCGGCGAGGGAATGGAACCTGATAAAGTCGCTCGAAGCAGGCAGGTTCGACGGCGCCATCATTTTCACGAGCTTCAGCCAGTCCCCTCATCCGGCAGGGCTGGCCTGCCTGCTGGCCGGCATCCCCCTTCGCCTCGGCTCTTCAAAGGAGACTGCCCCCGGCATACTGACAGCCGCAGTCCCGTCCCCGCCCGACTGCCTGCATCAGGTCGACAGGAACATAGGGCTTATTGAGGCGGTAGGTTTTCACGCCCGTAACCGCGACCTTTCGATTCAGACGGCCGGATGCTCCATAGCTGCGGTGGAGCGGCTATTGTATGGCTCCGGGCTTGCGGCCGACGAGCCTTACCTTCTCGTAAACCCGTTCGCGAGCGCCCAGGCGCGGACGTACCCGATGGGGCGCCTCGTCAGTGCGGCATCCGGGCTTGCGGAGGCGACGGGCCTGCGGCCTGTCGTGACGGGGACGGAAGGGGAAAAGGAGCGGGCGACGAGGATCGCGGAGGCAATCGGCTACCGGGCGGTCAACATTGCGGGGATGACGACGGTAGGCGAGCTTGCATGCCTGGTCGAAGGGGCAGCCCTGCTGTTGACGAACAACACCTCGACCATGCACATTGCGGACGCCTGCGGAACGCCCGCTGTTATCCTGTACTCAGGCACGGAGCTTGAATCGCAATGGCGTCCGCGCAAGGCGCCCCACAGGCTGCTGAGCAGGGCCGTGCCGTGCAGTCCGTGTTACGCTTTCACGTGCCCGTCAGGCCTCGAATGCCTCGATGTCCCGCCCGAAGAGGTTATCCGCGCCGGTCTTGAGCTTCTTTCTACCGCACTGCGCTAGCCTTCAATCTCTTTCCGAGGACGACGGAGGTGTTTATCTGGCGGTCGGGTATGTCCCAGTACCGCTTCAATAGCTCATCTTTATCCGGCCGCAGCTCGTATCCGTGGCTGCGGTAAAAATCTATCGCCCACCATGCTGCCTGCCACGTGCCGACCAGCACCCACTCCGTATCGACCTGCCTCTCGATGAGGTCGAGCAGTTTTGCGCCGATGCCTTTCCTCTGAGCGGCCGGCGCCACGTAAGCGTGGCGTATGAGCGTGACGTCCAACACGTGCTCTCTGGCCATCACGCCGAAAAGCTCCATATCCTTCCGGAACGCCGTAGAAGCGCATGCGCTTCATTTCTTCGCGCACCTCTTCCATCGGCATGTACGGCTCGTGCCATCTGTCGTCCGGTATGACGCCCCTGTACTTTTCGGCCGCTGCGTTGACTACCCCGAATATCTCGTCTGCGTCCCGGACCTCGAACATCCCCTCTTTCCAGAAACCGAAGAGGTCGTAAGCGTTCCTGAAGCCGATGTTGTGCATCGCTTCCTCGTCTGCGATGAGCGAGGCGAGGACGTCGTAATTCTTCCTTATGCCGGGGACGCCGGGGAAATCGGAACCGAAAAGGAACTTGGAGCTGAACTTGCGCATAGACGGGAAATATTCGAGGAGCTTACCCGGCGGAAGGCCGGAGACGTCGATATAGACGTTCTCGAACTTCTTTGCAAGGAATTCCGCTATGTGGAACCAGAACGCCCTGCCGCCGTGGCACAGCACGATTTTGAGGTCTGGGAAATCGTTTATGACGTCGTCGAACGTATACGGGTCTGCGTAGCGCATCTTGCAGCCGGAAAAAAGACTGGTGCCTGCATGGAACATGACTACGAGGCCCTCTTTCATGCAGCGCTCGTAAACCGGGTAGAGCCGCTCGTCGTTCGCGTAGAAGAACCCGTGGATGGGGTGGACCTTGAGGCCCCTCGCCCCCAGGGCTATCTGCTCGTCGAACTCAGCCATCAAATCGCCGTGGAGGTTGGGGTTCAGGAAGGCCAGGGGAACAAGCTCGGGATGGTAGAGGTTTATCTCGGCTGCCCGCTCGATAGGCATCAGCCCGGCGGTTTGCGGCGAATATTCAGGCAGCAGTATACCCGCCCAGGCCTCTTCTTTTATTACGTCACCGTAGGCTTGCGGCACCTGCCTTTGCTCTGCGTCGAAAAGCCTCGGTACGTAAGGCCCTATGTCCATCCAGACGGCCTGCGCCCTCTCGCGTCCATTCGAACCTGTGGCCTACGTGAAGGTGCATATCGATGATACGGTTCGGAATCACTTTCCCCCCCTTGCCCCGCCGCCTCTTTTCCTTTACTATTATATACTGCACGAAGCAAGTGAGTTAAAAATATGCGAGAATTTAAAATGGCAACAGCGGTCCTTATGGCGGCTTTCGTTTTTATCCTTGCAGCAAGAACGGGACGGGCGGGCGTTCACGTCGATCCGGGCGTGGTAGACGAGATGAGGCGCATCGAGTTTGCGCAGATAGACTATGACGACGAGGCGACGCCGTATTACGGCTACATAAAGGGCTCGATCCCGGTGCTGATTTCCGCGCCCCACGGGGCCAAGCATTACCGCGCAGCCGAAGGCGCATGGAGGAAAGAAGACGCCTATACCGCTTCCCTCGCCATCGTGCTCGGCAGGCTTACCGGGGCCCACGTTCTTTATGTGAAGAACAAGACGACGGAAGACCCGAACAATGACACGGACACGCAATACAAGGAGTTTCTCAAGAAAACGATAAAGAAGAACCATATCAGGTTCGTCCTCGACCTCCACGGGGCTGCGCCCGGCCGGTCGAAGGTCGATATAGGGATAATGGACAACGCGTCTTCCCTGTGCTCTTGTCCCACCTTCAGGGGCTGCCTGGAAGATGCCTTCACGGGCTTCGAGCCTAAGCTTTTCAACCAGAATTTCGCCGCTAAGGGCGCGGGTACGGTCACCTTCTTCTGCAGGAATGACCTCGGCATAGAGGCGGCGCAGGTCGAGATCAACGCCAATTACAGGATAGTCGAGGGCAAGACGAGCGGCTTCAAGGCAGACCCGGAAAAAGTCCGGGAGCTGATCGAAAGGCTCCGCGACGCCATAGAGGCCGTCAACGGGCGGCTGCGGACAACCTCCTCCTGATAACTTAAACCATAGGCTCCGGCGGCCCCATCTCCTCCCGCCGGGACGATATCTGCAACATGCGGAACCCCCACTCGGAGCGGGAAAAGACGAAGAGGCCCGCGATTATCACGAAAAGGACGCACCCGGCCAGCCATTTGTTGTAGTGCTTCTCGATGTATATGGACCCCTGGCCGACCGGAGGCATCGTCGCCGGCGTGATCGGCAGGCCGTACATGCGGGCGAGCCGCTTGATGTCGTAAATCTGTATGACGGGTATGCGCTCCCTGAGGAACCGCGCTATCAACGAATCGCCCCGCACGTTTTCGGGCAGGTCGGAAGCCAGGAGGCCGGGCTTCAAAAGCACCTTGAACGCCTTTGCCCCCGCTGCCGCGCGCCCTCCCCCTACATTGATATAGGCCTTCGGCGGGTCCTTCCTGAAATAGACCGCCATCCTCTGGTCGATATCCTCATGGAGCGTCTTTGCCACGATCAACGGCAGGCCGTTCCTCGCGGCTGCGTCGCGCACTATGCTCCGGCCCCTTTCGCTCATCTCCCGGCCTTCGTCGTGCCTCCCCCCGAAAGAGGCGGCCTCCGAGCGGAAGGGGAAGACGCCCCGGCCCTGAAGGAGGCGCTCCATATCTATCCAGAGGAAGTCCGGGTCGTTCGCCCCCCACTGGGAGGCGCCTACCGACGAGATGATCGCAGGCTTCAGCTTGAGCGTCCTTATTGCAGCATAGACTGCGATGTTGAGGGCGGGAAATGACCCTGAAAAGCTGACTGCCACGTGGTCGCCCTCTTTCACCTTCGCCTGGCGCAAAAGGTCGACGATGACTGCTGCGAAGTTCGGGTTTACCGAAGTCTGCTTCGCCTCCAGGTCGCCCGGCTCGGTCGTGACCGGCGTAACATACGATCCGATCAGGCCCGAGCCCGCCGGGTCGGCCTCCGCGTCAGCAGTAAGCCCTTTGCGCGTCCGCTCGTTCTTTATGGTCTCCATTGCCGCAAGGGCGAGCCGGGCGGCTTCTATTTTCTCCCCGTAAGCCGGCCTTCTTTCCTCCACTTTGTACCGCTCGACTGCAAGGACGCCCGCGAGCGAGAACAGGGCTATGAGAATAAAGGCGAAAAGGGGCGTGCTCTGCGGCCTCCAATAGATTTTTTTCATACTGCGAGCCTCGCGCCGAATGCGATGATAAGGATGAGCCGGACGACGACCGAGGCGGTGATGAGCGAGCAGAGAGACTCCACTACGCCCCTGCGGTCGAGCCAGACTGCGATAAGGCCGGGTATGATGAAGCCTACGACTGCATGCTCGCCCAGTATCTCGGGCGTGCCGCCGGCGTGGATGAAATAGCGGGCAATCAGGCCCGTCAGGTAGCCGGCCAGTATCATGAGCACGGTCCTGCGCCTGCCGTAAACGATGAGAACGGACGAGAGCGCCCGCACGAGCACGAAGGCCGCGAGGCCCGCGAGGATCGTTACGCCGACCGTCAGGGGCTCGGTCAGGTGAAGGGCGAGGTAGCCGGGTACGACCAGGCCTCCCCCGGCGATCCCCAGAAACTCGGACAACATCAGGCTGACACCCAGGCCTATGCCGATGGAGACCGATAGCAGGTCCATCATGCCACCTCCTTGCGCGGCGCTTCCCTTGGCGCGCTCCTGTTCAGGAAGAAACGGGCCAGGCTAAGCCCCCGGCCCTTCGTGTTCCCCATGCCGACGACTACGGCCGACCTGCCCATCTGCTCGAGGATGATCTCGAAGATGTCGGCCTCGCTATCCCGCTCGACTGCCGTCATTTTCTTGAGGGACATGCCTTCCGCCATGGCCGACTTGAGAAAAAGATATGTCGCGGAGCCCATGAGCAGGTAGTTGTCGGCAGGCCGCCAGTGGACGCAGGCCCGGCCCAATTGCTGGGAGCGGGTCGGACGGTCCGCCCGGCAGTTGAAGATCGCTATCCGCCTTTCGACATCAGGGAAGCGGTCGAGGGCCATGTTCCATATCTGTTCCGTAGATTGGGGGTCGTTCGCTGCAAAGGCGTTGACGAAATAGATGTCCCGCCCGAAAAAGCGGATATGGGAGACTGTCATGACGCCGGGGTCCGCGGGCGCCTTCCACATACCTGCCAGCGCAAGGTTGCGCTCGATGCCGAGGTCCGTGCAGACGCGCAGGGCGAGGGCTACGTTCTCCTTGTGCTCGACGTACAAGAACTGCTCCATCTCTTTGTCGGTGACGGCAGCCACTTCCTCCGGTCCGACGGAGATAAGCGTGCTGTCCCTGTCCGCTGCCGCTTTCCGGAAGACTGTGAGCCTATTGACCTCTGCAGTGAACAGCTTGCCGCCTATAGGGACGGTGCCTGCAAGGGCCAGGGCTACGTCGTTCTCCGTCGGCCCCATCACGTCCAGGTGGTCAGGCCTGGCGTTCGTAATGACCCCGTGGGTCGATTTGAGGAACCGTGACTCGCTGAGCCACTGGAGGTGCGGCTGGAGGGCCATGCATTCGACGACGATGGCCCTTGCGCCGTAGTTCATGGCAGTCGCTATGATGCGCACCTGCTCGATCACGTTGGCGCCCGAAGGCCGGAACACCGGGTATTCGGAGGCGTCCGGAAGGATCATGCGGGCAAGCGTACCCGTGGTCTTTGCGCACGTCCTGATGCCTCCCGCCCGGAGGCCCCCGGCGATGAGCCGCGTGACGCTCGATTTGCCGCGCGTCCCGTTCACGTGGATGCGGATAGGTATCTTCGACAGGTTGTGCCTGTGCAGCATCGCCTCTAAGAGGCCGAGCGCAACGAGGACGACAAAAACGAGGAGGGGCACAACAAGCATGATGGACACTTTATGAAAATGTAAGACGAGAAGCAGGGCTGTGCAATCGGCGAATCCCCCGGCCGTCCGGACACGAAGGAGGCCTTAAAACGTCTTGTGTTTCCGCGCGTCCGGTTGTAATATTGTCTCAGGGGGGGATCCCTATGAAGGCGGGCATTGTCAGGGATAATATCTATCTGCAGCACATAACGGATGATTTTCACCCGGAGAACCCGAGGCGCCTGACCTCGATCTACGGGATGCTCGATAAGATGGACCAGACGGGCCTTGTCCCCGTGGCTGCCAGGCCTGCCACAATGGAAGAGCTGGCAGCGGTCCACGATAAATCATACGTCGAGATGATCTGCGGCACGAAGGGGAGGGTACAGACCCGGCTCGACCCCGACACGGTCGCATCGCCCAGGTCCTACGAGGCTGCCTGCATGGCCGCCGGCGGGTACCTTGCGCTTATCGACGCCGCCATGTCGGGAAAGATCGACAACGGCTTCGCGCTCGTCAGGCCGCCCGGACATCACGCGGAGTCGGGGAGGTCGATGGGTTTCTGCATTTTCAACAACATTGCCGTCGGAGCCCGGTACCTGGAAAAGAAGTACGGCCTGAGCCGCATACTCATCGTCGATTACGACATCCATCACGGGAACGGTACCCAGCACAGTTTTTACGACGACCGGACGGTCCTCTACGTCTCCACGCACCAGTACCCTTACTACCCTGGGACGGGATGGTACGATGAGGTGGGCGCGGGCGACGGTAAGGGCTACACGGTCAATATACCCTTCACCTACGGGATGCACGACGCAGATTACCTGCATGCCTTCACGGAGATCGTCGGGCCGGTGAGCCGGCAGTTCAAGCCGGAGATCGTGCTCGTTTCGGCCGGGTTCGACATCCACGGCAGCGACCCGCTGGGCGGCATGGCCGTCACGGAGCGCGGCTTCGCGGGAATGACCAAGATGCTCATGGAGATAGCGGCGGAATGCTGCGGCGGGAAGATGCTGCTTACCCTCGAAGGGGGCTACGATGTAGCCGCCCTTGCCAATTCCGTGAGGGCCGTTATCATGGAGATGAAGGGTACGCCCGTCTATATGGCGGATGAGGGGACGAGGCGTCGGCTGCCGGAAAGCAGGCCGTCTCAGCGGCGAAAGAGGCGATCAAGCCTTACTGGAAGTTTTAGCCTTTCCAGATTGTCTCCTTCAGCTCTTTGCCTACCTTGAAATAGGGAAGTTTTTTCTGCGGCACGTCTACGATCTCGCCGTTCTTCGGGTTCCTGCCCTTGTATGATTTGTAAGAGCGCAGGGAAAAGCTGCCGAAACCTCTTATCTCAACTCTTTCCCCTTCCACGATCGCCTTCTTGATGCTATCTATAATGGTATCAACCACTATCTTTGCAACTTTCTGGTTGAGAGGGATCTGCTCCGAGAGTTGATTGACTATATCGATCTTGTTCATTACCGAACCTCCTCCACTGCCTGTTTATGGTCCAATACACACCGTCCGTAGGGACGATGCTGCACCCTCGCAAGGGTGCCTTACCCCCCCTTATGGGCGAGGAGGTAAATTCTATCTATATATCTCATCAAGATGCAAGAGGAAAATGCGTTTGTGCCCCGGTTTTTTCTTCTAGGACGAGCCGTAGCTGTGGAGGCCGGAAAGGATGAAGTTTACGCCTAGATAGGTGAAAATGACGCTGGCGAAACCGGCGACCGAAAGCAGAGCGATCCTCCGCCCCTTCCATCCGGCCGTGAAGCGGGCGTGGAGGAAAAGGGCGTAGACGATCCACGTTATGAGGGACCACGTCTCTTTCGGGTCCCAGCTCCAGTAAGCGCCCCACGCGTAATGCGCCCAGACTGCGCCCGTCAGGATGCCCGCGGTGAGCATGGGAAAGCCGACCACGACGGCCTGGTAGTTGACCTCTTCCAGCCTCTCGCCGGGGATGCCCTTCGTGCCGATCAGGTACAGAAGCGCTGCCAAAAACGAGATGGCGAAAGAGGCATACGCGATGAAGCACGTAAAGACGTGGACATGGAGCCAGTTGCTCTGGAGTGCGGGGATAAGCGGCTGGATCTGCCTGTCTACGGACGGCGAAAGCGAGGCATAGCCCATAAAGAGGAGGGCGGCGAACGTAGCGAGCATGCTTATGACCGGCAGGCGCAGCCGTTTTTTCATCACTATCAGGATAAGGGCGATGCACCAGGCAAAGAATATGAGTGACTCGTAGAAATTGGACAGAGGGGCGTGGCCTATGCCCAGCCTGTACGATTCGATCCAGCGCGCGGAAAGCCCTACCGTATGGAGCGCGAAAACAGCGTAAAGGATGGGCCGAACTGCGCTAAGGACCGTCTCCTTCCTCGTTGCGAAATAGACGAGGTGGAGCAAAAAGAGGGCAAGATAGGCAAGCGTCACTATCCCGAGTATCTTATCGCTCCAGACCATGTGCCTTTTCCCTCCACTTCTCGAATTCTTCCTTGAACGCCTCCCTGTTCCTGGGCGACGTCCCAGCGACTAGCACCCCTTCGGCAGTCCGCGAGCAGGTAGATGCGCCTGAAGTGCATGAAAAAATTGATGTAGAGGCCGATGAGGATAAGGGCGAAGCCCGTCCAGACGACCCATACGCCCGGGTCGCGCGCTGCCTCCAGCCCGGAATAGATACTCGCTGTCTATGCCTTTGAGCCGCACTGCGGCGCCTGCGAGCGTTTTGTCTGCGAGCCTCGGGACGTCCCGCATGAACCAGGTCGTCCGCGTCTCGCCGCCCTCAACGTAGGCGACCTGCACGCCGGGACCGAAATCGTGGACGGAGCGCTCGAACCTGCATTGCCATCATAGCAAAATCGCCCTTCTTATACACCCCGCCCTGGCTGAGCCTCACTTCCTGCCCGCCGATGTCGAAGACGAAGACCGGGTCCTGGCCGTAGCTTGCCTGGTAGATGCTCGTCCCCTTGTACGAGAAGGGGTGGTTGACCCGCACGTCCGCCCTGGCGGCCGTCCTGCCGTTGTCGATGATCTGAATGCGGCTCCGGTATTCCTTCGGCTCGCCGCCCGGATAGAGCGTCACGCTGAAATCGTCGAGCTTGACTGAGAAGCCCAGGGGGATCGCAGTACGGCCGTCTCTTTTTACCGCCGCGTCCTTTGCCTCCCCCTTGCCGAGGGCGAGCGACCCCCGGAAGCCGAAAAGAAGGCCGATCAGGCCCCCGAGGAGGATGGCGACGATGCTGGCGTGTATAATGTAGACGCCGTAGCGGGAAAGGCCGCCTTTTTCGAGGATGGCCCCGTTCTCCTCTCTTCTTGGCCGGTATCCCCGAAAGAGCGCCTCCATGCCGTCGATCTTCGCGCCTTTGACGAAAAAGTGCAGGGGCATTGCGGCGAGTTTCTTTTCTGCGGGCAGCGACCTGTCGCCGCCTTTGAAAAGCCCTCTGAGCCGCCTGAGCGTGCAGAGGACCAGGTTGAGGACGAAAAGGCATAAAAGACCGAAGAACCAGGGCGCGTGGAAGACGTCAGTGAGGCCGGATGCGCGGAGGAAGGCGTACATCCCCTCCCCGTGTTTCCGCCCATACTCTTCGAGTGCGGCCTGCGGAATGAGCGTGCCGATAATGCAGGTCAGCGCGATCAGGCTGAGGAGCGCGATGGCGAGCCTGACGGATGAGAGAAACCCGTAAGCCGTATTCGGCGCGGGCCCGGCGGGCCGCTTTTCGCCCGCGGCAGCCTTGTCTCCCATATTATTCGTTGCACCGGCAGCCACGCCTACCCCTTTCGACATCATATTTTAGTCGGAACTTATATCGAATTCATGCAATGCTGCTTTTTATTTTACCAGCCATCGCGCCAAAATACCAGCGGTGCGTGCGGCCTTAGATGTTTGACACCCCCACCCCATTGTGCTACAAATTGCCATGCTGGTGACAAGCATCGGAAGCCTGCCGTTTACCGACGTGGAAAAAGCGCTCGACGCAGTCTTCGAGTCCTGCCCGGAATGCCCTTTCTGGCCGCAGCTTCCCAAACGCTCCTTTATGGAAGACATGTACGTCCAGGGCCTTGAAGGCGTGCCCGCCCTCGTCACGGATATGCAGAGCGGCACTGCTTACATGGACACGCGCAAGACCGAAGGGATAGAGCAGTTTTACGAGGACGTTGCCGGCGGCAACATCGATGCCTTCGCCGTATCGGAGGCGGCCGCGCCGGGGTTTTACGGGTTGCTCGATAGGCTCCGGCAGAATGCTTCGGGCGTGAGGGCGATCAAAGGGCAATTGACCGGCCCGTTCACGCTCGGCATCGGCCTGAAAGACGAGAACGGAAAGCCCATCGTTTACAACGACGCCTATTTCGATATCATCAAGCAGGGCATTCGCATGAAAGCGGCTTGGATGATAAAAGCGATGAGGGACGCCTGTCCGGGCAGGGACGTCATCTTCTTTTTTGACGAGCCGGCGTTGGTGTCGCTCGGCTCGGCATACGTGTCGATCTCCCGCGAGGCGGCCACGTCGATGGTCGACGAGGCGAGCGCCGGGCTCGACGCGGCCATAGGCGTCCACTGCTGCGGCAATACGGACTGGCCCGCCCTGCTTCTGTCCGGCATCGACATTATCAATTACGACGCCTTCGGCTTCATGGAGACGATCTTCTATTTTCCGCGCGAGCTTTCGGGCTTTTTTGCCCGCGGCGGCCGGATAGCGCCGGGCATCGTGCCCTCCTCGTCCGAAGGCCTCGCAGCAGCAAGCCCCGACAGCCTTGCCCGGTCCTGGAGCGCCTTCGAGCAGCACGTGCTCGATGCGGGCGGCACGTCCGACGAAGGGGAGATCGTCACTACGTCCTGCGGCGTCGGCTCTCTGAGCGAAGCGGAGGCGTATAAGGCCCTCGACCTTTTGAAGCGTCTCCCCGACGCTGCAAGAAACTCGACAAAGGCTGAAGCCTCCGTCATGTACTGGGCGATCATAGCGGCAGTCGCGTTCGGGTTCCTCCTGGGACTGGCCGTTTCTTTTCTCTTCAGGATACACCAGGCGAAAACGGCAAAAGAGCTTGCGGAGGCACTCCTCGTCAGGCGCGATGCGGAGCGCAGGGACGAAATGGCGGCCATGCTGGAGCACGTGAAGGCGAGCTTCGGGAGCCTCTCCCTCGACGCCCTCTCACAGTCCACCGAAGAGTTCCTTAAGCTCGCCAAGACGCAGCTCCAGTCCGAGCGGCAGGCATCCGCGCAGGAGCTTGAGGCGCGCAAGGAGCTGATCGACAGGGAGCTGCGCAAGATGGCCGAGCAGGTAGACGGCGTAGGCAGGCTCATGCGGGAGCTTGAAAAGGACAGGGTCGAGAAATTCGGCGAGCTGACCAATCACCTCAAGCTGGCAGGGGAGCAGACCGCGCTGCTGGCCGGCACGACTGCAAGCCTCAAAGAAGCCCTCGCAGGCAGCAAGGCCAGGGGGCAATGGGGAGAACGGATGGCTGAGGACATCCTCCGCGCATCCGGTTTCGTCGAGAACGTCAATTACCTGAAGCAGAAGACCATCCAGGGTACGGGCTCCAGGCCTGACTTCACGTTTCTTCTCCCGCGCGGCCTCCGGCTCAACATGGACGTAAAGTTCCCCCTCGACAATTACATGCGGTTCCTCGACGCCCCGGCAGAAGGCGAGAAGGCGCGCTTCAGGGCCGACTTTCTGAGGGACGTGAAGGCCAAAGTCAAGGAAGTGGCGACCAGGGATTACATCAACCCGGAGCAGCAGACCCTCGACTGCGCCCTCCTTTTGATCGCGAACGAGCAGATTTACGCCTTCATCCAGGAGCAGGACAGCCAGGCCTTCGAGGAGGCGCTCAGGCAGCACGTCGTCTGCTGTTCCCCGATCACGCTCTTTGCGGTCCTCGCAGTCATCAGGCAGGCCATCGACGCCTTCTCCATGGAAGAGACCTCCAACGAGATACTATCGCTCCTCGGCATTTTCAAGAAACAGTGGGACGAGTTCCTGAGGCGGCTCGAAGGGATGGGAAAGCGGATAGGCGACCTGCAGAAGGACTTTGAGGCCCTTAGCGGGGTGCGGCGCAGGCAGCTCGAGCGGCCCCTCAACCGGATGGAGGAGATAAGGAACGAGCGCGGGCTGCCTGCCGCGGAAGTCTCAGGCGCAGAAGAAGACGAAGGCCCTGCCGGCGCCTGACGCCATTGTCGCCAAGGGCTTCCGGGCCTTCGTATTGCTTGACAAATATTGCTCATATCATTACCTTATTATGTGTTATGGAAGCATTGACAGCTAGAGAAAAACAGGTCCTTGACCTTATAATGAACAACTACATCGTATCGGCGGAGCCGGTCGGCTCGGGTACGCTGTCTGCGCGCGTCAACGGCAAATGGAGCTCGGCCACCATCAGGAACGTCATGGCCGACCTGGAGGAACAGGGGTTCCTCTACAAGCCCCACGTCGTCGCCGGGAGGATACCGACCGGAAAGGCATTCAGGTATTACGTCAACACGCTGCTGGTGCCCGGTCTGCCCGGAAAGCGCGAGATGCACGCCCTCGCAGGGCTGGCGTCCCATCGCTACTCGCACGTCGAAGAGATCATGGGCGACGCGTCACGCATGCTTGCCAACCTCTGCCAGTATACGGGCATAGTCGTCGAGCCGAAAATAAATTACATGCTTTTCAAAGAGGTCGAGTTCGTGAAGCTTTCGAAGAACACGATACTCGTCTTATTCGTGACCTCGGCGGGCATGGTCCATACGCGCCTCGTCAATACGGACGAGGACCTGCCCCCTGAATTGCTGGCCGGCATGAAGGGGTACATGAACGAGAAGTGCGAAGGGGTCCCGTTCTATGACCTGAGGAAGCAGATATTCGCGGATATGGCCAGGGACAGGGAGGCCTTCCACGAGCTGATGGGAAAGGTCATGGACGTCCTCGAAGGGATCATGCAGGGGGAAGGGTCCAGGGAAGTCTACCTGGAAGGGACCTTCAAGTTCATCGGCGTGCCGGAGCTTTCAGATATAACCAGGCTCAAGGACCTGTTCCAGGCATTCGAAAAGAAGGGGAAGCTGCTGCGGCTTCTCGACAAGAGCGTAGACCAGGACGGCATCAACGTCATTATAGGGGCGGAAACGGAAGTGAGGGAGATGAGGGACATGAGCATCATCACCTCGCCGTACGGGGCAGATCGTGAAAACCAGGGAGTGCTTGGAGTGATCGGCCCGTTGCGCATGAATTATTCCAGGATAATACCGATCGTCCACTATACGGCCCAGGCGGTAACCAACCTACTAAGGATCATGTGAGGATGGGCATGGACGAGAAGGAAAAAGAGAAACACATGCACATACATACCGAAGGCGGCAAAGACGGGAAAGAAGAGCGCCATGCGCCCGAGCATGAAGCGGATAAGAAGAAAAAGAAGAAAGAAGACGGCGCAGACGAGCTGAAGACGGCCGCCGCCGAAAAGGACAAGGAGATAGGCGAACTGAAGGAAAGGCTCCTTTACCAGCAGGCCGATTTCGAGAATTTCAAGAAGCTCAAGGCGCGCGAAAAACAGGATGTCCTCCGGTTCGGGAATGAGACGCTCATCAAGGAGATTCTGCCCGTCATCGATAACCTGGAAAGGGCGATTGAGCACGCAGGCAAGACGGAAGAAGCAAAGGCCATCGTGGAAGGAGTAGCCCTCACCCTGAGCGGGCTCCTGAAGGTCCTGGAAAAATTCGATGTGAAGCGCGTTGAAGCGGTAGGGCAGCCCTTCGACCCCAACCTGCACGAGGCGATCTACCAGGAAGAGAAGGAAGGGGCCGAGCCGGGGACGGTCACCGCCGAGTTCCAGAAGGGCTATGTGATGGACGGGAGGCTGCTGCGGCCGTCCATGGTGGCCGTTGCGAAAAAGCCTGAAACGGAGTAAAATAGTGCTCAACTATGAGCAGGGACTATTACGAAATACTGGGCGTTTCCAGGAACGCAACAGATGATGAGATAAAGAAAGCATACCGCAAGCTCGCCCTTGCACATCACCCCGACCGCAACCAGGGGAACCTCGAAGCAGAAGAGAAATTCAAAGAGATAAACCAGGCGTACGAAGTGCTCGGCGACTCGGAAAAGCGGTCGAGCTTCGACCGTTTCGGCGTCGCGGACGCGAGAGCCGGCGGCTCGTACGACTTCGGCTTCACGCGAAATTTCGACGACATATTCGGCGACCTCTTCAACGACTTCTTCGGGCAGACGCAACGCAGGAGGACCCGCAAAGGCGAAGACCTGCGCTACAACATGGAGATCGAGTTCGAAGAGGCCGTCTTCGGGGTGGAGAAAGAGATAGACATCCCCCACGAGGTGCGCTGTGAGGCGTGCAAGGGGACGAGAATCGAGCCCGGTTTTCAGCCGATCGTCTGCAAGGCGTGCGGCGGTCGCGGCCAGGTCCGCTTTACGCAGGGCTTCTTCACGATAAACAGGACGTGCGAGCATTGCGGGGGCGAAGGCCGCGTAATCAAGGATCCGTGCAAGGCATGCAGGGGCAGGGGGACCGCACAGGTTAATAAGATCCTGAAGATCAGCGTGCCCCCCGGCGTCGACAACGGCACCCGTCTGAAGATGCGGGGAGAGGGCGCGCAGGGGCAGAACGATTCGGTCCCCGGCGACCTCTACGTCGTGCTCAAGGTAAACGAGCACCCCATTTTCGAGCGGCAGGGCGACAACATCTACGTCAGCACGGAGGTCGGCTTCCCGACGCTCTGCCTGGGCGGTGAGATTAAAGTCCCTATACTGGGCGGGGAAATGAGCCTGAAGATACCGCCGGGCACGCCGCCGGAGAAGGTGTTCAGGCTGAAGGGCCAGGGCGTGCCGAAGACGAACGGGTACGGTAAGGGCGACCAGTTCGTCCACATGCATATAACCGTGCCGAAGAGCGTCAACGACAGGCAGCGGGAGCTTCTGGAAGAGCTGGCGAAAGAGCTGCACAACGGCGGCGGCGCCCACAACCAGGGCTTCAAGCAGAAGTTCAGGGAGTTCTTCGAGCGGAAAGACGTCTAGCGGTCCCGCAGTCAATCACAGCCAAAATGCTTATGTGTGACGCAAGTAAAGCTTTACGTCACCGCTCCACGGTAACCTTGATCGTGTAGCTCGTTCCTCCTGCCAGCCTGCCCTCTATCTCAGCCTCGCCCGGTGTCGAGCCTGCCGTAATATAGAACTGGATTATGCCCAGTCTGGCGTACCCCGGGCCGAAAGGCTCGGGTGCCAGCATGACAGGGACCCCGCGCTTTGTGATCGTGCCTATCGGGCTTCCGTCGCTCATGATTTCAAGGTTCCCGTCCTGCATCGGCCGCAGCGAGATAAACGACCGGGCCTTATCGGGAAGCGTCACGAGAAAATTTATGGGGAGCTCTGCCTGCTGCCCTGCCTTCACATGCTGATAGTTCTCGTTCAGCCCCTTGTGGAGCGTATTATATCCGGCAATATTGGGAACGGGTTTCGGCGTGACGGGCACTATCAGTTTTGTCGAGCCGGACAGGTCCCCCGCGTCGGAGTATTCGATGGTCATGGGGTAATTACCCGCCTGCGCCGGATTGAGCGGTCCCCACCGCAGATGGATGGCTTTCAGGCCGGGGGCATCGCGGGGACCGGACGGAAGGTCCTTCCCGAGCTTGAGCAAGATCGTCCGCTGGTCTTTCGGATCGAGGCCTATCGTGAAAGGGGACTGGATCGGCCCCTGAGGCCAGCCATTGAGCAGAACGGCCGAGGGGGCGTGGCCGGCCTGCGGCGTGAACGCTGCAGGGAACCTGAACTTAAGTGTCGCCCCGGCGGGGAAGGCATAGCCGGGAACAGCAGGGTCGGGAGATTTGTCGAAGTAGACCCATGCTTCAAATGGATAGCCTGCCGCAAGCCCTTCCGCAGTCATCGGCTGGTAGACGATTGTCGCTGACGGAGGGGCGGCCCAGGCGCCGGTTGCAAAGAAAAAGACGGCCAGAGCGAATACGATCTTCTTCATCGTGGTACTCCTTGCAGTGATTGGCCTGGATCGGTCGGCCTGCATTAAACTTAATGGTGACTTATCGCGCGGGCAACGGTAGAGAACGCTTCTTCACAATTCTTCATAATTCCTTCTACGTCTTTTCACATTTGTAGTGTATATTGATAAGATATCGCGTCAGGAGACCCATGACAGGGAAGAACAAGGTTTTTCTGGTCACCGCTCTGATTCTTATTCCGATGCTCCTCGTGCTTGTGCCCCTGAAACTCGCCCATAAAGCGGCGAATGGCGCATCGATGGCTGCGGGTAAGCACCTCGTCAAATGCAATCACTGTCAATTTAACTCGGTCACCTTTCAATCGGAGCAGTCAAGCGGCCATGCAGGCGATCTTGCCCCTACCCGGCCGCCGATCTCGTTAATCTTTATAAAGGGCGTTACAGATATCGCACCCTCCGTCCTGCCGCATCCAACCCCTCTACGATGTTAGTCTGCAAACAGTTGTCAACCCTACAATCCGTTCCCATGGTAAAGTGACAGATTGCAAGGAGATGAAACATGACCCGAATAGTTGTTCTATCGTTTTTCATAATGTTAACCTGCGCCGCGTTACTGGCGCAGCCCGCGCCTGCGCAAACCCATCACGATACGGCCCACCATAGCTTCCAGGGCGCGGCGCAATGGGCGAAGGAGTTCGACGACCCGAGCCGCGACGCCTGGCAAAAGCCCCACGAGGTGATCCAGGCGCTGGCGCTCAAGCCGGATGCGGTCATCGCCGACATCGGTGCGGGGACCGGCTACTTCTCGGTCCGCTTCGCCCACATGGTCCCGGAGGGCCGGGTCTACGGCGTGGATACGGAGGCCGATATGGTGAAGTACCTTGCCGACCGCGTAAAAAATATGGGACTGACCAACGTCATCCCGGTGCAGGCCGCTCCCGACGACCCGCGCCTGCCCGAAAAGGTTGACCTTATCTTCATAGCAGACACCTACCATCACATCGACAACCGCGCCCAATACCTCCGCAAGCTGCACGATTCGCTCAAACCGGGCGGACGCATCGCCATCATCGACTTTCGCATGGATTCGGTTGACGGCCCGCCTAAGAGCGCGCGCAGCACGCCCGACCAGATAAAGGCCGAGATGGGCCGCGCGGGCTACGCCTTCCTGCAGGAGAACAACTTCCTGCCGAAGCAGTATTTTCTGATCTTCGGTCAGGTGAAGAGGTAAGCCCCAGGTGGAGGCGGCGGAAACCACCCGGATGAGTGCTAACATGGCAAACAAGCCCGACATGGCCAGGCAAATCGGGTTCTTTTCCGCAACCGTCGTCGTGATAGCCAATATGATCGGTACGGGCGTCTTCACCACGTCCGGGTTCGTCGCCCGTGACCTTGCCCATCCGGTGCCGCTTCTCCTCTGCTGGGTCGCGGGCGGCATCTTCGCACTCTGCGGCGCCCTCTGTTATGGGGAGCTTGGCGCTCAGTTTCCAAGGGCGGGAGGAGAATACGCCTATCTGAAACAGGCCTTCGGGCCGTTGCCCGCCTTTCTGTCCGGGTGGGTATCCCTGATCGTAGGGTTTTCCGCCCCTATCGCCGCCTCCGCCATTGCCTTCTCCGTCTATTTCCTGAAGGCATTCTCGTTTCCCTCCGTTACGCTGCTTAAGGTCAGCCTCTTCGGTTTCGACCTTGCGGTCATTTCCACCGAGACCCTTATGGGCGTCATGGCCGTTGTCGCCCTCTCGCTGGTTCATATGCATAGCGTCCGGCTGGGCAGCCGCGTCCAGGGGGCGCTTACGGTTTTCAAGATCACCGTGATCGTCGCTTTCATTGTGGGCGGCTTCCTCGTGGGGCGCGGCTCCCTCTCGCATTTTACAGGTGATTTCAGGGTAGCCTCGCTCTTTAGCGGCAGGTTCGCCACGTCCCTCATCTTCATCTCCTTCGCATACAGCGGGTGGAATGCCGCCGCCTACCTGGGCGGCGAGATAAAAAACCCTGGACGGAACATACCGCTTGCCCTCTTTGCAGGCACCATTGTAGTGACCTTGAGTTATCTGGCCCTCAATGCCTTGTACGTCTATGCGCTGCCCATAGGCGAGATGAGCGGGGTGGTGGAGGTCGGAGAAAAGGCAGCGTCGGCCCTGTTCGGGGCGGGCACGGGCCGTTTGCTGACGGGGGCTATTGCAGTGGGCATCCTCTCGGCGCTCAGCGCCATGATCCTCACCGGCCCTAGGGTCTATTACGCCATGTCGAGAGACGGGGCGTTCTTCGGCCGCTTCGGGAAGGTAGACGACCGGCGCAGGACGCCCGTGCTTTCGATAGCCCTGCAGGCGGCGATCTCGATATGCATGATCCTCACGTCCTCGTTCGAA
Source organism: uncultured delta proteobacterium (assembly GCA_963818095.1). Taxonomy (GTDB): domain Bacteria; phylum Desulfobacterota; class Syntrophorhabdia; order Syntrophorhabdales; family WCHB1-27; genus CAWEPK01. The sequence continues at coordinate 32,014 of CAWFRA010000027.1, forward strand.
ACGCTGCTTTTGTATATCGGGTTCACCCTCTCGCTCTTCTCGGTCCTCACAGTCCTCGGCCTTCTCCGCCTGAGGGCCGAAAAAAGCTGACGGCCGGCACTTATCGCACCTTCGGTTACCCGGTGACACCCCTCATATTCATTGTCGGCAACCTGCTCATTGTATCGATGATGCTGATAGACAAGCCCGTGACGGTCTTCTGGGGACTTTTCACCATCGCAATCGGCGCTGCGTTTTACTGGTGCGCCGCGCGGTAAATCGCTATACCGGTGCTTCGGACCGGCACTCGCCCGCACTCCCCTCAAATCTGTTACACTATTCCATGTCCGATTTTCTGCCGACGACGAGAGAGGAGATGCGGGAGAGGGGTTGGGATGCGCTCGATGTTATCCTGGTGTCCGGTGATGCTTATGTCGACCACCCTTCTTATGGGACTGCGGTCATCGGAAGGGTCCTTGAGGCGGCCGGTCTGCGGGTTGGTGTTATAGCCCAGCCGGACTGGAGAGGTACCGGGGATTTCATGCGCCTCGGCTCCCCCAGGCTTTTTTTCGGGATCGCCGCCGGCAACCTCGACTCCATGGTCTCTAATTATACGTCCCACAAGAAAGCCCGCCGTCGGGATGCTTATTCTCCGGGGGGAAAGCCCGGATTGCGTCCTGACAGGGCGACGGTCGTCTACGCCAATCGCGTGCGGGAGGCGTTTGGTCATGTACCCATTGTCCTGGGCGGCATCGAGGCGAGCCTTCGAAGGCTGGCGCACTACGATTGGTGGGATAACAAGGTGCGAAGGTCGCTCCTCCTCGACGCGAAAGCCGATATTTTGGTTTACGGGATGGGAGAGACGCAGGTCCTGGAGATCGCCCGCAGGCTCGATAAGGGAACCGATCTGGCGGGCATACCGGGCACCGTCATTGTGCAGGGGGCCTCCGCGTCCCCTAAGGAATCGGTAGAGATTCCCTCTTATGAAGAGGTCGCGGATGACAAGGATGCCTTCAACAGGGCTTTCATGCTCATCGCGCAAAACCAGGACCCTTTTCGGGGAAAAGCCCTGCTGCAAAGACACAATAACCGCTTCGTGGTGCAGTACCCGCCTGCCGGGCCTCTGGCTGAAAACGAGCTCGACGCGATCTATAAGCTTCCCTACGCGCGGATGCCCCACCCCTCTTATGAAAAGGAGGGCGGTGTTCCCGGCTTCGAGACGACCCGGTTTTCTATTGTGTCGCACCGGGGCTGCTGCGGCTCGTGCAGTTTCTGCTCTTTGTCCATGCACCAGGGAAGGATCATCCAATCGAGGAGTATCGAATCGGTCCTTCAGGAAGCGCGGGCGGTTTCCGGGATGAAAGGGTTCGGGGGAACGATTACGGATGTGGGCGGGCCTACCGCCAATCTTTATCGGGCCCGGTGCGCCCGGTGGGCAAAGGACGGCGGCTGCAAAGACCGGAGCTGTCTCCTACCCGAAAAGTGCACGGCCCTCAAGCTCGGCTACAGCGACGCCATACGCCTCTACCGCGCGATACTCAACCTGCCGAAGGTGAAACATATGTTCATAGAGAGCGGCCTCCGGTACGACCTTCTCGTCGGTCAAGAGGCGGGTGACTATTTTGAGCACATATGCAGGCACCACGTGGGAGGCCAGATGAAGGTGGCGCCGGAACATTCGGTAAGCCGCGTGCTCAGCGCCATGAACAAGCCTGACTTCCAGGTGTACGAACGCTTCGTCGAGCGCTTCCGGGAATTGCGCGAGAAAACGGGGAAAAACATTTACCTCGTCAACTACTTCATAAGCTCCCATCCGGGGGCCACACTCAGGGACGAAGAGGAGCTTGCCTCATATCTCAAGCGGCGGCACATGCGGCCGGAGCAGGTGCAGGACTTCACCCCCTTGCCCATGACCCTCTCGGCGTGCATGTACTACACCGAAAAACATCCCGTCACCGGGGAGAAAATGCACGTAGCCAAGTCTTTTCAGGAACGAAAAGCTCACCGGTCCCTCATTCAATATGCAAAGCCGGCGCAAGATAAGCGTACACGGCCCTTCGGCAGGACTCATTAGCGGCGACGAACCGGAGCAGGGTCCAGCCGCAAAAAGCGTTGGTTCAGCTTTTTTGTTTCAGCCGTTGCGATAACCCGACGACTCTTACACCCACAGCCAGAGCCAGAAGCACCGCCGACAGCAGCAGGAACCAGTCCCCGTAGCGGACATAGAGCGTCTCGCTGTCCCGCAGCCCGTACTTCCCACGCAGTACCGCAGTCTCGAACAGCCCCGTCTCCGAAACCGTCCGCCCGCGCGGGTCGATGACAGCGCTCAACCCCGTATTCGCAGCGCGCAGCATGTACCGGTCCGTCTCGACCGCCCGGAAGATATAGGCCGCGAAATGCTGGTAGGGCGCCGAGGACTTCCCGAACCACGCGTCGTTAGTCATGTTGACGAGCACCTGCGCGCCCCTCCTCACCGTGTCCACCGTGATCGATGGGAAGACGCCCTCATAGCAGATGAGCACGCCGACCCTTCCGGCGTCCGTGCGTATCGGGTCGTGCGACGGGCCGGAAAAGAAATCACCGGCGGCAACGCTCATTTCACGCAGGAAAGGGAAGTAATCGGCCAGGGGCGTATACTCGCCGAACGGGACGAGGTGGTTCTTCAAATACGGATTGAAAACCTTGCCCGTTTTTCCCGATGGCGTAGGCGGCATTGTAGAACCGGCCCGCGGCGTCTTTCGATATCGTGCCGAAGAGAAGGGTGTTCCCGCGCATCTCCGGAAGGCTGCGGATCGGAGCCGCCCGCGTGGTCGGGGTCGAAGACGAAGGGCATCGCGGTCTCCGGCCAGACTACGAGGTCGGACGGCCTTGAATGAAGGAGGGTAAGGTTGGCGTATTTATCGATAATAGCTGCCCGGTACGCCTCGTCGAATTTGACGTCCTGCCGGACGTTGCCCTGGATAATCGCCGTTTGCATGTCCGCTTTGATCGGCTGCCCGAGGCGGTAAAGGCCGAAGGCCAGGCAGGCGCAGAATAGGCAGGCGACGACCGCGCCGTAGACAACCGTGAAGCGCCTGCGGCCGACCACCCCGTATACCAGGCAGTTCACCGCTACGATAAGGAAGGACAGGAAATAGGCGCCGGCGACCGAGGAAACCTGCACGATGGGCAGGAAGTTATACTGCGAATGGGAGAGGAAGGACCAGGGGAAGCCGGAGAGCAACCACCCACGGAGGTATTCGAGGAGCACCCATGCGGGAGGGGCGGTCAGGGCGATGGGGAGGTCGAGGCGGTCGCGCAAGAACCCGATCAGCCATGCAAACCCGCCCGTAAACAGGGAAATGTAAAGCACGAGAAGGAGCATGGTCGCAACGGATAGCGGCATGCTTATGCCGCCGAACCTGTTCATCGCGACTACTACCCAGTAGACGAGGCCCACGTAAGAGACAACGCCGCAAATGAAGCCGTTCGCAAAGTTGCGGCCTCCCCGCTTCCGTTCCAGGGCGAAGAAAAGGGGCGCCAGGGCGATATACGCCAGGTAGAACTGCGAGACGGGCGGCTGGCAGACGACCAGCAGCGCGCCCGACAGCACGGCGAGGCGGCTAGAGGCCGATATCTTTATATGCAGGAAGTTCCGTAACATATGCCATCAGCTTGTGCTCCCTGTACCGCATCCTGCGCGCCTCCGGCCCGCCTTTTTCATGGTCGAAGCCGAGCACGTGAACGAGGCCGTGGACGATAAGGGACAGGAGCCTTTCGTAAAAGGGCACGCCGGCCGCAAGCGCCTCTTTCTGCGCCTGCTCCACAGAGATTATAAGGTCTCCCGCCACCTCGCACGAAAAGCCGTCGAGGTAGGAAAAGGAGATCACGTTCGTCGGAGAATCCTTGCCGAAGCACTTGCGGTTGAGGGCAGCGATTTTCTTGTTGTCCGTAAAAAGGATGCTCAGGTCCCTATCCCGCAGCCCTGAATAGACGAGCAAATCCTCTGTTATTCTTTTTAGCCGCTTTTTGTCCAGCTTCAACAAGCCTTGGGAATCTCTTATCAGCGCCGTCATCATCGGTCCTTTCCGGGTATTCTATACGCTGGTGGAAGATGCCTATCAAAATGGTGATGAAGCTCTTCTGGATCGCGTGGAGGTCCTTGAGCGTCAGCTCGCACTCGTCGAGCTGACCGTCCAGGAATATCTGCTCGATGATATTCTGCACGTGGGTCTCGATCCTCTTGGGGCTGGGGTCGTCAAGCGTGCGGGACGCAGCCTCGACAGCGTCGGCCAGCATCACTATCCCGGCCTCCCTCGTCTGCGGCTTCGGCCCGGGGTACCTGAAGTCCTTCTCGTCGATAGCCGACAGCTCCGGGTCCTCCATCTCTTTCGCCCTTTGGTAAAAATAGGTCACCAGGCTCGTTCCGTGGTGTTGATGGATGATCTCGTATATCTTCTTGCCGAGCCGGTACTCCTGCGCAAGCTCCACCCCTTCCTTGACGTGCGACAGGATGATGAGGCTGCTCATGCGGGGCGAAAGGTTCTTGTGCGCGTCCTGGTCTTTCGTGTTCTCGATGAAATAATGGGCCTTCTTCAACTTGCCTACGTCATGGTAGTACGCGGCGACCCTGGTAAGTATCGGGTGGGCGCCTATGCTCTCCGCCGCGACCTTGCAAAGGTTGCCGACCAGTATGCTGTGGTGGTACGTGCCGGGGGCGGATACCATCATCTGCTCGAGGAGTGGGTGCTCCAGGTTCGCAAGCTCCAGGAGCTTGAAGTTTGTCGTGTAATCGAAGAGGCTCTCTATAAGCGGCAGGAGGCCGGCAGTCATAAGGCTCGATCCTGCGCCGCCCAGAAGCAGCAGGGTTATCTTCAGCGGCAGGTCGGTCAAGGGATACGCCAACAGCAGATGGAAGAAGAAGACGACGAAGGACATGGCGACGGCCGCGAAGAAGCCTGCGCCGAGCATGGTCGAGCGCCTTTCGACCTGGCCCGAATAATAGGAGGCGACGAGGTTGCCGAGGAAGGCATAGACAAAAACGGGCAGGGCGTTTCCGTTCCCTACCGTAAAGGCGACCGCTGCCGCCAGGATGGTCGAAAAGACGAGGACCGCCTCCGAAAATAGTATGATCCTCATGACGATGCCGAAAAGGAAGAGGGGGAATATGTAAAACAGGAGCGAGGCATACTCCGGCGCGAACCTTTCGAAGACGATCACGCAAAGCTTCAGCAAGAAGACCGTAAAGACGGTCAGTGAAGCCGCGAAAATGAAATCCTTAAGGGACAAGTGGAATTTTTTGACGTTCTTGTCCGCGAACTCGAAAATTATGGTGATGAGGGAAAAGAATATGAGGAAGAGGAAGAAGGCCTGACGGGTAAACGGCTTCCTTTTGTGCTCTATCTGGCGGAAGGAGGCCATCTTCTCGTTGTCTTCGCGGCTTACCTTCTGGCCTTCCCTGACGATCACCTCGCCTTTCCGCACGGCTGTGCCCGATTCCGGCACGACGTAGTCCGTGCTCGACCTTACCGTCCTCGCCGCTATGTCGCCCACCTGGTATCGCTCCACGAGGATGGGGACTTTTATGTTGGCTATTGCGGCCAGGGCGAGGGAAAAGATGCAAATAACGAGGTATTTCTTGAATGCGAGGCGCGAGGGAGGTTTGTCCTTTTCGTTCTTCATGCCTTGCTCCTATCCGCCGCCGCCCTCTTTTCGTAGGCCCTGATGATCTTCTGGACGAGAGGGTGCCTTACCACGTCCTTCTCCGTAAAATATATGAATTGCAGTCCCTTGATGCCTTTAAGGATGGTCTGTATCTCCACGAGCCCCGACGAGCTTTTCTGGGGCAGGTCAATCTGCGTTATGTCTCCGGTGATGACCGCCTTCGATGAGAAGCCCAGGCGGGTGAGGAACATCTTCATCTGCTCGGAGCCCGTGTTCTGCGCCTCGTCGAGGATGACAAATGCGTCGTTGAGCGTCCTGCCCCTCATAAAGGCAAGCGGCGCTATCTCCAGGATGCCCTTCTCGATGAGCCGGCCGGCCCTGTCCATGTCCACCATGTCGTAAAGGGCGTCGTGAAGGGGCCGCAGGTAAGGGTTGACCTTTTCGTACATCGTACCGGGAAGAAACCCCAGCTTCTCGCCCGCCTCTATCGCCGGCCGCGTCAGGACGATCCGCGATACCTCCTTGTTGAAGTAGGCGGACAGGGCCATGGCCATGGCGAGATAAGTCTTGCCGGTCCCGGCCGGGCCTATGCCTATGACGATGTCGTGCTTGCGTATGGCCTGGATGTAGGACTTCTGGTTTTTCGTTTTAGGTATGACCACCTTACGCGAAGGCGGGATATATATCTGGTCCTGGTAAAGCTCGTCCACGCTCTGCTCGGTGTGGGCCACGAAGCGGACGGCATGGTCGATGTCGGACGGGTTTATGGGAAAACCCTTCTTGACGAGCCCTGCAAGCTCGTGTATCACCTTGCTCGTATTCTCTACGTCCCGTTTCTTGCCGACGAGGGTAAGGTGCGTCCCCCGTACGCTGGTCCTGACATCAAAATATTTTTTGAGATATTTTATGTTCTCGTCGCGGGGGCCGAACAGGTTGCGGGCGAGGTGCGTGTCGTCAAAGGATAGCTGCACTACCTCTTCTTCAGTTTTCTCTTCCAATAAGTCTTGGTGGACCTCCACGTTGAATTGGTTATCATAATATAGCACAAATGGGGGTTGCGCGAAAGCGACCGGCATTATAGGGCGGCCGCGAGGAGAGGATCTCTTGCGCCCGCGCCGATAAGATGCCACAATAGTGTAATCGATATGGAACGCGTAATAGTAGACAAAACCGCCGAGGAATCGGTCACCGCCGGCCACCCCTGGATCTTCAGCAACCAGGTCCGCTCGAAGCCTGCCGGCGTGCCGGACGGCTCGACCGTCGAGGTGGCAGGGGAGCGCGGCCGCCTACTCGGCACCGGCTATTATAATGGTAAGAGCCTGATCGCCGTGCGCCTCCTTGCCCGCGAGCACATCGAGCCGGACGAGGCGTTTTTTGCCCGCCGCATCGAGGAGGCGTTGAAGCTCAGGGCGGGCCTGTATGAAGGCAGCTTCAGGGTCGTCAACTCCGAGTCGGACTTTCTACCCGGCCTCATCATAGACAAGTACGAGGACCAGGCGGTCGTGCAGATCGTCACCCAGGGCATGGAGAGGCTTAGGGAGCCGATCGTCGCGGCGGTAAAGAAAGTGCTCGCCCCTGCGGCAATCGTGCTGCGCAACGAGGGTGCCGGCAGGGCGGAAGAGGGGCTTACTCCATATACGGAAGTAGCCTACGGAGACGTGAAAAGGGACGCTGTCATCAAAGTCGGGCCGCTTAAGTTCCTGGTCGATCCGATGTCCGGCCACAAGACGGGTTTTTACTTCGACCAGCGTGAAAACAGAATGCTTATGAAGGACTTTGCGGCAGGCCGCGACGTCCTCGACCTTTTCTGCTACACGGGCGGGTTCGGGCTTTACGCGCTTCACTTCGGCGCCCGCAGGGCGGTTTTCGTCGATGTTTCGTCCCAGGCGATCGAGGTGTGCAGGGAGAACGTGCGGCTGAATAACCTGAAAGGGGCCGCCTTCGTAAAGAGCGACGCCTTCGACTATCTCAAGGAGTCGACGGAGGAGCACGACCTTCTGGTCCTCGACCCCCCGTCGTTCATAAAATCGAAGAAGAAGATAAAGGAAGGCGAAAGAGGCTACATAGACCTGCACAAGAAGGCTTTGCGGCGCCTTGCCGACGGAGGCCACCTGTTCACTTTTTCGTGTTCTTACCACATGAAGCGGTCGAGGTTCAGGGACATGGTTCGCATTGCTGCGTACGGCCGCGCCGACGTCTACCTGGTCCGCGAGCTAAACCAGGCGGCGGACCACCCGGTGCTGCTCACCATCCCCGAGACGGAGTACCTGAAAGGGCTCATCGTCAGGGTTAAACAGCGCTGACCCAAAAGGCGCGGCAGCGGCGAGAAATGAACCTGAATAATGCCGACCGCGCCTTAGCACCTTGACTTGCCCCCCGGACTCCATTTAAACTTTAAACAGTATCACAGCCATGAGAGCGAGAAAGATAGTCAACATCATTTTGCCGCTTGCCGGCCTCGGCCTGATCGTTTTCTATAATTTTTGCGGGTCGGCCTGCACGTTCCTTAAAGGGGATTTTCTGGGCATCGACCTGAAGTACCTCGGCATCGCCTACGCGCTCCTTCTGGCTGCGCTCGTCCTGCTCAGGCGGGACACATCCCACCTCGCCGTGCTTTCCCTGGGTGTCGGGATGGAGGCCAATCTGGTGGCCTTCCAGGTCAAAAACGGCACCTATTGCCCTTATTGCCTGGGCTTCGCAGCCATCCTGATCTTCCTCTTCATTTTCAACTGGAGGCGGTCGAGGCTGCCGCTGATGGGCATCTGCGCAGCCATCGGCTTCTTCCTCTGCCTCGTTTTTTTCAAGGGGGCCACGACGCCTGCCTATGCCGACGAGGTCCTGATGCCCTCCTTCGGCACGGGTAAGGTCCAGGTAAGGCTTTACACGGACTATTTCTGCGGACCATGCAGCCGCCTGGAGCCGCAGATCGAGCCGGTGCTCAAAGACCTGGTGCGTAAAAACGCCGTGACCCTCATGTTCGTCGATACGCCCATCCACACGCACACCCCGCTCTACGCCAAACATTTTCTTTATATTTTGAACGCAGACAGGAGGTTCGACCAGGCGCTGCGGTCGAGGGCGCTCCTTTTCGAGGCTGCAAGCCAGAAAATCACGGAGCGGGATAAGCTCGAAGACTTTTTAAAGGCGCACGACCTCAAATTCAGGGAGACCGACACAAGGCCGACCTTTGCGGCGCTGTCGGCGCTCATGCGGGAAGACAAGGTATCCTCGACCCCTACGTGCATCATAATCCGGGACGGGAAGAAGTCGACCTTCAGCGGAGACACGGAGATCGCGGGCGCCCTCGCGCTCATGAAATAAGCCCCGATTTACAGCCTATCTCCTACAGCCGGTAAGGCTCCGGGCCGTAAAAAAGCTGGGCATGCGGCCTGCCCTGTCAAAAAACTTGACGGTAAGGGGTTGAAAGTCTTCCATTTTTGCCTTATGCGTAGTATAATATGCGATATTCTCATAATGGGGGATACTTTTATCTTTATCCGGGACTGCAGATGGTTGTATGCAGGGTTTTAAAAAAAAGCGAGCATTCGCCTGATAAAGATTACGGGTGGGAGTCAAGAATCCTCTTGACAGCGAGAGGATGAAAGTGATATTCTCACAAAGCTTTTTTCCCAAAAGCTGACGCAATGGTCCGTACTTTTTTCATCCCTTCGACAAGGGATTATTTTTTTGGAGGTATTGATGCCTACTATTAATCAGTTGGTAAGGCTCGGGAGAGAAGTCGCTAAAAGGAAGAGCGCCTCGCCCGCACTTACCAGTTGCCCTCAGAAGAGGGGCGTTTGCGTCAGGGTTTATACTACGACACCCAAGAAGCCGAACTCCGCGTTGAGGAAGGTCGCAAGGGTGCGCCTTACGAACGGCATGGAAGTGACCACCTACATACCAGGGATCGGCCATAACCTCCAGGAGCACTCGGTGGTGCTCATCAGGGGCGGCAGGGTCAAAGACCTTCCCGGTGTCCGTTATCACATCATCAGGGGGTCCCTCGATGCCAGCGGCGTGCAGAACAGGAAGAAGAGCAGATCGAAGTACGGCTCGAAAAAGCCGAAGCAATAGAGCGGAAAGCCGTAAAGGAGGCAGGTAGTGCCACGCAAAGGAAGGGTATCTAAACGGGAGAGATTGCCTGACCCGAAATATAACGACGTCCTCGTCCAGAGGTTTATAAATTCGGTGATGTGGGACGGGAAAAAGAGCCTCGCCAGAAGGCTCGTCTACCGCGCCCTGGACCTTTCCGAAAAGCGGGTGAAGGAAGACCCGCTTAAGGTTTTCCGCAAGGCGATAGACAACGTGAAGCCTGAATTGGAAGTCAAGGCAAGGAGAGTCGGCGGCGCCACGTACCAGGTGCCGGTCGAGGTAAGGCTCGACAGGAAGATGTCCCTTGCCATAAGATGGCTGCTCCGGTATGCCCGCGACCGGTCCGAGAAGACCATGGTCGAGAAGCTCGCCGGAGAGCTTATTGACGCTTACAACAACAGGGGCGGCGCAGTAAAGAAACGGGAAGATACGCACAAGATGGCAGAGGCCAACAAAGCGTTCGCCCATTACAGGTGGTAAATGCAGGAAGTTATTAGAAACGTCGGCATCATGGCGCATATCGATGCCGGAAAGACAACGACGACCGAGAGGATACTTTATTACACGGGCGTCAATAACAGGATAGGCGAGGTGGACGAGGGTACGTCCACCATGGACTGGATGCAGGAAGAGAAAGACCGCGGCATCACGATTACCTCGGCCGCGACTACGTGCTTCTGGCGCGATCACCGCATCAATATCATCGACACGCCGGGCCATATAGATTTCACCGTTGAAGTAGGCCGGTCGCTCCGCGTCCTCGACGGCGCGGTGGCGCTTTTTTCCGGCGTCGAGGGCGTAGAGCCGCAGTCGGAGACGGTCTGGAGACAGGCCGACCGCTACGGCGTCCCCCGCATCGCGTTCGTCAACAAGATGGACAGACCCGGCGCCGACCTCGACAAGTGCATGGCCATGATGAAGGACATCCTGAAGGCCAAGCCGGTTGCCCTGCAGGTCCCTATCAAGGAAGGGGACGATTTCGCAGGCGCCCTCGACCTTATCGCCGGGGTTGCGCTGGTTTATGACCGCGACCGCATGGGCGTCGAATATTCCGTTACCGAGATACCTTCTGCGATGAAGAACAGGTATCATGCGGCGCGCGAGGCTATGCTGGAGTCTTTATCCGAGATCGACGACGAGCTGATGGACTGCTTCGTCCACGGCAAGGAGATAAGCGCGGACGACGTGAAGCGGGTCATCAGGAAGGGCACGCTCGAAGGCAGCATCCTGCCCGTCCTTTGCGGCACCGCTTTCAAGAACAAGGGCGTGCAGCCGCTCCTCGACGCGATAGTCGATTACCTGCCCTCCCCCGTCGATGTCTCCCCGTATGCCTGCTGGAACGAAGACGGCGAAGAAACGGCCGTTACGGGCTCGGTCGATGAGCCGTTCAGCGGCCTTGTTTTTAAGATCATGAACGACCCCTTCGTGGGCCGTCTGAGTTATATGAGGGTCTATTCCGGCCGGCTCAAGCAGGGCCAGACCGTCCTCAACAGCACCAGGCAGAAGACGGAGAGGATAGGCAGGATACTCCGGCTCCACGCGAACAAGCGCGAGGAGATCAAGACGGTCGAGGCCGGCGACATATGCGCTGTATCGGGCCTCAAGAACGTCTCGACGGGCAATACGCTTGCCGACACCGACCACCCCGTCCTTTTCGAGACCATCGAAGTCCCCACCCCGGTAGTTTCCATTGCAGTGACAACCAAAAAGAAAGACGACCTGAAGAAGATGTGGTTCGTCTTCAACCAGTATACGCTCGAAGACCCGTCCCTCAAGGTCAAGATGGACGAGGAAACGGGCGAGGTCGTGCTCTCCGGCATGGGCGAGCTGCACCTTGATATCATCATGGACAGGGCGAAGCGCGAGCACAACCTGAACATGTCGTTCTCCGCCCCCCAGGTCGCCTACAGGGAGACGGTCACGCGGCGCGCCTCCGCAGTCGGCAAATACATCAAGCAGTCCGGCGGCAAGGGGCAGTACGGCCACGTAGTCCTCGAGGTATCGCCCGTAGAAGGCAAGGAGCTCGAGTTCGAGAACAAGACGGTCGGCGGCGTCATACCCAGGGAGTACATGGGGGCCATAGAGAAGGGTGTGAGGGAGGCCCTGGAGCAGGGCGTAGTCCTCGGGCATCCTTTGATAAACATAAAGGTGGAGCTGACCGACGGCTCCTACCATGAGGTCGATTCATCGGAACTTGCATTCAAGCTCGCAGCGTCGATTGCGGTAAAAGAGGCGGTGAGAAAGGCCAACCCCATTATTCTGGAGCCGATTATGAGGGTCGATCTCTCCGCTCCCCCCGAGTACCTGGGCGCCATGGTCGGCGACATCAGCGCGCGCAGGGGGAGGATCGTAGACATCGACGAAAGAAACGAGGTGAAGTACGTACAGGCGCACCTGCCCCTCGGAGAGATGTTCGGGTACACGACCCGGCTTCGCTCTATCACCCAGGGCAGGGGATACTACACCATGGAGTTCGCCCACTACGCGCCCACCCCTCCGTCCATCGTCGAGGACCTTATGAAGAATAGAGAAAAAACAGTTACGGAGGCTCTCTATGGCTAAGAAAAAGTTCGAGCGCAAGAAACCCCATGTCAATGTAGGCACCATAGGCCACATAGACCACGGGAAGACAACACTGACATCCGCCATCACCCGCTGTCTTGCCAACAAGGGATTTGCGGAATGGATACCGTTCGATCAGATAGATAAGGCCCCCGAGGAGAAGGAAAGGGGCATCACGATCGCGACCGCCCACGTAGAATACGAGACGGATAAGCGCCACTACGCACATGTGGACTGTCCGGGCCATGCTGACTATATAAAGAACATGATCACAGGGGCGGCCCAGATGGACGGCGCCATCCTTGTCGTGGGCGCAAACGACGGCCCCATGCCGCAGACCAGGGAGCATATCCTCCTTGCCCGCCAGGTCGGCGTCCCCTACGTCGTTGTCTACCTGAACAAAGTCGACATGGTAGACGACCCCGAGCTTATAGAGCTTGTCGAGCTGGAGCTGCGCGAGCTTCTCACCGCCTACGAGTTCCCCGGAGACAAGATACCCATCATAAAGGGCTCTGCCTTAAAAGCCCTCGAATGTGGAGACGGCAAGCCTGATTGCCCCCACTGCAAGAGCATCTTCGAGTTGCTCGATGCCTGCGACTCCTATATCCCCGAGCCGGTCCGCGACACTGACAAGCCCTTCCTCATGCCTATAGAGGACGTATTCTCCATCTCGGGCCGTGGCACCGTCGTAACGGGCCGCGTGGAGCGTGGAGTCGTAAAGCCCGGCGAAGAGGTGGAGATCATAGGCTTCACCCCCACCCAGAAGACGGTTGCCACATCCGTTGAGATGTTCCGCAAGATCCTGGATCAGGGACAGGCGGGCGACAACATAGGCGTCCTTCTCCGCGGCACCAAGAAGGACGAGGTCGAAAGGGGTCAGGTCCTGGCTAAGCCGGGCTCGATAACCCCCCATACGAAGTTCAAGGCCGAGGTCTACGTGCTGAGCAAGGAAGAGGGAGGCCGCCATACCCCCTTCTTCACGGGCTACCGTCCCCAGTTCTACCTGCGTACCACCGACGTGACGGGCATAGTCAATCTCCCCGAAGGCGTTGAGATGATCATGCCCGGCGACAACGTCACCATTACCGTAGATCTCGTGACCCAGATCGCCCTTGAGAAAGAGCTTCGCTTTGCCATCAGGGAAGGCGGCAAGACCGTAGGCGCCGGGGTAGTGACGGAGATATTAGAGTAATACTAGAGCGATAGAAGAGGAAAAATATGAGGCAGAGAATCCGGATATGCCTGAAGGCATTCGATCATCGATTACTCGATCAGTCGGTTAAAGAGATCGTGGACGCGGCCAAGAAAACCGGGGCACAGGTTGTAGGTCCGGTTCCCCTGCCTACGAATATCCAAAAGTTTTGTGTATTGCGGTCCCCTCATATAGATAAAAAGTCGCGTGAGCAGTTCGAGATACGGACGCACAAGAGGCTTATTGATATTGTCGAGCCCACGCAGCAGACGGTGGACGCCCTGATGAAACTTGAGTTGTCGGCAGGCGTCGATGTGGAGATCAAGTCTTAGGGGTGTCTTATGGCGAAAGCGGACGTCTTGAATATTCAGGGCCAGAAGGTAGGGGAAGATCGAATTGAACGACTCCGTCTGGACGGCCGACATTAAGCCTTACCTCATGCACGACGTTGTGGTGATGCAGCTCGCGAACCGACGGCGGGGCACGGCCTCGACGAAGACGCGGGGAGAGGTTCGCGGCGGCGGGAAGAAACCCTGGCGCCAGAAGGGGACGGGCCGGGCAAGGGCAGGCAGCTCGACGTCGCCCGTATGGGTCGGCGGCGGCACCGTCTTTGGGCCGAAGCCGAAGGAATACCATGTATCCGTCCCCAAAGAAGGCGAGAAAGGTGCGCTTTGCGCTCGGCGCTGTCCAGCCGTTACGCGGACGCTGCGGTGAAAGTTATCGATAAGCTCGACCTCGGGACGATCAGCACGAAGAATTTCGCGGGCGTTATGAAGATATTGAGCCTTTCAAAGCCCCTCCTCGTCGTCCATGGGAAGGACGAGGTGCTGGAGAAATCAGCCCGGAACATCCCCTACACGAAGGTGCTCAGGGTTGAGGGGCTCAACGTATACGACGTCATCAGGCACGAGCAGCTCGTCGTGACGGTCGACGCCCTCGCAAGAATAGAAGAGGCATTGTCATCATGAACCAGTTCGACGTGATACTAAGGCCCATAGTGACGGAAAAAAGCTCCCTCATGAAGGACGCGAGCAACCAGTACGTCTTCGAGGTGGCAAGGACTGCAAACAAGATCGAGATCGCCAAGGCGGTCGAGCAGCTCTTCAAGGTGAAGGTCGTCTCCGTGCGAGTCATGAACATAGAAGGCAAGAAGAGGCGGCTGGGCAAAGCATACGGGTAAGCGGCCGGACTGGAGAAAGGCCGTAGTCAAGGTAAGCCCGAAAGATAAAATCTCTTTCTTTGAAGGTGCGTGATGGGAGTAAGGGAATATAAGCCGACCTCGGCCGGCAGAAGGTTCATGAGTGTTTCGACCTTCGAGGAGATCACGAAGAAGAAGCCCGAGAAGTCGCTGCTCGCCCCGGTACGGAAGACGGGCGGCAGGAACAACAAGGGAAGGATCACCACGAGGCATATCGGGGGCGGCCACAAGCAGAAATACCGGATCATCGATTTCCGGAGAGACAAGCTTGAAGTCCCCGGCAAAGTAGTGGGCATCGAGTATGACCCGAACCGCTCGGCCAATATCGCCCTCATCGCCTACGCAGACGGCGAGAAGAGGTACATACTCGCGCCGGCGGGCGTTCGTGCGGGCCATACGTTGGTGGCGAGCAGGAAGAGCGACACGGAAATCAAAGAGGGCAATACGCTGCCCCTGAAGCTCATCCCGCTCGGCACGTTCGTCCATAACGTAGAGATGAAGCCCGGCAAGGGCGGCCAGATGGCGCAGAAGCGCAGGCAGCTATGCGCAGGTCGTCGCCAAAGAGGGCGACTACGGCCACTTGAGGCTCCCTTCAGGAGAGGTCAAGCTGATACACCTCACCTGCACTGCCACCATCGGGCAGGTCGGCAACATCGACCACGAGAACGTGGACTGGGGAAAGGCGGGCAGGTCGCGCTGGCGCGGCGTGCGCCCGACGGTGCGCGGCACCGCCATGAACCCGGTCGACCATCCGCTTGGCGGCGGTGAGGGAAGGACCAAGGGCGGCAGGCATCCCTGCTCGCCGTGGGGACAGCTTTCCAAGGGCCTCAAGACGAGGAAGAACAAGAGGACCGATAAGTTTATCGTGAAGAAGAGGGGTTAGGAGGTTTCCGTGCCTAGGTCGCTGAAGAAAGGGGCGTTCGTCGACGACGATCTCATGCTGAAGGTGGATTACGCAAAGGGCTCGAGGGAATCGAAAGTCATCAAGACATGGTCGAGGCGCTCTACCATTACCCCCGATTTTGTCGGTCTGACCTTCGCGGTCCATAACGGCAAGAAGTTTATACCCGTCTTCGTGAGTGAAGAGATGGTGGGCCACAAGATGGGCGAGTTTGCGCCCACCCGGATCTTCCACAGCCACTCAGGAGACAGGAAGGCAAAGGTAGTGAAGAGGAAGGAGTAGAAACGGATTACGTCCTTTTCACGAGGGGGCGATGAGCCCCGCGTAATTCCTAAGGAGTCGGAAATGGAAATCGTGGCGAAAGCGAAAATGATGAGGATCTCAGCCGTAAAGGTGCGGATCGTCGGCGATCTTATTAAAAAGAAGAACGTCAACACCGCCCTCGGCATACTCCAGTTTACGCCGAGGAAAGGGGCTTTTATCCTCAAAAAACTGCTCGATTCCGCCATCGGGAACGCGCGGCAGCAAAAGTACGTGGACGTAGATACGCTCTACGTAAAGAATATTGTCGTGAACGAGGGGCCTACCATGAAGAGGTTCCTCCCGAGGGCAATGGGGCGGGCCACTCCGATACGCAAAAGAATGAGCCACGTTACATTAGTCTTGGACGAAACATAACAAGCGGGGGTTAAATTGGGTCAGAAGACACATCCGATAGGTTTCAGGCTTGGGGTGATCAGGACTTGGGATTCCAAGTGGTACGCGTCCAAGAATTACGCGCTCTTCCTCCACGAGGATCTCCGCATGAAGAAGTTCCTCAAGGCGAGGCTCTACCAGGCGGGCATCTCCAAGATGGAGATAGAGAGGGCCGCCAATAAGGATAAGAGGGCGAAGATGAATATCTGGACTTCGCGCCCCGGCATCGTCATAGGCAGGAAGGGCGCAGAGGTCGAGAGCCTGAAAAGAGAGCTTCAGAAACTGACGGATAAAGAGATACTGCTCAATATCACGGAAGTGAAGCGTCCGGAAGTGGACGCCCAGCTCGTTTCCGAAAACGTCGCACTGCAGTTGGAGCGGCGCGTCTCCTTCAGGAGGGCCATGAAGAGGAACGTCTCCCAGGCCATGAAGTTCGGAGCGAAGGGCATCAAGATCATGTGCTCCGGCAGGCTCGCCGGCGCAGAGATGGCGAGGACCGAGTGGTACAGGGAGGGCAGGGTCCCCCTCCAGACGATAAGGGCGGACATCGATTACGGGGTTGCGACCGCTTCGACGAAGTACGGCGTGATCGGCGTAAAGGTCTGGCTCTTCAAAGGTGAAGTTTATCAGGAGACAAGGTAAATGCTTGCACCTAAAAGGGTCAAATACAGAAAACAGCAGAAAGGCAGGATGAGAGGCGTCTCGTCGAGGGGCGCGGAAGTGAGCTTCGGCGATTACGGCCTGCAGGCTACCGAATGCGGATGGGTCACGGCCCGCCAGATAGAAGCGGCCCGCGTGACGCTTTCCAGGTACGTCAAGAGGACGGGGAAGCTCTGGATTAGGGTCTTCCCGGATAAGCCGATCACGAAGAAGCCGGCAGAGACGAGGATGGGCAAAGGCAAGGGCCCGGTCGAGGGCTGGGTAGCGGTCGTTAAGCCCGGCAAGGTCTTATACGAGATCATGGGCGTGACCGAGGAAAAGGCCCGCGAAGCCCTGCGCATAGCCGCCCAGAAGCTTCCGATACAGACGAAATTTGCCATGAGGAGCCGGGTAGAATGAAAGCCAAAGAGTTTAGAGGACCTGACCCCGGAAGAGCTCGCGAAGAGGCATAAGGAGCTGAAGGAAGAGGTATTCAACCTGAGGTTCCGCCATTCGACCGGGCAGCTCGAAAACACGTCGCGCATGAAGATCGCAAGAAAGGACCTTGCGCGGATAATGGCTGTGCTTCACGAAAAGGCCCAAGGCAGGCAGGTATAAGCGATGGAAGAGAAAAAGGACGCGAGAAAGAAAAAGCTGGTAGGCATAGTCGTCAAGGACAAGATGGACAAGACGGTCGTCGTCGAGGTGGAGCGCGTCCTTAAGCATCCGGCGTACCACAAGTACCTGAGCTCGAAGACGACGTGCAAGGCCCATGACGAAGAGAACAAGGCAAAGATCGGCGATAAGGTGCTGATCGTGGAGACAAGACCGCTCAGCAAGGACAAGAGGTGGGTGGTCAAGGAGATCATCGCGAAGGAATCGCCGGCGCCCGAGGCGAACGAGGTGGCTTAACCATGATACAGGTGAGGACGAAGCTCGAAGTCGCGGACAACTCGGGGGCCAAGAAGCTAGGCTGTATACGGATCCTGGGCGGCTCCAGGAAGAGGTACGGCACCGTTGGCGACATCATTGTCTGCTCGGTGAAAGAAGTGATGCCGAACAGCAAGGTGAAGAAAGGCGAAGTCGTCAAGGCAGTCATCGTCCGCACCAAGAAAGAGATCAGAAGGATCGACGGCTCGTACGTGCGATTCGACGACAACTCGGCCGTTATGATAAACCAGTACAACGAGCCGGTAGGGACCAGGATATTCGGACCTGTGGCGAGAGAGCTGCGGGCGAGGAGGTTCATGAAGATCGTCTCCTTTGCCCCCGAAGTAGTGTGAGGTAGCATGGAAAAGGCATATCACGTCAAGAAGAACGACATGGTCATGGTCACGGCGGGGAAAGATAAAGGTAAGACCGGCAAGGTTCTCCGGATAAACCGGAAGACGGACCGGATCATAGTCGAAAAGGTGAACATGATCAAGAGACACGTGCGGCCCAGCCAGAAGACAAAGGGCGGCATCATGGAGCGGGAAAGCCCTATCCCCGTCTCGAACGTCATGATGTATTGCGACAAATGCTCCAAGCCCGTCAGAGCGGGGACGCGTGTTCTCGAAGACGGCAAGAAGGTCAGATACTGCAAGAAGTGCAACGAGGTCTTCGACAAGTAGGAGGGGTAGTGAAAACGGCGTATATGGAGCAGTATGAAAAAGAGATACGGCCTGCGTTAATACGCAAGTTCAAGTACAAGAACGTAATGCAGGTGCCCGAAGCTGACGAAGGTCGTGATCAACATGGGCTTGGGAGAGGCCATCCAGAACATCAAGGCCCTCGATGCCGCCTCCGGCGACATGGCCCTGATAGCGGGGCAGAAGCCCGTCATCACGAAGGCGAGCAAGTCGATAGCTTCCTTCAAGCTCCGCAAGGGCATGCCCATCGGCTGCATGGTCACGCTGCGGCGGGAGCGGATGTACGAGTTCTACCAGAAGCTCGTGACCATCGTTCTGCCGAGGGTCAGGGACTTCAAGGGCGTCTCCGCGAAGTCGTTCGACGGCAGGGGGAACTACACCCTGGGCTTAAAGGAACAGATCATCTTTCCCGAGATCGAGTACGACAAGGTCGACAAGGTGAGGGGCATGAATATCACGATCGCAACTACGGCAATCAACGGACGAAGAGGCATTTGAGCTTCTGAAGCTCATGGGCATGCCTTTCAGAAGTTAGGAGGAGTGATGGCGCGAAAGGGCATGATCGAGAAGGCGAACCGGCCCCCGAAGTTCAGGGTGAGAGCAAGAAACAGGTGCACTATCTGCGGGAGGCCGCGCGGCTTCATCGGCAAGTTCGAGATGTGCAGGATCTGCTTCCGGTCGCTTGCCCTGAGAGGCGAGCTGCCCGGGGTTATCAAATCGAGTTGGTAGGAGGATAAATGATAAATGACGGATCCCATAGCCGACATGCTGACAAGAATAAGGAATGCGATCATGGCGCGCCATGAATGGACCGACATGCCTTATTCGACGGTGAAGTTCTCCATCGCCAAGCTCCTCAAGGAAGAAGGATACCTCAGGAATTACAAGGTTTTCGTAGATGAGGCGAGGAAGAAGTTCATCAAGGTGTACATCGGTTACGACGAACGCATCGAAGAGCGTGATCTCGGGTCTGCGGAGGATCAGCAAGCCC
Organism: uncultured delta proteobacterium; assembly: GCA_963818095.1. Taxonomy (GTDB): domain Bacteria; phylum Desulfobacterota; class Syntrophorhabdia; order Syntrophorhabdales; family WCHB1-27; genus CAWEPK01. The sequence continues at coordinate 51,538 of CAWFRA010000027.1, forward strand.
GGCAGGCGGGTCTACGTGAAGGCCCTGGACATAGGGCGAGAGAAAGGCAAGCTCGGAACGGCGGTCGTGTCAACATCCAGGGGCCTTATGACCGATAGACAGGCCATCGGGAAGCGCCTGGGGGAGAACTTCTCTTTCGGGTCTGGTGAGGTGTAAGATGTCAAGGATAGGAAAAAAACCCATACTCCTGCCCTCCGGCGTCAAGGTGGAGATGAAGGATGGGCTGGTATTGGTGAAAGGGCCAGAAGGGGGCGCTCGAAAGGCCGCTGCTGGAAGGTATCGAGATGGACATCGGCGGCAATGCGGTCAACGTGAAGAGGCTGAGCGACGACAAGCGGACGAGGAGCTATCACGGCCTCATGCGGACCCTCGTCGCCAACATGGTCGAGGGGGTGTCGAAGGGTTTCGAGAAGAAGCTGGAGATCGTAGGCATCGGCTACCGGTCGGAGCTGAAGGGCGGCAACCTCGCTCTCTATCTCGGCTATTCGCACCCCATCGATTTCCCGCTGCCTGAGGGCATATCCGCGGAAGTGGAGAAGCAGACCCTCGTCACCATCAAGGGGATAGACAAGGAACTGGTCGGCCAGACGGCCGCGAAGATAAGGGACTTGAGAAAGCCGGACCCTTATAAGGGCAAGGGCGTCAAGTATGCGGGCGAGGTGCTGCGCAAGAAGGCGGGCAAGACCGGGAAATAAGGGGCGTCAGCAATGGACAGAAAAGACAAGATCGAGGCGAAGGCTGAAGAGGAAGAAGAGGATCCGGAAGAAGATCTCCGGGACTGCCGCCCGGCCGAGGCTCTGTGTCTTCAAGAGCCTGCAGCACATGTATGCGCAGCTCGTCGACGACGGGACGGGCAAGGTGATCACGGGCGTCTCCACGCTGACCAAAGAAGTGAAAGGCGGAATCAAGCACGGCGGCAACGCCGCGAGCGCAAAGGTGGTGGGCGAGGCGATGGCGAAGAAGGCGCTGGACCTCGGCGTGAAAGAGGTCATCTTTGACCGGAACGGTTTCAAGTATCACGGAAGGGTCAAGGCCCTCGCGGACGGCGCACAGAGAGGGCGGACTAATCTTTTAAGGAGGATTCGGTTGATCGAAAAGAAGCGGATTGACCCAGCAGAGCTTGAGCTGCAGGACAGGGTGGTTCACATAAACCGCGTGGCAAAGGTTGTGAAGGGCGGCCGGAGGTTCAGCTTCAGCGCGATCGTCGTCGTCGGGGACGGCAATGGCCACGTAGGCTTTGGCCTGGGAAAGGCGAACGAAGTACCCGACGCCATCCGGAAGGCCGTGGAGCGGGCAAAGAAAGGCATCATAGAAGTGCCCATCAACCGGGGCACGGTGCCCCACGAGATAACGGGCATATACGGGTCGAGCCAGGTCTTTATCAAGCCGGCCATGGAAGGCACGGGCGTTATCGCCGGCGGCGCGGTGCGGGCCGTCGTTGAGGTGGCGGGCATAAGAAATATACTACACGAAATGTTACGGATCACGAAATCCGCACAACGTGGTGAAGGCTACGATGAAGGGTCTTGCGATGCTGAAGCCGCGACGTGGCTCTGAAGCAGGCGGGAAAGCCGAAGCCGGAGGAGGCATCGACGTGGCGCACCTTAAGATAAAATGGGTGAAGAGCATGATATCGCGCACGGAGGACCAGAGGGATACGATGAGGAGCCTGGGGTTCAAAAGGCTCAATGAGGAGCGGGTCGTCAAGAACACGCCGGAGATACGGGGCATGGTCAAGAAAGTGATACACCTGGTAAACGTGCTGGAGGACGTGAGATAAATGAAACTGGAAGACTTGAAAGCCGCCCGAGGGCTCAGAAAAAGGCAGGAAAAGGTATCGGAAGGGGCCCGGATCCGGCCATGGCAGAACGGCGACCATGGGCAACAAGGGCCAGAATGCCCGCGCCGGCGGCTCGAAAGGAAAGGGGTTCGAGGGCGGGCAGATGCCGCTCACCCGCAGGGTTCCGAAGAGGGGCTTCAAGAACCCGTTCAGAAAAGAGTACGCCGTCGTGAAAGTGGGCGACCTGGCGGTCTTCAAAGGGACAGGTAAGGTCGGCATCAAGGAGCTTTACTCGAGAGCGGGCTGGTGACAAAGTTAAAGGACGGGGTCAAGCTTCTGTCCGACGGCGATATCGATTTCGCCATCAAGATTACGGTCCACAAGGCGTCGAAGAAGGCGATAGAGAAGATACGGGCCCAGGGTGGCGAGGTGGAGGTGCTCGAATAATGAGCGGTTTCCAGAACATCGGAAGAATCCCCGAGCTGAAGCGCAGGATCATCATGACCCTGGTGCTGCTTGCCGTTTACCGGATCGGGGTGCAATTCCGACTCCCGGTATAGACGGCAAGGTGCTGGCGAGCATCTTCGAGAGGGCGAGGGGCACGCTCTTAGGCTTTTTCGACATGTTCGCGGGGGGCGGCCTGGAGAGGCTTTCGGTTTTTGCCCTCGGCATCATGCCGTACATCAGCGCATCGATCATACTTGCAGCTCCTGACCGTGGTTGTGCCCACTCTGAAAAGCTTGTCCAAAGAGGGGAGGCGGGCAGGAGGAAAATAACCCAGTACACCAGGTACGGGACGGTCGTTATAAGCCTCATCCAGGGGTTCGGCATCGCCGTTGGGCTTGAGCAGATGAGGGGCGCTGGCGGAGAGCTGGTCGTCTATAATGCGGGCTGGGGCTTCAGGCTCATGACCATGATTACCCTTTGCGCCGGCACGTCCTTCCTGATGTGGCTCGGCGAGCAGATCACGGAGAAAGGTATCGGGAACGGCATCTCCCTCATCATATTCGCCGGCATCGTGGCGAGGATGCCCAACGCCATGGCGAGCACCGGCAGCCTCGTGAGCACGGGCGAGATGAACTGGTTCGTCGTGATTCTTTTGATAGTCATGATGTTTGTCGTGGTGGCCTTCATTATTTACATGGAGACATCCCAGAGAAGAATACCGGTCCAGTACGCGAAGCGGGTGGTGGGCAGGAAGATGTACGGGGGCCAGTCGACGCATCTGCCCCTGAAGATCAATACGGCAGGCGTCATCCCGCCCATATTCGCGTCTTCCATTATCATGTTCCCGGCGACCATCGCGAATTTCATCCAGCACCCGTACATGAAGACGTTTGCGGCGCTCCTTACCCCGGGAAGCGTTTGTACGAGGTGCTTTACGTCGGCTTTATCATATTCTTCTGTTTCTTCTATACGGCGATCGTCTTCAACCCCGACAACGTCGCCGACAACATGAAGAAATACGGCGGCTATATCCCCGGCATACGCCCCGGCAAGAAGACCTCCGAGTACATCGAGAAGGTGCTGTCGAGGATTACCTTTACGGGCGCCATCTATATATCGTTCGTTTGCGTGCTGCCGACCATACTGGTCCAGAAGTTCAACGTGCCCTTCTACTTCGGCGGCACCGCGCTCCTCATCGTGGTGGGCGTCGGGCTCGACACGATCCAGCAGATCGAGTCGCACCTTATCCTGAGGCATTATGACGGTCTGGTGAAGAAGACGGCGAGGATGAAGGGGAGAAAGTAGCATGGGAGGCAGAATGGCCGGGTACGGGCTTGACGGATGATAATCCTGAAGAGCCGGAAGAGATAGGCAGGATACGGACTGCCAGCAGGTACGCTATGGAGGTGCTGCTTGAGCTTGAAAGAATATATGGGGGACGGCGTAAGGACGGCGGACCTGGAAGCGGCTGCGAGGAGAAGATTCGGAAGATCGGAAACGGATAAAGCCGGCCTTCAAGGGGTACAACGGGTATCCCTTATTGTCTGTGTGTGTCGGTAAACGACGAAGTCGTGCACGGCATGCCGTCGGAGAAGCGGGTGCTGAAAGAAGGGGATATAGTCAGCCTCGATTTGGGTGTTATGTACGAAGGTTTTTACGGCGACGTTGCGTTGACGTACCCGGTGGGCAAGATATCGGAGACGGCGCAAAGCGCTCTTGACGTAACCGAGGAGTCGCTTTACAAAGGGATTGACCAGGCGTGCGGGGAACAGGCTCCACGATATCTCCTATGCTGTCCAGTCGTTCGTGGAGGCGGACGGATTTTCCGTGGTCCGGGAGTTTGTCGGTCACGGCATCGGAAGAAGCCTTCACGAAGAGCCGCAGGTGCCCAATTTCGGCACAAAGGGCACCGGCGTGCGTTTGAAAGAAGGGCATGGTACTGGCGATAGAGCCCATGATAAACGAGGGCGACAGCGACATAATGATAAGGGAGAACGGATGGACTGCGGCAACCAGGGATGGAAGACTTTCGGCCCATTTCGAGCACACTGTTGCGCTTACGGAAAAGGGAGCGGAGATACTGAGCGCCCTGTGAGGGTGTATGCCAAAAGGTGAAGGGATAGAGGTAGAGGGAACGGTCGTAGAGCCGCTGCCCAACGCCATGTTCAGGGTGGAGCTGCCAAACGGCCATAAGGTGCTCGCCCACGTGTCCGGCAAGATGCGAATGCACTACATAAAGATTTTACCGGGAGACAAGGTGGTGGTGGAGCTTTCGCCGTACGATCTGACGAGAGGCAGGATCATTTACAGGTCAAGTAGGAGGTTTAGATGAAGGTAAGACCTTCAGTGCAGAAGAGATGCGAAAAGTGCAAGATAATCAAGAGAAAAGGGATAGTCAGGGTGATTTGCGAGAACCCAAAGCATAAACAGAGACAGGGTTAAGGAGGTAGTGTGGCGCGAATTGCTGGTGTTGACATCCCGAGGGATAAGAGGATAGAGATAGCGCTTACCTATCTATACGGCATAGGCAGGCCTCTCTCGAACCAGATACTTCGCAGGCGGGCATAGATCCGAACAAGCGGACGAACATGCTCACCGATGAAGAGATAGCCAAGATCAGGGAGATAATCGAGCGGGACCACAAGGTCGAAGGTGATCTCCGCAAAGAAATCAGCATCAATATAAAGAGGCTGATGGACATCGGCTGTTACAGGGGCCTGAGGCACAGAAGGGGCTTGCCGGTGCAGGGCCAGAGGACGCGAACGAACTCGAGGACGAGGAAGGGACCGCGGAAGACATCGATGAAGAGAAAGAAATAAGGGGGCGAAATGGCGAAGGTGCGAAAGACCGGCAAGAAAAAAATCAAGAGGAATATTCCTATAGGGGAAGTTCATATCCAGTCGAGCTTCAACAACACGATCATCACCATCGCGGACCCCCAGGGCAACGTGGTTTCGTGGTCGAGCGGCGGCGTGGCCGGTTTCAAAGGCTCTCGGAAGAGCACGCCCTTTGCTGCTCAGCTTGCTGCGGAGAACGCTGCAAAAAAGGCGATGGAGCACGGCATGAGGACGGTCGACGTCTACATAAAAGGACCGGGAGCAGGCCGGGAGGCGGCCTTGCGGGCGATCCAGAGCGCCGGCCTTAAGATCCACCTGATAAGAGATGTTACGCCGATACCCCATAACGGGTGCAGGCCGCCAAAAAGAAGAAGAGTTTAGGAGGAGAAATTGGCGAGATATACGGGACCAGCATGCAAGATGTGCAGAAGAGAGGGCATGAAGCTTTCGAAAAAGGGGAGAAATGCTACACGGAGAAGTGCGAGATGGAGAAGAGGAACTATCCGCCCGGCGTGCACGTCGAGACAAGGACGAAGATGACGGAGTACGGAGTCCGGCTCCGGGAGAAGCAGAGGGTGAAGAAGGATGTATGGCCTTACGGAGAACCAGTTCAAGAGGTTCTTCGTCATGGCGGAGAAGACGAAGGGCATAACCGGCACGAACCTCCTTGTGTTTCTCGAAAGACGGCTTGACAACATGGTGTATCGCCTGGGCTTCGCCGGTTCGAGGAAGGAAGCCCGTCAGCTCGTTTCCCACTCCCACGTCTCGGTGAACGGAAAGAAGGGTGAATGTTCCGTCGTTTCTCGTGAAAGAGGGAGACGAAATCGCGGTCAGGCACAAAGAGCTGCCTTCGGTAAGAATGCCCTCGAGTCGGTCGTGCGAAGGGGCCTTCCCTCGTGGATAGAGCTGGACAAGGAGGCGATGAAGGGCAAGATGAGGCTTTTGCCGACCAGGGAAGATATCACTGTGCCCATAAAAGAGCAGCTCATAGTCGAGTATTATTCCCGATAGTTTCTTTCCCCCTCAAGGAGGAGCCATGTATATGTTTGAAAAGAATTGGCAGGAGCTGATCAAGCCAACGAAAATCGATATAGAGAGGGAGACGTGCTCCGTATATCACGTGCGGTTTTCTGCGGAGCCTTTCGAGCGGGGATATGGGATCACGATCGGCAATTCGCTGCGAAGGGTGCTCCTTTCCTCCATCATGGGCGCGGCCATCACGTCCGTCAAGATCGACGGCGTAGATCATGAGTTCTCAACGGTCAGGGGCGTGAAGGAAGACGTGACAGAGATCATTCTCAACCTGAAAAAGGTCGTCCTCCGCATGGATGACGACCGGCCCAAGATGCTGAAGATCGAGCAAGGGCGAGGGCGTGGTCAAGGCGGGAGACATCATCCATGAAGGTGGCGTGGAGGTCATAAACCCGGAGCATCACATCGCGACGTTGAGCGAAGAGGCGAAGCTTTATATGGAGATGAAGGCGAAGGTCGGCAGAGGGTACGTGCCCGCCGAGAGGAACCGCGACGAGGAAGAGCCCATCGGGACGACGCCCATCGACGCGATATTTTCCCCGGTCAAGAGGGTGAGCTACAACGTAACCCCGGCGCGCGTCGGCTTCAGGACGGATTATGACAAGCTGACTATGGAGATAGTGACGGACGGCAGCATCAGCGCGCTGGATGCCCTCTCTTTTGCGGCGAAGATCATCAGGGAGCAGATGCGCATTTTCATAAATTTCGAGGAGCCGCTCGACCTGGAAGGCGGCGAGCTGAAGGAAGGGGAGAGGCAGGAATTCAACGACAACCTTTACAGGAACGTCGACGAGCTGGAGCTGTCGGTCAGGAGCGCCAACTGTCTGAAGAACGCCGACATAAAGTACATCGGCGAGCTCGTGCAGAAGAGCGAGCAGGAAATCCTGATGACGAAGAATTTCGGGCGGAAATCGCTTAACGAGATAAAAGAGATACTCGCGTGCATGGGGCTGAAGCTCGGCATAAGGCTGGATAACTTCCCGCCGCAGGGAAGACCTCGATAGGATGGCGCAGAGAAGGAAAGACCAGGTATAGAGGGTGGGTGTACCATGAGGCATTTGAAAGCAGGCAGGAAACTGAATAGGACTTCGAGCCACAGGAAGGCGCTTTTTCGTAATCTGGCCGCCGCCCTCTTCTACCACGAGAGCATCAAGACGACGAATCCGAAGGCGCTGGAACTCCGGCGCGTGGCCGAAAGGCTCATTACCCTGGCAAAAAGCGGCGGCACCCACGCGATGCGCCACGCCTTCGCCATCCTGCGCGACAAAGGAGTGGTAAAGAAGCTCTTTTCGGACATCGGGGCGAGATATACGGGCGTCAACGGGGGCTACACACGGGTCCTCAAGCTGGGCCGGAGAAAGGGCGACGCGGCGCCCATGGCGATGATCGAGCTGACCAGAAGAAGGAAGAGAAGGAGCAGAAGAAAGAGGCGAAGAAGGCCTCCAAGAAGGCTGCGCAGAAGAAAGAAACGGAGAAGCAGGAGAAGGCGAAGCCTGCTGGTGCGCCGAAGAAAGAGAAGACCGAGGCCGAGAAGGGCAAGAAAGAAGAAGAAGACCAAGAAAGAGAAGAAAGTAAAAGAAGAGAAAGCGGAAAAGGCTGAAACGAAGAAGCCTGCGCGAGCCGCCGCCAAAAAGCAGGTGAAGCAGGAGAAGGCCGATTAGCGAATATCTGACCATTACAGGTGGGGGATCGTCTAACGGCAGGACTCAAGACTCTGGATCTTGCTATCTAGGTTCGAATCCTAGTCCCCAGCATTGCGCAATATATCGACCCATCGCCGTGATCGCACGGGCCTGCCGGAAGGCACAACCGGAAACGTCCAATGGATGCCCGCGGCGCCTCAATTATAGCCACTTGGTCTTGTTATAGCGAGCAATCAAAGCGCATCTCGTTATTGATCGCCCGGCGCTGCATGCGCATCGGGTTTAGCTGCCGCGCCAGGTGCGTGCGCCCCTGTAGAGGCGGCAGCCGCCAGGGAGGGTCGAGGGGTCTTTGCTGATCCGCAAGGCGGCAAAGGCGGCCCCGGTAACTGCATGGAAAAACGGATCGCCGTGATCATGCCGGCTTACAACGAGGAAGAGACGATCCAGGGCGTCATCTGGGGCATAAAGGACTTCGGCAGCGCTTACGAGCCGGTTGTAGTCAACGATTGCTCGATCGACGATACGACGGGCAACGCGGAGCAGGAAGGGCGCTACCGTCATCGACCTGCCTGTCAAACCTGGGCATAGGCGGCGCTGTGCAGACGGGCATAAAATACGCGCTCGCGGCTGGGTTCGATGCCTGCGTCCAGGTCGATGGGGACGGGCAGCACCCGCCGTCCGAGATACCGAAGCTGGTCGGGCCGCTCTTTCGAAGACGGGGTCGATATAGTGGTCGGCTCGCGCTTTCTGGGCGGCGCCTACAAGGTCCCTTTCATGAGGTCCTTCGGCATCACGGTCATATCGCTTTTTTTGCGGGTGAGCTCGGGCTTAAGGTGCAGGGACGCGACGAGCGGCTTCAGGGCGATGAACAGGCCCGTGATGGAATTCTTCGCCCGGGAGTATCCCCAGGATTACCCCGAGCCGGAATCGCTGCTTCTGGCGCACCTCAAGGGTTTCAGGGTGGCGGAGGTCGCGGTGGAAATGAATTACAGGGAGCACGGGATATCGTCGATCACGCCTTTCCGCTCCGTTTATTACATGACAAAGGTGCTCCTTGCGATGCTGATCGATCTTTTCAAGCAGATCTGAGGAGACTGAGAAGATGCTCCATATCCGCCTTTTTATCGGTATAATCAGCATTGTTTCTTTTGCGCTCACTTTCGAGTTCATAAGGAAGAGGCACCTGAGGGAGGAATACGCGATCCTCTGGCTGTTCACGTCCTCGATAATCGCGGTCTTGAGCCTCTGGCCCGGCCTGGTCAACATACTGAGCCGGATAACGGGGCTATATTACATCACAGCGGTGCTCGGCGATCGTCTTTGCCTTTATAATAGCCGTGCTCATGCATTATTCGATAGCCATATCCAAGATGAAAGAGATGAACAAGGAGCTTACGCAGAGGTGCGCGCTTCTGGAGCTAGAGGGTGAAGGAGCTTGAAAAGGCGGGACGGGATTGAGGGAAAATGGAGCGGGCAACGGGGCTCGAACCCGCGACATCAAGCTTGGGAAGCTTGCACTCTACCAACTGAGTTATGCCCGCTGATAAGAACATAATAGAGGAATCGACAGGTCAAGTCAATAGTCCGAAACCGTCGGATAGGGTCCGGCCGGGTATAGGCGCAGGCGGCGCCCTTTTCAACAGGCCGCCGAAATTGCTTATGGGTACGCGATCTGTTATAAGATTAGCTTATCTTCCGGGTGACCGCTTCCGGGTCTCGAGTTTTAATGCCTCTTCCTTTTTTGGAGGCCGGGGCAACTCGCGTATGGAGGGTCGCGGCTTTGCCGCTGGAGGGGGTGACGCGTCCCAATTATTGCAATATGAGGACCGAAGAGTTCGATTATTCATTGCCGGCGGAGTTGATCGCCCAGCACCCGGCGGGAGAGCGCACCGCGTCCCGTCTCCTCGTCCTCGACAGGCGAAGCGGGACGGTCGGGCACCGCCGTTTTCGGGATCACGGACTACCTCAGGGCAGGAGACCTCATCGTGCTGAACGAGACGAAGGTCATGCCTGCGCGGCTTACGGGGATCAAGGAGACGGGAGGGGCGGTCGATATACTCCTTACCGGGAAGGTCGACGCGAAAAGATGGTCCTGCCTCGTCTCCGGCCTGAAGCGCGCTGCCCGGAAAGTGCGGGTGCGCGTGGGCGAGACGCCCGCTCGACCTCGAGCCGGCGGCAGACGGGTGGACGGCCGAGTTCCCGGACGGCGCCTGCGCCGCAGACATTATGGCGGCGTTCGGCCGCATGCCCCTTCCCCACTATATCAAGCGGGCGAAGGACGCAGGCAGGAACGGGGATGAGGAGCGGTACCAGACGGTCTACGCGCGAAAAGAAGGCTCTATCGCCGCACCGACCGCCGGGCTCCATTTCGATGAGGCCCTGCTCGGGCGGATCGAAGCCATGGGCGTGAGGCATCGCCAGGATCACGCTCCACATCGGCATGGGCACTTTTTTCCTCATAAAGAGCGCGCGACGTCGAGGATCACGCGATGCACAGCGAGCACTACTGCCTTTCACCGGACGTCCTTGAGGCGGTCGGGAGGACGAAAGAGGCGGGCGGCAGGGTTATAGCGGTCGGGACGAGCGCGGTCAGGACCCTGGAGACTGTCTGCGGGACGGGGAAAGGCGCGACGCAAGGGGCGCACGGACCTTTTCATCTATCCGGGCTACCGGTTCCGCGCAGTCGATGCCCTGATAACCAATTTTCACCTCCCCCGCTCGACGCCGCTTATGCTCGTCTGTGCATTTGCGGGTAAGGAGGCGATAGAAGGGGCATACAGGGAGGCCATCGAGCGCGGCTACCGGTTTTACAGCTACGGTGACGCGATGTTTATTTCATGAGCGCGCTCACCATTCTGAAAACTGACGGGCAGGCACGGCTGGCCGTCCTTCATACGGGACACGGCCCGGTAGAGACGCCGGTCTTCATGCCGGTGGGGACGCAGGGGGCCGTAAAGGCGGTACTCCAGCGGGACCTGGCCGAGATGGGCAGCAGGATGGTACTGGCGAACGCGTACCATCTCTACCTGAGGCCGGGGGACGTGCTTATAAAAGAGATGGGCGGCATCCAGAAGTTCGCGGGCTGGGACGGGGCCGTCCTGACGGACAGCGGGGGATACCAGGTATTCAGCCTGGGCGTCCTGCGCAAGATAGAGGAGGAGGGGGTGACCTTCCAGTCGCACATCGACGGCTCGAAGCACTTCCTCAGCCCGGAGAGGATCGTGGAGGTGCAGGAGAACATCGGGGCGGACGTCTGCATGTGCCTCGACGAATGCGTCGCCTACCCGTCCACCCATGCCTATACGAGCGCCTCCGTCGACCGCACGACGAGGTGGGCGCAGAGGTGCAGGGCCGCAAAGAGCACGCCGTCTCCTGCTTTTCGGCATCATCCAGGGCGGGATGTATGCCGATTTGAGGCGGACGTCTGCGGCCGACCTTCGTGGAGATCGGCTTCGACGGGTACGCCCTCGGGGGTTTTAGCGTGGGCGAGCCGAAGGGCGTCATGTGGGAGATGGTAGACGGGGTCATCGGCCTGATGCCGCCTGGGAAAAGCCGCGCTACCTCATGGGTGTGGGCTTCCCGGAGGACATCGTGGAAGGGGTCAAAAAAGGCGTCGATATGTTCGACTGCGTCATCCCCACGCGCCACGCGAGGAACGGGAGCCTTTTCACGCAGAACGGGGAGGATCAACATAAAGCACGCAAAATACGCGGCCGACCCGGGCCCCATCGACGATGCCTGCGGATGTTACACGTGCTCCCATTTTTCGAGGTCCTATCTGCGGCACCTTTTTATGGCGCGGGAGCTTACGAGCTATTACCTGAACACGGTCCACAACCTGTTTTTCTACGCGGGGCTGCTGAGACGCATAAGGGCGGCGATAAGCGAAGGAAGGTTCGAGGAGTTCTATAACGGAGTTCATGTCCGAATGGAAAGGAGGTGAGATATACGATGGATCTAGCATATGCGATGGGTAGTCAGGCGGGCGGCGGCGGCGGCCGGCGGCGGAATGCTTACATTTCTCCCGCTTATCCTCCTGTTCGCGGTCTTCTATTTTCTCCTTATAAGGCCGCAGCAGAAAAGGGCGAAGCAGCACAAGACCGTTCATGGAGAACCTGAAGAAGGGAGATACGGTTATCACTTCGGGCGGTTTGTATGGTAAAATAACAGGTATCACCGACGAGGCAATTACCATGGAAATAGCCGAAAAGGTCAGGGTAAAGGTCTCCAAGAGCGCGGTAGTAGATTACGTGAAAGGAGAACAGGCGTGAGAAGGTACGAGAATATTTTGATAGTGGCGCCCGACTGTACCAAGGAGGACGAGGAAGACTTGCTCCGAAGGGTGCAGGCAAACATCGAGAAGCTGGGCGCGGAGACGATCAAGGTCGATGACTGGGGCGTGCGGAAGCTCGCCTATCCGATCAAGAAGAAGGACAGGGGGCACTATTTCTTCCTGCTCCTTAACATGGATGAATCGACCGTGGTGGTACTGGACAAGTTTTACCGGACGATGGACCTTATTCTCAGGCACCTTTTCGTCGTCGTCGACGAGAAGGATAAGGGCCTGGAAAAGCCGCCGGACCCGGTCGTCTTCGATGAGCTGGAGGGCGAGGCATAGTGAATAGGGTCTTCCTCTCAGGGAAGATAAGAAAAAGACCGGAAGTGGCATACACCCCGAAGGGCCGAAGGGTCGTCACTTTCCCGCTGTGGGTAGACGAAGGCGCGTTCAGCGTGGAGGTGATAGGCTCAGGCGAGGTCTTTCCAGGCAAAGTGGACGATGCGCTGGGGGGCGGCGTGCTCGTTGCGGGAGAGCTGATCAGGACGCAGGCTCAAGTCCCGTGATGTGTTGAGAGTGAAGGCCAGTAAAATTTTATGGATGGAGGAATAAATGCCGAGGATGCAGGATTCCGGAAAAAAGCGCGTCTACGTGAGGAAGCGGGTCTGCCGGTTTTGCCAGGACGCGAGCATCAAGATAGATTACAAGGACCCGAAGCTCCTTAAGCATTTCGTTACCGAGCGCGGTAAGATCATGCCCCGGAGGATGACGGGGACGTGCGCGAACCACCAGAGGAAGCTGCGGGAAGAGATCAAGAAGGCCCGGCACATCGCGCTTTTGCCCTTCACCACAGTGACGCGATAGGAGGTAGCAAGCGATGAAGGTCATACTGCTCGACAACGTGGACGGGGTAGGCAAGAAGGGCGAGACGCGCGAGGTGAGGGACGGCTACGGACGGAACTTTCTTGTGCCCAGGGGTTTTGCCATGCCGGCGACGCACGGCGCCATCAAGAAGGTGCAGGAACAGGCCAAGCGTCATCATGGGGAAGAGGGAAAAGGACGTCAAGACCGCGGAGAACGTGAAGAAGCAGCTCGAAGAGGCGCCGCCCATCGTCATCAAGAAGAAAACGGGCGTGGACGGGAAGCTTTTCGGCTCCGTGACGGCTAAGGAGATTGCCGAGGCGATGAAGAAGGCGCTCGATTTCGACATGGACCGGAGGACGCTCACGACTAAACGAGCCCATAAAGATGACGGGCGCCTATACGGTCGAGGCGCATCTCGAAAAAGGCGTCATAGCCCAGGTGAGGCTCGAAATAGAAGAAGAGTAAATGGCAAGGGTCGGGAAAAGTCCCTGTTGAGAGCAAGGGGCGCGTACCGCCCCAGAACCTCGACGCGGAGCAGTCGGTTCTCGGCGGCATCCTGATCGACCCGGAGGCCCTCAACAAGATAGTCGACGTCGTCGACGCGGAGGACTTTTACAGGGAGGACCACAGGACCATTTTCCAGGTGGTCCTCGACCTTTACGAGAAGAACGAGCCGATCGACCTCGTCACCGTGACCAGTCTGGCCCGGGACAGGGGGCTCATAGAAAAGATAGGGGGCGTGGCGAACCTCAGCCGCACTGGTGGACGCCATGCCCACGTCGGCCAATATCGTCCAGTACGCGAAGATGGTGAGGGAGAAGGCGCTGCTCCGGAACCTCATGCATACCGCGACGGAGATCGTCGAGAGGGGCTATGAAGTCGATACGAACGTAGACAGCTTCATCGACGAGGCCGAGAAGATGATCTTCCAGATCGCGGAGAAGAAATACAAGCCCTCGTTCTATTCCATCAAGGACCTCGTGATGGAGAACATGAAGGTCATCGAGAGGCTCTCCGAGAAGAAACAGGCGGTCACCGGGCGTGCCTACGGGCTTTACCGAGCTCGACAAGATGACGAGCGGCCTCCAGCCCTCCGACCTTATCATAGTCGCGGGCAGGCCGAGCATGGGGAAGACCGCCTTCTGCCTGAATATCGCCCAGCACGTCGGCCTTTCGGACGGCGGCATCCCGGTGGGGATATTTTCCCTCGAGATGTCGAAAGAGCAGCTCGTCATGAGGCTCTTAAGCTCGGAGGCGGAGGTCGAGTTTCTCCAAGCTCCGCTCGGGCATGATGAAGGATACGGAATGGCACCGGATAGGGACGGCGGCGGGGAGGCTCTACACGGCGCCCATCTATATCGACGATACGCCCGCCTTAAGCATCCTGGAGCTTCGGGCGAGGGCGAGGCGGCTGAAGAAGGAGCACGGCCTCGAGCTGCTCGTGATCGACTACCTCCAGCTCATGCGCGGCAGGACGAGCAGCCTCGACCGGAGGGAGCAGGAGATATCGGAGATATCGCGGTTCCTCAAGGCCCTGGCGAAGGAGCTGAATATCCCGGTAATCGCCATATCGCAGCTCAACAGGATGGTGGAGCAGAGGGAAGACAAGCGGCCGCGCCTGGCGGACCTGCGCGAGTCGGGCGCCATCGAGCAGGACGCGGACGTCATCATTTTCATTTACCGCGACGAGGTCTACAACAAGAATTCCGAGCGGAAGGGCGTGGCGGAGATTATCATGGGCAAGCAGCGGAACGGTCCGACCGGCGAGATCGAGACGGCTTTCGTGGCGGCAATACACAACCTTTAAGAACCTCTACAGAGAATGAACCTTCCTAACCTTCTCTCCCTGTTCCGGCTTTTCGTCACCGCCTTCTTCATCCTGCTGGTCGCCTACGAGCGGTATCAGCCTTGCCCTCATCCTCTTCGTAATGCAGGCCGTCAGCGACCTCCTGGACGGCTTCTTCGCCAGGCGCATGGGCACGAAGACGAACCTGGGCGCCTACCTCGACCCCGCGGCCGACAAGGTAATGCTCGCCTCGTCGTACATCGTGCTCTGCGTTCAGGATATATTGCCGTTCTGGCTGGTGGCCGTCGGTGCTTCCTGCGGGACCTTGTCATCTCGCTGGGGTTTCTTATATTATGGAAGAAGGGGCCTGTCAGTGCGGCCCCGTGCCGAGCCTCGTCAGCAAGACTGACCACCGTCTTCCAGATGCTCACCATCGTCTATGTGCTGGCGTTTGCGGACCGGAGCTTTGCCTTGTTCTTTTTTTACCACAACCGCCCTTTTGACCGCGCGTATCGGGCATACAGTACATTTTTGTAGGCTGGACTGCATTTTTTCGCAAAGAAACTGTTTGACAAGGCGGGAGAGACTTCCGCTACTATTTTAACAACCACATTCTTAGGAGGCATCGCATGGCCATACAGTGTGGGCATCAACGGATTTGGGAGGATCGGACGGCAGGTTTACAGGATAGGCTGCAAGAATCCGGAGCTTGAGTTTGTTGCGATCAACGACGTCACCGACGCGAAGACGCTTGCCCATCTTCTGAAGTACGATTCGGTCCATCGGACCATGAACGCTGAAGTGGCGGAGAAAGACGGCTCGATAGTCGTGGACGGCAAGGCGATCAAGGTGCTCTCCGAGAGGGACCCGGAAAAGCTGCCGTGGAAGGACATGAAGGTGGACGTGGTCCTGGAGTCCACCGGGAAGTTCACGGACAGGGTGGGCGGCAGAGAAGCATTGCCTGGCAGGGGCAAAGAAGGTGATCGTCTCGGCCCCCGCCAAGAACCCTGACGTGACCTTCGTGCTCGGCGTCAACGAGGAGGTCTACGACAAGGAGAAGCACCACATCATCTCGATGGGGTCCTGCACGACGAACTGCCTGGCCCCTGTCGTGAAGGTGCTGCACAAGGAGTTCGGCATCGAGCGCGGCCTGATGACGACGATCCACTCCTATACGAACGACCAGGTGATCCTCGACCAGCCGCACAGGGACCTCCGGAGGGCAAGGGCCGCGGCCCTTTCCATGATACCGACGACGACGGGCGCGGCGAAGGCCATAGCCGAGGTCATCCCGGAGATGAAAGGGCGCATGGACGGCCTCTCCATAAGGGTGCCGACGCCGACCGTCTCCCTGGTCGATTTCGTCGCCCTCCTGTCGAAGGAGCACGACAAAGGAAGAGGTCAACGACGCCTTCAGGAAGTACGCGGCCGGCCCGATGAAGGGGATACTCGCGGCGACCGACGAGGAGCTTGTCTCGTCCGACTTCATCGGAAACACCTACTCGTCGATGGTCGATCTGCCCTCGACCTTCGTTACGGGCGGCAGGATGGTGAAGGTCCTTTCGTGGTACGACAACGAATGGGGCTTCTCCACGCGCATGTGCGACCTTCTGAGCTTCGTGATGAAGTGATCGTGGTCCGAAAGCAGGTTTTTATACTCGAAGGGAGAGCCATGAAATCAGTGAGAGACGTTGCGATCGGCGGCAAGAGGGTATTCATCCGCGTCGACTTCAACGTGCCCATGGACGACCAGGGGCAGATTACGGACGATACGCAGGATAAAGGCGCATCTGCCTACGATAAATTACGTGATCGGGAAAAAAGGAAAGGCGATACTGGCATCGCACCTCGGGCGGCCGAAGGGCAAGAGGGCGGAGAAGTACTCCCTGAAGCCCGCGGCTGCCGAGGCTGTCGGAGCTTCTGGGCAGGAACGTCGCCTTCGCCGACGACTGCATCGGCCCGGAGGCGGAAAAAGCAGTGGCGGCCATGAAGGATGGGGACGTCCTGCTCCTCGAGAACCTTCGGTTTCACGCCGAAGAGGAGAAGAACGACCCGGGCTTCGCCGCACGAACTGGCGCGCCTTTGCGACGTCTACGTGGACGACGCCTTCGCCGTCGCCCATCGGGGCCACGCATCGAACGCGGGCATAACCGCGGTACGTCCGGGAGTGCGCCGTGGGCCTGCTCCTCGAAGTCGGAGCTTGACTACCTGAAGCGGGCCACGGAGAACCCCGTGAGGCCCCTCGT
>CAWFRA010000028.1:0-312349 GCA_963818095.1 uncultured delta proteobacterium
CGCTCGCGTCCCGGAGGGTGTCCGTTCCCCTGCCGGCCGGCCTGCCCCACCCGAGGACCCATTGGATGACTGCATGCTCTTTTTCATCAAGCCCTGAATTGCGGGCCGGGTAGGAAGCGACTTCCCGCAGGCCCCGCCCGTCTTTCTCCGGCATGATGATCGACACCTTGCCGGCTGTGCTTTCCGCCGCCGTCCTTGCGCAAAGAGCCGGCGAGCTTATCCAGGTCTGCCTCCGACGCCATCTGCCGGCTGAGACTGTAAAGGGCGAGGTTTCTTTTCTCCCTCTGCCTCGTTTTTTCCGCTTCGCTGCGGGCCTTCGTCGCCATGCTCCCCGTGACTATCCCGACCAGCAGGAAGATCGCGAGGGCGGCCAGGTCCTTGTGATTGGCTACGGCGAAGCTGTGTAAAGGGGAGGCACGAAAGAAAAAGTCCAGTGCCAGCACCCCGAGGAAAGAAGCGAAGAGCGAAGGCCCCCGTCCCCAACGCAGGGCACTGGCAAGGACGGGCAGCAGGTACAGGAGGGTGAGCGTCGCAATATCGAAATACCCTATGATTATCTCGCCTATCAGCGTGGCGAGGGCTACACAGACGGACGCGCCGATATAGGCTACGGCCGGAACGTGTGGAGAGAGGCGGACCGGCAGGACCGTCTGACCGATAGATGTCTCTGACGCAGTCGCATTCATGGCTGTCTCCTCAGGCCTGCCGTAGCGGCATGATAAGAGGGGCCGGGCGGGAGACCCGGCCCCCGGGGTTGGGAGAGAAACTATTTTGGCTCCCCGAACTTCTTTCGAAGCTCGAGGTTGACTTCAAGCACATTGATGAACTTCTCGCCCGCCAGGCCGAACCAGGGGCTTTCAGCCGCAGCCGCAGCACGCCGGAGACCTCTTTCTTTACCTCCGCCGGATCGCGCTTCAGGCTTGCCGCCCATTTGGACGCCACGCGGTCGGGCTGGTACTCCGCGTTCTGCAGCGTAATGTGCGGGTCTAGGCCCGAGCGGAGGCCGTGACGAGGTCGCCGGGCACGTCCTTCAGGTCTGCCCTGGGGTGCTCCTGTAGCCACATGTCGAAGAACGCCGCCTGTATGTCGCTCCCCTCGCCGGCCGGCTCTATGGCAGTTGCGTCTTTTCCGTCTGCCCCCTTATGGGTCACGGACACCGGGAACTTGCCGGGGTTATCTTTAGAAAACGTCTCGAAAAAGACGACCGCAAGGTCCGTCGCTGCCGGTTTCGGCGTGCCGGGGTTATCCCCGGCCCATTTCGCCACGAGGTCCGGGTGTTTTTTTGCCCATTCGTCCACGTAGGCGGCGTGGGTCGCGTCTGCCTTCACCCACCCCTGGGCAGAGCCGTTGTGCAGGTCCGCCCACTGGGCGACGATGCCTGCCTTGCCCTGGAACCTGTCCTGCCTGAACCATGCCTCTATGTCCGGCCCTGCGGGTGTTCCCGCGTCGGGACCGCTTTTGTATGTAACTATAGGGCCGAGCGTATGGGCGACGCGGTCGCGCAGGGCATAGTTGGAGACCGCCAGCGACGACGAGGCGGAGGCGGAAGCGTAATAAGACGGTGATGAGGGCCTCGGCTGGAAATACTCGTCTTTCGTGAAAGGCTGGGCGATGAGCCTCGAGCCGACGACCTTGCCGTCCGGCCCCTTTATCATGCTGCCGTTCGCCTCGAAGGGACAGGCCACCTGTCCTATCGCCCACAGGACCAGGGGATAGAGCAGGCAGCAGATAACCAGCGCGAAGAGAAGGAGCAGGATGCTCCTGGAAATGTCGCGTGCCATTTTTATACCTCCCTTTAGACCAAATGCAGTCCGACCATGATCAGGTCTATCAGTTTTATTCCTATGAACGGCGCTACGATGCCGCCCAGGCCCCATATTGCAAGGTTCCTCCGCAGGAGCGCATCCGCGCCGAGGGCCATGTACCTGACGCCTTTGAGCGCCACCGGGATGAGCAGCGGAATGATGATGGCGTTGAAGATGACCGCGGACAGAATGGCCGACGTCGGGGAATGGAGGTGCATGACATCGATCATGCCGAGCCACGGGAGCGTCCCCGCGAAAAGGGCGGGGATGATGGCGAAATACTTCGCCACGTCGTTCGCTACTGAGAAGGTCGTAAGCGCCCCGCGCGTGATGAGGAGCTGCTTGCCGATCTCGACGACCTCGATCAGCTTCGTGGGGTCGTGTCGAGGTCTACCATGTTGGCCGCTTCCTTGGCCGCCTGGGTGCCCGCGTTCATCGCAAGGCCCACGTCGGCTTGCGCCAGGGCCGGGGCGTCGTTCGTCCCGTCTCCCATCATGGCTACGAGCTTGCCGCCTGCCTGCTCCTTCCGGATGTAGGCGAGCTTCGTCTCGGGCGTCGCCTCCGCGAGGAAGTCATCGACCCCGGACTTGGCCGCAATAAAGGCTGCGGTTAAAGGGTTGTCCCCCGTTATCATGACCGTCCGCAGGCCCATCTTGCGCAGGCGCGCGAAGCGCTCGCTCATGTGGGGCTTCAGGATGTCTTCGAGGACAACCACCCCCGCCACCCTTGCCCCGTCGGCCACCACAAGCGGCGTAGCGCCGTTCGAGGCTGCCGTATTGACGATGGTCTCCAGATCCAGCGGGACCGTCCCGCCGCTTGCCTTGACGAACTCGGCTAATGCGTCAGTCGCGCCTTTCCGGATGCGCCTGCCGTCCGGCAGGTCGATGCCGCTCATGCGCGTCTGGGCGGAGAACGGTATGAACTCCGCACCGGGCGGCGCCATGACTGCGCTCTTGCCCTCCTTCTCGAAGAGGCGCACGATGCTTTTGCCCTCGGGCGTCTCGTCCGCTGCCCATGCAAGGGCCGCAGCAGCCCCAGCTCGGCCGAGGTGTAGCCGGATACAGGCAGGAAGGTCGTGGCGTTCCGGTTGCCGATGGTGATCGTCCCCGTCTTGTCGAGGAGCACTACGTCGATGTCCCCTGCCATCTCGACCGCCTTGCCGCTCTTGGCTATGACGTTCGCCTGTAGCGCCCTGTCCATGCCCGCTATGCCTATCGCCGCCAGGAGGGCGCCGATGGTGGTCGGGATGAGACAGACCAGAAGGGCGATCAGGGTCGGCACATCGGTGCCGAGGCTTTTGAGCGGCCCCTGGACGCCCAAGTATCCCTTCATGTAGTTCTCTGCGTTCCAGGCCATCGGCCATAGGGGTATCACGACGATAAGAAAGACCAGCGTAAAGGCGGACAAAAGCAGCGTAAGGGCGATCTCGTTCGGGCTGCGCTGGCGGATGGCCCCTTCGACAAGGGCGATCATCCTGTCGAGGAACGACTCGCCTGCCCCGGTCGTAATCCGGACCACGATCTTATCGGAGAGCACCACCGTACCCCCCGTGACGCCCGAGCGGTCGCCCCCGGCAGCCCTTATGACAGGCGCGG
The DNA here is from genome assembly GCA_963818095.1 of uncultured delta proteobacterium. Lineage (GTDB taxonomy): Bacteria > Desulfobacterota > Syntrophorhabdia > Syntrophorhabdales > WCHB1-27 > CAWEPK01. Next base: position 3,401 of record CAWFRA010000028.1, read on the forward strand.
ACTCGCCCGTGATGGCCGATTCGTCAACGGACGCCACTCCTTCGATGATATCTCCGTCGCCGGGGATCGTCTGCTCTGCCTCTACGACGACCCTGTCGCCGGGCTGAAGAGCAGCAGAGGATATTTCCTCGATGGCGCCCGCCAGAGTCAGGCGGGAGGCCGTGGTTTGGTGGCGCGCCTTCCTGAGTGATTGCGCCTGGGCCTTGCCGCGCGCCTCCGCCAGTGCTGTCGCGAAATTTGCAAAAAGCACGGTGAGGAAAAGCCACGCGTCGAGGCCGATGAAATAACCCATGGAGACTGGCTCGCCCCCTTGCCGAAGGCCGCCTCGATTATAAAGAGCAGCGTAAGGAAGGCGCCTACCAGGACGACGAACATGACGGGGTTCTTCCACTGTATGTCCGGCCGGAGCATGACGAAGGCTTGTATAAGCGCCGCCTTCGCGGTCTCCGGCTCCAGGAGCTTCCGCCTCTTCTGGCGGCGCCCCCCGGAAGGAAGCCTCATCCCGGCCGGTGCGGCTATTGGTTCGGTTGTTTCGTTCATTTCAGGTTCCTTTGGCGTTGCAACTCGTAATTTACGTTCCATATCAGCCTCCGAATGGTACCGGTCCCAGGTGGTCGGCTATAGGGCCGAGGACGGCGACAGGCAGGAAGAGCAGGGCCCCGACGATGAGGATGGTGCCGAGGAGCAGTATGCCGAACGTTACTGTGTCCGTGCGGAGCGTGCCCAGTCCGAAGGGGGCTCGATTTCTTCTCCCCCAGGGAGGCTGCAAATGCGATCGGGGCTACGATGGGGAGGTAGCGGCCGAAGATCATCACGAGGCCCGCCGCAATGTCCCAGGCAGCGGCGGTCGGGGCGGGGTTCGCGTTGGCGGCGAAGCCGTAGGCAACCCCGAGGCCGTCAAAGGCTGAGCCGTTGTTGGCCGCCGCCGAAGAAAACTGGTAGACCATCTGGGATAGTCCGTGCGCGCCGGGATTGCTCGCCGCAAGCAGCCCATAGTGCGTGGCTGCGAAGAGCCCCGTCGGCATGAGGATGCAGAATGGGTGGACAAGGAGGGCGACGATGGCCAGTTTCACCTCTTTGGCCCCGATCTTCTTGCCAAGGTATTCCGGGGTCCTCCCTACCATCATGCCTGCAACGAAAATGCCGATTATGACGTAGATGAGCATATTGATCATGCCGACGCCCTTGCCGCCGAAGACGCAGTTGAGCCACATCCCTATCATGGGCGAGAGGCCGGCCAGCGGGTTCAGGCTGTCCGCTTCCGCGTTGATCGAGCCGCACGTCACGTCCGTTGTCACGGCGGCGTAGGTCGCCCCTGCGGAGGTGCCGAAGCGCATCTCCTTTCCCTCCAGGTTGCCGAGGTGCTGGTCAACGGGCAGGCCGGCAACTGCGGGCGATGCGACGTCCAGCTTGCCGCCCGGGGCGGTCGCGCTCGGTATCCGGTACGTCCGGGCTTCCGTGTGCGCTGTGAGGCCGGGGTTCGGAAAGAGCGTGTCATAATAGATGGACATGCAGATCGTCCCTGCCATCAATAGGAGCATCACCCCGAAGACCACATAGGCGTGGCGCATGCATCTCAGCATGCGCCCGTACATGAGGACCAGGGCGAACGGGAAGATCATCATTGCCAGACAGTTGAAGAAATTCGTCAGGCCCGTCGGGTTCTCGTAAGGGTGGGCGGCGTTCATGCCGAAAAAACCTCCCCCGTTCGTCCCGAGCATCTTGATCGACTCGAAGGCGGCGACCGGGCCGACGACTATCGTCTGCTGTTTAGGCTCTCCCTTGTCGGTCGTCCCCATTGCGGCAGGCTCCAGGGTCGAGACGGTGTGCGTGCTCTTATACGTCATCGGGCTGCCCTGGAACATGAAGATCAGTCCGAAGACGATGGCGGCAGGCACGAACATATAGACGACCGCCCGCCACATGTCGAGGAAATAGTTGCCTACGTGGGAGTCGCTCCGAAGGGCTCGGATGATCGCTACGAGGGCCGAGAGGCCGACGGCCGCGGACAGAAAAAGGTTCGAGATCGCCCAGACGATCTGGCTGAAGTTCGACAGGTGCTGATCGCCGGAATAGTGCTGGAGGTCCGTATTGGTCATAAAGGAGATGACGCTGTGAAAGACCGTCGTCGGGGCAAGCTGCCCGAGGCCGCGAGGGTTAATGGGCATCCATTGCTGGATCGACAGCACTACGTACCCGAAGATGAAGAGGACCACATTGAAGATCAGGAGCGACGCCGTGTACCGCTTCCAGTCCTGGGGGCCGCTGTCAAGGCGCCTCTCGCACCAGGCGAAGACGCCCCACGGCTTATATTTCCCGTCCATAAGCCAGGCTATGTACCGGGAAAGGGGAAACGCGACGACCGTCGCGGCCAGGAGAAGCAGAAAGGGTGGTAACCAGACGTGTATGCCGGACATTGTTATTACTCCTTGGGCCTTAGTAGGAGCCATTTTAAAACCATTCAGGCCGCACGAGGGCCGCGACCAGATAAACAAACAAAAAACTGCCACTATGGCAGTGACGTAGATCATCGGTCACCTCGACTTCAGATTTTTTCACATACCTTCATGAACAGATAAACCAGCACCATCCCGATAATTCCCAGCACGAACATCGCGGGTACCCAGAATCCAAGGTTCGTCTCAAGCTCCATTTCGTAAGCCTCCTCACGCCTCTGTGGGCAAGGGCCCCTGGGGCCGGGACCCGTCTGCCGTTCTCTCTATAACTGATAATAAAATAGGTTTTTAATTATCAATTGTGCGTAAAACTATTAGGGAAAAACGTCAGGAAGATATAAAGATCGCGCCGCGCAGGTTCAACTCAGGCTAAGTCGCTGCACGGTCCTTACCCCCGCGCTAAGCCCGCGGAACTTCGCCGAAAAAAAATACTTGACATGTAATACACAATGTAATACCATGTCATGTATGACAGTCACAGATAGATCAGGTTCAGTTACGCTTTTACATAGGTTCACTCCTTCCTTTTGTTACCTCCGCCCCGGAACCCCAACGTCGCTCCTCTCCCGTATTTTCAGCGCCGCCGCACAGGTGACGGCAAGGAGAGTCGCAGCAGCCTAACGTTCGCGGGCACCCCCTGCCCGCGGATTCTTCCGGCCGCTTGCTTCCAGGGCGGCGGCGGCCGGAAAAAGACCTCCCCGAAAGCTTTACCTTTCACGATTTTCCTTTGTCCACCCCTTTTTCGAGAGTATAATTCACGCAGGTAAAGTAACAGGAAAAAGCAAAACAGGGAGGTCCGGATGCGGATTGCGATTTTCGGCGCAGGCGGCGCAGGCGCATATTTCGGCGCGCAACTGGCGCGTGCAGGCGAGGACGTTGTCTTTATCGCGCGGGGCAGCCACTTGCAGGCAATCCGGGCAGAGGGCCTGCGCGTTGAGACGCCTGCGGGGGAGATCGCCATACGGCCTGCACAGGCAACGGACGACCCGGCCGGGGTGGGCCCCGTCGATGCCGTGATCCTCGGCGTCAAGACCTGGCAGGTGACCGAGGCAGCCGAGGCCATGCGCCCGATGATAGGCCCAGATACGTTCGTAACGCCCCTCCAGAACGGAGTGGAGGCCGCCTCCCAGCTTGTGGCCGTGCTCGGCGCAGAGCACGTTTTTAACGGCCTCTGCGGCACCATCAGCCAGGTCGTCGCACCGGGACGCATCCGCAGCATCGGCGAGGTCCACTTCATCAAGTTCGCGGAGATGGACAAGCGGCCGAGCGGGCGCACCGAGCGCTTACGGCAAGCCTTCGAGCGGGCGGGCGTCAAGGTGGAAGTCCCCGCGGATATCGACGTTGCATTGTGGGAAAAATTCCTCTTCGTCGTCTCCTTCGGCGGCGTAGGCTCGGTAACGCGGGCACCCATCGGCGTCATCCGGACGCTGCCTGAGACGCGGCGCTTGCTCGACCGCTGCCTGGCCGAGCTTTTCATCGTGGGGCGCGCACGCGGCATCGCACTCACCGACGACAGCGTCAGCCGCGCAAAGGCCTTCCTTAACTCCCTGCCCGCAGGCGGGACGACGTCCCTCCAGAGGGACATAGCGGACGGCAAGCCTTCCGAGCTCGAGGCGTGGAACGGCGCGGTAGTGCGCCTGGGCAGGGAAGCAGGCGTCGAGACGCCGCTCCACGAGTTTATTTACAACAGCCTGCTGCCGCTGGAGATGCGGGCCCGCGGCCGGTTGGAGTTCGCGTGACTACACAGAGCGCACCGGCAAGACAGAGTCTTGCGGCCAACGCGGGCGTGCTCGTATCGGCGATTTTGTTTGGGGCGTCGGTAGTCGCGGTGCGCGTAGCGGTGCGCGAGGTGCCGCCCCTGACGCTCGCGCTTTTCCGGTTCGCCCAGGGTGGCTTCCTGCTGCTCCTTTTTCTCCTCGTCCGCTCCCGCCCATTGCTTCGCATCGCCTGGAGGGACGTCCCTTACCTCATTTTGCTGGGCGCCGTCTTTTTCACGATATTCCCCGTGACCTTCAATATGAGCCTGCGCCTGACCGAGGCGTCGCGCGGCGCCCTGCTGCTGGCGACGATGCCCCTGTGGAGCGTGCTCATCGCGCGGGCTGCAAAGAAGGAGCGCCTGAGCGCCCGCCAGATGTGCGGAGTGCTGCTCACGTTTGCGGGCATCGCGGCCGCGGTTGCCGAGCGGGGTTTGACATTTTCAGGCAATGGCTGGTCGCTCGCAGGGGACGCGCTGATGCTCGTTACCGCCCTGTGCGGCGCGGTCTATGGGGTGCTGGCAAAGCGGATGCTCAGCCGCTATAAGGCGTTGACCGTAACTGCGTATGCAATGCTGTTCGGCACGCTGCTTCTGGTGCCTGCCGCGATTTTCGAGCGCGCGCCGATGGCCGCGATGCGTACTGAGACGGTGATGCTCGTTTTGTTTTTGGGGATCTTCGGCGGCGCGATCGGGTTCTACCTGTGGACGTCGGCGCTCGCGCGGCTATCTCCCACGCAGGTGGCGGTCTACGTGAATATCAATCCGATGGTGGCGACGCTGCTGGGTGCGACGCTGCTTGCGGAGAGGCTGACAGGTGTCTTCATCGCAGGGTTTGCGGCGGTGATTGCAGGCGTGCTGCTGGTCAACGTGCCCGGCCGGCGCAAGTAGTCGTGTAAGCAGGCCGTTCCTATTTGACTGATCTCCCGGCATACTATATTCTTACAATACACGTGATCAGTCTGATTAATTAACAAGACCGGCGGGTTTCATGCTAAGGGTAAGACCGATAAATAAAAAGCTGCTTTTTCTCTTCTCCGTCTACCTGCTTTTTGCAGTGACGGTGGTCGCCTTCGACCCTCACGGCGCATTGCCCAGCAAGACATGCACGATCTGCTTCATGGGCATTTCCCTTGCTTCCGCAGTAGGTCAGGCCGATGTGACCTGCGACGTCTATTTCGACAGGCAATATGTGCAGATGGCAGACGAGATTTGCCGGCTCTACCCGTCGGTGCCCCTCTCGGCCATCTCCTATAGGGGACCGCCCGCCTCCTCCGTCGTTCTTTAATCGATTTACCACAGTCAGGCACGATTACAGTACAGGTAAGGCTAAGGGGCGCGAGAGTCCCAATAGCGCGCCCTGCGGCCTTTAAAGATAAGGAGAAATTCGTTGAACCCGATATATTTAATGAGACGCCTGCGCGTTGCGCGCAACGGCGTCCCGACAATAGCACTATTGTTCATATTCGCGGTCTTATTTATCGTTCCTGCGCCGCGTGCAGTGTGGGCGCAGGATGCAAAGTCCTCCCTCCCCCCTGGTTCCCCCAGCTCCTTGGCGCCCAGGTAAACGCGGTCTACCAGAACTCCCCCTCCTTCCACAGCCCGTATGTGGGAGAGAAGAGCTTTATCTTCGACCATAGCTTCAAGGAGCGCCTTACCCATGTCTACGGCCTCTATGTAGGCTCCCAGATCACCCCTTCTTTACAGGCATATGCGGACTTCGAGATGTTCAGGGGATCGGGCATATCGAGCGGCATCGGCCTAGGTGGATATACCAATGCAGACGTCATACGGGCAGGGCCTGCCAATTTAGGCCAGGAGCCCTACCTTGCCCGCCTCTATGCCAGATACGTCATCCCCTTATCGGACGCCATGACGGACCCGATAGAGAGGGGCATGGACCAGATACCCGGTCGCCAGGCTGCGGACAGGATAGAGATAAAGGCAGGCAAGCTCGCCCCTACGGACGACTTCGACCAGAACCGCTATGCCAATAACGGCCGCACCCAGTTCATGAACTACGACTTTTTATTTAATACCGCCTGGGACTATGCATCCGATACAAGGGGATACTCCATAGGCTTCTCTGCCGCCTTAGTCCATCCCACGTGGAGGCTTATCCTGGGCAGCTACCAGGTCCCTACCACAAGAAACGGCATGATCCTGGACAATGAGATATACAGGGCGCGGGGAGACCAGGTGGAGCTCGACATAGCCAAAGTGGGAGAAAGGACCCGTTATCCGCCTTTTGGCCTTCAGGAACGAAGGGAGGATGGGGGACTACAGGGACGCCGTAGCATTAGGCGCATTAACAGGCGCAGTACCCGATACCACCATACAGAATACACCCGGAAAGGTGAAGTACGGCTTCGGCGTCAATATAGAGCAGCCCCTTGCCAATGACGGGGATACGGGCATCTTTGCAAGGCTCGGCTGGGCGAACGGGAATAACTCCAACTGGTCCTATACCGAGTCCGACAGGCACGCAAGCACAGGCGTCCAGATAAGCGGCAAGAACTGGGGCAGGCAGGAGGACCAGGCAGGCCTGGCCTTCGGCGTCAACGGCATTACCTCATCCCACCAGCGCTACCTTGCCGTCGGCGGGATAGGCATGCTGGTAGGGGACGGGGCGCTGAACTACGGACCCGAACAGGTGACGGAGGCCTACTACAGGATACAGGTAGGCAGGTACGTGCAGATAAGCCCGGACTTCCAGTACATCTGGAACCCCGCCTACAATAAAGATCGTGGGCCGATACAGGTGTATGGGGTAAGATTCAGAGTAGCCTATTGATAGACTGCTATCCGCCGCCCGATTCGCCGAGCAGACCCAGCATCGCGTCTGCGCCGGCAACGGGCATCGCGCAGGCGTTGTTCGAGCAGACATATGCGAGGGGTTTGCCGCCTTCTGACCGGAAGTCTTTGATGAATGGGGCGAGGTCGGCGAGGCGCGGCCCTTCTGCCTGCCCGCCCTCGGCTGCGACGAGGACAACCGTTTCGGGGAGAAAGCGCGAGCGCAGTGCTTCGATCATCGCGCTGAGTCCTGCCGACGATTCCGGTCCTGCCAGCACAACCTCGTGCGACGGGCCGAGGGCGAAACTCAGGGCGCAAAGCATTTGCGTGAACCCTGCGGGGTATTGCGCCACCCTGCCGGAAAGGGCCTCGCCGAGCCGGGCGGCCTTGCTTTCCAGGTCCGCATTACCCGTCATCCTGGCGAGGCGCAGGAGGTTCGCCATAGCAACCGAGTTGCCCGACGGCACGGCCCCGTCGTAGGCGTCCTTCTGGCGGAGCGGCAGCGGCTCGCCGTCGTCCGGCGTGAAAAAGAACCCTTCTTCCGCGTCGTCCCAGAAGTGGTCGATCTGCTCTGCGTTGAGCCTGAGTGCTTCCGCGAGGAAGCGCGGGTCGAACGTCGCCTCATAAAGCTCGATGCAGCCCCAGACGAGAAAAGCATAATCATCGAGGTTCGCCTTTATCGACGCCTCCCCGTCCCGGAAACGGTGCAGGAGCCGCCCGTCCCCGGCCGTCATGCGCTCCGTGATAAATGAGAGCGCCTTCGCCGCGGCCCGCGCATATGCCGCCTCCCCCAGCACTTGCGCGCCCCTGGCGAGGGCGGCGATCATGAGGCCGTTCCAGTCGGCCAGCACTTTGTCGTCTTTATGGGGATGGACGCGCTTCTCGCGCCCGGCAAACAGCCGCTGCCGCGCCTGCTCGATCGCGGCGGTCTCGCCCTCCGGCGGGTAAGCGCCTTTCAGGTGGAGTATGTTGCTCCCTGCATCGCCTTCACCCCTGGTGTCCCAGTTGCCGTCCGCGCTGACGTTGAAGCGGCGTATGACAAGGCCGGCGGACTCGGCATCAAGGGCGTCCCTTATCTGCCTTTCCGTCCAGACGTAGAACCTGCCCTCTGCGCCTTCGCTGTCCGCGTCTTCGGCGGAATAGAAGCCGCCCTCGGGCGATGTCATATCACGGAGCACGTAAGTGAAGACCTCGCGGGCCGTCCTGCCGTATTCGGCCTTGCCCGTCGCCTGGTGCGCCTCCAGGTAACCAAGGGCGCACATCGCCTGGTCGTAGAGCATCTTCTCGAAGTGCGGCACGAGCCAGGCCGTATCCGTCGAATACCTGTGGAACCCAAACCCCACGTGGTCGTATATGCCGCCCTGCCGCATCGCATGAAGCGTCTTCTCAACCATCGCGAGGGCGCGGCCGCTGTTGCGGCGCTTCCAATAGCGCAGCAGGAAACTGATGTTATGCGCCATGGGGAACTTGGGCGCTTCCCCGAAGCCGCCGAAGCGCTCGTCGAAGCGTTCCGAGAGTGCGTCGAACGCCGCGTCCAGGGTCTTTTCGGAGAGGCCGGCAGGCGGGGGCGGCTCCATCAACTGCCTCAAGTTCTCAACGTGCTTACGGCCGGAGGCGAGCAGCTCTTCGCGCCGGGTGCGCCAAAGCTCCTTGACGCGCGGCACGATATCGACGAGGCCCGGTCTGCCGTACCTGCCCTCTTTCGGGATATACGTCGCTGCGTAGAAGGGTGTCCTGTCAGGCGCGAGAAACAGAGTGAGGGGCCACCCGCCGCTGCCGGTGAGCATCTGGCAGACCGCCATGTAGACGTTGTCGATGTCGGGCCGCTCCTCGCGGTCCACCTTGATGCAGATAAAGGCGTCGTTCAGCAATGCCGCAGCCTGCGAGTCCTCGAAAGACTCCCGCTCCATCACGTGGCACCAGTGGCACGTCGAATAGCCTATGGACAGAAAGACGGGCTTGTCTTCGGCAGCCGCAGCCGCAAACGCCTCGTCGCCCCACGGCCGCCAATCGACCGGATTGCCCGCGTGCTGCAAAAGATAAGGGCTTTTCTCGTATTGAAGCCTGTTGCGCTGCACCTCTTTCTCCATCTTCTTTTCCTCTTTCCGTTAATCTATATCTCCCGCCGCCCATCGGCCACACCTCGCGAATTGCAGCTTTATTCCGGCCCAAGCGATACGTCCCCTTCGCCGCAATTGGCCGCTCTGAAGGCCAATTGCGGCACGGTAGATACCTCAACTGCAATGAGCGCTTTTTTCCGGCCTACAGCCGGCATGTGAAGACGTGGCGATTCCGACCATCCTATAACAGCAATTGTCCGCCCAGGCGGACAATTGCTGTCGTGGACGGAGGAGCCGCATGAAGGATGCTCCATATGTGGATGCACTGTGCGCTGCGTAGGCCGGAGGCGTACTCAATCGTACGCCGGAGGGCCCCGCGGCGCGCGGGGCGCCGCAGAGGGAGTATCCTCCATGCGGCGAGTCCAAGCCCGCCAAAACCCGTTAGTTGTTTTTCCCTAATCACCCGTGGATTTAAAACCCGGGCGGCTGCTTTACGCAGCCGCCCGGATCGTGATGTGCTATGCCGACTTTCTCACGTCCTCATACTCCGCGTCGATCGTGTCATCGCCGGGGCCGTGACCGTGGTCTGCCCCGTTACCGCCTGCGCTGCCGCAGCCGGCCCCGCAGCCGCCTCCGGCCGCCTGCTTATAGAGCCCCTCCGCCATCCGGTGGGACGCCTTCGTCAGCTCTTCCCCGGCCTGCTTCATACGCCCGGCGTCTCCGCTCTTAAGGGCCTCTTTCGCACGCCCCAGGGCGTCCTCGGCAGCGCTCACGTCCTCGGCTGCCAGCTTGCCCCTGCCTTCGCCCAGCGTCTTCTCCGTCTGGTAGACGAGGTTGTCCAGATGGTTCCTTGCCTCGACCTCTTCCTTCCTGGCATGGTCCTCCGCGCTGTGGGCCTCCGCGTCTCTCACCATCTTCTGAATGTCCGCCTCGGAGAGGCCGGTCGAAGCCGTGATCGTGATCGCCTGCTCCTTGTTCGTCGCCAGGTCTTTCGCCGAAACGTTGAGGATGCCGTTCGCGTCAATGTCGAACGTCACCTCGATCTGCGGCAGGCCGCGCGGCGCGGTCGGCAGGCCCATCAGGTGGAAGCGGCCGAGCGTCCTGCTGTCCCGCGCCATCTCGCGCTCGCCCTGGAGCACGTGGACCTCGACGCTCGTCTGGTTGTCTTCCGCAGTCGAGAATACCTGGCTGTCTTGACTCGGTATCGTCGTGTTCCTCTCGATCGATCTTAGTCATGCACGCCGCCCAGAGTCTCGATGCCGAGCGAAAGGGGCGTCACGTCGAGAAGCAGCATATCTTTCACTTCGCCCGTCAGTACGCCGCCCTGCACGGACGCGCCCAGGGAGACGACCTCGTCCGGGTTGACGCCCTTGTGCGGCTCCTTGCCGAAGAAGTCTTTGACCATCTGCTGTATCTTCGGGATGCGCGTCGAGCCGCCGACGAGCACGACCTCGTCGACGTCGCTTACCGAGAGCTTAGCGTCCGCCATCGCCTTCTTGCACGGCTCTATCGTCCTTGCGAACAGGTCTTCGCACATCTGCTCCAGCTCGCCCTCGTCAGCTTGAGGGCAAGGTGCTTCGGCCCGCTCTGGTCGGCGGTGATGAAGGGCAGGTTGATCTCCGTCTCCATCATCGAGGAAAGCTCGATCTTCGCCTTCTCCGCCGCGTCCTTGAGGCGCTGCAGAGCCATGCTGTCGCGGGAAAGGTCGATCCCCTGCTCTTTCCTGAACTCGGCCGCGAGGAACTCGACGATCCTCTGGTCTACGTCGTCGCCGCCAAGGTGGGTGTCGCCGTTCGTCGAGAGCACCTCGACTACGTTGTCGCCCACTTCGAGGATCGAGATGTCGAATGTGCCGCCGCCGAAGTCGTAGACCGCGATCTTTTCGCTCTTCTTCTTGTCGAGGCCGTAGGCCAGCGCCGATGCGGTAGGCTCGTTGACGATGCGCAGCACGTTGAGGCCCGCGATCCTGCCCGCGTCCTTGGTCGCCTGCCTCTGGGAATCATTGAAGTATGCAGGCACGGTTATGACCGCGTCTTCCACGGTGCGGCCGAGATAGGCCTCCGCCGATTTCTTCAGCTTCTGGAGGATGAGGCCCGATATCTCCTGGGGCGTATACTGCTTGCCGCGCACTTCCGCGCGCGCGTTGCCGCTTGAATCAGCAACCACCTTGTACGAGACCTTCTCGTCTTTGACTTCCGTGTAGCGCCTGCCCATGAACCTTTTGATCGAGAATATCGTGTTCTCCGGGTTCGTGATCGCCTGCCTTTTCGCCACCTGGCCTACGAGCACCTCCCCGTCCTTCGTAAAGGCGACCACGCTCGGGGTGGTCCTCTGCCCTTCCTCGTTGACGATGACCTTCGGCTCCCCGTTTTCCATCACGGAAACTACCGAAAACGTTGTTCCCAGATCTATACCGATTACTTGTTTTCTCTCTCTATCAGCCATATTTTCCCCCTTTCGGTTAATAGCTATTGTATACAAATGAAGATAATCCGCCTCCCCGGTTTTGTCAAATAGACCCCGTCCCCTTCTCTCTCCCGCAATCCCTGCCCGTCTTGTCGAAACGCCTCGACAATATTGTCGCGCTTCTGCCGGCAGCCGCTCCCGAATCCCTGCAATAGCGCGCTTTTCAACGGTGCGGCCCCCGGCATGGTAGTTGCTATTAATGTCTACAAGCATTACATCGGGAGGCATTAAGCATGAAAGCAAAACTGGTCGTCCTGGTTACCCTCCTTATGGTAGCCGTATCGACCCTCGCGTTCGTCCCGCCGGCAGACGCCGCATCAAGGCATCGTCATCACCGGCACCACTATAGCCATCGTCACCACCAGCAGCATCATCACTACCATCACCACCACCGCTAACGGGCACTTATGTGCCTGACACACAACGGTTGCAGGCCGGCCCCCCCCTCCAATTGCCGGGACGGCCTGCAACCCCTTCCTCAGCCGCAGTGTCCGAAACCTTGACAGCTCCTTGTAACGATTTCCTACACCTCAACGGCCTTTTTTCCGGGAAACGGCGTTATCAGGCCGTTTTTACCTGGTACGGTAATTGCAAAACTATCCGTCACAGCTCCGGGGGCCATATGCACGGGGCCCGGTTGCGGTGTATACTCTCCGGATGGTGAAAGAAACGGGATGGATCATACGGTGACTTTGGAGCGTTTGCGGGCAGCGGCAGGAGACCTGCTCTCTGTCGCCCCTAATATAGCGGCCGCTGCGGCCACACTCATCATCGGCTATGCAGTGGCGCGCATCGTGAGGTCGGTCCTCGTCAGGCTCCTGCAATCGACTAAGGTCTTCGGCGAGCGCACGGGTGCGCCCGGTGAGCCCTCGGCTGCTACCATCGGCACCTTCATGTTCTACTTCATCATGCTCCTGTTCATCCTCGCGTCCTTCAACGTGCTCAACCTCTCGCTGACGGATGCGATCGTCAACACCATAACCGCCCTGCCCATCGTTGCGGCGGCGTCCGGCACGCTCGTCCGCACCTTGTCCGCGTCGATGCTTGTTATCTCGGGTGCGGTCCTCGTGATCCTCTTTGCATGGGTGCTGGCAAGGCTGCTCCTCTTTTTCTCCGTGAAGGCAGTAGGGGGCGTAAGGTCCAGGTCCGCCAAAGCGCGCCTTGCCCATGCGCCTCTCGCAGCGGGCGCCAGGACAGCGCCCCGCTACAAAAACGAGAACGACGCGGCACTCGACCTGATTAAAGGATTCATCCAGCAGACCGGCACTGAGCCGGAAGAACCGGCGCGGCGCATGCCTGCCGGCGGCGCCAGGCGCGAGACCGATGCGGCCGCTTTGTCGCGTGAGCCGGCAGCAGAGACGGACAGCGCCCGGCAGGCAGATAAGCCGTACCCGCCCGCGCATGAGAAAGCGCACCCGGCAGTCCGCCGGAGACCCGGCCGGATGCTCCTCATAGAAGCGGCGAAGTATGACGATTACCAGCCTGCGGCAAAACCGGACGTGCGTGAGGCTGCCGCAAAGCCCGAAGCACGCCGGCCGTCCGCGAAGGCTGCGGCTGCCGCACCTTTAAAGTCCGCCAAGGCAGCGCTTCGGCGGACGGCCGGTGCAGCAAAGCCCGTCAGCCCCGCCAAATCGGCTGCCGCCCCCGCAAAGCCTGCTTCCCCGCGTGCGAAGCCGGCCGCGCCGCCTGCAAAACAGCCAAAGGTGCCTGCCAAGGTTAAACCTGCTTCAGCGCCTGCGAAACCGAAGGCTGCCTCCGCGGCCAAGCCTGTTCCCGAGCCTGCAAAGCCGGCCGTCGCCTCAAAGAAATCTACTTCGGGCGGGCCGAGGCTTGCGGCAGCGGGCCGTCATCTCGAAGAGGCGCTCCGCGACGAACCGGCCAGGCCCACCGCTCCGAAGAAAGGCCCCAAAGGACGCGGGTTGCGGTAAATCTCCGGAACATGGCATAACCCCTGACTCTCTTTGGCTTAAACCCCGCCCTGCGGCGATGGATATAAGAAGCCGCCGCCTCGCTGGTTCGGCCAGAAAGGCGGCGGCGGTCGGTGCAATCACTGGGGCTAGCGTCGCCCCCTCCACGAACAAAGTCCGTCGGGGTACCCGCTTCAGCGGGTCGTCCCCCTCATAAAAAGGAAGAGGCATTTTCCTCTTACTGGTGGTCCTTCCACATGACAATAACTGGGGCTAGCGTCGCCCCCTCCACGAACAAAGTCCGTGGAGCCTTCCCCTCATAAAAAGGAAGAGGCATTTTCCTCTTACTGGTGGTCCTTCCACATGCCGTATTTTTCTCTCAATACCCTGTGCAGGATCTTTCCGTTGCCCGTGCGCGGCATCTCCTCGTCTTTGATGAAGACGATGCTCTTGGGTACTTTAAATCCCGCGATCTTGCCTTTGCAGTGGCCGCTGATCTCTTCCGGGGTGGCTGTCTGCCCTTCGTGCAGCACGACGACCGCCATGACCGATTCGCCCCACTTCTCGTGCGGCACGCCGATGACCGCCACGTCCTTTACCTTGGGATAGCCGCCCAGGCAGTTCTCCACTTCGGACGGGAAAATGTTCTCTCCGCCGGAAATGATCATGTTGGCTTTCCTGTCAACGAGGAACAGGTAGCCTTCCTCGTCCTTGTAGCCCATGTCGCCCGCGCTGAAATACTCGCCCTTCATCGCGGCCTCCAGCTTCTCCGGCTCCTTCCAGTAACCCGTAAGCAGCATGGGGCTCCTGGAATATACCTCGCCGACTTTGTTCGGCTCGGTGACGAGTTCCCATCCTCGTCGTAGAGTTGCAGCAGGTCGGACCCTATGACCTCGCGGCCGCACGAGCCGAGCTTCGTGAGCTGCTCCTCCGGGTGAAGGATGGTGACGCATCCCGCCTCCGTAGACCCGTAAGCCTCGTCGAGCTTCGAGTTCGGGAACATCTTGAGTATCCCGAGCTTCGTGTCCCTGCGCGCTGGCGCGGAGGAAATGAGGAGCTTCTTGATCGATTTCAGGTCGTACTTCTGCTTCACCGCGTCGGACAGCGCGAGCATCATGATGTAGTGCGTCGGGACGAGCGAGGTGAAGGTGACCCTGTGGTCCGAGAAGGTCTTGAGCAGGTCTTCCGGGTCGAAGCTTATCATGTTGTAGCACATGACCGTGCCCCCGACCCAGGTATTCACGAACGAATAATTCAGGGAGTTGATATGGCAGCACGGCATGACGAGGAGCGTCACGTCGTTGAAGTCGAAGCCGTGGTCGTAGATCATGATGAAGTACTGCGATACCAGGGAGCGGTGGCTCTTCATGACCCCTTTGGGCCTGCCCGTAGTGCCGCTCGTGTACATGATGATCCAGATGTCTTCTGAATCGACTTCGGTCGCCGGCTCTTCGGGGCTTGCCGCGGCCATTGCGTCTTCGAGCGGAATGTATCCGTCATACTTCGGGTTGTCGACTGCGAACGAGATGTACTTCTCGACCGTGGGCAGGTTCTTTCTCATTCCGTTGACCATCTCGATCCACGGGTAGTCCTTGCCGTCCCTCAGGTTCTTCCCGCCCTGGACGAGTAAGACCTTCGCTTCGCTGTGCGTTATGTTGTACTCCATCTCCGGCGCGGAGAGCCTGAACATAATAGGCACGACGATAAAGCCGCCCTTGGCCGCTGCTGCGTAGATGTCCATCCACTCGACGCAGTTGTACCCGAGCGCCGCGAACCTGTCGCCCTTCTTCATCCCCATTCCGGCGAGCAGGTTCGCGAGCTTGCACGCCCTTTCGTTCCATTGCGCGAAGGTGTACTCCTTATAGAGGTCTTTCGCCCCTATCTTGTTCGGCCATTTGCTGGCGTTCACCTTCAGCACTTCCTTCGCCGTCATCCATTTCTTCATTAGCATGATGTCCTCCATATCCGTTTTGGTGAATTCTAAACCGCTCGCCTTGTGCGCTATTATTGGGGCTCAGCGCCCCCTCGCCGGGCAAAGCTGCGACCCTTCCCTCCTTACGTCGGGCGGGTACCCCGGCCTCCCTGCTCGGCGCTTCGCATACGCTCGCTTTATGATCCTGCTGCGGGCAGCAGGATCATTTTATCCTCATGCCCCGGGCTTTATGGCCCCGAACTTACATATCTGGCTGCACACCTCGCAGCCGACGCATTGTCCCTTGTTGATGAATACTGTCCCCTTCCTCTTGCGTCCGTCCTCCGTCGCGCCCGCCGCATCAAGCCAGCTTATGGCCGGGCAGCCGATCTCGAGGCACGCCTTGCAGCCCCTGCACAGCCTTTCGTCTATCTTCAGGTACGGGTTTTTGAACCTCTCGAGCGGCTTTGCCCTGCGCAGCAGCATGCACGGGCTGTTCTCGGTGATGATGACGGAAGCTGCGTCCCTCTCGACTTCTTCCTTGACGACCTTTGTAGTCTCCGCGAGGTTGTACGGGTCCACTTTCCTTATGTGCTTGATCCCGACCGCTTTTACCAGCTCCGCGTAGTCGATCTTGTTGGCTGCCTCGCTCTTTATGGTGTAGCCCGTGCCGGGCGTCTCCTGGTGGCCCGTCATGGCGGTGGTCCCGTTATCGACTATGATAGTTGTAGCATATCCTTTGTTGTATGCAGTGTCCATAAGGGGAGTGACGCCGCTGTGGAGGAAAGTCGAATCCCCGAGCACTGCGCAGACCTTGCCGAGCCCCTTCGGCGCCCAGGACCTTGCCCGCGCCGTAGGCGCCTCCCACGCCCGCGCCCATGCAGGTGGAGGCGTGCATGGCTGAAAGCGGAGGCGCTACCGCCAGCGCGTAGCAGCCGATGTCGCCGAAGACGAAAAGCCCCAGCTTCTTCAGGGCGTAGAAAAGCGGCCTGTGGGAGCAGCCGGCGCAGAGGTTGGGCGGCCTCTTGGGCAGCTCTTCGGGAATGACGCGCACCGCGGGCGCCTTGTATGCCTTGCCGTTTACGGCCTTTGCAAGCGCCTTCTCGACGACGGCAGGCGACAGCTCGCTTATCGCGGGGATAAGGTCTTTGCCGTGCCAGACCTTGTAGCCCTTCGCCCTGATCTCCGTCTCCAGGAACGGGTCAAGCTCCTCGACCACGATCACCTTTTTCACCTTCTTGAAGAACGTGTCGATCATGCCCCACGGCAGCGGCCAGACCATGCCCAGCTTCAGGAACGAATACTGTGGGAAGACGTCCTTCGTGTAGAGGTACGAGACGCCGGATGAGATAAACCCGATGGATGGGTCGTTGATCTCCATCGCATTATATTCAGCTTCTCGGCGTATGCGGAGAGCCTGCCGATCCTCTCCTCGACGAAAACGCGCCGCACCCTGGCGAAAACGGGGACCATGACGTGGTGCGGCGTCTCCTGCTGCGAGAGGCCTTTGGGGACTGTCGACTCCTTCCTTTCTCCGAGCTTCACGAGGGAGTCGCAGTGGGAGACCCGCGTCTCGCCGCGCAGAAGGACGGGGGTATCGAACCGCTCGCTGATATCGAACGCGATCTTCGTGAAGTCCTTACACTCCTGCGCGTCCCCCGGCTCCAGCATGGGTACCTTGCCGAAGCGCGTCCAGTGCCTGGAGTCCTGCTCGTTCTGGGAGCTGTGCTGGCCGGGGTCGTCGGCCACGACGATCACGAGGCCGCCCTTCACGCCGGTATATGAGATGGTCATAAGCGGGTCGGAGGCGACGTTAAGCCCCACGTGCTTCATGCAGGCCATCGCCCTGCCGCCGGCGAGGGAGGCGCCGTGCACCACCTCCAGGGCCACCTTTTCGTTGGGCGACCACTCCGTATATATCTCGGGGTATCCGGCCAGCTCGGCCATGATCTCGCTGCTCGGCGTGCCGGGGTATGCCGCCCCTACGGTCACCCCTGCCTCCCAGGCGCCGCGCGCTATCGCCTCGTTGCCCTGCATAATCTTCTTCATCGTGCCTCCTGGTTGTTGCCTCTATCTCTCGTCAGCCCGGCTGTTCCTGCTTGCCGCGCGCCGCCCGCGAATGCCGGCTGCCGGCATCCGGTCCCCATACGCGTCTTCCCTTTTTTCTTTCGATGGCCTCCCGGTCAGCGTCTCCCGCAAGAGACGTGAAACATTATTTCGAAATGCCGCCGCTCTTGTCAAGGACAAAAAACAGCAAAAAACGCGCACCGGGAGGCCCCCTTTTAAAAATATCTTGACAGGACGTGGAAAATTGGGTAAACGTTTAATTAGTAAACTAAACGGTCAACCAAGTTTTTTCTGACCTTCCAAAAGGTGGGCGTTGAAAAATAATTTTAAGCTCATGAAGGACAACATAGTGAAGGAGAGCGCCGGTCTCTTCCTTCATAACGGCTTCCAGGGGACGACCATCAAAGACATCACGGACGCGGTAGACCTGACGAAAGGGGCCTTCTACTGGTACTTCAAGAGCAAGGACGAGCTTTTGGAGGCGATCCTGGAGGAATGGGAACAAACGTTCCTCGACGGGCTGATCGCCGGCAACCAGCAGACTCAGGGCGATTTCGTCCTGAAATTCAGGCAATACCATAAGTACTCGACGGAATACGCGGTGCAGTACCGCGACCTGGCCATGGTCTGGACCCTGCTGGCCGCGGAGCTGACGCGCAGCGGCCTGAAGGCGGAGAAGACATTCCGGAAGATCCTCGACCGGTATACGAGTTTCGTCCAGGCCCTTATCGAGCAGGGCAAGGCGGAGCGCGCAGTGAAGACGGACCTCGACACGCGCGTCCTCGCCAATACCATAATCGCCATCCACAACGGCGTCCTCCTGCAATGGTACATCAGGCAGGATGAAATCGACGGGCCTCAGCTCGCAAGGACCTTCAGGAGCGTCCTGCTGACCGGCATAAGCGCGGGCGCGCCCAAGGCGACCGGGGGGAAAGTAAACACGCAGGCCGGGGGCGGCAGGCGTAGAAAAACCACTAAAGGGGAGTAACATGAGTGACGTGGTAATCGTAGAAGCTACACGGTCGCCGATAGGGACGTTCGGCGGCGCGCTGCGGGACGTGACGGCGATCCAGCTATCCCAGTTCATCATCGAGTCCATCGTCAAGCGCTCCGGATTGGAAAAAAACATGATCGACCAGGTCATCATGGGCAACTGCTTCGAGCCCATCGACCATAACGTCGCCAGGATCGGGCTCGTAAAGGCGGGTCTTCCCCTCGAGACTACGGCGTTCCATATCGTGGCCACCTGCGGCTCCGGGATGCAGGCCATCATCTCCGGCGTCCAGAGCATCCACGACGGCAACGCGGAATGCGTCATCTCCGGCGGCGTCGGAGAGCATGAGCACTGCGCCCTACCTGCTCCAGACCGCGCGGTGGGGTTTCCGGCTCCAGCACCATCAGGCGGTCGACATGATCTGGAAGTCGATGCAGGAGCACCCCATCGGCGGAGGGATGGGCCTGACTGCCGAAAGGCTGGCCGAGCAGTACTCGATCCCCAGGGAGGAGCAGGACGCCTTCGCGCTGCGGAGCCAGCAGAACGCGGGCAGGGCGATCAAGGAGGGGCGCTTCAAGGACGAGATCTCGCCCTGTGCCCCTGCCCCAGCGGAAAGGGGACCCCAAGATGTTCGACACGGACGAGTACCCGAAGCCGGACATGACGATGGAGAAGCTGGCCGCCCTTCCGCCCGCTTTCAAGAAAGGCGGGACGGTTACTGCGGGAAACGCCTGCGGCATCAACGACGCGGCGGCTGCCGTCATCCTCATGACGGAAAAGCGCGCCAAAGAGCTGGGCATGAAGCCCCTTGCGCGCATCGTGGGCTACGCGGTGGCCGGGCGTAGACCCGGAGATCATGGGCATCGGGCCGGTGCCTGCGACGAAGAAGGCCCTCGGCAGGGCGGGCCTTCAGCCTGGGCGACATCGAGCTTATCGAGATCAACGAGGCCTTCGCGGCCCAGTACCTCGCGTGCGAGGGGAGCTGATAGGCTGGAACAGGGAGATCGTAAACGTCAACGGCAGCGGCATATCCCTGGGCCACCCCGTGGGGTGCACGGGCGCGAGGCTCGTAGTTACGCTGCTTCACGAGATGATGAAAAGGGACCTGCATCGCGGGCTGGCTACGCTCTGCGCGGGCGGCGGCCAGGGCTTCGCGTTGATCCTGGAAAGATAGAGAAAATAACTGCCCGCGCGCGGGGGCGCGCGCCGGTGGGGGCTTCAAAGCAAGGGGCCCGTTTTACGTTTGCTTGTCCAGGGGGATGGGGGGTATGGATACGCTTGCCATTAACTCAGGTTGGGAGTTAGTCAGAGGAAGAGCAGCCCGGCTTCAAGGGCAAGTATCATGCGGCACAGGCCGGCAAAGCGTTGTGGAGCTGCTGGAGAATACCGTCAGGCAGTTCCCGGAGCGCGTCGGGTTCATTGCCGACGACCGGCGCCTGACTTACGCCGCGTTCGACGAGGCGGTAAACCGGGTGGCGGCCGGCCTGGAAGCCGCGGGCATAGGCCGGGGCGACCACGTGGCCGTCCTTCTCGGCACTCAGCTCGAATTTCCCATCACATTTTTTGCGATCATGAAGCTCGGCGCGGTAATCGTGCCCCTGAACACCAGGTTCAAGGGCGAGGAGCTCGCATACGAGATCAACGATTCCGAGAGCAAGCTCCTGATCGTCGATGAGGAGTACTGGCAGTATGTCGAGCCGGTGACGGGGCAGTTAGAGACGGTCAAAGCGATCTTCTTCAACGGCTCTTCGCCGCCGAAGGGCGACCCTGCCGTTTTCGCAGCTTGCACAGCACGAGGGGACCGCTTTCCGGCGCGCGTCGCTGACGGAAGACGACATAGCCGGCATCATGTACACCTCGGGCACCACGGGCAAGCCGAAAGGCGCCATCCTGCACCAGCGGGGCCTCGTAGTTACCGCGATGCTCGTCGCCGATTTCATCCAGTACCGGCCCGAAGACAAGATGATATGCTCCATACCGCTTTTCCATATCACGGGCATGTCCAGCGTAATGCTGCCCCCGATCTTCAGCGGGGCCGCGTGCGTTTACATGAAACAGTTCAAGACCAAGGATTTCCTGGACCTCGTCGCTCCCGAGAGAAGGTGACTCACTACATGGGCGTCGTCAACGTGGTCTGGCTCATGGTCAACCATCCCGATTTCGACCGATACGACTTCTCTTCCTTCAGGACGGTCCTTTTCGGCGGCTCTTTCGCAACGGAAGAGATGGTCAGGGGCATTTTCGACAAGCTGCCTCACGTCCGCATCAGTGTCGGGTACGGGCTGACGGAAAGCTTCGCGATCGTGACATCGACGCCGTTCGAAGACGCCCTGCGCAAGATAAACGCGCGTCGGCAAGCTGCTTCCCACTATGGACGCGAGGATCGTTGACGACAACGAGAAGGCGATGCCTACGGAGGCTATAGGCGAGATCGTGCTGAAGGGGCCGAAGGTCTTCAAAGGCTATTGGAAAAACCCGGAAGCCACGAAGACGGCGATCGTCGACGGCTGGCTCCATACGGGTGACATAGGCAAGATCGACGACGAAGGGTTCATTTACGTGCTGGACCGGAAGAAAGACATGATAAACCGCGGCGGGGAGAAGATATACTGCCTCGAAGTCGAGAACGTCATATCGTGCCATCCCAAAGTGCTCGACGTTGCGGTAGTCGGGGTGCCCGACAGGATCATGGGTGAGGTGGTAAAGGCGTGCGTGGTCGTGAGGCCCGGCGAGACGGCGACGGAGGAAGAGATCAGGCAATGCTGCGCCGCCAGCCTCGCGGATTACAAGGTGCCTAAGATGGTGGAATTTCTGGAAGCCCTTCCCAGGAACCCGGCAGGCAAGGTGAACAAGGCCGGAGCTGCGCCGCAGCACCGATGCGAAGGCGGCGGAAAACCGCCTTTTAGGCGGAAGAAGGCAGGACGGTCATGGAGAAGAAAGTCGCCCTGGTCACAGGCTCCAGCCGGGGCATAGGCCGGGCCATAGCGGTCGGCCTTGCAAGCGCAAGGCGCGCGGGTCGTAGTCAATTACCGCACGAGACGGGACGCAGCGGACGACGTAGCGGCAGAGATCGAAAAGGCCGGGGGCGAGTGCTTCGTCGTGGAAGGCGACGTCGCGGAGGACAGCGCGGTCAATGCGCTGGTCGACCGGGTCGGCGAAAAATGGGGCGCCATCGACATTCTCGTGAATAACGCGGCCCTCCACAGGGGCGGCAGGATCCAGACGATTTCAACGGAAGACTGGCGCCTGGTGATAGATACTGCGCTCGGGGGCGCATTCAACTGCTGCCGGCACGTCGTCCCCATGATGGTGAGTAAGGGATGGGGCAGGATAATCAACCTGTCTTCCTATGTGGCGCTCCACGGCTACCCCGGCGATACCGCCTACGGGGCGGCGAAAGCGGGCCTTCTCGGCCTCACCATGTCCCTGGCGAAAGAAGTGGCGTCGAAAGGCGTCACGGTGAACGCTGTCGTGCCGGGGTTCGTTCCGACGGATATGACGCAGGGCCTTTTCGATACGGAGGAGAAGATCGAGCGGGAGCTGAAGAACATCCCCATGCGCCGTCCCGGCAAGCCGGAGGAAGTCGCGGACGATGGTCGGTTTCCTCGTGTTCAAAGCAGATTATGTGACGGGCGCGATCATACGCGTCGACGGCGGCCTTGCCATATAGCAGCGAAAAAGCGGAAGCAGACGGAGGGTAGAGGACCATGAGAGACGCAGCGCAGTATATCGAGAGCCTTCGGGACGGACGGGAGGTCTATATCCACGGCGAGCGCGTCGAGGACATCACCAGGCACCCTTCCCTGCGCAAGGCCATCGATCACGGCGCCATCGATTACGAGCTGGACAAGCGGCCGGAGCTGCGGGACCTCCTCGTCATGCGCTCGCCGGAGACGGGCGAACGAGATCAGGCGGTATTTCGAGCTGCCCAGGACGCCGGAAGACCTGCTGCGCAGGCAGGAGGTCATCGAGACGACGACGCAAAACGGCGCCTCCATCGTGATCTTCATGAAGGAGATCGGAACGGACGCGCTCAACGCGCTCAACATGATCTGCTACGAGATCGACAAGAAGTACGGCACCCCCTATTCGGCCAGGGTGGCGAAATACCGGCGCTACCTCGAAGAGAACGACCTCAGCATGGCCGGCGCGGTGACGGACGTGAAAGGCGACCGGCAGTTGCGGCCGTCCCAGCAGGAGATGCCGTACTATTACCTGAAGGTCGTGGAGAGGCGCAGGCGACGGGGTAGTGGTAAGGGGATGCAAGGTCCACACGACGTCGGCGCCCATCACGAACGAGCTGCTCGTCCTGCCGACGAGGGCCATGACGGAGGCGGATAAGGACTACTCCATCGCCTTCGGCATACCGGTCAACACCAAAGGCGTGAAGATCATCTCACGGCCGGAGCGGGGCGACCTCGGCGCCTTCGACTACCCTTTAAGCTCGCGCCACACGACGCTCGAAGCTATGACGATATTCGAAGACGTCTTCGTGCCGTGCCGAGAGGATATTCATGGACGGGGAGTGGGAGTTCGCGGGCAGCCTGGCCAACTGCTTCGCCACGTGGCACCGCTTCACGGGCATCTCGTACAAGTATCCTTTTGCAAGGATGATGATCGGCGCGGCCGCGCTGATCGCTGATTACAACGGCGTTCCGAACGCCTCCCACATCAAGGACAGGATAACGGACCTCGTGATCTACGCCCAATCGATCAAGACCTTCGGGCAGGCGGCGGCCAGGGAATGCATCATAACGGAGAACGGCGTCGCCTATCCCAACCCGCTTCTGTGCAATATCGGCAAATACCTGTTCGCGACGAACTACCATGTCTCCATGAAGGCCCTCCAGGAAGTGGCCGGCGGGCTGGCGGCGACAGGGCCGACGGAGGCCGATTGCAGGAACCCGGCGACGAAGGAGCTGATCGAGCGCTACCTGGGCGGGCGCAACGGCGCGGATGCGATCAGCAGGCTCAAGGTGATGAAGCTGATACGCGACATGGGCGGCACGGAAGGGGCCGGCGAGTGGTGGGTAGGCACGCTCCACGGCGAGGGGTCGCTCCAGGCCCAGAGGATGTCGATAGGCCGGGAATTCGACGTGGCCGGGTGCGTCGATTACGTGAAACACCTGCTCGATGTGAAATAAGGCCGGGGTGCGGGGGCGCACCCGCCGGGCCCGTAATACAGGAAAAATGGGATCGTGCGCAAGATGTGCCCGCTCCGGTAAAAACACGGAGCAAGCAGTACTCAAGCAAAGGGGGGGTATCGTTATGAAGGTTTCCAGGGGTAGGTTCTTTTCCGTCTGTCTGGTCGCGATCGTTGCTTGCGCCCTGGCAGCGCCCGCCTTCTCGGCGGAACAGGTTGTAAGGCTGAAATACGCAATGTTCATGCCTCCTACGCACCCGATTACGCAGTTGGCCGAACAGTGGGGCAAGGAGCTGGAGAAGAGGACGAACGGGCGCGTCAAGACCGCCTTTTTCCCGGCAGGCACGCTCGTCTCGGCGAACCAGACGTATGACGCAGTCGTGAAAGGCATCGTAGACATCGGCTGGAGCATCATGTCCTATACGCCGGGCAGAATGCCGCTGTCGGAGGTCATTGTCCTTCCTCTCGGGTACAAGAGCGGCGCCCAGTCCAGCCGCATGTCGAACGCATTCTACAACAAGTTCAAGCCGCATGAGTACGACGACGTGAAGCTCTTCTACCTGCACGCCCACGGCCCCGGCTTTTTCCACACCAAGAAGCCCGTGAACAAGATCGAGGACCTTAAAGGGCTGCGCATAAAGAGCGACGCGAATACGTCGAAGGTCGTCACGGCAGCCGGCGCGACACCTACCACAATGCCTATGCTCGAGACGTACGACGCCCTGAAACGGGGCCTTGCGGACGGCGTGCTCCTTCCCATGGAGACCCTCAAAGGCTGGAAATTCGGGGAGCCCTGCAAGTACTCGTATGTGAACCTCGGCAATAGTTACGCGAACGGGTTCTTCATCGCCATGAACAAAGAAAAGTGGAACTCGCTCCCGAAGGACGTCCAGCAGATCATCGACAAGCTGAACGAGGAGTGGTTCGACAAGCAGGCGAAACTCTGGGCATGGGTCGATGAAGACGGGCTCGATTTCGCAAAGAAGGCGGGGCAGAAGTTCGTCCACGCGGACGCAGCCGACGAGGCGAAGATGCGTGTCCGCATGCAGCCGCTTCTCGACAACTATATAAAGAGCATGAAAGAGAAGGGCCTGCCGGGGGAGGAAGTCCTTAAGTGGTGCCAGAACTGGCTGAAGAACGCATCGGCCGAATAGGCCGCCTTCGTTCAGGCCAGGCGCCCTTGAAAACTTATAATCAACCACGCCTTTAGTGTGGGGAGGGGGAGCTTATGCTGTCTACCCTTGAGAAAAGGACGTGCACCGTCCTTCTTCTCGTCGCGGAATTAACACTCGCCTTCATGTTCATCTTCACCCTCACGGACGTTATCATGAGGGGATTAGGGAAGCCCATGGTAGGCGACTATGAGGTCATCTCGTTCCTGGGGGCGGTCGTCATAGGCTTTTCCCTTCCCTACACCTCGTCTTTAAAGGGGCATGTCTATGTCGACTTCCTCATAGAGAAGCTCCCTCCCCGCTGGAAGGCGGGCATGGAGATAGCCACCCGGATCATATCCATTGCCCTCTTCCTCTGGATAGGCTGGAACTTCGTCGTGATGAGCCTGGACCTCATCAAGTCGAAAGAGGTCACCCCGGTCTTCAGGCTGCCCTTTTACCCGATCTCCCTGGGGCTCGCCCTCTGCTCTTTAGTCCAGTGCGTGACGTTTTTAGGCCAGATCGCCCGGATCGCCCGGAGGCAGCCATGAGTGAGGTAACTACCGGCATCGTCGGCATAGTCGTTTTGCTTTTGATGTTCCTGACGGGCATAGAGCTCGCCTACGGGATGACCATAATAGGCTTTATAGGCATCGCCTACCTGGGCAAGGTGAGCGCTGCATCCAACCAGGTGGTCAAGGACTTCTTCGATACCTTCACGTCTTATGGTTTCACCGTCATCCCCATCTTCGTCCTCATGGGGCAGATCGCCTCGAATTCGGACATAGCGAAGAAGCTCTACAACGCCGCGGAGAAGTTCGTGGGCCACATACCCGGCGGGATCGCGATGACGACAGTCGTGGGGGCGACGCTTTTCAAGGCGATGTGCGGTTCCACTATGGCGACGTGCGCTACGTTCGCCGGCATTGCCATCCCCGAGATGACCCGTCTGGGATACAGTAAAAAGCTCTCCCTGGGGGTTGTCGCCTCGGTCGGCACTCTGGGGATGCTCATCCCGCCCAGCGTCTCGCTGATTATTTACGGCATCGTCACCGAGCAGTCGATAGGGAAGCTCTTTCTCGCGGGCATTATCCCCGGTGTCCTGATATCCTTCTTCTTCATATTAGTCATTTACGGCTGGGTGAAGATCGACCCGTCGGTCGCACAGATGGCGCCCAAGTCCACCTGGCCCGAGAGGATCAAATCCTCCCCCGATTTCTTCTGGGTGGCCGTCATCTTCGTAGTCGTCATAGGGGGCCTCATGGAGGGCTGGTTCTCCCCCACCGAGGCAGGCAGCATAGGCACGGCCGCAGTCCTCGTCCTTGCCCTGTCCAAGCGGACCCTGCCCTTCGCCAAGCTTCAAAAAGCCTTCGAGGAGTCCTTGCGGACCGCCTGCATGGTCCTCCTCCTTATCGCAGGCTCCCAGGTCTTCGGCCACTTCCTTGCCGTAACATCGATCCCCTTTATAGCGGCGGACTGGATATCGGGGCTTCCTTTGAACAGGAACCTCGTTATGATCCTCATCATCTTCATCTACCTTTTAGGCGGCTCCTTCATAGACGACCTTGCCTTCATGATCCTTGCCACCCCCATCTTCTTCCCTGCGGTCGTCAAGCTCGGCTTCGACCCCATATGGTTCGGCATCATGGTCGGCATAACCATAATGATAGGTGTCGTCATACCACCCGTGGCCATAGCGGTCTTTATAGTCAAGAACATAACCGGGGAGCCGTTCAACGTGATTTACGCCGGCGTCTACCCGTTTTTGCTCGCTCTCATAGCCTGTGCGGCGCTTCTCTTTTTCTTCCCGCAGATCGCCACATGGCTGCCTTCGGTTCTGGGGTAGGGGGACAAGATGCCGTTTAACAAAACGGCTGAAAGCATAAGGAAAGGGGGTCTACATGGCATTCAAAAAAATAGGCGTGGTCGGATGCGGGGCTATGGGCGCGGGGATCGCGCAGCTTGCAGTCCAGGCCGGATACGATGTCGCAGTCAGCGACGTAGAAACGGCTTTCCTCGACAAAGGCCTGGCGCGCGTGCGCGGCGGGCTGGAAAAGCTGGTGCAGAAAGGCGCGCTCAGCGCGCCCGACCGGGACGCGATGCTCGGCCGCCTGTCGGGAAGCACGGCGCTTGAAACCTTCGCGGGCTGCGACTTCGTTATAGAGGCGATCGTCGAGGACATCGACGCAAAGAAGGCCGTCTTCGCGCGGCTTGACGCGATATGCGCTAAAGAGACGATATTTGCGAGCAACACCTCGTCCCTTTCGGTAAGCACGATGGCCGCGGCCACGTCGCGCCCTACCCGCTTCATCGGCATGCATTTCTTCAACCCGGCAACCGTCATGCCCCTCGTGGAGATCATAAAGACCATCGCTACGGAGCCGGAAATCGTCGATGCGGCCTTCGAAGTGAGCAAGGCCCTCGGGAAGGCGCCGATACTGGCGAGCGACAACGCGGGCTTCATCGTGAACCTTCTCCTTACGCCTTATTTGATGGACGCCATGCGCGCGGCCGGCACGGGGGTCGCCTCGGTCGAGCATATCGACATGGGCATGAAGCTCGGCTGCAACTACCCGATGGGGCCGCTTATGCTTTCGGACTTCATAGGCCTCGACGTCCTCATCAAGGGGGCGGCCAGGCTTTTCGAGGAATACGCGGACAGCCGGTACGCGCCTCCGCCGATCCTCAAACGGATGGTGACGATGGGGTACTACGGGCTTAAAACCGGGAAGGGCTTTTACGACTGGTCCGACCCGAAGCACCCGGTACCGGGCAAGCTGGACTTATAGTCTTACCCAAGGGGAGCAATTATGCCGGACGTTCTGTGGGAGATAAAAAACCGCATCGGGTACGTGACGATCAACAGGGCTCACTCGGCGAACAGCATCACGAAGCCGTGCGTCGATGACTTCTCCGCAGCCATCAAGGCGTGCAGGGAGGACGACGCCTGCCGCGCGGTCATCATCACGGGCGCGGGAGAGAAGGCGTTCTGCGCGGGCGCCGACGTCAACACTTTTCTCGAAGAGATAGAAAAGCCCATGGGCGGCAGGGAGTGGTCCAGGTACGGGCAGGCAGCCTTCAACCTGCTCGACCGCCTCGGTAAGCCGACGGTCGCCGCGATTAACGGCCTCGCCATGGGCGGGGGCCTGGAGCTTGCCCTCGCCTGCACGTTCCGCATCGCCTCGCAAAGCGCAAGGCTCGGCTTCACGGAGATCAACCTGGGCCTTCTGCCCGGCTGGGGCGGCCATTCGCGGCTGACCAGGCTCGTCGGCAAAGGCAAGGCTGCCGAGCTTCTCCTGACGGGTGATTTGATCGGCGCGGAAGCCGCGCTTGCCATGGGCCTCGTCGATAAAGTGACGGCCCCGGAGAAGCTGATAGCCGAATGCGAGGCGCTGCTCGCGCGGATCATCAAGCACAGCCCGGTGGCGGTGCGTGTCGTCCTCGAGGCCCTGCATTACGCGCAGTACCAGCCGCTGGAGGACTCGCAGATCCTCGAATCGAACCTGGGAGGGCTTGCCTGCGGAAGCGCGGAAGCGCAGGAAGCGCTCAAGGCGTTTATTGACAAAAGAAAGGGCGGTGCGAAGGGGTAAAAGCGCCGGCGGATTATTCGACACTACCGGGCAGCAGAAACGAATCCGCCCACTTCATGACCCTCTTTTCGTCCTCCGGGTCGATCCCCGGCGCCTCCGGCGACGGCACCACCGGCGGGGATACGAGGTTGTTTCTCACCAGGTCTTCCGCCTCATCCGGCGGGAGGCCCGTCTGCTCGAGCTCGACGGTCCTCGCGAGGGCCATTGCGGTCTTGCCGTCGAGGTAGTCCTTAAGCTCTCCCTTGCGAAAAAGGTCCAGGGTCTTCTCCGGCCGGTTCTCCAGCATCCACAACAGGTGCTCCCTCCACATCGGGTCGAGGTGAAGTCTCTTCAATGTCGGCCTCCTTCCAGCCTTGCGGGCTTGTTTATCCTCTCGATCTATCGCCCGGGGCGGTGAAGTAATCGAAAAAGTGTTTGAAGTCGTCAAAACTGAGCCGGGCCAGGGCCGAGACGTCGTGCCTCGCGAATTCCCTGATGAACACGGGGACAATCCCGGCCGAAACGGCGGCCTCGATCCCTGCCCGCGCATCCTCGAACCCCACTACGCGGCCGGGGTCGACGGACAGGTATTCCAAAGCCATGATGAAGCCGTCGGGCATCGGTTTTCCGTTCTTGTACTCATCGACGCTGAAAACCGCGTCGAAGCGGCCGGACAATCCGGCGTTGTCCAGGATCATGAAGGTCTCTGCGCGGCCGCTGCCCGTGACGATCACTTTCCTTTGGGGCAGGCCGAGCACCTTATCGAGCCCCCTCGCCACGCGCAGGACCGACGTCTTCAGGCATTGCTCTTTCTTCTTTAAGAAACCTTGCTGGATGCTGTCCGGCGTAGCGGTGATGGAGTATTTGCGGATCAGGAACTCGAAGATGTCGGGCCAGGCCCGCCCGAAGACGATCTCCGCGTCTTCACTGTCGAGGGTGATGCGCCACTGCTCCCTGAAATACGCGCCGATCAGATCGACGTTAAGCTGCTCCGTCTCTACGATTGTATCGTCCAGATCGAATATGAAGGCTTCTACCGGAAACATTGGCGCGTCCATGAGCTTGCCCGGATATTATATCATCAGGAAGCGCCCGTTGCCACCAGGAGCGCGCAGCGAACGGCCAGTCCGGGAAAAGAATGGCGCGGCGGCCCGGAAAAGGGCCTCGTCTGCTACTAACGGTCCTATTTCTGATATAATATTGTGTAACTATGAGATTCGAATGGGATCACGAGAAAAGCAGCGGCCAATTTTTACGAAAACACGCGGGTCACGTTTCAGGAGGCGCAACTGTTTTCGGCGACCCATTTGGCCATAACTTTTCGGGACCCGGATCATTCTAAAGATGAAGAAAGAAGCTCGTGACATTCGGTATATCACTTCAGAGGCGTGCTCGTAAGGTCGTCTCGCATACTGAACGTGGAGGTAGAACGAGAATCATAAGCGCGCGTCTAATGGACCGCAATGAAAGGGTGATCTATGAGGAAGGCTAAAGTGACCGATGAGCTTCGTACGACATACAAGCGGGAAGACCTCGGCGCAGGGGTCCGCGCAAAGTACTTTGAATCTTACTGCAGAAGGGGAACAAATCTGCGTGCTTCAAGTCCCGACGTGTCCAAGGTTTTCACTACGGAAGAAGAGGTCAACGAGGCGCCTTACATTAGCTCTCGATCGAGTCTGGCATAAAAAATGGACCGGTCCGGTCAAAGCACTGCGGAACGGTGATCTTGCCGGTACCGCGCGCAAAACCAAAGCGATCCTCGGGAAGCCCACTACGCCGACCGGCCACCGGTTTTCCTCCTATGACCTTTTCAGCTCGATAATCTCCATGCGGTGGTTTGCGCCGGGGTGTCTCGATGAGGGGCCCTCCATCAGAAAAACCAGGTCTCCCGGAAGGCCGAGGCCGGCGACGCAGTTTTGCACGTATTCGTTCCAGGTATCCGGGAGGCGCGCCTCATACACCGGATAGACCCCCGAAGAGAATTGCAGTTGCTGGAGCGTTGCCTGATTGGAGCTGACTGCCACGGTCCAGACAGGGAGACGGAACCGCGTTACGCTCCGGGGAGTCGCTCCGCTCCTCGTAGGGACAAAAACGGCCGCGGGCG
Source organism: uncultured delta proteobacterium (assembly GCA_963818095.1). Taxonomy (GTDB): domain Bacteria; phylum Desulfobacterota; class Syntrophorhabdia; order Syntrophorhabdales; family WCHB1-27; genus CAWEPK01. The sequence continues at coordinate 33,776 of CAWFRA010000028.1, forward strand.
TCACGCGCATAAGGCAATCCTCTACGCTGAGGGCAACGAGGCGCCCGGGCGCCGGCTTTCCTTCGATGTCGGCCCCTTTGAATATCTCTTCCGCCCTGATCATGGGCCTGTGCTGCTCCGCTACGGAGGCAATTTTGGCAAGCATCGCTACGGCTTCGACCGGATATTTTCCCATGGCGGATTCCTCCGACAGCATGACGCAATCGGTCCCGTCCAGGATCGCATTCGCCACATCGGTCGCCTCGGCCCTGGTAGGGAGGCGGTTATCCGTCATCGACTCGAGCATCTGCGTTGCGGTGATGACCGGCTTGGCGCTCGCGTTCGCCAAACGCATAAGGCGCTTCTGCACGATGGCGATTTGCTCGATCGGGACCTCGACGCCGAGGTCTCCTCGGGCGATCATGATGCCGTCGGCCGCCTCCATGATCTCGTCTATGCGGTCCAGCGCGCCCGAGCGCTCTATCTTGGCAATGATAAACGGCCTGTGGCCCATCTCGGCAGCAGCCCGTCGCACCGCGTTTACGTCTTCGGCCGCCTCGACAAAGGACTGGCTTACCGCATCGACGCCGTTTTCGAGGGCAAATTGCAGGCAGTCGCGGTCGTGCCCGGTAAACGCGCTTATGCCAAGGTCGATGCCGGGGAGGTTGAGCCCTTTGCGCGAGCGAAGCTCGCCGCCGGCCCTCACCCTGCACGTCACATCGCTGCCCGCCACCCGGACGACTTCGAGCTGGATGTAGCCGTCATTCAAAAATAGCGCGTCGCCGGGCTTTACGGACTTCGGAAGACCGGCAAACGAGACGGAAACGCGCTCTTTATTTCCCGTGATATTTTCGGTTGTCAGAATAAATTCGTCGCCGGATCGAAGCTCGACGGGTTCCGGCGAGATCGTGCCGACCCGCATTTTCGGGCCCGGAAGGTCAGCCATGATCGCTATCCTCCGGCCCGTCGATTTCGATGCGGCCCGCAGGTCTTCGATGATTTTTTTATGAATTGTGAAGTCGCCGTGCGAAAAGTTGAGCCGGGCGACGTCCATGCCCGCTTCAATCATCTGCACCATCACGTCGATTGACTCGGAGGCCGGTCCGATGGTGCATACGATCTTTGTCTTCTGAGAAGGAAGTTTCATGGCCGCTCTCCCCGTCCGGCGAAAAACCGCCGCCCGGTTTCTACGTTACATCGTTTCTTCCTTCTTCGTCAATACCGCCTCTCTTTTCCCGCGGATCGTCAGGCCGTGCAAAAGATAAAGCCAAAGCCCCGCACGTTGGCATGCGGGGCTTTGCTAAACAAAGACCCTTAAAGACTTTCTTTACGCAGCCGCTGCCGCCGCGCCTGACGCTGCCTGCTTGGCCCTTCTTGCGACGTGCCCTTGCAGGATCAGTAGAAAAACGGCAACTACGAGGCCCAATGTGGCCTGAGTGGCGCAGATCTGGAAGACGCTCCAGTTCATGGTGAGGAGGTATCCGCCCACCGCCGGGGCGCCCATCGCCCCGATCTTCGCTACCGCGTAAGCCCAGCCGATGCCCGACCCCCTGATGTCGGAAGGATAGGAAACGGTGGTCACGGCGAGTGTCCCCGTCTGGCTGCCGTTGATGAAGAGGCCGCAGACGACCGACATGGCGGCGATTGCGAGGATCGACCCGCTCCCTGCCACCCAGCCGAAGGCAATGAGGGCCACGAAGGCGCAGACGAACCCGACCTGCAATACCCTGAACGGGTTGACCTTGTCCATGAGGCGGCCGATGAAGATAGATGAAAGGACGGCGCCCAGATTGAGAGCGGCGTAGCCCAGGCTGTACTGCTGGACCGTGGCGCCGCTCTTCCGGAGCAGCGTGGGAGACCAGGTGTTCAATATCCAGAGCATATAAAGCGCCCCCGAGCAGATGAACCAGAGGAGGACGGTGGTGATTGCGCGCTTTTCCGTAAAGAGCCGCTTGAACGGCACGCCGCTGGCCTTTTTCTCGCTCGCGCGGAACTCCACGTTTTTGTCTGCCGCCAGCGCGGGCGCGACCCTTGCTATGATCTTACGGACGCGTGCTTCGCTCTTGCCCTCACGGACAAGGAATTCGAGGGACTCAGGGAGGGCCACCGCCACCATGATCGCTATGGCCATCGGGAAAATGCCGCCCACCATAAAGAGGGACTGCCAGCCCAGATGCGGGATGAGCCATGCGGCCGAGAGCCCGCCTACCATAGCGCCGAACGGCATGCCGGCGTACATCGTAGCCACAAGGCCGGAACGGGCCCGCGCCGGGGCATACTCCGAGCCGAAGGTAAGGGCGTTCGGTACCGCGCCGCCCAGGCCGAGGCCGGCCAGGAACCGGAACAGCGCAAGCTGCTCCACGCTCGTTATGAACGCCGTAAGCAGCGTGAAAAAGCCGAAAATGATGGCCGAGATGAAGAGCATCCACTTCCTGCCGAAGCGGTCGGCAAGCGTGCCCAGGACCACGGCGCCGATGAGGGGGCCGAACTGGCCCGCGCTCAACGCGAGCCCGAGCGTGCTCGGCTTGCAGTGCAGAAAATCGGCTATCTTGGGCAGCGCGACACCGATAACGGTCAGGTCGAAGCCGTCCAGGAACGTGACCAGGAAACATAGGCTGCAGACAAGGTACTGGTAAGGCGTAAAGCGGCTATTGTCGAAGATTTCACCTATTTTCATCGTTTTGGTTGCCATGCCCTCTCTCCTCTTCTCGATTAGTCGTCACTGCTGCCTTTTGGCTGAATGCGTGACAGGGAAACTCCCTCCTCCAGCGGGTAGTAGCGTCCCCAGGCATTACCTCTTCCGCAAACGTTTCAGGCTCGTCATACGGCTTTTTCTGTTCTTCCGTCCGTCATGGAAAGTGCTCCATATAGCTTTTTCCGCCCCTCCTTACACTCGTGTTTGCCGACCCGCGCGGCGTTTGGGGGCCTCTCTTTCCCGCAAAGCTGCCGTGCCTTTTCTTGTGCCTGTTCTACAGGCACAATCCATGCCAGCCTGAAAATACCAACGGACTGGCTGATTTTTCGACATGGAAGGTGTTAACTGTGACATGTGACGAGATAAATTGACATATACGTCACAATATGCCAGTTTAATGCAAAATATGATGGATGAGGAAGCAGCGGTGATCGACGAAAACAAATTCTTCAGGGAAGTAAGTATCCGTATTTGCAGCAGCCTCGACGTCGAAAAGGCGCTGGCAAGGTGTTTCTCGTTCCTCAAAGACGTAATGCCGATAGACGAGCTAATGCTGGTCGTCTACGAGCGGGAGCTGGGGTCCACTACGATCAAAGCTATTGTCGATTCAACGGGCGCGAGGTGCTGCTCCGAGCAGACACCCCTGCCCTCCTGCCTTAGAAAAGAATTCGAGCTGGTCGAAGAATACGAGCGCGTGAGGAATATAAACGCCTTCGACGACCCGATCGTCAGCTACGTCGCCCGCAGGAGGCACTGGAAAGACTCCTCCCTTCTCGTCAATCGCCTGGTTGTGGACGGCTCGTATATAGGCGCCCTTGTCATCCGCGCAGAAGGCAGGAACAGGTATACGGACGAGCACCTCCATCTCTGGTCGCTCGTAAACGAGCCGTCGGCCATTGCATTGTCGAACAACCTCCAGTACAGGGAGATATCGAGGCTCAGGGACGTTCTCGTAGACGACAAGTCCTACCTTCAGGAGGAGCTGCGCAAAAGGACGATCGGCAGTATCCTCGTCGGCTCGGAGTTCGGATTGAGATGGGTCATGGAAGGCGTGCACATGGTAGCCCACCTGACGAGCCCTGTGCTTATCTCGGGGGAGACGGGCACGGGCAAGGAGATCATCGCCAACGCCATACACGACCTTTCGCCCAGGAGGGACGAGCCGCTGATCAAAGTGAACTGCGGCGCAATCCCCGAGACCCTCCTCGACAGCGAGCTGTTCGGCCATGAAAAAGGGGCCTTCACAGGGGCCTACGAGCAGAAGCGTGGGCGCTTCGAGCGCGCGAACCGGGGCACCGTCTTTCTCGACGAGGTCTCGGAGCTGCCTGCACCCGCGCAGGTCAGACTTCTGCGCGTGCTCCAGGAGAACGAGATCGAGCGGGTCGGAGGCACAACCCCGATCAAGATAGACGTGCGGATGATATCGGCCACGAACAGGAACCTCGCGGCGCTGGTAGCGGCAGGCAAGTTCCGTGAAGACCTGTTCTTCCGCCTGAATGTCTTCCCCATCCTCGTGCCCCCATTGAGGGAGCGCAAGCTCGACATACCGGCCCTGGTGCATCATTTCATCGAGAAGAAAAGCAGACAGATGGCCCTTCAGTCCGTGCCGGTGCCGGCCCCGCGAGAGATAGACCGCCTCATGGCCTACAACTGGCCGGGAAACGCCAGAGAGCTCGAAAACGCGGTGGAAAGGGCAATAATCGTATCCGCCGGAAAGCCCCTCGTCTTCGACCACCTCCCGAGCGGACAGGCGGCCGTTTATGAAGAGCGCAAAGACGAGGAGCAGACATTAAGCCTTCGGGAAACCGAGTCCAGGCAGATCCGCCGGGCCCTCGAAAAAACCATGGGCAAGGTAAGCGGGGAGGGAGGGGCGGCCGAGATACTCGGCATCAATGCAGGCACGTTGCGCCACAGGATGAGAAAACTGGGCGTGCCCTTCGGCCGGAAAACGAAAACCCGCAAAAGCGGCCCTGCTTCTGCTATGCAGGCACCGTGATTGTGGGCGACGGTCCCTACCTTACTGTAAATCCACGGGCTGCCAGGGCCTTCCTGGCCTCACTGGAGTGCAGGAAAGCAAAGAAGCCGACGGCGTCTTTGTTCTTTGCTCCGGAAGCAGTAAGGGCCGACATGTAGACAACCCTGGAGTAAAGCCCCTGTGGAACGGTAAACCAGATCGTGACCTCTTTGGAAACGAGGACGTCGGTCCTGTACACGAAAGCGCCGTCCGCCTCTCCCCGCTCCGCGTACAAAAGGCAATCGCGCACGTCGCGAGCCAACACCAGTTTCCCTTCCAGTTGCTTTTCAATCCCTGCATTCCTGATCGCTTCCATCGCGTATTCGCCCGCGGGGACGCTCTTCGGGCTGCCTATCGCTATGCTCCCGAGCTTCGTCAGCTCCCCGATGGACGAGATTCGCGGCGGGTTCCTGCCGACGAAGACCAGCGTGTTATAGGCAAAGGGGGTGATGGAGGCCGGATCCACGTGTTTTCTTTCGTTGAGGTAATCCATCCATTCACGGTTGGCCGTGAAAACGATGTCCATTTGGGCGCCGCTGTCGAGCTGCCTGGCCAGGGCGCCCGATACGACCATATTCTTTATGATTTTGACGGACCGGTCCTTTTCAGCGAAGGAGGCGGAAAGGTCGTTCAGTACGTCCTTCAACCCCGCCCCCGCCGCAACCGTTATTTCGCCGGCCATAGCGGAAACACTTAACGCGATGAGCATGGCAAATGCCAGAACGAGCTTCTTCATGCGACCTCCCGGATCAATCGATGGGCCGGATGGACACCCCGATGTCTGCCGGCTTTCCGAAATAGACGGAGGACAGGACAATGATATCTACCCCCGTCGATGCGTAGGCGGCTGCATTGGCCTCATTGATGCCTCCCGCAGCCGATATTTTCACGGCAGGGTTGACAGCCCTGACTTTCTCCACGAGGGCAGCCAGGCTGTCGGGCGCCATTTTGTCGATTTGGATGATATCGGCGCCGCTTTCGGCTATTTGCCCGGCGTCGCCGAGGTTGTCCGCCTCCACTATGATCTTCGTCTCTTTGGCCCTTAACCGCAGGCTGGGGACCGTCTTCAGGAATTCACTGAGACCGCCCATGAAACCCGTATGTTGCTTGAAGACGAGGATCGTCTCTGAAAGGCCCAGCCGGTGCGGCAATGCGCCGCCTGCGATGACGGCCTTGATGACAATCCTCTTTGTGCCCGGAAAGGACTTGCGCGTCGTGACCACCGTTATGTCCGGATTGGCCGCTCTTGCGGCCTTAACGATGCGAGCCGTCCGGCCGGCGACGCCCGAGGCGTATTCAAGGAGGTTGAGAGCGACCTTCCAGCCCGAATGCAGCGCATCAGCCGGACCCTGGGCGGCCAGGAACGCCGTGTCCGCCGGAACAAGCGTCCCGCTGGACACCATCATGGTAGTTGCAGCACCAAGCTTGTCCAGAACGCGGGCGGCCTCCTCCGTACAACAAAGGGTCGTCTCGTGGCGGGTCGAATAAACTATCTCACCCCGCCTCCCGCCTATGCCCAGAAGTTGGGTTGTAAGATCGCCATAGGGAACATCTTCCTCTATGAAGCGGTCAAGCTCGGAATCGGGTATGTAGTGAAGCATTTGAAGACTCCTGTAAGGTAGTTCCGAATTATCGCTCTATATTACCATATATAACGCGGGTTACGCATATTTAGTTGATCGGTTTTAGCTGATTTTGCGCATGACAATTCTGCCGCGCTCGGAGATCGGAAAAGTACGGAATGGCAGGCGGCCTCCCGCATTTCAATGAGAGCGCCTTCCTGATGAGTACCACTATGACGTGAACAAGGTACGGCCCCGACGTCCCGTTATCGATCAGGATTCGCTGGTAACTACCTTCTCTGCCTCCTGAAGCAGGGCTATTGCCTGTTTCACCTGGTCGGCAGTGAGAGAGACGCCGGCCGGGGTCCCTACCAGCTCGCCGTCGTCCGCCGTCTGATGGAGCCTGAAATCGACCATTTTGGTCCCTTTGACGTTCTTAATGGTCACCAGCAATTTCTGTCTGTTTCTGTCGTTAATCTTTCCTATGAGCATAAGGCTCCTTTTTAGTACGAAATGTGATGTCGGGCGGTGGATATGGGTATCGCCCACTCAACCTCGGCATCTGGACAAGCTGCGGTGCTGTTCAATGACGGTAAACACCTCCCGGTGCTGATGGAGGGAGGCGAATTGTTCCATTCTGGGGGCCGCGAAACGCTACAAACAGCCGAAGGGCTAATGCTTCTCCCTGTGGCATTCACTACAGTAGAAGCACGAACTTATTATCAATTATGCTCGAATGCATGCCTGGTGTCAACCTGCCTGTACGGACGGGTGTTCTCCCGGCACATGCACTTTCCGGCTCTTATCGTCCTCCGTAGCGAAATCACAGGCAGCCTCGCGCCGCTCGGCGATAATCCCCTTCAGCTCGTCCATCAGCTCCTTGACCGAAAGCACTTCACTAATCCTGTAACCGGTCGCTCCTACAGTGTAGAGAGGTTCTTCTTCCTGCGGGTTGTAGCCTGCCGAGCTGAGAAGACCGTTGCATATGCAGAAGCACTCTCCGCTGTCGCTGTTGGCCTTGCAAGTGTAAGAATTTCCCTGCCTGTCTTTTGGAAGCAGGTAGCTCTTGTCGCAATGAGGCTGCCTCCGCCCGTTCTTTGCAGTCCTGAACATCGGAGCGCTGCATAATACCCTGAAAGGCATACCGCACGGGGAACCCGGCTTTTGCGAGACGATCACGTCTTCACTCCCCGCATCCACAACGGCCTGTTTGTACAACGCAGACGCGCTGCTTTCCTCCGTTACGAGAAAACGGGTGCCCATCTGGACGCCGTCAGCCCCGAGACGCAGGAAACGGACGATATCGCCGTGGGAATAAATCCCCCCGGCTACTATGACCGGGAAGTCGCCATACTTCATAGCGGTTTCCTTGACAGGCGGAAACAGGTTCTCCAGCTTGTTCGATTCGAGAGATAATTCATCGAACTTGAAACCCAGGTGCCCTCCCGCCAGAGGTCCTTCCAGGACCACTGCGTCGGGCCTGTAGCCGAACCTTTCCCATTTTTTGCAAATAAGTGTCAGGGCGCGGGCCGAAGAGACAATCGGAACGAGCGCCGTGTCTCCCGGCGCTTTGATTCCGGGAAGGCCCAACGGAAGGCCGCCGCCCGATATGATCACATCGGCTTTTGCATCTATCGCCGCCTTCACCGAGTCTTCATAGTCCCTGGTGATGGCCACCATTATGTTGATGCCTGTGGCTCCGCCATTCTCTTTGGCGCTCAATATTTCTTCGCGCACCGCCTCATACGTGCCGACCTTCTTTTTCAGCCGGCGGGACACCAACCTGTCCAGGGCGGCGCTCGACACTATGCCGAGCCCCCCTTCCCGCGCGACGGCGGCGGCAAGGGGAGAAAGTGAGACGCCTATACCCATCCCGCCCTGCACTATCGGCACCGGGATATGTTTCTTCTTGATCGTTAACGGCGGTAGAACTGTATAATTGAGCAACTATAACTCCGAAAAGGACAGCAAAACATAGCTTGGAGAGGTAAATCCTCCGGTAATAGAAAAGTAAATTCCTACCTTAGCACTTTAGCATCGCATTTTACTTGCATAGTTTCAAGTTAAAACTGCAAAGAAACACCCCGGATGGACCCCCGGACGGGGTAAAGAAGGGCCAAAGGGGACCTCGACGGGATTCTTTTGTTGATTTCAGGGTCGGCAACGTGAGATAATCGTTTTCTGCTTATATTACAATAAAGGAGATTGGTACATGCCAAAAGGAACTGTAAAATGGTTTAACGATTCAAAAGGCTTTGGTTTCATTACCCCGGATGATGGCTCGGATGTTTTCGTTCATCATTCCGCTATCCAGGGCGAGGGCTTCAAATCGTTGTCTGAAGGCGACAAGGTCGAGTTCGAGGTCGTCAAGGGACAGAAAGGGCCCGCCGCGGCAAACGTGCGCAAGATTAAGTAGAACGTAGTCGATTTATGAGTCAGCCAAAGGACGATTCTGCGAACGGCAGTATGGGGAAAGAGCAGCTTCTTCAAATCCTTACAAAACTCCTCGGCTGCGACTTTGATTTCGGGTTCCTGCGCCAGATAGACGAGAAGTACCTCGAACAGCTTGTGGCTGCCGTGAGGGTCAGGCTCGAAAAGGAACGGTGAGGATCGGATGGCGACAAGGCGGTCAAAGACTTCTCGGCGTACGGAAGGGCTTCAACAATTTCAATCTAAGGAGAAGACATGAAAATTTACGTGGGGAATCTGGCGTACTCAGTGACAGAGGAAGATTTGAAGAAGGCTTTCGAGGCCTTCGGACAGGTTGACTCGGTAAGCGTGATCAAGGACCAGTACAGCAACCAGTCGAAGGGTTTCGGCTTCGTGGAAATGGGCGATTCCTCCCAGGCCAAAGCAGCGATAGAGGGCCTCAACGGCAAAGACCTCAACGGCCGTAGCCTGAACGTGAACGAAGCCAGGCCGCGCGCAGACAAGAACCGTGGCGGCGGATTCGGCGGAAACCGTGGCGGTGGAGGCGGCGGCAGAGGCGGCTGGCGCTAACCGCTTCGGGCGGTGAGGCGAAGAAGCCAGACACTTCCGTGAAGAGATAGAAGCACCCGAACACCATGTCACAGAGTTAACGGCCCCAACGGTTTTACGTCAGGGCCGGCCTGTTTACGGGTTTTGATGTCTGCTCCCCGGATGAGACGGTGCAACTTCGGGTCCGCGGGACTTTTGTCGGGAGGACGGGACATGCCGTGCTCCCGGACGAGCCCCTCCACGGGCCCGGGCGCCAGTCCCTGACGCGCCGGGACGCGGCAGGCGTGCAAATTCAGCATCCTGGGCGGGCCGAGGCTTCGTGTAATTGAAGTCTTTCAGCGTCCGCCGTTCGATCTTCGCACCAAGCACCTGCTCGATCTTCCTGATTAATTGCTCGTCCTCGCCGGTGATAAACGTAAAAGCATCACCTTTCCTCTCGGCGCGGCCCGTGCGGCCGATGCGGTGGGTGTATGCGTCCGTCGTATCGGGCATGTCGTAGTTTATGACGTGGGAGACGCGCAATACGTCGATGCCGCGGGCAGCGATGTCGGTGGCCACCATGACCTGGTACGAGCCGTCGCGGAAGCCGTCGAGGGCAGCCTGCCGCTTGTTCTGCGACAAATTCCCCTGGAGCGAGGCGGCCCTGTATCCCGCCTTCTGCAACCTCTCGCCGACGCGCTTGGCCCGGTGTTTGGTGCGTGTAAAGATGAGGATGGACCCGGCGTCGGTCTGTTTCAGGAGCTCCACGAGCAGCTCTGTCTTCAGGTGCTCCTTGACCGGGTAAAGTGCGTGGGAAACGGTGCCGAGCGGAGCGGTATAGCCGACCTCCACCCTGACCGGTTCATGGAGCACTTCCCGTGTCAGATTGCGGATATCGTCGGGCATTGTTGCGGAAAACATCAGTGTCTGCCGTTTTGGCGGCAATTGCTTGATGATCCGCCGGACATCGGGCAGGAAACCCATGTCGAACATCCGGTCTGCCTCGTCGATGACCAGGATTTCAACGTTTGCCAGGTCGATCGTCTTCTGCGTTGAGATGATCGAGCAGGCGGCCGGGGCAGGCAACGACGATGTCCACGCCGGCCCGGAGCTTCTGGATCTGAGGGTTTACCGCCACGCCGCCGTAAACTACGCAGCTCGTGAGCCGCGTATGAGCAGCGAGCTTATTGACCTCCACGTGGATCTGCTCGGCCAGCTCGCGCGTAGGAGCGATAATAAGGGAGCGGACCTTGCCGCGCTGACCGGGAAGGAGGCGCTGAAGGACCGGGAGCACAAATGCGGCGGTCTTGCCCGTGCCGGTCTGGGCAAGGCCCATGACGTCCTTGCCTTCGAGTGCCCTGGGGATAGCTTGCGTCTGTATGGGGGTCGGGGTCTGATAGCCAAGCGCCTTGACGTTGTCGGCTATTTTCGCGTGAAGCCTGAATGAATCGAAACTCATAACACCTCTTTATGGTATGGGCAGCCAAAGACGCGCCGCAAACGGATGACTTCATGCGCTGTCCGTGCTTCTCCGGTTACCTTAGTGCTGTCGGAGCCGGCCCGCGTTTCTTCTTTGCGGGCTTCTTCCTTCAGTAATCTCTGTGCTGTTTGCAATAACCGAAAACTTAAGACCTGTGCGGCGTGAAGGGGACACAGGAGGCGGGTTAGAGCAAAGGGGCCCCCGGGTTGGGGGCCCTTTTTTCTTTCGTAGATGCTCAGGCGGTTACGACGTTTATAGCCCTGAGGCCTTTAGGCGTCTTTTCGACGTCAAAGGTCACCGCCTGACCCTCGGACAGGGACTTGAAGCCGCTGCCGGTGATCGAGGTGTGGTGGACAAAAATGTCTTCGCCGTCTTCCCGGGCGATAAAGCCAAAGCCCTTTGATTCGTTGAACCATTTTACTGTTCCATTTGCCATGATGGAGTACCTCCTTTCTTAGAATGAAAGGTTACGAAACGCAATAAAAAAAGCCGCAAAGCTCAAGAGTCTTCGCGGCCTTCAATACGCAAAAACGTAAACTTATACGACAGTATGTCACAGCGGTCGGACAAAGTCAAGCGAAAAAGCGCAAATCCGGCGAAACCCGCAGCACGTGGTTCATCCACGGGAAATTCTTTCATTTTCGCTGATGTAACTCCGTCGCGAACCAGGACAGCTTACGAGACGGGGTGTTTCTTGGCAACCCGTTTATGGGCCCCCAACACCCCTACTTTCAGCCCGAGTTTGCCGAGCAGCCTGGTCAGCCGACCGACCGCGATTTCCTGGACATCGTTATCCGCCATTTCCGTGAGCCTTGTCAGCAGCCCGGTCGCTTCGTCAAGCTTGGTTTTGGACTGGGGCATTACCCTGCCTTCAACAAGCGTATCGATCTCCACTGCAAGTGACTCGATCTCCTGCCTTACCTTAACAAATTCCGCTACGTTACTCATAATTCATCCTTTGCTCTCGTCGTCAGGCCGTCTTCTCCAGCCTCATCCGCACGGCGACGATAAGTTGTTCAAGACATCTCTCATCCAGTTGGGCCAGGAAGCCCAAATCGGCGCTCGAATCGAGCAGCTTGGTGAGGATGCCGACGAGTTTCTGCCTTACGGTAACCCCGCTCTGCAACACGATGTCTTGCTCTGTCACTTTGTTGAGCCTATGCCTTCTTCCGCACGTTTCCTGCTGCCGGTCCTTTTTGCCCCTTCACGATTTCGAACTCAACCCTGTCGCCCTCCGACAATGACTTGAAGCCCGAACCCTGAATGGAGCTGTGATGCACAAAAACATCCGAGCCGCCGTCCTCAGTGATAAATCCAAACCCCTTTGCATCGTTGAACCACTTCACTACCCCTTCCGCCATCTGCATGACTCCTTTCGTTTTATTGGAATGCGGCGTCTATCCTCAACCGCATTCGGGGCCGGTTCTGTCCTGGCCCCGATCACTTTTTTTCGGCAACCCTTGTTTTTGCTTCTTTGAGCAATTCAATAGCCTGATCTATCTGACCCTCGGATAGCGAAATGCCGGCGGGCGTAGCGATCATTTCCCCGCCGTCGACCGTATGATGGACGCGCACATCGATCATTCTCGTCTTCTTCACGTCCTTTATAGTCACCAGTATCTTTTCTCTAGCCCTTACATCTATTTTTCCGATAAGCATGAATCCTCCTTCTGCCTAGGACAAAGCATCGGGCTCGTAACCTACTCACTCTTTTTCCCCTTTCCCGTGTATCAAGGTTGGTTGGCCCTTCCGCACGACATACCGCGTATTTTGCTGCAATGACTTATAGAAATCGATCGAACTCGTCTCGATCACTTTTGTCTCGTAAAGTTCATATAACCCTTCTTTCATCGCATCGAGCCGGATGGCGCAGTGAATAACGACAAAGGTCCCTCTCGTCCCTGCATCGATCCTCGCAAGGTCGGCCTCTCTAACGTTGCAAATGTATGCGCCGTCGTCGGTAGCCAATTGCACGGGTATCATTTTGGCTTGGGAAGTGCGCTCGATCATGAGGTCTCCTAAAATGGGATCACACAGACCCCGTCTAAATCCGCCGATGCCGGAAAACCACTCATTAGGGGGCACGATGATGCCCATCTGAGAGAAAAGAATGCAGTGAAACAGCCGAGGATAGGAACGGGTCGTACCCTGCGACCCTTCGTTTCGAAATGATGCCCGGCATCCCTATGAATGGCCCGATTGGAAGACCTGGGCGATTCAGGTGAGTACCGTTTCCCACCGGAGTTGACTTATCGCCGATTGTCGATGATATACTTTACCACTACCGCGTGTAATAAGCAAGTCGTTCGCGACCTGATAGCGGTCGGGACCGGTGCGCCCTCGGCGAAACAACCGGAGCGGGCTATCGCCCTCCCCCGGCCAACCTGATTAAGGACTATTTGTTTCCACTTTTTGGTTGACAATACTTTCTTAAAACCGATACAATTTTAACACGTAGTCAGTGAAGGACATGCACGGTCTTTCACACACAGCACAGCACGACCCCACAAAACTCATATCAAGGGAAATAGGTAACCACTGAAGGACGGGCGCCGCCAGGGCTGTACTGCCCGTCTTTGCCGAAAGACGGATATATTGGGTCTTTATGACAACCTATGCATCCCGTGCGAACATGAGGCCTGAAGGCGAGGCCGGGCGAGAGCAACGCTTCGAATTCGGTAAGAATTGGGTGAAGTTCTTACCGGTATTAAGCGACCAAAGGATCAAAGCGGCCGAAGAATCACTTCGGAAAATGCTCGACGCTGACAATTTACAAGGCAAGCGCTTCCTGGATATAGGGTCCGGAAGCGGGTTGTTTTCCTTAGCTGCGCGCAACCTGGGAGCCGAAGTCTATTCGTTCGACAGCGATCCTCTATGTGTAGCCTGTACCCAGGCACTCCGCTCGAGTTATTTTTCTGCCGACCGGGAATGGATAGTCAGACAAGGCTCGGTATTGGACACGGCCTTTATAAGATCGCTTGGCACGTTTGATGTAGTGTATGCATGGGGAGTCCTGCATCATACGGGAAACATGTGGGCCGCCCTCACGAATGCTGCCTCTCTCGTGAATAAAGGCGGCGCACTATTCGTAGCCATACATAACGATCAGGGCATACGATCGAGGTTCTGGAAAAGTATCAAGAGATATCACTGTTCGGGAACGGCGGGAAGGTTGGTTACGTCCTTTATTTTTATACCGTATTTGTTCCTTGATATGATGCTTGTCTCCGTCATGAAAGCGAAGAATTTATTTGCTGAAAAGAACAAGGACAGGGGAGTGTCGATAATCCGCGATTGGTTTAACTGGTTAGGCGGGTTCCCGTTTGAAGTTGCAAGGGCGCAGAACATATTAGGGTTCGTACGAAACAAAGGGTTTGTGCTGATGAAACTAAAAATCACGAATGGTGTCGGCAACAACGAGTTCGTATTCGTAATGAAATGACCTTCGCGTCATCAATATACAATGCGAGTCGGTCTATTCGGGGCGGCGCCCTTCTACCTCGCTCAGTCTGACGTCGACCGGCGAATCGTACCGGCTTGTCATGGCGAGGAAGACGGAGACGAACCATATCCCCAGCACTGCGATGAGCTTGCCCCTTACCCCGCCCTCGATCGAAAGGGTTATCGAGCATGCCAGTATAAAAATGGTCGTCCTGATAGAGTGCGCCTGCCTTCTAACCGCCATATTGAGGAGCGCCAGCAGGCCTGCGAGAAGATATACGAGGTGATGGGCCCAGGCGACGGGCCTCATGAGGACAATCAGAGGCAGGAATATGAGGATAGCCCAGTCGAGAGAACCGGCCGGCGAACGCACGAACCTTTTCCGCACGGCATAAAGGCTTGAGACAAATACCGCACCGGAGGATGCAAGTCCGACAGTCAAGGCAAGGACAGGGCTGTTAAGAAGCGGGTGAGGGTTCAGTCCGCTCTTCAGAAATAAGTGTGAGACAAATCCATTAAGACTGATGTTATTGATGGCTCCCGATGGGAAACTGCCCGCATGACTCAGCGACGGCAGAACATCCGTAACCCACTGCCGCCAGGTCCCATCAGGCAGCAAGAGGAGCGAAACACCTGATAAGCCGGCAAGCAGGGCAACCGAATAAGCGACTATCCGATACTTCTTGCAGACTATTAAGGGGAATAGGAGGATGAAGGGTCCGGTCTTCAGCAAAAGCGCACAGGTTAGGCAAGCGCCGGCCCAGAAGGATCGATTCGATCTCGCCAGGTGCCAGAACAGGAATATGAAACATGCCGATGCAAGGCTGACCTGGCCGCAGCTTAAGGTGAAGACAATCGGCTGAAAGGTAATGATGTACGCCAGGTCAAGGCATATCAACAGGGCCCCTGTCCGCGCGGAAAGCTTGAACAGCTTCACCGGCAGAAACCACAGGAGAAACAGAACTGCCGTGTGATTAAGAACGAGTGTAGCCACGGCCGCTGACTTGTAAGGAATAAGAGAAAGGGGATACAGCAGAAGGAGTGACGGCGGAGGGTACACGTACTGAAAGACGTACTGCGAAGGCATGATGGCCTGAATCACGTCTCTCCTGTACGGCGACAGAGAGAACCGGAAAACGGCCTTCGACGCGCACCAGAAAGACGGCAGGTCCATATACTCGATGCCGGCGAGCCTGCTATATCCATAATTGTATACGAACGGCAAATAGAGGATAGCCAGAAATGCGGCCAAAAGAACGCGGACGTTCACAAGCTCCTGACTCAGTTGCCCGGCGCCGAAAAACTTATCTTCATTTCCCTGCCGTTCGCGCCTGAACGACGATAGGTCCAGCCAAGACATAGCCGACGTCCTTACTCTCTTTCGCCCAGGGGGATGGGTAGCGCGCGATATACCTTTAGACGCGTCATGCGGGTGAAGTTTTTAAAAGGTTTGTCCGGATTATGTTACTGACCGATATCGATGTCTTAAAAAACAACCGTTCAACCACCCAAAGGCCACGCAATGTACCGACAACCCCAAAACTTTTCCGGCCGTCCTCCCGGAGGACATTTTCTTCAAATCGCCCTTAGGTTAAGGTCTTGTATTAACGATGTCAAGAAAAACCCAGGGCACGGCAGGAATGGTCGGCGGGGACCGCGCCCATTGAAAAACCATAATGTTCACTTATATTCTCGTTAGAGTGAAGAATTCGGAAAGGGGTGAGCGCCATGACCCAGTTACAGTTGAATGATGAAGAGGTGAAGGTACTCCGCAGTGTTCTCGAGAACTACACGGCCCATCTTGAGGTTGAGGTACACCGCACGGAGAGGCGGGATTTCAGGGAAGCGCTGCAAGGGCGAGAAAAGGTGCTCCAGGGATTGATCGAACGCCTCTCGGCCGGCGTGTGAGCTAATGAGAATGGCGAAGGGGGACCCGTAAGAGTAGTTCAATCCATAGAAGGAGGCTCGTGTGGAAGGCAGCGTTTACAAGATCATTGAAATCATTGGCGTGAGCGCAACTTCGTGGGAAGATGCAGCCAAGGTCGTCCGTTGAGACCGCCTCAAAGACGCTGGAAGACCTGAGGATAGCGGAGGTGGTCAAACAGGATGTGACCGTCGAGAATGGTAAGGTGGCCGGCTTCAGGGTAAGGCTTGCCATCTCCTTTAAGTATCATCCGTCGCAGGGATAGGAGCCCAAGCAAGCAGGGGCGGTTAAGCATCCGGCGTCCCTCCGCCTCGGCCGCCCCCCGGCAAGCCGGCCGTCCACCTGAGACGGAAAACATTCCAGCTTACTTCAGGCAAGTCCTGGAAGTAAGGGAGTCGGTTCAGCAAGGGCTATACGCAATCCGCATCCCCTCGTTACCCCCCGGCCGGTTTCAATACAACCTTTACGGGCAAAAACCAAGTTGATATAATATATAACTCATCATTCTCACTAAGGAAAACGCTGAGGCGCGGGATAGGCAGGACGTCGATGGCAGATTTCCCATCTTACGCATTGTTCCCTATAAACAGAAAATCCTCATACGTCGTAAGGAGACCAAATAACCATGTCGCGTAAATCCTGCGATAACAAGGATAATAAAACTGTTCTCCTTGCCAAACAAGAATGGGAGCTGGCGTTTCCCGGCCTGCCGGACTTGGTCGCGATCATCGACAATAAACATCGGATTTTGCGGGTTAATGAGGCGATGGCGCGGCGCATAGGGGTAAGAGCAGAGGAGTGCGCAGGCTTGCACTGTTACGAAGTGGTCCACGGATTATCGGAACCGCCCGAGTTCTGCCCTCATTCCAAAACCCTCAGAGATGGCAGCCAGCACATCGAAGAAGCATATGAAGCCCGATTAGGGGGACACTTCATAATCAGCGCCACTCCCGTGAGCGATGGACAGGGAACGACGATCGGCGCTGTGCATGTGATGCATGACATTACGGACCGCAAGCAGGTCGAAGAGGCACTGCGGGAAAGTGAAAAAAGGATGAACCGGACACAGGAGATCGCTCTTCTCGGGAGCTGGGAGCTGGACGTGACAGCCAACCGCCTGTCATGGTCCGACCAGGTATACCGCATCTTTGGCTTGCGTCCGCAAGAGTTTGGCGCCACGTATGAGACTTTCCTCGATGCCGTGCACCCGGATGACAGGGAAGCCGTGGACCAGGCATATACCGGGTCGTTAAGGGAAGGAAAGGACTCCTACGAGATCGAACACCGGGTGGTGAAAAAATCGGACGGCAAAATCCGCGTCGTTCACGAAAAATGCGAGCATATCAGGGATAATTCGGGCAGGATCGTTCAATCTGTCGGGATGGTGCACGACATCACGGAGCGCAAAGAAGCAGAAAGAAAGCTTCAGGAGAGCGAAGCCATGCTGGCCCGTGCCCAGCAGATGGCGCATGTCGGCCACTGGTACCGTGAAATCTCGACTGGAAAAGGGCGCTGGTCCGATGAAATTTACCGTATCTTCGGACTCAAGCCCCAGGAGTGTGAGCCAACCCGGCTGTTCTTTCTTGAAAGTGTTTACAAGGATGACCGGGCGCGCGTCGATGAGGCTCTCTATGCCGCCGCCGAAGATGTGCGGCCTTACGACGAGATATTTCGGGTGATCCGTCCCGACGGCAGCATCCGCTGGGTGCACTCGAAAGGTGAAGTTACTCGTAATCGCGACGGCAAGCCCTCATGGCTCTTTGGTACGCTCCTCGATATCACCGAGCGCAAGCAGATGGAGGAGGAGCTTCGCAAGTCCCGTGATGAGCTCGAGCAGCGCGTGCAGGAGAGGACCGAGGCCTTACGGCGTCAGGCTGACCTGCTGGAGCTTGCCCACAGCGCCATTCTCGTCCTGGACTCGGAAGACAGAATCACTTTCTGGAACCGCGCCGCGGAAGAGATGTACGGATGGACGAAGGCCGAGGCGATCGGCAATGTAGTCAATTCCTTTCTCAAGACGCAGTTCCCTGTATCATTCGATCAGTACATGTCGGCCCTTAGGAGGGAAGGACGCTGGGAGGGCGAGTTGATCCACACGACAAAGGACGGCCGCCGTATTACCGTCCTCAGCCGGCAGGCCCTTCGGCGGGATGGCTCCGGAAATGCCATGACGGTTATGGAGATCAACCTCGACATCACGGAGCACAAGCGCACGGAGCAGCAGCTACGCCAGGTGCAAAAGATGGAGGCAATCGGAACACTCGCCGGCGGCGTTGCCCATGATTTCAACAATATTCTCGCCATCATCATCGGTAATGCCGAACTTGCCCTGGACGACCTTAAAGGTAAGACCGCGGTGCGAGAGAACGTGAAACAGATATTTACGGCATCGAAACGAGGCCGGGATCTCGTGAAGCAGATACTTACATTCAGCCGTAAGACCGAAGGGGGCAAACAGACCATCAAAATGGCGCCGCTAATCAAAGAAACGTTCAAGATGCTTCGGGCATCTATACCCAACACGGTCATTATGGAGCTGGACATCAAAGCCAAGTCTCCGGCCATCCTCGCCGATCCCTCCCAGGTTCAACAGGTCTTGATGAACCTTGTAAATAATGCCGTCCATGCAATGGATGGGAGCGGAAAACTTTGGATCACGCTTTCGACTTGCATCCGCCGCTCAGTCAACCCCGACGAACCTGACGTCAAGCCCGGCCGCTACGTGCAACTGACGGTCAAGGACACTGGAATGGGGATGACTCCCGAGGTGCAAGAGCGTGCCTTCGAACCCTTTTTCACCACGAAGGAGACAGGCAAGGGGACGGGAATGGGGCTCGCGGTTGTCTACGGCATAGTGAAGAGCCATGGCGGTCTTGTTACCGTCGATAGCAGGATGGGAGAAGGTTCGACGTTCAGCGTCTTTCTGCCCTGCGAGCAGGCAACAGAGGTTGGAGAAGAGGAAAGTATAGTCCCGGCACCGTCTGGAAAAGAGCAGATCCTTTTCGTTGATGATGAACCGTCCCTTGTCGCCATAACCCGGGAGATGCTTGAACGGCTCGGGTACAAGGTCATTACAGCGACCGACAGCCCTGGGGCGTTGAGGCTCTTTCTCGACGATCCCTCTCGATTCGATCTGGTCATCACCGACCAGGTTATGCCGGAGATGACAGGCATGAATCTGGCGGAGCAGATATTTAAGGTCCGGCCGGACGTCCCGATTCTTCTCTGCACGGGATACAGCGAGATGGTTTCGTCAGAGGAGGCAAAAAAGGCCGGTATACGAGAGTTCTTGATGAAACCACTTGTGAAGGCCGAGCTGGCCGGCACAATACGCAGCATCCTCGATGGTCATGCATAGCGAAAGGCGCGAAACGGCCACGGCCGCATACCTCGAATGTGCCCGGATTGGCGCACCAGCGCTAATCCGCCCGCATTGACTAATCGCCTGATATCCATTATGATATGACATATGTTCGAAAAACTACAGGAACGCCTCGACGCCGTATTCAAGAAGGTCAAGGGGTACGGAAAACTTAGTGAGGCCAACGTAAAAGAGTCCCTCCGGGAGGTGCGCGTCGCCCTTCTGGAAGCCGACGTCAACTACAAGGTCGCCAGGGACTTCCTCGACAAAGTGAAAGAAAAGGCCATGGGGGAGGACGTGATGGGCAGCATCACCCCCGGCCAGAAGTTCATCAAGATTGTATACGACGAGATGTGCAGCCTCCTCGGCGAGACGAACAAGCCGCTCGACGTTGCCGGGTCGCCGCCCGTCCCCGTGTTGCTCCTCGGCCTCCAGGGGTCCGGCAAGACGACCACCGCCGGGAAGCTGGCGATCTACCTGCGAAAAAAAGGGCGTAAGCCCCTTCTCGTCCCTACGGACGTCTACAGGCCGGCCGCCATCGAGCAGCTTACCAAGATCGGCAGCCAGATCGGCGTGGAGGCCTTTGCCCCGGTGGCAGGCACGGACCCCGTCCAGATCTGCCGGGACGCGAAAGCATACGCCATGAAGCACGGCTTCGACACGCTCATCGTCGATACGGCCGGCAGGCTCCATATCGACGAGGCGATGGTGCAGGAGCTCGTCAAGCAAAAGACCTTCCTCTCGCCGAGGGAGACGCTCCTGGTCGTAGACGCCATGACCGGCCAGGACGCGGTGAATATAGCCAAGGCGTTCGACGAGAAGGTAGCCATCGACGGCGTCGATGCTCACGAAGCTCGACGGCGACGCGAGGGGCGGCGCAGCCCTGTCCGTCCGGGCGGTTACCGGAAAACACATAAAGTTCATCGGCGTAGGGGAAAAGCTCGACGCCCTGGAGCCCTTCCACCCGGACAGGATGGCATCCCGCATCCTCGGCATGGGCGACGTCGTCTCATTGGTCGAGAAGGCCCAGGAGGTCTTCGACGAGAAGAAGGCGAAAGAGTTCGAGCGCAAGCTGCGCAAGGACGAGTTCTCCCTGGAAGACTTCAAGGGGCAGCTGAAGCAGATGAAGAAAATGGGGAGCATGGAGTCGATCCTCGGCATGATCCCCGGCCTCGGCAGCAAGCTCAAAGGGGCCATCGATTTCTCGGAGGCCGAGAAGGAGATAAAGCGCACGGAGGCGATCATCAACTCGATGACCCCCAAGGAGCGGCTCTACCCTCACCTGCTCGACGGCTCGCGCAGGGTGCGGATAGCGAAAGGCAGCGGGATGCGCGTGCAGGACGTGAACGACCTCTTGAAACGCTACCTCGAAGCCAAAAAAGATGATAAAGAGATTCACAAAGGGGGGCATGAAGGGCCTCCCGAAACAACTATTCAGATAGGAGGCAGGATTGGCGGTAAAATTCAGACTCACTCGGCATGGAGCTAAAAAGAAACCGTATTACAGGATCGTAGTGGCGGACGAGAGGTATCCGAGGGACGGAAAGTTCATGGAAATGGTGGGTACTTACAACTGCCTGGTGGACCCTTTCGAGGTAAAGCTCGACAAGGAAAAGATAGCCGCCTGGTATCGAGAAAGGGGTGAGGCCTACAAAGACGGTCGAGGCGCTCTTTAAGCGGGAAGGGGTTTCTGGAGCTGGCATAGCACCTAATTCTTCCGGAGGTGGAGCCGTGCTGAAAGAACTCATCGAGTACATCGCCAAGGCTCTTGTCGACGACCCTGACCAGGTGAAAGTTTCGGAGATCGAAGGTGAGAGGACGTCCGTCATTGAGCTGAGCGTCGCCAAGGATGACCTGGGCAAGGTCATCGGCAAGCAGGGGCGGACGGCCAGGGCCATGAGGACGATCCTGAGCGCGGCGTCCACGAAGGTGAAGAAGCGGGCCGTTCTGGAAATCATCGAGTAATGAAGCTCGTTCCGGTGGGGCAGGTTACGGCTGCCCACGGGTTAAAAGGAGAGGTAAGATTCAGGTACTATAACGAAGGCGGCGACGTCCCTTACGGTATCCCTCATTTTTCGTCGATGACAACGGCAAGGAGATAGAGCTTAGGCCCGCCGAGGTACGTCCCGAAAAAAGCAGTTCCTCATAAAATTCAAAGGGGTTCGAGAGCGCGGACGCGGTCCGCTTCTTTTTGGGAAAGAGGTCTTCGTAAGGGAAGAGCGACCTTCCGCCCCTGGAAGAAGGCGAATACTACGATTACCGGCTCATCGGCCTCCAGGCGGTCGCGGAAGACGGCCGCAGCTCGGGCGAAGTAAAGGAAGTCATGCACACGAGGGCGAACGACATACTCGTGGTAGGGGACGCGCCCGACGAGCTCCTCGTCCCCATGACGGCAGACTACATCATTAAAATCGATATGGAAGCCGGCCTCGTGCGCGTCAGAGGGGATGGACTTATTGAATGATTTTCACCGTCCTCACCCTGTTCCCCGCCATGCTCGAATCCTTCCTCGGACGAAAGCCTCATCAAGAAGGCGCGGGAAAAGGGCCTTCTCCAGTTTAACGTAATGAACATAAGGGATTTCGCCACCGACATACACCACACCTGCGACGACGCGCCCTTCGGCGGCGGCGCCGGCATGGTGATGAAGGTAGAGCCGATACACGGGGCCATGGAGCACGTCCGAAACGGAAACGCCCGGCGCGCGCTTCGTCCTTCTCACGCCCCACGGCAGGATCTTCGACCAGAACGGCTGCAGCCGGGCTTGCCCGCCTCGCCCCACCTCGCCCTGATATGCGGGCGGTACGAGGGCGTAGACGAGCGCGTCTCCGCCCTCGTGGACGACGAGGTATCCATAGGCGATTACGTCCTGTCCGGCGGCGAGGCGGCGGCCCTCGTCGTGATCGACGCCGTCGCCAGGCTCGTCCCCGGCGTCCTCGGCAATGAAGAATCCCCGTCCGACGAGAGCTTCCACGAGGGCCTGCTGGAGTATCCCCAGTACACGAGGCCGAGGGAATACATGGGCATGGCCGTGCCGGACGCCCTGCTGTCGGGGAACCACGAAGAGATCGGCGGTGGAGGCAGAAAGGAGTCGCTCAAAAGGACGGTCCTGCGGCGGCCCGACCTGATGGAGCGCTTCCAGCCGGACCAGGAGGACGTGCAGCTCCTGCGCTGCGTCATGGACGAGATGGATTAGACATGGGTGGCAGTCTCCTCGCAATCATCCATTACCCGGTACTCGACAAGCGGGGCGACATCGTGGCGACGAGCATCTCCAATCTGGAGATCCACGACGCTGCCAGAAGTTGCATGACATTCGGCGTGGAATTATGCTATATTGTGACGCCTCTGGAAAGACAGAGGGCGATAGCGGAGAAGCTTGCCCTTCACTGGAAGGAAGGCTACGGGCGGCAGTACAACCCGCACAGGGCCGAGGCGCTTGGAAAAGATACGCATCAGAGACAGCGTCGGCGAGGTAATGTCCGATTTCCAGGGGAAGGACCCGGTGGTCATAGGCACCTCATCCAGGATAAGGGACGTCTCCATCGGGTATGACGCGTTGCGGAGCTGGATAGAGACGGACCCCAGACCGTTCCTGCTGCTTTTCGGGACAGGATGGGGCCTGCCGGCCGATATAGTCGAAAGCCTGTGAAAGGACGCTTTTGCCGGTCAGGGGGCAGGGAGATTATAACCACCTTTCCCTGCGGGTAGCCATCGGCATCATTCTCGACAGACTGTTCGGCATGCGTATGGAAGCTTCATAAAGACGATCAAAGGGAGAAACCGGAAAGAAACGGCCTTTGCCGGCCTTGCCCGTTCGGCGGGGCAGGCCGCCCGGTAATAGCAGGAGGTTAAGATGAACGAGACCATCGACTTGATCGAAAAAGAACACATGAGGCTTGACCTCATCGACGTAGGCGTCGGGGACAGCGTAAAGGTCTTCACGAAGATTTACGAGGGCGACAAAGAGCGGATCCAGATGTTCGAAGGCGTGGTGATCGGCAAAAGGGGTGGAAACACCAGGGCCACATTCACCGTCCGCAAGGTCTCCTACGGCGTAGGGATCGAGAAGACTTTCCCGAAGCATTCACCCCTTATCGAGCGCATCGAGGTGCTGAGCAAGGCAAAGATGCGCAGGGGCAAGCTGTACTACCTGCGGAACCTCAAAGGGAAAGCTGCAAAGCTTAAAGAAAAAAGGGATTAGTGGGCTGCGCCCTCACAGGCCTTGTGGCCGGTCTCGACGAAGCCGGGCGCGCGCCCCTGGCCGGCCCGGTCGTCTCCGCGTGCGTCATCTGGGACGGCCCGCCGCCGGACAATCACGAGGGCGTCAACGACTCGAAGCTCCTGAGCGAGAAACAGAGGGAACATCTTTTCGGCTGGATCCATGAGAACGCATATAAGGTGGGCGTGGGGATCGCAAGCAACGGAAGAGATAGAACGGCTCAACATCCACCATGCCTCGCTCCTTTCGATGGAAAGGGCGGTGGCGGTAGACCGCCGTTTCCCTCGGTCTCCTCCTCGTGGACGGCCTTTTCCCGCTTAAAGAACGGGCAGGCTCCAGGGCGGTCGTCAAAGGGGACCGGAAGTGCTTTTACATCGCCTGCGCGTCGATCATAGCCAAAGTTCATCGGGACCGGATGATGGTCGCCTACGACGCCGACTACCCGCAATACCAATGGAAGAAAAACAAGGGCTATCCAACGCCCGAGCATAAGCAGGCCATCCTTGACTACGGCATTACGCCCCTCCACAGGAAGACATTCAGGGGCGTCAGGGAGATAGCCGGTTGAGCACCCGGGAAGAAGGCCGGGCGGGGGAAGATGAGGCCATCAAGACCCTGAAGCGCAAGGGTTACAAGATCGTCGAGAGGAATTACAGGACGAGGCTCGGCGAGATCGACGTAGTGGCGGAGGAAGGCGGCTGCCTCGTCTTCGTAGAGGTTAAAAAAAGGAATACCGGCCTCTTCGGAGAGGCCGTCTGCGCGATCGACGAGCGCAAGAAAAAGCACATGGTGAGCGCGGCCCTATTTTACATGAAGACACACGAGGCATTCGGAAGGCGCATCCGCTTCGACGTGCTCGGCATCGACTCGGGCAAGATGAAGCTCGTAAAAGGCGCGTTTATGGTGGAAGAGCATGGATGACCAGATCCTCGCCCTGCTGAAGCGCGTCGCCGAAGGCAGCCGTATCGGCGGAGGCGGCCTTTCGAGGACCTGAAGGACATACCCTTTCTGGACCTGGAGCACACGAAGATCGACATCCACAGGCAGCTCCGGAAAGGCATCCAGGAAGTCATCTTCGGCGAGGGGAAGACCTTCGAGCAGATATGCGACATCGTCCGCTCGATGCAGGAGAAGGAGATCGACGTCCTCGCCACGAGGATCGACGCCGAAAAGGGCAAGCGCCTGGCCGCGGCCTTCCCCGAAGGCGCCTACATTGAGAAGGCCCGCTGCTTCATCATCAAGAAGGATGCGACCGTAAGGGGCAAGGGCCTGATACTCATCATCTCCGCCGGGACGAGCGACATCCCTGTTGCCGAGGAGGCGTATCTCGTCTCCGATCTTCTTCGGCAACGAGACGGAGAAGCTCTACGACGTGGGCGTTGCCGGCATACACCGCCTCTTCCACAACCTGGACCTTTTGAAAAAGGCGCGGGTGATCATCGTCGCCGCCGGCATGGAAGGCGCGCTGCCCTCCATCGTCGCAGGGCTGGTGGGCGTGCCCGTTATCGCCGTCCCGACGAGCATCGGCTACGGGGCAAGCCTGGGCGGCTTGTCTGCGCTTCTCGCCATGCTCAACTCGTGCTCGACCGTGGCGGTCTTCAATATCGACAACGGCTTCGGCGCGGCCTATTTCGCCACACTTATCAACCGCCTATGAAAGTCCTCTACCTCGACCCGGTCCTGGGCATCAGCGGCGACATGACCATAAGCGCCCTCATCGACGCGGGCTGCCCGCTCGACGCGCTGACCGGGCTGCTCGCGCAAGCTCCCCGTCGATATTCCGGAGATCAAGACCGAAAAGAAAGCGCCAGGGGCGCGATCGAAGGGACGCACCTTCTGATCGGCCCTTCCGACATCCACCTGTCCGTAGGGGATATGCGGCGGATGATCGAGGGTCTCGACACGGAAGCGCGCGTCAAGGCGGACGCGCTGTCGATCCTCGACATCATCGTTGGACGCGGAAGTCGAAGGTCCACGGCGATGCCGAAGGACAAGATACATTTCCACGAGCTTTCCCATATCGACACGATCATCGACATCTTCTGCGTCGCCCGCGCAATCGCCTATTTTTCCATAGACAGGGTCTTCTCCGGCCCCATCCCGGTCGGCAGGGGCTACGTCAAGACGGCCCACGGGATCATGCCCAACCCGCCCCCCGCCACGACCGAGCTGCTCACGGGCTTCCAGGTGGTCTTCCTCGACGAGGAGCTTGAGCTGACCACCCCGACGGGCGCCGCGATAGTGCGCCATTACGTAAAGGGCCAGGCGCGCGTGCCCTTCACGGTCCTCGCCCACGGCTGCGGCTTCGGGACCTACGAGACGGAGCGGCCGAACGTCCTGCGCGTCTTTATCGGCGAGACCGGCGACGCCGCCGCAGACGAAGAGGTATGGGTCATAGAGGCGGACATGGACGACATGGAGACGGAGTACATGGGCGCCGTGGCGGACAGGCTCACGCGCGGCAGGGGCCCTGGACGTCCTCTACTTCCCCGTGCAGATGAAGAAAGGCAGGTCCGGGCGTGCGCCTCTCGGTCCTTACGCCTGCGACCGGGATCGGCGACCATGACGGAGGCGATCTTCAGCGAGACATCGACCTTCGGCGTGCGGATGCGCCTGGAGTACCGGACGGTCCTCGCCAGGAAGGAAGAGGTCGTGCAGACCTCCTTCGGCCCCGTGCGCGTGAAGCGGGGGTACGACCGGCAGGGGAGGCCCGTCAAGACCCACCTCGAGTTCGAAGAGGTAAAGCGGATCGCCGACGAGTTGAAAAGACCTTACCGGGAGCTACTGGAGGCCCTTAAGAAAGAACTTTAGGTCCTCGAAAAGGCCGGGCTTCAGCGCGCGGTCGATCTTCCTCAGCATATCGGCTTTCATATATTTCAACTGGGCAAGCCAGAGGTGGTCGTCCACCTCGACGTAGAGGAATCTTTCGGTCAGACGGGCAGGCCGCGTGTGCGCCGCCAGGGGCTGCCCCACGATCTGCTCCCACTCGGAAAATACCCTGTAACGCCTCGATGTCGCCCCTGAACGCCTGTTCCCTCAGCACCCTTTCAAGGATGTTCTTAAGGGGGTAAAGGCCATGGTCTTTAGGCGTCCCTTCTGGGGAAAAGGGGCGGTATCTTGTCTATGGCGGAAAGGCCGCCCGGCGTGGTAGAAGGCCCGCTCCCCGTCGAAGGACGCCTTGCCGATGTCCCGGCCCATCCCCAGGGCCTGCCAGGCCGGGGCCGTCTTCGAGGGCATGAAGGGATGGAGGAGGAGCGTGGCGATCCTGACGCCGTTCCAGATATTGTAGAGCACCGTCGCGAGACGGGTCGTGTCTTCCTTGGCGAGCTTCCAGGGCGCCTCCGTATCGATGTAGCGGTTGAGGAGCGCCGTAATCTCGAAAACGGCGGAGAGGGCCTTGGAGAAGCCGAAAGCCTCCATCTCCCTCTCGTATTCCGCAACCAGGACAGCCGTGCGCTCAAGGAGTGCCTCGTCCGTCCCGCCCGGTCCGGCGGCTGCGCGAGCCTTCCCTGCCTGGAACTTGCCGATCATGTTCGCGCTTCGTGGACAGGAGGTTGCCGTAGTCGTTCGCCAGGTCGCCGTTGATACGGCCGACGATGGCGTCTTTCGAGAAATCCCCGTCGAGGCCGAAGGGCACCTCGCGGAAGAGGAAGAAGCGGAACTCATCGACGCCGTAAGTCTTGGCCATCTCGACGGGGTCAACCACGTTGCCCAGGGATTTCGACATCTTCTGCCCGTCGACCGTCCACCAGCCATGGGCGAAGACGTGCTTCGGCAGCGGCAGGCCGGCGGCCATGAGGAAAGAGGGCCAGTAGACGGCGTGGAACCGGAGGATGTCCTTGCCGATGAGATGCGCGTCGGCCGGCCAGAACTGCTCGAACAGCTCCATGTCGCTCAGGAAACCCGATGCCTGTCAGGTAATTGGTCAGGGCGTCGAACCAGACGTAGACGACGTGCTTGGGGTTGCCCGGCACGGGGATGCCCCAGTCGAAGGTCGTCCTGCTTATGCGAAAGGTCGCGCAGGCCGCCCTTGACGAAGCTCGCCACCTCGTTATACCGCACCTCGGGCATGACGAAGTCCCTGTGCTCTTCCAGATAGCGCAGAAGGCGGGTCCGCTATATTTCGACATCCTGAAAAAGTAGCTCTCTTCCTTGAGGCGCTCCACGGGCCGCGCCCGCAGTCCGGGCATTTGCCGTCCTTCAGCTGCAGCTCGGTGAAATAGCTCTCGCAGGGGATGCAGTACCAGTCCTCGTATTCCCCGAGGTAGATGTCCCCCTTCTCCTGCAATCTGTCCGGAAGAGGTGCTGCACCACCGCCTGTGGGCCGCGTCCGTCGTCCTTATGAAGCCCGTGTTGGTGATGTTCAGGAGCTTCCAGAGGCCGGTGAACGTGGGCACCATCCTGTCGGCAAGCTCCTGCGGCGTGATGCCCTGCTCCAGGGCCGCCTTCTGCGCCTTCTGGCCGTGCTCGTCGACGCCGGTGAGGAAAAAAACCTCATAGCCCCGGAGCCTCTTGTAGCGCGCCACACGTCGGCGGCGCAGGTGGTATAGGCATGGCCTATATGGGGCACGTCGTTGATATAGTATATGGGCGTCGTTATGTAGTAGCTCTTCGCCATTCCTTTGTCCTCACTCGACTCTTGATAGGCTTGATGTCGCTCACGGGGAAGGTCGTCTCCTTACCCGTCCGCGCGTCTCGACCGTCACCGTCCGGGTGAAGTACGTTGTTTTTTATGACCTTGGCCTCGCCCTGCGGCGTCATGACCCGCTTGCCCACCTTGGGGAAGTCCTTCTTCAGCTCGACGTACATGTCGTACTCATAGCCGAGGCAGCACATGAGCCTCCCGCAGACGCCCGATATCTTCGACGGGTTGAGGAGGAGGTTCTGCTCCTTCATCATCTTGATCGAGACGATGGAGAAGTTGTTCAGGAAGCGCTTGCAGCAGACGACGTTCCCGCAGTTCCCCAGGCCGCCTATCATCTTGGCCTCGTCCCTGACGCCGACCTGCCGCATCTCGATCCTTACCCTGAACTCCTTGGCCAGCTCCTTCACGAGGTCCCTGAAATCGACCCTGTCCTCGGAAAAGAAATAAAAGATGAGCTTCGAGGCCCGCGAAGAGATATTCTGCCCGGAGGAGCTTCATGGGGAGCTTCATCTCCTCGATCTTCTGCCGGCACACCTCGAAGGCGTGCCCTCCCTTGCTCCGCAGTGCCGCGTGGTCGGCCACCTCTTCGGCGGATGCCTTCCTGGCTATCTTGCGCAGGCCCTCCCTGGCGGTTTCCGCGGGCACCGTTGCGACGACGCCGAGGCACTCGCCCTTTTCGAGCTCGCAGACGACCTGGTCGCCCGGTCTTCAGCTCTTCGATGGCCTCCAGCTCGACCGTCCCCGTAAGGCGGTCGAATTTGACGCGACATGATTTCATGCGGGCCTCGCAATGTGGAGCAGCATATTTTCAAGGGCGAGCCACCTGTTCACGTTGTAGCGAAGCGTTCTTATCATCTCCTTGACGAGGGCGATGGACGACATCCACCCACCTGGCGCCGCCGAGTGGCCCCTTCACTGACTATGCCGCCAGGTCCCCGTTGAGCAGCCCCGAGTCATCGTTCGTCTGGCGGAGCCACCAGACGTCCCTGAAAAAGCGAGGAGGAAGGAGAGATACTCCACCTCGCAGCCCTTGGCGGCCATCCTCTCCGCGACAACGGAGCCCCTGCGGACGGGCCGCTTTGCCTGCATCAGCAGCTCCGCGATCCTGCTGCCTCATCCGGGAGTTCTCTTCATCCATCCAGAAGAGGCCGGCCGCGATGCTGCCGCTGCTGAGCCTTGCGAGGTCTTGCCGCCTTCTCCGGGTCCATCCCGTCCACCTCCTCGAAGTAGAGCACTGCATATGCGAGGCGAGGCGGGCCGAACCCGATGCGCATGCAGCGGGACCGCACGGTCAGCGGTATCTCCTGCTCCCTCGAGGAGACGAGGATGAAGAGGTTGGAGGGCGGCGGCTCCTCCAGCGTCTTCAAAAGGGCGTTCGCCGCCTCGCGGGTCATAAGGTCCGCGTCGTCCAGGAGGATGACCCTGAACGGGCGCCTCGTAGGGGGGCTCGTAGACCTCTTTCGTGATCGCCCGCACTGCGTCTATCTTGATCGAGTCTCTCCGGCGAGGAGCGCATAAATCGGGGTGTTGCCCGGCGGCGAGCGACCGGCACCGGCGGCACACCCCGCAGCCGTGCCCTTCTGCACAGAAGAGGTTGCCTGCAAACTCCGAGGGCCAAGTCGTCCGCTTCCCGACCCCCTCGGTGCCGGCGAACAAGCAGGGCGTGGGGGAGCCTCCCGCTTTCCACGAGGGAGGCAAGGAGCGCTTCTGGCGGTCATGGCCGAGGACGCTAAATTCCATGGCTCTCCAGCAGTTTTTCCACCCTGTCCCGGATGGTCTCGTGGATCGCCTCCACGCCGCCCTTCCCGTTGACCACGAAGAACCCTTTCGGTCTTCTTCGGCGAGCTTGAGGTAGCCCCGCCTGATCTGCTCGTGGAAGGCGGCCTCTTCTTCCTCGAACCTGTCCGACCCGCTCACCGGCGCGCTTTCTTGCCAAGCCGGCCGTGGCCTCGCAGTCGAGCAGGACCGTCAGGTTCGGCATAACGCCTTTCGTGACGAGGCGGTTCAGGGTCGAGATGATCCCGAGGTCGACGCCCCTGCCGTACCCCTGGTAGACATAGGTGGCGTCGGCGAAGCGGTCGCACAGCACGACGGCGCCCCTTTCCAGGGCGGGCATGATGACCTCCTCCATGTGCTGCGCCCGGACGGCCATGAATACGAGCAGCTCGGAAAGGGGAAGCACGTGGAGGTCCTCTCTGCAGCAGTATGCGTGCGCAGGGCCTCGCCCAGGGCCGTGCCGCCCGGCTCCCGCGTCTTCAGGACGCTTGTAGCCTTTGCCTTGCAGGTATCCGTAGAGAAGCTCTACCTGCGTGGTCTTTCCGCTTCCTTCAACTCCCTCGAACGTGATGAGCATGGCGCGCCTACTTGGAAACCCTCGTGATGTACTCCCCCGACCGCGTGTCGATCTTTATCACCTCCCCCTCTTCCAGAAAGAGCGGCACCTGGAGCGTGTAGCCCGACTCCAGCTCGGCCGGCTTCGTCGCGTTCTGGGCGGTGTCTCCCTTGATGCCCGGCTCCGTCTTCGCTACCGCAAGGTCGACGAAGTTGGGCAGGTCGACGCCGATGGCCTTCCCCTTGTAAAAGGAGACGTTGATCGACCAGGCCCTCTTTCAGGTAGTTCTTCGCGTCGCCCAGGTTCTCTTCCTCCACGAAGAGCTGGTCGTAGGTGTTGACGTCCATGAAGTAGTAATTGACCCCTTCCCTGTACATGTACTGCATCGATTTCTCTTCCATCTCCGGGACATCGACCTTGTCGCCCGGACCTGAACGTCCTGTCGAGCACGTTGCCCGTCACCAGGCTCTTGATCCTCGTCCGGACGAAAGCGCCGCCCTTCCCCGGCTTCACGTGCTGAAAATCGACTATCGATAAAAGGCTCGTTATCCACCAGAACCTTCAAGCCCTTCCTGAACTCACTCGTAAAAACCATCATTCAAGACCCCTCCTGTCTGCAATCAGGTCCTTCCTTAAACGGGTGAGGACCTCCCCGCCGTTCTCCGTTACCAGCACCATGTCTTCCAGGCGCACCCCGCCGACGTGGGGTATATAAATGCCGGGCTCGATGGTGATGACCATCGACTCTTCCAGAATGCCCTTCGCCCTTCGCCGTGACAGACAGGCGGCTCGTGGACCGCTATGCCCACGCCGTGGCCCGTGCCGTGGCCGAAAAATTCCCCGTAGCCCTTCTCTTCGATGAAGCCCCGCACTATCGTGTCGAGGTCGCGCACGGGCATGCCCGCCCGCACGGAGCGATGCCCTTCTGCTTCGCCTCGAAGACGACCTCATGGATCTCCCTCATCTGCTTGCCCGGCTCGCCCAGGGCGACCGTGCAGGTCTCGTCCGAGCAGTAGCCGTCCACCCGGCAGCCGAAGTCTATGACGACCGTCTCGCCCGCCTCCAGCTTCTTGGCCGTGGCTGGCCGTGGGGAAGCGCCGCCCTCGGTCCGGACGCCACAATCGTCTCGAAGGACGGTCCCTCCGGCCCCAAGTCGGCGCATCGTGCAATCGAGCTCGTTGGCGATCTCCATTTCGGTCCTCCCCGGCACGATATTCCCGAGAACGGCGGAAAAGGCGTCGGTGGCGATGCGGATGGCCTCCCGCATCGTCAGCGATCTCTTCCGGCTCCTTGCACCCCCTTATCGACTCGATATCGTTCGCCAGCGGGACAATCTCGACGTCCGGGCTGGCCTCTCTCCACGACTGGTACTCGTGGAAAGTGGTCTGTAAGCTGTCGAAGCCCGCCTTCGTAATGCCGTACTGGCGGAAAAGCGCGTCGAGGGGGTGGTCCTTCGCCCTTGACCTCGACGACGTGCAGCCCTTCGCCACCTCCTGCGCATAGGTGATGTACCTGCCGTCAACCATGAGGACAACGTCGCCCCTGGTGACGAGCACGGTCCCTTCGGTGCCCCGGAAGCCCGTAAGGTAGAAAATGTTCTCCATGCCCTTGATGACACAGGCATGGAGTCCCTGCCGCTCCAGAATCTCGACGACCCTACCTGACCGCTTCTCTCTCATCACGCCTTTCTTCGATTTTCCTCAAGAGCCGCGGAAAGCACCTTGAGCCTTTTTACTGTCAGGCGTTTCCGTGGAAAGAAGCGCGAGCCGCCTCCTGTAAAAGTGATTCGCCTCGTCCTTCGACAGAAGCCTTTCGTATATCTCCCTGGCCTTGTCGAAGTGACCCTGCCGCATGTAAATCTCCGCCAGGGTCGACGAAAGAATCTTGACTTTCTCCTTAGTCACGCCCTTTACTCCCCTGCCTCTCCAGTTAATTTTTAGAGAATAATTATATCACAAAAAGACCCCGCCCGGCCGATTTATTGGTCAAAAGCAACGCAAACCGGGAGTTGTTATACAAACAAGTGATTGGCTGGGGGATCAGGACTCGAACCTGAATAGCGGGCTCCAAAGGCCCGTGTCCTACCATTAGACGATCCCCCACCAGCACCTTATATTAGCGTCGCAGCCGCCGGCGTCAAGGTGAACGTTAATCTGATCGCGCGAGAAAAAGCTAAAAAGCAAAACCAATGCTTTTTGCGGCTGGACTCGCGCCTGCTACGGGGCCGGGAGATTTTGATGGAATTCGCGTTGTTTCCGAAGGCGCGCGGCGGAGCGTACGTTACTCTGTACGTGAGCACGCCGCGCCGAGGGATCGCCGCAAAGGCCGCCAAAAGATCCCGGCCCCCACCGCCATATTGCAAATTTATCGAAAAAGCACACAATACGGCAGGAGGGCATTATGTCTGAGACTACTATGAAGATCGAAGGAATGAGCTGCCAGCATTGCGTAATGCGCGTGAAAAAGGCCGTCGAGGCCCTGCCCGGCGTATCG
The DNA here is from genome assembly GCA_963818095.1 of uncultured delta proteobacterium. Classification (GTDB taxonomy): domain Bacteria; phylum Desulfobacterota; class Syntrophorhabdia; order Syntrophorhabdales; family WCHB1-27; genus CAWEPK01. The sequence continues at coordinate 66,882 of CAWFRA010000028.1, forward strand.
AAGGCGGACGTGGCCATCGGCACGGCCAATGTCACGTATGACGACGCGAAGGTCAAGGAAAAGGACCTCGAACAGGCAATCGAAAACGTGGGATTCACGATAAAGAAGTAAGCCGCGCCCCGTCGTTAAGGCGGGTACGGCCCGGGAGCCGCTTGAAGCCTGCGGCCTCCTGGTTCGCTTTTATGCAGAGGAAAAGCCGGATAAGGAGGCGTAAATGTTCAACAAGATAGTAGTGCCTGTCGATTTTTCGGAATACACGGACGAGATACTCGAATACGCGTCCGCCATCGCCAAGCGCTTCGAAGCGTCCATCCACGTGATCCACGTCGTCGCGAGCATGGAGTATTTCACGCCTTACGAGTCCTTCATGGCGGCCGAATACCTGGAGACCATGCAGAAAAACATGGAAAACGAGATTACCAGACAGCTCGACGAGGCGGCCGCAAAGGTGACGATCCCGGGCGTGACCAAGGCGATCCGGACCGGCTCGGCCTTCATCGAGATCACGGGCTACGCCGAATCGATAGGGGCGGACCTGATCGTGATGGGCACCCACGGCAGGGGCGGCCTGGAGCATATACTCCTCGGCAGCGTGGCGGAAAAGGTAGTGCGCAAGTCTTCCTGCCCGGTGCTGACGATACGGCCGGGGCAGAGGAGCAAAAAAACGGCCTAGCCCCCTACCCGGCCCTTCTTCAGAAGCTCTTGAGGCGCTTGGCGTTGAGGGCCGCGTTGGCATTGTGGCAGTTGTTGAACATGGCGTAGGTCTTTTTCGCCTGGCTGTCCGCCTCCCTTATGGCCGGGACAAACTCTTCCAGCTCCCCATCCGAATAGAGATAGTCGTACCGCATTGTCGTGGGGACGCCCTTTTTCAGCCAGTTCTCGGTGTTCCTGCCCGTGGAACCTGAAATACGCCGTATCCGACGTGACCGCGGGAACGAAAGGCACGGTCGCGCTGGTCCCGTACTGGGGCTCGTCGGCCGGCACGTAGGTCAGGCCGTGCTCGCGCAAAAAAGCGAGCACTGAGGGCGCCTTTGACGCGGCGAGCCAGCTACCGTGACGGAACTCGACGGCAACAGGCAGGGGCGCCATAAGCTCCCGGCACAGCAGGATGTAGTCGAGGTTGCGCGCCTTGTAGTCGAACCAGGGCGGGAACTGGAAGACGAGTAGCCCCAGCTTGCGCGCCCGGACGAGCGGCGCAAGGACATCGGCGAACCGCCGAGCGACAGGGGCCAGCACCTCCCGTCTCCCGCACATAGACCTGGCGACCCGAATCCCCGCCCGGCAAGCGCCCGCAAATCGGCAGGCAGAGTAGCAGGGTCGATAGCATGCCCGGTCAGCGCCCCGTAAACTTTAACATGGAAAATAAAATCCCCAGGCGTCCGCGTCTCCCAAAGCCAGACGGTCTTGAGGTCGGGTATCGCATAGTACGTCGAATCGACCTCGACAGTATCGAAATGGGAGGCATAGTAGCGAAGACGGGCTTCGGCGTTACGGGCAGTGGGCGGATAAAAGTCAGGGCTGGCGACAAGGGTTTTCTCAGCCCAGGAGCAGGTGCCGACGTGAACCATGTGGGTATTATATCATGGTGATGGTCCGGCCGTGATCTTTTCGCGCCTTTCGCGTCGTTTTCTCGGCACGTTGTCGACGTACGTCGCCATGTCCTAGAAAAACGATAGGTCTATTCTCCGCTCTCCTTTGACTCGAAGGAATCGCTTTGTCGGTCCGGTTCCTGAGGCAGGATTCCAAAGTGTGCCGCAATTTCTCGGATCAATATATCGGCCTCACTATTAGGTTCAGCGGGTTTATTCACTTCGGTTTGAAGACGCGTGCTAAAGCTTTCGGTAAGAATAATATAGCCATCTTTTAAACCGTGCGGCGTTGCCAAAAAGGCTGTTCAAACCTGAGTTCGAAACGTTTCGGCTCTGACCAGGGCGTAAATAGCCTATTAAGCACTTCTCCATTGTCGTACAGCGTGTCTTCCGTTATTAATTCATCCCCGTATATTTCGAAGAAAGTATAGAACATTGACATCTGCGTTTAACGGTCTCACGCAGCAATTCCCGGCGTAAGATAGGCGTAATCGCAGGGCCAAAAAGGACATGATTTATGGCCATTTCTCAGCGTGATATCGGATGGCTTTGTGCCGTCCATAACATCCTCCGCATGCGATAAGACTGCGTCCTGAAAAGGTGTTATGAAAATTATGCCTGTTCCACATTCTGATAAAGTAAGGGTTAGACTCAAGACGTCGTCTTTTTACGCAGAGCTTTCTTCCATGCGTTTCTTGAAGACTTAGACACCTCCACGACACCTTTCTAGAAAACCATGAGATTGGGACACAGAAAAAATCCGCTGATACAACCACGCTTCCTGCAGGATTGAATCCATTTACTTCGGCGCGTAGCAATATCGCGAAAAGTTGAACTTGCTCGAAGAGCCTAACAAGATTTTTAAAGCTCTTATCCTCCACGCTCTCTGGGAGATATTTCCTCAACTCATTTCGAAACGCGAAAGTTGCCTCTGCAGTAAAGAGACGCATAGGTAAGTCACTATTCGCTACTATCCGAAGGGCAAACGAACAATCAACGGATCGTAGCCTCTCTTCGCCGTAATGTCGAATCAAGAGATTCAAGTTATCTCGGGGAATCCAATATTCTAACCATACGGGAGGCCGAAATCGGCATCGTCACTGTTCATGAAATGAGTTCGGAAACTCGAACCCCTCCTCGGAATCGCCTATATCCTTAGGTGGCGCTGCATAGGCCGCTGTTGAAGGAATAGGCTTACTATTTCCGCTACACATGTCCTGTCCTTTTGAGTCGCGGCTTGGAATAGCCTATGCATAAGGTGGCCGCCATCTGCAAGCTCTTTTAAGGCAATTTTGGCTCGTTAGTTAGCGTATTTTGTCAGCAACGCCAAGGTCTGTACTAAAAAGATCGTTTCAATATTTGTTACCGTTTCATTCGAGTTCAACTTGTCTTCAAGGGCAGCCGCGGAGGGCAGTCCAGTCAGAATTTTGCACGGAACCCTGCGTAACCTGCACGGTTGCCCATGAAAATGTCGCGTCTTAGGCTTTTTGCTCTTGGCCTCCGGCTTTTAAAGAATGTTGAAATTGATTCGAAGGTTATTTGCGGTACGAGTAATCGCCACCATTGTTTCTCTTGTCCGCAGATAAAAATGCATAGCCTTGCCCATTCCTGAGGACTCGGCGGGCAGACTGAATGCTGGAGTAGTGCGTTTGTGTGGCCTATTTTCGCGATTGTATTACAAATGCCTTATCAGACTGTCGATTGTCTTCTCAGTGACCTTATAATCTGGCTTGTTATCTGTTATGCTTAGTGTGTTACGGAATGTGGCCAATATATCCGTGAGAGATAGCAGAGCTATCGGAGAGCCGACATATAGCAGATATACCACGTGCAATGATGTCGTCGACCGGAGTCCGGATCCGAATATATTCCGCGCCGCCTTCCCCAATTCGGTAAGTACAGCTCACTGCCTCCCTTCGGGTAGTGTCACGTAGGATACCAGCTGTCTCCAGACATAACGCGGTCTTTGCTAAATCTCTTGGGCCGATGGATACTATGAAGCGTTGTCATAACCTCTTCCAACACTACCCAAAAACCATCCTCGAACGTAGCCGAGAGTCGTTTGATCTCGTCCGGATGACATTTGTTTTGCAGCGCTCTGACAATAGGCTCCGAAAGAAGCAACTGCTGCCCGACATTAGCCTTGACGTTGAATTAAAGAGACCTTGCTACGTTGGGATACCAGAGCCCGAAGGCAACAATCGCTCTTATAGCTGGATCAGGCAATGTCTCTGCCAATAAGTTTTTCCTGATATTGCTCCCCTGCCTGCTAAGAACGGACATACATAGCGCTGATGTGGCCTGATCGGGAACGTACGTTTCCATTGTCGATGTATTGTCCCTATCTGATTCACGTAAAGTTTCAATTCTCTTGGCGTGGGAGCTTCTCCGGGCGGCACGCCGCTATGCCATAACTTGAAATATTGTGTGATGATCTTCCGTATGGTCTTCCTTCGTGAAGTACCTGGTGCGGCAAGTGCTTCCAAATAGCTTTCCAGTTTGAGAGAACCGGCGGAGGAACGGCGAACCGCAATTGGAAGGTCTTGTCTATGAATGAAGCTGCGGTCTTGTCTATGAATGAAGCTGCGGCTTTACTGGGCTCCTCTTCTTCGTGTTTTTGTATGACTTGCCCGTGGTGAGCCGAATTTGCCGCAAGCCATCAGGGTCGTACGGAACAATAATCCAAAGCTTTTTAAATCATTCTCTGGTATTACCATTCTCTAGACTGCACAAATGTCTGATGTTTGGACAAAAGCGACATTGCACAATCTGAGAGCACGGACAATTGTCCAGCACCATAAGCAATTAGGGCTTCATGCTTCATCAGGCTTATTCATGACCTTATAAAAGCTGTCTTGAAACTCTATGACGTGGGTTGTGGGGTTTGCTGGTCTCCGCATCGTTTATGTATAGAATATATCTCAAGAAAGCCGAATAACAGGCCGTTTATCCTCACCCACCGTATGGCCCGTTTCCGTTCGGCCTTCGTCTAAATCTGGTCACGAAAAAGTAGCCTGAGCCAGTTAACTCCGAGAACGATAAAGGGCGCCGTTGAACAAAAAGCCCCGATGACGAAATTGACCGAAGGCGTTCCCGGCATATACGTGATACCTTTAGTCAAAGCAGCTGTCAAAGATGGAATACCGGCAGGGACCAGCAACGCCGAAACAGCGAAGCACCTGCCAAGGAATGTTGTTTTCGGAATGGTTGTTCTCGAGTAACCTTCAGCCGATTAGCGAGAGAGTCTATCATCCTGTCCGAAGTATCTTTATCGAGCCAGTCCTCACCTGCCTCGATGCTTCTGGAGGTGTCTGATTAGGATTCAAGAAAGGTCCGTCGAAGTGGGTCACCTTCATGCGCCCATGCATCGTATGTAAATACGGTGATATCATGATTACTTTCCAAGTATTTTTGGAGTAACTTGACAACGGTTGACTTTCCGGAGCCCCAACCGCCTTCGAGGGCAATCATTTTCCCAGCTTCTTCCTCTGGCGAGAGAATCATGTCGGAAATGGCTTTCGCAACTCTTTCGTGCGGGCCAATATCTCCATGAAATGCAAGCAAATCGCTTTCTGCGGGTAAGTCATCTATTAACCGCGTTGGACAATATCCATCGCCATCTTCCAAGGCATCAGACTTCTTGATTATCTACGTTTTTCATCACGCCCCCATCCCCTCATTTCTTCTATGTTTCTATTCCCGGACATATGTCTGCTTTTGTATGGCCTATTCTCCTGCTATTTACTTCCTATTTCAAGCAAAAAGTTTCCGCTATCGAAAGAATTATGGAGGCTGAAAGACTGAATTCCTTTGCAGGAAGACATATAAGGGTGTCGGAAGGCGGTAAGTGCCCGGACATCTGACGCTTTCCTACCTAAAATGGGCCGGGAGATTTTCGATGGATTTCGCGTTGCTTTTCGAAGGCGCGCGGCGGAGCGTACTATTTGTACGTGAGCACGCCGCGCCGAGAAAACGACGCGAAAGGCGCGAAAAGATCCCGCCCCCGCCCCCTCTCGACTTGACCTCCTATGCCATTTGTCATATACTATTGATGACACTTGGCATAGGAGGTAACAGATGACCAGGGTGGTAAGTATTCTGGGCGGGGAAAGGGAACTCGGTAAGAAAATCCAAAACCCTATCGATTTTGACTCGCTTATAAGAAAAGGCATGCCTCCGGCTGCGCTTTACCATGTGAAAGATACCTTTGGCCTTTCTGATGAGACGATTGCGAACATTATAGGCGTTAGCCTCCGCACTGTAGCCAGACGGCGGGCCGCTCGCAAAAGCGGCATAAGCCGGCTGCCAGGCTGTCGCCCGTGGAGAGTGACAGGCTTTATCGCTTCGCAAGGATACTTGCCCTTGCGGAAGATGTATTTGAAAGCAGGGAAGACGCGATCGAGTGGCTCAACAGCGAGCAATACGGGCTGGGCGGCGCCGTACCGATCAACATGCTTCAGACGGACGCCGGGAGCCGCGAAGTCGAAGAGCTGCTTATCCGGATAGAATATGGTGTTATTTCTTGACGACCGCGTGGCGGCTGGTCAAGAAGAAACACGCGGCCGAGGCCCTTTCGGGAGAAGGTGCGCGCCTTGGAGGCGGCCGCTGGAATGAGGTCGGAATACCTGTCGTCTACGCGAGCGCGACGCTCTCCCTCGCGGTCCTTGAGTTGATTGTCCATTTTACAAGAAGAGACATCAAGATCGCTAAATCGCTATGCGCAGTGCCCGTCGAGATTCCGGATTCCGTATCGCAGTTGGAGATTGTGCTGAAAGACCTGAAACCAGGGTGGGACACATCGCCCCCGCCCGACTTTACGAGGGCCCTCGGGACGGAATGGGTGCGGGATGGCAAATCGGCCGTGCTCCGCGTGCCTTCCGCGGTCGTTCAAAACGAATGCAATTTCGTCATCAATCCAAAGCACCCCGGACTTCGCCAAAATCACCACCGGCGACGCCCGGCCCTTTTCTCTCGACGAACGGGTTTGGAAATAGCCGGGCCTTATGAGGCGTTGCTAGTCCGCTGCGGTCGGCGTTCCCTCTTCTCTGTCTTCCTCGCCCTCTACCCTTTGCTGTTCCTGGTACGGGACCCCGTACTTCTGCATCTGTTTCGGGGTCATGTTCAGTACCCGGTTGTTCCATTCGCTCCGGAAGTCAGCCATTTGATCTTTCGGAACGCCCTGCTGCTTGAGCTGGTACAACTGGTCGTTCGACATTTTGCTGAAGTCCATCGACTGGGCCGTGGCGATAACGGTAAAAGCCAGGCATACTGCCACCGTAATGGCCGCGAGAACTATCTTCATACTGCTTCCTCCTTGTGCATTGCTGCTGCTACGTAAGCGGCCCGGAGAGGAACCGTTGAGCCGATGCATCCTATGTAAGTACGAACGGGCAGATTGTAAAGGACCGGACGCGGTTGTTTCACCCTCAAACAGGGGCTGGCTTCCCTTCAAATTAATGGCAATCCAAGGCGCGACCTTTCAACCTGCCGCACCCGACATGTGAAACGGGGCCGGGAGATTTTGGATGAATTTTCCCGTGATCGAGGGGCCGCCGCCCGGAGCGTACGTCGTAAGTACGTGAGGACGCGCGGACCCGAGAGACAGGGAAAAGGCGCCCAAAAGATCACGGCCCCGCCCGCAAATCTTGACATTTCGCGCCATATTTTGTACAGTCTATACCCATATCTATGGAAAAAACTAAAAGCCGGGAAGATCTTTATCAGGAAGCCAAGGAAGCCCACACGTCACTTGACAGGCGCCTCCAGATGCTTTTGCGCAAAGCATTCCTCTCTGAGGCCGAAGAGGTGGAAGTGCGGGTGCTGAAGAAGAAAAAGCTCTATTATAAAGACCTGATGGAAGGGCTGAGTGACAAGGGCCAGGAACCGGAATGAAGAAGACTGGCGGCCAGATATTCGTTGAATCCCTCAAGGCCGAGGGGGTCGATACCCTCTTCTGTTACCCCGGCGGCGCGGTCCTCAATATAACGGACGCCTTGTACGACTGCGGCATCAGGCAGGTCCTCGTCCGCCACGAGCAGGCCGCTGTCCACGCGGCAGACGGCTACGCCCGCGCATCCGCGCGCGTCGGCGTGGCGCTGGTCACCTCCGGCCCCGGCGCGACGAACACCGTCACAGGCATAGCCACCGCCTACATGGACTCGGTGCCCGTGGTCATCTTTTCCGGCCAGGTAAACACCGCCCTCATCGGCAACGACGCCTTCCAGGAGGCCGACATCGTCGGCATCACGCGCCCCTGCACGAAGCACAACTACCTCGTCAGGGACGTAGCCGATATGACGCGCATCATCAAGGAAGCCTTCTACATCGCCCGCTCCGGCAGGCCGGGCCCCGTCCTCGTCGATATACCGAAAGACGTATCGGCGGCGCTTGCCGAATTCAAATATCCCGATAAGGTCTTCATCAGGGGCTACCAGCCGAACTACACGGGCCATCCCGGGCAGATCAAGCGGGCAATGAAGCTGATCGCAGTCGCGAAGAAGCCCGTGCTCTACACGGGCGGCGGCATCATCACGTCGAACGCGTCGAAGGAGCTGACCGCGCTTGCGGAGCGGCTGCACATCCCGGTGACGAGCACGCTCATGGGCCTGGGCGGCTTCCCCGGCGACCACCCGCAGTTCCTGGGCATGCTCGGCATGCACGGCACCTATACGGCGAACATGGCCATCACCAACTCCGACGTCCTCATCGCCGTCGGCGCGCGGTTCGACGACAGGGCAACGGGCAAGGTGGACGAGTTCGCCCCGCACGCCAAGATCATCCACATCGACATTGACCCTACATCGATCAGCAAGAACATACGGGTGGATATACCGATAGTCGGCGACGCGAAAAACGTGCTCAAGCGGATGGTCCAGATATGCGATGAGGACAAGGAAGCGTTCGCGGGCTACAGGCACCACATTGCCGACTGGCTGAAGCAGGTCGCGGAGTGGAAGAGGGCTTCCCCTTAAGTTACACGAGGGACGGCACGCTCAAGCCCCAGTACGTCATCGAGCGGATCTTCGAGCTGACCAAAGGCAAGGCCATCATCGCAACGGAGGTCGGCCAGAACCAGATGTGGACCGCCCAGTTCTACAAGTTCCTGGTGCCCCGGCACGATCATCACCTCCGGCGGCCTCGGCACGATGGGCTACGGGTTCCCGGCGAGCATCGGCGCGCAGGCTGCCTACCCCGACGCGCTCGTCGTCGATATCGCGGGCGACGGCAGCATCCAGATGAACATCCAGGAGCTGGCGACCGCCGTGCAGTACGGGCTCCCCGTCAAGGTCGTCATACTGAACAACGGGTGCCTCGGCATGGTGCGGCAGTGGCAGGAGCTTTTTTACGAGAAGCGGTACTCCATTCTCCACCCTCGAATGCATGCCGAATTTCGTAAAGCTCGCCGAGGCGTACGGGGCGGCGGGGTACGGGATAGAGCACGAGAGCGAGGTGGACAAGGTGCTCAAAAAGGCCTTCGCCAACGGCAAGCCGACCCTCATCGACGTCCACATCAGCCCGGACGAGGGGGTCTACCCCATCGTCCCTTCCGGCGCGGCCCTCCGCGACATGCTGCTCGTATAGGGGGAATCATTGAGACATATATCTCGGTCCTCGTTGAGAACGAATTCGGTGTGCTCGCCCGCGTGGCCGGGCTTTTCAGCGGCAGGGGGTTCAATATCGAGAGCCTCTGCGTCGGTGAGACGCAGGACCCGGAGATGTCCACGATGACCATCGTCACGACGGGCAGCGACGCGATCCTCGAGCAGATACTCAAGCAGCTCAACAAGCTGATCAACGTCATAAAGGTGACCGATTTCAAGGACGTCGAATACGTATCGCGGGAGATGGTGCTCGTCAAGGTCAACGCGGAGGACAGGACGAGGGAAGAGGTCCTGCGCATGATCGAGATATTCAGGGGCAGGGTGGTGGACGTTTCGCCCAGGTCGTATGTCGTCGAGATAACGGGCAACGAGGAGAAGGTGAAGGCGTTTCTGGCCCTGGTCAGGCCCCTCGGGATAAAGGAGCTCGTCAGGACGGGCTCGGTCGCCATGATAAGGGGCGAGAAACCGCCCATGACGCAAAGAGAGACAATCCAAAGGAGGAAGCAATGGCGAAGGTGTACTATGACAAAGATGCGGACCTGGGCGCCCTGAAAGGCAAGAAGATAGCGATGATCGGGTACGGGAGCCAGGGGCACGCGCAGGCGCAGAACCTGAGAGAAAGCGGTCTCGACGTGATTGTGGCCGAGCTCGAAGGCACGCCCAACTACAAGCTGGCGAAAGACCACGGCTTCAAGCCCATGACCGCGGACGCGGCCTCGCGCCAGGCGGATATAGTCCAGATACTTGCGCCGGACCAGGTCCAGGCGTTCCTTTACAGAGAGCAGATCAAGGCGAACCTGACGAAGGGCAAGACCCTCGTCTTCTCCCACGGCTTCAACATCCATTTCAACCAGATCGTGCCGCCTGCCGACATCGACGTCATCATGGTCGCACCGAAAGGTCCGGGCCACCTGGTCAGGCGCGAGTTCGAGAGGGGCGCGGGCGTGCCCGCGCTGATCGCCATCTATCAGGACTTCTCGCAAGAAGGCGCACAAGTTGGCCCTCGCTTACGCCAAGGGCATAGGCGCGACAAGGGCGGGCGTGCTCGAGACGACGTTCCAGGAAGAGACGGAGACGGACCTTTTCGGCGAGCAGGTCGTGCTCTGCGGCGGGGTGACCGAGCTGATCCGGGCGGGCTTCGATACCCTCGTAGACGCCGGCTACCAGCCGGAGATCGCCTATTTCGAGTGCTGCCACGAGCTGAAGCTGATCGTTGACCTCATCTACGAAGGCGGCATAGCCAATATGCGCTACTCCATCAGCGATACCGCCGAGTACGGCGACATCACGCGCGGCCCCCGCATAATCACGAAAGAAACCAGGGCCGAGATGCGGAAGATCCTGGACGAGATACAGACGGGCGAGTTCGCAAGGGAATGGATACTCGAAAACGCGGCCAACAGACCGGTCTACAACGCGATCGTCAGGAGAGACAAGGAGCACCTGATCGAAAAGGTCGGGGCGACCCTGCGCTCGATGATGAGCTGGATCGGGAGAAAGGGTTAAAAGCAGCAGGATATTAAAGCAAGCGAATGCGCAGCGCCGAGCGGGGTGGCTCCACGAGCTTTGCTCGTGGAGGGGGCGCTGAACCCCAATAATGCAGAGCTGGATCGGGAGAAAGGGTTAAAAGCAGCAGGATATTAAAGCAAGCGCAGCGCAGCCGGAGAGGGTGCTTAACCCCGATTACTGCCGGAGCGAGTGCCGAGCGCGGCAGTAATAAAGCAAGCGCAGCGTAGCGCCGAGCGGGGTGGCTCCCACGAGCTTTGCTCGTGGAGGGGGCGCTCGAGCCCCAGTAATTGCATGTCTTCAAACGTGGGGTAGCAAAAAGAACGCTCGGCAGGCACTGAAAGCATGGCGACGAAACAAGGAGTCGGTAAATTAATGGCATTTCCCATAGCGAAGGAAGGACTCATTTTCATCCTGCCATGTATTTTCCTGGCCTTCCTTTTCTATGTTCTGGGCGTCTATCCCCTCACGGGCGTAGCCGTCTTCTTCTGCCTGTTTTTCATCTTTTTCTTCAGGAACCCGTCGCGGCCGGGGGTGGCGGCAAACGGGGAGATCCTGTCGCCTGCGGACGGCAGGGTCATCGGAGTGGAGGACCTCGACGAAAGCGAGTATCTGGGCGAGAGAATGAAGCGGGTGAGCATTTTCATGTCCGTATCGAACGTCCACGTGAACCGCGCCCCGTGCGAGGGTAGCGTAGAGAAGATCGAGCACCGCAGCGGCAGGTTCGGGCTCGCCTTCAAGAAAGGGATAGACGAAGAAAACGAGCGTAATTATATAGTATTCAAAAAGGGCGACGAGAGGTTCCTGATCGTCCAGATAGCCGGCTTCCTCGCGCGGCGCATCGTCTGCTACGTAAAGGAGCGCGACCGCGTCGCGAGAGGCGAGCGGGTGGGCCTGATCGCCTTCGGCTCCAGAGTGGACACCTACATGCCGATTTGTTATACTCCTCTTGTAGAGGTGGGCCGGCAAGTCAAGGCCGGTCTGACAGTATTAGCAAGGAAGGAGGCGGGCAATGAAGAGAAGAAATCGTAAAGGGGTCTATCTCCTTCCGAACCTCGTCACTTCCATGAGCCTTTTCGGGGGCTTCTACGCGCTCGTCTCGACCGTTGACAAGAAATTCACGCAGGCCGCCATAGCCATATTCGTCTCGTGCATCTTAGACGCCCTCGACGGCAGGGTTGCCCGCATGACGAACTCCACCAGCAAGTTCGGCGTGGAGTACGACTCCCTGTCGGACGTGATCGCTTTCGGCGTCGCCCCCGGCTTCCTGTTCTATATGTGGGCATTAAAGGGTTACGGCCGCTTCGGGTGGCTCGCTGCCTTCCTGTTCGTGGCCTGCGGCGCCCTGCGCCTTGCGCGCTTCAACGTGCAGGCGGACAGCGTTCAGAAAAAACAGTTCCTCGGCCTGCCGATACCTGCGGCCGCAGCAACGATCGCTGCAACGGTCCTCTTTTTCGGCGAGCTGAGCATACCGCCCCAGGTAAAGAAGATCTTCGTCCCGGTCCTCATGTACGGGCTTGCCTTCCTGATGGTTAGCGGGATAAAGTACGCGAGCCTGAAGGGGTCGAGCCTCTTCAAGTCGCGCCACTTCGACGCAGTAGTGCTGGCGATACTCCTGTTCGTGATCGTGCTGATCGAGCCGGCTATCATGCTGTTCGTCGTGACGATGGTCTACGCCCTTTCCGGCCCCGTTGCTTACATCTTCAAGCGGCGGGCTGTCGTGGAAGAGGTCCCCCGTTCCCAAGAAACCTGAGTATCTCCCTGTGGTCCTCGATGACGATGCCTGTTGATATGGCCCGGTTCTTATAGGCCACGAAGGTGACGTGTGCGGACGTTGCCGTATTCAGGTCGATCTCCGAATCGCCGATATATAACGTCTCTTCCGCCTTCACTCCGAGTGCGCCCAGCACCTTTATGACCGACTCCGGGTCCGGCTTGGGTTTTGCGACGTCGAGAGCGGTGACTACCATGTCGAAGTAAGGCCCCAGCTTGAACCGCTTCATGATGTAGGGCATCGAGTTCGTCCTGTTCGTGCTTATCGCGGTCTTGACCCCAGCCGATTTGATCGTGGAAAGCGTCTCCAGGAGATGCGGCTCCATGATGAGGTAGGGGATAAAATCGAGGAAATCTATCTGCTCTTTCCAGAACTTGATAGCCCTCGCCTTCCGCTTCCGGGTCGTCCGGGAAGAGATGGTGGATGCTGTCCCCCATGGTGTTCATGTGGCAGTAGGCCAGCTCCTTCTCGGTAAGGGCCCCCTGTCGCAAGATACGGCTATCTGGTCGTAGAGCTTCCGGTTGGCGGTCAGCGAGTCAAAAAGCACGCCGTCGCAATCGTAAATGACGCAATTAATCGGCATAAATACCCCTTGCTGTTAATGAAAGGATAGTCCCCGGCCCATTGCCGGGACGTACTTCCTGCGGCGACAAGAGTTTAACATAACGATACCCACAATCAAGGAGAAAGGGGCACAGGCTCCCTTCGAACGGGATTGATGCCTTCCGTCGCATTTATTTGTGCTTGTGCGGGCCGGTTATGCTACAATACAAACAACGATCATCAGGAGGCATGCATGATAAACGTGCAAATCCCCGGCTGGGGAGAACTCGCCATCGAATACGTGATGCTCGACTTCAACGGCACCGCGGCGTTAGACGGCAAGCTCAAAAAGGACGTCAAGGACGTAATCGACAAGATATCACGGTACGTCAAGGTCTTCATCATAACTGCGGACACCTATGAGACGGCCGACGCCGAGCTCAGCGCCTCCAGCGTCACATTCATAAAGGTGGGAAAAAACGCCAGCGGAGAGGAGAAGGCCAAGGTCGTCAGAGAGCTGGGCCCCGAGAAGATAGTCGCCATCGGGAACGGCTCGAACGACGCCCAGATGCTGAAGGAAGCGGCCGTCGGCATAGCCGTCATGGGAGACGAAGGCTGCTCGACCGCCGCATTGAAAGAGGCCGACCTGATCGTCACGGACGTCATAAAGGCCCTCGGCCTGATCGTCCACCCCGAGCGGCTGGTCGCCACCCTGCGCGATTGACAAGGATGCCTGAAGGCCGCATGCGCCCGTTTCGGACGCCGGCCTTCGGGACCCGTTCCTTTTCGGGCCGCCGCCCCTCGCACAAGCCCCGTTTGATAATTACATTAGGACATGACCGGAGAAGACGGACAACTCGAAGAGCGCTTCAATGACCTCCGCAAGCAGGTAAAAAAGGCGTCCGAAGAGACGAGCCGCGAGTTCGAAAAACGCATGCGCGAGGAAGAAGGCTCCCTGGAGTCTTCATTCCGCGACGGCGAGACGGGCAGCTATGAGCTGGCTCTCGACTACCTCGACGAGGTGGCCGAAAAGAACAAGCCGCTCTCCTTGAACGCCGTCGAGGAAGCGTATGTGGGGCTTCTGCTTTCTTACAAAAGGATGAAGGGGAACGTCTCGGCGCTGGGCGACGTGTTACACCAGATGCAGACTGCATTCGGGCTGGCGCCGAAGGAAGAGACGTAGACTCCCGCCGGTCTCGAACCCCTACAGAAGGGGCGCTTCCATCACCTCGACGGAGAACTGCTTCGGCTTCGACGTATAATTACCGGGAAAAACTATAGAGAAAGGCATGGCCTTGCCCTTGACGACCACAAAGGCCGATAAGGGGGACATGCGGAAATCGGCCACCTTCCTATCGATTTCCGAGGGAGTCAGGCTGCGGATATCGGCGGAGGATAGGGGAAGTCCGGCCAGCGCAAAGTGCTCGCCTATGACCTTCCCGCTCTCGTCGAACAGCTTGGCTTTCAGGATCGCATATTTCCTCGTCTTGGTCGAGTTGTTCTGGATGACGCCCCTGACGAGGAAGACCTTTCCGTTGGTGACCTCCGTCTCCTGCCCCTCTATATTCTTCAGGGAAAGCCACTTGTCCGAGGCCCCCAGGTAGTTCGACCAATATAAATAGCCAAGCCCTGCCAGAATGACAAGCAGGGCTGCGACGGCAACGGCCAGGGGAGAACCCCTTCGCTTCTTTCGCGCCGCCTGGCCCACGTCAGGAACGACCGTGAACTCGGGCAGGCCGTCATCCACGGCAACCGGCTGCTCGTAAGTGAAGACGTTGCCGCACACGGAGCAGCGCATTTTCTGGTAAGGCGGTTTTATCCTGTCTTCGTCTATGCGGTATTTTCTCTTGCAGGAAGGGCAGGTGATAATCATATTGCGTCCGGGAAGGGGGGCTTCGCCCCCCTCATCCCTTATTTAGTCAACTTTTTCTTGAATTCGTCAATCAATTTCGGCACGACCTGATTAATGTCGCCTACGATCCCGTAAGAGGCGATCTTGAAAATCGGCGCCTCTGCGTCTTTATTGATGGCTACGATGCAGTCGGACGTCCTCATGCCTGCCAGATGCTGGATGGCGCCCGAAATGCCGCAGGCGATGTAGATCTTCGGCTTCACGGTCTTGCCCGTCTGCCCGACCTGGTGCTCCTGGGGTATCCAGCCGGAATCGACAGCAGCGCGCGATGCGCCAAGTGCGCCGCCCAGGGTGCTGGCCAACTGCCGAAGAATGCCGAAGCCTTCAGGCTTGCCTACGCCCCTTCCGCCGGAAACGATGATGTCCGCTTCGATCAGGTTGACCGTCACTTCCGATTGGATGAACTCGAGGACCTTCGTCCGCAGGGTGTCCTCTGCGACCGCGACCGACTCCTTCACCACTTCGGCTGCCTTCGACGTGTCGCGCTCGGCCATTGCGAAGACCTTCGGCCTTACGGTTGCAAGCTGGGGCTTCATCTTCGTGTTGATGACGCTTACCAGGTAGGCGCCGCCGAACGCGGCCCTGGTCATCTTGACTGCATTGCTCTCGCCGAGCTCCAGCCCGATGGCGTCCGACCCGAGACCTGTCTCGAGGGTGGCCGCGCATACGGCTGAGAGGTCCGCGCCCTGCGTCGTCGCCCTGTAAAGGACTACGTCGGGGCTGTATTTCTTCATCACCTCGGAGGCTGCCTTGCCGTAGGCCTCTCCCCTGAACGTCTTGAAGGGGGCCCCGTCAACTGCATAGACCTTCGACGCGCCGTAGTAGCCGGCCTCTTTAGCCATCTCGTCCGTATTCTCGCCTATAACCAGGGCGCACAGGTTAGACCCCAACTCGCCCGCGAGCTTCTTGCCGATCCCGAAGAGCTCGAAAGCCATAGGCGTGAAAGCGCCGTCTTTATGCTCCACGTATACCCAAATATCTTTATGATCGCTCATACCAGCCTCCCTTATTTAATAACTTTGAGATCAAGGAGCTTCTCTACGAGGAGGGCCCCAACCTGATCCACGTCGCCGGCAAGCATCTCACCGGCCGCCCTCGGAGGGGGTGTAGTAAGCTCGATCACTTTCATTGCGGCGCCTTCCGTCCCTGCTTTTTCCTTCGCCGCGCCGATCTCGGCCGCATCCCAGACAGGTATCTGGACCTTGGCGGCCTTCCTGATGCCCATGAGGTTCGGCAGCCTCGGCTCGTTGATGCCCTTGAGCACCGATACGACGGCGGGGAGCTGCGCCTCGATGACCTCTCTGCCGCCTTCGATATTGCGCTCGACCTTGATCTTCTTGCCCGCAGCGTCGATGTCGATGATCTTGCCGACAAAGCTGAGCTGAGAGTATCCGAGCCGCGTTGCAAGCTCGCTGGCGACGATGCCCGTGTTGCCGTCGGTTGCCTGTTTTCCGCACAGGACGAGGTCTGCATCGCCTATCTTCTCGATCGCTTTAGCAAGCACGTAGGACGTCCCCAGCGTGTCGGAGCCGGCCAGGGCAGGATCGGTGATCTGGTGCACTTCATCTACGCCGAGGGCGAGGCTGTTCCTCAGCACGTCGGCGGCCTTCTCGGGGCCCATCGATATCGCCACGATCTCGGCGTCATACTTCTCTTTCGTGAGAAGCGCTTCCTCCAGTGCAAACTCGTCGAAAGGATTTGTGACAGAATCCATATCCTCTCTCTTAAGGGTGCCCTTCTGGAGGTCCCATTTGACTTCGGCTTCTGTGTCAGGAACCTGTTTTATGCACACGACGATCTTCACGGCATCCTCCTTTCGGATTTAATTATTCACCACGATACGTGGGTTTTCGCTTCTCCAGGAAAGCCTTCATCCCTTCTTTCTGGTCGGCTGTGCCGAAGCAAAGGCCGAAAGCCTTCGCTTCCACGTCCAGGCCGGAATCGATATCAAGGGACAGACTCTTGTTGATGCAAGACTTCGCGAGCCCGATCCCCACCGGCCCCGCGGCCAGCATTTTGCCGGCCAATTCCCGCACTGCCTCCGCCAACTGCCCGTCGGGCGTCACCTTATTGATGAGGCCCATCACGTAGGCTTCCTGGGCGCTTATCACCTTGCCCGTGAAGATAAGCTCCTTGGCGTTCGCCAGGCCCGCAAGCTTGGCGGTCCGCTGCGTGCCGCCGAAGCCGGGGAGAATGCCCAGCGTAACTTCCGGGAACCCCATTTTCGCTTTTTCCGTTGCATAAATGATATCACAAGCAAGGGCAAGCTCAAAGCCCCCGCCCAAAGCGTAGCCGTTGACCGCCGCGATGACCGGCTTGTCCATCCTTTCAAGGAGCAGCATGGCCGCGTGCCCCTTCTCGGAGAAGACCGTCCCCTCCATGGGGCGCATGGGCTGCATTTCTGCGATGTCGGCCCCCGCGACGAACGCCTTGTCGCCTTCGCCGGTCACAACGACGACCCTTACCGCCGGGTCGGCGGCGAGCACCTTCGCGGCTGCCGTAAGGTCGTCGAGCGTTGCCGAGTTGAGCGCGTTGAGCGCCTTCGGCCGGTTGATCTTGATTGTCCCTACGCCTCCGGCGACCTCCAGGATCAGGTTGTCGTAGGGCATATTACGCCTCCCTCTCCACTATCATGGCCATGCCCTGGCCGCCGCCGATGCACATGGTGGCGATGCCGTACTTGAGGCCGAGCCTGGGAAGCTGGTGCATAAGGGATACGACGAGCCGCGCGCCCGTGCAGCCGATGGGGTGGCCTATCGAGATGCCGCCGCCGTGGATGTTTACCCGCTCCGTGTCGAGCTTCAGCTCCCTGATATTCGAGATCGCCTGCGAGGCGAAGGCCTCGTTAAGCTCGATCATGTCTATCTTGTCGGTCGTGAGACCGGCTTTTTTCAATGCCTTTTTGACTGCGGGAACCGGCCCGAGGCCCATATACTGCGGGTCTACGCCGCCTGCCGCCCAGGAGACTATCCTGCCCATAGGCTTGATGCCCAGCTCTTTCGCCTTGTCCCGCGACATTAAAACGACCGCCGCTGCCGCGTCGTTCAGGCCGGATGCGTTGCCGGCCGTGACCGTGCCGCCCTTCTTGAAGGCGGTCCCGAGCTTGCCCATCTTCTCCATCGATGTGTCCATAGGCCGCTCGTCCACGTCGAAGACTATGGGGTCGCCCTTTCTCTGGGGGATGACAACGGGGACGATCTCAGGCTTGAGCCAGCCTTCCTTGATCGCCTTGCGCGCCCTCTGGTGGCTGACCAGGCCGAACATGTCCTGCTCCTCGCGGCCGATGCCGTACTTCTCGGCGATATTCTCGGCAGTCAGGCCCATATGGTAGCCGTAGAAGATCTCCCAGACGCCGTCGAGGACCATGAGGTCGACCGCCTCGGTGTTGAACATACGGGCGCCCCACCGCAGGGAGGGAAGGATAAAGGGGGCCTGGCTCATGTTTTCCATGCCGCCCGCCACGATTACCTCCGCGTCGCCGGTCATGATCGCCTGGGCGCCGCTCACTATCGACCGCAACCCGGAAGCGCAGACCTTATTGACCGTATAGGCGTTCGCCTCCTTCGGCACGCCGCCGTATATCGCGGCCTGGCGGGCGGTGTTCTGCCCCTGCCCCGCCTGGAGCACGTTGCCCATTATTACCTCGTCTATATCGACCTCTTTGAACGAGCTGTCGAAGTCGTAATACTTGCCTTCGAGGTCCGTATCGAGCTTCCCGCCGAAAATCTCAGGGGCGAATTCCTTGTCCTTCGTCCTGGACGGCTTGATCCCCGCCCGCTTGATCGCTTCATTAATAACAAGCCCCCCCAGCTTGACTACAGGCACGTCCTTGAGGCTTTGTCCGAACTGTCCGACGGCAGTCCTCGCGGCTGAAACTATGACCACGTCTCTCATATATCACCTCTTCGGTTTTTGTTAGCAAAAAATTTCACATACTTTTAACGTAATCGGGAGCTTTTGTCAATTCTTTTGATACCACCGGAAAGGGAGGCGCAGACATCCGGACACGCCCCCTGCAAAACGCCCGAATGGCCTTCTCCCACAAAAGAATGGCGCTTTCACCCGCGTCGGATTAGAATAGCGTATGCGAGGAGCGCTGTCGCCTCCACACACAGATACAGGCTGTCTACCAGGAGGGGTATAATGAAGGCGTTGATCGGCATTTGTATCATTTCGGCATTTTTCGTCTGCTCTTGCGCAACGGACGAAGGCTACAATACGCAGAAGGGTGCGGTTATCGGGGCCATCGGCGGCGCCCTGGCCGGACAGGCCCTCGGGGGCCATACCGGCTCGACCCTCATAGGCGCCGCCGCGGGCGCACTTACAGGCGCGGTGGTAGGGAACGCCATCGACCAGAACGAAACCAACAAGAAGGCCGAGCAACAGCGGCAGCAGCAGGCCGTCCAGGCTCCGGCCGTCCAACCGATTGCCGCTCCGGCCCCAACGCCCACGGACGCCCCACCCGGCCGGTGGATACAGGTGCCGGGCCAGTGGATCGGAGGCCAATGGGTACCCGCCCACAGGGCCTGGGTGCCGGTAAATCCGTAAACAGGAGAATCTTAAAGGCAGGGGACGGCCCGGCCAGGCCGTCCCCTGCCGGTTGAGCAAAGTCGAGGACACGTAGGGGACGCCCGAAGCAAGGGGACACGTAGGGGGAGGGGAACGTAGACGCCCGTAAGCAAGTAAGTAACTATTGACACACCCCGCTCCAGTCTGATACGATTGACCATGCCCCGTCATGCCCGCCTCGATGCCGAAGGAGCACTCCACCACATCATCGTCCGTGGAATCGAGAAACGGCTGATTTTCCGTGACGATATTGACAAAGACCGTTTTGTCGAACGAATGGGAAAGGCAATCACTGACACCCATACCACCTGCTATGCATGGGCGCTTCTCTCCAATCACGCTCATCTGCTCCTTAAGACCGGTACGGTTCCCCTCCATAAGGTGATGGCCCGTCTACTCACCGGTCATGCGGTGACCTTCAACAAAAGACACCGCCGGCACGGCCAGCTTTTTCAGAATCGCTATAAGTCCATTCTCTGTCAGGAAGATGCCTATCTCACCGAGCTCGTCAGTTATATTCATCTCAACCCCCTGCGAACAGGAATTGTCGCAGACCTTACCGGACTATCCCGCTATCCATATTCCGGTCATTGCTCCCTCATAGGTGCGTCGGCCCTTCCCTGGCAGGCTGTCGATTACGTACTCCTTCAATTCGGCGCCACCATACGAACCGCACGGCGTAACTACCTGTCTTTCATGGAGAGCCGCTTTGCCAGGGAAGGGATCGGACCTTACCGGAGGAGGGTTATTGAGAAGCTACGGATCCTGGACGGAAGTGAAGAAAAGTGCGGAACGTATCAAAGGCGACGAGCGGATACTCGGAGATGCGAGTTTTGTTGAGCGCGTCCTCTCCGGAGAACGCCTCTCCCCGCCCGCCGAAGCCACACAGCTAACGCTCGATGGCCTCGCTTCACGCGTCGCCGAGGTTTACGACATCACGGTCGAGAAGCTCCGCAGCAAGAGCCGCAGGTCCCGCCTGGTTAAAGCTCGAAGTCTCTTCTGCTTTGAGGCTGTCCGGCACAATAACTTCTCTGCCGCAGCGGTTGCCTTCTTCCTCAACATGACGCCGCCGGGGTCGGATATGCGGTTGAACGGGGGGAGGAGATTGTTCGTGGGAAGCGGCAGGTCGTATGAGTTATTTATTTAGTTACGGTCGTCCCCTATGCTTCCCCGTCCCCTATGCTTCCCCCTCCGGACCTGAAAACTTGACAGGAATAAAAGCGACTTAGTAGCCTATACCCTTCCTCGGGGTATAATCCGCCGGGTCGTGGCAAAGGGCCGGCAGATCATCGCATAACTTCCGATAAGACTGCGCCATGCAAGGTATATCGGGCCCCCGGAGGTAAGGAGGCTGTCACGAATTCTAAATACGATCATAAAAGGCACTTTGCAGGCGCCGTCAATTTTGTTATCTGTGCCCTCCTCGTCCTGATCCTCGCCGGTCCGGCGGCGGCCGGGACGGGTGGGGCCAGGGAAGAGCTGAAGGTGGAGAAAGGGCGGAAGATAAGCGTAGACGTGGAGAACAAGTCACTTTCTTCGCTTTTGCGATGATGGCCGACAAGAAGCTTTTCGACCTGGCCGGCCGTCAAGGCAGCGCGAACGAGCCGCTGACCCTCCGTTTTTCGCAGTTGACCTTGTCGGAGGCGCTTTTGAAGATGATGAGGGGATACAGTTACGTGCTCGTGGACGAAGGGAAAGGCAGGCCGGTCCTGACCGTGATGGGAAAAGCCGATAGGGGCGCGCCCGGTGCGGACAGGCAGGAGCCGAAAGGCGGCACGCCGCCCGATCAGGCTGCGAATTCTGCCGCGGGGCCTTTACCGCCCGTACAGCAGAGGCAGCCCCTTGCGCCTCCCCAGCCGCAGCAGACTGCGCAGCAGCCCCCGGCAGGCACCCAGCAGCAGACTACGCAGCAACCCCCGCCAGGCGGCGAGCAGCCCGCACAGGCCGGCCGGCCGCAGCAGCCGGTACAGCAGCAAACCCAGCAGCCTGCTACAGCAGACGCAGCAAGTGACGGAGCGGACCAGCCCAGTTCAAGCGACGGGCGGCCAGCAGGCAGGCCAGCAGCAACCTGGGTCTCAGCAGGCGCCCGCTGCGCCGGCGCCTCCGCCGGAACCTGAGGGCGTCCACTTCTAGGACAACGCAAATCCGCCGGATGGCGGCGCTTTAAGAGACAGCGCTGCCGTTAGGGATATCTTTGTCCGGCGTGACGAGGACCACGGACGACTTGTCCTCGCTGGAGGCGGCCAGGAGCATGCCGTGCGAATGATGCCGCGAAGCGCCCTCGGCTCAAGGTTCGCCACGATCACGATGCGCTTGCCCACCAGCTCTTCCTTGCTGTAATAAGGCTTTATGCCGGCCACGATCTGTCTCTCTTCCCCGGCGTCGATGGTCAGCTTGTACAGGCGGTCGGCGCCCGGCATCTCCTCGCATTCCTGATCTCGGCGACCCGAAGGTCCACTTTCTTGAAATATTCGAAATCGATTGTCTCCATGTATAAGCTCCTTTCTTGCGCAATCGGGCTCACCCGTGCGCCGCTTCCTTGCGGCGCTTCCGGCATGAGACACAAGATTATATCAAAGAGGTCTTTCCGGTATGTCACGCATACGGCATCCCGCGCGGCTTTTTCATTCCCCCGATCTTCCAGCTTCCCTAAAATAAGCTATTCTGATATAATCGACATACGTGGGCCGGTCACTGCGAGAAGGACACTAACTGGGCCGCTTATACCATAAAACAGACGGGGAGACCACTATGAAAGAGCCTGCACCGTATCGGCAGGTCGCCGCCGGTCTACGGCGCCGACATCACCCTCGCAGCCGCAAAGAAGGTCGTGGCGGCAGCGGAGGCCGAGGCGAAAAAGAACGGCTGGACCTTCGTGATCGCCGTCGTCGATACCCGCGGGCTGCTCGTCATGCTGGAGCGCATGGACGATACCCAGACCGCGAGCGTCCAGGTGGCGGTCGAAAAGGCCCGCACCGCCGCAATGTTCAAGCGGCCCAGCAAGGCCTTCGAGGACGCACTTGCGGGCGGCCGGATGGCGATACTGCGGATGCCCGGCGCAACGCCTATCGAGGGCGGGGTGCCCCTCGTGAAAGGCGGCAGGATCATCGGCGCAATAGGCGTGAGCGGCATGACGTCTCCAGCAGGACGGCCAGGCCGCACAGGCCGGAGCGGCCGCCATAGAAAAGTAAGGGAATCGGGCGCCAAAGGTAGCCGTTTGCCGCCCGGCCGCGGCCGCTGCGTGATGGAGAGATTTTCGACGCATGACTAGGAGTTGCCGAGGCGCGCACCGAGCATATCGTTTGTACGTGAGGACGCACGTCGAAGGCAATGACGACGCAGGCTGCGAAAAGATCCCGGCCCCCCAGCGGCCGCCAAAAGTAACTTGAAAGTATGCGCATATTCATCATATAATTCCAGGTTTTATGAGAGCTCTTCTGATCCTCTGCTCGGTTATGTCCTTTTCGTCCACGGCCTCGGCAGCACAGCCCTGTGGGACCCTGACGAGCCAAGGCAAGCCATAATGGCCAGGGAGATGATCGCACGGGGCGACTATGTCCACCCTTACCTGAACGGCATACCCTACCTTGAGAAGCCGCCCCTCCACCCGTGGCTTATCGTCGCGGCCGCAAAGGTCACCGGCAGGGTCAACGAGTTTTCAGCGCGCTTCCCTTCCGCCATGGCCGCCATCCTCTTGCTACTGCTGGTTTATTTCTTACGGGCAGGGCCATTGACCACGAGGTTTCGGGCTTTCTGTCGGCCCTGATCCTGGCGACGAACTACCAGTTCCTGGGCAACGCCAGGGAATCGGTCATGGACATGACCTTTGCCCTTTTTATAGGCGCCGCCATCATTTTCGGCTATCTTTGCATCGAGAGGGCGCAGGACGAAGTGGCTTCTGCCCCTGGCGCTCCTGCCCTGCGCAGGGGCGGTCTTGAGCAAGGGGCCTGCCGGGCTGGTCCTCCCGGCGGCCGTCCTCTTCTTTTACTGCGTTGCTACAAAACGCCTGGGCCGCATGCTCCTGCCCCTGGCGGCGGGCTGTCTCATCTCGGCCGCCGTCGCCGCCGTCTGGTTCGTCATGGCGGGAAGGGCCTATGCCGACGAATTCATCCTCCACCAGAACATCGCCCGCTTCGCTACCGGCTTCGACCATATCCAGCCGTTCTGGTACTATTTCCCCAAGCTCTTCATCAATTTCCTTCCGTGGAGCATCGTTTTGCCCTTCGCCGCCTGGTTCGCGTATAAGCGCAAGCTCTGGCTGCCCCTCATCTGGTTCGTCTTCACCTTCGTTTTCTTCGACATATCGAAGAGCAAGCGCGCCATCTACCTGCTCTCGGCTTATCCGGCCTGCCGCCATCCTGGTGGGCATGTACCTCAAGGACCGGTGGTACACACTGGCGGAGAGCGCGATGGACCAGGGCGTTTTCTGCGTCTTCGGCGCGCTCCTTGCCCTGGCCCCGCTGCTTTTCTTCCTGCTTCAAGCGGGTGCCCCTCGTTGCGCAGATGTTCGCAGGGCGGATGCCCCTGCTTATAGGCCTGGCGGCGTCCTGTGCGCCTGCGGGGTCTTCTTTTTAGTTTCAGTCCTCATCAAATCGCCGGAAAAGAATTTCCTCGCGCTCTTTGTCTACCTCCTGATACTCGGGCGTCGTCTACCACACCATTTCATGCCTGCCATCGACCGGACGTCCAACTCGGTCCGCCTGATCACCGACCGGTAACCGATGCCCAGAAGGCAGCCACGATATGCTCCTTCGGCTTCAGCTCCCCCGCCCTGATCTTCTACATGGGAAGGCCGGTCACGGCCATTTTCGGCCCGGATGATACCCTTTTGAAAAAAGATGATATAATAGTCATCGCCGAAGACAAGTACGGAAGCGCAGAAAGCTCGGGCCGCTTTTTCCCGTTGTGAAGAAGGCCGCTACGAGAGGGATAACTATTTGATTTTCATGAGGAAAGATGGAAAGTAGGGTCGATATATCGGTCCTCGTGCCTATCCTGAACGAGGAAGAGTCCCTCGAGGAGCTGAACGAGCGGATCGCGAAGCCCTGTCATCGACCGGGCAGTCCTACGAGATCATCTACATCAACGACGGAAGCACCGACAGGACGCAGGAGATGATCGAGGGCTTCCGGCAGGCCGACCAGAGGGTCAAGGTCATCGAGTTCAACAGGAATTACGGACAGCACATGGCGCTTTTCGCCGGCTTCGAGCGGGCCGCCGGCAAGGTGATCGTCACCATCGACGCCGACCTGCAAAACCCGCCCGAGGAGATACCCCGCCTCGTCGAGAAGACGGAAGAGGGGTACGACGTGGTCGCAACGTACAGGAGGGGCAGGCAGGATTCGATCTTCCGCAGGTGGCCTTCCTGGTTCGTCAACAAGATCACCTCGCGCCTCGTAGGCGCAAAGCTGAGGGACTACGGCTGCATGTTGAGGGCGTACAGCCGGGAGGTGATCGACTCCATCAACCTTTGCCAGGAGTCGTCGAGCTTCATCCCCGCCCTGGCCAATACATACGCCAGGAAGTTCGTCGAGATCGAGGTCGGCCACGCCGAGCGCAAACAGGGGCATCTCCAAGTACGGGTTGTTCCGCCTGTTGCGTCTCAATTTCGACCTGATGACGGGCTTTTCCCTCCTCCCATACAGGTTATCGGCATCCTCGGCGTCATCATCGCGCTCTTGGGGCTGGTCTTCGCCCTCTACCTCATCATCCGCCGGCTCATCGTAGGCCCCGAATCGGAGGGCCTCTTTACGCTCTTTGCCTTCCTCTTCTTCTTCGTGGGCATCCAGATCTTCGCCCTCGGCATCATCGGCGAATACATCGGCAGGATCTTCCAGGAGGTGCGGAGAAGGCCCAGGTTCATCGTGAAGAAGGAACTCCTGTGAAGGCGGTCGTCCTCGGCTATCACGAGATCGGCTACGTCTGCCTGGAGGCCCTGCTGCAAAGCCGCATATCCGTATCGGCCCTGTTTACCCACAAGGACGACCCGGGAGAGGAGATCTGGTTCCGCACACCCCGCGCCCTTGCGGAAGAGCGCGACATACCCGTCTTCGACCCCGACTCCCTGGGCGACCCCGCGTGGATAGCGCGCATCCGCGCTTTTGAGCCGGATTACCTTTTCTCCTTCTATTACCGGCACATGCTGCCTAAAGAGATCCTCGACATACCGAGGATCGCCCCCCTCAACCTCCACGGCTCGCTCCTGCCCAAGTTCCGAGGCCGGTGCCCCGTCAACTGGGTCCTGATAGAAGGCGAGAAGCGCACCGGCGTAACCCTCCACGTGATGGAGGTAAAACCGGACGCAGGGGACATAGTGGGCCAGAGGGAGGTGGAGATCGCCTTCGAGGACACGGCCGAAAGCCTGGCCCGGAAGCTGGCCTCCGCCGCGGCGGGCTGATGCGCGAGGTGATGCCGCAGCTTGAGGCAGGCAGGCTCGAAAGAAGGCCGCAGACGGGTGCATCTTCATATTACGACGGGCGCAGGCCGGAGGACGGCATAATCGACTGGGGAAAGAGCGCAGCCGGCATCTACAACCTTATAAGGGCGGTCACCCACCCTTACCCCGGGGCCTTTACCTTCTTGAGCGGCCGGAAACTCTTCATCTGGAAGGCGCTGCCGCAGGAAGGGACGGCCGGGGGACGCCCCGGAACGGTCGTCTCTGCCGACCCCCTTCTCGTCAAGACGGGGGACGGCTTGCTGCGCGTCACGTCGCTCCAGGCTGGAGGGCGAAGGCGAGATGGGCGCGGACGCCTTTATCCGCCTGCACGGACCTCGACATGAAATGCTTAGGAGGTACGTTTTGAAAATACTGATACTCGGCGTCAACGGATTCATCGGAAACAGCCTGGCCAGCCACATCCTGGAGAACACGGACTGGGAAGTCTACGGCATGGACATACGGGACGACAAGCTGGACAAGTGCCACGGCAACCGGTGCTTCCACTTCGTCGAGGGCGACATATCGATCAACAAGGAATGGATCGAATACCACGTGAAGAAGTGCGACGTCGTCCTTCCGCTGGTCGCCATAGCCACGCCGGCCACCTACGTGCAGGGAGCCGCTCAAGGTGTTCGGCCTCGATTTCGAGGAGAACCTGGCGATCGTCCGCCAGTGCGTAAAATACAACAAAAGGCTTATTTTCCCCTCCACATCGGAGGTCTACGGCATGTCTCCCGACGAGGAGTTCAACGAGGACGAAAGCCCGCTCATGGTCGGCCCTATCAACAAGCAGCGCTGGATTTACAGCGTCTCGAAGCAGCTCCTCGACCGCGTCATATGGGCATACGGCTTCCAGAAAGGGCTCCGCTTCACCCTCTTCCGGCCGTTCAACTGGATAGGGCCGAAGCTCGACGATCTGACCCTTGAGCCGGAGAAGGAAGGCAGCTCCAGGGTGGTCACACAGTTCATATCGGGCCTGATCCACGGCGACGCCATCCGGCTCGTCGACGGGGGCGGGCAGAAAAGGTGCTTCACCTATGTCGACGACGGCATAGACGGCCTCATGAGGATCATCGAGAACAAGAACGACGTCTGCAACGGCCAGATATTCAATATAGGAAACCCCAGGAACGAGGCGACCATCAAAGAGCTGGCCTACAAGCTCAGGGACATCTTCATGCCGCTACCCGGGCAACGCAGGCAAGAAGGTGTCCGAGATCGTCGAGGTATCGTCGGGCGAATTCTACGGCAAGGGGTATCAGGACATCAACCGCAGGGTGCCCTCCATCAAAAAGGCGCGGGAGATCCTCGGATGGGAGCCGAAGGTGGACCTCGATACGGCGCTGCGGAAGACCCTCGAATACTACCTGGAATCGAAAGCAGACGCATGCTGATGCGACAAGGTCATAGGGCTTGCAGGTCCACGTCGATACCTTCGAGGGGATGAGGCGCGGCGTGCCCCGCCTCCTCGACCTGTTCGACCGTATCGGCCTGCGGGCAAGCTTCTTCGTCCCCATGGGCAAAGACCATACGGGCTGGACCGTAAAGCGGGTCTTCACCCGGCGGGGCTTTCTCTCCAAGGCGCAGCAGGGTCGGGGTGCTGGAGACATACGGCGTCAAGACCCTGATGAGGGGGCTGCTCCTGCCCGGCGCGCAGATCGCCAGAGGCAACGCGGGGCTGCTGCGGGAGATCGCGGCAAGGGGACACGAGCTGGGCATCCACGGTCTCGACCACGTCTACTGGCACGACCACATAAAGGACATGGACCGGGAGCGCACGGAAAAAACCCTGGCGAGGCGGTCGGGTCATACGAGGCGCTCCTCGGCAAAAAGCCCCTCTCCTTCGCCGCCCCCGGCTGGATGATAAACGCCCACGCGCTCGCCTTCTTCGAGGCGAACGGCTTCGCCTACACCAGCGACACGCGGGGGGACCGGCCCGTTCTATCCGCGGATGGGCGGAAGGAGCATTCGGGGTGCTCCAGATCCCCTCGACCCTGCCCACGCTCGATGAGATGGTGGGGCTGGAAGGCAACGACCAGGCGGGCCTGGCCCGCTACTTCGCGGACGCGCTGACGGAAGGCCTGAATGTCATATCCGTGCATACGGAGCTTGAGGGAACCGATGGACGGGGTTTCTGAAGACGTTTATAGCAAGTGCTGGAGCAGGGGGTATAAGTTTCCAGCGGCTGGTCGATATCGCTGCGAGCGTAAAAGTCGAAGGGGAACCGCCGGTCTGCGAGTGCGTCTACGGCACGGTGCGCGGCAGGGCGGGCGAAGTGACCCTGCAAGGCCCGCCGGTTTCGTAAACTCTATATCGCCTGCCCGCAGGTATGACCGCACCCTTCGGTATCACCGTGATCCCGTCGCGCACCCAGTAGTGCTCCGACTCGTATGACTCTCCCTGCGCCTTCGCCCGTATCGTCACACCATCGCCTATATGCACGCCCTTGTCGATGATGGCCCTCTCGATTACGCAGTTCCTGCCCTATGCCAATGCGCAGGCCGGTGGCGTCTCGCGCCCTCGCCTGCAACGAGCTGCTCCCCCTCGTAAAAGTCTTCTCCCAGCAGCACTACTTCCTTAAGCGTCGTCCCCTCGCGCACAATGCTCCGCACCCCTATCACCGAATCCGTCACTCTCGCGTTCACGATATAGGAGCCCTCGCAAAGCACGCTGTCCCGCAACTCCGAGCCGATCACCCGCGCCGGGGGCAGCGGGCGGCTGCGCGTATAAATAGGCTGTCGCGGCGCATAGAGGTTGAAGACAGCTCCGGCTTGGTCAGGCCATATGGGCCTCGAAAAACGCCTCGACCGTGCCTATGTCCCGCCAGTACCCTCCAAAGGGGTAAGCCGCTACCCTGTAATTGCTCATCGCCCATTCGAATATGCCGGTGCTGAAATCGTTCGCGCCGTTCTCGGTGAGCGCCTTCTGGAGCACTTCCGGCCTGAACACGTAAATGCCCATCGAGCCGAGCGCGCTGTCCGGCCGTATATCCGTCGTATTCGGGAAAAGCTCGGGCGGAACAGGGAAGGTATCGATCACGCTGTCGTCTGTCGGCTTCTCCGCGTATCGCTGCACCGCGCACGAGGCGTCCACGCCGACGAGCCCCATTCTTCGGGCGTCCGCCCTTTCCGCGGGGCAGACACAGATCGTGACGTCCGCCTTCGACTGCCTGTGGGACCGTATCAGCTCTGCGAAGTCCATGCGGTAAAGCTGGTCGCCGGAAAGTATCAGTATCTCGTCGGAATGGTAGTAAAGCGTGTGGTTCATGGTCGCCCGCACTGCGTCGGCAGGCCCCTGGAACCAGTCGCTTTTCTGCGCCGTCTGCTCCGCGGCGAGGATGTCGACGAAGCCGTCAGAGAACTCGTCGAACCGGTATGTCTGCATGATGTGTCGGTGGAGGCTCGCGGAAAGGAACTGGGTCAGCACGAAGATGCGCTTGATCCCCGAGTTGATGCAGTTGGACAGCGGTATGTCGATGATCCTGTATTTGCCCGCAAAACCGACGGCAGGCTTGGCCCGCTTCAGCGTGAGCGGATAAAGCCGCGTGCCCCTGCCGCCGCCGAGGATGATAGCCGTAACTCCGTCCATACTATATATTCCAGCACAAGGGCGTACCGCATGCAAGCTGCTTCTTTGTTCGTTAACAAAAGCTTGCAAGGGGCTATTATTGGGGCTCAGCGCCCTCTCCACGAGCAAAGCGCGACCCTTCCCTCCTCACGTCGGGCGGGCGCCCCGACTTCCTTGCTGCCGCCCCTGAAATGTGTCCCGGCCTGCCGGCTATTTGTTTGTCCCGCCTGCACCGCCTCCCCCGCCCTGGCTGCCGCCCTCCAGGTCGAACTGCACGCCGTCCGCAGTGATCGATTTTATAGTGGCCGAGTAGCTCCCCGAATCGGAAGAATAGACGATATGGTTATCCATCGTCCCGTTTACCGTCCCGGTATTGGAGGGCGTGAAAGAGCCGACCTGGTTGTTGAGCTCCTCGCCGCTAGAATTGCTCCCCTGCCCGCTGAAGGAGGCCTGCCCGCCAGTCTGCTGCCCGTCGGTCTCGAAATTGGCTTCCTGCTGTGCGGCGTAGGCGGCCTCTGCCGCGCGGGCAGCGAGCACCTGGTTGATGGTGCCGTTAAGGTAGTACTGCACGTCGGGCATCTGGCCGGTCGTCAGCCCGCCGCCGCCGTTCACCGTGCCCGTATTCTGGTTGGCTGGGGTATATCCGCTCGTGGAGCCTAGCCCGGGATTGGCATCCGCATTGTAGTAGACGTTGTTCAAGATGCCGGAATTGGTGCTGTTGGCGTTGCCGCTGCCGTTGTAGTTGACGCCTGCAAAGCCGCCGGCGTACCCGTTCGAGTCGTGTACCGTTCCGGTGGCATAGGAGTTGTTTATAGTTCCTACATTCATTCCGACAAAACCGCCGGCAGAGGAACCGCTCATGCCGTAGACGTCGCCGGTGGCATACGAGTTGGATATTACCGCCGGGTAGCCATTTGTCCCCACAAACCCGCCGACACCGGCAAGGGCGCCCGCCGTGGAGGTCACATTACCGGTTGCATAAGAGTTGGTGATGGTTGAGATATAGATCACAGACCCGAACTGAAGGCCGCCATCGGCCCCCACGAAGCCGCCGACCGACCGCGTACCGGAAACATTGCCGGTGGCATAGCAGTCATTAATTGTTGTCATAGCGCCGTCGCCGCCTATGAAACCGCCAACGGTCCCTCCGTTCGCGGAACTTACATTGCCGGTCGCGTAAGAGTTAGTGATCACGGCTCCGTAGATGGTGGACCCGATCAGGCCGCCGGCGCCGCTTCCGTAATAATCCGTGAACGTCACATTTCCCGTGGCGTGGGAGTTATTGATAATCAGCGTAGTGGAGTCA
Source organism: uncultured delta proteobacterium (assembly GCA_963818095.1). Taxonomy (GTDB): domain Bacteria; phylum Desulfobacterota; class Syntrophorhabdia; order Syntrophorhabdales; family WCHB1-27; genus CAWEPK01. Next base: position 97,688 of record CAWFRA010000028.1, read on the forward strand.
GAGCCTGAGCTTGAAAATGCTCCCGTATAACACCCCACGAGACCGCCGATGCCGGAACTGGTGGACGTCCAGTCACCTGTAGCTTGTGTCATCTTGCCGGTCACATTGCCGGTGGCGTAGGAATTGGTGATAACGTAATTGCCTGTACCGTAGGTAAGTGAGATATTGCCGATGAGACCGCCAAGGAAGGTATACCCGCTCACATTTCCGGTGGCGTAGCTGTTTGCGACGTAGTAGTTGGTCGGACCTCCCTCAATTACGTATCCGATGAGTCCGCCGAGATAGGTCGCATACCCGAGATTGGCGGCGATTGGTGCGCCGCTCGCGTCCACAGCGCCGACAACCGCGTCAGTGGCGTAGGAATTGTAGACGCTTACTCCTGTTGTATAACCGATCAATCCACCGGCATATCCGCTGTAACTTCTCACGTATTGCCCGCTGGCGTGAGAGTCATATACGTTCGTGTATAGCGCCCGACCGAACAGGCCACCGAAACCATACACATTTGCTTCGGAGTAGCAATCCGTGACAGTCAGATGTTGGCTGGAGGTTCCATCGACATAATAAATCAAGCCGCCGGCATAACTGCTCTGGGAAACAACAGACCCAGTGCTATAAGCTTGTTTGACGTTGCCATAGCTTACGGCGGCCAGTGACCCAACATAACCGCTACCCGTGATTGCTGCGTTCACAATCCCGATGTCGCGGGCCATGGACTGTCCGACGGTACTGCTTGAGCCCAGCGTGCCGATCAGGCCTACATCTGCGTTGCTGGAAGTGATGGTCAGGTTGCTGACGGTATGGCCCAACCCTGCCAGCGTGCCTGTGAGCGTGTTTATGAGAGGGCCGTTATAGGTCGTACCGGATGCATCGAGGTTCTGGGCGATAGCGTAATAGCCGGTAACGGTGCTCGGTGACGTCACACCGTTAAGATATGTGCCAGTTGCTGCATTATAGTTATCCAGCGCATCGAGTTGGCTCATACTCTGAATGAGCGTATAGGTGTTGCCGTTGATCTTCAGACTGGCGTTCGAGCCGGTGAGGGTGATGCTGCCGTATATGCCGTCGCCGCCGTGGGCGGGGTCATGGGGGTCCGTCTGGGCGACAGGGTAGCCGGTTGCAGGGTCGATGACCGTGCCGCTGTAGCTCGCCTTGGTCAGGATGTTATAGTCGCCCCCGTAGTTCATGACGAACCCGGCGTTCGTCCCGGTGGCGGTGATCGGCGCATTGATATTGATGTTGTTCTTGGCGCTCAGGCTGAGTGTGGCGTCGCCCGTCCAGGAGACGGCGTTATTGATTGTGACGTCGCCGCTAAGGGCGTTAAGGGCGAGGTTGCGCAGCAGCAGATTGTTCTGGACGAATGACGAGCGTCAGGTTGCCTCCGCTGCCGACGGTAATGGACGGCAGGCTCCAGGACCACGTACCGTAATTGCCGGTGCCAAGCTGAAAATCGTTAGTTACGCTGACGGTGTTTCCGGCTGTCTCAAAAAGGCCGCCTGTGCCGGAGGTGGCCGCCACATTAACCACTCCGCCCACCGTTGTGGCGCCATCAAGTCCGCTGATGGCATAGCTGCTCAGGCCGCTGTCCGGGGAGTCGAGGGTAAGGGTCAGGTTATCGGCCGATACCATCAGGGCTTTGCCTCCCGGCGCGCTCATGCTACCGGTATTACTCACCCCTTTGTTGCTGATCAACGCGAGGAAGCCTCCGTTGGCGGTTACGATGTCGCCCTGGCTCACTATCGAGCCGCTGCCGTAGGCAACGGTGAATACGTAATTGTTGGCGAGGAAGTTGCTGTCGGTTATGTTGAGCGTGCTCGCAAGAAAGGCGCCGGTGTTGACGCTGGAGCCCGGCCCGAAGAGGATGCCGTTTGAGTTGATCAGGAAGACCCTGCCGTTCGCCGTTAAGATACCGTTGATGACGCTCTGCTCGGTTCCCGTCACCCTGTTGAGGGCGATGGAAGTGGAAGAGGGCTGGACGAAGTTGACCGTCTCGTTGGAGGCTATGTTGAAGCGGTACCAGTCGATGACGGCAGAGCTGGTCGTCTGATTGACAGTTGTGGTACTGCCCAAAGTACTGATTGTGGCCGTACCGCTGGCCACGTGGTCGAGGGCCAGGCTCTGGGAGCCTATGACGACCGCACCCGTTGCCCCGGTCACGGTGTAATTGGGGCTGTTGACCGTCAGGCCGGTTACGCTCGTGATCGGCTGTATGCCCGAGGTCGTGCCGGCTATAGTGGCCGAGCCGCCTAAAGTGACCTTATCGCCTATGACGAGGTTGGTGGGGCTGAGGTTCGAGGCGGAAACGGTTGTGCTGCCGGGACTGAGGACAGGGCGCCGTAAAGGTTGAGGACCACGGGGTTGATGGTGGCCGTGGTGGTGGCGGTATTCGCGATGGTGTAGTCGCCCACCGTGGTCGAGTTCCCGGAGAGGGATATCCCGCTCACGGTGACGGTCTTCCCCGTCACGGCGTTCGCATCGCTGAAGGCGGCGCTCGTATAGTTTAAACCAAGGCTGTCGCCGGAGACCACGCCGACGAGCGCGTAGGAGGAAACGGTGTCGGTCGTGGTACCGTCGTAGGTCTTGTTACTCGCCGTGATGTTGGCGGTGATGGTCTTCGGGCGTGATGTTGGCCGTCGTGGTGGTGGGTATCGTGTAGTTGCTCACCTTGCCGCTGTTCGTGCCGTCGGTGGCCGTGTACGCAAGGTTGACGGTTAGCCCGTCCCGACATCCTTCTCGGTAAAGGCAGCGGACGTGTAAGTGATGTTGAGGGTTTGGCTGCCCACGAAGCCGGTGATGGTCGGCGTGCCGGTCAGGGTGGCCGCCGTGGTGCCGTCGTAGACCTTGTCCGTGACAACGCCCGAAATGGTCAGCGGCGCAGGGTTCACCGTGATAAAGCCCTGAATGTTAGTGTAGGTGCTGGATGAGAGGACGTTTGGATGCGGCCTGGACACCGGCATCGACGTAGCCGTTATCGGTGACTACCGTGAACGTGCTATCCACCGCGCCTATCCCGCCTCCGCCCTGCAAGCCCCATACGGGCAACAGGTTCAGGCTGGACGATGTGGTGGCGGTGCCGTAAGTCGGGATGTCCGAGCCATTGGTATAAACGTAAACCATGATGTTTCGAAGAACGGGGAAGCCTGCCTGGCCCTGCCCCCAGATGCGGAGTCGAAGCCCGTATAGCTGGAAAGGGCGGCCGCTGCGGTGGCGTCGTCAATTGGGTCGCGGTCGAGCCTGATCCGTCGGTCACCGGCGTTGCCCCGGAGGCTGTCGCTGCGTACCAGTAAGCATTCGTGATCGTGCCGGTGTTGGACTCTACGAACCCATACCTGGCGGCGTTTGCGGTGTTGCCGGAATATTCAGTGGCGTAGGCGCTGCTGATCGTGCCTTCATTGGTGTAGGCAAACCCGGCCTTCCATTGCGACCGATCGATCGGTGGTATAGAGGGCCGTGGTATAAGAGTTCGTGATCGTGCCGGTTGCGGTGTTGTCGTAAACGAATCCCGCGAGGTGGGGCGCCTGGTTCGGTGCGGACGATATATGCATAGCACTGGTCGATGGTGCCTGTATTCTGTCCGACAAAACGCACCGACCGTGGAAGTCGAGTCCGTAAGCTGAAACTGGGTGCCGGAATAGGAGCGCTCGATTACCCCGTTATTGACCCCTGCCAGGCCGCCCACCCAGGTAATGCCAGAGGCGTTGGCGTATTTGGATATACCCGGTCCAATTGGCGTCGGACCGTGCCGAGCTGTCGATGATCTTGCCGGACGCTTCGTTGATGCCGACCAGACCGCCGGCGATATTGCGTCGCGTAGATGGTAGCGCCATAAACATAGGACTGCGCGATCAGCCCGGAATTGTCGCCGACGAGGCCGCCCGCATAGGTGATGTTCGAGTTATTGAGAATCGCGCCCCAATATTCGCTGGAGACAAAACTGTTGATGATGCTGCCCTGGTTTGTGTTCGCGAGCATCCCTACTGCCGGGATCGCGGTAGAGGCGTCTGCCTGGGGGTCGATCTCGGGATCGACGATGCCTAGGTTGCTGACCGTAGCGCCCGTGGCCGATGGCGCCGAAAAGTCCAGTCGCGGTCGACTCCGGGTATTGGACCACATGGCCGAAGCCGTTGAAGTTGCCGGTAAAAGGAGTGGCGGCGCTACCGATGGAGTTGGACACGATGGCTGAACTCCAGGGCCAGCCAATGTCGGCGCCCAAGCACGTAGTTTCCAGCAAGGTTATTGTTGACGGCTTCCAGCCCATTCACGTCGCTGATGACTGTGTAAGGCTGTGCCATTCAACGTCACGGTACCGGTCCCGCTGAAACAGATCTGGCCGGCGAACGAGCCGAGCGAGGTGCTCTGCGCTCGTATACAGCCCATAGGGCGTCCCATCCGCATTGCCCGTGCCGCTCGGCGTGGTCGTGGGGACGCCGTTGCTGAGGACGTAGCCGTAGTTGGCTGCGAAGCTCGCCGTGCCGGAGGCCGTCATCACGTTGTTGACGTAGATGTTATTGGTCGCGTTGAGGGTCAGGGTGTTGGCCGACCAGCTCACCGCATCATTCACGTTGATGTTGCCGTCCGTGCCGCTGCCGGAGGTAGAGGCGATGGTCACGTTGCCGGTGTTAAGGGCATTTGACAGGGCGGTGCCGGTCATGTCGCCATCTAGTCCCGATGGTGAACCCGTCAGGGTCTATGATCCATGAGCCGTTATTCCCATAAGCGGACTTGGTAGTAATCACGGCCGTGTCGGCAATCTTCACGCTGTTCCCCGACGTCTCTATCAGCCCCCCATCCCCTCCGTTAGGGGCCGAGGCATCGAGCGTGCCTGCTACGTTGACCGTGCCTCCCTGGGCGAGAAGCTGTATATTGCCTTTCAGGTCGTCTATGGTCCGGGCCTGGATGATACCGGAGTTGTTCACCTGGGCGGAAAGAAGGTCGTCTGCCGCTTTGGCGGTAAGGATGACCGTGCCGCCGTCTGCATAGATGGCCTGCTTGTTCTCCACCAGGGCATTAAGTGTTCCTTGGTCGATAGTGACGTTCACAAGGGAGTTGCCGTTGAAGTTGAGGGTTATCTGGTCGCCTGAGGCTAAAGCGACTGTGCCCTTGGTTGCGGATATTACCCCCTGGTTGGATACCGTATTACCCAGGAGGGCTACATAGCCGCCATTGTTGGCTGTTATAGTCCCCTGGTTTACTACGGAGCCTAAAGAGCCGTTGGCGTTGAAGACGTAGTTGCCTGCGTTGAAGTTCGCATCCGTCAGGTTAAGGGTACTGGCTAGGAAGCCGGAGGTATTAACGCTCGACCCTTTGGTGAAGAGCACGCCGTTGGAGTTGATAAGGAAGACCCTGCCCGTGGCATTTAATGCACCCTGGATGAGGCTGCTTTCATTGCCTACCACCCTGTTCAGGGTAATGGCGTAGATGCTCGGCTGGTTGAAGTTGACCGTCTCTGCGGGCTTGATGCTGAAGCGTCTGCCAGTTTATGGAGGCCTTGTTGGTGGACTGGTTTATATTGGTCGTGTTGCCGGACTGGACTATGGAGGCTGAGCCGCTTGTGACTACGCCGCCCGTGGGGCCGGCCAGGGCAGGGCCTGCAAGGAGGCCGTAGAGCCATAAGGCAGCCATAAGCAGGGCAATCGCCCTCTTTGTCTCTTTAAACCCATTACCGTTAAAGCATTTCATCACGACCTCCCTCCGATTAGTCAAAGGTGTAGATACAGCGTCCGCCGGTATTTCGGTTTACGGGTTTTGCTAAGGCGGCGGCTTCCCGCGGCGCCTTATGCGTTATTTATGCATGTATACAACATTATGATACGTTATATCCCATAGTACCGAACGCTTGTCAAGATTATTTCTTGAAATACCTTTTGCAGGTTTATAATTTTTTCTTAGTTTGAATTATTCGGGGTCGGCCGCCCCTCGGCGCGGCGCATACGCTCGCTTCAAAAAAAGAGGGGGCCTGAAAGAGGCCCCCTCCGGTACTTTTTGTTCGTTAGCCTGTTAGTACATGCCTTCCATTCCGCCGCCCGGAGGCATCGGAGGGAAAGAACCCTTCTCCTTCGGCTTCTCGGCGATCATCGCTTCCGTGGTGAGCAGGAGCGCTGCAACCGATGCGGCGTTCTGGAGCGCCGTGCGGGCGACCTTCGTCGGGTCGATAATGCCTGCCGCCATCATGTCGTTTACGTACTCTTCCTTGGAGGCGTCAAACCCGAAGTTGCCCTTCCCGTTCTTGACCTTCTCGACGATGATCGAGCCGTCGTGGCCGGCGTTCTGCGCGATCCATCTGATCGGCTCTTCCAGGGCCTTCTTCACGATCTTCACGCCGAATCCCGCTCGCCTTCCAGGTTCAACGCTCCAGCTTGGCGATGACACGGATGAAGCCTACGCCGCCGCCCGGGATAACGCCCTCTTCCACTGCTGCCTTCGTGGCGTTCAGCGCATCTTCCACGCGGGCCTTCTTCTCCTTCATCTCCGTCTCCGTCGCTGCGCCGACGTTGATTACGGCAACGCCGCCGACCAGCTTCGCGAGCCTTTCCTGGAGCTTCTCCCTGTCGTAATCGGAGGTCGTCTCTTCGATCTGGGTCCTGATCTGCTTAACCCGGGCCTCGATGTCTTTCTTGTCGCCCGCGCCGTCAACGATCGTCGTGTTGTCCTTATCGATCACGATCCGCTTGGCGCTGCCCAGGTCTTTGATGCTGATGCTCTCCAGCTTTATGCCCAGCTCTTCCGATACCACCTGGCCGCCCGTAAGGATGGCGATGTCTTCGAGCATGGCCTTTCTTCTGTCGCCGAAGCCCGGCGCCTTGACCGCCGCAACCTTCAGCGTGCCCCTCAGCTTGTTGACCACGAGGGTCGCCAGGGCTTCGCCCTCCACGTCCTCGGAGATAATAAGGAGCGTCCTTGCCCATCTTCGCTACCTGCTCCAGGATGGGCAGAAGGTCTTTCATGCTGCTGATCTTCTTCTCGTTGATGAGGATGACGGGCTCGTCGAGGACGGCTTCCATCTTGTCAGGGTTCGTGACGAAGTACGGGGAGATGTAGCCCTTGTCGAACTGCATGCCTTCGACGATGTCCAGGGTCGTCTCCATGCTCTTGGCTTCTTCGACCGTGATTACGCCTTCTTTGCCGACCTTGCTCATGGCCTCGGCGATGATATTGCCGATGGTCTCGTCGTTGTTTGCGGAGATGGTGCCCACCTGGGCGATCTCTTTCTGGTCTTTCGTCGGCTTGGAGAGCTTCTTAAGCTCTTCGATGACGGTCTCGACTGCCTTGTCGATGCCCCGCTTCAGCTCCATGGGGTTGTGGCCGGCAGCCACCAGCTTTGCGCCTTCCTTGTATATCGCCTGGGCAAGCACCGTGGCGGTAGTCGTGCCGTCGCCTGCCACGTCGGAGGTCTTGCTGGCGACTTCTTTCACCATCTGCGCGCCCATGTTCTCGAACTTGTCCTCGAGCTCAACTTCTTTTGCAACGGTGACGCCGTCTTTCGTAACGGTAGGCGAACCGAAAGTCTTCTCCAGGATTACATTGCGCCCTTTCGGGCCGAGCGTGACCTTAACCGCGTCGGCAAGCGTATTAACGCCCTTCAGGAGCGCCTCCCTTGCCTTCTGATCGTATAGAATCTCTTTAGCCATTATAACTCCTCCTTATATTATTATCTTCGATTACGGCAAGAATGTCGTCTTCCCTCAGTATGAGATGTTCCTCGCCGTCGATCTTGATCTCGGTTCCCGAATATTTGCCGAAGAGAATCTTGTCGCCGACCTTAACGGACAAAGGCGACCTCTTACCGCTTTCGAGCACCTTACCGTCGCCCACTGCGATCACGCGCCCTTCCTGGGGCTTCTCTTTGGCAGCGTCAGGGATGATAATGCCGCCCTTTGTTTTCTCCTCTTCCTCGATCCTCTTGATGACCAGTCTGTCCTGTAATGGTTTGACCTTCATCGTATCACACTCCTTTCTTGGATTTGAAAATAGCAATCTGCAAGAATGATTGCTAAATTTAATATAATGGGTGCACCGCTTTTTTGTCAATAGCTGGGCAGAAGTTTTTTCAGGCAGCTCCCGGCGCCTATAATGGCCGGCAAGCCGGCAGACCCCGGCTTTAGGCGGAAATGGCGGCAAAAAGGGCTGTGGAATAACGGACAGGACAAATTATTTTGGAACCGCTATCCCCCGCCCAGAAGGATAAGGGAGAGCCGGACGGCGTCGCCGTCATGGAGGGGGGTAGCCAGGCCGTCGGGCAGGCTATTGTAAGGCACTTCGTTGACTGCCACGTCGAAGACCCCCTCCAGCCGCAGATCCCCGGTTCGCGGGTCGATCATCTCGCGCCCGACCGGCGTCCCCGTAAAGAGCGTCACGAGCAGGTCTTGCAGGAGACCGGCTTCCATCTCTATCTCGCCGGGCACCTCCGGCATGTGTACGGTGGTCCTGATATATATTTTCATTTTCAGGCCTATTATCGGCAAATCATGGGCGATTGTCAAGCTCCCGGGAGAGGGCCGGATCGGGCTTTTTGTGAAAATCCTTGCCGCCGCAGCCAATGATATGATAGATAATGACGATGCCGATAAAGACCATAAAATGTACCCTTGTCGCGGCGGTCCTGGTGCTCGCGGTCAGTGCCCCTGTCCGGGCGTTCAAGGAGGCGGACGTAGAGAAGCTCAAATCTACCCAGTCATGCGCCTTTTGCGACCTGAAAGAGGCGAAGCTTGTGGAGGCGAAGCTGCCCGGCGCGCGGCTGCCCGGCGCAAGGCTTTCCGGGGCGGACTTACCGGCGGCCAACCTGACAAAAGCCAACATAAGGAACGCAGTCCTGATAAAGACCGTCCTCACAAACGCCAACCTGTCCGGGGCGGACCTGTCAGGGTCCAACCTCACGTATGCCCGGCTTTCCCGCGCAGACCTCACGGACGTCAAATTCACCGGCGCAGATCTGGCTAACGCAGACCTGTCCCACTCGACGCTGTCGGGCGGGAGCTTTGCCCGCGCCAACCTGACCGGAGCCGACCTTTCGGACGTAGACCTCTCGGGCGTGAGCCTGTCGGACGCACGTTGGACCGACGGGGAAAAGTGCACCGAGGAATCGGTCGGCGACTGCACCAAGGCGCCCATCCGGACCAAGCCGGGATTTATGTGGTAAATGCCGGCGCCCTTCCGGCAGGACGCAACAGGAACATCACCGATAGAAAAGCAAAGGTTTGGATAACGGGTAGGGACCTGAAAGCGGATTTATCTGCGGGAGGCCAGTCTCTTCGTCTTCGTACGGTGGCTCTTCTTTGCCGCCTTCGGGTGGTCGGCCCGGTCCGCCTTATGCGCGACGTGCCGTGTCAGGCTCGCCTTGGCAGCGGCCGGACCGCGGCTTTTCTTTATTTTCGCGTGGGCGAGGGTCACGACCTCGTCATCCAAGACTGCATCCTGCATGACGGCCTGTCCGTGGTGATCGCCCGCAGTTGCGGCCGCCCCCTTCACACCGGCGAACCTGGGGATAAAGACGACCTTGTTTACCCCGCGCTTGCCGCCTGTCGCCTCGTTGACGAGGGCAAAGTCGGAGTGGGAGACGTTGTACTGCTTCAGGATGCCGGCAAGCGATTCCTTCTTTTTTATGGAGTGCTTGACTACGCCCACAAGCTGCCCGCCGCCCTCGAACTCCTCATTTATCTTCTTTTTGACCGCTTCCTTGTCGGAGACGCCCGGCAGGGTTATCCTGTACGACTTGCCCGGCGGGGTCACGCCCCGTGTAAGCTCCGGGTTCAGCACGGACAATTCGGCCGGGTCTATCGCCAGGGCGCGCGCGATCCTCGGCAGGGGCAGGCCGCCCGGCACTTCTACCTTTGTCAGCGTATCGACGGACGCCGGCGGCTTCCCTTCAAAGCCATATTTTTCAGGGTCTTTCGCGATAAGCGCGGCGGCGATCAACTGGGGTACGTATTCCTGAGTTTCGCGCGGCAGCTTCTTAAACCGGCGGAGCTTCCAGAAATCCCGCGTGTCGTTCTTTGCGATGGCCTTTTCGATCCTGTGCTCCCCTGCATTGTAGCCCGCAGCGGCCAGGTACCAGCAGCCGAACCTGTCGAAAAGCTCTTTCAGGTAGCGCGCGGCCGCCACTGTAGACTTCTCCAGGTCGCACCGCTCGTCCACCCAGAAGCCGACGTGCAGCCCGTACCGCTCGCCCGTCTCGTGGATGAACTGCCAGGGGCCTTTCGCCTTTGCGGGGGAATAGGCCCTCATGTTGAAGCCGCTTTCGATCATGGAAAGATAGACGAGGTCCTCGGGCATGTTGTGCGCTTTGAGGATCGACCTGATCGTCGGCGCATACCTCTGGGCGCGCACGAGCCACCGGGCGAAGACCTTGCGCTTCTTCTCGGAGAAATATTTTATGTAGAGATTTACGGCATCGTTGAGTACAAGGGGCATGTCGAAGCCGCCCGACAGGTTCGACGCTTCGAGGTTCTTCCGCACCGTTTCGACGATTTTCTTCTCTTCGTCGGTGAGGCCGGCCGCCTGTGACTCCGGGGAGGCCTCCCGGCCGCTCAACCCTGCCGCGTCCGGTGCGTCCGGAATGCCGATAAGCAGGTTGTCGGGAAAAACTCCTTCGGCTTCGTTTGCTTCGCCGGCCTCCGATTTCATGTCGGATACGGCCGCGCTGCCTGTATTTGCGGCCATTCCCGCAGGCGCGTTTGCGCAGAATGACCAGGGGCAGGAAAAAAGCAAAATTAAGACGAACGCCAGGGACGCAAGTATAGTCCTACTCATAGTGGTAAGTGAGCTTAGCAGAACCGCGCTTCTGCCGTCAATAAAAAAAGCGCGAAAACCGACCGTCCGGGCTGTTTTTATGCGGGCGGCCGTGTCAACGCGCGCATGGGAGCGCGAAGAACCGCTTCCGCGAGGCGGTGCAGGCCACCCCGACTGCCAAACCCATGCGATTAGGATAGGCGCGGCGGGGCAATCAGGTGTATATTAAGAATAACTTTATGAGGCCGATCTGGATACCGAACGTACTCACCCTTGGCAATCTGACCTGCGGATTCGTATCCGTCATATTTGCAAGCGGGGGATCTGCCGAGGGGCTGCGCGTGGCTGCCGTGCTGATCCTGCTTGCAGCGCTCCTGGACGGGCTTGACGGTCAGGTCGCCCGCCGCCTGCACGTCGACGGCCCGCTCGGGAAAGAGCTCGATTCGCTCGCCGACTGCGTGGCCTTCGGGGTCGCACCCGGCTACCTGGGCTATAAGGCCTACCTCGCGGCGGCAACGCTTGATGTTGCCGGCCAATCCGTGAACCTGGGCATCCTGATGGCTGCGGTATTCCCGGTGTGCGCGGCATACAGGCTTGCGCGGTTCAACGTCCGCTCCTCCCGTCACGCCTTTCAGGGGCTCCCCTGCCCTGCCGCCGGGATGCTCGTGGCGCTCGGGATACTCTGCTTTCCGGCGGGGAATATTCCGCAGCCGCTTTTCGCTGCGCTTTTCTGCGTCGTGGGGTTGCTGATGGTTTCTACGGTGGGTTATTCGAAGCCGCAGGCTGCTTTGCTGAAGAACCTGCAAGGGGTCAAGCTCACCCTGCTCGTGGTGCTGATGGTGGCGCTGCTGGTCTTGTTCAAGCTATGGGTGATATTTCTCGCAATGGGCGTATATGTGATCTCCGGGCTGCTCGGGTGGCTGATACAGTTCATAGAAGAGCGCAAGGTACGTGATAAGCAAGGTCATCCCTTTCTGAAGCTGTCATATAGCGAGAGATTTTCCTTGATGAGGTCGGGGATAGGCGAGGCCGTAGGGGCAGCGCGCAAGGCATTCGCCGCATTCAGAGCAGTTGCGCGCTTTCTCGATGCCTTCCGTCATCCAGCCGAGCTCCAGCACTTTCGAGCCGAACCTCTTGAACGTCGATTTCAGGCCCATGATGAATTGTATCGATATGCCTTCCGTGCACGGCTGGCAGTAATCGCACCTTCTGCAAAACTGGTACTGGTGCTCCTTCCGCAGCGCCTCTATCCGCTTCATATCTTCTTCGGTGAGGCGGCCCCCTTCAGTGAAGATGCGCCAGTTCTCGCGCGCCTTCTCGATGGTTTCCGTCCCCGGTATCGGCACTATGCCCTCCGTTGCAAAGACGTACCTGAGGGCAGGCCCCGCGTCCTCGATGACGCCGCCCGAAAAAGGCTTCATGGCAAGGACGCCTATGTCGTGCGCAAACGCCGCAGGGAAAACCTTCTCCGCCGCCTGCGGCTCCAGGAAGCCGTAGCAGGCCATGATGACCGAAACCCGCGCCTCCTCCGCAGCGCGCAGGAGCACGTCGAGACTGTGGCTCGTCAGCCCTATGTGGTCGATCAGCCCCTCGTCTTTGGCCCTCTGAAGGGCATCGAACCCGCTGCCCGGCGCCATCGCCTTTTCATACTCCTCCATGTTGGGGATCATGTGGAGGTGATAGATATCGATCTTCTTCACCTTAAGCTGCTTGAGGCTCTCATGCACCTCATTGTAGATGGCCGCTGTTTTCACCTGTGACTTCGTAGATATGACGACGCGCCTGTCGAGCCCCTGTAGGGCAAGGCCGATCTTGTGCTCGCTGTCGGAGTAAGCACGGGCCGTATCGAGTAGGTCTATGCCCATCCCGACGACGTCCCTGATGACGGGGACCGCCTCCTCCACGCTGACCCGCTGGATCGGTATGCCGCCCCAGCCCATCCTCGTTACGACCAATCCCGTCTTGCCGAGCCTGACTTTCTCCATGTCCCTACCTCATTTCATTCGTATGCGAACGCCCCTGCCCTTTTGTAAATAATATCGCAGGGCCGGTTGCATGTAAAGGCGGCCAGGGCCCCGCGCGTTGCGCCCGGCGGGCGTCTGTGTTATCTATTGTACGTATACAGGACAATTTGCACCGGCACTATCGCAAGAATCCGGAGGCGGAAAATGATAGAGATAATGCGGGCGAGACGGAGCATCAGGGCATACGAGAAGAAACCGATCGACGCTGAATCGCTCAAGACCTTGAAAGAGGCGCTTTTACGCTCCCCTTCTTCTATGGGTAAGAACCCGTGGACGTTCGTTTTCGTTGATGACCCGGACATACTCGCCCACCTGTCGAAGGCGAAAGAGCACGGGGCCGAGTTTATCAAGGGGGCGTCCCTCGCCATCGTCGTCTGCGGCGACGAATCGGTGTCGGACGTCTGGGTGGAGGACTGCTCGATCGCCTCCATCGTCGCGCATCTCACCGCCCATTCCCTGGGTCTCGGAAGCTGCTGGTGCCAGATCAGGAACCGGCGGAGTTCCGGGGCGGAGACTGCCGAGGAGTATATACAGAAGCTCCTGGGCATCCCCGGCAACCTCAGGGTTGAGGCCGTCGTCGCCGTGGGATACCCGGCGGAGGCAAAGCAGCCGAGACCTGCGGAAGGGCTCGATTACGGGAAGATACACCACAACCGATACGGAAAGAAGGCGGCGCTTTAGGCTCATAGGGAAACGTGAAGGGAGAGATCATGGCTGAGGGCCGGGCGCAGCGCAAAGTCGGCACGGGCGGGCCGCAGGAAGTGGCGGGAGGCATCTACAGGCTGGAGGTGCCCCTTCCGGGCAGCCCGCTAAAGGCCGTCAACTCGTACATCATCAAGGGACGCCCACGCAACCTCGTTATCGATACGGGCATGCGGCGACCCGAGTGCCTTGCCGTATTGACCGAGGGCATGAGGGCGCTCGGCGTGACAGGCGCAGGCACGGATTTTTTCATCACCCATTTCCACGCCGACCACCTGGGCCTCGTCTCCGAGCTGGCGGCAAACGGCTCGACCATCTACCTGAACCGCCCGGACAGCGAGCGATCGTCTCGGACCGCTGGTTCGAAGAACGCTTCGACGAAGCGGCGCGCCTGAACGGTTTCCGGAAAAGCTCGTAGAAAAGGCCATAGGCCGCCACCCCGGCCTGCTCTACGGGCCCAGGCTGCCGCTCCCCTTCACTCCGACTCCCGACGGCATGATAATAGAGGCAGGCGACCGCACCCTGCGCTGCATAGAGACCCCCGGCCATAGCTTCGGCCACACCTGCCTTTACGACGCGCAAAAAAAGGTGCTCTTTTCCGGCGACCATATCCTGTCGGACATCACGCCGAACGTCCAGGGGTGGTTCCCCGATTGGGACCCGGTTGCCGAATACCTGAAGAGCCTGGAGAAGGTCTCGTCCCTCGACGTGGAGGTGGTCCTGCCCGGCCACAGGCGGGTCTTCCGCGACATGCGGGGGAGGATCGGGAGCTAAAAAAACACCACGCGGCAAGGGCGGACGAGATGCTGGCCACGCTTGCAGAAGGGCCCAAAGACCGCCTACCGCGTAGCGTCGGAGGTCACGTGGGATATAGAGTGCGATTCCTTCGACGTCTTTCCGCTTCCCCAAAAATGGTTCGCCATGGGCGAGACGATAGCGCACCTGATCTACTGCAACGCGAGAACAGGGTCACGCGCGAGGTGACTGAGACAGGCGGGCGGCAGGTTGTGCTGTGGAGCGTATAGTCCCGTGCCGCCCCTGGTGTATAGGGTACAAAGGTAAGTGGGGTGGAAGATACATGCGCCGACCGGCACAGTTATCTGAAATTTGAGATTTCATACATACCCTCAAGCATCCCTTTTAGCTTATTGTCGAGATAATCAAACTCTCTCATATCCAATAGGTTAAAGTAGGCATATCGTATAAAATCATTCTTAACTCTTTTGAAAATATTGTAGCGGTATCCATTCGTAGTAGCATAAAGTTTACAAGTAGGGTACTTTTTACCGTAGTTGCTTATTTGATCCTAGCGAAGTAAAGCCCATCATCAAATGTCTTGGTTTCAATTATTATTTTCGGTTCCTGTTGTTTTTCAGAATTGTACGCCTTATCAAACAAGGCCACATCAATTTTATAATATTATAGTTTTATTTTTTGCTCTGACCACCCAAGTGAAAGCCGAAACGGGACAACAACAAAAGTCCGTAACTCATATTCAAGAACCTCGGATCATTTTCTAAGTACCACTTGATAAAAATAATTATGCGATTCACTGTACTAACAATATTGATTGCATCGCTAATTCTAATGCCTTTATTGATTAAGAAGCCGTTTATCTTCGGTTCATCTACCTGATGGGGACCGGTTTCCGATAGGCTTTGTTTACACTTCAATTCGGTCAAATTCTCGTTATTTATTATCTCTCTTACTTCGCTGTAGTTCTTGTCCACTTTTTGACATAGTGCTATATCCGATCATTGCATGAGGAAGTACTATGTCAGAACCGTCGCTTTTCAAAAACCATTTCAAAGTGACATAATGATTTAAGTCCCAGCCATGAACATCGGATAAGCTTTCAGAATACTCATAATCTTTAGTAACAACGCCGACTGCTTTTATGATATATTGACCCCTCCCGCAATAAAGACAATATCTCCGATGTTTATTTCTGTTAAGTATGTGCCCCAATAATTGTCGTCCCAATCAGGACAATCTCTTGGAGTTTCCGGGCGAGCCCGGCCCAACGACAGCGATTCCAAAATCGGAACAGATATTGGAGTAATCACGGGTATTGTCTCCAGTGCCTATTTGCCACATTGTTTGATTTTCAATTAACATTTTTGTTATATGTCCGTACGTCAAGTGGTCATCGCAAGTTTGCTTGCTACGTCTATTGACACGTAGTGTCAAGTCCCACCGCCCCTGACTTCCAAAGATGCTTTCTCCTGAGATGCAAGAAGTTCCTGTTTCAAATAACCTGGCAGTTCTACGAGGCAGAATTCTATGTCTAACGGCAACCTGCCCTCAGACCGCTCTTTTAGCGCCAATTTGTGCATAGAGGGTTCGGTGAGAACCATGATCTTGGTCTCAGCCGAATGAAAGTGTCAAACGTCGACAGTCCGCGCGCAGTTTTGACTTCTTTCCGGAGCCAACGGCTCCCCGGTGGGTAACGGCGGGTGCTGTAGAAATATTGGCAATGATTCTCAAGTCGGTGCTAACAGCATCGAATTCAAACACCCCTCTACCCTGCATCGTCAGTCGCCGCTTGGAAAGACATTCCGAACCTTTTGGGAAACCAAGATTCAACGATCCAGTCTGCGCATTTGTTTTGAACGAGGGTAGATGACATTGTCTGTCCTCCTCAGAAGCAAATCAGCGAGAGCTACCGGTTGCTTCCGCAATCATTACCGATTGTAACACTTGCTATTGGCTCGGTCAGCAAAATCTATCCTTCCAGGAAGGAAATCGCGTACAAGCGGTTCCGGCTGGCGAAGGTTGCATCCTGACTATTCTACCAATTATCAAGGCAACGATATGGAACGATGCCTGTCGATTTTCAGGCGTGATGCAGGATTCCCGTACTTTGACCGGGGAGCAGCCCCTGACGGCTTCCCCGGTCCTATCCCCCTCTTCCTTCACCCCGCGAACCAGCCGCTTTTGTCAGGAACGGAACACGAAATACGTCACCTGGGCCACGGCTACGCGCACGCCTGCGTCGTCGAACAGATCGACCGCCACGGGAATCAGGGTGCGTCCGAACTTTATTATCGTCGCCTTTGCCGTTGCGCCGGTGAGGCACGGTGCGAGGAAGCGTATGTTCATGTCCGTCGTGGTAAGGTTGACCTTCGCGCCTGTTTTGGAGAAAATCGCATAACAGGCCGTGCTGTCCGCCAACGTCATCAGCAAGCCTCCGTGAAAGGATTCTGCCACTCCGTCGTACAAACTGATTCTCGGGGCGCTCACTTCGGCGTGCCCGTCCGAAAGCGTGATAATTTTCATCTTCATTGTCGCCGTGATGGGTATTGAGTGGATCCTCTCCAGCACGGCCTGTTCCGACTCGGGTGACAAAGCCATCTAAACTTCTCCTTTCTTTTTTCGGATGCGATATGTTCTCACAAATAGAACGAAGCTGTCAACGACGTGGATACAACGCGGACAGACGCGCGGCAGTCGCCATCGACACACCGCAGCTCGACCCGAGTATAAGACCGCCGCGGGTAAAGTCTCTCTCTGCCCGCTCGACCTCGGCAGCTATTATCTCATCGTCCCATGCCGCTATGTCGATGTGTCCCATGAAGCAGGCGCTTTTCCCGAACTGCGCGCTCAAGGAGTAAACGTCGAGCCCCGCCTGCGCATCGACGGGGTGCATGCACGAGTACCCTGCCTGCGCAAGCGGCAATATTATTTTCCTCGTATCTCCGTCCGAATGAAAAAACGCGTCCATCCCGGTTTCCCTGATCGCCCGCGCCATGGTCGCGTAGGACGGCAGCAGGTCTTGCGTAAACAGGGCCGGGGCAAAGAGCATCCCCTGCGTCCCCGCGATATCGTCGCAAACGGCTATCGCCGAAAAGCCCCTTTTCCGCGCCCTGGCTGAAACTGCGGCCGCCTCTTCGCAGACGCTACCGCATATGCCGCGCAGAACGCCCGGCGTCTTGTGGAGGCTGAGCATCGCCTCCATGAAGCCGTACCTCCCGACCAGACGCGAGAAAGGACCGTTGAGGCACCCGACGAGGAAATATTCTTCGAGCCGTTCGGCGGAATCGAGAAAAGGGGAAGAGGCCCCGCCTTCGAGGTCTACACCGACTAGCGAGAGCCCGAGGGACCGGGCTGCTGCTGCAAGGCGGCCGATATGGCCGCCGGAGGCCGCGCTGAAAAAACGGTCCAGAAAATCGGGGTAGATGAAAAGCTCGCCCCTCGGCAGCGTGCCGACTGCCTCGTGACCGAGGGCGGCCCTGACCGCATCTTTGCCCAAGGCTACTGCCCGGCCCGCCGCTTTCTGTAGTACGTCGTGAACCGCCTGGCGCGCGGATCGCGGCCCATGAGAAGGTCGGCGGCCATTGTGTAGGGCTTCATCGTGGCAGGGTTCGTTATCGCCGCATTCAGCCCCGAGCCGATGGCGAGGGCCAGGAAAGCGCCGTTAACGATCGTCCTGTCGGGCAGCCCGAAAGAGGCGTTGCTCGCGCCGAGGACGAGGTTGAGGCCCAGGATGTCGTAGACGCGGCGCATCGTCTCGAGGGTGACGGCAACGGCCTTATCGTTGACCGCGCTCGACTCCGCTACGCAATCGACAAGGATGTCTTCGGGGGCGAGGCCCGCGCCCTTTGCCTGAGCCAGGATCCGCCTGACGACATCGAGCCTTTCTTCCGCAGTCTTCGGTATGCCCGACGCGTCCGACGCGAGCGCCACCAGGGCGGTGCCGTAACGCTTTGCAACGGGCAGCAGGGCGGAAAGCACCTTCTCCTCCGCAGTGACGGAGCTTACAAGGGGCCTGCCGCAGCCCAGGGCGAGCGTCTTTTCCAGTGCTGCGGCGTTCCTGCTCTCTATGCACAGGGGGACATCGACTTCTTCCATCACCGCAGCGGCCGCCATAGGGAGGATGAGCTCCTCGTCGATGCCGAAGGCGGCCACGCTGATAATCAGTATATCGGCTCCCGCCTCTACCTGGTCGGCCGCCACTTTGCGGATAGGCGCCATGTCGCCGGAAATCATCGCTTCCTTGACCGGCCCCTTGCCGAATGGGTTTATGCGCTCCCCTATCACCGCTGTCGGCAGGCCGCTGCCGATAACGACTTCAACTCCTCCACGGCTTCGCACGCGTGTTTCCATATTCTCCTCTTTCTTCGCCCGCCCGGACTCGGGGCTGCGGCAACCGGCGGCCCTCGCCCTGCCGGGATCCGGTCGGCCGCAATACCTTCGGGAAGGCCTAATGTTTATATATATGCCTGCAAGGATAGGCTCCCTGCTTCACTACCTTGCCCTTCACCACCTGGTCGATACGAACGGAATCAACGCCCTCGATCCGGGTAGGGCCGTAAGTAAGCGGCGTGCCCGTGATGCCGCCCATGTCGAGATTTTTGATCTTGTAAAAACCGTTTTGCAGCACATCGTTCGGTTTCAGCTTCTCCAGGGGCGCCTGCTGCATGGCAAGCCTTATCGCCTCAAGCTGGGTCATCGCCTCGACCATGCCCCCCATGTAAAGGCTGTGGGAGAACCACTTGTCCGGATGGTACTTCTTCTGTATCTCGGTCATGAACTTAACGCCCGGCACGTTCTCTTCCCAGGGCGGGTAGCCGCCGCCGAGCACGAAGCCGTCACCCAGCTCACCCATTGCTGCGGCAAAGACGGGCAGATGGCTCGGCGTGGCGCAGGCGAACGTCATTTTGGATTGAAGATGGGGGCCGATGCCTAGCCTCACCATCTCTTTCACCGTCGGCTGCGATCCCGGGTTTATCATGACGCCGAGGGCAAGGTCCACCTTCTTGTCTTTGAGCCACATGAGCTGCGTGGTCGGCGGGGAGGTTGGAACGAGAGGCACGTACTGGGCGCCGATGAATTCATACCCTATCTTCTTGAGGTATGCCTCCATCTCGGGCACCTCTATCGATTTGCCCATCGAGTTATCGGTCGTAAGGTAGGCGACCCGCGGTTTCCTGGACTCCTTCCAGTTTGCCTTGAACCAATCGGCCACGCCGGCCAGGTCGTCGGTGTAAATGGGATAATACGTCATGATAGTCCCGGGGGGCGTAAGCAGGTAAGTCCCGGTAGCCTGGCTGGTCGCTCCGTAATGATCCTGTTTCAGTCTGTCTTTGAGCGCAAGAGCGATGGGCGAGCCCGATATCCTGTAGACCAGGATGCCCTTGGCCTTCAGCTCTTCATAAATGGAAAGCGCCTTCGCGGGCTTCAGCTCGTCGTCCCTCCACAAAAGCTCCACCGTCACGTCGGACGGCCATGTTTCCTTGCGCCATGGCGCCACGCGCTTCGTCTCATTGACATATTTCACGTAGTCCTGGAAGGCGGCCAGGACTGCCGCGGAGTCCTCCGCGTATGGACCGGTCAGGGACATCGTACCGCCGATGTAGACGGTCTTCGCGTCCGCCGCGCCTACAAGCAGCCCGGCCAGAAGCAGTGTTACGCATACAGCCAATGCAAATCCCGTTTTCACAACGCACCCCCTTTTTCTTTGTTTCTCCGCGTTTTCACGTTTACCCCGTTTCTCCCCGCGTGAAAGGCCACAGTCTGTAATATGCTTCTACCGTTCTCCACAGGTGTATCAGCCCCCTCGGCTCGAAAATGAGGAAGAGGATAATCACGAGGCCCCTCATCACGAGCGCCAGCGAGGCGGCTGCCTGGGCTGCTACGGTAGCAGACAGGACCGGGCCCGCAGCCGTCACAAGCTCGTCGAGAAGCTTCAGGGAGACGGCGCCGAGGACCGCGCCCGCCGTGCTTCCCATGCCGCCGACGATGAGCATGCCGAGATACCATACCGAATCTATGAACGGAAACTGGTCCACGCTCGAAAAACCGAAGTAATGGACCATGAGCGACCCGGCGACACCGGCGTAGACGCAGCCGACGAAGAATGCCTGGAGCTTGTACACCCATAGATTGATGCCCATGACCTCCGCCGCCAGATCGTTGTCACGGATGGCGACGAAAGCCCTGCCGGACCTTGTTCTGGTGATATTCACCGCGCCGTAAGTGGCCAGACAGCCGATCCCCATGACCAGGTAGTAGTAGCTGGCCTTCGAGTCGAAGACGAACGACCCTATGCTCGGCTTGGGCACGGGCATTCCGTCAGGGCCTCCGGTGATGCTTCTGAGCTGGAGGATCGACCAGATGATGATAAAATGGGCAGCGATTGTCGCCATTATAAGATAAAAGCCCCTGATTTTCAGGGACGGCAAACCGAAAAGGAGACCCGCAGCGCCTGCCGCCAGTGCGGCGCAGGGCAGCGCGCAAAAGAACGGCCAGCCGAGTTTTGCCGTCAGGATGGCCGATACGTAGGCGCCAACAGCCATGAAGCCGACGTGGCCTATCGAAATCTGGCCGCAGTAACCCGTGAGAATGCTAAGCCCGTGCACGCTTATGATCGAAATGCCGATCATCGTCATGATCGTCAGCGCCCTGTCCGTCATGAAAAGGGGACAAGTCGAAAGGCAGGCCAGGAACGCAAGAAGGGCCACCCAATCGCGCCGCGTCCGGAGGAGCGCCATATCCTGCCCGTAATTCTCGTGAAAGCCGCCCATGCCTAAATCCTCTCTATCCTGCGCAATCCGAACAGGCCGTAAGGCCTGAAAACGAGCACGATTATCATTACGACGAACGGGAATATCTGGGCAAGCCCGCCGCCGGGCAGGAGCGGGTCCAGGTAGCCGGCGGCCACGTTCTCCAGTATGCCGAGTATGATGCCGGCGACTATCGCGCCCATTATTGAATCGGCGCCGCCGAGCAATACGACGGCGAATGCCTTGAGACCGATCTCCGCAAGGGGTATCATCACGCCGGAGACGCCGCCGAGCAGGATGCCGCCGACTACGCCGACCACGGAGGCGATGACCCAGGAGACTGCGTAGACCGTTGTAGCCCTGATGCCCAGGCTGCGCACGACGGCAAGGTCCTCCGCGGTCGCCCGCATGGCCAGCCCTATCTTGGTATAGCGAAAGAGCGAAAGGAGTGCTATTACGACGACGGCGGAGACCAACAGGCCGATGAGCGATTCGGAAGGCACCGATATCTGGCCGACCTTGAGCGTCAGCGTTGGAAGCAGCCCGTGGTAGGTCTTGTATTCGCCGCCCCAGACAAGCGTGATGAGGCCTTCGAGCACCGTGGACAGGGCGATAGTCATCATTATCAGCGCAAGCTCCGGCTGCCCGACCAGGGGGCGCAGCGCCAGGCGCTCTATGAGCAGCCCCAGCATGGAGGCGGCAATGATTGCAAGCAGCAGTGCGGCCCATATCGGCAGGTGAAACGTCACGAGGAAGGTGTAGCCGAGGTATCCTCCGAGCAGGACGAAATGTCCCTGCGCTATGTTGAAGGCCCTGGAGCATTTGAGGATGATGACAAACCCGATAGCTACGAGCGCGTAGACCATGCCCAGGGAAAAGCCGGTCACGACGAGCTGGATAAGAAAGATCATCCGGATGCTCCTTCTACGGGTGATATTGCCAGCGAAAGCCGCCTCGTTTCCACGCGGCCGTCCTGGCGTCTGATCGGTACTTCAACGGCCGTTTCGCCTGCGCCCGCGCATATGTCCGTCACGATCTCCCGGTATCGCTCGGAAAGAAGACCCCTGTGCAGGTTCCCGTTCCTGGTCAGCTCTCCCTGGCCGGGATCGAATTCCCTGTGCAGGTTGACGAACTTCCGGATATGGCAGCATGCCGCCATGCCGCAGTTCACCCTTTCTATCTCGGCGCGCACAAGTCCGTAAACCTCCGGACGCTGCGACAGCTCCTCCATGCTCGAATGGGCGACCTTCTTCTGTCCGGCCCATCTGCTGACGCTGTTATAGTTGACGACGATCACAGCGCAGACATGCGTCCGTTCAGGTCCGGAAAACACCCATGCGTCTCTGATGTAAGGGCTCGACCTGAGGCGGCTTTCGACCAGTTGCGGCAATAGCGGGTCCCCCGTGGCAAGCACCGTGAGGCTGTCCGCCCTGTCGAGAAAGAGCAGGCGGCCTTCCCGGTCGGCCGCGCCGATGTCCCCGCTGTCAAACCAACCGTCGCGCACCGCCGACGCAGTCCTTTCCGCATCCTTGTAATAACCGGCGAAAACGCCCGGTGCGCGTGAGAGGATGGCGCCGTCGCCGATCCTTGCCTCCGCCTCCTGCCCGGCAGACGCGGCTACGCCCGGCGCAAAAGGGTCGCCGACGGCCGGGAGCAGCCCGCCTTCCGTCGTGTAATAGAGGCACCTTACAGGCACCCCAAGGGCGTGATAGAACCGGCGGGCTTCAGGGCTGAGCAGGCCGCCCATGCTGTAACAAAGCCTTATGCTCCCGAGGCCCAGCCGCTCTTTGATGCGCCTGAAGAGCACCAGGTAGCAAAGCGCGTAGAGGGCCTTGAAAGCCGGGCCCGTTTTCGTCTCCTGGAGGCCGAGGTCGGCCGCCCTGTAGGCTACGGGCATAAGGAGATTAAACATGCAGCGGGTGAAGGCGTCGACCTCAAGAATGCGAGCCTGCACCCCGGCCGCCTGCTCCTCCCAGAAGCGCGCGGTGTTGACGGCTATAGTCGGCGAAATCTCTCGGGCGTCGCGCTCTTCAGTCTCGCGCTCTTCCGCAAAGTTGAGCGTGCACGCGGAAATCAGGTGGCAGCCAAGCTGCGACCACTGGCCCATGATCGATGCCGCCGAAAGGCGCGGCACAAGGCTGTCGTCCGCGCGCCACGGGTGGATGCGCAGCCAGCTTTCCGCACCCGCCGCCATCGTCCGGTAAGAATGGGCGACCGCCTTCGGTGCCCCGGTCGTCCCCGATGTATAGACGATGGCGCATATATCGTCAGCCTTACCTGCCGCCAGGCTTTCCTCGAAGAGGCGGGGGTGGCCGGACTCGTACTCTTTTCCCAGGCTGAGCGCTTCCCTGAATCCCATAATGAGGCTGTCTTTATAATGGGCCAGTCCCTTGTAACGCCAATAGACGATCTTTTCGAGAAGTGGAAACCTGTCTCTGGCTTCCAGAAGTTTATCGACCTGCTCCTGGTCCTCGACCACTGCAAAACGCGCATCCAGGCACCCTGCGAGACGGGCCGTTTCGGACGGCGACGCCTCCGGGTCGATCCCTGCGGAAATACCCCGCATCCCCTGTGCCGCCAGCTCTGCGGCTAACCATTGGGGCGCGTTATTCCCTATAATGAGGAGGACGTCGCCGGGTTTAAAACCGAGCGCGGCAAGACCGAGGGCCAGGTATTTAACATCAAGATAATAGTCTTTCCAGGTATAGGCCTGCCAGATGCCGTAGCGCTTGAAGCGCATCGCTTTCACGGCGTCCCCGTACCTTTCGTAATTTGCAAGCAGCATCCTGGGCCACGTGTCGCCCTTCTGCCCGCCTCCCCTTGCTTCAGCCGCCTCCATTTTCCCTCTGCGCTATGGCCCGCACAAGGCCTGCCGGCCTATTGGAGCCATCTCTTCCTTCGGTGATAGCGTTTCACGTCGCGGTAATTCTTCCTCGCTTCTCCGGCCGACATTCCCAGGTAGCACTCCTGCACGGTCTGGTTGTCCCGCAGGCTATCCGCCGCGCCGCTGAGGACCACCCTTCCGTTCTCCATCACGTATCCGAAGTGTGCAACGCCCAGGGCCGCCCGCGCATTCTGCTCGACGAGGAGTATCGACATCCCCTGCTCGGCGTTTATCCTTCCGATGATCCGGTATATATCCTCGACTATAAGAGGGGCAAGGCCTAGCGACGGCTCATCAAGCAGCATCAGCCTGGGCCGGGCCATCATCGCCCTGCCTATGACGAGCATCTGCTGTTCCCCGCCGGAGAGGTAGCCGCTTATGCGGCGGCGCAGGTCCCTCACCCTCGGCATATACTCGAAGACCATCTCCAGGTCCGCTTTGACGCCGGCCCGGTCCTTGCGCAGGTAGGCCCCGACAAGCAGGTTCTCCTCGACTGTCAGGTGTTCAAGGACCCTCCTGCCCTCCATCGCCTGGCTCACGCCCATCTTGGCGATGTCCTCCGGGCCGTACCTGTCGATCCTTTTGCCATCGAGGACGATGGAGCCTTCCGTGACGTCCCCTTCTTCCGTCCTGAGCATCCCGGATATCGCCTTCAGCGTTGTGGTCTTGCCCGCCCCGTTCGCACCGAGAAGTGCGACTATGCGGCCGTCGCCCACTTCCAGCGAGACGCCGCGAAGCACCTGGATGACATGGACGTAAACGACTTCGATGTTATTGACTTCGAGCATATTTGCTCAGCCCGCCTTATATACCCTTCCCGAGGTAAGCGCTGATTACCGCCTGGTTCATGCAGATCTCCGCAGGGGTCCCCTCCGCTATCTGCCTGCCGAAATCGAGGACCGTAATCCTGTCCGCCAGGCCCATCACCACGCCCATATCGTGCTCCACCAGAATGATCGACCTTATCCCGTCCTTCAGCACCGGGGTATCGGGGTACGTCGCTCCCTGGCCTTCGAATGCGTCGATAATGAAACGGGCCATGTCTTCCTTTTCCTCAAGGTTCATGCCCGCCATAGGCTCGTCCAAAAGGAGCAGCCTGGGCTCCAGCGCGAGCGCCCGCCCAAGCTCGACCCGTTTGCGGAGGCCGTACGGCAGGAGGCCGACTATCTTCTTTCTAACCGGCGCTATTTCGAGGAAGTCTATGATCTCTTCGACGACCCTGCGGTGCGCGATCTCCTCGGTCCGGGCCAACCCGAAATAGACGGCCCCCGCAAGCAACCCGCGCCGCATGAGCACGTGTCTGGCCGCCATTATGTTGTCTTCCGCGCTGAGGCCGGTGTAGAGGGCTATGTTCTGAAAGGTCCGGGCGATTCCTAGCTTGGCAAGCTTGTCCGGGCGCATGCCCGTCACCTGCCGCCCGTCGTAATATATCTCGCCTTCCTGGGGCTTGTAGAACCCGCTTATGCAGTTGAGCAGGGCAGTCTTCCCGGCGCCGTTGGGTCCTATCACCGCCAGTATTTCGTTGTCCCTGATGTCAAGGGAGACGTCCGCAAGGGCGCTCACGCCGCCAAAACGGAGAGCGAGGTCTTTTATCCGCACCCTGACCGGCCGGTCGGCTTCCGCTTCCGGCCGGGGCGTTCCCGCAGTTTCTACCCCCTCTTGCGCCATACGCTAATATACACCGTACTCTTTGGTGAAATCGATCATCATCCTGATGTTCTCGGCCTTTGCGTTGTCGAGGCTCGCCGCCGAGTCCATGATGTACCCGCCGTCCCGCCCGCAAACGTCGATGAGCTTCTTGCAGTATGCCTTCACGTCCTCGGGCGTGCCCGTCACCATCAGCGAGAGGGGCACGTTGCCCTTGATGCAGACCGTATCGCCCAGTATCTCCTTCGCCTTGAACATATCGGTCGCCTCGAACCCGTACAGGGCGCGGCCGGCAGGTATGTCTTTCATATAGGGAAGGCGGCTCGTGCAGTTGCCTTCCCAGAGCGGGCACGGCATGCAGCCGGCATCTATGAGGGCCACCATCAGCTCCCGCAGGGTCGGCCAGAAGAACGTCTTGTACTGCTCGAGCGACATGAAGCCGTCGAGCCCTTTGTGGATGGGTATGAAGATCCTCGGGTTGCCGGACGCCTTCGCCGCCCCGATCGCCATGTCGCGCATTATGTAAAAAAGCTTCTCGCACATCTCTATGACTTTTTTCGGCCTGCGGTACATATCGAGCATGAGGCCCTTGGTGCCCCTGAAGTAGTCGCCCAGCGTATCGAAAGGCGCCTGGGTGAAACCCCCGTACTGCATGGGGAAGCCCGCCTCTTTCGACTTCTTCGTATATGCCGCCGCGTAAGTGGCGACCCTGACCGATTGCTCGCCCGCTTTTTTCAGCGTATCGAGCGCAGAGGCCACTTCCGGCGTGCTGAACGGGGCAAAGCCGAAGGCCATGCCCATCGCGTATGTCACTATGTTGCGGGGCGGGTTGATCTTTTCAAAGCCTTTAAGCGCGGCGAAGGCGCGCGGCCAGTATTTCCTCAGCATGAAATCGGTAGGGTCGAAGAGGAAATGGTCGTATTCGTCGGCAGTCATGTATTCGCCTTCGACGAACTGGTAGGTAACGTCGCTCGCCAGGCCGTGCCCCGGCCATTTAAGCTGCGTGTGGTCGAGGGTGTCGAGGTGGGGGCCGATGAAGCGCAGGGCGAACGGGTTCTGGTCCATGTCGGGCTCGAACTCGGTCATCACGCGCCAGTAAGCCTTCTCCAGCTTCTCCGGGTCGTACAGGACGTCCTCCACCGTGATGCCGGAATAGGCGGCCGGGAAAAAGCTGAACAGGGCCATCACCGGCACGCGGTCGGGCTTTTTCAGGGCTATGGCGTCGAGTACTCTTTTTTCGCGCTCAGCGTAAAGTTCTTCAGGTGTAGTCGTCATGTCACGCCCCTATCCATTGCCTGCACAGGTTGACGGCGGCAACCGCGTCTTTTCCGTAGGCGTCAGCGTGCACGTACTTGCACACCTCGTCGTCCATCTGGCCTCCGCCTATCATGATCTTAACGCCCTTGCGCAGCCCGGCGGCGTCCAAGGCCTCCACCGTCTTCTTCATGGCGTCGAAGGCGAGCGTCAGAAAGCCGGAGAGTCCCACTACCTGCGGCTTGAACTCCCTCACCTTCTCGACGAATACCTCCACGGGGACGTCGATGCCGAGGTCGAGGACCTCGTAGCCGCTCACGTCTACCATGAACGTCACGATGTCCTTGCCGATGTCGTGGATGTCGCCGGCCACGGTGCCGATGAGCACCCTGCCCGCCGTGGACGCCGATGTTTCCTGTTTCAGAAGCGGCTTGACGATGTCAGAGATGCTTTTGAGAATCTCGCCCGCCATCATAAGGTCGGGAATGAAATACTCGGATTGCTCGAAGCGCTTCCCGATAACCTCCATCGCCTTGCGCGCATCGTCGAGAACGGATATCGGGTCCGTCCCTCCGGCTATAAGCTCTTTGACCAGGGCAACTGTCTCTTCTTCCTTGAGGTCCGCCATCAAATTGACCAGCTTATCGTTCACTTGCTCCTCCGGATATCTTTGTCATTCACGTGTTAGTAGTATAAGGCTGCCCGCCCCACTGGGCAGGCAGCCCTTTTAGCCGTAACCTGTCGGGTCAGAAGGGGCTCGGCACCTTCCGCTGCGTCTCTTCTTTCTTCCAGTACCCTATCCGCTCCTTGATATAGGAAATCCAGGTGTCCACGTCGGATGCCTTGAAGCCCTCATCGGTCATATGCTTCTTATATGCGCCTATGACCGGCTGTACGGCCTTTACCCACTTCGCCGCCTCAGTGTCGGAAAGCGTGATGAGCTGGCCGCCCTTCGCCTTGAACACGTCCTTGCCCTCTATGTCCATCTCGTTCCACAGGCGGGCCTGCCACTCAAGCGCCTCTGTGGAAACCTCCGTGAATATCTTCTGTATGTCGGGCGGAAGCGCGTTCCACTTGGCCTTGTTCATCACGCAGTAAAACGTGATGCCCGTGCCGAGCTGCGATACGGATGTTACGTTGTTGACGACCTCTGCGAACTTCCAGTATTTCAGGGTGGAGAGGTCGACCATGATGCCGTCGAGGACCTGCCTCCGCAGCGCCTCGTATACGTCGGGCATCTCCAGCGGGACCGGTATGGCGCCGAGGTGCTTCAGCATGTCCGTGGCCTGCCCGGCCCCCCGGATCTTCATGCCCTTAAGCTCCTCCAGCGTCCTCACGGGCTTCTTCACCGTTTCGATTACGAGCGGGCCCGTCGTGTTGATGTAGAGCAGGTGCACGCTGTCCCACTCGGCCGGCTTGAACTTCTCATAGAAATCCATGCACGTGTGGCTCGCGACCCATCCGCTCGGGAAGCCGAGGGGCAGGTCGAAGACCTCCGTCACGGGGAAGCGGCCGCGCGTATACTGGATGTGGGAGACGCCGATGTCGGCGATGCCCGTCGTTATGCCGTTGAACATCTTCACCGGCGACAGGACAGTGCCTCCAGGATAATAGGTGATCTCAACGCGCCCGTTCGTCCGCTTCTTGATCTCCTGGCAGAACCTGTCGGTCAAAAGCGACATCTTGTGGGTCGTCGGCAGATAGTTGGCGGCCTTCAGCTTGATTACGTCAGCGGCGCCCGCGCTCATCGCGCTTACAAGAATAAAGACAACCGAAAGCGAAACCAGCAGCACTTTTCTCATCCAGCACCTCCCTTTGCTTTCTCGAAAATCTTTCTGCCCGCAATCGGGCGATACACATTCGTCGTCAAGGCCGGCGCGCGTCCCCGGCCGGATAGCCTTACTTGTAGAACATCGACGGGAGCCAGAGGGCCAGTTGGGGGAAGAAAAAGAGAAGGCCCCATACCACGACGAGCGAGATGAGAAACGGCGTAACGCCCTGGTATATCCTGCCCATCGGCTCTTTGGTAATGTTCTTCACCACGAAGACGCAGACTGCGACCGGCGGGATGACCACGCCGATCATCAATACGACGCCGAGCACCATGCCGAACCAGATCGGGTTGAAGCCGAGCTTCAGGACGGCCGGGTAGAAGATGGGCGTCGCCAGTATCATGAAGGCAAGGTCGTCGATGAAGGACCCGCCTATCTCGTACATAAAGCAGATGAGGATAAGGACTATATAGCGGTTGACCGGCAGCGCGACGAGCCAGTCGGCTATGTGCTGCGGGATGTTCGTTATCGCGATGAAGTGGCCGAGGATCGCGGAGCCCGCGATCAAAATAAGCACCATGCCCGCCGTCCGCAGCGACTCGGTGAGCGCCCGCACGTATGTCTTGAAGGTTATCTCCCGTTTTATGACCGAGAGCAGGAAGACGGCGAACGTGCCTACCGCCCCAGCCTCAGTCGGCGTGAAATAACCCTGCATTATGCCGCCGACCACCAGGATGAAGACGACGGCGATCCACGTAAGCTCCGGCAGGGAGGCGAACCGCTCCTTCCAGGTGGACCGCTCGGACCTGGGCGCGATTGAAGGGCTCATGCGCGCCCATCCGTAAATTATGAGAAGGAAGAAAAAGGCGATGACGAGCCCGGGGATGATGCCCGCGAGAAAAAGCTGCCCGATGGACTGCTCGGTGATGATGCCGAATATGATGAGCGTGACGGAGGGCGGGATGAGCACCCCGAGGGTGCCGACCGTGGCCACGATACCGGTTGAGAGCCGCCTGTCGTAATGGTAGCGGTCCATCTCGGGTATCGCCACGCTGGCGAACGTGGCGGACGTCGCGGCCGAAGAGCCGCAAATCGCCTTGAAGCCCGTTGCGCCGATAACCGTGGCCATGGCGAGGCCGCCGGGGATGTGGCCCACGAACTTATGGGCAGCATTGTACATGCGCACCGCTATACCCGCGTGCAGGCCTATCTGCCCCATGAGGATGAAGAGCGGGAAAACCGTGTACCCGTAGCTCGTGATAACGTCGTAGACGTCCCTGCCGAGGAGGTTCATCGCTGCTTGCAGGCCGTTAACATACGCAAAACCGGCAAAACCCACCAGGGCCATGGCAAAGCCGAGCTCGAAGCCGGTAGCGAAAAGCATCAGAAGGACCACGAGGGCGACTATGCCGATTGTCACTTCACTCATGGCGGTCCTCCTTCCAGGTCTTTAATATCTGAGAAACGAAAACGAGGCACTCGACAATGCAGCAGACACCCACCCCGTAGGCGACCGGATAAAAGGGTATCCGCAAGGTGGCCGTCACTTCGCGCGACTTGTGGAACTCCTTGCCGACGCCGAACAGGTTGTACGCGATGAGGGCGAAGAGTATTATGCCGAGGATGCGCGTGAAGGTGTACATTACGGCCTTCCCCCTGGGGCCGAGCCGCTCCATAAGGAACTCCATGTACACGTTGGCGTTGTCGAGGGAGACGCAGGGGAAGCAAAAACCGATCACGAGGGCGAGGGACAGGGCCACGATCTCGAATGTGCCGATGATCGGGTGTCCGGCTGCCCGAAGGCTCACGTCCGCGACTGTAAGAAACATCATGAAGCTGAGCGTCGCCCCGCCTATCGCATTGAGCAGGAGCTTGGCACCTCTGAGAAAGGAATCGAGCAGCCTATCCATCTTGCCTCCCGGAATTTTAGCCGGCCGGTACGTCCGATACCATCAAAGCTTCTTTCCGGGGACCTTCCGGTGATTCCTCCGGGAGGGCCCGCCGGACTTCCTCACAAACACCAGGTGCGCGTGTGCTGACTATTTTATAGAAAAAAAACGCCGCTTTTGTCAAGATAAAAGGGAAGTTCTATATATAACCGGTTAATTTGTGTTTTTCGTTGGCCGTCAAAGGAATTGTCGCTATTGACTAAATACGGACGATTTCGGTAAGATAATCGCCGAGAGGTTTCTTCAATGAAGCAAGCCCAAACACCTCGCATAGACCGGCTTTCCTTCGAGCCGGCGTACGTGCAGCTCGTCAATATAATCCGAGGCCAGATAGCTTCCGGGCAGGTCTTGCCCGGAGAGCGGCTGCCCTCGGAGTCGCAATTATGCGGGCGCTACCGCCTGAGCCCGATGACCGTGCGAAGGGCGGTCAACATCCTG
Source organism: uncultured delta proteobacterium (assembly GCA_963818095.1). Taxonomy (GTDB): domain Bacteria; phylum Desulfobacterota; class Syntrophorhabdia; order Syntrophorhabdales; family WCHB1-27; genus CAWEPK01. The sequence continues at coordinate 128,588 of CAWFRA010000028.1, forward strand.
GTGGCCGAAGGCCTCGTCAGCACCACCCAGGGCCGGGGCACGTTCGTAAAGCCCGTCGAGCTGAGCACGGTCGCGTTCAGCATGGACGAGCTGCGGTCCATCTTCGACAAGAACGCCACGAATAAGGTGAAGCTCCTGGAGGTGAGCGTCGTAAAGGCCGACGCTGCGGTAGCCGCGAGGCTCGACATCGCCTCCGGCGAGCGCGTGATCCTGATACGCCGCCTCATCATAAAAGGGGGAAACCCGATCCTCTACCATCATGAATACCTGGTATACGACCCTGGGCGGCCGATCGTCGAGGCGGAGATGGAGGTGACTGCGCTCCACGGCCTCTTTGCGGGCACGGGGGAGACGGGCCTGAAGCGGGGAGAGCTTTCCATCGAGGCGGCGGCGCTCAGCGAGGATGAGGCGGCCTTGCTCATGGCGCCCGAGGGGCTGCCGTCATTCCGGCTGGAGCACGTCTTTTACGATTTCGACAACCGCCCTATCAGTTGGGGTTTCTTTACGTGCAGGGGCGACCTCATACACTTCCACGCCACCGTCGGCCTGAGCGACGGCGCGTGGACGAAAAACCGAAAGCCGGGGGCAGGCACGTGAAGATTGAAGCTGAAAACGCATTGAGCAGTCTTCTGGCCGACCTCCGGGAAGAAGCGGTCCTTGCCGAGGTGCGCCGCCGCATGGCGGACGGGGCGGACCCCCTCCATATAGTCGAGGAATGCCAGAAGGGCGTGCGGCTCGTGGGCGAGCGCTACGAGGAGGGCCTCTATTATATCTCCGGCCTGATAATGGCCAGCGCGATCATGCACGAGGTGGGCGACATGGTCCTGCCCGCACTGAAGGCGCAGGTGGTCGGGAACGAGTCGGGGCGCATCCTGCTCGGCACTGCGGAGGGAGATATACACTACATAGGCAAGGACATCATAAAGGTGCTCCTGCGGTGCTACGGCTTTACGGTCTTCGACCTCGGCGTGGACGTGCCTGCGAAAGACTTTCTGGCGAAGGCGATCGAGATCAAGCCGCACATTGTAGGCATCTCCTGCCTCCTCGATTCGGTCCTCGAAAATATGCGGGCGACCATCGGGCTGCTCCGCTCTGAGGCAGGCAGTAAAGGCTTTTCTCCTTCCTTCATAATCGGCGGCTGCGTGGACGAGCGCGTCTGCCGCCACGTTGGAGCGGATGCATTCGCCTCGAATGCGATGACCGGCATCCGGCTCTGCCAGGAGCTGATCCGTAGCAAAATAGCCCATCCTTAAAAGACACAATCGCCCGCCGGAATTGCAAACAAGCCTCCCCGGCGTTAGATTCCTAAAAAGAAGGTGGGCAATGGCCGAAGAGAAGAAGAGTACAGACCCGCGCCGGGCGTTCCTGTCTGAGAGCGAATCCGAATTCGACCCCCTGATCGAGCTCGCCCTCGACCTGCGATGGTCGTGGAGCCACACGGCCGACAAGCTGTGGAAGGCGATTGACCCGACGCTCTGGCGGCTTACTCACAACCCGTGGACGGTCCTGCAAAGCGCGTCGCTCGACAGCATCAGGAAGGCGCTCGCGGACCCGGGCGTGCGCTCAATAGTCGACGAGGTCCTCGAAGCGCGGCGCGCGGCCGCTCGCAGCCCCGGCTGGTTCCAGAAGAACCACCCGGACGCGAAGCTTTCATGCGTCGCCTATTTCTGCATGGAATACATGCTGAGCGAGGCGCTGCCCATTTATTCGGGCGGCCTGGGAAACGTGGCAGGCGACCAGCTCAAGGCCGCGAGCGACCTGGGCGTGCCGGTAGTGGCCGTCGGCCTGCTTTTCCAGCAGGGATATTTCCGGCAGGCTATTGACAGGAACGGCTCCCAGCGCGCTCTGTTCCCCTACAACGACCCCGGCCAGCTCCCGATACGCCCACTGCGCGAGCCGAACGGCGAGCTTTTGCGCCTCCAGGTGCCCCTTACGGGCTATTCCCTCTGGCTGCGCACGTGGGAGGTCCGCGTAGGAAACGCGCGCCTCTACCTCATCGACAGCAACGACTCCGCAAACCAGCCCTCCCGCAGGGGCATCACCAGCGAGCTTTACGGAGAGGGCCAGGAGCTGCGGCTGACGCAGGAGATACTGCTCGGCTTCGCCGGATGGCGTCTCCTTGCGGCCCTCGGGCTAAAACCCGAGGTCTGCCACATGAACGAGGGCCATACGGCCTTCGTCGTGCTTGCCCGCGCCATGGGTCTCATGCAAGAGACGGGGCAGCCCTTTCACACGGCCCTGGCTGCGACGAGGGCCGGAAACATCTTCACGACGCACACCCCTGTGGCAGCCGGGTTCGACCGTTTCGAGCCCGCCCTCATCGAGCAGTACCTGGGCGCATACGCCAAAGAGAGACTGGGCATCTCCGTCGACGAGTTTTTGGCCCTCGGCCGCGTACACCCTCGCAACGAATCGGAGCCCTTCAACATGGCCTGTCTTGCCGTGCGGGGGAGCGGCTACGTCAACGGCGTCAGCCGCCTGCACGGCCAGGTCAGCAGGGAGATCTTCCGGCCCCTCTTCCCGCGCTGGCCTACGCACGAAATCCCCGTGGGCCACGTAACGAACGGAGTGCATATGCCTACCTGGGAATCGGCCGAGTCCGATAACGTCTGGACGGAGGCGTGCGCGCGCAACCGCTGGCAGGGCACCCTCGAAACGATGGAAGACGACCTGCGCGACGTGCCCGACTCGAAGCTCTGGGAGCTAAAGACCGCAGGGCGCAGAATGCTGATCGACTACGTAAGGGACCACGCGTGGCGCCATGCGGCGGCGCTCGGCGCCTCATCACAGGAGATCGAGGCGGCAAAGGGCGTCTTCGACCCCGATACGCTGACCATCGGCTTCGCGCGGCGCTTCGCCACTTACAAGCGCACCACCCTGCTGCTCCATGACTCCGGAAGGCTGCTCCGCATATTGACGTCGGCGGACCGGCCCGTGCAGCTCGTTTTAGCGGGCAAGGCGCACCCGGCCGACGTACCGGGGCAGGCGATGATCGAGGAGTGGACGTCCTTTATCGCCCGGCGCGCCGGGGGCACGCGGTCTTCCTGGAAGACCACGACATGCTGATGACCCAGCGCCTGGTGCAGGGCGTCGACGTCTGGATAAACACGCCGCGCAGGCCCTGGGAGGCATGCGGCACGAGCGGCATGAAGGTGCTCGTCAACGGCGGCCTCAACCTTTCGGAGCTGGACGGCTGGTGGGCCGAGGCCTACGGTCCTGAAGTGGGCTGGGCGTTGGGCGACAAGAAGGAGCACGGCGAGGACCCAGCCTGGGACGCCTCTGAAGCGCAAAGCCTTTACGCCCTCCTGGAACAGGAAGTCATACCCGATTTTTACAACAGAGACGCGGAAGGGATACCCAGGGCATGGGTGGCCCGCATGAGGGAGAGCATGGCAAGGCTCACCCCGCGCTTTTCATCCAATCGCGCTGTGCGGGAGTACGCGGAAGACTATTACCTTCCTGCCGCCGATATGTACAGGGAGAGGGTCGCGGACGGGTGCTCCCTCGCTGCCCGCATCGCAGGCTGGCAGGACATGATAGAGCGGGCGTGGCCCGCCGTGCGGTTCGGCCGGGTAAAGGTCGAGACGTCGGGCGCGGTCCATCGCTTCACCGTGCGCGTCTATCCGGGCGGCCTGGACCCGGCCTCCATCGGCGTGCAGCTTTACGCGGAAGGGAAGGAAGGCGAAGGCCCTTTCCTGACGGAAATGGCGCAGGCAAAGGAGAAGGCCGGCCCGGACGGTTATGTCTATAAGTGCGAGGCGCCCGCCAACCGGCCCGCGTCAGACTACACGCCCAGGATAATCCCCCGGTTCCCCGGCGCGTCCGTCCCCCTGGAGGCCGGCAGCATCCTCTGGCAGCGATGATACGCGGCTCTATCTTGCAGGAAATAAGGCGCAATTCGTCCTTTTCCAAATTTCCGCAGAAAAATACCGGTCTACCCCTTGTCAAGCGCCTTTATCGTGTCCTAGATTGATTTGTGGGCATTGGACGTCGCCACAGCAGTCAAATTACATCAGGAGGTTCAAAATGAAACGTTGTTTGATGGCAGCCGTGTTGTTCTCCTTCGTCTTGATGTTTGCTGGGCAGGCGTTTGCACAGGGGGAGGCCAGCCCGGCCGAGTGGGACAAGCAAATCTTCATGAACCAGTTGGCGTCCGCGAAGGTGATGAAGTTCAGCGGCACGGTAGTGAGCCATGACGTAGCGTGCCACTGCATAGTGGTAAGTACGCCCAAGGGCGACCTGACCCTTCAGGACGACTACGCCAAGTTCATGCAGGAATACGACAAGGCGAAGGGTCTCAAGATAGGTTCCAACGTAGTGGGCACCTATAAAACGGTAAACCACATCAACTACGCCACGACCGTCGCCTACGCGCCGAAGAAGGAGATGTAGCGGCGAGCGCGGGCGGTTGCGATTGAGGGAAGGGGGCGCAATTCCCCCTTTCTCAACTCTTGGGGTTCAGCACCCCCTCGCCGGGCAAAGCCCGGCGAGCCTCCCCGCTCGGCGCGGCGCATTCGCTTGCTTTATGACCGCCGGACCGCGGCGGCCATAATTGGGGTTCAGCACCCCCTCGCCGGGCAAAGCCCGGCGAGCCTCCCCGCTCGGCGCGGCGCATTCGCTTGCTTTATGACCGCCGGACCGCGGCGGCCATAATTGGGGTTCAGCACCCCCTCGCCGGGCAAAGCCCGGCGAGCCTCGCCCGCTCGGCGCGGCGCATTCGCTTCGCTCTTGATGACCGCCGGACCGCGGCGGCCATAATTGGGGTTCAGCACCCCCTCGCCGGGCAAAGCCCGGCGAGCCTCCCCGCTCGGCGCGGCGCATTCGCTTGCTTTAATACCCTGCTGCTTGCAGCAGGGTATTAATTCGGAAAGACATAGAAGGGTTAAGGCTCCTGCGGCGAGGGATGCCGCGCGCTTATGCGTCTTGTCTGGCCCAGGCCCGCCTCTGTATGTAACCCGGTGCCGCAGTAGAAGGCAAAATCGATAAGGGCGTTCAGAAGGCCGATCTCCCTCTCTGTGCGCCCTTTTTCGATCTCCAGCGTCACCCAGCCCTGCGCCCCCGCACCGTATGGGGTGGCCGCGCAGGAGACCCTGAAGTCGGAAACGCGCACCAGGGCCGCTGCGTCTGCGGCAGGCGCCGGGAGATCTACGTCCGAAAAAGTGCTCCATACCTGCCCGTAGCGTTCGAAAACCGCCGGGATGACGGGAAAGGGCAGGCGGGCGCCCATGACCTGGACGATCACCGGAGTTGCGTACTGGACGGTGATTACCCTGCGCGACCTGTCGGCGTCGGTGATGATCTCGCTATAGGAAACCCGCTTTACCTCCCGGTCGGCTGAAGACGCAAGGACCAGAATCTTTTTTTCCGCCATATCCGCAAGGAGGGGCGCAAGCACGCCCGGCGCAAGCTCGGTCGCCCGGAAGCGGACGCTGCCGGCGGCCTGTCTCTGGGCGAAGGAGAGGGTATACGGTTTTATCTCCTGGTCTTCGAACCTTTCCCTGAGAAGGGCTGCGAGATCGGTGAAGTGTTCCTCACTCGTGTATGCTATGGCTGAAAGGGGCATTCTGGATGATACCGGCGACTTTTTCCCTGATCGTGCGCATTTTTTCAGGCGGGTAAGGATGAACGCTCTCGTATTTCTCGTTGAGCGTCTCCCTGGGGACAAAATCCTGCAGGAAGAACCTGCGGGCGGGCCCGATCTCAACGGCAGCCTGCAAGGCGTCCTGCTCCCTGTGGAGGAAGGGCACCAGCGTCATCCGGAACTCGTAGTCTACGCGCCCCTCGACGATGAAATCGATGCTCTCCCTGATCTTCGTCTTGTCTACGCTGCACCCGCACCATCTGTCGTATGATGCGATGGGCCCTTTGATGTCCATGGCGATGTAATCGACGAGCCCTGCGCCGACAAGCGATTTGACGACGTCCGGCCGCGACCCGTTCGTGTCGAGCTTTACCCGCACTCCGCGCCCTTTAAGCATTTCGAGCACATTCGGCAGGCCCTTGTGCATTGTCGGCTCTCCGCCGGTGACCACGACCCGGTCGATCCATTTGCGGAATTTTTGCAGCCTGCCGACGATATGCTCTAAGGGCACGTCCTGCAGCGATTCCGGGCGCAGCACCAGGTCCCTGTTATGGCAGAAAGGGCACCTGAAATTGCACCCGCCCGAAAATAGAACGGAGGCAAGGTGCGACTTCCAGTCGATAAAGCTCGTCTCGATGAAGCCCTTTACCGGAAAATCAGGCAGAGTGCACGGCAATGAGTACGTCTTCGACCTTGGGGACATCGCCCCTCCATTCTCCCAAGCCGTTTTCCAGCGCATCCTCCACCACTACGGTGGGCAGGGACATAACGCTGTAAAAGCTTGCCTCCGCGAGACCGTCCGCAGTCCCCACGTTGTAGGTAAGCACGTTAACTTTTTCTTCCAGCAACCGGCTGCCCAACTCTTTAGCCATTGGGCACTTAGGACAGTCGTCCTTATAAAAGATCTTCACCACTCCCATATTTCCCTCACTCGGGGTTTTTCCACCTGCGGCCAGTTGATGTGCCATATGTAAATTGTACTATTACGAACCTTGCCGTTGCTGACCACCCGCCGTTGCAGCAATTGGCCCCCGGCCCAATTGCTGCCGTGGTCGGAGGAGGCAATTATTGGGACTCAGCGCCCCCTCCACCGGCGAAGCCGGATGGAGCCTCCCCCCTCGGCGCGGCGCATTCGCTTGCTTTCTTTCCCGGCAATGTAGCACATGCACGGTGTCCCAACCACCTTCCCGGCTCTTATTCTTTCTATTTCACTATCACTTACCGACCACCCGCAGTTGCAGCAATTGGCCCCCGACCCAATTGCTGCCGTGGTCGGAGGAGCCGCATGGAGGATGCTTCATATGTGGATGCAATGGGAGCCGCGTAGGCCGGAGGCGTACGCATGTACGTCGGAGGGCACGCGGCGAGCAGGGCGCCGCAGAGGGAGCATCCTCCATGCGGCGAGTCCAAACCTTGCCACCATATCCGCCTTTGCCTCTATAACTCCCACCGGACACGCTAGTTGCTGACAACACTATACCGCTTCTTTCTTCTCTTCACTCACTGCGAAAAACTCCCCATTGCGGTAGCGGTCGCGCAGCTCGCCCAGCTTGCCCTTGTTCCAGCTCGAGACTTTCGTAAAATAACCGGTGATCCTGGTGATGCCGTCGATATCGCTCGATTGGCAGTGCGGGCATGCGTCTGCCAGCCCGCGCGACGTCCGGCTACAGGAGTTGCAGATGGTGAACTCCGGCGAAAACGCGATCTGGTCGTTCAGGGTGTACCTGAAGGTCTTCGTGACGAAGTCGGCGATGGCGCCCTTCGACGGCATCGATTCGCCCATCCACACGTGAGAAATCGAGCCCGCCTCGATCAAAGGATGAAAGAGGCCCTCGTTCGTCACCCTTTCGATAGGGTTCATCGGCACGGAGACGTTCAGGTGCGTAGAGTTCGTATAGTAGACCTCGCCGCTCGACACGTCGCCCTTTACAACCTTGCCCGAAGCCGGCGAGAAGTAATGGAGGTCGAGCTTCGCAAACCGGTAGCTGGTGCTTTCCGCAGGGGTCTGCTCCAGGACCAGCCTCATCTTGTCCCGATCCCTCACCCTGTCCGCCTGGAGCTTCAGGTGGGCCATGATCTTCAGGCCCATCTTGAGCGCCTGCTTCGACTGGTGCATCTCCTGGCCCGTGTGTACCTGGACCATCTCGTTGAGGCCCACCATGCCGACAAGGTGCGATGCCCGGTTCATCCTCAGGTATGGCATGCCGTCGCGGTTCATCGTCAGAAGCGACAGCGGGCCGCCCTCTCCGGCAGAAAGGAGCTGCTCTATGAAACTCCGCTTCTCCTTGTGCGCCTTCACTGCCAGCATGAACTGGTCCGTTATGAGCTTGAAGAGCGTAGTGTCGTCCCCCTTCGCTTTGTAGGCGAGGCGCGGCAGGTTGAGGGAAACGTTCTGGAGCGCGCAATAGCGCATGCGCCACGGCTCTTTCGCGTCCAAAAGGTCGAACTCGTCCAGCTTGAAGCTCAGGCGGCAGCACTCCGATATCTTGGCCGTCTCTCCCCTGTCGAAGACGAAGTACGTATTCCCCTTGTCCGACGCCACATCCGATATGTGGTCCAGGAAGTCCTTGTGCCCTTCCGTCTTGAAGAATTTCTCGGTGATATGGACGAGCGGCTTCGGGAAGAAGAACGGGCGCCCGGCGCCGTCGCCTTCCTTGAAGACCTCGAAAAGCTTCCAGACGAACCGCTGCGCCTCTTTCTCGTATTGGCCGTACGTCTTGCCGGTAAAGGCCCCCGAAGGCCCGATAGCGGGGACGTCCACGAAATGCTTCGGTATCTCCCAGTACAGGTTGACGTCGGTGAAGATCGCCTGCCCTCCCCTCGCCACCGCCTGCTGTGAGAACTCGAAGATCAGCATCTGGGCAAGCTGCTTCACGTCGTTGTCGCTCATCCCTTCGAGGTACGGCGCAAAGAAGATGTTGATGGCGTCCCAGCCGATGGCTCCGGCGAAATTGCTCTGGAGGGCGGCCGCAAACTTGACCAGGTGGGCCAGCAGCACCTCAGGGTGTTTGGCCGGCTTTGCCATGGAAAGCGAATGCGGGAGGTTGAGGCCGAACTTCTTTATATATTCGAGGGACTGGCCGCTGCAATACGGCCTGTCAATAAACCCTAAGTCATGGAGGTGGATGTCGCCGTTCATATGCGCGTCGGCCACGTCCTGGGAGAAAACGGACAACAGGGCGTACTCCTTCTTTATCCTCTCCGCGAGGGTAAGGTTCGTCGCCTCCGGCCCGTGCGGCACGTTCGCGTTCTCTTTATTCTGGTGAAGGATCAGGTTGCCTACGTCGTAGATCGGCATACCGAGCCTGGTATGCATCCTCCGAGGCGATTCCAGCCCTTTCTCGATCAGCCGGGCATTGACCATCTCCCTGATGAGGGGCGCAGTCACGACCTTTATGCCTGACTTCATGATCAGCTCTTCAACCCCTTTGCTGATCGATATTGCCGTATCCTGGTCGATCATTGTCTCCCGCATGAGAGCATCCACTATTCTCGATCGGTCCCAGTCCGAGATGGTTTCTTCAGACGTGCGGACAAAAAGATTCAGATCGGTTGTCTCCATGATCCTCCTTATGATTTTCAGCTTACTATGAATAACGGCAAATCACCGGAATGACTATATATTGTGATGAAGGATGTTTTAAATACTATATCTTGTGCCATCACCGCTATGATATCATTCTTCGGTGAGTCTTTGTCAAGAATTTTCTGAAGTTTTTTTTAAATCTTTTTAAAAACTGCGCAACGGAAAGCAAAAGATGGAGATTTTGGCGGAATTTTGCCCCGGGCGGGTGCGCCTGGGCATAAACGCTCAACACCATTCAGCGTAATTCTCGTGTCTTTGTGGGGTCGGGAGATTTTGAGCGGATTTCGCGTTGATTTTCGAAGGCGCGCGGCGGAGCGTACGTCGGGTACGTGAGCACGCCGCGCCGAGAAAAACGACGCGAAAGGCGCCAAAAGATCCCGACCCCCGCCCCTATATTTCTTCGCCCTTCAGTATGGCCGCCGTCTCTTCCGGCACGATGGGGACCGTATAAAACTCGTCCTCCCGCTTGTACTGTGAGTATGTCCTCGGGAGTATCTCGACGTGCCAGTGGAAATAGTCGTCCACCTGCGGGCCCCGCTCGCCGAACCGGCCGGCGGCCGTGTTCGGAGATGTATGGATCACCACGGAATAGGCGTCCCTGACCTTTTCTACGCGCCTCATGACGTCGAGGTAGACCTCGGCGAACTCCCGTCTCAGTTCTTCGCTTCCCCATGATTCGAAGGCGGGGCTGTGCCGCCTGGGGATGATCCACACCTCGAAGGCCATGCGCGAAGCGAAGGGGCAGATCGCCAGGAAATGGCTGCTCGCGACCACCACGCGCCTGTCCTGCCTCTCCTCCTGGCTGACCACGTCGCACAGGAGGCACCTTTCCTTCTGCAGGTAGTGGTTCCGCGAATTCTCCAGCTCCATGAACAACTGATGGGGGACGATCGGCGTCGCAAGCACGTGCGAATGGGGGTGCACGATGTAAGAGCCCGTTATTTCCCCGTGGTTCTTGTAAACATGGACGTACTTGAAACGCTTGTCTTTCTTCAGGTCGAGGATGCGCTCGGTGTACATCTCGACGATACGGAGCAATTCGGGCGCATCGAACGTCGCAAAGGTCTTTACGTGGGACCTGTCCTCGACGATGATCTCATGGGCGCCCAGGGTCCCCATTTTGTCATAGAACCCTTCGGCCCTTTTATTTTCGCTCGCTTCTATCTGGAAAACGGGGTTTGCGGCGGGAAAAGCGCGAACGAGCCAGACGCCATGCCCGTCCCGTATCTCCCTGATGGACGGAGGGGTCAGGTGCTCGTTGCCTGGGCAGAACGGGCAAACGCCGGTCTCCTGCGCCTTGACTTTCCTGACGCCGACTACGACCCAGTTGCCCGTCAGAGCGTCCCTTCTAAACTCGCCCACAAATAAGGATAACCCTTTCCCTTACGGGTGTCAAAAGAAGGGATACGTCACGGCCGGACGAGGTCGAAACGGTCAAGGTTCATCACCTTGTTCCAGGCCGCTGTAAAGTCCCGCACGAACTTCTCCCGCGAGTCCCCGCATCCGTAGACTTCCGCCAGGGCCCTGAGCTGGGAGTTCGAGCCGAAGACCAGATCGACCCGCGTGCCCGTCCACTTGAGCGCGCCTGTTGCGCGGTCGCGGCCCTCGAATACATCGGCGTCCGCGGTTGGCTTCCACTCCGTGCCCATGTCGAGCAGGTTCACGAAGAAGTCATTCGTGAGCGACTCCGGCCGCCTGGTAAAGACGCCGTGCTGGACGCTTGCGAAATTAGTGTTCAGGACGCGCATGCCGCCCACGAGGACCGTCATCTCGGGAGCAGTCAACGTGAGAAGCTGAGCGCGATCGACCAGCAGCTCCTCTGCCCTTACTGCATATTTGGCTTTCAGATAGTTGCGGAACCCGTCCGCGGCCGGTTCGAGCACGGCGAATGACGCCGTGTCGGTTTGCTCCTGCGACGCATCCATGCGTCCCGGCGCAAACGGGACCGTCACATCGAAGCCCGCATTTTTCGCAGCCTGTTCGACGCCGGTGCAACCGGCCAGAACAATAAGGTCGGCCAGCGACACCTTCTTGCCGCCGGACTGGGCGCTGTTGAACGCGGTTTGGATGCCCTCCAGGGCCTTCAGCACACCAGCCAGCCGGGCAGGCTGGTTGACTTCCCAATCTTTCTGCGGCGCCAGGCGAATGCGGGCGCCGTTTGCGCCGCCCCGCTTGTCGGAGCCGCGGAAGGTGGACGCAGACGCCCAGGCCGTCGAAACCAGCTCGGACACCGGCAGGCCGGAAGCCAGGACCTTGCGCTTGAGGAAGGCGATATCCTGCGCGTCGATCAGCTTGTGGTTCACGGCAGGGATGGGGTCTTGCCAGATCAGCTCTTCTGCCGGGACCTCCGGGCCGAGATAGCGTGGCCGCGGGCCCATGTCGCGGTGCGTCAGCTTGAACCAAGCCCGGGCGAACGCGTCCGCGAGCTGATCGGGGTTTTCCAGGAAGCGCCGGGAAATCTTTTCGTAGACAGGGTCGATGCGCAGGGCAAGGTCCGTAGTCAGCATCGATGGCGCGCGGCGCTTTGACTTATCGTGCGGGTCCGGCACGGTGCCTGCGCCTGCGTCGCCCTTCGGCCTCCACTGTTGGGCGCCGGCAGGGCTCTTCGTCAATTCCCATTCGTAGCCGAAGAGGTTCCTGAAAAAGCTGTTGCTCCACTTCGTGGGCGTCTGGGTCCAGATGACTTCCGGGCCGCCGGAAATCGCGTCGTCGCCCTTGCCCGTGCCGAAGCTGCTCTTCCAGCCCAGGCCCTGCTCCTCGATGGGGGCGGCTTCCGGCTCGCGGCCTACCAGTAACGGGTCACCCGCGCCGTGGGTCTTGCCGAATGCGTGGCCGCCCGCAATGAGGGCAACCGTCTCCTCGTCGTTCATCGCCATGCGGGCGAAGACCTCGCGGATATCACGCGCCGCGAGCACAGGGTCCGGGTTGCCGTTCGGGCCCTCCGGGTTCACATAGATCAGGCCCATCTGAACGGCGGCCAGAGGGTTCTCGAGGTCCCGGTCGCCGGTGTATCGCTTGTCGCCGAGCCACTCGCTCTCCGCGCCCCAATAGACGTCATGGTCCGGCTCCCAGACGTCTTCGCGGCCGCCTCCGAAACCGAAGGTCTTGAAACCCATCGACTCCAGGGCGACGTTGCCGGCTAAGATTATCAGGTCGGCCCAGGAAATCTTCCGGCCGTACTTCTGCTTGACCGGCCAGAGCAGCCGGCGCGCCTTGTCGAGGTTCGCATTGTCGGGCCAACTATTGAGCGGCGCGAAACGCTGCTGGCCCCTGCCGCCGCCGCCGCGGCCGTCGCCGGTGCGGTAAGTGCCTGCACTGTGCCACGCCATGCGGATGAACAAAGGTCCGTAGTGGCCGAAGTCCGCCGGCCACCAGTCCTGCGACTTCGTCATCAGCTCGCTGAGGTCCTTCTTCACGGCCCCCAGGTCCAGGCTATTGAACTCCCTGGCGTAGTTGAAATCCCCGCCCATCGGATTCGACCTGGAGGAATGCTGGTGGAGTATATCGAGCCTCAACTGGTTCGGCCACCAGTCCCGGTTCGTCGCGCCGCCCCCGAAAGCGAACTTGTTAGCTTCTCCCGTTTTCTCTTCGTCCATAATATTTACTCCTTTCCCTGCGTGTTGAGGTGTTCTTCAAAGTTGCCTTCGCAACGGTTCTCCATGGAATCTTACTGAAGCATCCTGTTGATGGATAGCTTATGTATAATGCGCCGTTGCCCGTTTGACAAGGTTAAGCGGCCGCCTTTCCTCAGAACAGATTGTTTTTGACAGAAAAGCTCGTCTGTGCTAACAATATAGATAAGTGACCCTCAGGATCTATAACTCTCTTACCCGCGAAAAGACTGACTTTGCCCCCGTCGAAGAGGGGAAAGTCAAGCTCTACGTCTGCGGAGTCACTGTATACAGCGATTCGCATATCGGGCACGCACGCAGCGCCATCGTCTTCGACGTCGTCTCCCGCTACCTGCGGGCTGCGGGCAATGACGTCACGTACGTCAGGAATTTCACTGACATCGACGACAAGATCATCAACAGGGCCAACACCGAGAAGCGCGACTGGAAAGAGATAGCCGAGACTTATATCGCCTCCTTCCGGGACGATATGGCCGCCCTCGGCATCGTCCCGCCCACTTACGAGCCGAAGGCCACCGAGCACATCGGAGACATGATCGCCCTGATCGAGGAGCTTGTCCGGAGGGGCTGCGCTTACCCGGCCGGGGGCAGCGTCTATTTCTCCGTTGCCGGGGACAAAGCGTACGGCACGCTGTCCGGCCGGACGCCGGACGAGATGATCGCAGGGGCCCGCGTGGATATCGACGAGCGGAAGAAAGACCCGCTCGATTTCGCCCTCTGGAAAGAGTCGAAGCCCGGAGAGCCGTTCTGGGAGAGCCCCTGGGGTAAAGGCAGGCCCGGCTGGCACATCGAATGCTCGACGATGAGCATCAAGTACCTCGGGAACCCCTTCGACATCCACGGCGGCGGCAAGGACCTCGTCTTCCCACACCACGAGAACGAGCGCGCCCAGGCCGAGTGCGCCACCGGGCGGAAGTTCGTCAATTACTGGGTCCATAACGGGTTCGTTACGATGGACCGGGAGAAGATGTCGAAATCGCTGGGCAACATCCTGCTTATCAAGGACTTCCTGAAGGTCTATCATGCAGACGTCCTGCGCCTCTTCTTCCTTTCTGCCCATTACCGCAACCCGGTCGATTACGCGGAAAAGGCGATAGAGAGCGCCGACAGCGCGCTCCAGCGGTTATATGCGACGCTGGAGAGGAGCGCAAGCCTTAAGGCCCCGGACGCTGCCCGGATCGCTGCTCCTGAGATCGACGACCTGCAAAAAAGGTTCTACGACGCGATGGACGATGACTTCAACACGGCCCTTGCCCTTTCTTCAGTCTTCGACATGGCGACCATCCTGAACAAGCTGATGGACGAAGGCACTGAGGCGAACGTGCCGCTCATCGCCAAAGGCAGGGACGCCATGCTCGCCTGCGCGCACGCCCTCGGGCTTCTCACCAAAGAGACGGACGAGTACGCTGCCTGGGAGACGGCCCGCTTCCTCGCTGCGGCCGGTCTCAACGAGGCGCAGATCGATCAGGCCATCGGCGCAAGGGCGGATGCACGGGCAAGGCGCGATTACAAGGCCGCGGACGAGATAAGGAACAGCCTCCTCGAAAAAGGCGTCATCTTACTCGATTCACCGCAAGGCACCAAGTGGCGGATCAAGAAATAACCGTCCTGCGTCCCGCATGACCTTTTCTTCTCTCCTGGAGACTATCACCCGTTATATCAAGCCCATGCCGGAAGAGTCTGTCCCCCTTATCGACGCATTGGGGCGGGTGGCGGCCCGGCCTCTTGCGGCCCGCCGGGACCTGCCTCCCTTCGAGGTCTCGTCGCTCGACGGATACGCAGTCAAAGGGCCCGGCAGGCAGTTCACGGTCAAGGGGAGCCTGGAACCGCTCGGTCCTATTCGTTCACGGCTCAGGCAGGGAGAGGCCCTTTTCGTCCCGACAGGGGGGCGCTTCCCTCCGGATGCGCGCTTCGTAGCGTGCGAGTATGCCGTGGAAGATGCGCAGTGCGTCACCGTGGAACATGAAAAGGACGACCGTAAGATCGTAAAAAAGGGCGACTGGCTCAGGAAAGGGCGGATGATCGCGCAACCTGGGGACGTAATAGGACCGACTGCGATGAGCCTGCTTGCCCAGGACAGGCGCGATACGGCACGCGTTTACGGAAGGCCGCAGGTCTCCGTCGTCGCGACGGGGGACGAGCTGAAAAAAGGCTATATCGCGGACTCCAATAAGTTCCTGCTGGCAGGCCTCGTCCGAAGGGACGGGGGAGAGACGGCCGGCCTTTATACCGCAGGCGACGATGAAGAAGAGATAGCCTCAGCAGTCGAAGACGCACCGGGCGCCCGCCTGATTATCCTGACAGGAGGGACGGCCTTCGGAAAGAAGGACGTCACAATGGAGGCGGTGAGGCGGATCGGCTTCCGCTTCCCGTTGAAATCCGCGCCGATCCTGCCCGGCAAGACGATGGCATTCGGCAGGAAAGGCAACAAATTCCTTTTCATCCTGCCCGGCAGGCCGACGGCAGTTCGCACCCTCTACGATGTTTTCGTGAGGCCCGCCCTCTTTGCCCTGGCGGGCCGCGCGCAATTGCAGGCCGAGTGCCTGCTGCCCCTGCCCCGCCGGATCGAGAAACCCGCAGGCGCCGTGCTCGTCATACCCGTCTCCATAACCGGCCGGCCGGAAGGCCTGGGCGAGATGTACGCAGAGGAGCCGGACGGCTACATTGTCCTTGATGAAGGCGTAAAAACGGCACCCGCCGGGCAGCCCGTAAGGGTGCTGCGCGTATAGAGACCCGCCCGAAGCTTGAAAAAACTGACCCCCGGCACTAGCTTCTAAAACATAACGGCTATCAATATGGACACGACAGAGCACAAAAAAGGCGGAGTTGTCCCCAGGGTTGCTATAAACGGCATGGGCCGGATAGGCAGGGCCGTTTTCAGGATCGTCTCTGCCGGGGCGGACCTTGAGCTTGTCGGCGTCAATGACCTGGTCCCGCCGCAGCAGTTGGTCAAGCTGATCGAAGCGGACCCCGCACACGGCGAATACGGCGGAGAGGTGGTCAGCGACGGGGACGATATCATTATCGGCAGCTCGAGGATAAGGCTCTTATGCGAGCCGGACCCCTCCAGGCTCCCATGGAAAGACCTCCGGGTAGACCTTGTCTTCGAATGCACGGGCCGCTTCACGGACACCGAAGGCCTGTCGAAGCACATTCGCGCAGGCGCGGGCAGGGTGATCCTTTCCGCGCAGGCGGACGACGATGGAATACAAACCGTGATCTACGGAGTAAACAGCGCCCGGACGGGCGCCCTCCTCGTCTCGTGCGCGAGCGCAGCCGCAAATTGCATCGCCCCTGTCATGGAAGTGATGGAACGAAGAATAGGGGTGAAGCAAATGGCCCTGACGAGCCATGTGTCCCCTGCCGGTGCGTGCCCTTCCTCGACGAAGGGCATGATATTCCTGACGGAGAGGGAGACGAGCACAGACGAGATCAACGCGATCTTCAGGGAAGAGTCCGCAACCGACAGGTATAAAGGTATCCTGGGGACGGCCGAAGCGGGGACGGCCGGGACAGGCGCAGAAAGGGACGCCAGGGCCTCCGTAGTCGATCTGGCAATGACGCGCGTAATCGACGGCGACCTGGCGAAGATATTAAGCCGGCACGACAACGAATGGGGTTATTCCAGCCAAATGGTAAGACTGGCCGGCCGTATAGCGGGATGATGGCAATAGCCGGCTCCAAGAGGAGAGCAAGGAGGTTAGCATGGCAAACGCAAAGGGGCTGAGCGCGTTCGACACTACCGTCCAGGAGTCGAACATCTGGATCAAGGACATCATGGAGGAAGAGGAGTGGAAAGACAGGCACAAGGCGTATACGGCGCTCCGCACGGTCCTGCACCTGCTCCGCGACCGGCTGACCGTTGACGAGGCGGCCCACCTGGGCGCCGAGCTGCCTATGCTCATCCGGGGCATCTATTACGAAGGCTGGAGCCCGAGCAAGGTCCCCCACAAACGGACCAGGGAGGCCTTTCTCTCGGCCGTGGCCGACAACCTCATGAACGACCCGGACGTCAATCCGGAAGAGGTCATCCGTTCGGTCTTCTCGGTGATAGAACGCCACGTTGCACCGGGACAGGTCAAGAACGTCAAGGCGTCTCTGCCCAAAGAGCTCGCTTCCCTCTGGCCTTAGAAAAACACACGCCGGCCGGGATGTCTGCGCCAGGGCAGGAAAGGCAGGACGTCCACGCAAAGCGTGCGGCCCGAAAAGAACGGTATTAGCTTTACCTGTGTCTTATCCTGTAAACAGAAAATGCGCGAGGAGGCCTATGTGAACGAGCCGGAGCAACTTTCAGACGCCGAGCTTCTCTACATGCTGCGCATGGACTACTTCGAAGCGATCCGGTCAGAGGATTACTATCGTATCCAGGCTACGATAGTTCCGGCATTCCGGAAGCGTTTCGCCAAATATTACAATGAGTACGAAAAGAGCTGGAAGAATACCTCCGTGCCCCGCCTGCCCGTCCGCATTGCGCTAAACCCGACGGAGCGGCAGAGGGCGGAGATCGGATGGATAGAGCGCGTGCTGAAGGGCCAGATCGACCTTGAGCCCGGATAAGCGCTTATCTTCCGGCTGCCGTTATTGCCTTCTGATTAGCTTTACGAGCCATCCCGCAAGCCGGACGAAGGCCTGTATCAGGTACGACCGGAACACATAGAGCCCCACCGTCGCTACGACGCTTGCGGCGAGGATCCAGAAGAAGGCCCTGTACTTGCCCGTTCTAACCGCATCGCCCTCTAACGCCAGGACAAGCGTGCCCGGCAGCCTGCCCAGGATGTTCATCAGGATAAAGTCGAGCCTTCGCAGATGCGTGAGGCCGAGCAGGTAGCACAGCGTATCCTTCGGGAAGCCCGGCACGATGAACAGCACGAACGCGATCCGTACGCCCCGGTGCGTCACGAAATCATCGAACCGCTCCATCGCCTTCCGCTTGACCACCTTTCGCACGAGGCGCGTCCCGAAGAGCCTCGTGACCTCGAAGGCGCCCACCGACCCCAGCGTAAGGCCGACCGTGGAAAGGAGCGTGCCGATGAACGCCCCGTAGAGGTATCCGCCGATGAACCCGGTTATCTCGCCCGGAATGGGCGCGAACAAGACCTGCAGGGCCTGGACTATGATGAAGACGATTGCCGAGTAGGCCCCGAAAGAGAGTATGAAATCCCTGAGGTTCTTAAAGCTGAAGAAATACTTGAACCGGAAGAACAGGTCCCGCCAGGCCCCCTCATAATAGTAATAGAGGATGAGCGCGAGGGCGGCCACCGCCAAAAGACCGCAGGCTGCCTTGAGTACCGGCATCGCGTAATAAGATATGGGCCTGCGCAAAGCCATCTATAAACAATATAGTTTCAGTGACTACCGGCGGTCGGCTTTTCTTTTCCTGAGCTTGAGGATGACGACGCTCGATGCGTAAAGAAGGGCCGAGAGGATAAGGAGGGCAAGCACGTCCGGACGCAGCAGGAAGGCGAGGTTTGCGGCGCCGTGCGGCCACTTATGGATGACTATGATGAGCGGAGTCATGGCGTAGAACCTCATGATCCTCGCCACTTCCTTGCCGCTTATGCGCCGCCACGAAAAACCGGCGAAGGGGTGCGCGCCGCGGACGGAATGGCGGTCCGGGAAGACGGGAGGGGTACCGAGCATATAGGCGACGGACTCTTCGCTGTGCATCTCGGTGAGGGTGCCCTCTTCCTTCCTGAAGGTCGGGCCGTAGCTCCAGAAGAAAAGGAACGGATAAAGGAGCAGCAGGTAGCGGTTGCCGCTGAGCACGCAAAAACTCGAATCGATAAGGTAGTTGGCCAGGTAGTACGGGTGGCGCACTATGCCGTAAACGCCTTCCCTGCAAAGGACCCGGTTCCTTATCAGCACGCCTTTGGTAATAAAGTGCATGAAGCTGCCCAGCACGAGAAGCAACAGGGCGACGCCTGTCTCGACCGCCGTCAGCGGATAGAAAAACGCCGAAGCGGCGCAGAGGAGCAAGACCACGTCCCGCAGCCCGCTCCTTGTCAGAAAACCCTCATCTTTCTTCTTAAGCGCCATCCTTCCCCCGAACAGCCTTTTGCACTTTTTGCAGTCAACAAAAGGATAATATAGCTGCCTGACCCATTACAATATCGGCTTGGCTCGGAGGAATCAAGTAAAAAAGGCGCCAATCCTGACATGCCAACCGGCGTGGACCTTCGTCGAAGCACCCGGAGGCGCACCACCGCATTGAGATCATTGACCTTACCTGAGCGATAAGCTGCAGAAGACTGCGAAACAACAGGGCGTTGTTTGCCAACGAGGATAATAAGGCTTATATTGATTAAAGTACTGGTATAGATGGAGACAATAATCCGGATTCGTCTCCACACCTCAAATCCCCGTTATTATCAATATCTAAAGTGTGTCACTGCTAATGGGGCCCCGGTTGGAGGCGAAAGCAAGCCGGCGGAGGGGCCGCACGAAGCGCGGGAACGGAACAAACAACCACCGCATTAATTGCGGTAATGCCCAAAACAGGGAAAGGAGCATGTGCCAATGAAGTTCAAGCCGTTACAGGACAGGGTGATTATCAAGAGACTCGCGGAGGAGGAGAAAACGAAGGGGGGGATCATCATTCCGGATGCCGCCAAAGAGAAGCCCCAGGAAGGCCGCGTGGTTGCCGTGGGCAGCGGCAAGATCACGGAGAAGGGACAGAAAGTGGCGCCGGAAGTGAAGGTGGGCGACAAGATACTCTTCGGCAAGTATTCGGGGTCGGAGATCAAAATTGACGGCGAGGAGCACCTGATCGTGAGGGAAGAAGATATTCTCGCCATAATCGAAGACTAAGTTAAAGAAGGAGATATCATGGCCAAAGACATTCAATACGATCAGAAAGCGAGGGAATCGCTCCTCAAAGGGGTAAACGCCCTTGCCGACGCCGTAAAGGTTACCCTGGGACCCAGGGGGAGAAACGTCATACTGGATAAATCCTTCGGGTCTCCTACCATAACGAAGGACGGCGTGACGGTGGCCAAGGAGATCGAGCTGGAAGACAAGTTCGAGAACATGGGCGCCCAGATGGTGAAAGAGGTAGCGAGCAAGACCTCCGATATCGCCGGCGACGGCACCACCACGGCTACGGTGCTTGCCCAGGCCATTTACAGGGAAGGGGCAAAGCTGGTGGCTGCGGGAAACAACCCCATGGAGCTGAAGCGGGGTATAGAAAAGGCGGTCGAGGTGGTGATCGAGGAGCTCAAACGGCTATCCAAGCCTACTAAGGACCAGAAAGAGATCGCCCAGGTAGGGACCATATCGGCAAACAACGACGAGACCATCGGCAACATCATCGCGGAAGCCATGGGCAAGGTAGGGAAAGAGGGCGTAATCACGGTGGAAGAGGCCAAAAGCATGGAGACCACCCTCGATATCGTCGAGGGCATGCAGTTCGATAAGGGCTACATTTCTCCCTACTTCGTGACCAACCCCGAGAAGATGGAAGTTGTCCTCGAAGAGCCGGCCATCCTCATCAACGAGAAAAAGATCAGCAACATGAAAGACCTCCTGCCCGTTCTGGAGCAGGTTGCCAAGATGGGGAAGAGCCTTTTGATCATCTCCGAGGACGTCGAGGGTGAGGCCCTGGCAACCCTGGTGGTGAACAAACTGAGGGGCACCATTAAGGCTGCCGCGGTCAGGGCGCCGGGGTTCGGCGACAGAAGGAAGGCCATGCTCGAAGACATCGCAGTCCTTACGGGCGGCCAGGTAGTCTCGGAGGAACTGGGCATTAAACTCGAAAGCATAGGCATAAAGGACCTAGGTTCCGCAAAGAGGATTACCATAGATAAAGACAACACCACGATCGTGGACGGCGCCGGCAACAAAAAGGATATCGAGGCACGGGTAAAGCAGATCAGGGCCCAGATCGAGGAGACCACCTCCGATTATGACCGCGAGAAGCTCCAGGAAAGACTGGCGAAGCTGGTGGGCGGCGTGGCCGTCATTAACGTAGGCGCCGCGACCGAGTCGGAAATGAAAGAAAAGAAGGCCCGCGTCGAGGACGCCCTCAATGCGACGAAGGCAGCGGTCGAGGAAGGCATCATCCCCGGCGGCGGCGTTGCCTTCATCAGGGCCATCGGGAAGCTCAATACCCTGAAACTCGAAGGGGAGCGGCAGTTCGGCGTGCAGATCGTGAAGAAGGCGCTCGAAGAGCCGATCCGCTGGATCGCGCTCAACGCCGGCCATGACGGCTCCATAGTCGTCGAGAAGGTGAAGAACGGCAAGGGCGGCTTCGGTTTCGACGCGGCAAAAGAGGTCTACGTCGAAGACATGCAGGGGGCGGGCATCATCGACCCGACGAAGGTCGCAAGGACCGCGCTCCAGAACGCAGCTTCAGTCGCATCGCTGCTTCTGACGACGGAAGCCATGATCGCCGAGAAGCCGAAGGAAGGCGGCGGCGGACCCATGATGCCTCCGGGAGGCGGAATGGGTGGTATGGGCGGCATGTACTAACGGCAAGTCTCAAAAGATAGACAACAAACAAAAGGGGGCCATTGGGTCCCCTTTTTTTCTACGGAAACCCTCGCTCTTACTTCATCTACCCTATTACCCTCGATGGCGCCTCACAGCGCGGCCCTTACAATCCGTTCCAGTTTCTTCACCGTCATGGGCGCCATGATCACATGCTCAAGTCCGGCAGTGCCTATCATCTCCGTGGTCGGACTATCCAGGTAGCCCGAGTAAAGCATCACGGGGAACCCGGGGCGTATGCGCCTGAATCGTTCGCCAAGCTCCAATCCCGTCATGTCGGGCATGTCGTGATCGACGATGGCAAGGTCAAATTCGTCCGGCTCCTCGGAGAAGGCCCTCAGCGCTTTCAGACTACCGTTGTAACTGTTTACCCTGTGGCCAAGGTCTTCGAGCATCCTGGTGGAAGCACTCACTATCGTCTCGTCGTCATCGACAAACAGGACGTGGAGCTGTCTTTTGACTTGCATAATAAAACTCCTCTTGCGTAGCTTAAGGCGGCAATGAATGCGGTCCACGGCGGAGAAGAGACAAGTAAGGATTGTTGTCTCCATCTATCGCAGCACTTCTCAATACTAATATAAGACTTCTCTCTCTTCTTTGCCGGGTAATTAGCTGCTTTTTGCTTCCGTCCCCGCTGCCGCCTTCGACCCGGCCAGCATCTCCCGGAGCTCCTGCCCCTGCACGATCTCTTTCTCGGAGAGAAGGCGAGCGAGGTCATTGAGGACCGGCCGGCGCTCGGATAGGATGTTCCGCACCCTTTGGTGGGCCATCTCCATAACGGTCGAAATCTCCTCATCGATCTGGGTCGCCTTCGTTTCGCTGTATGTTTTGTTCGGTGAATAGCCCTCCGGCGGAAACATGGGCTGGCGGGACGATTCGTAGGTGACAAGCCCCAGGCGGTCGCTCATGCCGTATTCGGCGACCATGGACCTGGCGATGTCGGTGGCCCGCTGCAGGTCATTCTGGGCTCCCGTGGAGACGTCGCCGAACACCAGTTCCTCGGCGACCCTGCCGCCCAGGAGCACTGCGAGGCGGTCGAGCAGCTCCGGACGCGTGAGCAGGTAGCGGTCCTCCGTCGGCTGCTGCTGGGTATATCCGAGGGCCGCGATCCCACGTGGGATTATGGATATCTTATGCACCCGGTCGGCGTGCTCCACGGATTCGGCCACAATCGCATGTCCAGACTCATGAAAGGCGACAATCTCCTTCTCCTGCGCGTTCATGACCCTATTTTTTTTCTCCAGCCCTCCAACCACCCGGTCGATCGCCTCATCGAATTCCGGCGACCCTACGGTCTCCTTATTTTTCCGGGCAGCGAGAAGGGCGGCCTCGTTCACGAGGTTCGCGAGATCTGAGCCTACAAAGCCGGGCGTGAGGCTTGCGATCTTGCGGAGATCGACGTCGGGGCCCATAAGCACGTTCTTCGAATGGATCCTCAGTATGGCTTCCCGTCCGTTTATGTCCGGACGGTCGACCAGGACCTGACGGTCGAACCTCCCCGGGCGCAAAAGCGCGGGGTCCAGGATTTCCGGCCGGTTCGTGGCAGCCATGATGATGACGCCTTTGTTCGATTCAAAGCCATCCATTTCCACCAAAAGCTGGTTCAGCGTCTGCTCGCGCTCGTCGTTGCCCCCGAAGACGTTCATCCCCCTGGCCTTCCCCAACGCGTCCAGCTCGTCGATAAAGATGATGCAGGGCGCCTGGCCGGCCGCCTGGGAGAAGAGGTCGCGCACGCGGGATGCGCCCACGCCCACAAACATCTCCACGAATTCGGACCCGCTGATGCTGAAGAAAGGGACTTTTGCCTCCCCTGCCACGGCTTTCGCAAGGAGGGTCTTACCCGTCCCCGGTGGTCCCACCAGGAGCACCCCTTTGGGGATCCTCCCGCCCAGCTTTTGAAATTTGTCCGGGGTCTTCAGGAACTCCACGACTTCCAAAAGCTCTTCCTTGGCTTCATCAATCCCCGCAACGTCGGCGAAGGTGACCTTCGTCTCGCTCTCCGCGAAGAGCTTGGCCTTGCTCTTGCCAAAAGACATGACCCCCTGCCCCGGCCCCATTTTTTTCATGGCAAATCGCCAGATGAGGAACATAACGCCCAGTGGGAGGATCCAGACCAGCATGCTTCCGAGGAGTTTATTATCGTAGTGTCCTGAATAATCCACCTTGCGGTCATCAAGCTCCTTGACGAGACCGGGGTCATCGACCCGAACCGTGGTGAACTGCTTTTCCGGCGCGTTATCCTTCCCTTTAAGCGTTCCGGTAATACTCTCGGGACCCAGGGTCAGTTTACTTACCGAGCCCGCTGCCACGTCCTGCTTAAACTGGCTGTAGGAGATAGTCTCGACCTTTGAAGAAAAGAAATATTGCTGCATGTACATAACAAGAAGGATGGCCAGCAGGAAATACCAAATGCTGAACCGGGTCTTTGGGGGCATACCGTCCTTCTTTTGCGGTCCGGCCTGCCCGCCGAACGACGAGCGAAGCCTGTCTATAAAATCACCCCGGGACTGCTTTTTACCAGACTGCTTTTTCTTGGATGGCACGGTGTCCTCCCTTATGGGCCTGTGAAAGGGGTTTTTGCGGACTATTGTTCCCGATTTCTAAAACCGGAAAGCCGACATGCCCTTCATAATACTATCACATATGACGGCTGACTTCCCGTCCAACGCTGTCGGGCAGCAGCAAAGCGCTTCCGCTGCCTTCGACAATAATCAACCTGATCAAGAGTTGAAGCTTTCGAAAGAAGCGATCAACGGCCGCCCGACATACAGCTCTCGCGCAGCCGCGCATACATCTCCGGCAGCTCCGCCGCACTCGCCCCCATCAGCGGCGCAATGCACCTCACCGCCCTCGCCGCTCCCCACGCCCTGCGCCTCCCGTAGCCTGTGTGCGCCCGCACCGCATACCGCGCAGTCTTATACAACGCGTACCCCCTCATCCGCCGCCGCGCCTCCGAATCGTAGCCGGCATGCTTGCATACCAAGTATGCCCTGTTCAGCACCTGCATGACGCCCCATTCGGTCCCATTGACGCGCGCTTCCGGCGCCCGGTAATGGAAGACCCGGGCGCTTTGCGCATCGACCAGTAGATGGCTGCCGAGGACTGCAAGGCTCGCATCGTAATCCTCGAACAGGGCATACGCCCCCAGCGTCTCGTCGAAGCCCGTTTTCCGGATCAGGTCCGTCCTGAAGGACATCCTGAAGCCGGGCAGGGCCGTGGCGGGTGTTGCGCCGACGTCCGCGAGCCAGGCCGGCCTTCCTATCCTTGCGCTCCGCGCATCGGCTTCCACAAAGAACGGGTCCGGAAACAGCCTGTATTCCAGGGAATCGATGAAGCGGCCGACGGAGAGCTGGAGCACGTCCCGGACGGCCATGCGGTACGCCGGGGGCGCACCCCCGGACATGCCGGGCGGCAAGGCGGCAACTTCCGTCCCCCCTACCCCGCCGATCGTCTCTTCCGCGTCCCTTTCGTAGATGCGCATGACGGAGTCTGAAAAACCGGGGAACCAGAGGGCGTCATCATCAGGGAACATCACGACGGGCGAAACCGCTGCATCGAGCCCCGTGTTGCGCTGGAGGGAGGAGCCGGGTGCGGACCGCAGCACGACGAGGCGCGCACCGGGGGCTACGTCCTGTGCTATCTGCGTGACGGTCCTCGCAACCTCCCTATGGTTATCGCTCGAATCGACCACGATGAGGCTGCGGGGACGGCACGACTGGGAGAGCATCAGCGGAAGCGAAAGCCGCAGGGCCTCCACCCTGTTTCGGGTGGCAATGACGATATCGAAATCCAAAGTCCTTACCTTACGTTTTTTAAATAAAAGCATAAACGGAAGGGTTGCCAAGGGAAGCGAAAAAAACGCCCCTCCCGGCGGGGCCGTATGATTTGACAATCGGGGGAAGCGGCCTCAGATTAAGGTATGGCCGGTCCCCACGGGGACCGGGGCTAACCTGATAAAACGCACATAAGCGAAAGAGGAGACGACCGCATGTTTGCAGGTGCTGCATCATGATGCTCTCCGATCTTATAGACCTCTTCGGCGCCCTGAACGTCCTCGTCATAGGGGACGCAATGATGGACGTCTACCTGGAAGGGGTGGTCCAGCGGATATGCAGGGAGGCGCCCTGCCCCATAGTGGACGTTTTCGGACGGAAAGAGGCTGCCGGGGGCGCAGCCAACACGGCCCTCAACGTCAGGTCGATGGGCGCGCAGGCGACCTTCCTGTCCGTCACGGGCGACGATGAGGAAGGAAGGGCCCTTCGCCGCATGCTTGAAGGGTCGGGCGTGGATATCGACAATTTCCTCGTGGAGAAAGGCAGGGCCACCCTTACGAAGAACAGGCTGACATCCGATTCGAGGATCGTGATGAGGTTCGACCAGGGGACTACGGAGCCCGTAAGCAAGGCCGTCGAGGGCGAGCTTATAGAAAGGCTCTGCTCGCTGTTCCCCAAAATGGACACAGTGGTCATATCGGATTACTGCTACGGGGTGATTACCCCTGGGCTTATAAATACGCTGAGAGAGCTTCAATCGCAAGCACCTAAAACGGTTGTCGTCGATTCGAGGCGCCTGACGGAATACAGGTCCCTCGGCGTGACGTCGGTCAAGCCCAACATCGAAGAGACACGGGGCCTCCTGGGTCTCGCAGAAGACGCCTCGCCGGAAGAGATAGCGCGTAAGGCCGACAGGCTCCTCGACCTTACGGGGGCCCGCGTGGCGGCGGTGACCCTCGACTCCAAAGGCGCCTTGTTCCTGGAGAGGGGCGAGAAGCCGTACCGGACGCACGCGGTGCGCGCGGCCGAAACAAACGTCATCGGCGCGGGAGACACGTTCACTGCCGCCCTCGCGTTGTGCCTCGCCCTCAACGCGCCTACACCGGCGGCTGCGGAGGTCGCGTCCGCAGCCTCCTCGGTCGTCGTGGAGAAAGAGGGGACGACGCAGTGCAGCGCGGGCGAGCTGAAGGAATACCTGTTTCCCGGCGGGAAGTGCATCTACGGCCTGGAGCGGCTCGCCGAGCGCGTCGATAGGTACAGGGGCCGGGGGCTGCGCATCGTCTTCACGAACGGCTGCTTCGATATTCTCCATAGGGGGCATATAAGTTACCTCAACCAGGCAAAGAGATTGGGCGACGTGCTCATAGTCGGCGTCAACTCGGACGCGGGGGTCCGCAGGCTGAAAGGGGCCGGGCGGCCCGTCAACAACCTTGAGGACCGGATTCGCGTGCTCGCTGCTCTCGCCTGCGTAGACCATATAATCGCGTTCGAGGAAGAGACCCCGGCCGAATTGATAAAGGTGGTGCGCCCCGACATTTTCGCGAAGGGCGGCGACTATACGGTCGCCACCCTGCCCGAGGCCCCGCTCGTGAGCCGCCTGGGCGGGCAGGTCCACATCCTCCCCTACGTCGATAACGTCTCTACGACCGGCATCATCGACCGCATGAAGCGGATGCCGGAAAAAACGGAGGCCCACCGGCCGGGAGGGGATATCGTTCTGGAGCCCGCCGGCACGGGATAGGGGCGCGGCCTTCCGGGGTTTTGTATGGATTTCACTTACCTGTCACGACTCCAATTCGCCCTCACTACGATGTTCCATATACTATGGCCCGTATGCGTCATCGGCCTCGGCATTTTTCTTTTCATCGTCGAGGCACTCTGGCTCATCACTAAAGACGGCGACTACTACGTGCACGCCCGCTTCTGGGGACGCGTCTTTCTTCTCTATGTCGCCATCGGCATAGTCACCGGCATACCCCTCGAATTCGAGTTCGGCACGAACTGGGCGCCCTTCGCGCGGTCGGCCGGCGACTTCTTCGGCAACATGCTCGGCTTCGAGGCGACGATGGCCTTCATGCTGGAGGCGAGCTTCCTGGGCATCATGCTTTTCGGCTGGCGGAGGGTCAGCCCGCGAATGCACCTCGTCTCGACAGGCATGGTCGCCTTCGGCGCCACCCTCTCGGCCTTCTGGATCATGGTGGGCAACTCCTGGATGCAGACCCCCTCAGGGGGCGTGTTTCATAATGGCAAGTTCATCGTCCAAAGCTACGCGGAGGCGATCTTCAGCCCGAATATGCCGTGGGGCGTCTCCCATATGTTGGTGGCCGCTATTCAGATATCGCTCTTTGTAGTGGGCGGCGTCAGCGCGTGGTACATCCTGAAAGGGAGGGACACCGGGCTTTTCCTGAAGTCCTTCAAAATCGCCCTCGTGGCGGCAATCCTGGTCACGCCGCTCCAGGTCTATCTCGGCGACGGCTCCGGCCGCTCGGCCTATAAATACCAGCCCGCGAAGCTGGCAGCGATGGAATCGACGCTGGGAGACGAACCGCGCGGGCGTCGGCGCGCCCTGGCACGTAGTTGCCTGGCCCGACCCTAAGGCTGAGAGGAACCTCTGGTCAATCGATATACCGTACGGCCTTAGCCTCATCACAACAAGGACGCTGACCGGGCAGATAAAGGGGCTGAAATCATTTCCGCCGGATGACCGGCCGCCCATACTAATGCCTTTCTACGGCTTCCGCATCATGGTCCTCGTCGGTTTCCTCTCGGTTGTCCTCATGTTGTGGACGCTCCGGGCGTGGACCAAAAAAAGGCTTTCGGCAGAGCGGATAGGCAGCCAGAAAATGCTGCTTTACGCGTGGATGGCGGCAGCGCCGCTCAACTACCTTGCGATGGAGGCCGGGTGGGTGACGCGCGAGGTGGGGAGGCAGCCTTACATAGTATACGGGTTCTTAAGGACGTCAGAGTCGGCAAGCGCACTGCCGGCAGGCGCGGGCCTTTCGCTTTTCGCCTTTGCAGCCGTCTACCTGGTGCTGCTCGCTGCATTTTGCGTCTTCGGGGCGATGGTCCTGGCGCGGGGGCCTGTGCATAAGCCCCCGGTGATATAGAAGGAAGATAGACATGGAGCAGACTTCCGCCGGGTTCCTTGTGATGGCGAAGGCTTATTTGCCGGAGCTGTGGGTCGTCCTCATCGTCCTCTTTCTGCTCTATTACGCAGTGACGGACGGCTTCGACCTCGGCGTGGGGATCGTCTCCCTTTTCACGCCTGCCGCTGAAGACCGGAAAAGGATGATCGGAAGCATAAAGGGCGTCTGGTCTGCAAACCAGACGTGGCTCGTAGTGCTGGGTGGGATGCTCTTCGGCGCATTCCCGATCTTTTACAGCGTGCTCCTCTCCGCGCTCTATATCCCCATGGCCCTGATGCTGGTCGCTTTCGTTTTCAGGGGGATCGGGATCGACCTGGGCGAGCAATACGGGTACGCCCCTTTCTGGCGCTATTCCTTCGGCATCGGGAGCCTGGCCGCGACGCTCGCGCAGGGTCTTGCTTTGGGCGGCCTCCTCAGCGGGATAACCCTTAAAGACGGCATTTTCGCAGGTAGCATCTGGGACTGGCTCAACCCGTTCGCACTGCTGATTACGGCAGGCGTCCTCTTCGGCTATACGATGCTCGGGGGGAATTTCCTCGTCTGGAAGCTCGAAGGGCCTGTCGAGGACAGGGCGAGGCGGTTCGCACTGGCCGCCTCTGTCGCGGCAGGCATCGTCTCTGCGGCAACGTGGGTCTGGGTCGTGCTCCGCTACCCCTTCTTTGCAGAGAAGGTTTACGCGTGGCCCGGCCTTCTTTTCATCATGCTCTTCCCCGTACTCGCGCTCTTCTCCTTCGCCATGTTCCTGCGGGCCATACTGAAGCGGCGCGACCTCTCCCCGCTGCTCTGGAACATCGCCATCATCCTGTTTTCGTTTCTGGGGCTTTCGATAGGCTTCTGGCCTTACATGATACCGGGCATCGCCGGGCCTGTAACCTTCCGGGGCGCGGCTGCATCGCAGCCCACGCTCGTTTTCATGTTCATCGCGATGGTCATTTTGACGCCGATCATCCTCGTCTACCACAACTACCAGTACTGGGTCTTCCGGGGGAAAGCGCGGGAAGGCGAGTAGGATGACCGGCAAAGAAAAATATGGAGGACCATATGGAACAGACATTGAAGCAAATCGATCTCCCGCACCTCGTCGTCACGCTGCGGGAGCAGGCAGCGGGGCTCGTCAGGTCGCAGGTCGCCCTGGCCCGCGCAGAGATGGGAAACGTCGCACGCCGGGCCGTCAGGTACGCAATATTTATGGTAGTAGGCGCTCTTATCCTTGCTGCGGGCCTGATCGCCGCAGTTGCGACTGCGGTTGCCGTTATAGCCCTCTACCTGCCGGTCTGGTTGTCGGTCCTGATAGTCGCGGCTGCGCTGATAGTTGCGGGCCTTGCGATGACCTTAGGGGCCGTGTCGAAGTTCAAGCACATGCGATGGTTGCCGGTGAAGACCATCGAGACGTGGAAAGAAAGCCTGCGGGACCTGATAAGAGAGAGGCAAAGGGAAAAGGGCTGAGAGCAACGGCGTTTTCGCGGGCCGGAACTCGCGCCTTTTCGCAGGACCGCTATTCCGGACAGGCGCGCGTCCGGCGACGAAACACCTCTTTGTTTTTCACTTCCACTTGTTCTTATCTATTTCGTACACAAATTTGAGCGCCCTCATTTAACCCTTGCAATAGCTATCCGGTTGGGCTATCGTTTCGTTCGTCGCTATAAAAGCACGGAGGTTATCGAGATGAAAAAGGCGCTTCTGCTCGTTCTTGTCGCATTCGCGGCCGGGACCCTCGGCTGCTCGTCCATGCAGCAATACAATACCTATCAGAATGATATGTGGAACAGCAAGAAGATGCTGGACAACGCCGATTACAAGCAGGCGCTCGAAGGCTTCATAGGCGCGGCAAAGGCCATGCCGAAGGAGCCGGACCCGTACGCCTACGCTGCTACGGCGAGCTATAAACTGAACAACGTCGAGGCCGCGTCCGGCTATATCCAGGATGCGATACAACTGAACAAGAGCAGCGACGCCTATGTCCGCATCCTGGGCTACAAGACGCTCATTTTCCTGAGGCAGGGCAAGCAGAAGGAGGGAATGGACGCCTTGAATGAGTACATCCAGTCCTACGAGAAGTTATACGCGGCGAGGAACGTCCGTGAAATCAAGGCCATGTGGCGGAGCAACAAGATAGACCTCCCCGCCCTGGAGCAATACCTGGACGAAGGGATAACGACATTCGAAAGCGATATGGAGCAGTTCCGCAAATCGGGCGCGGGATGGTTCGGGGCGAAGTTCGGCCCGGCGCCGTCAGGGCGGTGAAAGAAGTCCTGCTCTGAACCGACCAAATGCTCCCATTCGGGCGCATGCGGCCTCAATGAGGCCCAGGCGCCCGTTTCTTTTGGCCTCCCGGCCTGTTCCTTTTTTGATTGACATGGGCCTCTCCGATTGGATAACATTATTGTCCGGTGTTGGTTTCTGCCTTCTGGGGTACAGTATGCAGTCCCAATATCGACAAAACGCACAGAGAGGCGAACGGCCTTCCGGGCCGGCCCGGTTTCAGCCATCGGGTCGGGGCCGGGACAGCCGCACAGAGAGCTCGCCGGTTCACGCCGGCCCAACTATATAGGAGGATGACATGAAAAAAGAGATTTGCGTGGCCCTGGCTGCTATCGTCGCCGCAGCCTCGATATTCTGTTTTATGGCGCAGCCCGGCTTCGCCCAGGAAAAGACGTACAACCTGCGCTACGCCAACTTCTTCCCGGCGCCGCACAAGAACAGCCAGATGTCCGAGGCGTGGTGCAAGGAAGTGGAAAAGAGGACGAACGGGAGGGTCAAGATCGCATATTTCCCCGGCGGCACGCTCACCCCGCCCGCCCAGACCTATGACAGCGTCACGACGGGCATCACGGACATCGGCATGAGCGTCCTCAATTACACCAGGGGGAAATTCCCCGTTATGGACGCCATAAACCAGCCGATGGGCTACAAGAGCGCCTACGTCGTGACGAAGCTCGCCAATGATTTCTATAAAACGTTCAAGCCGAAAGAGCTGGACGACGTGAAGGTGATGTACCTCCACGGCCACGGCCCCGGCATCATGCACACCAAAAAGCCCGTCACGAAGATCGAGGACGTGAAGGGCATGAAGATCAGGGCATCAGGCAGCATCACGAAGATCGTGTACGCACTCGGCGGCTCGCCCGTGGGGACCACGATGCCTGAGACGTACGACGCCCTGCGCACCGGCGTCGCCGATGGGGCGATGGCCCCGTACGAAGCGCTCAGCGGCTGGAAATGGGGAGAGGTCATCACGTCCTCGACCGAGTGCTATCCCATCTCTTACACCGACATCGAATTCGTCGTTATGAACAAGGACAAATGGAACGCCCTTCCGGCGGACATCCAGAAAACGATAGAGAAGATCAACGAAGAATGGATCGAAAAACAGGGGCGCCTCTGGGATGAGCTGGACAAAGAGGGCAAGGCGTTCACTTTAAAGAGGGGCAACAAGATCCAGACGCTCACCGCAGAAGAGGGCGCGCGCTGGAAGGCAAAAGTACAGCCGCTCATCGACGACTATATCAAGACCACCAAAGCCAAGGGCCTGCCGGCTGAAGCGGCCGTCAAGTTTGTCCAGGATTACCTGAAGGCACACCAGAAATAGGACGCATCCGCCCGCGTCCCGCATGTTTCGGGCGGCAGAGTAAAATGTTTTTCGGGAGGCGTCATGCAAGGATTTTTCCGGGTGATTGAAAAGCTGGGCAAGCTGATGCAGGTCATTTCAGGCATTGCCCTCACCTTTATTATGCTCCTTACCGTTACCGACGTTGCCGGGAGGCTGTTCGGCCATCCGGTAGACGGCACGTTCGAGCTGGTGGGGCTGGGCGGGGCAGTCGTGATCGGCTTTGCCCTTCCCATAACGTCGTGGCTCAGGGGCCACATATTCGTCGATTTCCTCTACCAGAAGGCGCCTCCGGGGTTCCAGCGGGCGCTCCATGTGTGCACGAGGCTCGTCGTACTGGTGATGTTCGTCTTCATAGGCTGGAACCTCATCAAGCTGGGCTACAAGCTCTACATAACGGGCGAGGTGACGCTCACCCGCCAGTTGCCTTTCTATCCCATAGCGTACGGCCTGGGCATCTGCTGCTTCATCCAGTGTCTCGTCGCCCTGTGCGAGATATGCAAGGTGGCGGGAGGTACTTATGAATGAGGTCTGGGTAGGCATCGTCGGTCTCGCCGCCGTGCTCGTGCTCTTTCTTACGGGCATCGAGCTTGCGTTTGCAATGATCGCCATAGGGTTCGCCGGCTTCGCGTACCTGGTCTCGATGAAAGCGGCCTTCGACCTTCTGGCTAAGGACTTTTTCGACGTCCTCGATTCGTACGGGTTCACCGTCATCCCCCTCTTTATCCTGATGGGGCAGATAGCCTTTAACTCGGGCATCGCGAGGAGGCTCTTCGACGCGGCCTACAAGTTCATCGGCCACGTGCCGGGCGGGCTGGCAATGGCTACCGTTGCCGGTGCGACCGCGTTCAAGTCTATATGCGGCTCCTCCCCCGCCACTGCGGCGACGTTCGCCAGCGTGGCAGTCCCGGAGATGGACCGCTACGGATACGACAGGAGGCTTTCCACGGGCGTCGTCGCATCCGTGGGTACGCTTGGCATCCTCCTGCCGCCCTCCGTCACGCTTATCGTGTTCGGCATCATCACGGACCAGTCGATAGGCCGGCTCTTCCTGGCAGGCATCTGCCCGGGCCTTATGATAGCCGCCCTCTTCCTCTGCGTCATTTACGGGTGGTGCAGGATCAACCCTGCCCTCGGGCCGAAGGGCGCCCGCTCGTCATGGGGCCAGAGGCTTAAGGCCGTCCCTGAAATCGCCTGGGTCGTCCTCGTCTTCGTGCTCGTGATCGGCGGCATCCTTAAGGGGTTCTTTACCCCGACGGAGGCAGGCAGCGTAGGCACGTTCCTGGTGCTGATACTTACTTTCGGCAAGCGCGACCTTAACATCAAAGGATACATCAAGTCCGTCTCGGAGTCGGTGAGGACGGCCTGCATGGTCCTCGTGCTGATAGTCGGCTCAACGGTGCTCGGCCATTTCATCGCCGTCACCAGGATACCGATGATCGCCGCGGACTGGATAGTCTCCCTGCCGCTCCACCCGGCGCTGATCATGTTCCTCATCGCCATCATCTACGAGGTGGGCGGCTCTTTCATCGACGACATGGCGTTCATGATACTCGCGACGCCGATCTTTTACCCCGCCATCATCAAGCTCGGCTACAACCCTCTCTGGTTCGGCATCCTGATAGGCATCACCGTTATGATAGGCGTGGTGATACCGCCTGTGGCCATCAACGTCTTCGTAGTCAAGCAGATCACGAAGGCATCCTTCAAAACGATTTACGACGGCGTCTATCCCTTCCTGATAAGCCTCGTCGTCGGCGGCATCCTGGTCTTTATCTTCCCCCAGCTCGCCACGTGGCTCCCCAAGGCGTTAATGGGCGGATAAGAAGTTCCATCCTTACAATCAATTATTGGGGTTCAGCACCCCCTCCACGGGCAAAGCCCGTGGAGCCTCCCTGCTCGGCGCTTCGCATACGCTCGCTTTATTATGGACGCGGTCTTTTTTTGGGCGAACGCGCCCCTTTGACTTTCCTTCCTCGCCGCCTTAGTTTCAAAACAGGGGAGCGGACGACACTTAGAGCGAACCGTGAATTAGAATCGAAATCCATTTCCACGTCACCCCGGCGAAAGCCGGGGTCCAGGGTCTTTCCAAGGCTCACGGATCAATGGATTCCGGCCTCCGCCGGAATGACGGAAGGTGTTGAGCCTGCGACAATGAAATTATGATTAAATGTGTAAGTCGCTTCAGTCCCGCGCGAGGAGAAGCATTTTAAACAATATTATCAGGAGGTCACTATGCCGAGCTGCGAGGAGATGAAAAAGGGACAGGTTTACGAGTGCAAGGAGTGCGGCCTTCAGTTGCAGGTGGTCAAGGAATGCGCGACCTGCACGACATCGACGTCATGCGGCTGCCCCTGCACCTTTTCGTGCTGTGAAAAAGAGCTGACCCTCAAACAGTAGGGGAAACGATTCAAAGGTAACTATGCCGGGGGCGTTTTTTCGTGGCTGCGCCCCTCTATGGCTGCCCGTCGAGGGCCTTCCGGACGGCCAGCGCAATCTCTCTCTTCGTCAGCGGCTTCATCACGAAGCCGTTGATGCCCGCCGCCTTTGCTGAATCCGCATCGACCAGGTGACTGAAGCCCGTGCAGAGGATCACGGGGATATCCGGGCGAGCGGCCAGAATGGCCTTCCCAAGCTCGATGCCCGTTATGTCAGGCATCGTCTGGTCGGTTATCACGAGGTCGAAGCGCGACGGGTCGGACGTGAAAAGGGCAAGGGCCTCGACGCTGTCGTTCCGCGCGGTCACCTCATACCCGAGGTCTTCAAGCAGCTCCCTGCCCATGTCGGTGAGCGGCTCCTCGTCGTCCACGAGAAGCACGCGCTCGCTGCCTCCGGGTATCGACTCTTCCTCCGGGGCCGTTTCCTCCCGTTTCCCTTCGATCCTGGGCAGGTAGACGATGAATTCCGTGCCCTGGCCTGCCTCGCTCTCCATCGTGATGTAGCCTTCATGCTGGCGCACGATGCCGAGCACGACCGAAAGGCCGAGCCCCGTGCCCTCGCCCCGCTCCTTGGTAGTGAAGAAGGGGTCGAATATCTTGTCTATGATATCGGGCGGCATCCCGACGCCCGTGTCCCGGACAACGAGCTTCGTGTAGAGGCCCGGCTTCATATCTGCGTCCTTCGAGGTTTCCGTGACGATGAAGTCGGAGAGCGTGACGTGCAGGATGCCGCCTGTTTCCCGCATCGCGTAGGCGGCGTTCGTGCACAGGTTCATCACTACCTGCTGCATCTGCGTGGGGTCCGCGTAGACCAGGCCCGACTCGCTCTCCACCTTGACCGTTATGCTGATGGTCGAGGGGATGGAGGCGCGAAGGAGCTGCATGACCTCGCCCACTGTGTCGCTGAGGCGCAGCGGCTCTTTCTCGTGCACGCCGCTCCTGCTGAAGGTGAGCATCTGCCTGACGAGGTCCCTTCCCCGCAAGGCGGCCTCGACCACCCTGCCTATGTCGTGCTCCTGGCGGCTCCCTTCAGGCGCCCTGCCCCTCGCCATCTCCGAAAACCCTACGATGGCGGCTAGGATATTGTTGAAGTCATGGGCTATGCCGCCCGTGAGCGTGCCGAGGGCCTCCATTTTCTGCGCCTGGCGAAGCTGCTGCTCGGTGCGCCTGGCCTCCGTGACGTCCAGGTTGATCTCGAGGACGGCCATGGGGTTGCCGTCTTCGTCCCTCTGGAGGGCCTGGCGGCTGAGCACCGTTATCCTGCGGCCGTCCTTCGTAGCGTGCAGCAGGTCGCCGTCCCAGCGGCCTTCATCAAAAAGGGCGGTGGTGTACTGATCGAAAGGCACGGCGAGCTGCGTATCGAGGAGGGCCTGGCTGAAGCTGCCCAGCGCTTCCGCCTTCGTCCAGCCGTATACCTCCACGGCCCTCGCGTTCCAGAACGTGATCCTGCCTTCCGGGTCGCGCACGATGACTGCGTTGTGGGCAAGCTCCAGAAGCTCCGCCTGCCTCCTGATATCCTGCGTCCTCTCCCTTACCCGCTCTTCCAGCCCGTCGCGGGCCTTCTTTACCGCCTTCTCGCTCCTCATGCGGACTATGGCTACAGCCACCTGGCCGGCTATTGCCCTCATTAGGGAAAGCTCATCGTCGCTGAAGGCGTCTTTTCCGGTCGCGCCGAAGGAGAGGGAGCCGACGACCAGCCCGTCGGGGCCTAACAGCGGATTGGTGGCGTAGGCCCTTATGCCGTACGATTTGACGAAGTCGCATATACGGAGGGGCGCATCCGCGCCATCGGCGCATCCCGCCTCAGCGCAGGCCCCGCAGCCCGTCCCGTCGGAGAAGACGGCGGGGAAATCGACCGACTCGATCTGCGAGGCCGCCTCTTCGGGGATGCCGGCCCAGGCATTCAGCTTCAGCCCGCCTGCCCCTTCGACGGTAAGGAAATTGAAGAACGCCTGGCAGTCGAGGCGCTCCATCACCTTCGTGCAGATGGGGCCGACGAGCTTCGGCGGGTCCGGCTCCTGCAGCAGGTCGCCTGCCGTATCGGCGAGTAAGGCCAGCGACGCCTCGGCCGCGTCCCTGTCCGCCTTTCTTTCAAGGAGTGACTCGGCCATGTCGTCGAACGCCTGCGCGAGCTTGCCCAGCTCCCCGCCTTTCACTACGTCCGATACGTTCACCCGGGCAACGCCCCCGGTAAGCTGCTCGGACGCCCTGACGAGCTTGAGGACGGGCTTTACGACCGCAGCCTCCCCCACAAACCAGACGAGCACGAGGGCGGCAAGGTATACGGCCAGGAGCACGGCCAGGTCCCTGTACATCGACGTGTAGGCCCTCGATACTGCGGAGGCCAGGGGCACGCTCAGGCGGACATAAAGATAGGGGCCGGCCTCGTGCGGCAGGCTTACCCTCTTGTATACGGCGATGCGGCGCTTTCCGTCGTTCCCGTTCGCCTCGAATGTCCCTTCCGGCCCGCCCTGCAGCATGTTGTCGAACATCACGCGGCTTGCATCGCTGTGCCCGACGAGGCCCTGCGAAGGTGCGCCCTGGAGGCTCCTGGCGAGTATGGTGCCCTGATGGTCGAGCAGGGTGAGCGACGCGCCTGACGGCATGTCGTTATCATCCAGGGATTGCACGGTCTGCGGCAGGTTGAGGGCAACGACTGTCACCGATATCAACTTGCCCGACGCATTCTTCACAGGGTACCCGAAGTGGATAACGGGCTTTTTCACGCGCCTGCCTATGGCATACTCGCCGGAAGAGAAAAGACCCGTGCGGACCGCGTTCTCGTAGTACCTGCGGCCTGCCATCGACAGCGCGCCCTCGCCCGGTATAGCGGAGGCCCAGGAGGCGCCCGCCGCGTTCCCTATGCCGATCGTTGCATACTGGGGGTTCTGCCGCAGAAGCCGGACAAGGATGCGCTCGGTGGCCCCGGCATTGCGGGACTGCACCTCGGGCAAAAAAGCCAGGGCAGTCACCAATTGCTGCACGCCCGTGACTACCGCCTGCTCCTCGCTCGCGATATTATTGACCACCCTCAGGCATTCCTTGCGGGTGTCCTGTATAGCAGTCCTGCGCTCGGCCAGCCCCGAATGGATTATCAGGACCAGCGACGGCACGGCCAGCAAGGAAACGAATATTATTAATTGGGTACGTATAGACCAGGTTAGGAATCTGCGCATCCGTTTGCTCCCCGACGTTCCCTGATGCTCCGAAAAGCGTAACTTACATCGGCTGCATTTACAACGTCAATAGATCATTTTTGACCTCGCCGGCGCCCGCGAAGGCAATATTCCGGGACATTGGCGCATTCCTTCCCGTCTTACGACAAACAGGGCCTTAAAAGGCTGCCCGGCCCCGATAATCTGCTATAGTATAGGACCGCTATGCAGGCACCCGGCGACAAAGAAGAAGGCAAGACGCTAAAGCGCGTAGACGACCGCACGGTCCTGGTCGATTACGGCCCCATGCATATGTACATACAGGCAACCGACAGGGGCAGGCCCCGTCTCGACCTCGCCGTAGAAGGCGGCAAAATGGCCGCAGGCGTCCTCGAAGATCAGGCCCGCTTCATCCCCCTGCTAAAGAAGAAGGCAGGCGAGATAGAAGTGAAGGAGGCCCTTCCCGGCGTTGTAGCCAGCATGGTCGAGGCCGCGCAAAAGATGGAGACGGCCGACCTGACGCCCATGGCCGCAGTAGCGGGCGCAGCATCCGACGCGGTAGCCGATTACTGCATAGGAAAAGGCGGCACAAAGATCATAGTGGACAACGGGGGCGACGTAGCCTTACGCCTCAAAGGCGACGAGACGGCGCGGGTAGGCATAAAGACGGAGATCGACGCCGAGCGGCCGACCTACGTGCTCTACTATTCCGGCAGGGGCAGGCATCGGCGGCGTAGCAACAAGCGGCCTGGGCGGCAGAAGCTTCACAAAAGGCATAGCCTCGGCAGTAACGGTCCTGGCCGAAACAGCAGCCCTCGCCGACGCAGCAGCAAGCGTCATAGCCAATGCAACCTACGTAGAAGACCCGGCAGTCGCCCGCTATCTGCCGGAAACGGTCTACCCGGACACGGACATAGCGGGGGAGTGGGTGACAGGGGCGGTGGGCGAGCTGGCGGAAGAGAAGATAGAGTCAGGCGCTGCGGCAGGGACTGGCAGCGGCGGAGAGGTTATGCGATAAGGGCCTCATTATCGGCGCCTTTATCGCGGTCAAAGGCCGGAGGTCTGGACCGTTACCTTAAATCCATACATCGCCGAATTGTAAGAGTATGGATTTAAACGTCGTGGAAGCATCCCATATTACGGGCGATGTTGTCCATTCCCTCATTTTTCTATTGCAAACGGCCACGCAAAAACCATATAAACAAAACTGAGATGGACATAATGCCAGACGAGAAGTAAGACAATCAGATCGCTGATAAAATTCCACAATACGCATTGGACCATTGCGGACGCGCATTCTGATCAATAGCACCAGAGACTAAGAAACATATATTGATTCAATGATTATGTAAGTGGAAGGGATAGCGGATGAATCTTCAAATGAATACAGAGGTGGCAGCTGGTTTCAAGAGCGGAGCGCACTCTCGAACGGTTTCCGAAAAGGGCAAGGGAGATTTGTCACGCGCGGCACCCGAGGGGCATTAACTCAAACCAGAACAATACCAAGGTTTTTGATTTTGTTTGCCTCCGTGCTGGCATGGCTGTGCAATTTCACGTGGCTGGGAAGCGGTGAGGGCCTTGCGGATTGTACACGGATACCGGGTTCCGATTACAATCGCCCGCAATAGAAGTTGTTCGCCGGTACGATTCTCCGGAAACACTATTTTACTGTGATCCCCCTTATCCGCATGAAGCGAGAGCGATATAAGGCCTACGGTTTCGAAATACCAATCAAGAGCACGAAGAACTTGCAGAGTGTTTGCACGCCGCAAAGCCGTAGCGGTGTCAGGTTTCGGTGTGCGTTAATGGATCGCCTTTATGGCGATTGGATAAGGATAGATGCAAATACGCGCTTGTGCAACTCTTCTAAAGGGGAACGAATAGAGTCAGTCTGGGCCAACTATGACCCGAAACGCCATTCTCAGACGTCCGTTTACGAGATTGTCAGCGATGATTCTACCTTTTGAAAGACCCAGCCGCTACGGAGAGGCCCATGGCAAAAAAGAAAAACGAGACGGAAGCTAGACCTTAAACGCGCCGAGAACTGCTTTCGAATACTGGGAATTGTGAATCGGGATACAGCCCATAACAAAGATATAGAATATTCCCCGATCCCTTATTGAGGGAGGTAATCCATAATTCTGTTCACCACCGGAAGATGCTTATCGCTTCTAGTCTTCTTATTCAGAATTGTCGAAATGCTGACGCGCGAAGTCTTAGAAATTAGTTTGCGGCCTTAAACCGCAAGCAGGATGAGCGCCATCTGGCGATGATACGTTGGAAATCCGGATATCCCCGAATGATCCGAGGGGACAAGAGTAAGAAAGACGTAGCAGGCTGGGATACACTGTGGATGTTCTGGAACAGGTGGAGAAGAAAGGAGGACCCACATTCCTAAAACCATTTTTCGGCAAGTGTTGCTTGAAATAACTCCCCTCTCGCTCCTTTTGCCTCCCGTACCCCCTCGGGTTACTTAGAAACAGCCCTTGCCCTTGCGGCCTTCCTATAAAACATCGGGCGAGACCGCGGGCAGGCACTTTGCCCGCTCTCTTTGATCTATAGAGCCCCTTTGGCCTTTACAGTCAAGTGCGGCGGGCCGCAATCAACGCAAGCGACAAAGCGACCGGCCAAACGGCCGATTTAGAATGTATCGATTCTTCTGGACGAGTTGCGTTGGCCGTGGAATTAAGGAACGAAGCTTGACACTTACTGACCTCGAAGGCACCCTTTATAAATGCCGCCAACTATGCAAAGATACTCTTTACCGCCAAAGGTGTAAACCCGGGGATCAGAGTAGCATCGACGAAAGGATATTGAGCGCATTTACAAGTGGCCAAAACATCTACGTCTTCGAGTTCCAGAATTTGCTCGCATTGCCCATCGGCGGTGAACAGATACGCCGTACATTTCTTACTAAAGTGGGCGAGAACCTGGACAAGTGGAATACCCAGCCTCGGCATCGCAGGCGTGAATATTATTAGAAGGGGTTTGACCCTACCGTGAAGGGCCAACGAGATTGAAGATGACCCTTTCACACCACGGAGTAAATATCTTCTGGACCAACTTTATCATCCCAATTGAAACAGGAAATAAATAGACCATCAAAGTTCCCGCGTGGGACAGCCGGGATACTGGAGCCTGGAGTCGCGGGGTCTTTCCGGCCGGGATATTTTTGATGGATTTCGCGTTGCTTTTCGACCAAGCGAGCCGCAGCGTACGTTTTGTGTACGTGAGGACTCGCGCCGGAGAAATCGACGCGAAAGGCGCAAAAAGATCCCGGCCGACATGAGGGTTAGATTATGACCGACAGGCTTTGGACCAAAAACTTCGTCACCATCGCTCTTGTAAACTTCCTGATCTACATCGTCTTCTACCTGTTGATGGTCGTCATCGCCGCCTATGCTGTGGACACGTTCCATACTTCTACCGGCATGGCGGGGCTTGTTTCCGGCATCTTCATCGTCGGCATCCTGATCGGCCGCCTGTGGACGGGGCGCATTGTTGAGGACGTGGGGAGCAGGAAAGTCCTTATCGTCGGCACCTTGCTTTTTACTGTCACGTCTGCGCTCTACCTTGCCGCCGTCAGCCTGCCCCTTTTGGTGCTGGTGCGGTTCCTGCACGGGCTGGGCTACGGGGTGGCAAGCACGGCTACCGGGACTATAGTGGCGCAGGTTATTCCCGACCATAGGCGGGGGGAAGGCATCGGCTATTACAGCCTGAGCCAGATACTCGCAACGGCCCTGGGCCCGTTTCTGGGGATAGTGCTGAGCCGGCATATCGATTTCAGCATGATCTTTATCGTCAACGCGATCATAGCCGCCGCAGGCTTCGCAATCTCCTTCATCATTACCCAGCCGGCGCGCAAAGGCGTGAGGCACGATCATGTCAAAGCCGTTGGACGTTTCCGGCTGTCGGGCTTCCTCGAATTATCGGCGATACCGATTGCAATCATCGTAATGATTGTCGGTTTCAATTATTCCGCCATCCTGACTTTCCTGTCGCTATACAGCAAAGACCTGCATCTCGAAGAGGCAGCGAGTTTTTTCTTCATCGTCTATGCGGCGACGGTCGTTTTGTCGAGGCCGTTCTCTGGGCGCCTGCTCGATGCCAGGGGCGCCAATTTCGTCGTGTACCCCTGTCTTTTGCTTTTTGCGATAGGCACGTTTCTGCTTGGCGGGGTCACTAACGCAATAACCCTATTGCTTGCAGGGACTGTAATGGGCTTCGGGTGGGGTAATTTTCTTTCATGCGGGCAGGCAATATCGATAAAGAACGCCCCGTCCCACAGGCTGGGGCTGGCAACGGCCACATACTACATGTTCCTTGACGTAGGTTTCAGCCTGGGGCCCTGTTTGTTCGGGTCGCTCCTGCCGTACACGGGATATCGCGGCTTGTACTTCACGATGGCCGCAGTGACGGTTGCGACAATCGGCCTTTACTATCTGCTGTCAGGTAGCAGGCGGGCGGGCAGGCGTTCCGTTAGCCCGGCAACGCCCTCTCCCGATTAAATGACGCGGCGAGGATATATATGATAACCGGGATTAACGGAAAGAAACCGATAGTCGATCCCACAGCGTTTATAGCCGGCAATGCTATGGTCATAGGCGACGTCGTGATCGGCGCAGGCGCCAATATCTGGTTCCAGAGCATCGTCCGGGGCGATACGCATTACATCCGCATCGGGGCGAACTGCAACATCCAGGACGCCTGCGTGCTGCACGTCGTAAGGGGCCGCTACCCCGTGATTATGGAGGACGACGTTGTCCTCGGCCACCGGGCTGTGGTGCACGGGTGCCATATAAAGAGGGGGGCGCTCATCGGCATCGGGGCCATCGTGCTCGACGGCTCGGAGATAGGCGAGGAGTCGATTGTCGGGGCAGGCGCGGTAGTCGCGCCGAGGACCATCGTGCCGCCGAGGTCGCTCGTGCTCGGGACGCCGGGAAAGGTCGTCCGCGTCTTGACCGACGACGACGTCCTTGTGATCAGGGAGATGAACAAGCAGTACCTGGAGATGAAGGAGATTTACAGGAAAGAACTCGGCTGAGAGTAAGGGCCGATCACCCTCACCCTCAGGCCCACGCCTCCGGTTGCGGGCCCCCGCTCATATGTACGTAAATTGACATTTTCCCGCCATACGTTAGCATTTGATATCTTTACCGTCGGTTATGGGAGGGAAGAATGTCGAACGTTAATAAGGTAATCCTTATCGGGAGGCTCGGGGCCGACCCCGAAATCCGCTATACCGCCGACGGAACGCCGGTTGCCACTTTCAGGATGGCGACCAGTGAGACACGGAAGAACAAGGACGGCACGAAGTCCGAGCAGACCGAATGGCACAGCATAGTGGCATGGCGCAAGCTCGGCGAGATATCGGCCGAATACCTCAAGAAAGGCAAGCTCGTCTACATCGAGGGCAGGATACAGAGCCGCGAGTACGAGGGCAGGGACGGCGTCAAGAGGAAGGCCTACGAGATCGTGGCGTCGGCCATGAAAATGCTGAGCACTGCCGGGGGCGGGCAAGGCGGCGACGACAGAAGGAGCGGCGGAGTTTCCCAGGCGCACGGGGACGACGACTTCGTGCACGAGAGCCCGGGCGAAGACGATATCCCGCTATAGGCCGCATATAGGGGCGCGTATAATTAAATTTTACTCGGGCCTCCTATAAATTACCCTGCTCAAAAAGCAGGGTAATAAAGCAAGCGAATGCGCCGCGCTGAGCAGGGAGGCTCCATAGCTTTGCTGTGGAGGGGGTGCTGAACCCCAGATTGTTTAAAGGAGTCTTCATTGGACGGTTTTGAAGGCGTCATAGGGTGGAGGTGCACGCGCACCTTCTCACGAAAAGCAAGATTTTCTGCGGCAGCTCTGCGGAATTCGGCGCAGACCCGAACAGCCACACGTGCCCGGTCTGCATGGGCCTGCCCGGCGCGCTGCCCGTGCTCAACAAGACGGTCGTCGATTTCGCCGTTAAGGCGGGCCTCGCCACGCACTGCAAGATAAACCGCATGAGCATCTTCGCCCGCAAAAACTATTTCTACCCCGACCTGCCGAAGGGCTACCAGATATCGCAGTACGAAGAGCCCCTCTGCATAGACGGCCACCTCGACATCGTTGAAAAAGGCGGCAGCAGCAAGCGCATCAGGATCAAGAGGATCCACATGGAGGAGGACGCGGGCAAGCTCGTCCACGAGGCTACCATAGAGACGAGCACGTACAGCCTCGTCGATTTCAACCGGTCGAGCGTGGCGCTTCTGGAGATCGTCAGCGAGCCGGACCTCGCGTCGCCCGAAGAGGCGGTATTGTACCTCAAGATGCTCAGGGACATCCTCATCTACCTCGATATCTGCGACGGCAATATGGAGGAAGGGAGCTTCCGGTGCGACGCCAACGTGTCGGTGCGAAGGAAGGGCGACGAGAAGCTGGGCACCCGCGCCGAGCTAAAGAACCTCAATTCCTTCCGCTCCATCGAGCGCGCCCTGGCCTACGAGATCGAAAGGCAGGCCGAGCTTGTCGGACGCGGCGGCGCAGTCGTCCAGGAGACGCGCCTTTTCAACGTGGACGAGGGCGTGACCTATTCGATGCGGGGCAAGGAAGAGGCGCACGATTACCGCTATTTCCCCGAGCCGGACCTGGTGCCGCTCGTCGTTGACGAGGCGTGGGAGGAAGAGATAAGGAAGGCCTTGCCGGAGCTGCCCGTCGAGAAGATGGAACGCTTCATGAGCGCATACGGCCTGCCCAGGTACGACGTGGAGATACTGACGGCGGACAGGGCGCTGGCCGCGTACTTCGAAGAGACGGTCGCCCTCTTCCCGGAGGCGAAGACCGTAAGCAACTGGATCATGAGCGAGTTCTTAAGGGAGCTGAACGAGGCGGGCGTATCCGCGAGCACAGCCGCCCTGCGGCCGGCCGCACTCGCCGAGCTTTTGACTCTC
Source organism: uncultured delta proteobacterium (assembly GCA_963818095.1). Classification (GTDB taxonomy): domain Bacteria; phylum Desulfobacterota; class Syntrophorhabdia; order Syntrophorhabdales; family WCHB1-27; genus CAWEPK01. Next base: position 172,919 of record CAWFRA010000028.1, read on the forward strand.
ATCAAGGAAGACGTAATATCCGGCAAGATCGGCAAAGAGATTTTTCCCGACATATTCAAGAGCGGCGCTTCGCCCAGGGAATTCATCAAGGAAAAAGGCCTGGTGCAGATCTCCAACGCGGACGCCCTGACGGGTACTATCGAGGGCGTCATCGCCCGCTACCCGAAGGAAGTCGCGGAATATAAATCGGGCAAAGAAAGACTCATCGGCTTCTTCGTCGGCCAGGTCATGAAAGAGACGAAGGGCAAGGCCAACCCCAAGCTCCTGAACGACCTCCTCGTGGAAAGGCTGAAACACTGATGCGCGAGCACATCTACTGGAAGAACGACGCGCTCTACGTCCTCGATCAGCGGCTCCTGCCTTTCAAGGAGACCTACATCCGCTGCGAGACCGCGAGGGACGCTGCAAAGGCGATCAAGGACATGGCCGTGCGGGGAGCGCCGCTCATCGGCCTCGTCGCCGCTTACGGCGTTGTGCTCGGCGTCAGGGAGACGGCAGCGAGGCGCGGCCGCGTAAGGCCTGGCGACGTCGAGCGCATCAGCCGCAGGCTCCAGGAGACGCGGCCCACCGCGGTCAACCTCACCTGGGCGCTTGCCAGGATGAAGGCCGTGTTCGCGGAGCAGCAGGGCGCAGACGGCGTGGCCGAGATCATGCTGAAGACCGCCGTGGAGATGCACGAAGAGGATATAGAGAACAACCGCCGCCTCTCGATGTATGGGGCGGAATTGATCGACGACGGAGACACGATCCTCACCCATTGCAACGCAGGGGCACTCGCCACGGGCGGCTACGGCACGGCCCTGGGCGTCATCAGGACCGCCCACGAGTCGGGCAAGGAGATACGCGTGATCGCCACGGAGACGCGGCCCTACTTCCAGGGTGCGCGGCTGACGGCCTGGGAGCTGCGCGAGCAGGGGATAGACGTCACGATAGTCCCGGACAACCACGCGGGCCTTCTGTGCGAGCAGGGCGTAATCGACAAGGTGGTAGTCGGCGCAGACAGGGTGGCGCGAAACGGCGACACGGCGAACAAGGTAGGGACATACATGATCGCCCTGGCAGCCCACGACAACGAGGTGCCGTTTTACGTAGCCGCGCCCCTGTCGTCGTTCGACGCAGCCATCAGGAGCGGGGAAGAGATCGACATCGAGGAGCGCGACGGCAGGGAGGTAAAGTACGTGAACGGCCGCCTGGTCGCGCCGGCGGACGTGCCCGCCAGGTACTACGCCTTCGACATCACGCCCGCGCGCCTGATCACTTACATCCTCAACGAGAACGGAATACTCGAAAAGCCCTTCGGCAAGTATATAAAAATTCTCTTCTCCCAGAGCAGGCGTGCGCATCGTAACACTCCTCACTGACTTCGGCTCGATTGACCCCTATGTCGGCATCATGAAGGGGGTCATGCTGACTGTTTGCCCGCAAGCCGTTATCGTCGATATCACCCATGAAGTGGGACCGCAGGACGTAGAGGAGGCCGCCTTCCTCGTCGCCGAATATTACCGGCGCTTCCCGGAAGGCACCGTCCACCTGTGCGTCGTCGACCCGGCCGTAGGGAGCAGCCGCAGGGCCATGGTCGCAGCGATTGACGGCTACCTGTTCGTAGGGCCCGACAACGGCCTTTTCAGCCTGCTTTATGCAAAAGGAAACGCGCGGACGTACGAGATAGCGCAGGGCAGCGGGGACGTGAGCGGCACATTCCACGGCAGGGACATCTTCGCCCCTGCTGCGGCACGGCTGGCGGCCGGCGAGCACCCTTCCGGGCTTGGCCCCGAATTCGCAAGGCCTGTAGCTTTAGGCGGCCTTTCCCCTGCCGTAGAAGGCGACGTGATGCAGGGTAAGATCGTCCGGTTCGACCGCTTCGGCAACGCGATCTCGAACATCGCCCACGACCTTTTCAGTAAGTTCACGGCAGGCAGGCCGTTTACTGTCACCCTTGGCCGCCTCTCTTTTTCCGCCTTGAGCCGGAGCTACTACGAGGCAACCCATACGTGCCTCGTCGGCAGCGCGGGTTACCTCGAATTCGGCTTATTTCTGGGGAGCCTTGCGCAGGAGCAGTGCTTGCAAAAGGGCGAGAGGGTGGAGGTAAGGCGCGGCCCTTCTATCCGGACAGGATAGTATTTTAGCTGATGAGCTCCAGCGCCTTCTTGAGCGCCGCGCCCGCTTTCTCGACGTGGTCTCCGGCTTCCGCAATAAGGCGTGCGGCTTCTTCCGTACCGCTCGATCCGGCAAGCTCGACCCATCGCTTGTAATCTTCTGCGTGCCCCTCGTTGTGCTCGATGAGGTGCTTCAACACGATCCGCAGCCGTTCTTTGTCTTCCATTGTCCTTCTCCTTAATGCACTAACAGGGCCGAATCGGCCCTTTGCGACCTTTTTTGCTTACAATGTTACCGGGTATCTCCAGCCGAACGGGTCGGGCATGTCTCCGTACTGGATGCCCGTTATCTCGTCGTAGAGCTTTTGCGAGAACGGCCCGATGCGCCCTTCGTTGACGGTGATCGTCTCTTCCTCGTGGCGTATCCAGCCGACGGGCGATATGACGGCGGCCGTGCCGGTCCCGAAGACCTCCTGGAGGCTGCCGTCCTTCGACCTCTCCATCACCTCGTCTATCGCGATCTTCCTCTCCCTGACCGGGATGCCCCTGTGGGCGGCAAGCTCAAGGACCGTATACCGCGTGACGCCCGGCAATATGGAGCCGTCCAGCGGCGGGGTGACAAGCTCGTCGTTTATCACGAACATGATGTTCATCGTGCCCACTTCCTCGATGTACCGCTTCTCGACCGCGTCCAGCCAGAGGACCTGAGTGAACCCTTCCGCCTGGGCCTTCTCCGCGGGAAGGAGGGAGGCCGCGTAGTTCGCGGGGGTCTTGACCTCTCCGAGGCCGCCCCGCACGGCCCTCACGTAAGGCCCCGACGTGACCAGCTTCACCGGGTTCAAGCCTTCCGGGTAGTAGGCGCCGACAGGCGACGTAATGACCATGAACGTGTACGTCGCTGCTGCGTGCACGCCGAGGAAATTATCAGCGGCAAAAATAAAGGGCCGGATATAAAGGGAGGAGCCTGAGCTTCGTCGGTATCCACTCGCCGTCGATCCTGCAAAGCCCCACCACCGCGTCAAAGAACATATCGCGGGTAATCAGCGGGATGCACAGGCGCGCGGCCGAGTTGTTGAACCGCTCCTGGTGCCTGTCCGGCCGGAAGATGAAAGCTGCGCCGTCGTTAGAGCGGAACGCCTTCAACCCCTCGAAGATCGCCTGGCCGTAATGGAGGGAGCAGAGGCTCGGCTCGATCTCGATCTTGCCGTAGGGTACTATCCTGGGCGAAGTCCAGGCGCCTCCCTTATAGTCCGCTACGAACATGTGGTCGGAAAATATCTTCCCGAACTCCAGCTTATCGAAATCGACGCTGCCCAGCCTGCTCTCAGACGACCGCACGATCTCCATACGTGCAAACCTCCGCTTTCATTTCACGCAAATCGTTTCACATAGCTTAAAATAGTTGCGCCGGCATTTCAACCATCAATGGGGTTCAGCACCCCCTCGCCGGGCAAAGCCCGGCGAGCCTCCCCGCTCGGCGCTTCGCATTCGCTCGCTTTGGATTCGATACCCGCTGCTTAGCACGGTCATTTGTCCGCCCGGCCGAAAGACCGGCAGCCCCTCCGGCGGATCAGCTTTCTTCCAGGATGAAAATCGCGGGGAGGTTTCGATAACGCTCTGCGTAATCTATGCCGTATCCTACAATGAAGCCGTCCTCGATGGTGAAGCCCACGTAATCGCCTTCTATCTCCGTCTTCCTCCGCGCCCGCTTGTCCACCAAGGCGCAGATCTTGAGAGAGCGGGGGTTTCTTGCAGCGAGCATGTCGCGGATCACGGTGAGGGTGAGGCCGGAGTCGATGATGTCCTCGACGATAACTACGTTCTTGCCTGCAATGTCTGTTTCCAGGTCCATGGTCAGGCTCACTTCGCCGGACGTGGTCGTCGCCGAGCCGTAGGAAGCGGCCCGCACGAAATCGACTATAACGTGGCTTTTCATCTCCCGCACGAGGTCCGACAGGAACATGAAGGACCCCTTGAGGATGCAGACGAAAACCATCTCTTCCGCGCCTGAGTCCCTTGCGATCTCCCCGGCCAGCTTTTTTACGGCCTTCCGGATGTCGTCTTCGTCGAACAGCTTGCTGAGCTTCTCGGCCATGTTACTTGGCGTGCCTCAAAATAACTATCTCGGGCTCTTTCGGCAGGCCCTCCTTCGTTACCTCTATCTCGAAGCCGTCAGCCTTCTTCACGCCCTTCTTGCCTTTGACGAACAGGTCGACGCCGGTGATCGGGAAATCGACCTTGTCCGTCTTGTAGTGCATGGGGATGGTGATTGCCGGCTTCAACGCCTCCATGACCTTCGTCGCCGCGTCCGCGTCTATCGTGAAATAGCCGCCCACAGGCATCATGAGCACGTCGGTCCTGCCTATGCGCTTAACGAGGTCGTCGCTCAAAGGGTGGCCCAGGTCGCCCAGGTGGACTACCGTCAGGCCGTCCGCCTCGATAACGAGCAACAGGGTCTTGCCCCTTTGCTTCCCCTTTGATTCATCGTGAAAGGCGGGGACCGCCCTTATCCTGACGCCGCGTATCTCGTAGGCGCCTTCGTCGTGGACTTCGCTGTACGGCCCTTCGATTGATGCAGTGTAGTTGTGGTCGGCGTGTCCGTGGGAGACGAGCACGATGTTTGCGCGGTCGGTGATGGGGCCGTAAGTGATGGCGCCGCCGAAGCCGCCGGATTCGTAGGGATCGATGATGATGCCCGTGCCGTCGGACGTCGTGATTCTGAACGCTGAGTGGCCGTACCATTTGATCTTCATCTCGCCCTCCGGTTTTTTGCGCTGACCCTTCTATTATAGCGACGGGGCGGAATTAGTCAAATGTTTGTTGGAAAAACAAGGCCGAAAAGCACACGCTGGCCTGCCGGCGGCGGATGCACTCGAGGGGCGCCTATCGCCCTATCTTACTGCCCGGCTTTCTTTTCAGGCCGGCAGCCGATGCGTAAATTGCTGCTAAAAACGCCGTCGTCTTCGGACAAGGTCGCGTATCCATTAGGACACAGCTCGTTAGCCTTGCTATAGCAAGTCTTCAGCTTACCGCACGAGATCGCGTAATCTTTTGCTCCGTCAGGACGTTTGATCTCTGGAATTTAGTGCTGCAGCCGGCTAAAAGCATGACAACGAAAGCCGCGACCATCAACCTTTTCATGACCCCTCCGGGACCGGTCTTTTCTGCCCTCTCTGATGAGTGGGCGCAAGCGCGAAATGACGCTATAAACGCGCCCCTATTATTCGCCAACTCAATGGCCCCCGTCAACTAATAAATGGGTTTTTTGCGGAAGGGCTCGCGGCTGTTCGGAATCGCGACCCCTTCTGAGCAGCATATGTGACCACTTTCTGGGCATTCTTACACATCGCTTCTTGCTGGTGAACATCCTATATCTGCATCAAGCGGGGTCCTGGACCTTGCTTCGGTATGCAATTTTCGATCGCAACGCTTGTAGCAAAAATGATGACGCGCTCGTTTATGAAAAGTGCTACAAAATATTTGTTGCCTCTGCGACAGACCGGGCAACCAACTTCTGGTAGCCTAAAGGGTATATGTAATAAACCGTTCATAGGGGGATCGATAGTGAAGCTCCTTTTGATTTCACTTTCCAATAAGCCGGGGAGAAAGGTACTTTCAACCGAGGAACATGACACCCGACAGGACAAAAGAACGGACGGAAGGCAATAACCTCTCGAATCGTGGTATATTTGGACGTATAAGGGCACGAAAGATGAAGGACATGAATAGTTCAGGAGAACAGCTCGTCCACGAAGGGACTGCCCGACGGACTGATGAACCGGTAGCGTTGGAATCTCGCCGGAAACACGCTCAGACCGCAGCGGAAGAAACCGCCGCATACGCTCAGGTGATAATCGACACGGTGCGCGAACCCCTTGTGGTTTTGGATAAGCACCTGTTGGTGCTCTCCGCCAGCCGCAGCTTCTACGATACGTTCAAGGTAACCCTCGGCGAGACCGTGGGAAAATATATCTACGACCTGGGAAACAGACAGTGGAACATCCCCGGGCTCCGGAAGCTGCTTCGGGACATCCTGAAGAATACCAAACTCGACAACTATGCGGTCGACCACGTATTCCCGACCATCGGGCATAAGTTCATGGTGCTCAACGCCCGTCGGATTTACAAGGAAGACGTCGGCACGAAAATGATTCTCCTCGCCATTGAAGACCTCACCGCATTGAAACAGAGAGATGAAGAGTTGAAAGCTTCTGAAACCCGGTACCGCCGACTCTTCGAAACGGCCCAGGACGGAATCCTTATCCTCGACGCAGACACTGGACAGATAGCCGACGTCAACCCATTCCTCATGGATATGCTCGGCTACACCTACGAAGATTTCCAGGGAAAGAGGCTCTGGGAGATAGGCGCCTTCAAGGACACCAGGGCAAACAAGGCGGTGTTTACGAAGCTACAACACAAAGGGTACGTCCGCTACGAAGACTTGCCGCTCACCACAAAAGACGGGCGGGAGATTGACGTAGAATTTGTCAGCAATGTGTATCCGGTTAACCATCACAAGGTCATCCAATGCAATATCCGGGACGTTACAGACAGAAAACTGGCCGAAGAAGAACTCCGGAAGGCGCACGACGAGCTGGAAGAGCGGGTAAAAGAACGTACGGCTCAACTGTTTGAATCGAACATGTTGCTCAGGCAGGAAATCGCTGAACGTAAGATCGTTGAAAAAGAGCTGAAGGAATCCCGGGAACGGCTGCGCCGCCTCAGCATACATTCGCGGAAGGTGAGAGAGGAGGAAAGGACATCTATCTCACGCGAACTCCATGATGAATTGGGGCAGGTCTTAACGGGCATAAAAATGGATGTCGCATGGATAGGGAGAAGAACGCCGCAAGACCGTACCATGATCCCTGAAAGAGTGAATTCGTTGCTCGCGCTTATCGATGACGCCATCGTTTCCGTACAGAGAATTTCGATGGCGTTGAGACCGCCCGCTCTGGACGATTTTGGCCTGCAGGAAGCGATGAAACTGGCGGCGGAAGACTTTGAAAAGAGGACAAAGGTTGCTTGCGAGATTATTTCAAAGCCACAGGATATAGACCTCAAGGGGAACATTTCCACGGAGGCCTTCCGCATCTTTCAGGAAGCGCTTACCAACATCGCCCGCCATGCAGGCGCGCAGAGAGTCGTAGTATCCCTGCGGACCGCGGGAGATACATTTATTATGGAAGTTAAGGATGATGGGAGGGGCATTACAAAAACACAGATCTCCGATCTGAAGTCTATCGGATTAACGGGCATGCGGGAACGAGCATTTGCCATGGGGGGAACCCTGACCGTTGCCGGCGCGCGGGGAAAAGGGACGACCGTCGCCCTGAGCATTCCGCTCGGTGAAGGGAAAGAAGGGCCTCGCATAATAAAGCGTTACAGGAAACAACAGTCCGAGGAGGGATGATGCTCCGCATCGTTATTGCCGATGACCACCCGGTCGTGCTCAAAGGCCTGAAAGAGATTCTTTCGGATAGTTTCGATGAAGTGATAATCGATGAAACCACCACGGGTCATGAGCTCATGAGCAATGTCCGGAAAAACCAGTACGATCTGGTCCTTCTCGATATCTCACTTCCTGATATAAACGGTCTGGAAGTCCTTAAGGAGATTAAGAAAAACAACCCGAAGCTCCCCGTCCTTATCATAAGCATGTACCCCGAAGAGCAATACGCACCCCGTGCCATAAAGGCCGGGGCGCAGGGTTATGTCACAAAAAGAAGTGCATCGAACGAACTAGTGCTCGCGGTACGCAAAATTTTGTCCGGCAAGAGGTATATCAGCCCGGCGTTCGCCGACAAAATGATGTTTGATTTCGAGTCTAATGCCGACATACCTCCACATGAGCGACTCTCCGACCGGGAGCTTCAAGTGCTCTGTATGATCGGCGGCGGAAAGGCAGTAAATCACATCGCGGAAGAGCTCCATTTGAGCGCAAACACGGTGAGGACGTACCGGGCCCGCATCCTGGAAAAGATCGGGGTTAATGGAACTAGCGAATTGATTCACTACGCCATCACGCACAGCCTGACAGAATAGCCCTTTCAGCAAGACAATTGCGCATGCCGTGCGCGGCCCGGCAACCTTAAATCCCTAAAAACCGTCTGCTGGGCCTCCACTGGTTTCAATCCCCGTAGTAAAAACAATGACACGGCAGTGCGCGTGATAACGGCAAATTAATTCCCGGTTTTGCGACAGACGTGGGTCTGCGCTTGTCGTATCTTATTGCAGACGTTTTTCAATACACTTTTACAAAAGGAGGAATCACAAATGGGATTCGTGATTGGAATCTTAGTTATCGCTGCTCTGGTTCTTGTCGTAATCTTTTTAGCGCACCGTGCGTGAGTTCCCGCAACGCACTTCCGTCCCTATCGGCCGTGCGGGGGGAATTATGGAGGGTGACAGCGTTTGCCGTTGGCATCTGCGCGCTGTCACCCTCCAGGGATCAAAGGCTACGGTGTTTTGTGCCATACGGCGAAGTCTCGTCCTGTTGCGCTCAGAATAGAGGTACGGCGATAATTCAATGCAGCTCGAAATCCGAAATCTTACAAAACTCTACGATCAACAAAGAGGTCTTCTGCCGACGAGCTTTGAAGTAACAAAAGGCGAACTGATGGCTGTTGTCGGTCATAATGGCGCCGGTAAATCCACTCTTCTAAAAATGCTGGCAAACTGGATTCTTCCGGACAGCGGTCAAGTCATGATAGAAGGAATCGATCTGAGGAACAGGACCGCCGTTGTGAAGAAAGTTGGTTTTGTTCCGGAAGTCCCCAACCTTTTTGACTTCTTTTCAGTTGGATACAATCTCAAGCTGTTCGCCGTTCTCTTTCAAATACCCCTTCCGCGGGTGGATGAGGTGTTGAGAGAGTTCAATCTGATTCCCTTTCGGAAAAGCAAAATACAGTCGTTGTCAAAAGGCCTAAAGCAAAGGGTGAGTATCGGGCGCGCCCTGCTGGCGGATCCTCCCATTCTCCTTTTTGACGAGCCCACATCGGGTCTGGACTTCGAGATGACGAAAGAAATATACCGGCTGTTGAACAAAATGCATGACGCAGGGAAAACAATCCTCTTTACTTCCCACCGGCCTGAAGAGATAAAAAGCCTGGCAACGCGCATCATGGTGCTGCACGAAGGCGGTTTGGCCTTCGACGGATCTCCTCAGAGATATTTTCAATCCGAGACTCACGAAAGCCTCTACGCATGATGATGAGAAATATCCTTGTACTCGCATTCAATGATTTTGCCGTCGCATTAAAGAATAAAACAATCTATCTCATCCTTTTCATTCCTTTCTTCGTCTTTATTTCCTTAAAATTGATAGACCGGCCCGACGCAGACGTCATCAAAATCAAAATCGGCCTCATTCAGAAATACGCCTACGCGCCTCAATTCACCCGAAGCGTCAAGGCGGCCGAAAACATCATTGAAGTTACGTGGGTTAAAAACGAAGAGGAAGGCAAGCGCCTTTTGAAAGAAAAGAAAGTAGACGGGGTGTTGGTAAGAAATGAAAGAGAACCCGATAGCCTTGCACTCCTGGTGTCAAAAAAGGAATCTCCTCATACTCTTGCCATCGTGGAAGTTTTTTCAACTTTGCAGAAAGCGGCGGAAGGAGGCAGCGTAAGCTGGATTACCGACGTTCAGACCGCTTTACGAAGGCGGCATTCAAAGACAGACTTTACCGACGTGGATTTTGATGCTCGCCCTCCTCGTGGGTTTTATTATTCTTCCAGCGCAAGTCGCCGAAGAAAAGGAAAAGAAACTGCTCCTGGCTCTTCTCCTGACGCCCATACGTGAGATCCAATGGCTGATCGCCAAACTCATCATCGGCATGGTCCTTATAATCATAGCTGTCCTATTTCTTCATTTATTGGGTAGATTCAGCGTGGCAAATCTTTTCAGCTATGCCTCATTCATTGTCGTAGGGAGTTTTTGTTTCAGCGCCTGCGGGATTTTTCTGGGTTTTCTCTGCCGCAATCAGGCGAGCGCCAGGACCCTGGGCCTTGTCTGCTATTTGCCGCTTCTTCTTCCCTCCGCGCTGTCCGATTTTTCGAAAAAACTGACGGTCGTCGCGCCCTTCATGCCATCATACGAATTTTACGAGCCCCTTAAATCCCTTCTGCTGGAAGAGGGCAGAATAGGGAATATGGTTTTTGATTGGATTTACTTGTTGCTCGTCGGAGCACTTATGCTTTACTTTTCATATCTATTGATGAAAAGACGCTGGTTAATGTGATCTTGCCATTCCCCGCATGAGATTTGCCGCCTTCCTTCGGAAAGAGATCGCCGAGGATCTCTGCGATGGCGCTATAGGGCAACTTCCCGGCTTTATGCAGGTCATAGAGAATGATATAGCGCTTCCATTTGTCTGTCCTCATCCTTGATCGGGGAAGAAATGTTGTGTTGCGGCATCATATGCAACTCGGATAGCGATAATGATGACATCAAAATTGTCGGTTGTGCGACATACAAGGAACATGCAGCCTGATAAACTTCATAGTTACCATAAATGGGCGGAGAGAACGAGCGCTACCATCAAACTCCCCTACGTACTGGGACGCAGGAATTAACCTTATAAGGAGACAGATCATGAAACGAATTGCCTGTCAGTTCACTTATCCGGCTGCACTCACTGTCGCGGTGGCGCTCCTCGCGCTTATCGTTCTCGCAACCGCAAGCCCAACGTGGGCGGCCTCGCCCGAGCCGGGCATGGCGACCGCCGGTTCCGCCTCAAAGGCCGACCGCGTCGAGGCGCGCATCAAAGAGCTTCATACCAAGCTCAATATCACCCAGGCCCAGGAAGAGCCATGGAACAACGTGGTCCAGGTGATGAGGGACAACGCGAAAACGATGGAGGCGCTCATCAAGGCAAGGTCGGAAAAAGCAGGTACCATGACCGCTATCGACGACCTCAAATCATACAGCGCGATTGCCGATGCGCATGCGGATGGCCTCAAGAAATTCGTCCCGGCCTTCGAGCCGCTCTATGCCGGCATGTCGGACGCTCAGAAGAAGAGCGCCGATAAGTTATTCCGCCAGCACGCCCGCATGAAGGCAAAGGCAAAGGGCAAATGATCGCGACTGCCATGACGACAAGACAGCAAACCCTATTTTGCGATAGGAAATAACTCCAACAATGGAAGGTCACTATGAAAACCTCGAATACGCAAGCCAGTAAGTTTAAGTCGGTAGTCGGCAAGGTCTTGGTGGCGCTCGTCATCGCCTCGATGATCGGCGGTATATCCATAGCGCCGGCGTTCGTCAGAGATAACGCCAGGGGTGGTGGAGGGCATGCCGGGTATCACGGGCGCGGCGGGTATGGAGGACCCCATGGCTATTACCGTGGCGGTGGGTATTACCCCTATGGCGGCTACTACGCGGCACCTGTCTATGCGCCTCCACCGGTCGTCTATGCCCCGGCCCCGTACATGTCGCCGGGCATCAGCCTCGTGCTTCCCATTCACATTCGATAGGGGAAAAGTTGAGCGAAAGGAGGGCCGACGCCGTCAAAGGATATTTCATTGGCGAAGGGCTTATTTCGCCTGACACGCTTTCCATGAAAGGATCAAAAACATGCGCCTCACTTATCGTCGCGAATTAATGAAACAGACCTCGCTGGCCCGATACTATGCTGAAACAAGCAAATCTTTCTATAACGGGAATGGAAACGGGGAAAACTCTTTAGCCGCTGGATTGCATGGAATTATCAGATTAACGTTCGCATGTTTCGCTGCGTGGGTAAAACCCCTGTTCTCAAGGGCAGAACCGCCGAAGCTGAGTCCCATTCAGGAGTACGATCCTTACGTGAGGGGCTTGGCGCGATATCTTCAGGGCCTGAGAATGGATTGAACACAAATTGGGATGTGCGTTATTTGGGGATGGCGGGAAGGTTCGCAGCTTATTCCCGAAAGGAGTGGCGCATGCTCTGGACCATATTTCTGATTCTTGTAATTTTATGGCTTCTGGGTCTCTTGGGCGGCCACGTGATGGGTGGCGCCATCCATGTCGTGCTGGTCATCGCGATCCTCGTCTTAGTGGTCCGGCTTATTCAGGGACGAAGAGTACTGTAACCACATAGCCCCTTCCCGGAGAGGGAGAGGCTATGTAAAAAGGAGGTAGCTGGTTCTGGAAAAGCTTGCGAGTGGCACGACATCTTTAACAGAAAAGATTTCGTAATCGGCCGTTTCAGTCAAATATACTAAAGAGGAGTAATCGTTATGAAAACAAGGAATGTGTTTATCGGCTATCTGGTCCTTCTTATGTTTGTCGCCACCTTTGCGGCCTGTTCCTCGACCCGCACACATGAAAGCACGGGCGAATACGTGGACGATTCGACCATCACGACAAAGGTAAAAGCCCTGCTTGCCGAAGATCATTTTGTCAAGTCGTTCCAGATCGGCGTCGAGACTTACAAGGGTACGGTCCAGTTGAGCGGCTTTGTTAATTCTCAGAACGCCATCAACAAAGCGGGGGAGATCGCAACGAGCGTCAAGGGAGTCAAATCGGTAAAGAATAACCTGATCGTGAAATAGACGATTGCTATCCTTATCACGGATAGAGCGAAGGGTGGCCGCGTGAACATTTCGACGTTCCCTCGCCGGCGCACGCGGCCGACCAACCTCCGTCGGGCCCTTCTATCAAATAGGGAAGGGGTACTGCCCTGACAGACACGCCTCGCAAAAATCCGTGCCGGCTGAATTCCTTCAGCTCTTTCGTGGACAGATACCTGAAGGTATCAACCCTCAGCAGGCTCTTCAGGTCTTCGTCCGTCCTGTTCGTCGCTAGAAGCTCGCCGGGCTTGGCCATTGCCATGCCCATGAAGCACGGGAAGCGCGGGGGCGGCGCGGTGAGGCGGAGGTGTATCTTCTTCGCCCCTGCGTCCCGCAGTTTCGGGATGATGACCATCGTCGTCGATCCCCTCACGAGGAGTAGTGTCGATGAGCATGATCTCTTTGCCCTTCACCATCTCGCGGTTGATCTGGAACCGCATCTCGGCCCTTTCGAGCCTGTCCTTTTCCTTCGAGATGATGAATATCCGGCCTATCTCGCCCGACGGTGTAGATGATCTCCTTGTAGGGGATGCGCGTAGCGCCGTGAAAGCCCAGCGCGCCGGGGATGGCCGCCCTGGGAATGGGCACGACCATGTCGGCCTTCTGGGTCTCGCCCTTTGCCAGCCTCGCGCCCGACCTTCTCCCTGAATTCGTAAACGTTCCTGGAGAACACGTTGCTGGCGGGGGAAGCGAAGTCGAGGCACTCAAGGATGCAGGGGCGCGGGCGCGCAGGCGCGAACGCGACGGGCCTCGCCTCGTCCCCGTCGATGACGACCATCTGGCCGGGCTCGACGTCCCCGATCCAGTCGAACCTGTCCCTGAACGCGCACGTCTCGGAGGCAACCGCCCACTCGTAGTCCCCCTCCTCTCCCCTGCGCCCGATTGAAAGGGGCTGAAGCCGAAGGGGTCGCGGGCCGCGATCAGCCTGCCCTTGTGGAGGATTATCAGGCTGAAGGCCGTCTCCCGGCCGAGGGTGCTCAGCGTCTTCTTCGCCTTTTCGAACATGTCCTCGCCCTCGGCCCTGGCGATCATCTGGAGGATGACTTCCGTGTCGGTATCCGTCTGGAAAAGACCGTCGAGCCTCTCCATCATTTGCCTGTACCGGGGGAAATGGCCGTTATGGACTACGGCGATCTTCTCCTTCTTGGCGGTGCCGATGATAGGCTGTGAGTTCCGCTCGCTCGCTTCGCCCGCCGTCGGGATAGCGGACATGGCCGATAGCGACCGACGCCGTAGTGCAACCGGTTGACCGTGGGGTTCGTGAAGATGGAGCCCATCATGCTGACCTCCGAGAAGGAGCCGTCTTTCAAGCCCGATCACGATGCCCCAGCTTTCCTGCCCGCGATGGGAAAGATTTTCAAGCCCGGTCCGCACCTCGACAAAGGCGTTTCCCCTGCCGATAAACCCGAATATTCCGCTCATCTCATCTCCTTTTCAATTGTGCCGGATGTTTCTTCCGGCGCACAGATAGTATATCATGACGGCTCCTTGGATAGCCGGGCCCGAAGCCGCACAGGCCGGGCCGGAGCACGCGCTCCGCCCGACTTGCCCGCCCGCATTTATGGTTTAAAAAACCGGGCCGTTCTGTGTTAATATAAGACAAACCTAAAGACAAGGAGCGGATTATGGCCAAGAGCCACGACGTGAAAAAGGATGCGAAGAAGACGCCGGCCAAGACGCTGAAGGAAAAGAGGGTCAGCGAAGAAAGAGAAGAAGGCTTCGAAGTCCTGACAGACCTCTCCTCTTCGCTTTCGCTGCTAGCTTTTCGCCCCTGCTTACCGACGCTATCCGCCCGCAATCGGCGGGAAAAGGCTCAGGACGTCGCCGTCGTTCAAGACGCGGTCCTGCTCGGATGCATGCCGTTCACGATGACGATCTTCGGCGCGTCCTCCGGCAGCCCCAATCCTTCCACAACCTCGCCCGACGGTCGTCTCCCGGTCCAGCACCTTAACGAACGAGAAGCCACTGCATCCTGCCGGCAGGTAACTCGCGGAAGGTGGCAAAAAGGCGCACCTCGATCTTCACCTCTCTCTTGGCCTCACCTGTACCGCAGCTTGTACCGCTGCACCTTGCCCGTGGAGCTCTTCGGAAGGGCGTCGATAAACTCGATCCACCTGGGTACTTGAATTTGGCAAGCCGGTCGAGCACCCACTGCTTCAGCTCTTCCTCCAGCTCGGCGGACGGCTGCGTGTCCCTCGCGGAGCACGATGAAGGCTTTCGGCTTTATAGGTCCTTATCGTCTGCCCTGCCGACGACGCCGACTTCGAGGACGGCCGGGTGTTCCATCAGGCAGTTCTCCACCTCCACCGGCGATACCCAGATGCCGCCAACCTTGAGCATGTCGTCGCCCCGGCCCGCGCACCAGTAATAGCCTTCCTGATCCACGTAATACTTGTCGCCCGTGTTGATCCATTCGCCCTGCATGGTCAGGCGCGTTTTTTCCCTCTTTCTCCAATACTGCCTGCGCTGCGCTCCCGCCTTTAACGTAGAGCGTTCCTATCTCGCCCTTCGGGACATCATGCGCCCTCGTCATCGACAAGGCGCAGCTCGTAGCCGGGCACCGGCTTGCCCGTCGAGCCGGGCTTGATGTCTCCGGGGGAGTTCGAGATGAAGATGTGCAGCATCTCCGTGGAGCCTATACCATCGAGGATATCGATGCCGAAGCGTGCCTTGAAGCGGTGATACAGGTCGGGCGGCAGCGCCTCGCCCGCCGACACACATAGGCGGGCGGATGAGAATTCATGGGTGCGGCAGGGTCGGGCGATATACCGGCCTCGCGGTCCTTCTTGTCCTTGTATTCGAGGATCTGGCCGTAAAGCGTCGGCACGCCGAAGAAGACCGTCGGGCGGAATCGCGTCATGTGACGCAGGATGCTTTCGGGGTTCGGCGGGTCCGCAGCTGAGGACAACCGAGCCGCCCACCGAGAACGGCAGGTAACAGGCATTGCCGAGGCCGTACGCGAAGAAGAGGCGCGCCGCGGAAAAGACGATGTCGTTCTCCGTCAGGCCGAGCACCTCCTTGCCGAACGCGTCCGACACGGCCACCATGTCGTACTGGGAATGGATCGCGCCCTTCGGCGAGCCCGTCGAGCCGGAGCTGTAAAGCCAGAAGCAGACGTCGTCTTTCGTCGTATTCTCCGTCTTTACTTCTTTCGGGGCCCTGCGGTACATCTGGCGGAAAGGCACATGTGCGCCCTTCGTTTCCGATATGACGATCATATCCCGCAGGTACGTAAGGTCCCCCTCGATCTTCGTGATCACGGGGATAAGCTGCTCGGAGACGACGAGCACGCGCGCATGGCTGTCGTTGAGATAATATTCATAATCGTTGGGAGTAAGCATCGTGTTGACGGGAATGGGCACCGCGCCTATCTTGATCGCGCCCCAGAAAACCGCGTAGAACTGCGGCACGTCGAGCATCAGCACAAGGATGCGGTCGTCGACGCGAACGCCTAAGTCCCTGAAGGCATTGGCCGTCTTGTTCGTCATCTTCTGGATGTCGTCGTACGTATACTCTTTGGCCTCGGTATAGACTGCGACCTTTCCGCCGCGCCCCTCCCGTATATTGCGGTCCAGGAAGTAATCCGTAGCGTTGAAAAACTGCGGCCGGCTCGCCATGAACCATTACTCACCCCTCCTTTTGTAATTACGGTCCCCTCAAATAACGAACTCTTCTCCCCTGTGGGGAACATGCGTCTTGAAACCGAGCTTCTCGGTCACCAGCTCGGCAAAACCGACTGCCACGCTTTCTTCGCCGTGCACCACGAAGACCTCGGGCGTGCCGCTGAAAGCGGAGACCCACTCCAAAAGACCGTCCCTGTCAGCGTGGGCGGAAAAACCGTTTATGGTGTAAATCTTCGCACGCACGGCGATCTCCTCACCCATGATGTGGACCGGGGACAGGCCGTCCACGATCCGCCTGCCGAGCGTGCCGTGCGCCTGGAACCCGGTGAAGACTATGCCGCACTCGGGCCTCCAGAGGTTGTGCTTCAGGTGATGGGCTACTCTGCCCCCATCGCACATGCCGCTCCCAGCCATGATGATGGCCCCGGACTTGATCCTGTTGATCGCCTGCGACTCCTGCACCGACTGCGTAAAATGGAGCCGCAGCGCGTTGCGGCCGTTTCCCTGGCGGTTGTCCCAGACTTTACGCGCTTCCGGGTTGAAATACTCCGCATGTTTAGTATATATCTTCGTAACTGCGTCGGCCAGAGGGCTGTCGATATATATGTCGAGCGGCGGCAGCCGCTTCTGTGTAACAAGCTCGTTAAGGATGTAAAGCATGTCCTGCGTCCTGCCGACTGCGAAGGTCGGCATGATGACGTTGCCTCCCCTCTTGAACGTGATTTTGATCGCGTCCACCAGCTCGTCAATGCTCTCCTTCATGTCTTTGTGGAGGCGGTTGCCGTACGTCGATTCCATTACGACGTAGTCCGCAGTCGCCGCCGACTGGGGGTCCGCTATGATCGGGTTGTGCCTCTTTCCGATGTCGCCGGAGAAGACGATCTTTTTCTGCGACGGGCCCGTCCTGGTACCACAGCTCGAAGGTCCCGGAGCCGAGGATATGGCCCGCGTCGACGAAGCAATAACGGAACCCTGCCTCCAGGCGGCCCGTCTCGCCGTACTTCACCTTGTTGAAAAACGGGACGGCGGCCTTCACGTCCTCTACCGTATAGAGGGGGTCGAATACCTCGTCTTTGCCTTTCCTCAGGGCCTTCTTTGTTTTCCATTCGGCCTCCTTCTCCTGGATGTGGGCCGAATCATAAAGCATGATTTCGGTAAGCTCCGCGGTAGCGTCCGTAGTGATGATCCGCCCCTTGAACCCCTCTTTGACCAGCTTCGGGACCAGCCCCGAATGGTCGATGTGGGCGTGGGTGAGGAAGAGACAATCTATCTCGGAGGGCTGAAATGCAAAGGTGTTATGGTTCTCCGCGTTCTCGCCCTGCTGCATTCCGCAATCGACAAGCATCTGCACGCCGTCGGTCGATAAGTGGTAGCATGATCCCGTCACCTGCCTTGCCGCGCCTAAGAATTTAAGTTTCATAGATACCCCCTGGTATGCGAATTCTATCACAGCAGCCGCCGATCGACAAGGAACCGCCGGGGGCCGGTCGAGTCATTGCACTTCACGGGCTTTTAGCAGACTGCATTTATGGTATAGTAATGCCCGGGCCCTGATGAAAAAAATACTCGTATTCGCTCATAATATTGCGGCGATCCAAAACCCCAACGGCTACCGCATCGAGCAATATTTCCCGTACCTGGAGCAGGCCGGGTTCGCAGTCCGCCGCATCACCACAAGGACGGGCGTCGCCACCCTTGCAGCCGCGCTGCGCGAGGCCGACGTAGTCTACGTGCAGAGGCTCCTCCCCGACATCGGGAAACGCTGCCTTTTGAAGTCCTTCGCAAAGAAGAGTCGTTTTCGACTTCGACGACGCCATCATGTACGGCAGTAAAAAAGAAAGCCGGACGCGAAGGGGCAGGTTCAGGAGCATGATACGGCTCTCGGATGCGGTCCTCTGCGGCAACGGCTTTCTGGCGTCCGAGGCGAAAAGGTACAAGGAAGAAAACGTCTTCTGCGTGCCCACGGTTGTCGATACCGGCGATTACCCGGTCAAGGAGCACAGGGTTTCCGCTGCCCTTGCGGTCGGCTGGATGGGCGGGGCATCGACGCTGCGATACCTGCAGGACATATCATCGCTTCTGGCGTCGCCGCCGGACCGCGTATCCTTCAAGGTCGTCGCCGACAGGCGCCCGGAGATCGCGCGCGCGCAGTTCGAGTTCGAGACGTGGAGCGGAGAGGCGGAAAAAAGGATGCTCCTCGGTTTTGACGCAGGGATCATGCCCGCCCGGGACGACGTCTGGTCGCGGGGCAAGTGCGGGCTGAAGCTGATCCAGTACGCGGCGTCCGGCCTGCCGTCCATATCGCACCCGTTCGGCGTCTCGAACGAGATCGTGGAAGACGGGGCGAGCGGGTTCCTGAGGCGCGATATCGACGGGTGGCGCGATGCGATAGAGCGGCTGCGCGACGACGCCGACCTGCGGAAGCGGATGGGGAAGAGGGCGAGGGAAATAGCGGAAGAAAGGTACTCCCTGAAGGTGTGGGGGCCGCGCGTGGCGGAGATTATCGACGGGTTGTAACGCTCGGATCGTCGTCTATCGTGCCGTTTTAAAATAAAGAGGCGAAAAAGCAAAGGCGTTTCTTTTTGGCCGGACTCGAGCCTGTTTGATTGCGGCCCAGGTCGGCTACGGCGCCCATGAGTACGGCGGGTTTCGCTGCGGCGTCGAGCCATCCGAGGATGAGGAGCATCGCCTCCTCCGACATGGAGACGCACCCTTCGGTCGGCGCCCCGGCCGACTTCCACACATGAAAGAATATCGCGCTTCCCAGTCCCCTGACAACGGGGTCCGTGTTGTATTCGACGACGATGCCGTACTTGTACAGGTCGTCGTCCCGCCTCATCTTCTCGACCGCGGCCTTGCGCGCGCCCCTGACCCACCTGTTGTAATCAGGCGAATCGATATCGTTCACCCAAAAGTCGTCTTCCCCTGTCTGCCGGTAAGCCATGCCCGTATCGACCGATGGCGGGTAGCCGAACGCAGACCCCAGCCCGAACAGGCCGCTCGGGGTCCTGCCGTCCCCCTCCCTCTTTTCGCCCGGCGGCGCAAAACCGCCCCTGCCTATGTTGCCGCTCACGGGCCCGGACGCTACGTGCCACCGGCCGGACGCACACTCAAGCACATAGACGGCCGCCTCGCAGGACGCAGCATCAAAGTTCGCCACAAGAAGGACCTGGCGGCATTCACCAATACAATCGGGCCTGCGAGGCGATGGATTCCACGAACCGGACGGCCTGCTCTCTAGTCGGAAAAGCCATGGGTGGCATTGTAGCACGGATAGAAGCGGTCTGCCAGGGGGGTAGGGGCCGGGATCTTTTCGCGGCCTTCGCGTCGTTTTCTCGGCGCGGCGTCCTCACGTACAGTAGTACGCTCCGGTGCCCGCCTTCGAAAAGCAACGCGAATTCCATCGAAAATCTCCCGGCCCCTTTCGACCTGATTGTAAAACGGGGTGCGGCACTGGCCGCTTGCTTCCCGGAAGGCTATATTTTGCTCGACCGAGGCGGTGGCGAATGCTACAATTGGCAATGTTTACAGGAAGGAAGATATGATATCTGCGAAACCTAAGAATGTAAAGGACGCCTCTTTTGTCTCTCCATAGCGCCTGATCGAAAGAGGATTTAAGTGAATGGTAACGCACTTGGAGGACCTGCCCGCCGATGTTGTTGAAACAACGGGTGAAATTGCCAAATGCATCAATGCAGGGGAGACCGTAGTCTTTTGCGGCGCAGGAATCTCGTATAATTCTGGCTTACCCGTTGTTAAACAGTTTACTCCTTACGTGCTTCTGACGCTCTGCGCCTCCAGGGATGAAGTTCGTGTAATCGAAGAAGAGTTGAAAGGCGTTGAGGATGCCCAGTGCAGGCTTGACAGGTTGATACAGAAGGTGTGTGGGCTGGCAGAAGTATCAGACGACGCAATTCGCAAGATAATGGATACCCTTCCTTTTGAGGCCTTTATTGAAACATTGGCCGGGGAGCACCTCGACAGGATATTTGATCTCTATGATGCAGATGCCTACAAGACCGGTGTTGAGCCGAATGCCAATCATATCTTTCTGGCCAAGCTCGTTGCTGTAGGAAAAGTGAAGACGGTTGTGACGACCAACTTTGATCAGTTTATCGAAAGGCGTTGAAAAACGAAGGAAAATAAGAGGAAGAGACTACGATGTGTTGTACCGGGAAAAAGAGTTCCAGAATATCGACTGGGCACAGGACCGCATCCGGTTGATAAAGCTGCACGGAAGCATTGAGATAATTAGGCCATGGCCATAACGTAAGCAAGTCGTCACAAAAAAATTGTACGAAGGTAGGGCAAATATAATTCGTCACGTCTACGCGCATGGCGACCATAAGCAGGTATTGATCCTCGGCTACAGCTGCTCCGACATATCGACCTGTCCCGCAGATCGAGGCACTCGAAGGGGGCCTCAAGAGGGTGTTCCTGGTGCAGCACTCCGGCGGCCGGGGTGTCGAGGATATTAGGAAACGAGGTGGACAAAAACCCATTCAAGGCAGTCACGGAGGGCAAGAGACTCTACCTGGACACAGATCAGGCAGTCAGAGCCCTGTGGAAATCAACCCTGTCTGAATCCTGCCACTCAATCAGCGTTACATTGCCGGCTGGAAAGAGAAAGTGGCTGAATGGTATGCAGAACCCGTACGGTATCACGGGGGAGTCTCTAAATATACCATTCTCGGACAACTCCTATTTGCCGTCGCAGACTGGTTGACGGCGATAAAGTATCATCAGCGTGCACATGCAAGCGCAAAAGAAGCCTACGACAAAAAAGGTGAGAGAATCGCCCTCGGTAACATGGGCTCCGGCGTACATCGCAGCTTGGCGAGTACCGGAAGGCCATCGACCTCTATCAGAAGGCTATCGATATCGCGCGCAGGATCGGGGACGTACAGGCTAGGGAATCAATCTCGGCAACATGGGCTCTGCTTATATGCGGCTTAGCGAGTACAGGAGGGCCGTCGACTTCTTCGAGAAGGCCATCGAGGTCGCCCGCAGAATCGAGAACGTACAGGGTGAGGGGCATGCCCTCGGCAACATGGGCACTGCTTATGTGCAACTTGGCGACTATCCGAAGGCCATCGATCTTTACGAGAAGGCCATCGAGATCGCCCGCAGGATCGGGGATGTGCAGGGTGAGGGGAATGCCCTCGGCAATATGGGGCGTGTCTATGCCATCATAGGTGAGAACCAGAAGGCCATCGTCCTCTACCAGATGGCCATCGAGACCGCCCGCAGGATCGGGGACGTGCAGGGTGAGGGGAATGCCCTCGGCAATATGGGTTCCGTCTACGCCATGCTCGGCGAGTACCGGAAAGCCGTCGATCTCCACGAGAAACATTTGGAGATCGCCCGTAGGATCGGGGACGTGCGGGCTGAGGGGAATGCTTTGTGCGAGATGGGCGTGACCTATGTCTATCTTGCTGAGAACCGGAAAGCCATCGACTTATTCGAGAAGTCCCTTGAGCTTGCCCGCAGGATCGGGGACGTGCAGGGTGAGGAAAATGCCCTCGGCAATATGGCTTCTGTGTACATGCAGCTTGGCGAGTACCGGAAGACCATCGACCTCTACGAGAAGCGTTTGGAGTTCGCCCGCAGGATAGGGGACGTGCGGGCTGAGGGAGTCGATACAGGCAATATGGGTACTGTCTATCTGCGCCTCGGCGAGTACCGGAAGGCCATCGATCTCTACGAGAATACCCTGGAGATCGCCCGCAGGATCGGGAACGTGCAGGGTGAGGGACATGCCCTTGGCAACATGGGTCTCGCATATGTCAATCTCGGCGAGCATCGGAAGGCCATCGATCTCTGCGAGAGTGCCCTGGCGATCGCCCGTAGGATCGGGGACATACGGGCGAACAAAACGCCCTTGGCAACATGGGTCTCTCATACTTCTAATCTTGGCGAGTTTCAGAAGGCTATCGAACTTTACGAGAAGCATTTACAGATAGCCCGTAGGATCGGGGACGTTCAGGGTGAAGTACACGCCCTTGGCAACATGGGTCTCTCATACGCGAATCTCGGCCAGTTCCAGAAAGCTATCGACCTCGATGAAAAAGCCTTGGAGATTGCACACAGAACAGAGCAAGCGCTGGCTGAGGCAAATGTTTTGTGCAATATGGGCCTTGCCTATGCGGGACTTGGCATGAAAAACAAAGCCTTTGAGTACCTCAATGAGGGCAAAATAATGTTCGCAAGGTTGGGGGCTCCCACAGATGGTGGCTACATTCGAGAAGATGATACAGAGCATGAGCATTGAAGGATGAGGACCCGACACAAATGCAAGCTATGACCGCGAGGCCTGTGCCGTCGACGGAGACCTCTTGACTTGTATGCATGGTATTGGCATACTTATGCATATCATATAGTGAGGTGCGCATGAGGACGACCCTGAACATCGATGACAAGCTGATCGATGAGGCATCCGAGAATGACGGGGATTAAAGAGAAGACCGCATTGGTAAGACTCGGGCTCGAGGCGCTTATCGCAAGAGAGAGCGGAAAGAGACTTGCCAAGCTCGGAGGGACAGAAAGGCAGCTAAAGCCGATACCGAGGAGAGGCACGACATAGATATGGTCCTTGTCGACACATCTGTTTGGGTCTCTCATTTTCGGGAGACTCACGCCGGGCTCGTGGACTTGCTCAACGATGGGGAAGTTGCCTGCCATCCATTTGTCGTCGGCGAGCTCGCATGTGGAAACCTCAAGAACAGAACGGTCATACTTGCGCTTTTGGAAACTCTGCCGATGGCTGTTCCGGTAGAGCATAGAGAAGTGCTTGCGTTCATAAAAGCCCACGGCCTCATGGGGAAAGGGTTGGGGTACATTGACGTCCATCTGCTTGCTTCCGCTATCTTAACGGGGCTTCCCATCTGGACATTCGACAAGAAACTCGCTCAGGCGGCCCAAACGCTCCACCATAGCCATCGACAGGAAATCAGATAACGCGTGCGGGCCGATAATCAGCAGGCGGTCCCCCTATGCTCCAGGCCAAGCACGAGAAAAAAAGGCAGGGCCGTTTGCTGACCCTGCCTCTAAAGGACGCTGCTGCTATTTAGCTTACAGCTTGAAGCGTTTCTTTATGCCTGCAAGACCCAGGAGACCGGGAGCGAGAAGAAGCATGGACGGAGGGATGGGAACAGGGGCAGCAGCGACCAACCCCTGAGACCAATTGGCGCCGGTGCCGTCCCCCGGGCTTATCCAGTAGAAGCTGGAGACGTTGCCGGTGTTGCTGCCGAGGGCGTTGAGATAACCGGTATAGGTAGTATATGCACTGGAACCAGGGTCAAGGCTGATGATTCCCGAAAGGCCGTACGCACCGGTGGGCGTACCGCTCGGGCCGCCTGTTATCACGTTCCATATGGCCACCTGGAGGGCCACCTGTTGATTCCACGTGGTGGCTCCGGCGCCGTATTGGCTCAGCAACCATGCTATCTGTCCGGCATTGGGGATTGCGTTCAGGGTCGTCGCAGCGCCAAGGCCGTTCCCGTAGACCTGCCCTGCCGTATTTACATTCGCGACATAAGTGCCGGGGACATTGATGTTTGTGGTGAGACCTACGCAGTATGCATAGGAGAGCAAGTTCCCATTCAAATACGAAGGCGATATAGAGCCCCCTGTCGACTCTGCCGCCCATGGGACCCCGTTCAAGTCCAAAGCAATGCCCGAGTTGTAGTTGCCGCCAACTGCCAAAGTCGCCGTGTAGTCCGCCTGAGCCACTCCGGACGCCAACAACAACATGCACGCCAAAAGGAAAAGTATTTTTCTCATTTCTTCGCCCCTCCTATTCCTGGTATGTCTGGTTCATGAGCCGTATCCGTGCCGACCGGTAAAGAACCTTCCTTTCCAACCGGCACGTAATGCATGACATTGTCTGCCGCCGATGCCTCCCGATAGTTCCGTCTTTCTGCCGGCAATCGCGCAGCAGGTAAGAAAATGACAGGAGCCGTTCTTCGCGCCTGCCCTTTTAATTGCTACGCTTTTGGTTTCTTGAATCTTTTCCTCAAGGCCGCCAGGCCGAAGAGCCCCGGAGCCATAAGAAGGGCCGAAGGGGGAATCGGAACAGGCGAGGCGCTGCCGGTGTAGTTGGGGTCAGTCAACGCAGTTCCGTACTGGAATACAACGCTGTTCCCCAACTCGCTAAGGCTGAACCCGGATGCCGCTGTCAGGGTGAATTGGACGGAGTTCTTGATCAAAGGTCCCTTGCCCGTAACACCGGTGTTTCCGGTCGCTGAGTTGTCGCCGGCGCTGAGAATGCCATAATCAAGTCCGCCAAGGGAATTACTGGCGGCACTGAAGTTGCTGTGGCCAAGGCCGCTGACCGCACCGGTCGAGCTTATTGCGCTGTTCATGCCGTTTGCGCTGACCCCCGAAGCGTATCCCCATCCGTCGCCGACGTTTGTTAACGACCCGTAATAAGCGGTCGAGCCGTTCAATGAGGCGGATACAGGCGTCAGGGTATGGGTCGTGTTGAAGAAAATACCTGTCAAAACATCCGTCGGGACTAAGGTATCCGCCGTTGAGGTACTGGTCAGCGTAATCGTCAGCGTATTCCCTGATAACTGGAAATCCGCCGAGGCAGCCAGGGACCCGCTGGTTCCGGAAAAGACTTCGGCATTACCTGTTCCGCTCCACGTAAAAAGCAGGCACGCGAGAACAATGCCAAGAAAGACGTTTTTTAGAGAAAACGCATTCACCTTACTCTCCTTTAGGCGGCTAATGTGCTACCCCATCACTTGCTTTCCCTAAGGTTATACCATGTCTGACCTATAGTCAAGGAAAATGTGTAAGCAAGTCATATAATGTCTAGCTTAGGAGTTTCTTCGCTGAAATATTGGGCAAGCCTGAGATGACAGTAAGGTGGGCTGACTAACGGCAACGGCCTCCCGGAGGGGAAGGCCGGGAGGCCGTTTTAGCGGTGGCCGTGCGTAAGAGGTTTCTACTGCATGAAACGGCTGTGGCGGTGGGCCTTGAAGAAACCGGCCTTGTCGAGCTTCTGTAACTGCTCGGGGGTGAGCACCTTTCTCCACTCGACTTTCATAGCGGCCCTTGTGTCCATAAGCTTTATTATCAGCGTGTCGATCTCTTTCTGCTTCGCGAGCAGCGCCTCGTCCGCAGTCTTCGGGTCCGTAAAAAGCTTCCTCATCTCGATGCGCTTTACCTGGAGGTCATACCTCACGTCATGCGTGTCCGTCAGGAAGC
The DNA here is from genome assembly GCA_963818095.1 of uncultured delta proteobacterium. GTDB lineage: Bacteria > Desulfobacterota > Syntrophorhabdia > Syntrophorhabdales > WCHB1-27 > CAWEPK01. The sequence continues at coordinate 198,407 of CAWFRA010000028.1, forward strand.
GCTGCCTGATCTCCCGCATCTTATCCTGTTGCTCTTTCGTAAGGTTCAGGAACCTCGCCATGCGGTGGCGCATGCGGCCCCAATTATCGTTTCCGCCGGGATGGCCGGGGCCGTGCTGCATAAGGGCGGGACCTGACGGGGCCGCGCCCTGCTGGGCCATAGCGGGGCCTGACGGGGCCGGGCCCTGCCCGGGCGATTGTGCGCATGCCATTCCTGCCCAGCTTACGAAAAGCATTGCCAGGGCGATTACGAAAACTCTTTTCATGGTAGCTCCTCCAGTTTTTTGTGCGGCCGGGTTTTTAGGGCCCTTTGTCCCTTTTGCTCGTGCCTTCTTATCCGGTAAGTCGTGCGATGCGTTGAAAAGGTTACAAGGCCGGTCAGCTTCGTTTTATGACGTGGACCGCAGTGGCTTTGAAGGAGACGGTCAGGCGCCTGCCTTCCGTGACGGAGAGGGCCTCGCGCGATTCGCCTGTTATGTAGGAGACGAGCGGAAAGCCGCAATCGAGGCTTACCTTCTGGTAAAACCCCATAGACGCCACCCTCGTCACTATGCCGGGGAAGATGTTCCTCGCGCTCGTGAGCCGGGGGCCTTCGCCGTCGTGCCCGTCAAGTACGGAGAGGGTCACATTTTCCGGCCTTATGTAGAGCGTCACTTTCTCGCCGCGCGCGATGCGGCCGGCCGCCTCTATCTGCATGCCCGCAACCGTTATGACGGCGGTGTCGCCGCCGCTTCCGTCAACCTGCCCCCTCAGAAGACTGCCCGCTCCGACGAAGGAGGCGACGAACTCATCCGCAGGCGCGTTCATTACCTCTTCCGCCGGCCCCGCCTGGAGGACCCTTCCGCCGCTCATCACGGCTATCCTGTCGGAGAGCCGGAGGGCCTCCATCAGGTCGTGGGTGACCAGGACCGTCGTCGTCCCGGTCGTCCGGACGGCCGTCTCCATATCTTCGATCAGCGGCTCGCGGCTCATAGGGTCGAGGGAAGAAAACGGCTCGTCGAGGAGCATCACCTCCGGCCGGACGGCAAACGCCCGCGCCAGGGTCGCGCGCTGTGCCTCTCCGCCTGAGAGGCTCCTGGCCGAGCGGTCCTTCAGACCGATGATGCCGAAGCGGGAGAGCGCCTCCATGACCGCGTCGCGCACCGCGGCCTTTTTGACTCCCCTTATCTTAAGCCCGGAGGCAGCGTTCTCATATACCGTAGTATCGAATAAGAGGGGCTCCTGGAAGACCATCGCGAGGGAGCGCCTGTAAGCAAGGACAGGGCAGTCGCGCCCCACCTTGCGGCCGCGGAAAAGGATCTCGCCTTCGAAAGGCAAAAGGTGCGCGAGTACCTGGAGAAGCGTCGTCTTCCCCGCGCCGTTCGGGCCGATCACGGAAAGGACCTCGCCTTGCTTTACATCGATAGAGGGCACGTCCACGGTCAAGGCGCCGCCCCTTTTAACCAGAAGGCCCTTCCCCTCGATGATGGCGGGTGCGCTCATCTGGGCCTTTCTCTTTGCTGGATATGCGTGAGCAGCAGGTTGACCCCGTAGGCGAGCAAAAGCAGGATAAAGCTCAAGGCGATGGCCGTCTCGAAATTGCCGCGCCCCGCCTCCATGACGGTCGCGGTGGTCAGCACGCGCGAGTAGCCTTTGATGTTGCCGCCGACCATTATGGAAGCCCCCACCTCCGATATGACGCCGCCGAAGCCCGCCATAACCGCGGCAAGGAGAGGAAGGCGCGCCTCCTTGGTCAGTATCCAGGCAAGCTGCGTCTTTGTCGCGCCGAGGGCAAGCACCTGGAGGGTCAGCTTCTGCGGTAGCTGCTGGAGGGCGGCGATGGAGATGCCCATGACGATGGGGGTAGCTATCACTGTCTGGGCGACCACCATGGCGGCGGGTGTGAAAAGCATGCCGAGAAAACCAAGGGGGCCGCTGCGCCACAGAGATATGCTCACGAAAAGACCGACGACTACCGGCGGCAGGCCCATCCCGGTGTTTACCAGGCCTACCACTATGCGCTTGCCGGGGAAGCGCGCAAGCGCTACGAGGGCGCCCAGGGATATGCCGATCACCGTGCTGATAAGCGTCGCGGCGCCCGACACCTTAAGCGACAGGAGTGTAATGCCGAAGACCTCGGGGTCGAACGTCACCAGCAGCCAGAAGGCCTTGCGGAGCCCGTCGAGGATCAGCTCCATCTATTTACCCAGGTCCTCCTCTTTCTTCCCTGCGTCGGCGAAGAAGAGCGGCGATCCGAATTTATCGACGCCGAAGGCGGCGATTTGGCCTTGCGTCTCGGGGGCCGCCATGAAAGCGGCAAACGCCTTTGCGCCCGCTGCGTTCACCTTGGGCCATTTTTCAGGGTTGACCTCTATCACGTGATAGACGTTGAGAAGGCCCCTGTCGCCCTGCACCAGGATTGCGAGGTCGATCCGTTTTTTCAGCGCCAGGTACGTGCCCCGGTCGGCGAGGGTGTATGCCTGTTTTTCGGAAGCCACGTTTAAGGTCTGCCCCATGCCGAGGCCCGTCTCCTGATACCACTTCTGCCCGACGGGCTTGATGCCTGCTGCTTTCCACAGGGACTTTTCCTTCGCGTCGGTGCCGGAGTTATCGCCCCTGGACATGAAGAGCGCCTGCGACGCGGCAATTTTCTTGAACGCCGCGGCGGCGGATTTCGTCCCTGCAATGCCTGCCCGGTCCGCGGCGGGTCCGACGATGATAAAATCGTTATGCATTACGAGGCGGCGGCCTGTGCCGAAGCCGTCCTTCATGAAGGCTTCTTCTGCCTCGGGCGAATGGACGAGGAGCACGTCCGCCTCTCCCTTCCTGCCCATGGCCATTGCCTGACCGGACCCCACCGCTATGGTCTTTACGAAGTAGCCGGTCTTCTTTTCGAACATGGGTATGAGGACGTCGAGGAGGCCGGAGTCCTGGGTGCTGGTCGTCGTGGCAAGAATAATGTTCTTCTGCGCTGCCGCGTGACCCGGCGCGGGCGCTATAAAGAACGCTGCAAGCACTGCCGCAACAAGAAGGATGGGAAGTCGGATTCGGTTCATTTTTCACCTTTTTTATCTGTTCAGTCCCCTCAAGAATAATGCGCGAGCCTCCAAAATGCAACCGAAAACCACGCGTGGAAGTGTGCAAATAGTGATATACTCTTCCATGTATTTTGGAGCGATTGCGTGACAAGGGTTGACATCACAGCGGCCAAAGGGACCGAAGAGCTTCTCGATGAGGCGTTCTACAGCCTCGCGGGCGGCCTCTGGGTCGAAGACGAAGCCCGTGGCGTGCGCATAACGTGCTACCCCGCAGACCCCGGCCTTCTCCTTGCGCACCTGCGCAAGGCAGGCATCAGGGTCAGGAACGTGACGACAACCGAGGAAGAAGCGAAGGACTACGTAGCCGAGGTGCGCAAGCACTTCACGCCTGTACGGATCGGCGGCCTCACCATCCTGCCGCCCTGGCGAAAATCGGGCAGGAAGGGCCGGACCATAGTGATAGAGCCGGGCATGGCCTTCGGCACGGGCAGGCACGAGTCTACGAAGCTGATGGCTGCCATGATGGAGAGCATCCCCATCGACGGCAGGAGCGTGCTCGATATCGGTTCCGGGTCGGGCGTGCTCGCAATCAACGCCTGGCTGCTGGGCGCATCGAAGGTTGCGGCAATCGACCACGACCCGCTGGCCGCAGAGGCAATGAAAAAGAACTGCGGGCTCAACGGCCACCCGTGCATATCCGTTGCGTGCGGCGATATAGACGCGGTGAAAGGCATATACGACGTTGTCCTGGCGAACCTCGATTTCGGCACGTTCGAGCGCCGGGCGCCCGACGTAGTCAGCAAGGTCTCGCCGGGCGGTTATCTCCTGGTCTCCGGCATAGAGGCGCAGTATGCCGGCAAGGCATTACCCCTCTTCGCCCCCCTCACACTTGTCACCCGCCGCAGGAAGGGCGAGTGGCACGGTTTTATTTTTCAGCGGAACGTGTAGACTAGAAATCCCTGTATCCCGAAGCATGCATGCCTTCGCGCAAGTGGCACGTGTCGTTTGCGAAAGCCAGGGAGAATTTATCGTCTTTTCCTTCCAGCAGCGTGATCGACGCGGGGTCGAACCGCATGTCCCAGAAATGGCTGTTGTCGATGCCGAGGCACGAGAGCACGATCACCTTGCAGATGACCCGGTGCGTTGCAATGACTACGGCGCCCGGCTGCCCTGTGCCGATCTTTTCGATGCACTCCCGCACCCTGCTCCTTACCTGCCCGAGCGTCTCGCCCTCTTCCACTTTTAGCTTGTGCGGCGCACTTCTCCAGACGGCGATCTCCTCCGGGAAAAGCTCCTCAACTTCTTTAAGCGGCCTTCCCTCCCATATCCCGAAGTTCATGTCGGTGAGCTGCTCCACCGCTTCCACCTGCACGCCCGTCATGCGGGCGACGGCCTGCGCGGTCTGCATGGCCCTGGACAGCGGGCTCGAAAGGACGACGTCGAGCGATTTCCCGGTGAAGTAACGCCCGGTCTTCTCGGCCTGCTTTGTGCCCGCGGTATTAAGAGGGACGTCTTTCCTGCCCCTGAATATCTCTTCTTTGTTCCATTCCGTCTCTCCGTGCCGTACGACGTAGAGCTTCATGCAGGCCTCCCTTTCGGCGTCCCCTATTATAAAGCAGATGGCATAGGCCGGACAATATGTGGAGGCAGTTCAGTGAATTATTACGCCGTTGGACGGAAAGACCGGAGAGTCGCCTGTCCGGGTGTATATCCTGTGTGTTTCCGGTGCTATACGGACAGGCCCAAGGCACTTGCCAGTGTATCGAAGTCCATATGTTTTTTCAGCAGGTCCTCGAAAAATCCGACTTTTTTCTGTTGCTGGAACCGGTTCTTGCCGAAAAAGTTCTCGACAGTCTGAATAGCGCTGAGGGTATCGTGTCCGGTCAGTATGAGCGGGACGTGGCGCTCCGAGGCAAGGCCGATGATCAGCGGGTCGGGCCTGATGTTGCCCGTGAGGATCAGGCACCGCGTAGACGTCTCAAGTGCCGCGAGCTGGAGATCGACCCTGTCCCCGCCCGTAATGACTGCCTTGCCCGGGACGCGGCGGAAATACGCAAGGGCGCTCTCAACGTTCATCGCCCCTACCATGAGGTTTTCGATCAGCTCGTCCAGGGCGTCCTCGCAGCAAAGGGTCTCGCCCCCCAGGCCTTCGAGCAACTCCCCAACGCTCACGGAAAGGAGCACCTTCTCTTTCGGCAAAGCTGCGAAGACAGGCACGCCCCGGGCCGCAAGGAAGGGCGTCACCTTATCTCTGGTATACGCCATCCGATGATGCAGGACGCTGTTGATAACCGCCCCCATCATCGGGTCCCCTATCGAAGCTTTTGCCCCGAGCAGGTCGTCGACCATCTGAAGCGTATCGACGTAAGGGACGATGACAAGCGCGCGGGCGCCCAGAAGCTCCGAGATGCGGCCTGCGCTCAGGTTTATCATCCTGCCTTCACGCAGGGTGTTGCCGCCCTCGAGGACAACCACGTCTTTACCGGCGGAGACCGTCTCGTACGCATCGACGATCTTCTGCTCGTAAGCCTCCGCTTTGGTCCCGCCGATCGCCGCGTTGACGGCGTCTACGGTAAGCAGGACGGGCGACATTGCCTCCATCGGCTCGATCAGGCCAAGCGTCGCCTTGATGAACGCCACGTCCTCATCGACCGCCCGCCCCCCCATGCTGCGCGGCGTCGTGCTGACCGGCTTCATGTATCCGGCGGCCAGACCCTTCTCGCGGAACCAGTGCAAGAGACCGATGCAGAGAGCAGTCTTGCCCGAATACCTGTCGGTCGATGCGACGTAGATAATTGCAGCCATTACTTCCTCCCCGCTCGCCCGGACGGCCCAAAGTCCTGCGGCCCCGGGCTTGCACGTTTCGCGTTATTCCGCGAGCACCAGTCTCATATCGATGCCGACAGCGCCCTTCCCCTCCTCGAACAGGGTCAGGGGGTTGATATCCATCTCAACGATCTCTCCGAAATCCGTTACCATCTGCGACACCTTCAGCAGTACGTCGGCCAGGGCCTTCAAGTCCGAGCGGGCCTCCCCGCGCACGCCGAGGAGTAAATTGAAGGACCGCAGCTCCCGCATCATCTCGCCCGCCTCCTTGCGCGAGAACGGGGCGATGCGGAAGGCGACGTCCTTGAGGACCTCCACGTAAATGCCGCCAAGCCCGAGCATGACGAGGGGACCGAACTGCGGGTCGCGGTTCATGCCGACGATTACCTCTTTGCCGCCGTACACCTGCTGCTGGACGTTGCAGCCCCATATGTCGGCATCCGGCATGTAGCGGGTGGCTCGGTAGGTCAGCAAATCGAAGGCGTCGCGCACGTCGGCCGCGGTCCTTATATTGAGCTTTACGCCGCCTATATCGGTCTTGTGGAGTATATCGGGCGAGGCGATCTTCATTACGACGGGGTAGCCGATCTCTTCGGCCCATTCGACCGCCTCATCGGCCGTCTCGCATAGTTTCGATTTCGGCACGGGGATATGCGTACGCCTCAAGGATGCTCCTCGCCTCGGCGTCGCCGATGGTCAGCCGCCTCTCCGACCGGACCTTTTCGAAGACCTTCGCTACCGCCTCGCGGTCCGCCTCGAATCGCTCGAATGCGGCGGGGGCTCCTCCTGCCAGGCGCGCTGCCTTGCCATGACGGAGAGGGCGCCTATGGCCCGCTCCGGCACGATATAGTTCGGGACGTCGTTGTCGGTGAGCGTATTCACCGCCCGCTCGATCGACGCCTCCCCCATGAAACAGGCGAGCACGGGTATCTTCCTGAGCCTCCCGGCCTCCCCGACTACCTCTGCCACCTCGTCGATAGGCGTCGAGAACTGCGGGGTGAGGATGACGACCAGGGCGCCCACGTTGGGGTCGGTCCAGGAGCAGCTCGATCGCAGCCTTATACAGCTCCATATTGGCGTCGCCGAGAAGATCGACCGGGTTGAGCGTCGATGCGGCCGGGGGGAGCGCGGCCCGCAGCTTCTCGATGGTGCTCTTGTCGAGCGATGCCAGGCTGAAGCCCGCCCGCTCGATGGCGTCCGTCGCCATGATGCCCGGACCTCCCGCGTTGGTCACGATGGCGACCGACTCGTTTTTCGGCAGGGGCTGGCGCGCCATGGCTACGCCGAAGTCGAACAACTGCTCTATCGAATCGGCCCTGATGATGCCCGTCTGCTTGAAGGCCGCCTCGTAGGCCCTCTCGCTGCCTGCCAGGGAGCCGGTGTGGCTGCTGACGGCCCTGGAGCCGCCGGCCGTCACGCCCGCTTTTATGGCGACGATGGGCTTTTGCTTCGTGAACTCCCTGGCGACGCTCATGAAGCGGGCGCCGTCGTTTATGCCTTCCAGGTACGCAAGCACCACCTTCACGTTTGCGGGCTCTGCCCACGCCTGGAGGAAATCGATCTCTCCGAGGTCCGCCTTGTTGCCCAGGCTCACGAAGAAGGAAAAGCCTACGCGCTCGGCAAGGGCGATGTCGAGCATGGAGGTGCACAGGGCGCCGGACTGGGACATGAAGGCCATGTTCCCCTTTGGCGGCGTGCCTGCGGCGAAGGTTGCGTTGATCGGCGTAAAGGTGTCGATGACGCCCAGGCAGTTCGGCCCGAGGACGCGCATGCCGTGCTTTCTGGCGATCTGGCTGATCGTGCGCTCCGCCTTGAGCCCCTCGGCGCCCGGTCTCGCGGAAGCCCGCAGATATGATGACCACGCCGCCTACCCCGTGCTTCCCGCACGCCTCCAGGGTATCCGGGACGACCTTCGCGGGGATGGCCACGATCGCCAGATCGACTTTATCGTTAACTGCGTCGATGCTCTTGTAGCACGAAGGCCGAAAAGCTCGTCCTTGCCCGGGTTGACCGGGTATATTCTGCCCTTGAAGCCGCTTTTGATAATATTGTAGAGGATGGCGTAGCCCGGCTTGTCCCTCGATTCGGTCGCGCCGATTATCGCGACGGAGGACGGCGAGAAAAAAGCATCCAGGTTTTCGGGTTCCACAAACACCTTCGGTTTTGCCGCAGCTCTCTCTTTATACAGAGCGGCGTTCATTACTTATTGTACTCCCCAGAATCACCATGTGCAATGAGAGAAGGCGGTGGCGGCGGTCGTTTGATCCCCTTTCGCTTCCGAAGCGGCGGCATATGGGAAGCGAAAAGCATATCCAGGACTGCGAAGGCCGTCCGAAAAAATACGCCTCTATGCTAGTTGACAATCCCCCTCCCCGTTCCCAGATTAGTTTATGTAAGGTTCTTTCGTGTCCCTTAAGTCGGGCATTATCCGAAGACTATCTATTCTCTTATCCACTTGCCTCACCGGACGGGCTTACGGCGGAAGCCCATCTTAAGGGCGAAAAGGAAGCTCTTTTCGATCTTCCGCTCTTATATAGCAAGGTCCGCAAGGCAAACGCGGTTGTTAGGGGCAACCGCCCATGTAAGTGTAAGGGGCAGATAAACACATGCGTCAAGGGAGGGGACAATGAAGATAGGCGTCTTGCTCTTTATCTGTTTTATGTCTGGCCGCCTGTGCGGGCCCGCCGGCCCCGAGCGTCGCCAGCATGGGCCTGCCTCAAGGACCGTCCAGCCCGAGTACCGCCTGAACCCCGGGGACATCCTGGACATCAAGTTCTTCTACAACCCGGAGCTTAACGAGACGGTCATGGTCCGTCCCGACGGCCGCATCTCCCTCCAGCTCGCGAACGAGGTCATGGCCGCCGGGCTCACCCCCGAGGAGCTGCGCAAGTCCCTGACCGCCCGCTACGGCAAGGAGATCAACAAGCCCGAGGTGAGCGTCATCGTCCGCTCCTTCAGCATGCAGCGGGTCTACATGGACGGCGAGGTCTTCCGCCCCGGCATGCTCCCCCTCGCGGGACCGGTCACGATCCACCAGGCGATAGCCGCCGCAGGGGGCTTCAGGGAGACGGCCAGGAGGACGGACGTGATCATCATCCGTCAGGTCCAGGGCAGGCCCGTCCCCCTGAAGGTGAACATGGAAGATGTTCAGAAGAACGAGGACCCGTCCCAGGATGTCCTCCTCGCCCCCTTCGACATCGTCTACGTGCCCCGCTCCAACATCGCGGAGGTCAACAAGTTCGTCGACCTCTACATCAGGAGGAACATCCCCGATCGGGGCAGGCATCGGGTCGGCTGGACACTCAACGGATCAGGGGAGGTAGCCATGAACGACAACGCGATCCGGCAGCGTAAGGGACATACTCACCGTCCTTTTCAAGCATAAGCAGAAGATCATCATCACCTTCTTCACCGTGGTCGTCGCCATCACCGTAGGCACCTTCCTCATCTCCCCCACCTATGAGGCCAAAGTCCTCCCTTCTCGTCAAGTTCGGCAGGGAGTACCTCTATACGCCGGAGGTAGGGGAAGGCGCGGCCCACGCCCGTTGCCATGGGCCAGGAGGAGCTCTTCAACTCCGAGGTGCAGATCCTCATGAACCACGACATCATCGGGAAGGTGATCGCCACCCTGGGGATACAGAACGCTCTATCCCGGCCTTGTCCGCCTTCTCGGGCGTGGCTCGAAGATCGGATGCGGCGATCAACCAGTTCAAAAGGCCCTCGTTGTGGAGCCGGTGAAGAAGTCGAACGTCATCCAGGTCTCCTTCCAGCACCACAACCCCGAGATCTGCGCAAAGGCGGTCAACCTCCTGGTCGATATCTTCAGGGAGAAGCACCTCCAGATCTATGCAGACCCCAAGTCCTCCTTCCTTGCCGAGCAGTTGTCGGCTACAGCAGAAGCTCAAGGAGGCGGAAGGCAAGCTGGAGGCGTTCAAGCAGAGATACGGGGTCTACTCCCTGGACGAGCAAAGGGGCATGCTGCTCCGAGCAGCGCACGGAGGCGGACAGCGCGGATAAGGACGCTGAGAACCGCATGGGCGAGATCGAAGAGAAGATCGACTCCCTCCAGTCCCAGATGCGCACGATGGACAGGAACGTGCCCGTCTCGTCGGAAGAGCCGCGCTTCAGCGTAGTGGACGACGCCAACGCCCAGCTCCTCACCTTACGGATGAAGGAGCAGGAGCTTCTCGAGAAGTATAAGGAGGACAACAGGCTCGTGGTCAACGTCAGGAAGGAGATCGCCGATACTCGAGGACTTCCTGAAGAAAGAGAAGCAGAACCAGGTCCCAGAAGGTGGTCACGGGCAAGAACCCCGTCTACGAGGAGATGGAGAAGGAGATGGTCAAGGCAAAGGCGAGACCTTGCAGCCTTCGAATCCAGAAGATCTTCCTTAAAGGTACAGATAGCGCTCATCGACAGGGAGCCTGCGTGAGCCTGGATGCCCGCAGCACGGAGCTGTCCACCTTGAAGCGCGAGGTAGAGGTCAGCGAGAAGAACTTCCAGATCTACAGGGAAAGGGCGGAAGAGGCCCGCATAGCCGATGCCATGAACCGGCAGAAGATGGCGAACGTCTCCGTCATCCAGGAGGCCTCCGTCCCCACCGAGCCCATAAAGCCCCGCATGGGGTACAACTTCATGCTCGCCCTGGTCATCGGCTCCATCTCAGGGCTCGGCCTCGCCTTCTTCTCCGAATACGCAGGCCAGCACCTCTCGACCCCGCAGATCGCGGAGAAAAGGCTGGAGCTGCCCGTTCTGGGGAGCATAGAGAATAAGGGGTAGGAAGGATAGAAAGTGGCAGGTCTAAACGGGGTACGCAATAGGGGCCGGATTATACCCAAGGGGTGATGCCATGTATCTGAATTATTACAATTTCAGGAGGGAGCCTTTCCAGATAACGCCTGACCCGGAATTCCTTTTCCTGAGCCCGAGCCATAAGGAGGCGATGGCGTCGATCATTTACGGCATCGAGGGGAAAAAGGGGTTCATAGCCATCGTCGGAGGGGTCGGCGTCGGCAAGACCACCATTTTGCGCTCCTACCTGGAACAGGTCAACAGAGACGACGACAAAAATCATCTATGTCTTCAACGCGAACCTTTCGTTCAAGAGCCTTCTGACGACGATCTACCAGGAGCTTGGCATAACCCCCCGCACCGACGATATCTTCCTGATGGTGAACCAGTTGAGCGAAGTGCTGATCGAGGAGTATAAAAACGGGGGCACCATCGTCCTGATCGTCGACGAGGCGCAGAACATGCCGGTGGAGACGCTCGAAAACCTGCGCATGCTGTCGAACCTGGAGACGGCGACGGACAAGCTGATCCAGATCGTGCTCATAGGACAGCCGGAATTCAACGACAAGCTGAACCTGTACGAGCTAAGGCAGCTCAAGCAGCGCATCGCGATACGCACTACGATCCTGCCGCTCACCAAGATAGAAAGCGAAAGGTACATACGAGCACCGGCTTTCCAAAGTGATGACCAAGAACGAGCCCGTGCTTACCAAACGGGCGATGAACGAGATCGTGCGCTATTCCAAGGGCATACCGAGAGTCATCAACGTCCTGTGCGACAACGCCTTCATCACGGGCTACGGATACCAGAAGAAACCGGTAACGGCGAAGATCATCAAGGAGATCTGCACAGATTTCGATTCGAAGAGGAACAGGGAAAAAGAGCTGAAGACCGAGTATTTTTTCCGGTGGAAGGTGGCGGCGGCCATCGCCCTCGCCTTCGCATCGATAGGCGTCTTCTGGATATCACCGTACAGGGACGGAACGTGGGACCGGCTCCTCACCCAGATGCGCCAGCTTAAAGAGACACGGACGACGCCCGCGAGCGTGCAGGCGGACGTGCAGCCGCTGCCTGCCGCAATGGCGGCGCCGGCACTTGCAGCGTCCCCGGCCGTACCGGAGAATCAGGCTGCCTCCGCGCTCCCGCCCGTCGTTGTCCCGGTCCGGCCGGATGGGCAAGGCGCTCCCTTCCGGGAGGCTGCCGCGCAGGCGGTAATCACCGCGACGCCGCAGGCGGCCGCAGGCGTACCGTCCGCAGCCGATACAGGGAAACAGGTGTCCGTGACTGTGGAGAGGGGCGATACGCTGTCGAGGCTGATGATAGCCAAATACGGCGCCTACGATAACGATATGCTGCAAAAGATAAAGAACGACAACCCGTCCATCACGGACGTCAACCGCATCTATGCCGGGGAGACGATCCTCTTCCCCCAAAAGGAAAAACGGGCAGTGCGGAGAAAATGATGCGGCAACAGAGGCCTATCCGCACACGGCAGCTCCGGTTCTCGCCTCTTTTTGCAAGCCACCTTGCCAGCAGGGATTATGACTTTTACGGAGAAGCAGACTTCAACACCCATATCCGCGTGGAAAGACGCAGGACGGAGCGCACGAAGAAGCCCCTTCTCCTGGTGCTCCTCGATATCAACGGCCTTGAAAAGGACCGGAGCAGGAAAAGGGCTATAGAGAGGATCGCCTATGCCCTCTGCTCCTGCTCGCGGAAGATCGATATAAAAGGCTGGTACAAGGCCAACTCGGTCTTCGGCATCGTCTTCACCGAGCTTCCCGGCGGCGTCAGGGAGATAAGGCAAAAACTGGTAGAGAAGATCACGCGGACGCTGGCCGGAGCGCTGAGACCTGACGAGATGCAGAAGATAAAGATCACGCAGCACACCTACCCCGAAGAGGACAAGGGCGACGGGACTGCGCATAACGTCCTGGACCTCTACCTTTACCCGGACGTGACGAAGAAGAACAGCGCCGGCCGCCTTTCCCTCATCCTGAAAAGGATAACGGACCTGATAGGGAGCGCCACCCTCCTTGTTGCGTTGGCGCCGCTGTTTCTGGCTATCGCGGCAGTGGTGAAGATCACGTCGCCGGGACCGGTCTTTTTCAGGCAGCGCCGCATGGGATTTTCGGGAAAGGAATTCACCTGCCTTAAATTCAGGTCGATGCACGTTGACAACGACCCGCAAGACCATATCGATTACGTTACGAAATTTATAAGCGGGGACCTGCATAACGGCGGTATCGCGCAAACCGAAGCAGCCGTTTTTAAGATGACGGACGACCGCAGGGTAACGCCTTTCGGCCGGCTCCTCAGAAAGACGAGCCTGGACGAGCTGCCCCAGCTCATCAACGTGCTGACGGGCGACATGTCGCTCGTCGGGCCCAGGCCGCCCGTCTCCTACGAATACGAACAGTACGATATCTGGCACAGGCGCAGGGTATTGGAGGTGAAGCCCGGCCTCACCGGCCTGTGGCAGGTGAAGGGACGCAGCTCCACGGCGTTCGACGAGATGGTGCGGCTCGACCTGCAATACGCCAGGGAGCGCTCTTTCTGGCTCGATCTGAAGATACTGCTGCAGACACCCCGGACGATTATCGGGTGCAGGGGTGCGTATTAAAACTTTTGCCGCCATGAGACGGACAATCTTGACTAGTGGCACAGGAGGCAATAATGGTTCGTATCGGTGTGATCGGGTACGGTTATTGGGGCGTGAACATCGTAAGGAATTTCAGCGGTGTAGAAGGCGGTAAGGTAGTTTCGATCTGTGACGTCAATCGAGAGGCCTTAGGGAAGGCGCAGAAGCTCTTCCCGGGGGCGGAAGTCACTTCCGACTGCCGCGAGGTCGCGACGTCGCCCAACGTCGATGCGGTAGCCGTGGTAACACCCGTCTCCACTCATTTCGAGCTCGCCAAACTCGCTCTCCAGAACGGCAAGCACATCTTCGTTGAAAAACCCTTCACTGCGAACGTCCGCCAGGCAGAGGAGCTGCTGGAGCTGGCCGACAAGAAGGGCCTGCTGATAATGGTGGACCACACGTTCCTTTTTACGGGCGCGGTCCGGAAGATCAAACAGTTCGTCGAGACCGACGTCCTGGGGAAGCTCTATTATTTCGATTCCGTCCGCGTTAACCTCGGGCTTTTCCAGCATGACGTGAACGTCGTATGGGACCTGGCCCCCCACGACCTGGCGATCATGGATTACCTGATCGCCGGGAAGCCTTTGGCCATTGTTGCTACGGGCGAGTCCCACGTGAACGGCCACGTGGACGTCGCTTATGTGACCGTCTATTTCTCCGACAAGATGATCGCCCATCTCAACGTCAACTGGCTCTCCCCCGTCAAGCTGCGGACAACGCTCATCGGGGGCGACAAGAAGATGCTTGTCTGGAACGACCTCGACGCGGATGAAAAGATCAGGATTTACGACAAGGGCGTAGAGGTGAAAAACACCGAGGGCATTTACGACCTGCTCGTCAGTTATCGGTCCGGCGACATGTGGGTGCCGAAAGTGGAGCAGGCGGAGGCCCTGAAGCTCGAATCGCAGTATTTCGTCGATTGCATCACGAACAACACCGCCCCGATCAACGACGGCATGACGGGCCTGCGGGTCGTGAGCATGCTGGAGGCTGCGGACAAGTCATTGAACAAGAGGGGAGAAATGGTGTACCTATGACGCACTTTATCTCCACGGACGTGCTGCTTGGAAAAGACGTGAAGCTCTCGAAGTTCCTGAACCTCTATGGGTGCTCGGTCGGCGACGACACCAAGATAGGCGCCTTCGTGGAGATCCAGAAAAACGCGCGGGTCGGGAGGAACTGCAAGATATCGAGCCACACGTTCATATGCGAGGGGGTGGTTATCGAGGACGAGGTGTTTATCGGCCACGGCGTCGTCTTCATCAACGACACGTACCCCAGGGCGACGACGGGCGGCAGGCTCCAGACGGAGGCTGACTGGTCCGTGGAGCCGACCGTTGTCAGGAGGGGCGCCTAGCATAGGCTCCGGTGCGACGATCCTCGCAAACGTAACCATAGGAGAGAACGCGATAGTGGGCGCGGGGAGCGTGGTGACGGCCGATGTGGCGCCCAATACGATCGTAGCCGGGAACCCGGCGAGGGCGCTCCGAAGGCTCAAGGAAAAAGTGGACAGGCCGCTGAAGACGGTGATCCCGAGCGTGGCGCTGATGCCGGAGAGCCGGCTGTCTACAGCGGAGTCAGTCGGAATGGCGGGTGACGCGGTCATTATGCATCTTGGATCAAGACAGGAGGAAGCATGAAGGTACCTTTCGTCGATCTGAAAATCCAATATGAAGCCATGAGGCAGGAGGTGGCGTCCGCCCTCCAGGAAGTGCTCGACCAGACGGCCTTCGCAGGCGGGCCTTTCGTCGCCCGGTTCGAGAAGAAGTTCGCCGAGTTCTGCGGCGCCCGTCACGCCGTCGGGGTAAGCAGCGGCACGGCGGCCTTATGGCTCGCCCTGCTCGCTTCCGGCATCGGCCCGGGCGACGAGGTAATCACCGTGCCGAACACGTTCATCGCGACGGCCGAGGCCATAACTTTCACGGGGGCAAAGCCCGTCTTCATCGATGTGCGCGAGGACTCCTGCCTGATGGACCCGGACCTGATCGAAGGCGCGATAACACCGAAGACCAGGGCGATCATACCCGTCCACCTCTTCGGGCAGGCGGCGGACATGGACCCCATCATGGAGATAGCGTCCGGCCGCGGCCTTGCCGTCATAGAGGACGCCTGCCAGGCCCACGGCGCAACTTACAAGGGCAGGAAGGCGGGCAGCATCGGTGACGCCGCAGCCTTCAGCTTCTATCCGGGAAAGAACCTCGGGGCGTACGGCGAGGCGGGCGCTGTCGTGACGAACAACGACAAGCTGGCCGGAAAGGTCACCACCCTTCGGGACCACGGGCAGAGCCGGAAATACTATCACTCCATGATCGGATGGAATGACAGAATGGACGGGTTCCAGGGAGCGATACTCGACCTGAAGCTCAAGTACCTGGAGGACTGGAACAAGGCGCGCAGGGCCCACGCAGCGCTCTACGACAGCCTGCTTCACGGCGAAGACGGCATACGCTGCCCCACGGTCAAGCCGTACGGCGAGCCCGTCTTCCACATATACGCGATCAGGACGGCGGACAGGGACGACCTCATGGCCTACCTCGCGGAAAACGGGGTCGGCTGCGGCATCCACTACCCCGTGCCCATACATCTTCAGGAGGCGTACAGCTTCCTTGGCCTGCCTGAAGGGAGTTTCCCCGCGGCTGAAGCCGCCGCATCGGAGATGGTCTCGCTCCCCATGTTCGCGGAGCTGACGGACGACCAGATCGCGTATGCGGCCGGCAAAGTAAAGTCATTCATTGAGGGCAGGATAGGAGTGCAGCGGGAAGCGGAGCAATTATTGGCGGCCACGGCGTAATAGCGCGCCGGGCGATCGTGCGGCCAGGCGGAAAAAGCGGACGGCAGGCGGAACAAAAGTGACGAGGAACCCATGAGCTATCTCAACCACGTGGTGAAGACCAAAGGGTTCATCCATTCAGTCGAGCGGTCCGCGCAAATCCTCAAGCGGTTTTGCATGGGAAGGCGGAAATTCCTTCAGATGATCGCCTTCCTCCAGAGGGATTTCGACGACAGCGCAAAGATCACCTTCTGCGTAACCGCCTCCCTCCTGTCGGAGAACGCGGCCCTCTTCAGGAAGCTGCGCCAGATGGGTCACGACGTGGCAGCCCACGGATACATTCACACGAACATGAAGAACAAGAGCAGGAGAGAGCAGATCGATATCATCCGCAAGTGCTCGTACGTCTTCGCCCGGTTCCAGATGCCGGTAAGCGGTTTTCGATGCCCCTACCTCAGCTACAATAACGATACGCTGGAGGTTTTGCAGCGCGGAGGTTTCGCCTGGACGAGCAACAACATGATCCTCTGGCCTAACGGCTTAAGCGGCGGGAACGGCCGCGAGGCCCAGACCTTAAAAAAGATCAACAACCTCTACCACATAGATTTTGCCGACAGCCGCCAGGCGCTGCCGAGGTTCCGCGACGGGTGCCTGGACATCCCGATCACGGGGCCCGACGACGAGATGCTCGTCGAGCGATTCAAGGTCAAGCAGAAATCAAAGATCGCTGAGACATGGATGAACGTGCTTCGCAAGACGCACGAAAGCGGCGAGATGTTCCACCTCCTTTTCCACCCTGAGCGCTTCCCCTATATAAGGGACAGCATGAAGGAGATAGTCGCCGGGCTTAAAGAGTTCGACCAGCCTGTCTGGGTAGCCTCTTTGATGGAGATAACCCAGTGGTGGAAGCACCGGCAGACGCTCAGTTTCGAACACGAGAAAACAAGCGACGGAGGTTTGAGGACCTGGGTAAAGGTGCCGGAGAATGCCATGATGCTCGTGAAGCGGCAGGGCGACTCCGCCCAGCCCGGCAAGGCGGCCTTCTTCGGGAGCTACGCGGCTGCCGGTCCGCTTGCCGGGTGCAACGGCAGTCAGGCGTTTATCGAAGCCGGGCCGCGCAAGGCCACCATCGGCCTGTCTGTGCGATGCCCCGCTGATATGGAGACCTTCCTCAAGGAAGAGGGGTTCCTCGTCGAGCGCTCGGCGTGCCCCGACGAGCACGCCGTCTTCCTCGACGGCCCGC
The DNA here is from genome assembly GCA_963818095.1 of uncultured delta proteobacterium. GTDB lineage: Bacteria > Desulfobacterota > Syntrophorhabdia > Syntrophorhabdales > WCHB1-27 > CAWEPK01. The sequence goes on from CAWFRA010000028.1 coordinate 215,695, forward strand.
GCACGTTTTCGCGAAAAGACGAAGCCGCGACGCTGGCGCAGGTAGAAGCCTCCCCTTTCCCGCTCCTCCGCCTGTGGCGATGGCCGGACGGCAAGAGGAGCAGCTTCACCATCTCCGCAGACGTCGATTCGGTCACCCTTATGGACTTCGTCCGCAGGGCGTTTAAATTCTAGGCATTCAATGACAGCCCAAATCACGAGCATAGAGCAGATAGGGGCAGAGGCGTGGCGCCGCTTCATCGAGGACCATCCGCTGTCGAGCGTCTACCATCACGAGGACTGGCACCGCGTCATTGAAAAAACATACGGGTATGAAACCCGTTACTGCGTCATTCAGGGCGAGAAAGGGATCGAGGCCGCCCTGCCCTTCGTCCGGGTCAACGGCCCCTTGAGGAAGCGCATTGTCTCCTACCCCTATTCGGACGCCTGCGACCCCCTGGTGAGGGACAGCAGCGAGCTGACGGCGATCATGCGGGAGATCGAGGCATGCGAGGGACGCACAGCGCATCGCCTCTGCGGAGCTGCGGACATACAGGCTCATGGATTACCTCACGGACACAACCTTCTCCGGCGAGACGGCCTACTGCAATTACGTGCTCGACATGTCCGCCGATCCGGGCCGGCTCTTCAAATCGTTCCATAAAGACTGCGTGCAGCGGGCGATAAGGAAGGCGCAGAAATCGCCGGTCGAGGTCGTATACGGAAGCACGGCCGCCGACCTTGCGGAGTTCTACAGGCTCCACACGAATACGAGAAAAAGACTGGGCGCTCCGGTGCAGCCTTTCCGGTTTTTCAGCAACCTGTGGGAGATACTTTACCCGGCAGGCGTCGCCTCGCTCCTTCTTGCGCGGGAAGGCGGCGTGAACATAGCGGGCGTCGTGCAGCTCAAGTTCAAAGACACGGTCTATTACAAGTTCGCCGCATCCGACAGGCGCCGCCTCGCGAATAAGCCGAACCACCTCATTATCTGGAGAATGATCGAGGACGCCCAAAAAGAGGGCTATCGCTTCCTCGACTTCGGCCGCACATTCACGGGAGACACCGGCCTGATGCAATGGAAGGCAAGGTGGGGAGCGCAGCGGCGCGATTTCCGGTACGTCTACCCTGCGGAAGCGGCGGGAATCAGGCTCAACCAGGAGGGCAACTGGGCAAACAGCATCCTGAGCGGCATCCTGAAAAGAATGCCCGCATTCATGGTGAGGGCGAGCGGAGAATTATTTTACAAGTATTTGGCATAGCGACTTAGATGAATAACGGCATAAAGATTATAGACCCTGTAACTGACGCCCGTTGGGACGCATACATCGCCCGGGCCGGGGGGTCCGTATTCCACCATTCGGCCTGGAAGAGGGTGATCGAAAAGACGTACCGCGCGAGACCCCTCTACCTCGCGGCGTGCAACGGCGACGGCGACGTCGGATGCGGCATGCCCTTCTTTTTGACGAGCGGCATGCTTACAGGCAAGGCGCTGGTCTCGTTGCCCTTCTCCGATTACTGCGACGTGCTTACCCGCGATGCCGGCGAGTTTCGCGCCCTATGGGAAAGCGCCCTCGACTGGGGCAGGGAGAACGGGGCGCGCTACATAGAGATACGCGCCCGCGACCGGGCAGGCATCGACTTTGCGCCTTATGCCCTGGAGAAAAGCAGGACCTACCTGAACCACTTTTTAGAGATAAAGAACGACATCGAGTTCATGGAAAAAAAGGTCATCGAGAAGAGTTACAAGTACGACATCAGGCAGGCAGTCAAAAACGGCGTTACCGTGAAGGCCGCAGAAAGCGAGCCGGAGATGCGGCAGTATTACGGGCTTTACCTTATGACGCGCAAGCGACACGGCCTGCCGCCCATCCCCTTACGCCTTCTTCAGGAACGTATGGGAGGTCCTCTCTCCGGCGAAGATGGTGCACCTCTTTCTCGCGTACTGGCAGGGGCGGCCCATTGCGGGCATAATCTTCCTGCGGCACAACGGCTGCCTCTACGCGCTCTCCGCCTCGTCGGACGGCGCCTTCCTCGACAAGAAGCCGAACCATCTCCTCTGGTGGAGAGGCATCCAGCTCGCCGTGGAGCTGGGCCTTACGGGTTTCGACTTCGGCAGGACGTCGCCGGACAACAAGGGCCTGAGGTTTTTCAAAACGAGATGGGGGGCCGGAGAGATCGGGATAAACCACTACAGGTTCGCGATGGGAACGGCGGAAACGGGCATAGCCGGGCCCTCCTCGAAAAGGCGCTGCCGCGTTTCCTCAAGGTGCTTCCGCCGGGCGTATTAAAACTGATCGGGAACATAACATACAGATACATGTGAGTCCGTGACTATTTTCGCGGCCGTCAGCGCGGCGGGGACCATCCTTCGCAGGTTCTTTCGGTCCGCATCTTCCAGACTGTTCTCAAATCTTTCGCCAGGTGGTCATATGGAACAGAGATGGATAAGCCATGCAGTCAAAGAGATAAGGTCCGTTAGGTCCTTAAACGGCCTTAAGAACCTGAACCGGAAGCTCCTCTTCCTCATGTTCAGGGCCAGGGGCGACTTCGTGAGGGGCACGGAGGTCCCGCCCAGTCTCCAGATAGAGCCCACCAATAACTGCAACCTCAGGTGCATCTGCTGCTCCGGCTACAGCAACGAGCGCAAGCGGGGCTACATGGAGCTGCCGTTATTCCGCAGCATCATCGACGAGGCGGCCGATATCGGCGTGAGGCGCATCCACCTCTACCTCCACGGCGAGCCTTTGCTCCATCCGCGGATCGGCGAGATGCTGCGCCATATCAAGTCGAGACGGCTGGCCGTGACGCTCGCCACGAACGCGATGCTCCTCGACGAGGAGAAGATAGCGGATGTGATGGGCGCGGGGATGACGAACGCCGATTATATCCTCCTGTCCGTCCTCGGGTTCTCCAGGCAGACCCACGAGAGTATCCAGCGCGGCGTCGATCACGACCGGGTGCTGGCCAATATAACGCGCCTGACGGAGTATCGAAACGCCCGCAAGCTGGACGGGCCGATCATCGAGACGGTCTTTTACACTCTGCCGGAGAACCGCGGCGAAGAGGGCGCGTACCGGGCCTTCTGGCACAAGAAGGTCGATCACGCCCGCATTGCGCGCGAGTCTATGCAGTACGCCGAGCTGCGCGGAGGCGTTTCGAGCGCCCGGCCCCGCACGCGCACATGCCACCACCTGTGGGAGAGGATGAGCATCCACTGGGACGGCACCGCCGCCCTGTGCGTCGGCGACATTGACGGAAAGCACCGGCTCGGCAACCTCGGGGAAAGCTCCATAAAGGACCTGTGGAACGGAGAGGAGATTTCGAGGATAAGGGCGTTCCACAGGAAATCGGACTTCGCGGCAATACCCCTCTGCCGGACCTGCGACTGGTAAACAATCTTCGATCCACCAAGGAGGTGATCGTGCTCCGATCGCTTCACGACATCAAGGGCCTGCAACGCAGGATGGGCCTCTTCCTGGTAAAGGTGCGCGGTATTGCCACCCGCGCAAGGGTCCCGCGCTTCCTCCAGGTCGAGCCGACGAACGACTGCAACATCGGATGCAGAAGGTGCCCCAATAAAAACCGGGGAAGGGAAAAGGGCTACATGAGCTTCCCGTTCTTCTGCCGCATCGTGGACGAGGCGGCGGACATCGGCGTGAGGCGCATATTCCTGTACCTGCGCGGAGAGCCCCTGCTCCACCGCCGTATCGGCGACATGGTCCGCCATCTCAAATCGAGGGACCTGGCGGTCACCCTCGCAACTAACGGCATGTTAATGGACAGGGCGAAGGTAACGGAATTCATGGACGCGGGCATGACTGACGACGACTACGTGCATCTGCCGTCGGCCGGGCAGCCGGTGCGCATCCGCCTGCAGACCGCGAAGCGGCCTTCGCCGGAAGCCGTCGGGAGCAACATCGCCGACCTCCTGGAATACCGGGCGGCCCGCATGCGCTCCGGCGAGGAAGCAGGCACGCGCACGGAGATATGGCGCGGCCGCGCCGACGCGGATGGGGGCGGCACGATGAACGCGACCCTGCCTTATCCGCTGTCCCCGGATGACGATTGTCCCACCCGCATATGGCAAACCCGCTGCCAGGGCGCCGCACGCATCGCAGGCGATCCTGCGCAGCGGTCAGGAGGCGACGGCCGGTGCAGGCAGCCTTTGGAGAGGATGACGGTCCTCTGGAACGGGGACGTGGCGCTCTGCACAGCGGACATCGACGGCACGTATGTACTGGGAAGCCTGCGGAGACAATCGATCAGCGACATATGGAACGGAGAGCAGTTCTCCACTATCAGGGGCATGCACAAGCGCTCCGACTTCAAGACGCTTCCCATATGCGCAGTCTGCGGCCGGTGAAAAAGAGTAAAGAGGGCTACATGTCCAGAGGCAAAAGCGTCCTTTCATACTTCGCCGATTCATTCAAAAGGCTGTTCGCACGCAACGGGAAGGGCGACCGGAAGACCGTATGCTTCGTCTACTATCAGCACTTCAACGCCCTCATTTACAGGGAGGCGAAGACGCTTCTGGACCAGGGGCTGCAGGCCGACATCATCATCCTGCGCAGGACGCGGCGCGAAAAGATATTCCAGAGCTACGGCGGCATGAACATCTATGCCATCCAGGCGAGGTCTTCCGCGGAGCGCAGCGCGATATCGTATTTCTGGCGTCTTTTGCTTTTCTACATCAAGGCGACGGTGCTGCTCACCTACCTCATGCCGGAGCGGCGCTACAGCGTGGTCCACGTCACCGCCCCGCCCGATGTAATGGTCTTTTCCGCCATCATCCCCAAGCTCTTGGGCGCCCGCATCATCCTCGACATCCACGATATAGGGCCGGAGCTTTTCATGAGGAAGCTGAACGTAGGCGAGGACCGGTTCCTGGTGCGCGTCATCAAGCTGCTGGAGAGGCTCTCCGCCGCTTTTGCGGACCACGTGATAACCGTCACCGATTTCTGGAAAGACAAACTGGCCGAAAGATCGGTAAGGCCGTCCAAGCTGACCATGCTCCTGAACGTGCCCGACAACGAGTTATTCAGGCCGGTGGGGCCGCGCCATGCGCGCAGCTCATTCAACCTCTTCTACCACGGCTCGATCGAGGAGCATTTCGGCCTGGATACGCTGCTCACGGCGATGCCCGCCATAAAGGACCATATCCCCCGCGTCCTGCTCCACCTTTATTGCGGCAAGAAAGGGAGGATTTACGCCGATTGCACGAACCTGATAAAAAAGCTGAAGCTCGGCTCGTACGTGATGTTCCACGAAGCGGTCCCTTTTTACGAGCTGCCCCACACGCTCAGCAGCGCGGACATGGGGATAGTCCCCACGAAAGATTCGGTATTCTCCAACGAGGCGGTGAGCATGAAGGCGCTGGAGTATATCTCCATGGAGATACCGATCGTCATATCGAAGACGAAGGCCCACGACTTCTATTACGACAACTCGATGGTCAAGTTCTTCGAGCCCTGCAACTCCGAGGAGCTGGCCAGGGCCGTGATGGACCTCTTCGATAACGCGGAAGAGAGGGCCACACTCGTCAAGAACGCGTCGGCCTTCATGAAAGAACACGGCTGGAACAAGTCCAAGGAGATCTATTCGAAAATAGTGAACGACCTGATCGCGGGCAAGGCAATGATTTCCTTTCTGCTGTACGTCCCTCTCTTCGCCGTTTCCCTGTATGTTGCCTGCGTGACGGCATACCTCCTCGTCGTTACGTCGGCCGCCTATTTCTTCAAAAAGAAGGTGGACTACACCGGCCGCCCCTTGCGGCTTGCGGTAATCATCCCGGCGCACAACGAAGAGAGCCACATAGCGCATACGGTCGAGCGCCTCCACGCATCGAATTATCCGAGCGGATTTTACGGGATATTCGTCATTGCGGACAACTGCGAAGACAGGACGGAAGAGCTTGCCCGCCGCGCGGGCGCGCGCGTATTTAAGCGCGCGGATGCAGACAGGCGCGGCAAGGGCCAGGCCCTCGACTGGTTCCTGCGCACCCAGCGCCCGGCTTACTCCGCGGCCGACGCCATCGTTATGATAGACGCGGACACGCTGGCCCACCCTATTTCCTGAAAGAGATCGCTGCAAGCCTCAAGCATCCCGACGTTCACGGCGGTCCAGGGCTACTACGGCGTGTCCAACGCCGCGGCCCATTGGAGGAGCGGGCTCGTCTCCGCCGCCTTCCACGTGTTCAACCACCTGAGACCGGCGGGCCATAACTGCCTCGGCGGCACGGCAGGCCTGCGCGGCAACGGCATGGGGTTCAGGAAAAACCTGCTGCGCCACGGATGGCCCGCCCATTCCATCGTGGAGGACTACGAGTTCTCCATGAGGCTGCTCCTCGACGGCATAGTCGTCCACTACAACCCCGACGCCATGGTCTTATCCGATATGCCGGTCGGAACGGGAAGGTCGCCGAAACGCAGCGGATGCGATGGGAGGGCGCGTCCCCCGGGATGAGGGGCACGTTCATAGCGCCTCATCCTCAAACGGTTCATGAAGGAGCCCCGGGCCTGCTACGTTGACGCCCTCTTCAATTCCTTCGTGCCGCCCCTGGCGCTGCTCGTCATCGCGCAGCTTCGGCTGTCTCGCTGCGGCGCTGGCGTTCCATTCGCGGCTTGCCGCTTCCCCTTGCGTGCTGCTTCGCCGTCGACGTCTTTTACGTGCTCTCGGGCTGGTCCTGAGAAAGGCGGGCGCAGGCGAATGGCGCAGCCTGCTGGGCGCCCCTTTACATCCTCTGGAAGGTGCCCCTTTATATCAAGATGAGAAAGGCAGACGCGACTGTCTGGAGACGGACGAAGAGACCGTCCGAGCTTACCAGGGAACAGCGGTCCTAATGATAGCATTTATCAAAAATCGCGCCGCCCGGGCTGCTCGCCCGCGCCGGGCTGGGCGACATGTCAACGCATCGGCGGAGGAACGCATGGAGGCCCTGAAGGTAGTCGTTCCGATATATTTCATTGATTTTCATCCTGGGCGGTTTCCGCAACATCAAGATGTTCCTCCTTCTCACCGGGATCGTAACGATGCCCTTCAGGACCACGTACACGATTGTCGACGTGGGGCCTTATATCGGCTGGACGAACGGCATTAATATATCGCTCTCGGACGTCTCCTTCATCTGCCTCTTTTTTTACCTCGTTCATAAAGAGGATGAAATTCGAGGGGATCTCGCGGAAGCTCACCGTCGCCTGCATGCTGTTCCTCGGCTCGGTGTTCCTCTCGATGATGAACTCGACCTGGATACGCCTCTCTCTCTTCGAGGCGATACTGCTCGTCCAGGTGTTCTTCCTTTATTACATCGTCCTGACGGCGGCCATCGAGACGGAGAAGGAGCTGCGCATGGTGATGGTCATGCTGATGCTCTCCCTGATCCTGCAGGGGGCCTTCGGGACGGCCCAATACCTTACGGGCAGGGACCTCGACGTATTTAAGTCACGGGGACGCCCGTTACCGAGGAATCGGAGGAAGGGCTCGTCACGCGGGCCCTGGGCACGGTAGGGAAACCGAACGGCCTCGCCATGTACGTGGCTCCCCTTATTCTGCTCGTCACGGCGATGATGATGAAAACAAGGGCCTTTACAGGAAACTGGGAATGTGTGCCGTGGCCCTCGGGCGGGCTCCGCGCTGCTTTTCAGCTTTTCGACGGGGCGGCTGGATGGCCTTCGCCGTCGCCTTCCTCATGCTCCTTCTGGCCCTCTCGAAAGGAAAATACGTCAGGGCCCGAGGACCGCTGCTGGCGCTGGCGGTCGGGGCGGTAGTGGTCTTCTTCTTTTTCAGCCAGATCGAGGGCCGCTTCGTCAGCCAGGAGGGCGCAGACGCTGCGCAGGACAGGATATACCTCATCAAGATCGCATGGAACATGATAAAGGAGAGCCCCATCCTGGGCGTAGGGGCGAACACGTTCATGTCGGTCATCCACAACTATACGCGCGGCCCTGAGTTGCAGTACGTCTATCTGCACATGGTCCACAACCAGTACCTGCTCGTCTTCGCAGAGACGGGCCTCGTCGGCATGCTCGCCTTCCTCTGGCTGATTCTCACCTGCTTCCGCGAGTCTCTCGACTGCACGCGCCGGAGGTCGAGCGAGCTGGCCCAGACGGTGGGGTTAAGCGCAGGCGCGGGCTTCATGGCGATGTCGATCCACATGATGGTCGACATGTACGCCTCCCCGCTGTGCCTGAGCCTGCTCTTCGTCTTTTGCAGCCTCTGCTCGGCAGTCAAGAAGATTAAATCGCCCCTTCCCGTCGAGCAGCCCCGGCCGGCGTCGATAATGACGAACCTCGTAAGGCCCGCTCCGGAAGCCGCTTTCGCGGGTGCGCCCAACCTCGCCGCGGGTGCCGACCCGACCCCGCACCTTTCTTAAGGACCGCCCCGCCGACCCTTCCGCAGCAAAATAATCTTATTCCATCCCCCGATAACAGTGCGAGATAATGCACCAGAGCCACACTTATAACCTGGTCTATAAAAACTCCGCGGTCCTCACGTTCCTGAGGCTCGTCGAGCCCGGCCCTCGCCATGGTGGTGATCGTGGCGGTGTCGAGGGTGATGGGGACCGAGGTGATGGGCGGGTACGCCTTTATCGTCACCTTCATCTCCATGTTCAGCGCTATCGGCCAGATGGGGCTGCAAGCCCTGCTCACGCGGGAAGTGGCGGCAGACAGGGATAAGTCGTCCTCTTATCTTTCGGCGGCGCTGCTCCTCGGCCTGGGCAGCTCTATCGTCCTCGCCATCGCAATGAACGGCCTCAAAGTCTATTTCGACCTCTCCCCTTCCGTCAGCATCGGCGTCTTTCTGATGAGCCTCAACCTGTTCCCCATCTTCGTCATTTCGACGTTCGAGGCCGTTTTCATGGGCTGGGAGCGGACCGACTACATCCTTTTCCAGAACGTGTCAGGCAACGTCCTGCGGGTGGCGCTCTCCCTTCTTTTCATCCACCTGGGCTTCGGCCTCGTCTCCCTCGTCGTCGCCATCGTCATCTCGACACTCTACTCGGCCGGGGTCTGCGCATACACCTATGCGAGGCGCCTCGGGGCACTGACCCTCAAGGTAGACACGGGCGTCGCCCTGCGCCTCCTCAAGGCCTCTCCGACCTTTCTCCTCATCACGGTAGTCGCCATACTCTCCGCGCGCCTCGACGTGCTCATCCTGACGAAGCTTACGGACATGACCCAGGTGGCGCTGTACGCGGCCGCTTACAAGCTGTTCGAGGCGACGCTGATCGTCCCGCAGTCGTATATGAAGGCAAGCTTCCCGTACCTTTCCGCGCTCTTCAGGTCAACGCCGGAGGCCTTCGGCCGGACGAACCGCGACATGCTGAAACACGTCCTCCTCTATGTCTTCCCCACTGCGGCTGCGACGGTCGCCCTGGCGCCCCTTCTGGTATCGGTCCTATACGGAGGCAAGTTCGACCAGTCGGCTACGCTCCTGCGCATACTGGCGATAGGCCTCATACCCTGGACGATGGGCAGGACGACCGCCAACATACTGCTTGCCGTCAACCTTCAGAAATACGACCTGCTGTGCGGGGCCTTCGGCCGCTGCGACGAGCATCGCCCTCAACCTCTGGATGATACCGCTTTACGGGGCGACGGGCGCCGCCTTTTCGAGCGCCGCAGCCTGGTCGGTCTTCTTCCTCTGCGAGTTGTATTTTGCCGGGCGGGCGGGGCATCGCGTAGCCGTAGCCGGCGCTTTGGGCCGTCCGGCCCTCGCAGGGGCCGGAGTCTTCACGGTCGCGTGGATCGGCACGCTCGGATGGGGCTATGCAGCCTGCGAATCTGCCTGCCTCGCCGCCGCTGCCCTGCTCTACCTCAAAGACAACACGCACAGGCAAAAGCTCGCAAAACCCGTCAGCCTGTTTATCCAGATATTAAAGGCGTAGCATTCCGTGAAGCTCGCTTACCTCAGCAACTACTTCCCATCCCTTACCGAGACCTTCATTTACCGCGAGGTTATCGAGCTTAGCCGCCGCGGCATCCACGTCTCCATTTATTCCCTGCGCAAGCCGCCGCCCTCCTCAATCTCCCAGGAGTCCCGCGCCCTGTCCGATGCCGCCTTCTACCTGCTGCCGGTGCCTTTACGCACGCTCGTTGCTGCTCATGCCCGCCTCTTCCTGCGCCACCCGCTCAGGTATGCATCCACCCTTTTCAGGATGCTCGCCGGCACACACGCCTGCGCCAAAGACCGGCTTCGCAGCCTCATGCATTTCGGCGAAGGCGTGCCGCTGGCCCAACAGATGCTCCGCGACGGGGTCGGCCACATACACGCGCATTTCGCCTCTCAATCCGCCTCGGTCGCCAGGGTGGTCCACCTCCTGACCCGCATCCCTTACAGCTTCACGGGGCACGCGCACGACATCTGGCAGGACCGCCTGCTGATGCCCGAAAAACTGGCCGAGGCGGCTTTCGTCGTCACGTGCTCGGACAATGCCAGGCGCTCGCTCCTGGCTGAGTCGCCGCGCGACGCGCCTGCGAAAGTGCACCTCGTCTACCACGGCCTCGATGTAGACAACTTCCCCTACTGCAACGGGGACGAGCGGGAAAAGAACCTTATCCTCTCCATAGGCCGCCTCACGCAGACAAAGGGCTTCCCCGACCTTATAGCTGCCTGCGGCCTCCTTGCGGCCAGGGGCTTTCCTTTCCGGTGCGTGATCGTCGGGGAGGGAGAGGAGCGCACGCGCCTCGAAGCCATGATCGAGGAAAGCGGCCTGTCCGGTAAGGTGAGTCTCGCGGGCGCATTGCGTCAGGAAGAGATACGCGCCTATTACAGGCGCGCCTGGGTCTTCGCCTTGCCCTGCGTCGACGCAGCCGACGGAAACCGGGACGGCATCCCGAACGTGCTCATGGAGGCCATGGCGAGCGGGGTGCCGGTGATCGCGACAGCAAATTCAGGACAGGCCGAGCTTATCAGGCACGGCACAGACGGCCTGCTCGTACCCGTCCATTCGCCGGACCGGCTCGCAGAAGCCCTCGCAGCCGTCTGCTCAAACGATGCCTTAAGGGAGAGGCTCTCGGCCGCAGGCAGAGATAAAATCGTAAATTCGTTTGACAATCGGAAGACAATAGAGCCGCTTATCTGTCTGTTCAGGGAATGGGTCTTTCGAGAAGCCGCGAATATTCGATAGTGGACGAACACTACCCGGTTTCGTCATTCCGTGCTTGACACGGAATCCAGCTTTTCCTGGATACCGGCATTCGCCGGTATGACGGAAGAAAAGAAGCCCGCGCAACTCAGGCGGAAATGAATTGTGGGGAACGGTATAGTCGGGCCTCGATCGCCCGCACACGCCGGGCATTTCGAGTCCAGACACGATCCCACGAAATGACCGCTATCGCCAGGTAGAGGAAGACTACCCTGTTCCGTCATTCCGTGCTTGACACGGAATCCAGCTTTTCCTGGATACCGGCTCCCGGATTGAAACGTTCCGGGACAGGCTTCGCCGGTATGACGGACCAAGCCGGGGCTCATGACATTTATCGCGGGTCATATTATACCGCCGTAGAGGTCCAGCCATTCAGGGTTGTCTTTCTCGATCAGCACCATCTTCCACGCCCTTTTCCAATTCTTTAATTTCTTTTCGCGATCAATGGCCGCCCCCATCGTCTCGTGCAGCTCATACCACACCAGGCGATCTACGCCGTACCGCTTCGTGAATCCGCCCACCACGCCGTTTTTATGTTCCCATATCCGTTTTATCAAATCGGAAGTCACGCCGACGTAGAGGGTCCCGTTTCGCCCGCTTGCCAGCATATATACGGCAGGCTGTCTGTTCGTTAAGGGGGCCATATCAATAAAAAAACAGGGGGCCTTTTCAGGCCCCCTGCCGTGTTTCAGGTGTTGCTGTCAGGCTTGCCTCTTAGAAGAAATAGAAGAGGGCTACCCTTGCCTGCTGTACGGAACCGACAGTGCTCAGTGCGCCGCCGGTGTAGCCGGTAAACTGGCCGTTGGCCGGTGCCGCGTTGCCGCCGTTGTTCAGGCCGTACTGGTTGAAGGCGGTCCTTATGTACGTGTACTCGAAGGCCACCCTGACAGCCGGGTTCACGTCATAGAAGATGTTCCCGATATACTGCTGGTTGTTCTCTGATCTGGTTCGGGAACGTATGCTGGTAAGCCGCGCTGGTGTAGCTCTGCATAATTCCGTATATGCCGTTGAAATAGAGCTTATCCGTGAAGTAGTAGCTGATCTGGCCCCAGCCGCCGCTCTGGACAGGCACAGCATAGTTTACAGGGGCACCCGTTGCGCTAACCGCTCCCGTCCCTATATTGCCCTGGTTGTACGGAATGAGGCCAGCCGATGTTCCTGGCGCCGAGGAGCCAGTTGGACATGTTCTGGCCCGACCAGACGCTGCCCGACACTGACAGTGCGCCGGCCTTGTTCAGGTTCTTCTCGGGAATGATGGGTATGAAGCCCTTGAAAACTGCCATCCACCTGTTAACGTTGTTCGTCGAGTAGGTCTTCGTATTGGTGGGATCCAGGAAGATGATCTTGTCCTGTCCCCACATGCCGCCGGCGGCGAACTGCATGCATGTTGACGCCGATCTTACCGCAGGCATCCGACTTGAAGCCGATCTCGCCTGTTACGTCGGGGATCTCGCTGGTTACCCTCACGGTCGCGGTATTCTGGCCGAAGGTGGTGTTCTGCGGGCCCTGGGCCATGCCCAAGTTCGCGGAACCGCCTATCTGGTCCCTCATGTTGTAAGGCTCCTGGATGCCGACTGAGGCATAGAAGCTCTTCGCGAAGTTCTGGATCAACGTGATCTGCGGGACGGTGTTGCCGCGGCCCGCGAGCAGCAGGTCATAGAGGCCTATGAAGTTGTAGGAAGGCAGAAAGCCCCACGACTGCCAGTTCTGGCCGACGATCAACTTCGTGTTCGCCCATGTGAAGTCCGCATACGCATGGGTCAGAGTGAATGTGCCGTACCTCGTGCCAGAGTAACCGTTGTTGTTCGTCTGGCCGACGAAGTTCCCCTGGATAAAGGCCGTGGTCTTGGCGCCCCACGTATCCGGGCCTTTGATCAGGAAGTTCAGCGCCGTCTGGCCGGTGGCCATGGCGAAGCTGCCGCCTTTGTTAGAGGCATTCTGGTTGCCCTGATAGTTGTTGCGGTCTGCGAAATACTCTTCGAGACCCGCCGGCGACGGGCCTGCCGCCTGGCTCGTGTAACCCGCGTCTACCTTTACGTAACCGCCGATGGTCAGGTCCCACCTGCTCGTCGCGCTTCCGGCGAAGCTGATGGCAGGAACTGCCAAAAGTAAAACGAGAAAAAACAGTAACGCTTTCTTCATGCTTCCCTCCTTGTCGAATGTTGTGAAGCCTGTGCCTCCGCCAAAAAATACCTCCTTTTCTTAACGGTTTTTAATCTTACCGAGCATGTAAACCCCTTGTCAAGGAAAAAAGTTAAAAATTCTTAATAAGAGTTAAAGTTTTTTACGGCGCCTGCGGGCGCTCTGCCGGGGGTTTCTCTCCGACAAGGCCCAGGGGAGGGCGGGCAGGGCTCTATTTACCCGGTACCGGGCGTGTAAGCAGGCTTCTGGCCGGCTCGCTGCCGAGGGCCGCGGCCTGCTTCAGGTCGCTAAACATGCGGACCCCGTCGCCAAGGCATTTATAAGCCATCGCCCGGTTATAATAGGCGTCTGCGTATTGCGGGTCGATCTCAACGGCGCGATTGAAATCGGACACGGCCCGGGCGCAGTCGCCTGCCCCGCCGTAGGCCGCGCCCCTGCTTCCATAGACATGGGCGTCCCCCGGATCGATCTCCAGGGCACGACCGTAATCGCCGATGGCCCCTTTATAGTCACCCACCAGGGCACGAACGAGCCCCTATTATAGTAGGCCTTTGCGAATTGAGGGTTAAGCGAGACAGCGGCGGCAAGGTCTTCTATCGCCCCTTTGTAATCGCCCATCGCACCACGGATAATGCCGCGATTGTTGTAGGCATCCTCGTATTGCGGGTTAATCCTGATGGCCTCACTAAAATCGGCCATCGCCCGCGGGTAGTCGCCGAGGGCGTTATGGACAACCCCCCGGTTATACAATGGGTCCGCGTATGCCGGGCTTATCTGTGCGGCCCTGTCGAAATCCTTCAGGGCGCTTTGGTAATCACCGCGTTTGCTGTATGCGCTGCCCCGATTGTTAAGGATCAGGCCGCTGGGAGCGGTGACGGCAAGGGCATGGTTATAGACTGTTATATCATCCTTCCAATAGCCGACCTGCACCCACGTCGCGGCGAAAAAGCACGCCAAAACCCCCGCGGACGCCGCAGCCAGGGCCTGTTTCCGCCATCGCCACGCCTTGAGGGCGTCCGGCGCACCCCATGCGGCGATAATGAACAGTCCGACCAGGGGAATATATGTGAACCTGTCCGCCCTCGCCTGCAAGCCTGCCTGCACTATGCCGATCACAGGCACAAGCGTTCCGCAGTACCAGAACCATCCCGAAGGCAGGTAAGGCCATTTACGGCCTGCCCACACTACCGCGGCCGTTATGGCGGCAAAGAGCAGCACGGCCGGGACAACGTCGTAAACAGGCCATGACCCTGGGTGAGGGTAGAGGATGGCAAGACCGTTCGGCCAGAACATTTTACCTATATAGACCGCATAGGAGATAAAACTATTGGCAAGGCGCGCGGAGAGCGACAATACGTCAAGCGATTCGACCGCCCCTCCCTTCTGCTGGGCGATGTAAGTGATGATGCATGAAACCAGGGCTATCGCGAAAAGAGGGACCTTTTCACGGAGCAAGGGGATTACACGCCGGCTGAAAAGAATAACCGGCCTGCGCTTCATGAGGCGGCTCGGTCCGCGGTGCAGCCCCACCGGCGGATTTCCCTTTTTCCTTCCTATCTTTAGCGCTTTTGGGCTGCCCCTCCGGCATATCGACGGCCGGCCCTTCGGCGCGGAAGCGGCCCAGCGGCCAGTAGTCGAGCAGGAGCAGGGCGAAAGGCAAGGTCACGAGCATGGGTTTCGACATAAGGCCCAGGGCAAAACAGGCGAGAAGGACGAGATATCCTTGCGAGCCGGGGGCCTTCGACATAGCGGGCGTAAGCCCAGATCGTGAGGAACCAGAAAAAAGTGGAGAGCACGTCTTTGCGCTCCGCCACCCAGGCGACGGACTCCACGTGGAGAGGGTGGAGGCCGAACAGGGCCGCCACGAACGCGCTTTGCCAGAACCCCTTCGTCATCCGCAAAAGGACAAGAAAGAGCAGCACGGTATTGGCTATGTGGAGCAGTAGATTTGTGAGGTGATGCCATCCCGGATTGAGGCCGAAGAGCTGGACGTCGAGCATGTGGGATATCCACGTAAGGGGATTCCAGTACATCCACGTCAGGGAGCGCCAATCCGCCCCGTAGCCGATCCTGAAAGCCCATCGCAGGCCCTCCGATGTAAGGCCGTTCCGGATATGACTGTTCCCGGTGACGTAGGACGGATCGTCCAGATTGATAAAATCGCAAAAAAAGACCTGCCAGAGCGCGCACGCCACGACAACAGCCAGAAGAACGCAGACCAGTATCGTCCGTTTCTTTCCCGGCGCGCCCGGCTCGACGGTCAACTTTTTCGCTCCCCGGCGTATTTTCGCGCTCACGAAGCCCTGCTTATCGCCGCCCCCGGGGGCGGCTAATCGAAAGTCCGCAATCTTACAAACGGCGCTCGACGTTGTCAAGCGGTTCTTGAATAATAAGGTTTTCATTTACTTGTCAAAGTGCTAATATAGGCCGCGTGGTACTCTCCATTGTAATACCCGTTTATAATGAGGCCTCGACCATCGGCGATATTTGCGAGAAGATACGCGGCGTTCAACTGTCCGGCTCGATGGGAAAGGAAATCATCATAGTCGATGACGGCTCTACCGACGGGACCGAAGAGGCGGTCATCCGGTACACGGAAAGGCACAGCGATTTCCGTGCCGTGTATTTGAGGCATGGCGTAAACAAAGGCAAGGGCGCGGCGATCCGCACGGGCATAAATAGCGCTTCAGGAGACTTCCTGCTGATCCAGGACGCGGACCTGGAATACGACCCTCGGGAGTACGACCTCCTGCTGAAGCCTGTCCTCGAGGGTTTCGCCGATGTCGTTTACGGTTCGCGTTTCGCGGTGGGAACCCTCATCGCGTCCTTTTCTTTTCGCATACGATAGGCAACCGGCTTCTCACTTTTTTCTCAAACCTCTTCACGGGGTTGAACCTCACGGACATGGAGACTTGTTATAAGCTTTTCCGGATGGACATAATAGAATCCATCCTCTTAAAGGAAGACCGTTTCGGCTTCGAGCCCGAAGTGACTGCAAAGATCGCAAGGATCCCGAATATACGTATCTACGAGGTCGGCGTTTCTTATTACGGGAGGACGTACCGGGAGGGTAAAAAGATCAACTGGAAGGACGGTTTAAAGGCAATTTATTGTATCGTGAAATATAATCTTTTCGGATGATCCGGATTATCCGGACGCACCCCGGAAGCAGCGGAATCATCCGCCCGGCAGCGGTTTTCCCGGCGACGATGCACCGGTTGATATACAAGTTGACTTTCCGTGTGTTGGGCTGTGCGGCAAGCCCGGTCCGGAACTGACGTGGTAGATTGTTATTACCACAATATTACCCGATCCATTGTCGAATTTTGTTGACAGAATCAGCCTAATTGTTAAAAATAGAGTGTAAATATCCCGAAGATGCGTTTACTTTTAAGGCCGCTGGGAGCTTGGGCCCCGCGCCTGCTCTCAGGAATTGTTGGGTTAGTCGGGGGCGAAAAAGGAGGTGGGCTGTCGGCAGGATTGACCGGACAGAAGCATAATTTACGGTTTCGTGCAAATATCCGCGAAGCCCGTCTCAAGCCCACGAACGATACGTGGCAAATGCGGTACAAGCAAAAAAGGAGGAGGAGGAGAAAACATGTACCACCAGAACTACAACCCCCTGGGTAATGTACTGTTCTCTACCATCGCGGCGGCAATTCCGATTCTGGTCCTTCTTTACTTCATAGCGCTCCACCCTCACAGGGACAAGACAGGCGTGAAGCACCTGGGCATAAGCGCCCCGTATGCGGCCTTCTACGGCGTGATAGCGGCATTTGTTATCTCCTGCCTGGTCTTCGCCATGCCCTTCAAATCAGCGTTCTCCGCATTCGCTTACGGGTCGCTGTCGGGCTTCCTCGGCATCATCTGGATCGTCCTTGGCGCCATGTTCCTCTATACGATGACCGTCATAACGGGCAAGTTCGAGATCGTCAAGGAGTCGATCATCCACATCTCGTTCGACCGGCGCTTGCAGGTGCTGCTCATCGCATTCTCCTTCGGCGCCATCATCGAGGGCACGTCGGGCTTCGGCACGCCGGTCGCCATTGCAGGCGCAGTCATGGTGGGCCTCGGTTTTTCACCTTTCGAGGCGTGCGTGCTCAACCTGATAGCCAACACGGCGCCGGTTGCCTACGGCGCCATCGGCACGCCTATCGTTACGCTGGCGGCCGTCAGCGGCCTCGACCAGTTGACCCTGTCGTCGATGGCCGGGCGGCAGCTCCCCTTCGTCTCAGTCATCGTGCCCTTCTGGCTTGTCGCTACCTTCGTCTTCATGCACAAGGGCAAGTGGCGGGACGTCTGGGAGGTCTGGCCTGCCACGCTCGTCTCGGGCGGCTCCTTCGCCATCATGCAGTTTGCGGCATCGCAGACGAACTCCTTCCACCTGATGACGGACGTCGTCGCGGGCGTCTTCTCGGTCATCTGCACGGCCCTCTTCCTGCGCTTCGTATGGCGCCCGAAGACGCGCTTCCTCCTTGCACGGGAAAAAGGCACGGAGGCCGCCGGGCCTGCCGAGCCGGGCGCGAAAAAGGACCCTGTCAAGGCGCCGGTCGGCGAGTGGAAGTATCCTTACACGGTCGGCCAGACGGCCTATGCCTGGGTGCCCTGGGGCATCCTCATCTGCTGCTGCGCCCTCTGGGGCATGCCTTCCTGGAAGAGCTACCTCAACGAACTCTTCGCGACCGTCAAGGTCCAACGACGTTCACTCGGCTCCGCTTTCACGGGGACGCTCTCGCTGCCGAAGTGGAGCATGCCCGCCCTGCACAATCTTGTGCAAAGGATGCCGCCGGTCGCCCCCATCAATGCAAAGCCGGAAGGCGCCATATTCGCCATCAACTGGCTGTCCGCTGCCGGCACGGGCGTCTTCGTCGCCGCCCTTTTAACGGGTATCACCCTCGGTCTGAGCGGCCGCCAGTGGCGTGAGGCCATCAGGCCGGACCATCAAGCGTATGAAGATCCCCGTACTCGTTATCGGCCAGGTGTTGGGTCTCGGCTACCTGACCCGCTACGCCGGGACGGACGCAGTCCTCGGCCTTGCCTTTACTTCGGCAGGCCCTCTCTACCCGTTCTTTGCCGCCTACCTCGGCTGGCTCGGCGTCTTCCTGACCGGCTCCGACACCGCATCGAACGCCCTCTTCGGGAGCCTTCAGAGGATCACGGCGCAGCAGTTGCACCTGAACGAGGTGCTGATCGTCGCCGCGAACTCGACGGGAGGCGTCATGGGCAAGATGATCGATGCCCAGTCCATCATGGTCGCCTGCGCGGCCTGCTACGAGGACCCTTACGAGCGCAACCACGCGCTTGGGCCTATCTTCAGGAAGGTCTTCTGGCATTCCATTGCGCTCGCCGCCATCATGGGCATCATAGTGCTGTTGCAGGCATACGTATTCACGTGGATGATACCCAGTCTGCCACCGAAGTGAGTCTGGCTGTATAGCAAGCAATGAGGAGGGGAGGAAGGGCTTAAGGCCCTGCCTCCCCTCATCATTGATTCCTACCGAAGGAGGCTTGAGGATGAACGAAAAGATGGAGCAGCTCATCGGCCAATACCGCGCATTTCTGAAAAACGAGCAGATCGTGACGGACAAGGAAGGGATGGCCCATTATTGTTATGACGCGACGGAGATGCGGTTCATGCCGGACGTGGTCGTCCTGCCCTTTCGACGGAAGAGGTGTCCCGGATCATGAAGCTGGCCTACGAGGCCGACATACCACTCACCCCTCAGGGAGGGCGGACGGGCCTGTCCGGGGGCGCGCTGCCTGTTGCCGGGGGCGTGCTCCTCTCCCTCATGCGGATGAACAAGGATACTCGAGATCGACGAGAAGAACATGCAGGTGGTCGTCGAGCCGGGCGTCGTGGCGGCAGACCTGCAGGAAACGCTGAAAAGCACAACCTCTTCTTCCCGCCCGACCCTTCGAGCACCATCGAGAGCACCCTGGGCGGCAACGTGGCCGAAAACGCCGGCTATACCCGCGCAGTGAAGTACGGCGTGACCAGGGACTATATCCTGGGCCTGGAGGCGGTCCTGCCGAACGGCGACATCATAAACGTGGGCGGCAGGACGGTGAAGAACGTCGACAGGGTACGACCTCGTCGCCCTTATCGTGGGGTCCGAAGGGACGCTGGCCGTAGTGACGAAGATCATCGCGAAGCTGCTGCCGAAGCCGGCCTGCGCCGGACCTGCATCTTCTACCTGGACGACCTCGTCGCTGCGGCAGACCTCGTTGTCGGCCATCTTCGGAAGCGGCATCGTCCCGTGCGCCATCGAGTTCATGGACAACACGAGCATCAACTGCGTGGCCGACTACCTCTCCGCATCGGCGGACCTCCGCAGGGACGCCGCCGTTATGGTGCTCGTCGAAGTGGACGGAAACCACCAGGCAGCGGTAGACGAGGACGTGAACAAGGTGTTCGAGCTGGCCCGGAAGTCCAAAGGCGTCATCGAGTCGAAGCTCGCCAAAGACGACGAGGAGGCGGACCGCCTGTGGCGCATCAGGCGGGAGACGCTGCCCGCGCTCAAGGCGCTCGGCAAAGACCACCTGGAGGCCGACGTAGTCGTGCCCCGGTACAGGCTGCCCTATCTGGCCGGCTCGATAAAAGAGAGCGGGGCAGGGAAAGAAGGTCAACATAGCGACTTACGGCCACGCGGGCGACGGCAACCTGCACGTCACCATCCAGTACAGGAGGCGCAACTTCGCGGAGACGTCAGAGGCCCACGAGCTGCTCGGCGAGATATACAAGAAGGCCGTGCGAGATGCAGGGCAAACTATCGGGCGAGCACGGCATCGGCCTTACCGCGAAAGACTATATGTTCATGCAGATGGGGCCGATAGAGATAGCGCTGATGAAACGCGTAAAAGCGGCGTTCGATCCAAAAGGGCTACTGAACCCAGGCAAAATCTTCCCCTCCGAATAAGATAGAGTTGTGTTGGACCGAATAAAAGGGTGAGTACGGGGAAACGTGATCGGGTTGGACAGAAGGGGCCGGGAGATTTTCGATGGAATTCGCGTTGCTTTTCGAGGAAGCGAGCCGCAACGTACGTTTTGTGTACGTGAGGACTCGCGACTGAGAAAACGACGCGAAGGCCGCGAAAAGGTCCCGGCCCCCACCAGCTACTTGCTGGCTTCTTTTATCAGGCCCACTGATGTGGACGACCTTTGTCGACAGCCCGGCCTTTTTTACGCCGTAGCTCAACTGTATCACGCAGCCCGGACATTCAGTCGTCAGTATGTCGGCCCCCGTTTTTCTTGAGAAACTCCATCTTCTTTTCAAGGACCTTCATCGACTGCTCGTAGTGCATGATGTTGTAGCTGCCCGCCGCGCCGCAGCACCGGTCCGCTTCCTGCATCTCCACGAAGTTGATGCCGGGTATCTTCTTTATAAGCTCCCTGGGCTGCTTCGTAATGTTCTGGTAGCGGCTCATGTGGCACGGGTCGTGATACATAACTTTCTTCCCGGCCAGGCTCTTGCCGTTAAGCTCTCCGATCTGGGTCACCATGAACTCGCTGAAGGCATTTACCTTTTTGGCGATGTCCTGCGCGCGCTTCTTCCAAACCGGGTCGTCCTCGAACAGCTCCGGGTACTCCTTCAGGAAGGCGGAGCAGCTCCCCGCACTCCGTGACTATCACGGGGGTGTTCAGCTTCTCCAGCACCTCGATGTTCTTGCGCGCCATATTACGCGCCGCCTCGACGTCGCCGTAGCCAAAGGCCGGAAGCCCGCAGCAGCAGTTGTCTGCGATCTTGACCTTTGCCCCCTGGCTGACCAGGACGCCGACCGTCGACTCGCTCACCTGCGGCAGCATATAGTTGAAGCCGCAGCCGACGAAGTAGCTGACTTCCGTCTTCACTTTTGTCGGCTCGAGGCGAAGGTTGCTGGACCCTCTCACGGAAGAAAGGCGTCGGTATCTTCTCTATGAGGCCCTCGGCCTTGTCCATGTCTTTGCCGAACCAGCTTAAGATGCCCATGGCCCTGGCGAGCTTTGAAAGGCCCGTGTTCTTGCCGATGGCGAGCAGGCGGACGTACTTACCCATCTTCTGCGGGTTGGGCAGCAGGTCATGGAAGAGCATCTTCATCACCTTAGGCTGCCCCACGCGCTTCATGTACTCGGCCCTTCCTGCGACTACCGCCTTGTCCGTGCGCACTGCGGGAAAGCAGTTGGACACGCACGCCTTGCAGAGCAGGCACTCGAAGAGCGGGTCTTTGAAGTCCGCGCTGATCTCCATCTTGCCTTCGGCCAGGCCGCGCACGTGGGCATTGTGCCCGCGCGCCACGTTCTTCTCGACGCCGGTGACGGCGAATATAGGGCAGTGCGCCTGGCAGAAGCCGCAACGGTTGCATTTCGAGACTTCTTCGTATACTTGCTTATATTGTTGGTTCATTGTTATTCACCTCTATATGATCGGTGGGAAGACCCCGGTCGGGTCAAGCTGCTCCTTGACAGGCCGCAGCACTAGCTGCTCGATGGTGCCGTTCACCCTCGGCCCCCACTTGGCAAGCAGCGTCCGGTTGAGCTTGAGGGGGGCAGCGAAGCCGTTTGCAGCCAGGCTCTTTGCCCCTTCGATGATCCGCTCGTCCGCCCCGTATACCAGGACTACGCCGTTCCCCGCAAAGAGTACGGTCTTCGCAGCCCTGCAAGCGCGGCCAGGCCGGCCAGCACGCGGGGCCCTTCCGAAATAGGCACCGTGACCTTTATCGCCATGGCCTCTCCCTGGGCGCTCGATTGCAGCCCGGATAGCCTGCCGCATGGCCTCCCGGCCCATATTCACGTCCCCTTTGCCGCCG
Organism: uncultured delta proteobacterium; assembly: GCA_963818095.1. Classification (GTDB taxonomy): domain Bacteria; phylum Desulfobacterota; class Syntrophorhabdia; order Syntrophorhabdales; family WCHB1-27; genus CAWEPK01. Next base: position 237,742 of record CAWFRA010000028.1, read on the forward strand.
AAGTTGCCCGCCATCGCCATGAGGTCCTTGTTCTCGCGTTCCACTGCGAGCGGATGGCCTTCGAATGCGGCCAGGACTTTGAAGCCGCTTTTTGCAGGCTCGACAGTCACACCCGTCGGGATAAGCACCGATGACCGCAGCGCCTGGAGGAACTTCTCAAGCTCGCCCAGGGCCGGGATTGCGATCTCACAGACCGAAGATGCCTCGGGCAGCGGAAAGATGCGCATGACGGCAGCCGTGATCAGGGCGAGGCTGCCTGCCGAGCCGACGAGGAATTTCGTCATGTCGTATCCGGAGACGTTCTTGACCGTCTTGCCTCCGAAGCCCACTCCGGCCCCCTTCGCGTCGATGCCCCGCACGCCCAGGGCCTGGTCGCGAATGGTGCCGTAACGGAGACGGCACGGGCCGCTCCCGTTTGCGGCGTAAACGCCTCCCATGGTAGCCCTGTTCGAGAACGGCGGATCGAGCGGAAGGAAGAAGCCCTTCCCCTGGGCCGCCAGGACCTCGTTGACGCCGTCTATCGTCGTTCCGGCGAGGACCACCATGTTCAGGTTGGATATATCCAATTCGTTGATGCCCGACATCCCCGTCATATCGAGAAGGATATCGACGCGCTCGGGCAGCGTGCCGGCCGCCGGCGTGGTTGCGGCGCCCATAGGCAGTACGGTCAGCTTTTCCTTGAAGGCCCTGGCGAGTATCTGCTGCGCCTCGCTCTCCTTCGTGGGCCGCTCCACGTGCTTCGCAGCGACTCCCAGGGACTCTACGGTCCGAAGGGGCGCGCCGTTATTGGTATCTGTCTGCTTGTCCATCACGCCCTCGCCTCCTCTTTAGGTATGACCTTCCCAGGATTGCAGAGCGCCTTGGGGTCGATACCCTGCTTGACGCCGCGCATCATCCTGACATCGCCTTCCTTGAACACGAAAAACATCTCGCGGAGCTTCTCAGTGCCGATGCCGTGCTCGCCGCTGATCGTGCCGCCTAAATCGGCGCAGACCTGCAATATCTCGCTTCCCGCCTTGTGCACGCGGGCAAGCTCGTCCGGGTCGCGGTCATCGAACATGATGAGGGGGTGTAGGTTGCCGTCTCCCGCGTGGAAGACGTTGCCGATGGGCACGTTGTATTTTTTGCTTATCCTCTTGACCTCCGACAGCGCCTTAGGCGGCTCCGTGCGGGGCACGGTGCCGTCGCAGACCAGGTAGGCCGGCCTTACCCTGGCGACCGCGCCGAACGCGCCCCTGCGCCCTGCCCAGAGGATATTGCGCTCGTTAGCGTCCTTCGCCAGCCTGTGGCTCGTCGCCCCGTCCTTCTCGCAGACCTCGCTGATCCGCTTCGCCTGCTCGTCCATGCCGTCGGTGAGGCCGTCGAGCTCGATAAGGAGGACCGCTTCGGCGTCGAGCGGGATAGCCCGCGTGCACCGAATCCTCGACCGCCCTTATGACTGCGTTGTCCATGATCTCGAGCGTTGCGGGTATGATGCCTTCCGCTATGATGTCGGAAACCGTCTGTCCCGCCGCCTCGACGGAGTTGTAGATGGCAAGCATCGTGACAACCCTCTCGGGGCTTTTCATGATGCGGCAGACCAGCTTCGTGGCGATCCCGAGCGTGCCTTCCGCGCCGACGAGAAGTCCCATCAGGTCGGGACCGGGCGCGTCGAGCGCCTTGCCGCCTATCCAGGTCACTTCCCCGTTCGGAAGCACGACTTCGGCGCCGAGCACGTGGTTGCTGGTCACGCCGTACTTAAGGCAATGGGGGCCCCCTGCGTTCTCGCCGAGGTTGCCGCCCATCGAGGCGGCCTTCTGGCTGGCAGGGTCCGGCGCGTAGTAGTAGCCCTTTTCTGCGAGGGCGGACTGGACCGTAAGGTTGTAAATCCCCGGCTCCACGATGATCCTCTCGTTTTCGAGGTCGATCTCCAGGATGTGGTTCATGCGCGCGAACTCTATGACGACGCCGCCGTCCATGGGTACCGTGCCCCCCGTAAGGTTCGTGCCGGAGCCTCGCGCCACGTAGCTCACCCCTTCCTTATAGAGGAGCTTGACGATCTGCGCAACCTGGTCGGTATTGTCGACGAAGGCGACCATGCCCGCCCTCCCCTTGACCAGCCCTGCGTCGTAGCTGTAGACCGTCAGGTCGACATCTTTCCAGAGGACGTTGTCTTTCCCCACGATGCGTTGCAGGGCATCACGGACTTGCTCTTTCTCCATAAGTTCCTCCCGTCTTTAGAGCATCCTCTTTCGATTACCTAGCCCTTGGGGGACCAGGCAGCCAGATGCTTCAAATAGTTCCATCTTCTCATGACCGCTTCTTCCGCTTGCTTCAGCAGCTCAGCCGCCACCGTCGGATTGCTCCTTTTGAGCGACTTGAACCGATTTTCCCTGTATAGAAACTCGGCATAGGGTATGCTCGGGTCCTGACAATCGAGGGTAACCGGGTTTTTGCCCTCATCCTCGAGCATCGGGTTATAACGGAAGAGCGGCCAGTGGCCCGAGGCCACCGCCTTCTTTTGCTCCTCCAGTCCGAGCGACATGTCATCGATGCCCTGGCCTATGCAGTGCGAGTATGCGACTATCAACGAAGGCCCGTCGAAGGCCTCCGCCTCCTGGAAGGCCCTTACCGTCTGCGCCGGGTTTGCGGCGAAGGCAACGTGGGCTACGTAGACGTGCCCGTACGGTATCATCATCGAGGCGATATTCTTCTTGGGCATATGCTTCCCGGCCGCCGCGAACTGCGCGACAGCGCCGAGCGGCGTCGATTTCGACATTTGCCCGCCCGTATTGGAGTAAACCTCCGTATCGAGGATCAGCAAATTGACGTTCTGGCCGGAGGCCATGACCTGATCGACCCCGCCGTAACCGATATCGTATCCCCATCCGTCGCCGCCCACGCCGAAGACCGCTTTCCTTACGAGGTAATCGGCGAAGGAGGCGAGGTCGACCGCATCGGCCGACTTATCGGCGGCGAGCAGCTTCTTTAATTCCTCGACGCGGGCGCGCTGCTGCTCTATGCCGCCCTGGTTGGACTGATCGGCGTTCATAAGCGACTCGAACAGCGCAGCCGCCCCGGCGTACTTCTCCTGTTTGGAGAGGCGCTCAACGATCTCGCGGGCCTGCGCGTTGAACTTGTCCACCGTCTGCCTCATGCCGAAGGCAAACTCCGCCGCGTCCTCGAACAGGGAGTTGGACCACGGCAGGGCCCCTGCCGTCGGCCCGCTTCGCATACGGCGTAGTCGGCAGGTTGCCTCCATAAATGGAGGAGCAGCCCGTTGCGTTGCCGACGAGGAGCCTGTCGCCGAAAAGCTGCGTGAGGAGCTTCACGTAAGGCGTCTCGCCGCAGCCTGAGCACGCGCCGCTATATTCGAAAAGCGGCCTCACGAACTGGCTCCCCTTGATGCTCATGCGGTTATATCTGGCAGGGTCCGTCTCCGGCAGGTCGAGGAAGAACGCGTAGTTCTCCGCCTCCTGGCTGCGAAGCGGCTCCTGAAGGTGCATATTGACGGCCTTTTCGCCGGTCTTGTTCCCTTGCGCGTCTTTCTTCTGGCCGGGGCACATATTGACGCACAGCTTGCAGCCCGTGCAGTCCTCCGGCGCTACCTGGACCGTGAATTTCAGCCCTTTAAGCTCCTTGGTCCCCTTTGCATCCGCCGACTTGAACGTCCCCGGCGCGCCCTTGAGAAGCTCCGGCTCGTATGCCTTTATCCTGATCGACGCATGGGGGCAGACGAAGGAGCACTGGCCGCACTGGAGGCAGACGTCCGGCTCCCAGACAGGGATGTGCACCGCTATGTTCCGTTTCTCGTACTGGGTGGTCGCAGTGGGCCACGTGCCGTCGTCAGGCATCGCCGAGACCGGCAGCGAATCGCCCTTCCCCTCTATCATGACCGCTGTGACGTCCTTGACGAACGCCGGCGCGTAATCGGGGACCGGCGGGCGCATGTCCACGCTCGACGTGGCTTTCGCAGGTATCGGCACCTCAACCAGGTTTTGGAGGGCCGTATCGACTGCGGCGTAGTTCATTTGCAGGACCTTATCGCCCTTCTTGCCGTAAGTCTTCTGGATTTCCTTCTTGATCGCCTTGACCGCGTCGTCCTTCCCGATGATGCCCGATATGATGAAGAAGGCCGTCTGCATTATCATGTTGATGCGGGCGCCCAGACCGATTTCCTCGGCCAGAGAGATGGCGTCGATGATATAGAGGCGCATCTTCTTGGCTATAAGCTGTTTTTGAACGGCTGCGGGCAGGGCATCCCACACCTCGTCCTTGCCTTTGGCCGTCGTAAGCAGGAAGACGGCGCCTTCCTCCGCCTGGGCGAGCATGTCGTATTTTTCGAGGAACGTCTCGTTGTGGCAGGCGACGAAGTTCGCGTCCGACAGTAGATACGGGCTGCGTATCACGTCCTTGCCGAACCGCAGGTGCGAGACCGTCATCGAGCCCGATTTCTTGGAATCGTAAGCGAAGTAGCCCTGCGCGTAATTCTCAGTCTCTCCGCCGATGATCTTGATCGTGTTCTTGTTGGCCCCGACTGTGCCGTCCGCCCCGAGGCCGTAAAAGAGGGCGCGGAACGCCTTGTCGTGCAGCCTGAACGATTCGTCTACCGGCAGGCTCGCGCCGGTCACGTCGTCATTGATGCCTACCGTGAAATGGTTCTTCGGAGCAGCCGAAGCGAGGTTGTCGAAAACCGCCTTCACCATGGCAGGGGTGAAATCCTTGGAGCCGAGACCGTAGCGGCCGCCTACGACCTTAGGATAGGCGCCCCAGTGCGCGAGGCCCGTATCATGCGCCTCACCGAGCGCAGCCCGCACGTCGAGATAGAGCGGCTCGCCGATTGCGCCGGGCTCCTTCGTGCGGTCGAGGACCGCGATCGATTTGACCGTCGAAGGCAGCGCTTTCGGCGAAAGCCGCTACGTCGAACGGCCTGTAAAGAACGACCTGGAGAAGACCTACCTTCTCGCCTGCGGCGTTGAGGGCATCGATCGTGGAAAGGACCGTTTCTCCGCCCGATGCCATGACGACAACGACACGCTCGGCATCGGCCGGGCCGAAGTAGTCGAAAAGCTTGTACCTGCGTCCCGTAAGACCGGCGAACTTTTCCATCGCCTTCTCTAATATGGCCGGGATCGCCTGGTAGTACTTGTTCACCGTTTCCCTTCCCTGGAAGTAAACATCGGGGTTCTGGGAGGTGCCACGGATCATGGGACGGTCAGGAGTGAGCCCCCTCTTCCGGTGGGCCATGATGAGCCCGTTGTCGATCATCGCCCGCATGTCGTCGAAGCTAAGCTCTTCGATCTTCTGGATCTCGTGGGACGTCCTGAAGCCGTCGAAAAAGTGGAGGAAAGGCACCCTCGCCTCGAAGGTAGCGGCCTGGGCGATAAGGGCAAAATCCATTGCCTCCTGTACGTTTTTCGACGCAAGCATCGCAAACCCCGTCTGGCGGACGGCCATTACGTCACCGTGGTCCCCGAAAATGGAAAGCGCCTGTGCGGCCAGCGCCCTCGCGGTAACGTGAAAAACCGTGGGTATCAGCTCGCCGGCAATCTTATACATGTTCGGTATAAAGAGAAGCAGCCCCTGGGAAGCGGTGATGGTGCTCGTCACCGCGCCTGTGGTCAGCGACCCATGGACGGCCCCTGCTGCCCCTGCTTCCGACTGCATCTGCCCTATCATCGGCACGGAGCCCCAGATATTCTTCTGCCCCGCGGCCGATTTGGCGTCGCAAATCTCGGCTACGGGCGAAGAAGGCGTTATAGGGTAGATAGTGATGATCTCGTTTGTCGCATGGACGACGTGCGCGCATGCCGTACATCCGTCGACCGTTACCATTTTTCTGCTCACGGGTCCTTTCCTCCTGATACTGAAGTTTCAAAACAGACGGTGGGATACTCTCCCGAAAGAGGCGTACCCCACCGCTCTTTCGTCATAATGTTCTACTTGCCTTTGCGCGCCTTGTCAAAGGCTTCTATCTCGGCAAGGGTCAAAAGGATAGTCCTTGCGTTGTCGTAAACCGGCGTATCGACCATCTTGCCCTTATAGGAGACGGCCGCCTTACCCTTGGCGAGGCCCTCTTCCTCGAAGGTCTTGACTACGCCGCGCGCCCACTCTACGTCTTCGGGCGCCGGGGCATATAGCCTGTTGGAGGGCTCGATCTGGCTCGGATGGATGAGCATCCTGCCCTCATAGCCCATCTGCCTGCCCTGCTGAACGCTCTTCTCGAAGCCTACCGTATCCTGGAAGGCTACGTACGGGCAGTCGATGGCGATCTTGCCGGCCGCCCTCGCGGCGCATGCGATATGGAAACGGGCATAAAGCTGCTCGTCGCCTTCGCTCGTGATCTTTACCCGCATATCCTTTGTATAGTCGACTGCGCCGAAGATGAGGGAGTTGACCCTGGGAGACGCCATAGCCGAATAATACGCGTTGATGGCGCCTTTCGCCGTCTCGCAGAGAAGCTGGATGGCGACGGTGCCGACGGGAATGCCGCGCCGTCTTTCGAGCTCTTCGAGCTTCCAGTCGAGGCGTTTCACGTCGTCCGGGTGGCCGGCCTTCGCGAGGCAGACGCCTGAGAGGCCCGGGTGGACGATGGCTTCGAGGTCATCGTTGGTCATCAGGGTTTCCCAGTTGTTGATGCGCGAATAGACCACCGAGCCGCCCGATGCGGCCAGCTTCAGGTTTTGCCGGACCAGCTCACGCGCTTTTTCCTTCTCGGCCGGGGGGACGGAATCCTCGAGGTCGAGGGTAACGATGTCCGCCGGCAGCGAAGGCGCTTTGTTGATAAAATCCTGGTTGTTTCCCGGAACGTAAAACACGGATCTCATTACAGGCATGTCGTACCTCCTTAGTGGTTTTCGATTAGCCGTTTAATAGTGGGCGCCAGCTCGTCGGGCCGGTCGACCACGTGGACTCCCGCTTCCTTGAGTGACTCCACCTTGCTCTTCGCGGAGCCTTTACCCCTTTCGATGATGCTGCTCGCGTGGGAGAAGCGCATCCCTTCCGGCGCCCATGCGCCCGCTACGAAGATCACGAGGGGCTTGGTGAACTGGCCCTTACGGACGCAGTCGGCAGCCTCTTCCTCATGGGGCCCGCCTATCTCGCCGAAGACGGCCACGCCCTTTGTTTCGGCGTCCTTCTCGAAAAGGGGCAGTATCTCCCCCATCGATATGCCGGTCACGGGCTCGGTGCCTACGTGGACGACCGTGCTCATGCCGAGGCCGGCGCAGTTAAGCGCCCAGGGCACCGTCGCCGATTGGCCGCCGCTTCTCGAAATAACGCCGACCGGGCCTGGTATGAAGACCTTCCGTGCAAAATCCGGGGTCCCGCCCAGCCAGCCTGCCGCCGCTATGCCCGGGCTGATGATGCCTATGGAGCCGGGGCCCAGGATGCGGGCGCCGTTCGCCTTCGCGTAGGCCACCATCTCCATGATGTCGTACAGGGGGACGCGCTCGACCGGGCTGACGATAAACTTGATCCCCGAATCGATCGCCTCGTAGACTGCGTCCTTGAGGCCGGGGCCGGGGACGAACGTGACGCTCGCGGCGATAGGGCCTTTGGCCTTGACCGCCTCCGCCACCGTGTTATAGACCGGAATGCCGGAGACTTCCTCGCCGCCCCTGCCGGGTGTTACCCCTGCCAGGACTTTCGTCCCGTATCCCTTCATGAAAGCGGCGCGGGCAGACCCCTCTCGACCGGTGATCCCTTGCACCACAATCGTCGTATCTTTCGTCAAAAGAATTGCCATATGCTCACCGCCTTTTCGTTATGCTATTCCGCGCTTCTTCTTGTACTCGTCCAGGCCGGGGATGGGCGCCTCTATGTTAATGGCGCTGTTGCCCCGGAACCAACACTCATACTCGCACGCAAGGCACTCGGTGCCCCGCAGCTTCGCGAATTCCGCGTCGCCCCCAAGGGCCGGCTTGCCGTCCTTCAGCACCAGGATGCCCCTTGCGAATTTCTTGCACGCGTCTATACATGCGTGCGTCTTGCACCCAAGGCACTTCTCGTCATCTATAATAACCTTGATGGTCCTCTCGTCGAACTCCATCTATACCTCCTTTATGCCCCTCTTCGCCCTGTAGTCCATGATCATCGCCTTGAGCCGCGTGGCCAAGAACGTCGTCTCATAAACCTTGTCGCCGCCGTAAATCTCGATGGGCGACTTCGCGGTGAGGTCCTTCGTCCCTTCGTGGAGGATCTTCAGCGACTCCTCCTCCTTGTTGCCGCAAAGCAGCAGAAGGCATGGGAAGTCCGGCCTCTTGGGCAGCTCCTCCCGCAGGGCCTTCACAACGCCGTGGGCGTGATGCCATTGCTCCTGGTTGGCGTACATGAACCCGCCCAGGAAATAGGCCTCGATGCCGGGCTGGGCAAAAATGACCTTTGCCGCCCTGTAGACCTTGGAGGCAGGGGGGTTGCCGCTGGTATCCGCATAGTTGGCGATCTTGAGGCCCTGGCGCGTGATCGCGTCTACGCCCAAAATGGCGCCGCCGCCGCCCAGGCCGTGGTAGCCCACATAGCCGAGCCCCTTGATCTCCGGGACCATCTGGGCAATGTACGCCGTGCCGCGCAGGTCCCCTTCCTCGATGCCCCATGCGACCTTGTCGAGCTCCGTGGGCGCCGTCGTTGCCTCGCGGGCGACTTCGATGCCGAACTCGGGATGGCGGAAAACGGAGGAATCGTCGATGGCGATGCGGCAGTCGGCCGCCAGTACCTTGCCTTCCTTGGTAAGTACCAGGGGGTTGATTTCGGCGATCCTGCAATGGTACTTCACAAAGGTCTGGTACAGGCCCATGATGGCCTGTCCGACGGCGGGGAGTATTCTGGTGGGCACATTCAGGCCTACAGCGAGGTTGTAAGCATCAAAAGGCTTGAAGCCCCGCAGGACGTCCACCTTTACCGTCCTGATCTTGTCCTCGGGCACCGATTCGATGTCCATGCCGCCTTCCGGTGCTGAACATGACGACCGGACACCGGGAATCCTTGGATGGGTCGATGATGATGCCGACGTAGTATTCCGTCTCGATGGCCAGCTTCTCCTCGACCAGGACCTTCTCCACCTTCCACGACTTCAACTCCGTGCCCAGAAGGCCCGCTGCGGCCGCCTGCGCATCCTTCGGGTTGTCGGCGAACTTGATGCCGCCGGCCTTGCCCCTGCCGCCGGCCCATACCTGGGCCTTCACGGCTACGGGCTTGCCGATCGTCCCGGCGATGCGGCCCGCCTCTTCGGCGGATCGTCGCGACCTCGCCTTTGGGCGTCGCCACCTTGGCCTCCCTGAGGATCTGTTTGCCCTGAAATTCATATAACCGAGCCATTATCACCTCCTGAATGGTGTCACACGTCTTTATGAGAACGCAGGACGGACGGACAGGGCCCCGAAACGCCGGCCAAATCATCGGTCCCGAAACATCTCGCTAATGTTATAATATAAGTATACCAAACCATAGGGGGTAGCTGTCAAGCACAATTTCTACAGCCTTTTGTTAATTTAATATTGACATAAAGTTGTAATGTTGTTATATAAATTTAGGCACAACATGTTCAGACAAATCAAGATACGCCACGTAGCGGAAGAAGTCTTCGACCAGATCAAGTCCGCCATCGAGACCGGCAAGCTGAAACCGGGCGAGAAGCTGCCTGCCGAGAGGGAGCCGATGGGCCAGCTCGGGGTCAGCCGCGTTCCGATCCGGGAGGCCCTGAAGCTGCTTGTCTAATATGGGCCTGATCGAGACAAGGCAGGGCGGGGGCAGCTACGTCCGCGCGCTCCTCTCGGACCGCTTGCTCGACCCTCTGGGCGCCATCATAGCCGACAGCGCGGAGAAGCTCTTCGAGCTGGTCGAGGTGCGGCGGGAAATCGAGACATGGTCGGCCTGCTACGCCGCGAAAGAGGCGACCCCGGAGGAAATCGCCGACATCGGCCGCGTGCTCCGGGAAATGAAGATGCATGTCGATTCCGGCTCCAGGGTGCCGGTCAGCCTCGATATAGAATTTCACCGCGCTATTGCCCAGGCCAGCTCCAATACGATACGGGCGCACCTGTTCCATACCATCCTGGCCATCTTCTCCGATTATTTCAGGCTTACCATAGAGACCATCTGCCCGCACGAAGACGACCAGCGCCGCCTGTACGATCAGCACGTGGAGATATTCAACGCCATTAAAGACCGCAACGCCAAGCAGGCCCGCGATGCCATAACCCAGCACCTTACGTACGTCGCGGAGGAATTGAAAAAACAGATGCCGGTGGCGAGCCTGAAAGCGGTTGCGCCGGCAGAAGAGTAAGACTTAAAAGAGACGCCGGGCAGCCTTTCCCGGCCCGTCCGGCAGCCGCTCCGGCTATCATCGGGCGGCGAAAACAACAGAAAACCAGCAAGACAAAAAAATCCTTGACAGGATGACGCTCTTATCCTAATCTGCATATCATATGAAGATTATAAGATCGAGCGACGTCGTGGTGAAACGACTGCTCGAGATGATAATGAAAGGCGAGATAAAGCCCGGCGATAAGCTTCCCGCGACCGAGAACCTGGCGAAGATGATGGGGACCAGCGTCATATCCGCCAGGGAGGCGATGAAGAACCTCGAGGTGATCGGGATCGTCGAGATCAGCCACGGCAGGGGCATTTTCCTGACGAGGGGCGCGCCGGTCATGGAGGAGTTGCTGGAGGCCCGGAAGGTGATCGAGTCCTACAGCGCGGTTGCGGCCGCGCAGAACAAGGACGCCTCCGCTATCGGCCGGATAGAGCAGCTCCTTGGCGAGATGGAAAGGGCGAGCGCCGAGGGCGACATCGATTCGTACAGCGAGATGGACTATGAGTTCCATCTGGCCATAGGCAAGGCAGCGGGGAACCGCATCATGTTCAAGATGCTGGAGAACATCAGGGAGCTGCTGCGATACCAGCAAACGACCATCAACAGGATCCCGGACATCATGCGCACCTCCTCGGTGCGCCACCACGAGATATTCAGCGCCATCGCGAAAGGGGACGGCGCAAAAGCCGGCTCCATGATGGAGAAGCACATCAGCGAAGTCATCGATTCCTGGAAAAAGCACATAGCGCCGCGGAAGGGCGGTAAGACGGATCAGCAAGAATCCCATCGATCAAGGAGGGACGATATGCGTAGCGGGCGACTTTCCATTGTCTGTGCGGCTTTTCTGGTTGTGCTTCTGGCGTTGAGCGGCGCGGCCTTCGCGCAGCAGAAGGTTATAAAGATAGGCGCGGTCTATCCGCTCACCGGCAATATCGCGTCTACGGGGCTCGATTGCAGGCGCGGCGCAGAGCTTGCCGTAGATATCATAAACGGCAAGTACAACCTCAGCCTCCCGCTTGCAAAAGAGGAAGGACTGCCCAACCTCGGAGGGGCAAAGCTGGAGCTCCTCTTCGCCGACACGAAGGGAGACCCGAAGAACGGCATGTCGGAGGCGGAGAGGCTCGTGATCGCAGGAAAAGGTGGTCGCCATGATCGGGGCGTACCAGAGCTCCGTGACGAAGACCGCAAGCCAGGCCACGGAAAGGCTGAAGGTCCCGTACGTCTGCTCCGATTCCTCCTCTCCCACGCTTACGGAAAGGAACTTCAAGTACTTCTTCAGGGTAAGCCCGCATGACGGCGGCTTCGCCCGCGACCAGTTCCAGTTCCTCAAGGACCTTGAAAAGACGAAGAAGCAGAAGGTTTCGACCATCGCCCTCCTCTATGAAAACACGGAGTTCGGCGCGAACGTCGGCAAGGCTGCAAACCAGTACGCCAAAGAGTTCGGCTACAAGGTCGTGGCCGACATCTCCTATGCGGCAAACGCGACGGACGTGACGAGCGAAGTGGGCGCCCTCATCAAGGCCAAGCCCGACGTTCTGATGCACGCATCCTATATCACCGACGCGATCCTTTTCACGAAGACCTTCAAAGAGATGAACTTCGCGCCGAAGGGCATCATGACGTTTGCCGGCTACATCGAGCCTGGCTACCTGCCCGCAGTCAAGGCGGACGGCAATTACATCATCGTAAGGTCGACCTTCGCCCTCGACCTCGCCAAAGGAAAGCCGCTCGTGCGCAGGTCAACGAGCTGTTCAAGAAGAAATACGGCATCGACATGAGCGAGAACGCGGCCCGCAGCTTCGCGGCGCCTTTCGTGCTGGCAGACGCGATCAACAGGGCCAAATCGACGAAGAGCGAAGACATAGTCAAGGCCCTCCTGGCAACGAACATCCCCGGCAGCCAGATGATCTACCCGTGGCAGGGCATCAAGTTCGACCCGAAGAGCCACCAGAACATATACGCCAGGGGCACGCTCGTGCAGATACAGAACCAGGAATACTCGACCGTCTGGCCCTTCGACGGCGGCCGCCAAGGACGTCATATGGCCGTTCCCCGGATGGAGAGGAGGAAAGTAGAGTCATAGGGGAGGCGTAGAGACGCCTGACCGAGCAGCTATCCAGCAGATCATAAACGGCCTCCTGATCGGGTTCATGTACTCCCTGATCGCGATCGGGCTGACCCTCATATGGGGCGTCATGAACATCATCAATTTCGCCCACGGCGATTTCCTGATGGTGGGCATGTTCGCCTCTTTCTGGCTCTATACGCTCTACGGCATAGACCCCCTCTTCTCGATCCCGCTCTGCGCCTTACTGCTGTTCGTAATGGGGGTCCTCATCTATCGTTTCGTCGTGAGCAAGGTAATGCGGGGCCGATGCTGGCGCAGCTCGTCGTCACGTTCGGCATCAGCATCTTCATCGCCAACCTCGCCGTCTACCTGTGGACGCCCGACTTCCGGCTCATCGACAAGACGCTGCTTTCCGGCACCTGGCACATCGGCAACATACAGTTGAGCATCCCTAAAACGGTCGCCTCCATAGGCAGCATCATCACCTCCGGCGCCCTCTTCCTCTTTTTGAAGAAGACGCGCACGGGCAAGGCTATCCTTGCAACGGAGATGGACAGGGAGGCGGCCCTTCTCATGGGCATCAACACCGAGCGCATAAACTCCTTTTCTTTCGGGTTGGGCGCGTCCCTGGTCGGCATAGCGGGGGCCTTCCTCTCCACCTACTATTACATCTATCCGCAGGTAGGGGGCCTCTTCGGCACAATCGCCTTTTCCATAGTGGCATTAGGCGGCTTCGGCAGCATATCGGGGGCCTTCATCGCGGGCATCCTCGTCGGTCTCGTTCAAACCCTGGGCGGGTTCTTTTTCGACCCCGCCTACAAATACGCCATCGTGTTCATGATCTACCTTATTACCGTGTGGATCAGGCCACAGGGGCTTTTAGGCTGGTAGCGGCATGAGAGGCTTTACTCATAAGCAAATCCTGATCGGCGCGCTCGCGCTGGCCTTTTTTATCGTGCTGCCCCTCTTAATGACGAACACATTCTTCCAGCACGTTATGATCCTCGTTTTCATGTTCGGCGTAATGGGCGTGGCATGGAACATCATGGGCGGATACGCGGGCATGTTCTCCTTCGGCCAGGTAGCCTTCTTCGGCATAGGCGCGTATACGTCGTCCTTCCTTTTGATCAACTACGGCGTCAACCCCTGGATCGGGCTCGTCGCCGGGGGGCTCGTCTCGGCAGGAGTTGCGGCGGCCTTAGGGTATCCCTGCTCGAACCTGCGGGGCCATTACTTCGCCATAGCGAGCATCGCCTTCGGCGAGATCGTCCGTACGCATTTCAACAACTGGAAGCTCGTGGGAGCGGCGGAGGGGCTGTCGCTGCCCATGCTCGAAGGGGGCATGAAGAACTTCATGTTCCACACCTCGAAGCTCCCCTACTACTACATAATACTCGCGTTCCTGGTCCTCGCCGTCGTCGTCTGCCGGCTGGTGAGCACGTCGAAGATGGGGTACTATTTCCGCGCCATCAAGGAGAGCCACGATGTGGCGCAGGTCCTCGGCATCAACGTCGCCTGGTACCGGCTGATCGCCATCATGGTGAGCGCCTTCCTGACCGCCATGGCCGGCACCTTCTACGCCCAGTACATCCTTTACATCGACCCGGACAGCGTGATGATCCTGCCCGTCTCCGTGCAGGTCGTCCTCATATCGATGCTCGGCGGCGCAGGCACGGTGATAGGGCCGGTCATAGGCGCGCTGATCCTGGTCCCTATCTCCGAGGTGACGCGCGTCTGGCTCGGTAATAAAGGGACCGGCATCGACATGCTCGTTTACGGGTTCCTCATCACCATGATATCGGTTTACCAGCCGAAGGGCGTCTGGGGGCTTTTCGCAAGTATGGGAAAGAGGGTGCGATGAGCAAAGCGGTCTGTCTGGAGGTACAGGGCGTAACGAAGCTGTTCGGCGGCCTTAAGGCCAACGAAGACGTCAGCTTCTCCGTTGAGGAAGGGGAGATAGTCAGCGTCATCGGGCCGAACGGCGCGGGGAAATCGACGCTCTTCAACTGCATCACGGGCTTTTATAAGCCGAGCGCGGGCACCGTCCTTTTCTTCGGCAAGGACATAACACGCTTCCGGGCGGACAAAGTGTGCGCGATGGGAATAGCGCGCACCTTCCAGGTTGTCCAGGTGATCGGCGAGATGACCGTCCTCGAAAACGTTTTGACGGGGGCGCTCCTCCATTACGTCAAGGTAGCCCACGCCAGGGAGAAGGCCGAAGAAGTGCTCTCCTTCACGGGCCTTCTCGAAAAGAAGGACCGTCTGGGCGCAGAGCTTACCATAGCGGACAAAAAGAAGCTGGAAGTCTCGATGGCGCTCGCCACCAAGCCCAGGCTGCTCATGCTCGACGAATCGATGGCCGGGCTGACCATCGTGGAGCTGCGGGGCATGATCGATCTTATCAAGGCCGTCAGGAACAGCGGGGTGACGCTCGTGGTCGTCGAGCACGTCATGGAGGCGGTCATGGAGATCTCCGACCGCGTCGTCGTGCTCAACTCGGGCAAAAAAATCATGGAGGGGGCGCCCAAAGAGGTCGTCTCACATCCGGAAGTCATACAGGCATATTTGGGGGACAGGTACCGTGCTGTCGGTCGATAACATATCCGTAGGATACAGGGGTCTCATGGCGGTGCAGGACGTCTCCTTCCACGTCGAGAAGGGGGAGATCGTCAGCCTGGTCGGCTCCAACGGGGCCGGGAAATCGACGATAATCAAGACGATTGCGGGCCTCATCCACCCGCAGGAAGGCGACATCACCTTCGACGGCAAGGCCATCGGCCATACGCCCGCCTACGACATAGTCAAGCACGGCATATCGATGATACCGGAGGGCAGGCGGCTTTTCGGGAGGCTCTCCGTCCTCGACAACCTCCTCCTCGGCGCGTATGCATCAGGCGGAAAGGCCGAGGTCGCGCAGAGGCTCGAAAGCGTCTTCTCGCTCTTCCCGATCCTCGCGGACAGGAAGGGGCAGAGGGCCGATACGTTCAGCGGCGGGGAGCAGCAGCAGCTCGCCATCGCGCGGGGCCTTATGTCGGGGCCGTCGCTTCTGATGCTCGACGAGCCTTCGCTCGGGCTCATGCCCAAGCTCGTTTCCGAGATATTCAAGGTCATCCGGGAGATCGCCAAAAACGGCGTAACAGTGCTGCTCGTCGAGCAGAACGTTTTCGAGGCCTTAGAGACATCGGACCGCGCCTACGTGCTCCAGACGGGGCGCATCGTCCTCGAAGGCAAAGGCGCGGAGCTTATTCAATCGGACCTTGTGCGTAAGGCCTATCTCGGCATGTAGCCATGGTATAATAACCTGAGGGACCGTCGGCCGGACAGGAGGTACATATGCGCGTTGCCATGAGATACGGGAAGAAAGGACTGGATCTCGATCTGCCCGATGACATCGAGGCAACGATCATACACAAAAAGCATATGCCGGTTGCCCCCGACAAAGAGGGGGCCGTGCGTGAGGCGCTGGCCAACCCCGTCGGGTGCAGGCCGCTGTCCGAAGAGGCTAAAGGCTGCAAGAGCGTCTGCATCTGCATCTGCGACGTGACGCGGCCCGTCCCTAACGGCATCGTGCTGCCCCCGCTCGTGGACCAGGTTGATTGAGGCAGGCGTGGCGCCTGAGGCGATCACCATCCTCGTCGCCACCGGACTGCACAGGCCGAACGAAGGCGACGAGCTGCGTGAGATCGTAGGGAGCGACCGGGTGCTTGAGACGGTGCGGGCGGTCAACCATTTCGCAAAGAACGACGCGGACCACGTTCTTCTCGGCACTACCTCGTGCGGCATGCCGGTCAGGCTCGACAGGCGCTTCGTCGACGCGGACATGCGCATAGTGGTCGGCCTTGTGGAGCCCCATTTCATGGCGGGTTACTCCGGCGGCAGGAAGGTCGTGATCCCCGGCGTCGCCCACGAAGAGACCATAGGGAACCTCCACTCGACGCGCATGCTCCTCCAGGACATGGTCGATAATACCATCGTGGACAGCAACCCGCTGCACCAGGCGCAGATCGAGGGGACGCGCATGGTCGGACGGATCTTCGCAGTCAATACCGTCATCGACGAGGAACGCCGCCTCTCTTGCGTCACTTTCGGCGAGATGGAGCAAAGCCACGTCAAAGCGGTCGCCTTCGCGCGGCCGTACTTCGAGATATCGATGGACCGCCGTTTCAGCACGGTGGTCACTACCTCCGCCGGCTACCCGCTGGACAGGAACTATTACCAGACGGTTAAGGGGATGGTCGGAGTTACGGGCATAACCGCGCCCGGCGGCGATATCTTCATAGCCTCCGAGTGCTCGGAAGGGCTGGGCGCGCCCGAGTTCGCCGTCTCCCAGAAACGCTTCATGGCCGAGGGCTCCAGGGCGTTCGTCGACGCCACGATGAAGCAGCCCCGCGCGGCAGTCGATGAATGGGAAACGATAATGCTTATAAAGGCGATGAACGCGGGCACCGTCCACCTGTACAGCGACCGCCTCAGCGACGAAGACCGGGCCCTCACCGGCGTCGACTGCGTGAAGTCCCTTTCGGAAGCCGTAACCGCTTGCCTCCGGAAGAAGGGCGACAAGCAGATAGCCATCGTGCCGGAAGGGCCTTACGTGATACCGAAGGCCGGATAGGTCCGCCTAAGGCCCCGCTTTTAATCTATGACCGCCTCTCTGCCCGTCTACGAGATATACGCGCTCAAGTACGCCGGCCCCTTCACCGGCAGGCTCGCAATGCTGCTCTGGATGGAAGGGTGGGATGAGGAAATCGAGCGCAATTATTACATCTGGGCGATCAAGGGACAAGAGGAAGTGATTGTCGTAGATGCGGGGATGCGCGTCGCCCTCGCGGAAGAAAGACAACTGGTCAACTTCGAAGACCCGGTCGTGCCTATTGGAGCGTATCGGCGGCTGCGCGGCCAATATCAGGAAAGTGGTCCTGACGCACCTCCACGTGGACCACTCGGGATGCGTAGAGCGCTTTTCGCAAGCTTTCCCCGATGCCCGATTCTTCGTCCAGCAAAGAGAGCTCGACTTCTGGTTCCATAGCCCCATCGCAAAAAGGTACGCCTTCGCAAGATGGAGCGACGGGCAGGCAAACCGCGACCTTGCGCGGCTGCGTGATTTGGGGCGCGTGACTGCCGTGGCAGGCGACACCGTGATCGCACCGGGTATAGAGCTGCTTCTCGCCCCCGGCCACACGCCGGGGCTCCAGGCGGTCGCAGTCAACACAGCGGGCGGCACGGCTATCCTCGGCTCCGACTGCGCCCACCTTTTTAGAAACTACAGGGAGGATACGCCGAGCGCCTTCATCACCGATATGGCGGCGTGGCTCGAAAGCTACGACAAGCTGCGGACTCGCGCCTCGTCCATCGACCTCATCTTTCCCGGCCATGACGCCTTAATGCTGAGTGCATACCCCAGGGTGGCAGACAACGTCACCAGGCTGGCATAGCGGGCACGGCAAAAACAGCGCCGATAAGTTACGACCTGATAACGATAAAAGCCATTATGAGGACGGCAAGGCCCACGCGGTAGTAAGCGAACACGTCGAGGGTGTGTTTCTTCAGGTAGTGGATCAGGAAGGTCAGGCTCGCCAGGCCCGCAATGAAGGCTGAAAACGTCCCCGCCGCAAATACCGTACTCTCGTCCCCCTCGAAAAGGGGCATATGGTGCATCTCCAGCAGCGCGACGCCGATGACGACGGGTATGGACAAAATGAAAGCGAAGTCCACCGCCTCCCTCCTCCGCAGGCCCAGCATGATGCCCATCGTTATCGTGATGCCGCTGCGCGATACTCCGGGGACAAGGGCGACGGCCTGGGCCAGGCCGATAGCGAGAGCGAGGGTGTAGGTTATTTTGTGCTCGCCCAGGTGAAGCCTCTCCGCGAGGATCATAAAGATGGAGACGATCACCAGGCTGAAGACGGAGACAAGCGGCGTCCTCACGTAATACTCGATGAGGTCTTTGAAAAGGAGCCCGAAGACGACCGCAGGCACGGTCCCGAGCGCGATCTTCATCACCATGGAATCGCGCAGCGAGCGCGACTCCGTTACCTTGCGCACGTCCTCCCGGCACATCTGGACGATCTTCCCCGTGTATATCGAGAGAAGGGCGAAGGCCGTGCCGAAGTGGACCATTACGTCGTAATCGAGCTTGTCCACGTTGCCCGCGCTTACCTTGAAGAGCCACGGCACGGCTATCAGGTGGGCGCTCGAGCTTACAGGCAGGAACTCCGTAACGCCCTGCATCGCTCCCACAAGGACGCTCTCTACTACGGTCATCTTGTAACATTACCTCCGTGAAGACGCGAGCCGGCAGGCCGATCCGCGAGCCGGCTCGATCAGAGTATATCGCCGTTCGAAACGGCAATCAACCGTTGCGGCGCAAGCCTGCTCACAGACGTGTAAATCGCCCTATTCCATGCTAATATTATTTATCGGCGCCCGCCCAAGGAGAAACATACCATGACATTAAAGGAAAAGATCGAGCAGACCCTGACAGGCCTCAACCCGCGGCTCGAAAACCTGGCAAACGGGTACGTCGAGCTGATGGACATCGACGAGGCCAAAAAAACGGTCACCCTGAAATCGTTCGGCGGCAGGCTTCACTGATGCGGGATGAACGCCCTCAGTTTGTGGGCGGAAAAGCTGCTCAAGGAAGAGATGCCGGAGATCGCGGAAGTCAACATCGTTGACGTCTGCCAGTGCGGCGTCGATACTGAAGAGAATGCGAGAGAGGGGACTCGAACCCCTATGGTTTAACCCGCTGGATCCTAAGTCCAGTGCGTCTGCCAGTTCCGCCACTCTCGCATGCCTTATTTTACAAGGGTATTTGATCGGGTGTCAAACCTCCAGCGACATTGGCAGGTGACATCGGCTTCGTGCAACAATTTATTAAAAGAACACCCACCAGATAAAGGTGCAGATCATGATGGCGCCGATAGCGATCCTGACGACGCTGCCGACCATAAATCCTATGAGGGTCCCCCAGCCGGAACGAAAAGCCTCTCGATAGGTTCTGCCTCTCAGCAGCTCTCCCGCCGCCGCACCGACAAAGGGTCCGAGGATGAGGCCGGGAAACCCCGCTGCCAGCGCGCCTATCAGACCGCCAACGAGAGACCCCCACGTCCCGGATCGTGACGCACCGTACCTTTTTGCGCCTATCGCTCCCGCATAAATGTCCATAAGCAGGACAAGACCGGTAACCACGGACCAACCGACAATCGCCGGCAGCCCGTACGCTTGCCAACCCGTTGCAAAACCGTAGAGGAGATAACCTGCGTAAATGAGAAGAACGCCCGGAATTACCGGCAGGACCGTCCCCACAAGGCCTACCGCCATAATCAGGAGGGTGACAATCGTCCAGAGCGCCTTCATGAAACAAGTCTAATGAGAGAAGGGTATAATTTCAATCAAAGGGGAGAAATGACCTGCTGTCTGTAACTCTTTGACACGCATCGACGACTTATGCTGTAATGGGATTTGGAAGTTGTGCAAGCCGTCCGTGCCGCCAACCGACAAATAGCGGAAAAAAATATCATGCGACGAACAAGCGTATTCGTGATCGTGCTCCTTGCCGTGCTGGCCGCGAGCACGGGCGTCTGGTCTTTTTGGCCCAGGGCGGAGAAGGCCTCAAGCTTGCGCTCGGCCCCGATCAAGCGGGGCGACCTGGTCGCAACGATCAACGCCACGGGGACGATAGAGCCCATAGCCGCTATCGACATCGGCGCGCAGGTCGCCGGCATGATCATCGCCTTCGGCACGGATACGCGGGGCAAGCCCGTCAACTGGAGTTCTCCGGTAGATAAAGGTACGGTCCTGGCGAGAATCGATGACTCCCTCTATTCAGCGGCAGTCAAGAACGCCGAAGGCCGGCTCCAGCAGGCGGAAGCGGCGGTGGTTGTAAGCAGGGCCAACGTGCTCCAGCAAAAAGCGAACCTTCTCGTAGCTGCGCAGAACTGGGAAAGGGCAAAAAAGCTCGGCCCCAGCGACGCCCTTTCCATAAGCGCCTATGACCAGTACAGGGAGACTTTCAATGCGGCCACCGCAAGCCTGGCGTCAGCGGAAGCCTCCGTCGAACAGGCGCTCGCCTCCGTGGACGCGGCCAGTGCAACCCTTCGCACAGCCAGGCTGAACCTCGACTACTGCACGATCAGGTCCCCCGTCAAGGGCATTGTGATCGACAGGCGGGTAAACATAGGTCAGACGGTCGTGGCCACGGTGACTGCCCCCAGCCTCTTCCTCGTCGCCCACGACGTAAGGCGCATACAGGCATGGATCAACGTCTACGAGGCGGACGTGGGTAATATCGCCAAGGGCCAGCCCGTGAAGTTTACGGTAGACCCGTTTCCCGGCAGCATATTCCAGGGCGTAGTGCGCGAGGTCCGGCTCAACGCGACGATGACGCAGAACGTCGTCACCTACACCGTAGCGGTTGACGTCGATAATTCGGACGGCAAGCTCCTGCCCTACCTGACGGTCCATGCGCAGTTCGAGACTGGCCGCCGCAGGGGAGTCCTCATTGTGCCGAACGCGGCGCTGCGGTTTACGCCCCGGCCCGGCGACATCGCGCCCGACGCAAGGCAAAAGCCGCGCGAAGGCGGTTCGCGCCGTGCGGGCGGCAGAGGGAAGAGCGAGAAGCGCGCTGCAATCTGGGTGCGAGGAAGGCAAATTTGTCAGGCCTCTGCCTGTGACGCTCGGGCTTACGGACGGCTTCTTTACCGAGGTCGAGGGCAAAGGGCTGGCCGAGGGCCTGCGCGTAGCCGTGGGCAACGGCGGCGGCGCAGCGCAGGCAAGCCAGGCAGGCCCCGGCGGCGGGCGGTGAAGGAAGGACGGGTGATGGAGAGCCTCATCAGGCTGCGAGACATTTACAAAACGTACCACCTGGGCGAGATCGACCTGCCCGTGCTCAAGGGCATATCCATGGAGATCGAAAAGGGCGAGATGGTCGCGCTCATGGGCGCGAGCGGCTCAGGGAAGAGTACGCTCATGAACATCCTCGGGTGTCTCGACCGCCCCACGTCCGGCGAGTACAGGCTGGAGGGCCGGGACGTCTCCGGCTTCGACGCCAAGGAGCGGGCCAGGATGCGCAACCGCACCCTCGGGTTCGTCTTCCAGAATTTCAACCTTCTGCCAAGGACAAGCGCCCTCGACAATGTGCTGATGCCTCTGAGCTACGCGAAAGAGGGCCTCACCGAAAACCAGAAAAGAGAGCGGGCCGTCGCCATGCTCGAAAAAGTCGGCCTGACGGGCAGGACGGACCACCATCCTTCCCAGCTCTCGGGCGGGCGAGCAGCAGCGCGTAGCCATAGCGCGCTCGCTCATCAACCGTCCTCAGGTGCTTTTCGCGGACGAGCCGACGGGGAACCTCGATTCGCGCACCAGCGAGGAGATCCTGGAGATGTTCCAGGGGCTCAACAAGGCGGAGGGCATCACGATCATCCTCGTCACGCACGATCCGGGCGTGGCGCGCCACGCGGACAAGACCATCCGGATCAAGGACGGACTCATCGATGGCACTGCATAGGGGCGCTGCATGAGAATAATCGGCATACTCGCGACTGCTTCCGGCGCGCTCCGGCGCAACATCATGCGGACGCTGCTCACGACGCTCGGCATCGTCATAGGCGTAGGGGCGGTGATAACAATGATGGAGATAGGCAACGGCGCGTCGCTGGCCATCCAGCGCACGCTGACCGCCATAGGCACGAACACGCTCGTGGTCATGCCGGGCGCGCAGTTCGTGGGCGGGATCAACTACGGCATGGGCAGCATGACGACGCTCACCCCGCAGGACGCGGAAGCCATCGCAAAGGAATGCCCCTCCGTCGCGGCAGTCGCGCCTATCGTGCGCGCCCGCACGCAGGTCGTCTACGGGAACCGGAACTGGGTGCCCACTTACGTGTACGGCTCCACGCCGTCTTTCCTCCAGGTGCGCGACTGGGTCGAGATGGCCGACGGCGAGGCGTTCACCGATCAGGACGTGCGCAACGCGAGTAAGGTCTGCCTGGTGGGCGCGACCGTTGTCAGGGAGCTATTCTCGGGACAGTCGCCCATCGGCAAGGAGATACGCATCCGGAACGTGGCGTTCAAGGTGATAGGCGTCCTGCAGCAAAAGGGCGCGAACATGATGGGCCAGGACCAGGACGACATCCTTCTGGCGCCCTGGACGACGATCAAGTACCGGGTGGTGGCTACCAGCCTCTCGGGCGGCAACCAGAGCACGATAAACACGTCCAACGTGACCGAGGTAAACTCCCTCAACATGAACTATCCGAACACGTCGACCAGCCTGTATCCGAGCCAGTCGACCAACGAGGCGGCGGACCTGCCCCAGCCGATCCGGTTCGCCAACGTGGACCAGATCCTCACCGCCGCGCGGGGACCGGAATCGATACAGGCGGCCATCGACGAGGTGACCGACGCCATCAGGGAGAACCACCATCTCCGGCCGACTGCGCCGAACGATTTCACCGTGCGCGACCTGACGGAGATCACGAAGGCGATGAGCTCCACCACGAGCCTTATGACGAAGCTGCTGCTCTCAGTGGCGATGATCTCCCTCATGGTCGGCGGCGTAGGCATCATGAATATCATGCTCGTCTCCGTCACGGAGCGGACGCGCGAGATCGGTCTGCGCATGGCAGTAGGCGCAGAGCCGAACGACATCCTCCGCCAGTTCCTCACGGAGGCGATAGTCCTCTGCCTGGCCGGGGGCATCATGGGCATCGCAGCCGGGCGCGGGGCGTCCATTATCGTATCCAAGGTGCTCCACTGGCCGACTGCGCCCTCGATAGGCGCGATCGTAGCGGCGGTCGTAGTATCGGCCAGCGTAGGCGTAATCTTCGGTTTCTACCCGGCGTGGAAGGGTTCGCGGCTCGACCCCATCGACGCCCTCAGGTATGAGTGAGATATGATGAAGGTAAGCGCGCTCGCCTGTCTGCTGTTCGTCCTCGCAAGCGGCTGCATGGTCGGCCCCGATTTCAAGCGGCCGGAGCCCCCCATGCCCGAGTCCTTCCTGGGAGTGAAAGAGGCAAAGCAGCCGAACGCGAAATCGGTAGCGACGGACAAGTCCGCGAACCTCGCCCTGTGGTGGCGCCAATTCCAAGACCCTATGCTCGACCGGCTGGTCGATGAGGCATTGAAAGCGAACCTGAGCCTCGCCCTGGCAGAGGCCAACCTGCGGCAGGCCAGGGCTATGCGCGGCATAGCAGTCGCCGGCCTCTTCCCGTCCGCGACCGCTACTGCGGCTTATCAGCGCCAGTCGGGCCAGGCATACGGCACCAACGGAAGCCCCGGCAACTTTTACCTCGCCACACTCGACGCGACCTGGGAGCTCGACTTTTTCGGCGGTTTCCGGAGAGCAGTTGAGGCGGCAACGGCCAACGTCGCGGCTGCCGTCGAAAACCTGCGGGACGTACAGGTGAGCCTCATCGCCGAGGTCGCCCTCGACTATATACAGCTTCGCGGATACCAGCAGCAGATAGTCACAGCGAGCAGCAACCTGAAAGTGCAGCAGCATACGGCCGACATAACGCGCAGGCTCTTCAAGGCTGGGTTCAACTCCGCCCTCGACGTGGCGAACGCGGAGAGCACGGTAGCGTCAACGGAGGCCCAGATACCGGTCTACGAGACGGGCGCGCGCCAGTCGATCTATGCCCTGAGCGTGCTCCTCGGCCGCCACCCGGACGACCTCGTCGAGCTGCTCTCTGCAACGGGCCCCTTCCCCGCCGTACCCGGAGATATCCCCGCGGGCCTTCCCTCCGAGCTGCTGCGGCGCAGGCCGGACATCCGCATGGCAGAGGCGCAGGTTCACAGCGCGACCGCCCAGATAGGCGTTGCAACGGCCCAGCTTTTTCCCCAGTTCTCCCTGACAGGCGGCGCAAACTGGCAGAACACTACGTCGAACAACTGGCTCCATAATATGAGCCGCTCGCTCTTCATCGGCCCGGCTGCTTCATGGCCCATCTTCCAGGGCGGCGCGATCGTCTCCAACATCCGCGCCCAGGAGGCCTTGCGCGACCAGTCGTTCATTACGTATAAACAGACGGTGCTGACCGCCCTGAAGGACGTGGAGAACGCACTCGTCGCCTTCACGAAGGAGCAGCAGCACCACAAGTCGCTCAGCGACGCGGTCGCCGCCGACCGGAAGGCCGTGGGCCTGGCCCTGAAGCTCTTTCAGGAGGGACAGACGGACTTCCTGAACGTGCTCGTCGCGGAGCGCCAGCAATTCACGGACGAAAGCGCACTTACCGCGAGCACGCAGAACATAGCGGCGGACCTCATCGCCCTTTACAAGGCGCTGGGGGGCGGATGGGAGGTAGCGCCTCAGTGACAGGCGCGAGTAAATAGGAGCGCGTTTTATGAAGAAAACAGTCATAGCCGGAATCGCGGCTGCCGCCGTACTGGCCGTAAGCGCGGGTGTCTGGTCGTCATGGCCGAAGGCGGACAAGGGCCAGGCGTTCCGGACTGCGCAGGTGAAGCGGGGCGACATCACAGCGACGATCACCGCAACGGGCGTAATCGAGCCGGTGGTGGTGGTACAGATAGGCGCGCAGGTTGCGGGCATAATCACGTCTTTCGGCAAAGACAGGCAGGGGAACGAGATACGCTGGGGGTCCGAAATTGAAAAAGATATGGTACTGGCGAAGATCGACGACTCCCTTTATTCGGCCGCGATGAAGACTGCGGAAGGCCAGCTCAAACAGGCCGAGGCCGCCGTTGTCGCTGCCAGGGCAAACGTGCTCCAACAAAAGGCAAACCTAACCCTGGCAACGCAGAACTGGGAGAGGGCGAAAAAACTGGGGCCCAGCGACGCCCTTGCAAAGAGCGCGTATGACCAGTACCTTGGCAACTACGAGGTGGCCAACCGCGAACCTGGCCGCGGCGGAGGCTGCGGTAGAGCAGGCGCTGGCGACGGTAGCGCAGAACAAGGCCACCCTCCTCACTGCGCAGATCAATCTGAATTACTGCACGATCAAGTCCCCGGTCAAGGGCGTGATCATCGACAGGCAGGTGAACATAGGGCAGACCGTCGTCTCATCGCTCTCCGCGCCCAGCCTCTTCCTTATCGCGAACGACCTGAAGCACATCCAGGCGTGGGTGAGCGTCAACGAGGCGGACGTGGGGAACATAGTCGAGGGCCAGCCGGTGACCTTCACGGTGGACGCCTATCCGGGCCGCGTCTTCCACGGCAAGGTCGGCCAGGTGCGCCTCAACGCGACGATGACGCAAAACGTCGTCACATACACGATAGCGGTTGACGTCGATAACCGGGACGGCAAGCTCCTTCCTTACCTCACCGCGAACGCGCAGTTCGAGGTAGGCCGCCGCAAAGGCGTCCTCATCGTGCCGAACGCTTCCTTACGCTTTATGCCGAAGCCGGGCGACATCGCACCGGAGGCGAGGCAGAAGCCGGCTGAGAAGGCCTCCCGCCGGATGCGTGCAGTCGAGGGTGGCGAAAGACCGGTGGTAGTCTGGGTGGAGGAAGGCAGGTTCGTGAAACCCGTGCCTGTTACGGTGGGCCTTACGGACGGCTCCTTTACGGAGGTCGAGGGGAAGGGCCTCGCGGAAGGCCTGCGCGTGGCAATCGGCGCGGGCGCTCAAGCGCAGGCCGCAACCCCGGCCGAGGAGCGCAATCCTTTCCAGCCGCAAATGCCTTTCAGGGGCAACCGGGCGGGCGCAGGACAAGGCCAGGAATCACGCGGCCAGGCAGGGCCGCCGGGGCCGCCGTAGAAGAAGGAGCGCAGCCCCGTTCCTTTAGTTACTCCTTTGTGCGCTTCGCTTTTTGCATCGCCTCATAGGACAACTGCACGGACTGTCCCAAAAGGTTTAGGGTCTGGGGCGCGTTGTGAAAGCCCATGCCGTTCTCGGCAGCAACGAAGTCCCAGTACCACTGGGCCTTTCTCAGAAGCTCCCTTGCGGCTTCGATATCCGCCCGGCCGGCAGACCCGGAAGGCGCCGCGAGCGCCTGGTGCGCCTCTGCGACTGCCTTGCCCGCCGTCCGCTGCATCTGCCAGACTTTGCCCTGCGTCGATTTGACCGACTGAAGGAGCCATGCGCTCCCCTGGTCGTGGCAGGCCCCGCACGAGATATCTATCTGCCGCATCGGGCTCGTGACCCAATGGGACGTGTATTTCTGGCCGTTCTGCCGCTTATACGGCATATGGCAATCTGCGCAGGAAACACCCGCCCGGCCGTGCACGCCCGATTGCCACGTCTCGAAGTCGGGGTGCTGCGCCTTGAGCAGCTTCACGCCCGAGTCGGGATGCACCCAGTCCTGTTCGAAGCCGGAAGGCTTACCCGCGTAGTAGGCATACATCTGTTCCGGGTCGAGTCCCTTGTCCCAGGGCAACATGACCCTGCTCGACCCCGGCTCGAAGTAGTATTCAACGTGGCACTGCCCGCACACATACGAGCGCATATCCTCCCGGGAAGCGGCGCTCGTATCGATGCCCCTCTTCTTCATGGCCTCGATGAAGGCGGGGTTAACAACCCGCAGCTTCATCGTCGCCGGGTCATGGCAGTTGGCGCACGAGATCGAGTGCTTTAGTCTCGGGAAAAGCTCGACTACCGGGACCTTCGCATAGCCCCAGCCCATTTCTTTGAATATGTCGATCAGCTCGGGTGTCTTGCACGTCATGCAGGAGCCCGAGGTCTGGGCAGTGACGCGCTTCGTCTTCTTGATGTCTTCTAGGGCATAAGGGTGCCCCCTGTCCTCCGCATAATCCTTGCTGAACGGCATGCCCTTGAAGTTGACAAGTATCTCCGGCTCCTTCACCGATTTCTGGACGGGGACGCTGCCGCCGAAGCCTGTGGGCGATTCCTTCATCTCCAGGTTTTGCTGGAAGCTCTTATATTCGAGCGGGTACTTCTTGCCCCAGACAGCCGGGTCGTATTCGTTGGCCGGAAGCGGCTGCACCTTGACGGTCGAGGCAGGCGCGGCAATGATGAGGCGGACGGCCACGAACAGTATGATAACGACAATGGCCAGAGCGATGGCGCCGATCACTTTTTTCATGTCACTCCTCTATCTCTTTCCTTGCCCGATGGACTATGCGCCGGTGGCATTTCAGGCAGTCGGGCTGCGCCCCGGAAAATGCCGATACCCGTTCCATCGTGGAATAATGACAGCGGACACAATTGCGCACAGCTATCGCGCGCGCCTGCGGGGAGGCGGCCAGCGACGCCGGGTAGTCCCTTATCGTCTCGTGCCAGAGGTCGTGGAGGCCCACCCTGGCCTTGTAGAATACCCTTACGGCAGTATTGGACGGCGGCAGGTGGCACTCTACGCAATCGAACTGCTTGTGGTTCGATATACGCCAGGTGTGGCCCACGTCGTCCATACTGTGACAGGCGATGCAGAGCCCCGGCTGTGCCGACACGTGGTAGCCCTCGATCAAAAAAGCCATAAAGAGCATCCCGGCGATTACGGCAGCGACAAGCGTCACTTTTTTGAACATAAGCGGAGTATCGCACACCGCCGCATCTGTTTGCAAGAAAGAATAACATTAATAATAACGCCCTCCGGGGCCGGTTATTGCCATCGTGGAAAGGCGTGACCATTCTTAGATGCATAGGGCCTCGCACGTAAAATTGAAGGAGGGCGCCGTGATCAGGATAAAAAGGATATATGATTCTCCCAAACCGTCGTCCGGCGACGGCAAGCGCGTGCTGGTCGACCGCCTGTGGCCGAGGGGGCTGCGAAAAGACGATGTCGTCGTCGATGAATGGGTGAAGGACGTAGCGCCGAGCACCGAGCTGCGGAAGTGGTTCGGCCACGACCCGGCCAGATGGGAGGAGTTCAAAAAGCGGTACAGGAAGGAGCTGGAAGAGAAAAAAGAATGCGTCGAGGCGCTCAAGAAAGACGCAAAGCGCGGGACACTGACGATCCTCTATGCAGCGAAAGACACGGAGCACAACAACGCAACGGTGCTAAAAGACCTCATCCGCTGACGGCGAGGCGTCCGTAAAGTGCCTGGGTGTTCCAGTACGCCGGGCGGTTCCCGCGCTCAATCGAGGACTGCGAGAAATTCTATCTCGATGAGCCAGTCGGGACGCAGAAGGCTGTGGACGACTACGCCCGACGATGCGGGATAGGCCCCCTCTTTGAAATACTGCCTCCTTATCTCTGCCGTTTTGACGTAATCGGGCGCGGCCTCAGGCGTGATGTAGTCCGTTGTCTTGATCACGTCGTCCATGCTCGACCCCATCTTCTCCAGCAGTTTCCTGACGCTTTCATAGATGCAGGCTACCTGCTCCTCGAGCCCGCCCTTCACGGTATGGTGGTTCTCGTCCGTCGCTACGGTCCCGGCAATGGCGACGATCTTGCCTTTTTTTACCCCGTCGCTCCACGTAAACCCCTTAGCCTTGTACATCTCATCGTGCAAATTGCAGCACTCCTTCGACATGGCTTGCCTCCTTCCGAAATGTGTTACCATATCATAAACTAAACCCGCGCTCCTTGCCGTAATGATGCTCGCGCGAGGGATGTGGAGAGGCCGGCGCGTCTTTTGCTATAATGAGGGTGTAAGAGCCACGACGAATAAGGAGGCAACCATGGACTATCCTTCAGGCCGTCATTTTCTTCAAATCCCCGGGCCTACAACGTACCCGACCGCGTATTGCGTGCGATGGCGAAGCCGACCATCGACCACCGCGGCCCGGAGTTCTCCCGGATGACGAAAGAGATACTCGAAGGTCTTGCGCGCGTCTGCAAGACGGCAGGCCCCGTGGTGATCTACCCTTCGTCGGGGACGGGGGCGTGGGAGGCTTCCCTTGTCAATACGCTGTCGCCGGGCGACAGGGTCCTCATGGTCGAGACCGGCCACTTCGCCACCATGTGGAAAGGCGTAGCGGTGAAACTCGGCCTCGACGTCGATTTCATCCCTACGGACTGGCGGCGCGGGCCTGACCCGGCCGAGATAGAGGCACGCCTTGCGCGCGATAAGGAGAGATCGATCAAGGCAGTTGCAATCGTGCACAATGAGACCTCGACGGGCGTTACGAGCCGTGTGGCGGCCGTGCGCAAAGCCATCGACGCAGCCGGCCATCCGGCGCTTTTCATGGTCGATACGATCTCATCGCTGGCCTCCATCGACTACAGGCACGACGAATGGGGCGTAGACGTAACGGTCGGCTGCTCGCAAAAGGGCCTGATGCTGCCGCCCGGCATGGGCCTGAACGCAATCAGCCAGAAGGCCCTCGCTGCTGCGAAAAGCGCAAAGCTGCCTAAGTCTTACTGGGATTGGGAGCCGATGTTCCCCCTGAATAAACAGGGCTTCTTCCCCTACACGCCGCCGACGAACCTCCTTTTCGGCCTCCAGGAGTCGCTGCAAATGCTGGAGGAGGAGGGCCTGACAAATGTCTTTGCCCGGCACAACCGCCACGCAGAGGCGACGCGCAGGGCCGTCCGCGCGTGGGGCCTGGAGCTGCTCTGCCAGGCGCCGGAAGAATACAGCAGCTCCCTCACTGCCGTGCTTCTGCCGGAGGCGGACGCCCTGCGGAAGGTGATACTCGAGAATTTTAATATGTCCCTCGGCAACGGCCTCGGGGAAGGTGGCGGGCAAGGTATTCCGCATAGGCCACCTTGGCGACTTTAACGACCTCATGCTTGCGGGCACCCTGAGCGGCATAGAGATGGGCCTGGAGCTTGCCGGTGTTGCCCACAAAAAGGGCGGTGTTGCGGCGGCCCTCGATTACCTCGCGGAGGAAGAGAAAGAGACATGGATAAGAAGAAGATTTTCGGGGGTATCTCCCGGACGATAGAAGGGGATATCCTTTACGACGACCTCACCCTGACGCTTTACAGCAGCGGGGCATGCCTGTTCCGGGTAAAGCCGCTGGCCGTAGTCCGGCCGAAGAATAAAGACGACATAGTCAAGCTCGTGCGGTTTGCAGCGGAGCAAAAGATACCTCTCACAGCGAGGGGCGGAGGGACGAGCCGCGCAGGCAACGAGCTTGGCGAGGGGATAATCGTCGATTTCTCCCGCTACATGAACCGTCTGCTGGATGTGAACCCCAAAAGCATGTGGGCCCGCGTCGAGCCGGGCATCATGCAGGGCAGCCTTGAACAAGGCGGTCAAGGCACACGGCATCTTCTATCCAATCGACCCCTCGACGAAGGAGCACTGTACTATCGGCGGTATGGTCGCGAACAACTCAAGCGGCCCCCACGCAGTCAAGTACGGGGCGACCCGCGACACGGTCCTCTCCCTGGAGGTCGTCCTCGCGAGCGGCGACATCATAGCGACCGGCCCCGTAAAGCCGCAGGATGCGGAAACAGCGCCCGGCGACATATACCGCAAGATGGACGACATCCTCGACCGCTACAAGGGCCCCCTTGAAGACGAGAAGCCTTTCACGGTCAAAAACTCGTCGGGCTACGACCTGTGGCGCTTGAGGACAGGCGGCGCGATCGACCTTACATCGCTCTTCGTCGGCTCCGAAGGGACGTTGGGGCTGATAACCGAGGCGACCCTAAAGCTCTCGCCCCTTCCCGGCCGCACCCTTGGCGGCCTCGTCTATTTCAGCGACCTGGAAAAGGTAGGTCCGGCCACCTTGCGGATACTCGAATCAACGCCTACGATGCTGGAGATCATAGAGAGGCGCGTCCTCGACCTGGCAAGGCAGCAGAAGGCAGAGCTAAGGCCTTACCTGCCGGAAGGCATCGAGGCCGTCCTGTTTATAGAATTCGAGGGCGGAAGCGCGGAGGAGCTGAAATCGAGGTTCGCTTCCGTGGAGAAAGACCTCCTCGGCGCGGGCCTCGCAACCGAGATGAGGGTAGCAAAAGACGCAAAGGACATGGCCATGCTGGAGAAGGTCAGGTCCGTCTCCGGTCCGATCCTGAATAAGACGAAAGGCCCCAGGCGGCCCGTCGCATTCATCGAGGACGCGGCTGTCCATCCGAGCCGTCTTCCGCAGTACATAAAGGGCCTGCGCGACATCTTCAAGCGGTTTGACGTTGACGCCGGCATTTACGGCCACGCGGGCGACGGCAACATGCACCTCATGGTCTTCCTCGACTTAAAGCGCGAGGAAGAGGTGAAAAAAATGGTCGCCCTGGCGGACGCAGCCTACGAGCTTGTCCTTTCCCTGAAAGGGACGATAAGCGGCGAGCACGGGGACGGACGCTTGCGGACCTACTATACGAAGCGCCAGTATCCACGCCTCTATCCGGCATTCAGGGAGATAAAGACGCTCCTCGACCCGGATTCGATCCTCAACCCCGGCTCGATTATAGGAGGGGATGAGAACCCGCTGCCCCGTTTCCTGAAGTTCAAAAAGGATAAAGGTGTACCGGTGGATGTCGTCGGCAGGCAGTCGGTCAGGGACGCGGTCGAGGCGTGCTCCGGCTGCGGGAAGTGCCGCTCTTACTGCCCTATCGCCATGGAAGTGATGGAAGAATGGGTCATGGGCAGGGCGAAGGCAAGCCTGATAAGGGAATACCTCGCGGGCACCCTGGACGAGAAGATCGTCTCATCCCCCAGGTTCAGGGAGGTGCTCGATTCGTGCGTCAACTGCAAGCGGTGCCTGACGGACTGCCCTTCCGGCTCCGACGTCCCCTGGATAGCCCTTTCCGGGCGCGCCCTCGCGGCAGAGCGGCAGGGCGAGCCCCTTTCAAGGAAGATCATGGGCAACACGCGCTTTCTCTGTGAGACGGGAAGCGCCTTCGCGCCCCTCGCGAACGCAGCGGGCGGACTCGCGCCTCTGCGCTGGGGGATCGAGCTGTTCACGGGCCTCGACAGGAGGCGCCGCCTGCCGCCGTTCCAGAGGAAAACCCTGCGGAAGTGGATGGAGGAGCGCCCCCGGCGGACCGGCGGCAAGAAGGTCGCCTATTTCTTAAGCTGCTACTCGAACTTCAACGACCCGGAAGGCGACGGGCTCGCGACTGTCGAAGTGCTGGAAAGGAACGGCTTCGAGGTAATGCTGCCCGATTTCCGGTGCTGCGGCGTCGCCAGGCTCAAGCTCGGGCGCAATAAACGCCGTAAGCGAGGACGTCCGCTTCAATGTCCGCATGCTCGCCGGACTTGCCGGGAAGGGATACCCGTAGTCTTCAGCGAGCCGAGCTGCGCCCTTGCGGTCAAGATGGAATATCCGCTGGTCGAAGCGTCGGAAGAGGCTTAAAGGCAGGCCGGAACTGTAACGAGATCCACGATTTCCTCATCAGCCTGCACAGGAGGGGAGAGCTCGACACGCACCTCGGCGGGCTGGACCTCAAGGTAGGCTATCATAACCCCTGCCACCTCCGGGCACTAGGCATAACCAGACAGCCTGTCGATCTATTACGGCTTATCCCCGGCGTGGACGTCAAGGTGTACAGCGACCAGTGCTGCGGCATAGCGGGGACATTCGGGCTCAAGAAGAAGAATTACGATCTTTCCATGGCTATCGGCAAAGGCTCTTCAAGGAGATCAAGGACTCAAAAGTAGACGAGGTGGTGACAAGCTGCGGCGCCTGCTCCATGCAGATCTTGCAGGGGACGGGAAGGAAGGCAGTGACGCCCGTCGCGCTTCTCGCGGCGGCATACAGGCAGGAAGAGAGCCCGCAAAGGAAACGTGCGAGGCAGGCCATGGTAAAGGAAAAGGAGAGAGGAGGAAGGCTAAAATGAGCGTACCCATGATGTCCCTGATCGCCCTGTTGATCGCAATCGTCGTAAGCTGCTTCACGTCGCTCAACATCGGCACCCTCGCCATCGGCTTGTCCCTCATCGTCGGCTATTACCTGGGCGGGCTGAAAATCGTCGAGATCGTCAAAGGTTATCCGACGAATCTCTTTATACTGCTGGCAGGCACCACGTATCTCTTCTCCATCGCCCAGACCAACGGTACGCTTGAGAAGATATCCAAGTACGCGGTGAAGGCGGTCCGGGGGAACATTGCCCTTCTGCCCGTCGTCCTCTTCTTCCTCGCCTTCGGCCTCTCTTCGATGGGGCCGGGCCAGATCACCGTGTCCGCCCTGCTGGCAGGACCCGCCATGATACTCGCCGAGCAGGTAGGCATCTCGCCCCTTCTCATGGCCCTCGTCGTAGGCAACGGCGCCCTCGCCGGGTCGATGTCCCCCATCGCGCCGCCTGGCATCATCGCAACGGCCATATTGAAGAATATGGGCATAACGGGGGTCACCGTAACGCTCTGGATGAACATGCTCCTGTGCCAGTCGGCAGTCTCGCTCCTGGCCTATGTCCTGTTCGGCGGGATAAAGCTTTTACGCAACAGGGACAAGGGGCAGCAGGAGACGCTGAAAAACATCGCGGTCGAACGCTTTACGGGGTCCCAGATCGCGACGATAGCGGCATCGGCGTGCTTATCGTAGGGGCGATATTCTTCAAGGTGGACATAGGTTTCGGCGCCTTTATCATAGGCGCGATTCTGTCCCTCTTTAGGACGGTGGACGAGGGCAAGGCCATCAAGGGCATGCCGTGGGGCACGATACTTATGGTCACGGGAGTGACGGTCCTCGTAGAATTGATGAGCAAGGTCGGGGGCCTCAAGCTTTTCGCCGAGATGATGGCGGCGATGTCGAACTCCTATACGGTCACGATGGTCGCCGGCTTCTGGGCGGGGATCGTCTCCGCGTACGCGAGCACTACGGGCGTGATATTGCCGGCCTTCCTGCCTATGGCGCCGAACCTCCTCAAACTCGTCGGCGGCACGGACCTCATCGCGCTGATATCGTCCATAATAGTCTGCGGGTTCCTCGTGGACTTGAGCCCCTCTCCACCATAGGCGCAGTCTTCATCGCAAACGCGGGGCCTAGCGCGGACAAGCCGAAGCTCTTCAGGAACATGCTTATCTGGGGCCTTTCGATGTCGGTGGTCGGTTCGATCATAAGCTGGCTCGCCTTCACGGTCCTCCGGCTGCCGTAGGGGCCGGGAATGCCCGGCCCGTTCTGGGACATGGCTGCGAGACGGGTCTACGCGGGATGGTCTGCGGTCTTCGGCGCAACCTGAGGGTGCAGCTTGACGAAGGCGTCGAGGGCGAGCCAGACGAAAAATATCCCCGGAATTTTCTCCAGGCCCAGCCCCCCTTTGAGAATCGACCAGACCCCCGCCCCCAGGAAGGCAAGGGGCGTCAAAAGCCTCAGGTCGACGGGGACACCCGCAACGTGCAAGCGCCGGTTGAGGTCGTTAATGGCCTCCGCCAGGCTGCGGCAGTTCCCATCCGGGCCGCTAACGCCGCCTGCTTCGCCTGCCACGTATGAAACGAGGACATCGATGTCGCGCAGGGCATCGAACACCCCCGCCTCGTGCATCTTCTGCTTGTCGTACCTGACGGTTACGCTCCCCGTCGTGTGGTTGACCTGCACGTCGCTCACACCGGCCTGCGCCTCGAGGTGCTCCTTGATCTTCTGCAGCGCGTGGCTGTGGCGGGCGTGGGAGTCGAGCCGCACGCGAATGCGCCCCGGAATGCGACTGGCCACGGTCGCGTGGTAATTATGGCGTTCCTCTGTCTTCATGGGCGCTCCCTGATCCAAAACAATCCTCCAAAAAAGTTTAAGCGTCGCCCGGGGGCTTGTCAAGACAGGGCCATTAAATACCCCTCATCCACCCGGTGCGCCCGCCTTTTGCTCCCTGTCCCGCGCGTCGCGCAAAGCGCGTTTCTCCTATCTTTTATCTTGACAAAGGGAAATGCACTGAGGTACTGAATACCGTAGGGTACAAAGGTAAACGTTCCTCTAAACAAAGCAGAACCCCAGGAGAGGGCATGACCGGGCACCTGAAAGATTTTGTCATAGAGAACCCCACGCTTATCAGGGGCGAAGTATACGAAAGGGTTAAGCAGCAAATCCTTTCCGGTGGGATACCTCCCGGCTCCCGCCTCCTCGAGGGACGGCTGGCCGAAGAGCTCAAGGTTTCGAGAACGCCTGTCAGGGAAGCTATGCATGTGCTGGAAATGGAAGGTTTCCTGGAATCGTTTCCCAGGGTGGGCTACCGCGTGCGGCGCATCACCTGGGAAGAAGCCGTGGAGATTCACGAGATCAGGGCCGTCCTCGATCCTTTGGCCGCCCGCAAGGCTATGGAAAACAAAGACCACGCCTATCTTGTCCTTTTAGAGGAGGTCATCAGGCAATCGGAGAAGGCCGCCAGAGAGGACAGGCCGGGCTCCTTCCATCACTATGACGCGGCGTTCGATGAAGCCATAGTCAAGGCTGCGGGCATAAAGACGCTCCTCGATATCTGGGCCACGCTTCGGCAGCGGTTGCGTCTTTACAGGATGCAGGCTCAGTACTCCCTCGATTCAAAATTCCGGGCCATCAAGGGGCACCGCGCAATATTGGCGTGTCTCAGGGAAAAAGATAAGAACGGCGTGGAGACAGCCATAAAGCGCCACCTGGCGGATTCAAGAAAGGACATCAAGCGCATTGCATTCGACCGGATGAAGAACGGCATCATAGCATAAGACAGGAGGTATTATGAGACGGTTCGTTGCCCTGACGCTCCGCCTTAGCGGGTGGATGGGCGGAGTGGGCGGTGTCATTCTTGTTTCCCTTATGCTCATCACCGTATTCGACGTCTTCATGCGCTGCATCGGGAAGCCCATGTCGGGCGTGTATGATATTGTGGCCCTCGGCGGGGCCCTCGTCATCGGTCTATCCATCCCTTACACGACAATGAAGAAGGGACACATCCTGGTTGACGTGCTCTTCCAGAGCCTTTCGAAAAAATGGCAGAAGGTCTTTAATGTATCCACCCGCGCGATCTGCGTGGGCATCTGTTTTATGATCGCCTGGCACCTGATAAAACTGGGGTTCGACTATTACGATAAGCACGAAGGCTCACAGACCCTCCAGTTATCGTACTACCCCGTTGTCTTCGGGCTGGCCCTCGGGTTCTTCATTCAGTGCATGGCCAACATAGCCGAGATTTGCCAGGCCTTCCTGGGAGGCGAGAAATGAGCGAAGTCCTCGTCGGGGTCATCGGTCTTGTCATCCTGCTGCTATTCTTCCTGACCGGGATCGAGCTTGCTTTCGCCATGATCCTTGTCGGGTTTTTCGGGTTCGGCTACCTCGTTTCCTTTGAAGCCGCTTACAACATGACGGCGAAAGACGTCTTCGATACCTTCGAGTCATACGGCCTCACGGTGGTGCCTCTCTTTATCCTGATGGGCCAGGTCGCATTCAATGCAGGGATAGCGCGAAGGCTCTACGATACGGCGCACAAGTTCGTCGGCCATATCCCCGGCGGCCTCGCCATCGCCACCGTTGCCGGGGCCACCATCTTCAAGGCTATTTCCGGCTCGACCGTTGCAACGGCAGTCACGTTCGCCAGTGTCGCGGTCCCCGAGATGGACCGGTTCGGTTACAGCAAGAAGCTGTCGACAGGCATCGTCGCCACCGTCGGGACACTCGGCATCCTTCTCCCGCCGAGCGTCGTCCTGATCATCTTCGGAGTAATCACCCAGCAATCCATAGGAAAGCTGTTCATTGCCGGCATCGTACCCGGGCTGCTGATCGCGTTTCTTTTCATCCTTATTATCGTGGGGTGGTGCAAAATCGATCCGTCGGTCGGGCCGGTGGGAGAGAAGTTCTCCTGGAAGGCGAGGTTCGCGTCCCTGCCCGAGGTCATCTGGCCCGTCGTCATTTTCCTGGTAATCATCGTCGGGCTTCTGAAGGGTTTCTTCACGCCGACCGAAGCGGGCAGCGTAGGGACGTTCGCCGTAATCGTGCTCTCCTTCGCTAAGAAGGACATCGACCTGAAGAAAATGGCCCAATCGGTGATGGAGAGCATTGTGACTGCCACGATGGTCCTTCTGCTGCTCGCCGGCTCTGCCGTCCTGGGCCATTTTCTCGCAGTGACAAAGATACCGATGATGGTGTCCGACTGGGTGGTCCTGCTGCCCGTCAACCGGGCGGTGATAATGCTCTTTATCACGCTGATCTACCTGCTGGGCGGGTCGTTTATCGACGATCTCGCCTTTATGATCCTGGCGACCCCCGTCTTCTACCCCGCGGTGCTGAAGCTCGGCTACGATCCCTTGTGGTTCGGCATGATGATAGCGGTCACGGTCATGATCGGCGTCGTGATCCCGCCTGTCGCGATCAATGTCTTCGTCGTCAAGAATATTACCAAAGTCCCGATAGGGGTTGTCTATAAGGGTGTTTATCCGTTCCTTATCGCGCTGGTGTTCTGCGGGGCCCTTTTATTCATCTTCCCGCAGCTCGCCACGTACGTGCCGAGTCTTTTTTACAAGTGATCGCGTGCAAAAAAACATGTCAGGCCGAACAAGGAGGACCCAGATGAAAGGTCAGGCAAAATTTACGGCCGTTGTCGTCGCGCTGGCGCTCGCCGTCGTTTTCACATCGCCTGCCCGCGCCGCTTCGCAGAAGACGTTCACCCTCAATTACGCGGATTACTTCCCTGCTACCCACAAACAGGCCGTCCTCGCGGAGCAGTGGTGCAAAGAGCTGGAGAAAAGGACGGGCGGAAGGATCAAGGTCACCTCTTTTCATGGCTCCACACTGACGCCTGCGCATATGATTTATGACAGCGTCGCCAAGGGGATAGCCGCTATCGGGATGGGCACCCTGGGCTATAGCAGGGGCAGGTTCCCGTTAAGCGAGTTCACCGACCATCCCCTCGGTTACCCGAACTCTCGTGTAGCGACAAAGCTCTTTAACGAGTACTACAGGAAATTCAGGCCGAAAGAGCTGGATGAGGTAAAGGTCCTCTACCTGCACGGGATCGGTCCCGCCCTGCTTCACATGGCCAAAAAACCCGTCTCGAAGCTGGAAGACATCAAAGGGATGAAGATACGTGCGAGCGGGCTCCAGGTCGCGCCTGCCCGGGCCCTGGGCGCCGCTCCTGTGGGTATGCCCATCAGCGACGTCTACGATTCCCTGTCCAAGGGAGTGGCGGACGGCGGCTTCTTTCCCTACGAGGCCCTGGACGGATGGAAATTGGGCGAAGTAGTGAAGTACACCACCGAGTCGTATCCCAGCGCCATGTCGAGCGGGTTGTTCGTCGTCATGAATAAGAAGGTGTGGGAATCCCTGCCTCCCGACCTTCAGAAGATCGTGGATGGGCTGGACCAGGAATGGGTAGACAAAGTGGCATATACCTGGGACGAGGTTGACAAAGAAGGAAAAGAGTTCGCGATGAAAAGGGGGAACAAGACTATTCCTCTGTCAAAAGAAGAAGGGGAGCGCTGGAAGAAGGCCGTCCAGCCCGTACTCGACGATTACGTAAAGATGACGAAGGAAAAAGGACTGCCCGGCGATCAGGTGCTCAAATTTGCTCAGGACTACCTGAAGGAGCATCAGAAATAGCGGCCGGCAGCGGCCTGGCGGCGAAGGACCGGGGAACGGGTTTTGCTTTACTGCCCAGGGGGTGGTGTTTTGAAACTCAAGCATAAAGTGGCGATTGTCACCGGCGGCGGCAAAGGCATAGGCAAGGCTATCTCACTCGCCTTCGCCAAGGAAGGGGCGGTCGTCGTAATGGCCGCCAGGGACACGGCAAGCATGGAGGCGACTGCCGCTGAGATAAAAGCCGCCGGAGGCGCAGCCGACTGCGTGCAGACCGACATGGTCCGCCCGGACCAGATCGGGCGCATGGTGACATATACCATCGAGAAGTACCGCAAAATCGATATACTGGTGAACAACGCAGCCGTCGGGGGACCGACTGCCAACCTGACGGATATCGACCTCGAAACCTGGAACGAAGTGATCGCGATAAACCTCACGGGCCCGATGCTCTGCCTGAAGGAGGCGCTGAAGCCGATGACGGCCGCCCGGCAAGGCGTAATCATCAATATCAGCTCCGAAGGAGGCAGGTCGGGTTTTCCGATGAGAAGCCCTTACGCGGTCACTAAGCGGGCAATTATAGCCCTTACTGAAACAATAGCGATAGAGGCCGGGCCGTATGGCGTCCGGGTCAACTGCATCAGCCCGGGAAGGGTCCGGGGAGAGCGCGTAGAGAACGTGGCCCGGGACAAAGCGAAGGCGCTGGGCCTTGCGTACGAGGACGTCATGGGGTCGATGACCGCCGACTGCTCGCTTGGAAGGTTCGTGGAGGCGGCAGAGGTGGCCGCCGCAGCGGTTTTTCTGGCATCGGACGAGGCGAGCGGCATAACCGGCGAGACCCTTGTGGTAAGCTGCGGCAAGCACATCATGCATTGAGCGCATAACCTTTGGATT
Source organism: uncultured delta proteobacterium (assembly GCA_963818095.1). Taxonomy (GTDB): domain Bacteria; phylum Desulfobacterota; class Syntrophorhabdia; order Syntrophorhabdales; family WCHB1-27; genus CAWEPK01. Next base: position 277,215 of record CAWFRA010000028.1, read on the forward strand.
TGGGAAAATAACCTATAGATAAAGGAGTCTGCCATGAAGAAACTGGTCTTTGTTCTAGCGCTTGCGGCCGGCCTGTGTCCCTTCCTCTTTTCTCATTCATCGTATGCGGGAAACACGATCAAGGTGGGCATCGTCGATACGTACTCCGGCCCGGCCGCCACCATGAGCCAGGACGTCCTCGACGGGTTCAAGATGGTGGTTGCCGAGATCAATGCAAAGGGCGGCATCAAGGGAAAGAAGATCGAGTTCTTAACGCGTGACGAAAAGTTCCGGGCGGACATAGGGCTGAGCATGGCCAAAGAGCTGGTCATGAAAGAGAAGGTCGATATCCTGATGGGCACCATAAGCAGCTCTACGGCCCTGGCCATATCGGATTACGCCAGAAAGGAAAAAATCCCCTTCATCTGCTCGAATTCGAGAAGCGAGAAACTGACCGGGGAGAAAGGGCACCGCTACATCTTCACCCTGGCTGAAAGCACGCTGATGGCGGGCAGAGCGGCAGCCGTGGCGCTGGCGAAAAAGCCCTACGTCAAATACTGGATTGCAGGGGACGACTACGAATACGGCCACTCGATCGCAGACTCCATCTGGCAGAACCTGAAAAAAGCGCGTCCGGACGTCCAGCTTATAGGGCAGACCTGGTGGAAGGTCGGCGAGGCAGATTTCACACCGTATATTACGCAGGTCATGACCGCGAAGCCCGATTTTCTCATAGCGGCAACAGGCGGGGCCAGCATGATAACCTTTGCGAAGGCGGCGAAGGCCACGGGATTGATCTCGAAGGTCCCTGTTTACCAGCATACGGTGATCGACTACGGCATACTCGGTCCTCTCGGACTGGACGGCCCTGCGGGTATCTACGGGACCGCGCCGTACCTCTTTTACTATCCCGAGACGCCCGCGAACACGGAATACGTTAACAATTTCAGAAAGACCTATGGAAGATACCCGCAGATGTTCGCCCTTTTCGGCTACTCGGCGGGCCGTCTGATCGAAAAGGCCTATGAGAAGGCGGGGTCATTCGATACGGAGAAGTTCGTGACTGCGATGGAGGGCCTCGTGATCGACAGCCCGGTCGGCAAGCTGGAAATGCGCGCCTGCGACCACCAGCTCCAGGTGCCGATGATGTGGGGCGTCGTAGGTAAGAGTCCTAAGTTCAAGGACTTCCTTGTCGCGAACGACATAGTCGTCATCCCTTCGAAGGACTACATGCCTTCTTGCGAGGAGGTTCTCAAGACACGTAAGAAATAGCCCGATGCGGGGGGCGGTCAGCCCGTATTCACGGCCCCGCTCCCCGGCATCGATATCCCAACACATAATCCGGCCGCCATACACCCCACTGCTGCCGCCGCCCTGTCCTTCCCACCCATACCCTCACCCTTTTTGCTCGATTTACGCCGCTGCTTTCGCTTATAGTATACCCGGTAAAAGTACGATTCCCGGACACCGGCCGTCCGGAAGAAGAGAGGTGGCAGCATGACGACATCACGGCAGCGCTTCACGGCACGGTCAAGGGGCGGGGCGGCCGCACTGGCAGCGGCGCTGATCGCCCTTTCGCTCGTTTGTCCGCCCCGGCAGGCGGCTTTCGCGCAGGGCTCGCCCCGGCTTGAGCCACAACAAGGGCGATACTTCAAGTGGTCGGCCCCTTCAGGCTGGCGCGTCAGCGAGACGAACGCGGGCGTCACCCTTACGTCCGCCGACGGCAAGTACTCCGCCTTTCTGGCGAACCTCGTCAGGTCGAGAGGCAGCAGGACACCCATTGACTTTCTCCGGTGGATGCTCGCGAGCACCGGCTGCACGAACGTGCGCATCATCTCATCGAAGCAGCTCCCGGCCCAGCGCATGTCCTACCAGGTCTGGCAGTTCATCGAGGCGACCGTCTCGTTCACGTCCCACGGTATGCCGATGACGGCCGTCATCAAGTCCGGCGTTGCCAACTATGGCGGGATGAACGACGCGATGGTGGTCGGCTATCAGGCCGCGGGCGCCGGCTTTGAGCAAGCCCGCTCCTTCATGCCGAAGATCGCGAAGAGCATCGTCCTGACGAACGCGGCCCAGGCGAACGGCAACGACACGGTCATCCGGCCGAAGAACAATCCTCTGGACAATACGCCTACGATAAAGTCATGGGAGAACAGGCAGAAAGGCGTAGACGAGGCGATGCGCAACGGCTCGAACGCCAGAAGGGGCGCCGTAGACCTCTACGACCCGTCCACGGGCGAGAAGCTGAATGCATCGACACAGAACACCCCCTACTACTGGCGGAAACCGGGCACCAATGAAGTCGTGGGGACAAACACATACAACCCGCCGGGTGTCGGATACGTGCCGCTTCAGACGCAGCCGCCCCAGCAGGGACGTTAGCCGGCGAGGCCTTAAACCGGCGGCCTTCGCGGCAAAAGCCGCCATGGCTTTAGCCCCTGTCGAAGAACGGGTTTTTCCCGGTTGCGGACAGGGGGATCGCTATGATGACGTCCGAATCGAGAAGCCCCAGGGCCTTTGCTGCGGCCCCGGCCGTGTACATGATCCGGTTGTCGATGCCCATCTCAGCGGCCAGTTTTACGGCAGAGCCAAGTGCGACCCCGATGTCGATCGCCTGAAAAACGCACGTCGGACCCGTAAAGTCCTCCCCCTGCCTGGGTCCGGCCGCCTCAAACCCTCGGCATGTCCCGTAGCCGCAGGCCCCGCAGTTGAAAGGCATCTCTATTTTTTTCGGGTCCCTGTTGACCCCGACCAGCAGGACGGCCGCTGCCTTCCGCACGCTGCCCGCGTCTCTCCTGAAAATCGGCAGCTCGGTCGATTTTTCCCCGCCCTTCTTTTCCATCGCCGCCGCCAGGGCTTCGAGGTCGTCCCCTGAGACAACGGCGGTCTTGAGGGAGTCCGTTCCCCGCGTCTTCGGCGCAGTCCGCATGGCAAGCGCCATCATAGCGGCCCCTGTCCGGATGGCATCATTCTCCATTGTTTCATCTTTTACGATGGCCATCGGTCCCCCCTGTTTTCAAGGTATGGACAAAGCGCGCGATCATTATTGGGGCTCAGCGCCCCCTCCAGCGGCAAAGCCGCATGGAGCCTCCCTGCTCGGCGCGGCGCTTCGCTTGCTTTATTACTGCCACGCTCGGCGCTCGCTCCGGCAGTAATCGGGTTCAACACCACCTACACCGGCATCAGCCGGATGGCGTCTCCCCGCTCGGCACTTCGCTACGCTCGTTTTATTGCCGCCGGGGACCAGCGTAATCACCGCATCTGGTATCCGCCGGCAGGGCCGCTGCCGGGCCCGCCGGACATACCTCCGCCGCGTCCGCCCCGCCCGCCGCCGGGCCGCTTGCCCTGGCCGCCCGAATCTTTCTTGCACTCCCCGACCGACCCCTCCCCGCACCTCCTCCCGTCCGTCCAGTATGCACCCGACAGGTTGGCCCCCGACAGGTCCGCGCCCGTCAATTTGGCCCCCGACAACTCGGTCCCGGCAAGTTTCGCATTCTCCAGAGAGGCATTGGTGAGGTCTGCATTGGAGAGGTCCGCACCCGTCAGGTCGGCCTTCGACAGGTTCGCGTTCTTGAGGTTGGCCTTGCTCATGACTGCGTTCCGCAGGTTCGTTTCCGACAAATTTGCGAGTGAAAGGTCCGCACCGGAGAGCCTGACCCCCGGCAGCCTGCCCTTCGAGAGGTCGGCGCCGGGAAGCTCCGCACCGGTCAGGTCGCAGAACGGACATTGTTTCGTAGAGGACAGCTTATTCATGTCTTCCTGCTTGAAAGCGAAAAGCGCCTGCGGGAAGGCAAACAGCGGGACAAGGACCAGGCAAAAAAGCAGGATACGGGTCATGGCCTTCGTACCTCCTTTCATCCTTCGGCCTCTCGCCGACAAGTCGTAATCGCTGGAAAAAAGGTTACAGCCACAGCGGGAACAACGCACGGCCTTAACGTCCTATGACTCTCTTTCGAGTATGTGGTCCGCCAGGTCGAGGAGCGCTTTTTTGTACGGCGAGGTGGGAAAAATACCGAGCAGCGCCTTCGCCTCGTCTATATGCCCCTTCGAGACTGACGCCGCGTATTCCAGGCCGCCGTACTTTTTGATGATGCCCTTCACCTCGCGGAAGTCCTTTCGCGTAGTCCTCGCCTTCGCAAGGTTCGCCCGTATCGCGCTTTTTTCTTCATCCGTCGCCGCCGCAAGGGCGTGTATAAGGGGCAGCGTCACTTTTCCTTCCTTGAAGTCCCTGCCCGCGTCCTTCCCGAGGGTGGTGCCGCTCGACGTGTAATCGAGAAGGTCGTCGGTAAGCTGAAAGGCCATCCCCACGTGGTATCCGTAGTCCCGAAGGGCAAAGCGCGGCCCCTGCGCGACGCCGCCCAGCAGCGCGCCTACCTCGCAGGCGGCCGACAGCAGCGTTGCGGTCTTGCGCTCGATCACCTCGTAGTATTCCTGCTCGCTCGTCATCGCGTCCGACGTCTTGAGCAGCTCCATAATCTCGCCCTCGGCAAGGTCGGTCGTCGCCTTCGACATGACGCGCAGTATCTCTTCGTTTTGATGCGACACCATCAGGTCGAACGACTTGGTAAAAAGGAAATCGCCGACCAGGACGCTCGGCTCGTTCCCCCACACCGTGTTGGCCGTAGCCCTGCCCCTCCTGGTTTCTGCGTTGTCTACGACGTCGTCGTGGAGCAACGTTGCCGTATGGATGAACTCTACTATCGCAGCATAGGGGAGGTGGTCGTTGTTGCGGCACCCGCACATCCGCGCGGACAGGATTACCAGCATGGGCCTTATCCTCTTCCCGCCCGATTTGACTATGTGGTGCACGACCTCCTGTATGAAGGGGATCCGGGTCGTAAGGAGCTTCTCGATGGATGATTCGAGTTTCTCCAGGTCTTCTTTTATGAGTTGTACAACATCTTCCATGCAGCCCTTCTCACCTTGGGGCGCAACGCCCCCTCCACGAGCAAAGCCCGTGGAGCCTTTCCTCTCGGCGCCGCGCATCCGCTTGCCTTAAATTCGATCATAGTATCTTTTTACTTCTTCCGTATAATCATCGTTCTCGTAAACATAAAGTGGACGCTCCACCGACACGCCCTTCCCTGCCCCCTTCAGGCATTCGACCAGAGAGAGCACCGCAGCAGTACCCGGTCTGGAATAAACAGGCCTCAGTCTCTTCGGTTCGAGGCCCGCGCCCTGCGCGGCCCCGATCAGCTCGGCCAGCCTCCGCGCCGGGTAGATGAGGCAGAGCCTGCCGTGCGTCCTGAGCAAATGCGCTGCCGCATCGAGCAGCGACCGCAAGTCGAGCACCGACTCGTGACGGGCGATCAGGCGCGATTTGCCGGGGCTTGTCCTGCCGGTCCCCGCCTTAACGTAAGGAGGGTTCGAAACAACGACGTCGAAACCGCACGCGGGCAATCCGGCCGCCCTCACATCGCCTTTCAGGAACTCTACGTTCGCACACCCGTTCAATGCCTTGTTCCTCAGCGAAAGCTCGTAGAGCTCCTCCTGGACCTCTATCCCGACAAGCCTGTTCGCACACCCTTTACTCGAAAGGTATATCGGTATGATACCACAGCCTGCGCCTATGTCCAAAAGAGTTTCGTCTGCTTTCAGACGGAGGAAGTTGGCGAGCAGGAACGGGTCGATGGAAAGGCGGTACCCCTCCTTTTTCTGGATGAGCCGTATCCTGTCATTGCAGAATACGTCCAGCGTCTCGCCAGGCCCGGCCGGATCACGCATACTTATAGAGCACGAGACCGGTGAGTATCTTAGGATAGAAATAGGTCGATTTCGGGGGCATGAAGAGGCCGTTGTCGGCAATAGTTTTCACTTCCTCCGCCGACGTGGCCGGGACAAGGACCGCGAAATCGCTCTCGCTTGCGTCCACGAGTCCGGCCGCCTCGTCTGCGTCGTTGAAATAAGAGATGGCGTCGTCGCCCGTGCCCAGCAGGTGCTTCAGGACGCCCCTGTGGACTACACTGACCTTAAGGTTGCGGACGGCAGGGTTGCTGTCCGGGTCGAAGTCGATGGCCTTCTTCTGCGTCATCTTGAAAAGCCCCTTTTCCCCTTTGAAATAGAGAAGGAAAGAGAGGACGGATGCGGACGATATCTCTTCGATGAGCCGCTGCGTGGCTGCGCCCGGCGCATATTCCTCGCGGGAGACGTCGAACCAGGGCGAGAGCACATCGAGGACGCGGGCAGGGGCCATGCCTCCTTCGGGCTTTACTACCCGGTGATAGGGCAGTATAGCGATGCCGTCCGAGTACATGTCCGTCAGGTACATGGCGACGTAGGGCAGACCGAGTTCCTTCGCTACGCTCAGCCTGTGATGGCCGTCGGCTATGTAGAGCTTCTTCTCCTGCATGGCCAAGGCGAGCGCGCCGATTGCGGCCGGGTCTGATATGCGGTAGAACCTGTTTTTGATCGACAGCTCGTCCGTAAAGTCATAAAGAAGCTCTTTCGGCGTTGCATCGATTAATTTTTCGATTGCCTTCGACCGGTCTTCGTACATCGAGAAGACGAGGCTCGTGAACGTGCCGAGCCGCCCGATGAGGCGCTTCCTGTCCTCCCGCGCGTGCTTGCGCGTCTCTTCGTGGGTCAGTATATCGCCCGGCTGGAGGCGGACAAGGGGTATAAAGCCCCTTCTTGTCAGCGTCTTTCCGCCAATGGCGAATTCCTGGTCGTAAACATAGATCGATTCCCGGTCGTCGTATGAAAGGACGCCTTGCGAAAGCCAGCTCCCGAGCGTCTGGCCGGCGGCCTCGTACTGGTCCCCGCCAGGGCCGGCCTGGGGCACCTCCAGGCGGATGGCGTTTTCCGGGTCAAGCTCGTAGTAAGGGCGGGCATCCGGTATGATGTCGTACGGCGGGCAGACCCTCGCCGCTATCTTCCCTGCGTCCTTCCGGTTATAAAGCAGTCCTTTGAATGGTTTAATGAGGTGGGACATGGTCCTGTTGTTTAACATGAAGGCTGTCGAATGTCAACGAATGGTCGTGCATAACGGACCGGGCATGCCCGGTCCCTCCGGCCCCCCGCTCACTTTTTCTTCTTACTCCCCGCACTACTTATAATCAGCAACAGCGGCGGCAGAAAAACGACCGCCGCAGCAACGACGCTCAGGCTCCCGATCGTCGTCAGCAGCCCCAGGCTGCGGATGCCCTGGTGGCTCGATATGATAAGGCTCGCGAAACCTACGGTCGTAGTGAGACCGGCCAGTACGACGCCCATGCCCGTAGTCGAGGGCAGGCCGAAACGGGCCGGGTCGCGGCTCTGCCTCCACCGCTGTATGATGATGATGCCGTATTCGACGCCCGCGCCGACGACGAGCGGCAGGAAGATGCTATTGGCCAGGTTAAGCTCGATGCCGATAAGGCGCATCAGGCCGAACGTCCACAGCGCCCCGAGGGCGAAGGGCATGAGCGCCGCTGCGGTAGATGTCAGGCTGCGGAGCGTAATCAGGAGAAAGCAGGATGACGGCCAGGACTGCGTAAATGGCCCCCTTGATGCAGGCGTCGCGAAAGGCGCGCGTGAAGACGGAAAGCGTCACCGGGTCGCCCGTCGCGTCAGGGTCCACCGACCGGAGGTCGCTGACGAACCTGTGGAGAAAGCGCGGGTCCCAGACGTCCCCCCTGGGAAAAACGCGTATCAGGTAAAGGCTGTCATTGCCCACGAACCTGGCCACTAGAGGCGGCGGCAGCTCCCTGATCTCCATCGGCCCCGCTTCTATGTTCTCCCGGACCAGCGAGGTCATATCGTTGAGGTCTCTGCGTTATCGTTACCTCCAGTCTTTTGAGCCGGTCGAGGAGCACCGCACGCGGGACCGACGCCATCTGCCGCCTGATCGTATCGATCAGCGACCTCACCTCGGCCATCTGCCGCCCGATGTGGCTGCCGGCAGGGATCTCGGGCCTGCCGGCCATCTTGAACGCGATGCGGGACAGCACGTCGTCGAGCCGCTTAAGGTCTACGGGACCCGCAGGCACGGGGATGGGCCTCAAGTCGCCAAGGATAGGCTTCATCTCGCCTATAATGCGGGCCTTCCGCTCCTGGTCGGGTGGGAGCATATCTTTGATGCTCGTTACCCTGGAGACAGTCGGGAGCCGCTTGAGCGCACTCGTCTTCTCATCGATCTCCGCAAAGGAATGGGCGAACAGGACACCGTAAATGCTCGCGTAGCCGGATGCCCCTATGAGCTTCTTTTCCCAGATGACCGGCTCCGCGTTCTGCGATTGCAGGTGCAGCATATTGAGGTCGAACCCCGTGTGTGCGGCCGCCCACAAGCAGAGGCCGCCGCTGGCTGCCGCAAAGCCGAGCAAAAAGACCGACCTTGCTTTGCCTGTCGCAAACAGCGGGCGCACCTCCTCCGGAATGAACCGCCTTCCTGCGCCGATGTTAAACCGGTCCATCAGGGTGATGAGCACGGGCAGCAGACAAAGGGTGGCGACGGTCGTGACCGCCATCCCCATCCCGCAGATAATGCCAAGCTCCGAGAGGCCTTTGAACCACGTCAGCACAAGGGGAAGGAAGGAAAGGGCGGCGCACAGGCCGGCCAGGAGGATCGCACCCCCGACCTTGTCCATGGTGGAGCGGAGAACGGCCCGCACCGGGACCCTGGAGTGCGTCCGCTCTTCTTCGTAGCGGGCAAACCAGTGGATGCCGTAGTTTATGCCGAGACCGAGGAGCATGGGGGCGAACGTGACGGAAAGGAGGTTCAGATGGCCGATCGTTAATGTGGCCAGGCCGAGGGTCAGGCAGAGGGAGATGGCCAGGACTATCATTTCCATCATCGGCCGCTTCACGCTACGCCAGAAAATAAGCAACAGGAGGGCCAGGGCGGCAATGGAGAGGGCCGTGGCGACGCCGACGTCCCGCGTGGCCATCGTCATTTCGGCCTGGTCGAGGGCCTTCTCGCCGGTCACGCCGGCGTCGATGTCAGGGAACTGCTTCTTCAGGCCCCGGATGTTCTCTCTCAGCGCTTGCAGGGCCTGCTTCTCTTCCTGGTTTTTCGACAGCCCGGTGGGCGTGACCGAGATGAGGAGGTACTTCTTACCCTCCGTAAAGAAGTATCCCTCGTTGGACGAGTTTGTCATGCCCGTGTCGAACAGCCTGGCCAGGGGAGAGGCGAACGCGAAGGAGCCTTCTGTCGCGCTTTGCGTATCCCCGAGCGTACGGACAAGGAAGCTCAGGTCCAGCGAGGCCGCCTTGTCCGGGCGCGCGCCTCCGGACAGGAACCCGGTAAAGAGCTCGCCTACCATCCTCGACGCTATCTCGTCGTTGATCGCCTCCAGAAACGTAGACAGGCCGGGCGATGCACTGACGCGGCTAAGGAACTCCCGGTGCTCGCGCAGCGCGCCGACAAGCGAATGGAGGTCCTTTTCGCTCAGGTAGCGCAAGGCCCACGGCCGGAGGGAGCCGGGTTCGATCCGGTAGAAGACCTGGGCGAAGTGTTTTTGGTCCGCCTTGAGGCGGCCGGCGAGGGCGTTGGCGAATGCGATGGATCTCGGAGTATCGCGGTTCTCGACCGCGACGATAAACGCGTCGAGCTGCGAAAACCGGTCGGCCACGCGGAGCCTCTGGATGAGCCGGTTGTGCTGGGAGATGAGCGCCTTCTGGCTCGGCTCGAACTTGAGGCAGAAGTAAGCGTAGGCCATCGAAAGGACTGCGAGGGACAGCCAGACGGCCAGGGCTGCCCCCGGATGAGACATATGGAACGCCAGTAAACGCCGCCACAGACCTACCGCCCAGGAGCCGGCCGTTCTCATAGATTGCTTTCCTCCGCTGCACGCGCCCGGCCCGCCGGACCGATGTCTATGCGCTTATCTCAAAAATATAAGAGCGGTTTGCCCACTTAACTACCGGTCGGCCGCCCCGTAGTGCAGCAGCGCCCCAAAAGCGGCGTTATTCTTGACAAGGAAATGCGCCGTTCATATAATGGATTTTTCGCAAGCCTGACCAGCGCAAAGGCCGTTTTTGCCAGGCCGGCGACGGCGCTTTTCGCAAACTTTGGAGGGGTGACAATATGGAACTGACGACCGCGATCAAAGAAAGAAGGAGTATCAGGGCGTTTTCGCAGGAGCCCGTCCCCGACGCCCTTATCCTGGAAGTCCTCGAAGCCGCCCGGCTCGCCCCGTCGTGGGCCAATACGCAAACCTGGCGGTTCATCGTCGTGAAGGACGCGAACACGAGGCAAATGCTCTCCGAGACCCTCGGGCCGACGAACCCCTGCCGCAAAGCGATAGCCGAAGCACCGGCGGTCATATGCCTGGCTTCGCTTCTGGGGTCCGCGGGCATGTTCAAAAGCGGCCCTGCCACGGACAAAGGCGACTGGTTCATGTACGACGCAGGCATCGCCATGGAGCACGTGGTCCTTGCAGCCTGGAACCTGGGTCTCGGCACATGCCACGTCGGCGCCTTCGATTCGCGCAAAGCGGAAGAAATTCTGGAAGTCCCGTCGGGATATACCGTAGTTGCCCTCACCCCCCTCGGTTATTTCACTCCCGTCTCGCGCACAACGCCCCGTAAGCCCATGAAAGAAATAGCTTATCTTGAGCGTTTCGGGAAACCGTACGCATGACGGAATGGCGCTATCCCGGAAGGTTAGATAACGCCTTCCGGGCGTCCGGGCAACATTTCTTCATAATTTCTTCCGATCCTGGGAAGAATTTTGCATATCGCCGAGTCTATACATATATAAACATGGAAGGTCTTCACCACTGTGAGGACCAGGCATACGTTTCTGCAAGGGGGAAACGAATGGTAGAAGGAATCGAAGAAATGATGCTCCAGGAGATACCCAACAGGAGGCTCCTGAAACCGGGAGAGGTGGCGGCGTTTCTGGGCGTTTCGGCCAAGACGGTCTATCGGTGGTGCGAGATGGGCCTGATGGAAAGCATCAAGCTGAACAGGTCGGTCCGGGTGCTCCGGGCCTCCGTCTTGAGCTTTCTGTCTTATGACAGGGGCGCCGGCCTGTCGTAAACCTCGCCGTCCGGCCGGTATTTTACGATATATTCCCGATATCGCAAGCCGGTTCCCTGATGAGGGGGACCGGAACGGCCGGTATCCCCCTTTTTTCCGGCCGTTTTTATTCGGTCCTTCGCGGTCCGGAAGACTTCCAAAATCGCCAGCCTTGAACCCCGTGTTCTTTCGGTGGTAATCCCCCACTATGTTTGCTATAATTGCACAAAATATTTTGCGGAGGGAGCATGAGAAAATTAGTACCCTTTCTGCTCCTGGCGGTCATGCTGTCAGGGCTTTACGGGTGCGGCTATAACGAGATGCAAGCCAAAGAAGAGGCCGTTTTCGCTGCGTGGGGGGATGTAGAGGCGGCATACCAGCGCCGGGCGGACCTCGTCCCGAACCTCGTCGAGATCGTAAAGGGATACGCAAAACACGAGAGCGAGACGTTGAAGGCGGTAACGGAGGCCCGCGCGAAGGTGGGGTCCGTCCAGGTGTCGAAGGAGATGCTCGGCAAGCCCGAAGAGATGGCGCACTTCCAGCAGGCACAGTCGCAGCTCGGCTCGGCCCTGTCGCAGGCTGCTCGTCGTCTCCGAGCAGTATCCTAACCTCAAGGCAAACCAGAATTTCATGGACTTGCAGAACCAGCTCGAAGGAACGGAGAACCGGATAAACGTGGCCAGGGTGAGGTACAACAGGGCCGTGCAAGAGTTCAACGTCAGCATCAGGACCTTCCCCAACTCCCTGACCAACTCGCTGCTCCTCCATCTGACGAGAAAAGAGCCTTTCAAGGCGGACGAGGGGGCAAAGACCGCACCCAAGGTCAAATTCTAGGTATACCATGAAGAGGACGGACAGCCGCGCTCCTTTTTATTCTGGCGGCAATCCTTATATTCGCGGCCTTAGCCGTGCCGGCGGGCGCCCTGCCCGTCCCGCAGCTAAGCGCCCACGTAAACGATTACGCCCGCATGATGTCGCCTGCGGCGGCTCAAGGCCCTGGAGCGGGAGCTTAAGCAGTTCGAGACGAGCGATTCGACGCAGATCGTGGTGCTGACGATACCGAGCCTCCAGGGGGAGGACCTGGAAGACTTCTCCATAAAGGTCGCCGAAAGCTGGAAGATAGGCCGCAAGGACATTGACAACGGCGTGATCTTCCTGGTGGCGAGGGACGACCGTAAGGTAAGGATCGAGGTGGGACGCGGCCTCGAAGGCAGGCTGACGGACCTTGTCGCCGGCCGGATCGTAAGGGACGTCAGTTATACCCAGGTTCAAAGCGGACGATTACGACGGCGGCGTCATGGCCGGGGTAAGGAGCATCATGGAGGCGGCGCGGGGCGAGTATGCAGCGAAGCCGCGCGTGCCGGCCGCCGGGCAAAGGGGAATGCCGATCTTCACCCTCCTTATTTTCCTGTTCGTCGCCCTTATCTTCGCCGGCGCACTTTCCTGGATATCCGGCGCCGTAGTGGGGGCGCTCGGGCTGCCGGCGATTGCAAAGCTCTCCTTCCCCGCGCTCGGGCTGCCCATACTCGGCGGCATTGCCCTCGTCGGGGTTATTGCGGGCCTGCTTGTCCATGCCGTCTTTTCTGGGGGACAGGAAAGAAGAACGGCAGGAGGGGGCGGCCCGGGCGGCGGAGACGATGGATGCGGCGGCTTTTTGACGGGGTTTTTTCTGTCGGGGCGTTTTTCGGCGGCGGATGGGGCGGAGGCGGTCGGCTCCGGCGGGGGGATTCCGACGGCTTATCCGGCGGCGGCGGCGATTTCGGCGGCGGCGGCGCGTCAGGGGACTGGTAGGCCGGGCGAAGGCCGCCGGGGGCCTGAATAAGGGGACTCAGGATGAAGATCAACGCGCAAAATGCTTTTCAGCGACGCGCAAAGGAGAAGATCCGCGCGAGGCAGTGAGGCCGCTGAGCGCTCCACGCGGGGCGAGATCATCGTCATGCTCGTTGAAGAGAGCGACCCCTACCGCGAGGCCGAGCTTGTCGGGGTCTTCTCCCTTGCCGCGCTGGCTGCGCTCGCCCTCTCCGTTGCTTTGGGTCTTACCTCCGTCTGGTTCTACATCCCCGTGACGGTCATATTTCTCGTGCCTTTCCTGATCCTTTTCAAGAGGCATCCACACCTCAAGCTGGCGCTTTTGACGCGCAGGAGGGTCAACGAGGCGGTCAAGGAAAGGGCGGTTTACGCATTTTTCCAGAAGGGCGTCCACATGACGGACGAGCAGACGGGCATATTGATATTCATCTCGGTGCTGGAGAGGAAGGTCTGGATTCTGGCGGACAGGGGCATCCACGGCAAGATCGCGCGCCCATGTCTGGGACCTCCCTGGCCAGGGAGGTAGCAACGGCATCAAGGAAGACCGCGCCTTCGACGCACTTTGCGCCGTCATCCGCAAATGCGGCGCAGGAGCTGGCGCGCCACTTCCCCGGCGTCCATCCCCGCAAGCCCCCGGCGGACGGCGTAATTTCTGCTAAGTCGCCGTAGGCGCTCGCGGAAAGCGGAACGCCTGCGAGGGGTATCCCCTGCCCGACGAGCGAAGCCAGGCAAAAATTTCGCAAAAAAATCCTTGACAACGTTCTCCGCAATGTTATCAAGGATGCATATGTTTATCTGGCTATTCCACCGGACAAGCGGGGTAGCGCTCCTTATCCTTTTCAGCCTGAAGATTTTCTCCGCTTATTTCCTTTATACGAAGGACAAGAAGCCCGACTGGGCCCTTGGCATCCACAGGAACCCGGTCGTCGATATCCTTATACTCGTGCTCTTCACCTTTCACAGCCTTTACGGTCTGAGAACCATAGCGATAGATTTCGGCTACAAAAAGGAAAAGCAGCTTTTCTGGCTGTCGAACGTGCTCGGGTGCATCATTTCGGCAGCTCTGATACTGCTCTACGCCAAAGTAGCTTAACATGGTCCAACATGATGTGATTATCGTCGGGGGCGGTTTGGCCGGATTGCGCGCAGCGGTCGGCCTTTGCGACAAGTACGACGTGGCCCTCGTATCCAAGGTGCATCCCATAAGGTCCCATTCCATTGCGGCCCAGGGGGGCATCAACGCAGCCCTCGCAAACAATCCGGACGGCAAAGACGACACGTGGGAAAAGCACACCTTCGACACGATCAAGGGGAGCGATTACCTCGCCGACCAGGACGCGGTCGAGATCATGTGCAAGGAAGCGATCAACATCGTCTACGAGATGGAGCATTGGGGCTGCCCCTTCAGCCGCTTCCCGGACGGCACGATAGCCCAGCGCCCGTTCGGCGGGGCAGGCTTCCCGAGGACCTGCTTCTCCGCGGACCTGACGGGCCACGTGCTCCTCAACACGCTTTACGAGAGGGCGGTAGCGAGGGGCGTCAAGGTCTATTACGAATACGTAGCCATCGGCCTGGTGGCGGAGGAAGGCGCCTGCCACGGCGTAGTCCTTATCGATCAGGTCAAAGGCGAGGTTATCCCCATCATGGCGAAGGCGACGCTTTTCGCCACGGGCGGCTACGGCCGGATTTACTTCCACTCGACCAACGCCCTGATCAACAACGGCAGCGGCATCGGTATGGCATATGCTGCGGGCGTGCTCGATGAAGGACATGGAGTTCGTCCAGTTCCATCCGACCACGCTCCTGGGCAGCAACATCCTCATGTCCGAGGCCTGCCGGGGCGAGGGCGCTTACCTCGTCAATAACAAGGGCGAGCGCTTCATGCAGCGGTACGTGCCGAAGGCCATGGAGCTTGCCCCGCGCGATATCGTGTCGAGGAGCATCCAGACGGAGATCGAGACGGGCAACGCCTTTGAGAACGAGCTTGGCAAATACGTCCACCTCGACCTGCGCCACCTCGGCGCGAAGAAGATACTCGAAAGGCTCCCCGGCATACGGCGAATATCGATCGATTTCGCGGGGGTCGATCCCATCAACGAGCCGATCCCCATCATGCCGTGCCAGCACTACTCGATGGGCGGCATCGATACGAACGAGGCCGGCGAAACGGTGCTCAAAGGCTTTTATGCAGCAGGCGAGTGCGCCTGCGTGAGCGTCCACGGCGGGAACAGGCTGGGCGGCAACTCGCTTCTCGACACCATCGTCTTCGGCAAAATCTGCGCGGGCAGCATCGACGAATACCTCAGCGCAGGCGCGATGGCGCCCCGCGAGGCAGCCGTCAGCCGGAAAAAAGAGGAGATGGAGAAGAAGATCCGCAAGCTGTCGGACGAAGGGAGCGAAAAACCCTTCGCAGTCTCGAAGAGCTGCGGAAGACGATGGACAAATACGTCGGCATATTCAGGACCAGGGCCGAGCTTGAGACGGGCCTTCAAAAGGTGCTGGCGATCAAGGAAAGATACAAGCACGTAAGGCTTACGTCCTCGGCCCTCCACATGAACTACGAGCTTATCGGCGCCCTCGAGCTTGAGTCGATGATCGAGGTGGCCCACGCTACCGCGCTCGGGGCGCTTTTGCGCGAAGAAAGCAGGGGCGCCCATTACAGGCGCGATTTCACGAAGAGGAACGACGAGGATTGGCTCAAGCACACGCTTGCGACAAAGGGCGCTGACGGGGAGCTGTCCATCTCGTACAGGCCGCCCGTTATCACCAGGTACCAGCCGATGGAGAGGACCTATTGACGGACGCGGCAAGCGATATCTACACGTTCAGGGTACTGCGGTACGACGCGAAGACGCCGGAGGCGAAGCCCGCCTTCTCGTCCTACCGCGTTCGGGTGATCCCCGGCCTGACGGTCCTTACGGTCCTTAACCGGATACAGCGACGAGATCGACGGCACGCTGGCTTTCCGCTCGTCGTGCAGGGCGGCCACGTGCGGCTCGTGCGCAATGATCATCAACGGGAAGCCCGGCCTTGCGTGCAGGACGCAGGTGGCCGTGGCGTCCGCAGGCAAGCTGGAGCTTACGCTGGAGCCCCTGCCTAATTTCCGAGATCATCAAGGACCTCGTCGTCGATATGGCCCCCTTCTGGGAGGCGTACGAGCGGATCAAGCCTTTCATGATAAGGAAAAGCGCCGACCCGGATAAGGAGATCTTCCAGAGCGAGGAAGACAGGCAGCGGATCGACCAGTTCGTCAACTGCGTGCTCTGCGCATGCTGCTACGGCGCGTGCGAGGCGCTGCGGCGCGAGCCTGACTACCTGGGGCCCGCCGCGCTCGCCAAGCTCCAGAGGTTCATGCTCGACTCCCGCGACGAGAGGCCCGACGCTTTCCTCCGGTCGGTAGACTCGCAGACGGGCGTCTGGGGGTGCGATACGCTCTTCCGGTGCATCGACGCGTGCCCCAAAGAGGTGCGGCCGACGGACGGCATCGTCGGCCTGCGAAAGAGGCTCGTAAAATACAGGCTTAAGCGGCTCTTCGGCGCGGGCGGCGGCAATGAAGATTGATTATTCTTTTGTGACGCGCAGGACTTTCCTTAATACGCTTTTAGGCGGCTGGCTCGCCTCCTTCGCGTTCGGCAGCTTGTATGCCTGTTACAGGTTCGCGTTCCCGACGCTGGGGAAGGAGCCGGACTTCGTCGTCCTCAGGCCCGAAGACTTTCTGAACATCCCGGCCAACTCGACGAAGCCCTTCGCCTGGGGCGGCAAAGTCGGCCTCTTCCTCAAGAAGGCGGACAACAAGCTGGTGGCGCTGAAGGGCGTCTGCTCGCACATGGAGTGCAACATCGTCTATAGGCCGGAGGACAGGAAATTTTACTGCCCCTGCCATAAGGGGTGGTTCGACGAGAACGGGAAAAACATTGACGGCCCTCCGCCCAAGCCGCTCGAATTTTTCGATTACAGGGTGGAGGATGAGAAGCTGATCGTTTACAGGAAAGGGGTAAAGGTTGAGCTTCCCAAGGCTTAAGGGCTGGATCACCGAGCGCTACGACGTGGCGGATGAGATGCGCGAGATCGCCACGCCACAAGCTCGTGCCTGTCCACGGCCGGGAGATATGGTACTACACGGGCGGCGCCGTCCTTTTCCTCTTTATCGTCCAGTTCCTCACAGGCATCGCCCTGGCCTTTTATTACGTGCCCTATTTCGAGAAGGCCCACGAGAGCATCATCGAGATCGTGACGAAGCTCAACATGGGGTGGTTTTTCCGCTCCCTCCACCACTGGGGCGCGCAGGCCGCGATATTCGTCATGTTCGTCCACGTGTTCGCCACATTGCTCCTTAAATCGTACAGGAAGCCGAGGGAGCTGCTCTGGATATCCGGCTTTTGCCTCCTCGGCATCTCCATCTTCTTCGGCCTGTCCGGCTATTTCCTCCTGTGGGACGAGCGGGCCTTCGCCGCGGTGCGCGTGGCAACAGGAGGCGCGGGCAACCTGCCGATCTTCGGAGGATGGATAAAGGCATTCCTGCGTGGCGGCATCGACGTGACCGGAGAGACGCTCACCCGCTTCTACGCCTTCCACGTCTGCCTGCTGCCCTTGCTCGTGCTCGCCATAGCGGGCTTTCACCTTCTCCTGGTCCAGTTCCACGGGATGAGCGTGCCCCTGTCGCAGCGGGGCAAGGACCTGAAACAGGTCCCCTTCTTCCCGAATATACTCTACCGGGACTTCATTATCTGGCTCGTCGCCCTCGGCGTCATCGTCACCCTGGCCACGCTGCTGCCGCCGGAGATCGCCAAAAAAGCCGACCCGCTCGCGCCGCCGCCCGAGGGCGTGAAGCCGGAATGGTATTTCCTCTTCCTCTTCCAGACGCTTAAGTTATTCCCCGGCACAATCGCCGGCATGAACGGCGAGACTATCGCCATAGTCCTTATAAGCCTCGGGATCCTTTTCTTCTTCCTGCTGCCCTTCTTCGACAGGAAGTCCGGCGCTGGAAGAGCGCAGCCCGCTGTTTACGGCAATCGGCATCGCCTACCTGGTCTACTTCATCGTCATGACGATAGTGGGCTATGTGACATGAAGGAGCGCTTAATGAAAAGACTCCTTTCCCTCATCGCAGCTTTCCTGTCCACCACAGCCGGTCCTGCGGCTGCCGAACAGATCAGCCTGCTTCCGCCGTCGGCCTACGACCGCTCCGCGATATACGTCAACCTGGCCTTTTTCTGGATCGGCATCATCGTGCTGATAGTGCTGATCCGCATCAAGCTGCGGGAGACGGAGCGCGTGCAGGCAATGGAAACAAAAGAGAACGGCGAAACAACGCCTTTGCTCGAATAGTGCGTGCGATACCGGCGACACTGCCACGGGTAACGGCCGGCCCTCAACGGTCCGGCTGCTGCGGTCGATAAACACCTGAACGACCGGCCTATTGCCCGTTTCGTCAAACGCGCTCAACGGAGGCGAAAGTCTGCAATAATTTTTCGACGATGCGCTAAAACAAGGGGGGGGAATTATGTGCGCGGAAAAGATCAAGCTCAGTAAAGACACGAAGATGGCGATGGTCTCCCAGTTCCTCGGCTTCATGCTCGATGCCTACGACATGGCCCTGGTCCTCGTTATGGCGCCTATCCTCGTGAAGGTCTTCGCGTCCCCGAAAGGGAGCGAGGCCTGGCAGTACATCACCGTCGTCTTCACCTATTCGATCACGATGGCCGCAAGGCCCGTCGGCTCGGCAATTTTCGGCCATTACGCGGACAAGATAGGGCGTAGGCGCCTGCTCGTCATGACAATAGCCGGCGTCGGCGTCATGTCGGGCATCGCCGGCTTCCTCCCTACCTATGCGCAGATAGGCGTCTGGTCGTACGTCCTTTTCTGCGTCCTTCGCTTCATCATGGGCTGCTTCTTCGGCGGCGAGTACGCGGTCGGCCACACGTTCGCCATAGAGCATGCCCCTTCCA
The DNA here is from genome assembly GCA_963818095.1 of uncultured delta proteobacterium. GTDB lineage: Bacteria > Desulfobacterota > Syntrophorhabdia > Syntrophorhabdales > WCHB1-27 > CAWEPK01. Next base: position 295,892 of record CAWFRA010000028.1, read on the forward strand.
AGAAGCGCGGGGCAATCGGCGGCTTCGTTCAGTCCGGCTTCCCCCTAGGCTACGTGCTGGCTTCTCTGGTATTCGCCTTCATCTCCATTTTCGCCGGGAAGGCCGCCATGTCTTCCTACGGCTGGCGCATCGCTTTCATGACCGGCATCGTCCCCGTGCTCCTGGCGCTCTATATCAGGCGGATGCTGCCGGAATCGCCCGAGTTCGAAAAGGCCAAGGCGAGGGGCGACGTGGAAAAGGCGCCCTTCTTCAGTCTATTTAAGCCTCCGGCGCTCTGGGACTTCCTCCAGGTCTTCATTTTCATGACGGGCCTCTTCCTTACCGACTACTCGGTTTACGGGTTCCTGCCGAACATACTCACCTTGGGCGGGCGCGGCTTCGATCCGACTACGTACAGCCTTATCTACGGCTTCGCGCTCTTTATGGCCTTCCTGGGCTACAACTTCTACGGATGGCTTTCCGACCGCACGGGAAGGAAGTCGCTCACCATGTGGTATTGCGTCTTCCTCGTCGTCTTTGGCATTCCCGTCTATTATGTGCTTTATAACGCGGCCGTAGCCCACAACATCGTGCTCGCCATACTGGGCACGGTTATGGCGGCAATGCTCAAGCTCGCATGGGGCATCGTGCCTGCTTACCTATCGGAACGTTTCCCCACCAGGAGGCGGGCCGTCGGCGTCGGCTTCGGCTACTCGGCGGGCGCTCTGATCGGCGCAGGCTTCAGCCTGTATGTCTGGTATGCCCATAACATCCCTTACATAAGGTCGATAGAGGGGCAGGATATGTGGCTCTCCCCTGCCGTAATACTGACGGTCGGCGCTATCATCACGTTCTGCAGCCTGCTCTATAGTCCGGAGACGAAAGGCATCGAGCTGTCGGACGTGGTAGCCGGCAAGGGCAGGGGCAAGGCCGTTACGGTTGAAAAGAAAGCGGAGCCGGCAGTATAGGAGCGTACTAAGGCGGCGTGCATGCAGGCGTCTTTCAGCCGGTTGTCTATGACGCCTGCCACTGGGTGCCGCAGAGATACCTGTAGTCGCAGAAAAGGCAGGCGTCCTTCGCCCTGTATTCGGGGCTGAAGGGCGCCTTCTCGTCTGCAATCTCCCTCATCAGGCGCAGGATCACTTCACGGGCTTTTGCATTATCTGCCGCCTTCTCCTCGTCATCGCCGAAAAGGGGCGCCTCGGTCTTTTCGTCGATGAACGTCCTTCCGAGGAGCAAAAATAGCGCGTCGGGCACGCCGCCCACCGCCACGCCCGCGTCAGGCTGTGCGCCCTGCGCCCCGTACAGCAGGAGGTAGAAAGGCAGTTGAAGGCTCCCGGCCGCATCGGCATATCCCGCCCTGTTGTCCGGGTCGAGGCGGCCGAAATCGACGGCGAGGCGCTTCGCCGATGAGGATATCTTGTAGTCGATTATACAGAGCCGTCCGCCCCTCGTCTCTGTCCTGTCGATGATCCCCTTGAGCCGAAAACCTGACAATTCCGCGGTCATGCGCCGCTCGAGCCCGTGCACTACGACGGGCATCTCATTGACCATGGCCGCCTGGTAACGGATAAGGAACGCCTCCATCCGGCTCAACACCTGCCGCTTCAGAAGGTAAGCGGGGCCGATGGGCGACGGCCCGTAGGATTTCTCGAATACGCGGGACGCAACGGCGCGCATCTCGCCCGTATCTATGTCGGCGGCCGTGAGCAGCCGGCCGGTCCTGTTTCCGAAATATTGGAAGAGGATGTCGTGGACGAGCCTGCCTATGTCCATCCTCTCTATGTCGGAGGAAGCACCTTCCTTCCGCTCCAGGTCGAGGACGTACCTGTAATAGAAACGGAGCGGGCATTTGAGGTATGCGTCGAGGGAGGTCGCGTCGTAGGGCCGGGCCTGAAGAAAGGCGGCCATCGCGGCGGTCTTCTCTACGGGCCGGGGCAGCGCGTTTTCCAGGCTCATCCTGGCGCCACACGTCCTGACGTGCCTGCCCGTCGCCGACCCGTCCTTTTTCTGCCTTTCCCAGAGCAGCCGTTCCACGAACCTGCTCTTTTCCTTCCTGTCGTTCTCTACGAAAAAGAGGTGCACCTCGCCCGCGCCCTTCACGAGCGTGTCGAAATAATAGGCGCTCAGCATGTCCCTGTCGATATATGTGGGCAGCTTGAGCACCTGCCTTACCTTGAAGGGCAGCAGCGTCTCTTCCTTGCGCGTGTCGGGCAGCACGTCTTCGTTCACGTCGAGCACGCAGACGCGCTCGAACGTTAAGGCCCTCGTCTCCAGGAAGCCGAGCACCTGCACCCCCCGGAGCGGCGTGCCCTCGAAAGGCGTGATGCTGTGGGCGATGTATCTCCTGAAGAAATGGAAGTAGCTGTTCCTCTCGCTGAAAGCAAGGTCCCTGATGCGCGATTTGCGCAAACCATCCAGCTCGTTCAGGAGCGATTCGACGAATGGATGAAAGTACGGGTGCAGGCGGGCCGAGCTGCGGTCGTAAATGAAGGTCAGGATGCGTGCCATCCTCTCCGCGAAGTCGGCGATATTGTCGAACGCGCACGCCTGCCGGACGGACGCATCGTGGATCGCAGAGAGGTGGCGGGCAAGGAGGTCGGCCCCCACCGGCTCCCCTGCGGCTGCAAGCCTCTCGGATGCGGTGTAAAAACGCCGGCCAGCCCTTCTATCTCTTCGAGGGACGCGAAACTCTTCGTCCTGTCCGCAAGAAGGGTTTCTTCCAGCGCGTGGAACATGATCCTCGTGACGTCGGTCCTTCCCTCCATGTAGATGTTTTTCGTGTAAGGGTGGAGCGCGAAGCCGAGGTAGTCCGGTATGTAGACGCGCCCCTCATCCATCGAAGAGACGACCTGCATGAGGCTGACGAGGAAGCCCCATGCAGGCGTGCGGTCGAGCGGATAACCGAGGGAGACGTTGTAGCTCTCGCCGGCAAAGGGCAGGGCATGGTGAAGCACGGGGAAAAGCGTTTCAGCGGAAGGCAGGACGATGACAGTGGAAAGATCGTCCCCGGGCGGCCGCCTGCCCTTCCGTCTGCCCCCTTCAGCACCGAGGCGAGCGCGAAGGCCTGCCCGTGGACGTCGGCGCTCTTATAGAAATGTATGCCGTCTTCCCTGCCGTCACTATCAGGCGTTGAAGGCTGCCAGACAATGCCCACGGTTGCAAGTTTTTCGGCAAGGCCGGGCCCCTCGGTAAAAAGAAAGCAGACGTGATCCCACGACATAAGCTCCTTGAAGAGCCGCCTTTCGCTTTCCGTCAGGGCGTAGAACCCCGCGAAGACGATGCGCTCGTAGGGCAGTAGGCCGCGGCCGATCGAGGACGAGACGGCAGCGTAGCGCTGCGACCTCGAAGAAAGGCCCGCCTTCCCTATCGATGCGATAGAACCTCTCGTAGAAGAACGATAGGGATTGAAGACCGCCGTCCGCCTGCGGCGGCAGGGGCGCCTGAAACAACGGCTCGACCGGGCGCAGGCGGGCAGGCTTTACGCCTTCTATCAAAAGCTCCTCGATATCCCGGTATATGCGCAGGCCGAGCGGGAAAAACGCCTCCAGACTTAGGAATTCCCGCCCGCCCAGGGGCTTCTCCATCGACCTGTGGAGGTCGAAAAGGAAGGCTATCGGCGTCGATGGTCTCTAACTTTCCGGTCGCGTTTCCGTCGATCTTCTCGTAGACGCGGTCCATCAGCTCTTCCATCGACAGGATGGCCGGAGGGATATAACCCGACCCGACGGCTTGGGCGATTATTTTCCGCAGGAAATGGGCGGGCCTTTTCCCCGGAAAGACGACGAGGTTCCGCGAGAAGTCGCGCCCGTCCGGAATGAGCTGCCTTGCCGCCTCCTCCGCGAGGGACTGCGAGGGATGAAGCACCATGTACCGGGCCTCGATCATTGCTTCTTTCGTCATAGCCCGACCCGCCTCATTTTCTTCGCGTCCACGTATGCGATGACGCCCTCCACCGGCTTCTCTTTATATATCTCGCTCATCAGGCGCAGGTAGTTGCGCATCTGGGCCAGGTGGTCCTCGAAGTCGTCCTCCCTGCCCGTCTTGAACTCCATTACGGTGATCCGGTCTGCGTCGATGACGACCCTGTCCGCCCTGAACAGCCGGCCCCTTGCATCCGCAAGCTCCTGCTCCAGCATTACCCGCCTGCCCGGCCGCCTTTCGAAATGGGCCGCTGCACCCGTATCGCTTAAGAAAGCGCTTATGGCGTCCTTGAGCGGCTGCGGCACGCTGTCTGCGCCTTCCGCCCTGCGCACCTTCCCGGCTGCCGCGCCGACTTTGGCCGCCGCGTCGCCGTCGATGTAGTCGATCAGCGAGAATATCCGGTGGACGATCTCGCCGCGCCGCTTCTCTGCGTACCGCATCGGCCCCTCAGGACCGGACGGCGCCTCGAAACGCGCGGCCGGGTGCACGGCCTCGATCCGTTCGTCGCCGCCTGTCTCATTGCGCTCCTCCTTCTCGGGAGGCGCCGGCGGGCCCTTTGCGAAGACAGCCGTGCCTTCGGGCAAAAGACCGAAGGGGAATAAGCTCTTGTCGTTCGGGTACTTCACGGCTATGACGTACAGCTCTGCGCCCGCCCTGGTGAACGCCACGTAAAGGCTGTTGAGCTTCGCGACCTTCTCCTTCGTCTCCTCCATGCGGTAGCGCTCTTCGAACGCCTCATCGGCGCCAGCATGTTCTTGGTCAGCCGCAGGAGCGCGATCGAGCCTTCCGACTCCTGGACGATGTAGCGGAACCCCCTGCTCTTATCGGTGTAAAGAAGCAGTATGACGACCGGGAAGCCCAGGCCCTTCGCCTTGTGGACCGTCATGACCTTCACCGCGTCCACGCCTCCCGGTATTGCGACGTTCCAGTCGGCCTCCGCTGCATCGGGGAGCAAGGCTGCGTCGAGGAAGCGCCTTAGGCCCCCGCCCTCGGCTTCCAGGTCCTTCACCACTTCGAGTATCCGGGAAAGGGCCGCCTCTTCGGATGGGAAGCGGGCGAAGACGTCGAATACGCGGTAGACCTCCACGACCAGGTCGTAAAGGGGCAGATAGCCGGCGAGCCGGAAAAGCCGGTCGAAAAGCGGTCCCAGAGGGCGGACATCTCGTCCTGAAAACGCTTGTAAAGGGGACGGTCGCCCGCGCGGTTCCTGAAAGCCATCTCGTGGAGGGCCTGCCCGGTGGCGCGCCGCGCCTGCTTTAAGCGCAGCGGCCATGACGTCCCCCAAAAGGAACGTGGCAAAGGAGAGGCCGTCCAGGCGGCGAGTCGAAAAAAGCGAGGAGTGCGACGATCTCGCCCGTGATCTTGCGCCTCCGCACGTCGAGGCTGCTGTACGAGACGAAGGGGATGGCCTGCGCGTTGAGCCACGCGGTCACCTTGACGACGTCGTCGTTCCGCTGGGTGAGCACCGCAATGTCCGAGCGGCGGTAACCCCTTTCGAAAAGCCGCGAGAGCAGGCTGCAAAGGTGCTCCCTCTCCGGCGCGGCCCTGTCGTCCCTGTCGAGGATGCACGTCTCGACGTACCCCCGGGCCTCACGCCCGCCCTTGGCCTCCTGCCTGTAGGTAAGCAGGCCGCTGTCGGCATGCCGCCTCCCGGTACGCCTCGATGCGCGGCAGCACTTTCTGGAAGACGTGCTCCGCAGAAGCCGACGACGGCCCCGTCGCTCCTGTAGTTCGTGTGCAGCTCCTCAACGTTCTGGGGGCTGGACGGGAAGGGGTTGCCTGTCTCAAGGCCCCTCATGATCGTATAGTCCGCGTCCCTGAAGCCGTAAATCGCCTGCTTCGTGTCCCCCACTACGAAGAGGCTCCCCCCCTGGGAGAGGGAGTTGTCGATCAGCGGCAGGAGGTTGCGCCACTGGATCGGGGAGGTGTCCTGGAACTCGTCGATAAGGTAATGGAAGATCGCCTCGCCCAGCCTGAAATAGACATCGGGCACTATCTGCGCGTCCAGGTATTCCGCGAGCCTGCTGTTCACGTCCTCGATGAATATCTTGCCTTCATGCCTCTTGGCCCGCTCGAGTATGGCGCTGAACGCCTCGTAAGTGCGCAGGTACGGGATATAATAGCTGCACGCGAAGAGCCTGGTGAAATCGGTGATGAGGCCGCAGAGCGCGCTCCCATTCCTCGATTGCGCTATGATAAGGCTCGCGCCCTTCTTTCGTTTTCGGCAGGCAGACAGGCGGGAGCTTGCTGCCCCTGCCCACCAGGTCGGCGAACCTGCCCGCCCTGGCGGCCTTCAGTATATTCGGGTAGGCGCTGCTCTTGTGCCTTGTCAGGCCCGGACGCCTCTATCTGCGCGTCCAACTGCTCCAGGCAGCCGGCGATCTCCCCCCTTGCCGCATCGATGGCGGCCGAGTAGTCGTCCATCTGCACAGGCTTGCCGCGGGACGGCGACCTTCCGGTAGATTTCCTCTATCTCGGCGAGTATCGCGCCTGTCGGCTCGAACGGGTAGGGAGCGTCGCCCGCCGTGTTCTCGGCTATGATATCGACAACCTTCTCCATCAGGCGCGCCTCTTCCGTCCCTTCCCTGACCCGCCTCAAAAAAAGCTCGAAGGCATAGCCCATGAGCCCTGAGTTGTTCATGAGTATCTCGAAATCCGGGTTGTAGCCGAAGTCGATGGCCGACGCCTTGAAGACGGTCGTCATGAAGCTGTCGATCGTCTTTATCTGGAAGTCGCTGTAGCGCGAGAGGATCTCGTCGATCACCTCGCCCGCCTTCGCCGATATCGCATCAGGCGGCAGGGCGAGGTCGCGGCCGAAATCCGCCAGGACGTCTTTCTCTCCCAGGTGGAGCTGCTTCAGAAACAGCAGTATCCTCTCCTTCATCTCCCTGGCCGCGTTATTCGAGAAGGTAATGGCGAGGAGGTTACCCAGCCGGTTCTGGCGCACGGAATCGGAAAGAAGGAAGAGCACGAAGCGCCGGGCAAGGGCATACGTCTTCCCGGAGCCCGCCGAGGCCTTGAGCACGGTAAAATGAGGGAACGTCAGGCGTTTTTCCTGTGAGGACAAAATCCGCTCCTGGATGACCTATATATTAGCAGAAAAGGCGGAAAAAAAGCACCGGCCCGTTCGCCTTGGGGAAAAGGCAAGGGGCCGGTTGCACAAGGTCCCGGCTAAGAAATATGGGGGTTTGGCCGGGGTTTGTCATTTCAACCCGTGCGGGTTGAAGGACAGATAATTTTCGCACTGAACGGCGCAAGAAAGAAATATTAGATATATATTATCAAAGTATAAGTGTCTTTATAATACTGATATGGCGTAGCCTATGTCAGGGAGAGGAGATACGAGCGAAGGTTCGACTTGTCTTTGTTTATGCCCAGCCTCTTTCTTATCAGGAACCTCTGGAGATCGACCGCGCCCTTCCCCACGTGGAGGATGTCGGCAATCTCCTTCGTCGTCCTGCCGTCCCTTATGAGGGCGACGATCTCCATCTGGCGCGGTGTGAAATTGAACGCCCCTCACGTTGTTGAGGAAAGGCGATAATATCTCCCTCAGGTTCGTTTCCAGGAAATCGACCTCCGTCCGCTGTACCGTATCGAGCCTGCTTTTTTTCAGCTTCTCGACGTAAGGCAGCACCAGTTGCTTGACGTTGAGGAGGAACTTCTCCTCCAGCTCCCGCCTGTCCTCCTCCCTGTGCTTAAGCAGCACCTTGAGGGCGGTATTCGCCTCTTCGAGACTCCGCGACTTGATTTCCAGCGCCTCCTCGGCGCTTTTCCTCTCGGTGATGTCCTGGACGGTCCCTTCCCGGTACAGGATCCTTTCCAGCGTCGTTCAGCACTGTTTTAGCATTGACGGAAACCCAGGCGACGGAGCCGTCCTTGCGGCGGACCGTTAATTCGAAATCACGAACGTGGCCTTCCCGCTTCATCCTCCCGATGTAAGCCTTGCGGCGGCTGAGATTCACATGGAGGACGACGATGTCGGTCACCTGCTCCATCATCTCTTCCGGCGACTCGTACCCGTGGATGCGCGCAAAGGCTGGGTTCAGGCTCAAGCGGGCGCCCGCCGGGGGCGATCTGAAAAATGCCCTCGGTGGCGTTGAGGAACATATTCCGGTACTTCCTCTCGCTTTTCTGCAGCTCCTCCGTCCGCTCCGCGACCAGCTTCTCCAGGTATTTCTGCTGCTCCAGCAACCGCCGCTCGACCTTGCTGCGCTCGGTCAGGTCCCTTATGGAGGATACCCGCAGCCGGCGGCCTTCGGCCTGCACCTCGCGGGCGCTGACGGCTATGGGGAACTCGCTCCCGTCTTTTTTTCGGCCTACGCTCTCGAACCGTCCCTCTTTGCGGTCGTTGATGCGCTCCTGCGCCTCGCTGCGCGCGTCCGGCGCAAGAATGTCCGTGAGGGGCCTGCCGCGCAGCTCTCCGTCCTCGTATGCAAAAAGCTCGTAGAGCCTGGCGTTGCCGCCGATGATCAGGCCGTCCTCGACAAGGACGGTAGCCTCAAGGAAGGCCTCGACAAGGTCCCTGAACCGCCTGTCGCTAGTCGTCCCCCCGGCTGCCCCATTCTTCTTCACTAAGCTATACCCCCGTCCCTGTACTTCTTACTCCACCAACACCAACCCGTACACGTCCCTTTCCTCGCCGTGATTTCTGACTACGTGGATGGGAAGTCCGTGGGCGCGGGCTGTTGAGAAGACGTCTATGCCGCACGCCTCCATTGCAGGCCGGGCCTCGTTCGGGTGAAGGCATTCGCCCTTGACGTTGCACTTCGGGCATTTTCTGCACGGTCCGCTTCCCATCGCAAACGCCTTGCTGAAGCCGTCGAGGAATATCGTCCTTTCCATATCGACCAGGACGTCGTTAAGCGAGTCTACAGTCTTGTACTCCTTGCTCCAATGCACATGCAGCAGAATCGCCCAGGTGTAGGAGTCGAGCAGCACCCTCGTCTGTTCCGGCGCGGGGGTGCGCGGCGGGCAGCAGAGGCCTTTTCCGTAAAGGCCGCAGCCAAACTGGCATTTTATTCTGACCCACGGCGCGGTGACGACCGTCGATGGCCGTATGACGAGCGCGTCGGTTATGCCTCTTTTGAGGGCCGCCGCCGCGTACGACTTCAGCTTCTCCGGCGCCTGCCCGTCGGCGCGCTTCTTCATGCCATCACCTCATCGAGGATCGCCGCTGCGTCGGCGACGAACTTCGGGCAAAGGGTTTTGAAGACGTCCTTCCCGGTGGCCTGCTTATAGCCTTCTTCCGTGCTGATGTCGCAGCCTGTAAGCTCACGGCAGAGAATCGTCTTATTACGCTCCGTGAACCGTTTGACGAACTCCCTTATCAGCGCGTTCGTCTTCTGCTTGGCCTCGGCGTCCGCAACGGACGTTCTCCCGTACTTCAGGCTGATGACCATAAACGCGCCCGTCACTGCCCCGCAGGTGTACCCGAGGCGCCCCATGCCGCCGCCGAAGCCGTCGGCAAGTTTCAGGGCTGTGTTTTTGTCCATGCCCAATTCCTCGCAAAAAGCGGTGAGGACCGCCTGCGAGCACGCGAAGCCTTCAAGAAAAATCCCTTTTGCTTTTTCCGCATTGTCCATAATCTCCTCCATCTCATGTAAGAACTTTATCCCGGCTGGTGCTGTAAGGGTCTCTCCTCTTCTTTTCTTTCCCTTCGCGAGCGTCGGCAGCTCTCTAATTGTTTCTCCGGATTTATTTTCGGCGACGCGCAACTCATAGAGCTTCTGCAAGTTTATCCAGAAATCCGGAGTCGTCCCGAAAAAGTGGCCAAGACGCAAGGCCGTATCGCCTGTTATGGCCCGCCTTCCTTTCAGGATTTCCGTTATACGGTTCGTGGGCACCTTTATCTGGCGGGCTACCTCCGCCGCGCTCAGGCCCGACGCCTCAAGCTGCTCGGCCAGATGTTCTCCCGGATGTATCGCGCTACGTCCCATAACTCACCTCAATGATAATCGACTATCTCAACACCGGTTGGACCGGGCGACCCTTTCGGCCCTGATTCGGCCCCCTTCGGCAAATTGCCGCGTCCTCTTGTCCCCGAAGCTCACAATCACTGCACATTTTAAACCCTCATTACGCGTTACGTCAAGCGTAATGAGGCATCGGCCGCAGTGCTCTTCCGCGTTGACATTTCCGGCCCTGAGATGTAATTATTACCGTCAGGGCAACGCCTTACGAAAGGGGCGGCGGATATGGCGGACGGGGCGAGACGGGAGATACCGGATGAGATAGCGGGGTACGGGCGTAGTCGTCGCCTTTCTCCGGCGCTTTCTCCACGCTCCCTGAAAACGTCACCCGGTATGCGCCGCAGGTAAAAGCCGCCCGGCCCGGAGAACGCAAGGTCGTCGAAACCCTCGAAGAGGTGTTCCGGCGGATACCGGTGCGGGACGGGATGACCCTCTCCTTCCATCACCATTTCAGGAACGGCGACAAGGTCGTAAACCTCGTGCTCGCCGCGGCTGCCCGGCTGGGCTTGCGGGACCTCAAGGTGGCCTTAAGCGCGGTCTTCCCCGTCCACGCCCCCATGATCGAACACGTGAAGGCAGGCGTCGTCTCCGGCCTCGATACGAACTACATCTCGGGGCCGGTAGCGCAGGCCGTCTCGCAGGGCCTCTTCCCGCGCCCGGTAGTAATGCGCACCCACGGCGGCCGGGCGGCTGCCATCGAGTGCGGCCGCCTGCCCGTCGACGTCGCCTTTATCGCAGCCCCCGCAGCGGACGATTACGGGAACATCAACGGCGTCACCGGCCCTTCGGCGTGCGGCTCCCTGGGCTACTCCTTCCCGGACGCCGAATATGCGCGCTTCGTCGTGGCCGTCACGCCGTACCTCGCGCCGTACCCGCTGACCCCCATATCGATACCGCAGACGCGGGTCGATTACGTGGTCAGGGTGGACGACGTGGGCGACCCGGAGGGCATTGTCTCCGGCACCACCATGATGACGGCCGACCCGGTCAAGCTGTCCGTGGCGGAGGCGGCCGCGAGCGTAATCCGGGGCGCGGGGCTGATCCGGGACGGCTTCTCTTTCCAGACAGGGGCGGGCGGGGCGTCGCTGGCCGCCGCGCACTTCATCGGCCAGATGATGCGGGAAAGCCGGGCAACGGGCAGCTTTCTCCTCGGCGGCATAACCAGCCGGATGGTCGATATGCTCGAGCAGGGCCTCTTCGCCAAAATACTCGACGTGCAGGACTTCGATCTGGCGGCGGTCCGCTCCCTCGCACAGAACAGCGACCACGCGGAGATCGGCGCCGGGTTCTATGCAAACCCCTTCAACGCAGGCTGCGCTGCCAACCGGCTCGACTGCGTCATCCTCAGCGCAACGGAGATCGACACGGACTTCAACGTTAACGTAGCGACCGGCTCGGACGGATGCATACGGGGCGGCTCCGGCGGGCACAGCGACACGGCGGCAGGCGCGAAGCTCACCGTGATCGTCGCCGAGCTTGCCAGGGGCAGGTTACCCATAGTCCGGGACCGCGTGCATACGGTGGTTACGCCGGGGGAGACCGTTGACGTGCTGGTCACCGACCGGGGCATTGCAGTCAACCCGCTGCGGGCGGACCTGCTGGAGATGCTGAAAAGCGCGCGCCTGCCGGTCACGGACATAGACGACCTGAAAGAAGCGGCCCGGCAAATCGCAGGCGATCCCCCGGCAGTGCGGCAGGATGGAAAGATCGTAGCAGTCGTCGAATACCGCGACGGCACGGTTATCGACATCATCCGGCAGGCGTAAGGAGTGACATGAAGTGGAAGGGGCGCCGGACCTTATCGGCCCCTGCGCCCCCGTTCGTGCGTACAGTCAGGCAGGTTTTAGCTCTACCGCCTCTCGTCCAGGAATCTCTGGACTTCCTTGATCAAGTCCATCCGGCTCTTCTCGGCAGCGATCATGTGTGTGCCTTCGGGCAGTATCTCCTCGCGCTTGTAGGGCGCATTGGTGAGCCTGGCAAAGACTTCCTGGGCCATGAACAGCGGCGTATCCTGGTCCCATTCGCCAAGGATCACGAGCGTCGGCACCTTGATCGCGGACGGGTCGTACATCGGCTTGCCCTTGCCCCAGAACTGTACGACGTCCTGAAGCACGCCGTTGGGCGACCGCACTACAGGCGGGTCCTTCTTCGCCCCGACAGGGTCGGAGGCGAGGTTGGCATCCCACCACTTGTCGAACCACGCCTGGGGGCTTACCTCTTCCGCCTTCGCGGCGGGTATGCCGGCCAGGGCGCGCTTGCGCGCCATTTCCTTGGTGGTGCTCCTGTATGCGCCCGTCCCCGAGAACGGCGGGGGCTCCTTCAGGCACCAGAGCGGGGCGTAGAGCACCAGCTTGACGACCTTGTCGTTATTGTTGGCCGTGTAGCCGCCCATGATGGTGGTGCCCCATGACCAGCCTACAAGGTTGATCTTGCTGACATTGCGCCTCTTGAGGATGAAATCGACGGCTGCGCCGACATCCTTCCAGGCATCTTCCGTAGTTGCAAAGGCGGGGTTCTGGTCCGGCGGGGCGTCCATGGCCGGCGGGCGCGTTGACAGGCCGTAGCCGCGGATGTCCACCATATAGGTGTCGTAGCCGCGCGATGCAGCGTAATCCATCCAGGAGCCGCCCGGAAGCGCGAGGTCGAAGATGGTCTCGGACGGGTAGCTTGCCCCGTGGACAAAGAGGATGATCTTCTCACCCGCAAACATCTTTGCCCCGGACAGGTACTTGTTGCGGACGTACAGCTTGATGCCCGGGTCGGAAGACTGTATGGAGAATGTCTCGGCGGCTGATCTTCACCTTCGACGCCGCATAACCCGCACCCGCTGCCGTCAGCATAAACACCGCCGCAAGCGTTACGACCAGCCATGTCTTCATAATTCCCTCCTTGAGGTCCATGGGCTGCCATACTACGGAAGACCGACTCCCGACGCCTTTATGCCAAATTCTACATTACACTGCGCATAAACAACAAGAGTTTCTAAAGGGGCTGCGTGCCCCGAAGACTTTTCGCCGTTCTTGCAATTGCCGAGCCTTTGGATATATCATTATCCTGTCGCAAAGGCATCGTTCAATCGCTTTCAAATAGATTTCATAAAGGAGGAACTTATATGAGAATTGTTTTGTTGGGGGCGCCGGGGGCGGGCAAAGGCACTATCTCGAAGCTGCTCACGGCCCATGACGGCTCCGTGCAGATATCGACCGGCGACATCCTGCGAGGCGCGGTCAAGGCCGGCTCGGAGCTGGGCAAGCAGGCAAAGGGCTACATGGAGCGGGGAGAGCTCGTGCCGGACAGCCTCATTATGGACATCATGGAGGCAAGGCTCCAGGAGCCGGACGCCAAAAAGGGCTTCATCCTGGACGGCTTCCCGCGCACCATCCCGCAGGCCGAGGACCTGAAGAAGCTCCTTGCAAAGCTCGGCATCAAGCTCGACGTCGTGATCGACATCCAGGTACCCAGGGAGGTCATCCTCGACCGCCTCACCACCAGGCGGACCTGCTCCAACGCCGATTGCCAGGAGATTTACAACGTGAAGAGCAAGCCCCCGTCAGCGGAAGGGAAGTGCCTCAAGTGCGGCTCGCCGGTCGTCCAGCGCGCGGACGAGACGGAAGAGGCGATCACGCAGCGGCTCGAAACGTACAACGAGAAGACTGCGCCCCTCATCGATTTCTACCGTAAAGAGGGGATTATGAAGTCGATAAGCTCCCTGAGCAGCGACGAGATCGTCAAGCAGGTTATAGCGGCCCTCAAATAAAAAAGCAGGAATTCGGGCGGCCCGGCCACGCAAGCATGGGCCGCCCTCTTTAATCCCTTGATCCTCATCCATCCCCCAGTCGCAAAATCGTCAGAACCGCCCGCGGGCCTCGCTGCGATCTGCGGCGCCCTTGCCGAAAGCGGCGTGCGGCACACCGTCGTGGACGCAGCCCTTGAGTCGATGCTCTGGCTCCTCGAAAAAGGGCCGGCAGGGCCGGCCGATACGTGGACGGCGCGCGCCCTGTCTCACCTCGACGCCAACCTGGTCCTTCTGAGGAGCAGGCGGGGATACGCAAACTTCGAGCGCTATCGAAAGGCCGTCTCGGAAGTGAACCGCGTCATCGAAAAGGCGCCTGCGGCCGGGGCGCGGTTGAGCCTCGCCGATTACAGCCAGGAGGGCCTGTCGCCGGTCAGGAGCGCAGACTTGCTCCATGCGGCCCTCCATCACGAAGAAAATCTATTCTATCCTTACTTCAGCAAGCGGCTGGCCGGGCTTGTCGAAAGCGAGGGCGCGGACGCAATCGCCGGTTTCTCGATCAACTACCTGAGCCAGGCAATCTGCGCATTCGCCATGATAGGCTTCCTCCGCCTCCGGTTCCCCGGAATGAAAATCGCTATCGGCGGAGGCCTGGTAAGCACCTGGATGAGCAGCCCCGCCTGGCGCAATCCGTTTCAGGGCCTGATCGATCATCTGGTTCCGGGGCCCGGCGAGCCTTTCCTGCTCTCCCTTGCCGGAAAGGACGCGGACGCGCGCGGACGCGAGGATGCCCGGAGCTGCCCGTCATTCGACGGTTTCCCGATGGAACGCTATCTGGCGAGCGGCCCTATCCTCCCGTATGCGGCCTCCAGGGGCTGCTACTGGCGCCGCTGCTCCTTCTGCCCGGAAAAGGCGCAAGGCACGCGGTTCTCGCAAAGCCCGGCCGCGCAGGCCGCGGCCGACCTTATCCGCCTTGCGGCCCGGTACAACCCCGCCCTGATCCATCTCGTTGACAACGCAGTAAGCCCGGCAGTCATGGCTGCGCTCATCGCGTCGCCGCCCCCTGCCCCGTGGTACGGGTTTGCCCGCGTCACGGACGAGCTTGCCGACCCCGGCTTTTGCCGGCAACTGAAGCAGGCGGGCTGCGTAATGCTCAAGCTCGGAATCGAATCCGGCGACCAGGAGCTACTCGACGCCCTCGGCAAAGGCACGCGCGTAGAGACTGCGGGAAAGGCCCTGTCGGCCTTGAAACAGGCGGGGATCGGCACATACGTCTACCTCTTGTTCGGCACCCCTTCGGAAGGGCCGGAAGCAGCGAGAAAGACCCTCGATTTTACGGCCCGCCACAGCGCCTCAATCGATTTTCTCAACCTGGCGGTCTTTAACCTGCCGGTCAATTGCGAGGAGGCAGGCAGCCTCGATGTCCGCCCGTTCTATGCAGGCGACCTGTCCATCTACTCCGATTTCGTGCACCCCCTCGGCTTCGGCAGGCGCGCAGTAAGGACTTTTCTGGAACGCGAGTTCAAGGCGCACCCGGCGATAAGGCCAATAGTGCTGCGCCGCCCGCCGCACTTTACGTCGAATCACGCGCCTTTGTTCTTGCTGGGGTCGTGATCTTTTCACGTATGGCTTTGTCGCGCCGCCGGCGCGTTCAATGTACGCAAAAAGTACGATGTCGCGCCCCGGTCCTTGCGCTTCGCGCTCTGCACAAAAATCTCAAGGCACCGTTTCAATCCTCGTGTAAGGCACGCAACCGTCACCCTCGGAATTTCTTCCTGTAACCGCTGAAATTCTACTCTCTAAGCGAATAGAAGATTGTACTTGGCAATCGCACTCGCCGATGAAGGAGCACTATTGGTCTGAGCATAAGAAAGAGGTCGGCATATCCGCTCCCGCTGGTTGACAAAAAGCAGCCCTGCACCTACGTTGTTCTTAGGATCCTACTTTCCGGCCAAAGCGCGCGCGCACGGGACAACGGCCCATCGAGAAGTGACAGGGAAAGAACATAGGTACGCCTTACCCACTTTGTCGCCTACAGTCGGAGCGGAGGTGGTTCCGACAGGCACGCTTGAGGATACCGCTCTCTTAAGGGAGGCTTACATCAGCAGGTGCCTGGCACTGGTACTGAATTTGGCTTCATCGAAAGCTGACAAATCGCGGCCGATTGAGCTATTAAGCTGCGAAAAGAGGTGAGGGCAAGGAAAGGTGGCGGGAGGGGCGAAAAGCTTAGTAATCACGAAGGTAACATGAAAAGGAGGGCGTATGATCCGACAAATTGTTCGCAATTCCTTTGTTTCCCTGCTGTTGGTGATCGCCGCGATTCTCTGCAATGGCCGTTCATCCGCGCTTGCGCAATCCCGAACATCGGTCCCAGCCGCTCCTCATCTGATCTTTTCCACCTACCTTGGTGGATCGACAGCCTATGATGCCTCCACCAACCCCTTTACGTTCGCCCAGAATGCCGCCAGCGACACCGGAGGAAACACTTATGTCACCGGCGCCACAACAGTCTCCGACCTTCCGGTGCTGAACGCCAGGCAACCGAAACCCGCGGCCGACAGTACCTGGTCGGCTTTCGTGGCGAAGTACGATTTTGCAGGCCGATTGCTCTGGTGCACCTATCTGGGCGGCAACCGGCAAAGCCTTGGCCTTGGGGTCGCTGTCATGCCGGATGGCGGGGTCGCCGTCGTCGGACAGACGAGTTCTGACGCCTCGGGACCGTTCCCCACCATGAACGCCTTTCAGCCGAAGTACGAAGGCCAAACCGACTTCTTCGTTACAGTATACGACGCCAGGGGGCACATGAGGTACTCTACGTACCTGGGCGGTAGTGAGCAGGAGGGAACGGGATTC